>NZ_JCAWSJ010000002.1:0-765997 GCF_059814265.1 Lysinibacillus sp. COL-1 | reverse complement strand
AAATTTTTATACTTTTTTTAAAGCGTACGTTCAGTTACCTAAACGTACGCTTTAAAGATAATGATAAAGATTAATTTATCTCCATTAATTTTTCTTTAGTAACGAGTTATGGAGAAGGTGTACAACACAAATTTGATTTAGCCATAGCTTTATTTAAGAGTTGAATTGAACGTAAAACAGTTTCTTTTCTCAGTCATTCAAATGTGAAAAAACTTCATTTAAATAATTGTTTATCATTTCATCAATTGTAGTAGCGAGAAAATGTGTCCTCCACAGTTAATGACAAAATGTACACTCTTTTATCTGATGTTAGAGGAGTTTTTTTGACAAGATTCATCTTAATAAGAGTTTGAATCTGTCTACTAAATGTAGTAATATCCATACCTATTGCCTCTGCTATTTGTTGCATAGAAGGATTATTTTGTTTGTCGATCTCATATAGAATATGGCTCTGTATTGTGTGATGTCAATTGATCCTACAGTACAACATGTTTTATTTAGTAGAGCAAACTTTTGAGTTAAAACTTGAAACTTTACGTTTATTTTCCATTTAATCATCTCCTATAAAGACATATATATTATTTATTTGCAAAATACAACTAAAATATTTTTAACTTTTTTTGAAGATGTTTTTTCCACTTCAAAAGTTTCTACTTTTCATGTGGTGAAGTAACTTTTTCAACATACTTGGTATCTTCTCCCACACCTCTTAAAGTTGCAGATGAAAATGATCGTTGTCCTTCTAGTCCCACAAAATATAATCCAGGGATACTGCTAATACCTGCCTTTTGTAAAGGCATTCCTTCCCCATCTAATGCACCAAGTAATTTCATATAGGGTAAATGTGGTCTGTATCCTGTGGCATAGATAATGGTATCTACAGGCTCCCTTTCTCTGTCCGGCCAAATAACTCCATCTTCATAAAAAGAAGTAAACATTAAACGTTGTTCCGGACTCCCCTTACTAATTCGATCTTTATATCCTCCTATATCATTCACAGCATTTGATCTGGGTGCCGTTTTTCCAAAGCGCCAGAAAGGAAAGGTATCAAAACCAAATACCTTCAACCAATAGTGTATGTCCCGTCCAAGTAGACGTTGTTTTACAATTTTATTGGCTGTCGTACTGAAAGAGTAGTTTGGCTAACCTTAGACAATTCAACAGCAATTCTGGACAGCCCAATTACCTCCTCCGATTACGATTACCCTTTGGTTGTGATATGGCTGTGGATTTCTGATACCTTCCTTAAGAGTGAAGTGTTTTCCCTTGAAAGACTTCTCTTCCTTGAATGTTAAGGAATAAAAGGATTATTAAATTAGCTGTAGTATTTACTTATTGTTCTAATTTTAAAATTGATCGCCTGTGACAGTTCGAACAATAAAACCTATGTTATTTTTTTTTATCATTCTACTCTCTGATTAATTAAAACAGGTAATTGGAACTTTTTTTTATAATCTTGTAAGTATCGAATAACTTCATCCCTTTTCGGATAGAGATTCTGGTTTCCAGGAAACTTCATGCCGGGCATAGAGGAAAACCCTGCTGGAGAAAACAATTTAAGACTGTCATAATAATTTGGCGAAGAACCCCCCATCCGATCACTTTCTTCTAATATTAAAAATCGTAGACCTTTTTTCAGTAAATGATAGCCTGCTGCAAGTCCAGCCTGCCCTCCCCCAGAACGATTGTATCAAGAATCCCTTTCATTTTTTATCCCCCTTATTATTTGCATTTTGCAAATATAAATTCATTAAAAATAATAGCTGTAATTAATAAAACTAAGTAAAACACAAAAATATTCTATCCTTAATAAATATATATAGCAATTTTATTTGCAATTTGCAACTATTATTCAAACTAATAATTGATCATATTCAATAGCTAACCTCTAATTTAATGATCTACATTTCTTTTTCCATACATATCCAAAAAAATTAACTTTTTTCAAGCTTAGGCTTTTGCATATACTTTTCTGGTCAAAAATAATAAATTGCATTAAATAAATAAAACATTCAAATAACTGTTTTGACTTATTTGAATGTTTAAGTTTATTATAAAAACAATCAAATAATCGTTTGAACGTTTGAATGATAACTGGAGGAAAATATATGAAAGAAATATGTGAAATCACCTGTATTCATGAGGATAAAGTAAACTATGTTCAAGACAAGTTAAAAGAAAAAAAATCAATGGATGTTGCTAAAGTTTTTAAAGCACTTTCGGATCTATACACGTGTAAAAATTGCCTATGCGCTAACACTAGAAGATGAATTATGTGTTTGCGTATCGCTAATATTATTGGGTCAACAACAGCAACTGCGTCGCACCATTTGCGTTTACTACGAAATTTAGGATTAGCTGAATATCGTAAAGAAGGGAAATTGGTTTATTACGCTATTCATGACCCATATTTTAAGAATTTAATCAGTGTTGCATTTGAAGAACATAAAGAAGGTGAAATTAATGACTGAGGAAAAACAGGTATTCCGCGTGAACGGTTTCTCTTGTGCCAACTGTGCAAGTAAATTTGAACGTAATGTAAAAGAAATACCTGGTGTTCAAGATGCAAAGGTGAAATTTGGGTAAACACTGAAAATATCAGTTACAGGCGATGCGACCGTGGAGGAGTTAGAAAAGGCTGGAGCTTTCGAAAACTTAAAAGTAACGCCAGAAAAACAAAAACGTGTTACTCCACCCCAAACAGATACTACCTATAGAATTGAAGGAGCTTCTTGCGTGCAAAGAGTGCAGGTAAATTTGAACGTAATGTAAAAGAGCTTCCAGGGGTTCAAGATGCAAAAGTAAACTTCGGTGCTTCTAAAATTTCCGTAACTGGCGAAACAACTATTGCGGAACTTGAAAAAGCTGGAGCTTTTGAAAATTTAAAAGTATCAATGGATAGCACTTCATACAGATCTAAAGCTCCATCTTCTGACAATAGTGAGGGGCAAGTTGAAAAGAAAGTACCATTTTACAAAAAACATAGCACACTTTTATACGCAAGCTTATTTATCGTATTCGGTTATCTATCTCAATACGTAAACGGTGAAGAAAAATCTTATTACCTCCCTATTATTTATAGCTTCAATTGTAATCGGTGGTTTCAATCTATTCAAAGTTGGTTTCAAAAATTTAACTCGCTTTGATTTTGACATGAAAACATTAATGACGGTAGCTGTCATTGGTGCTGCATTTATAGGAGAATGGGCAGAAGCATCCATAGTTGTTATCCTATTCGCTATTAGTGAAGCTTTAGAGCGTTATTCAATGGATAAAGCACGTCAATCAATTCGCTCATTAATGGATATTGCACCAAAAGAAGCTTTAATTCGTCGAAATGTTAAAGAAATCATGGGACACGTAGATGATATAGAGATTGGCGATATTATGATTGTTATACCTGGGGAAAAAATTGCAATGGATGGCATCGTGGTTAGCGGTCTTTCTGCAGTTAAACAAGCAGCTATTACAGGGGAATCAGTACCAGTTTCAAAAACAGTAGATGATAAGGAATTGCCAAACATTAAATGAAGAGGGTTTATTAGAAGTTAAAATTACAAGTAGGTTGAAGATACAACGATTTCAAAAATTATACATCTAGTTGAAGAAGCTCAAGGTGAACGCGCTCCTTCACAAGCATTTGTTGATAAATTTGCGAAATATTATACACCAATTATCATGGTCATTGCAGGCTTGTAGTAATTGTTCCCCCACTGTTCTTCGATGGTAGTTGGGAAACTTGGGTTTATCAAGGTTTATCAGTACTTGTAGTTGGATGTCCATGTGCGCTTGTTATTTCAACACCAATTTCAATTGTTTCAGCTATAGGTAATGCTGCTAAAAAAGGGGTTTTAATTAAAGGTGGCATTTATTTAGAGGAAATGGGTTCGCTTAAGGCAATTGCTTTTGATAAAACAGGTACGCTTACAAAAGGTGTTCCAGTGGTTACAAACTTTGATGTAATGAATACCCAAAAAGATTCAAAAAAGAATTAGCCATAATTACGGCTTTAGAATTCGATCTCAGCACCCTTTAGCTTCTGCGATTATTAAAAGAGCCGAAGAAGAAAATGTTTCATTCAAAAATATCAACGTTGACGCTTTCGCAGCCATTACTGGCAAAGGAATAAAAGGTGAAGTAGATGGTACTTTGTATTACATCGGTAGCCCAAAATTGTTCCAGAGTTAAATGTACCTATTCCAGAGAATTTAGAAGGAAACATCCTTAAGTTACAAAATGAAGGCAAAACTGCCATGATATTAGGAACTGAAAAAGAGATTCAAGCAATCATTGCCGTAGCTGATGAGGTACGTGAATCTAGCCAAGAAATTATTGAGAAATTGCATAACATGGGTGTTAAGAAAACAATCATGTTAACTGGTGATAATAAAGGGACTGCGAATGCAATTGGTCATCATGTAGGGGTTTCTGAAATTCAAGCTGAATTAATGCCTGAAGACAACTTTCCTATATAAAACAACTTCGAAAAGACTATGGCAATGTTGCGATGGTCGGTGATGGTGTCAACGATGCTCCTGCTTTAGCAGCTTCTACAGTCGGTATCGCCATGGGTGGTGCTGGTACAGACACTGCATTAGAGACTGCAGATGTTGCTTTAATGGCAGATGATCTACGGAAATTACCGTTTACAATAAAGCTAAGTCGTAAGGCCTTAAATATTATCAAGGCAAATATAGCATTTGCCATTTTAATTAAACTAGCTGCATTACTATTAGTTATTCCAGGTTGGCTAACACTTTGGATTGCCATTGTCTCAGATGGGGGGAGCAACATCGTTAGTAGCATTAAACAGCTTACGTTTAATATGTTAATTAACGCACTTTATTCAATAGATGGGCTTTTTATATGAAAGTCCATCTTTTTATTTCTAGTACTTTACTTTCTTAAAATAGCACTTAATTCATTATAGAAAGAAGAGATAAAAATGGAACTGGTAAATGTTTTTTCATTGATTCTGTTTGCTTTGTTTTTATTTTCCTATTCATTAAAGCTAGTTATTCTAAATAAGAAATCAGGGATAAAAGCAAATGTGTTAGGAAAAGGAAATAAGGGGACATCCGTCGATTCTTCCGAAATGTTTGTTAAAATTTCAACTTTCGTATAAAATTGCATGGCTTTTAGAGTCAATATTTGATAATTCGATTGATAATATTTTACCTAAACTATTCACCAATGAGGTTATGCATTACTTTGGATTTTAATACAATTACCATTGGTTTACTGTTTTTTATTTTATCAATGATAACAATGAAAACCTCTTGGAGAGTTGGTATAGATAAAGAAACAAAAACCTCGCTAATCACCAATGGTTTATACAAATATAGTCTAAACTGGATTTGTTGGATTCAATTTAATGTTTATAGGTTAATTTTTGACATTCCCTAACTTAGTTACATTAATTATTTGTTTACTAAATATAGTTTCAATTCATAACCTATTCTTCAAGAAGAAAAACACTTAGAGAATATGCTTAAAGTAGAATATCTCTCTGAAGAAAGAAGAAAACCCCACGATACTTATTTTTTAAATCTACATAAGTAAAGAAATTTTAAAGGTGAAACTAAAACAAAGCACAGACTCTTAATGGCTGTGCTTTGTTTCGTTGTTATCCATTATTCAACTATTATCTTTCCAAAATACATATTCATTCCACAATGAAACGTATATATACCCGGTTTTTCTGGTGTGAATTCGACCAAGTTATCACCTTTTATCAAGATCTTTTTCTATTTGGAAGGAGTCCTCTATTATTAAGTATGATAAGCATCCACCCTGAAAAACTCTTTTGAAAATGAAGTTGAACTGGGATTCCAGCTTTTACTTTTACATATCTCAGCTGCATTCCAATGGCTCTTCCATTATGACGGCTTCCTGATAACCGTCTTTTTGCTCTTGCTTTTACTTCATTTATTTTTGTAGAAGAATCGTCTGAAACCGGAGTTGTATCACCCAAAAGATCTCTGAAGTAATGAGAAATGGGTTTAAAGAATACAAAGAAACAACTAATAATACGGCAATTACACAAAAGAGCTCTTACTCCATTTATTTTTATTTGATATTACCGTTATTTTTGTTCCTTAACTTCTTGTCTAATTAATTTCAATATAAGAATCATGACAATGATAAAAATTGCATCCACAAATATCATCATAACGACAAAATCTCAAGAAAAAACCATTACCCCCAACATTGCACCCATCATGCCGCCCATGATACCTGCTAATATACAGTCCATCTAATGAAGCCAATAAACTAAAGGGACGCCCAATAACATATCCAATTATCATGCCAAAAAGTACTGAGGAGATTACTGGACAGTCATTTTCCCTACTAATATTACTCCTAATATGGTTCTGACGACGTACGCTAGCCATCATAGAAACAGCCATTGCAATCATCATAGCAGTCATTTCTGATAAAAACGATTTGGCACGATAGGTAGAAAAAATGACGTAACCGGTTAACAAAAAAATAATACTAAAACTAAATATATATATCATAAACAAATTCCCTTCTATCCTATCCAAGCATTTAAAGTTTCGAATAATCCTACAATATAAAGAAGATTGCAGAAATATTCCTTGATACTATTAACTGGAATGAATACAAAGTCTTCTTCATTGGATTTAATAACCGTTCACTAATAGTCAGTAATATCAGATATAAAATGAGTGGCATTGCTGTTCCAATTGCAAAAAAAATGGGACCTATCAAATTAAATTCTCCATTTCCTGTCGGCAATAACAAGACAAAAAATAACCAAAACAACGTAGGAACAGATAATAAAAAACCCATAGCCAACCCAAAGAAAGAGATGTATTTTTCATTTTTTATTCTTTTTGGACTTTTTGGAAGATACGTTGTGATGCAGAGGAATGTACTGAAATATTTCCAAGGAGAGCTAATTGAATTAAGAGAAAGAGTAAGGCCAAATAATTTACGGAAAAACATTGTTCCAAGACCAAAGGAAAATCACAAACTGTACCACCCATGAATACAGACATTATGCCTAACAATATGTACACTAAAGATTTGCCTGTAATATAACTCCCTACATTCAACCACCTTTTATTTTTTTCAGTCTCATATGTAATCAAAGCAACAGCAGTAGAATTAGATGTAAGTTTACATGGTGCAGTTGCCCCAACCAACCCTAATAAGAAAGCCTTCATTCCCCATACATCTAGTTTTAGTGCTAAGTATAAATTGGTTCTGCTACTAAATTGGCTAACTGACTTAACCACACATGTATCTGAAGAAATACCTCATTCATTTAAATTCCCCTCTTCAACTGTTCTTACAGGACAATTTAAGGTGTTGAGGAAATGATTTCATTATTTCGGAAAATGTAAGGACTTTACCTCCGAATCCTTTTACAAAGTTCTCTGCATATTCTTTAAGTCTCAAATACCAACACTTGTGGGTAACAACAACGAATATGGACAGTAGTGTCTAAAACAAACCAAGCTAGATGAGCGTCCATCGTTGACCCTGTTAAAAAATCGGTACAAATTGCTTGTGCTACCTCATCACCTAACTGTCGATGCCGCAGTATTCCACAATGGCTGCAACAAGCATTTTCACGTTCTCCATTTAAAAGAATTATCCTGTAAACCAATCGATCATCACACTTACGATGACACACTCGTCTTCCTCAACACGATGTATAGATTGATCCCTTATAAGTGTAATCCCACCATATGTCTTCATAATAAGCCCTTCTTCAATCAGAGGTTTTATATCTCGATGTATTGTCATCTCTGATACCTCAAGTGTTTGACTTAATTCTGAGATTTTCAAATTGTGTCTATATAGAAAGGTCATGTCACGTATAAGTTGTTGTCTCTCTGAAATAAATAAGAAGTTTTCCTCCTCAATGTTATAACTTAACAAGATATAACATCATTTTATTATAGCAATCAGAATAATCAATATAAACCTCGGGATATTTTGTTACATAGTTATGTCAATTATTAATAAACTTCTCTGTAGATGCTCCCCCCACATGAATATGAGAGGTTGCATAGTATGTATTGAACTAAAAACAGAAGCACAGTAGTTTCATATTTACTGTGCTTCTGTTGCTAAAGTCAGAAGAATAAATATTGCTTTGATTACAAACTTGTTCACTGTTCAAGTTCTTCTTAGTCAATATGATTTGCACAGCATGCAACGTCTTTTTCCAACAAAAAGTCATCTCATTATGAGCATTGGTGGATGGTTAATGATAGTAATGGGTGTGCTACTCTATTTTGACATGATGACAAAAATTATTGCTTGGTTTACTCCCTTCTTTGGTGGATTCACAGGATTTTAATTTTTCGATTTCAAGATGAAACAACACCATTATGACTACAACAAAAAAAGCCGTGTTTTCAGCTATTGTAGATCAGCTTTTTGGTATCATTCTTTATATCATAATTTTTGCTTCGCACTTATTATCTGCCTTTTTATTTCTATCTCTAACCCAGAATAAAATCTTTCACTGATTCCTGCTTTTCGCATTATTTTCCAAACTTCAAGTTCTTCATCTTTTAATTGATCTATAGCCCAACTAATACGCCTCTTTTGAAAATTGGTCGTATTTTCTTTAACACTCTCAATATACTTCATCGTATTGGGCAGTTTATTTACTCTTTTTTCTAACAACGATTTATTATTAATCATTTTACCTATACTGCTTACGGTTATTCTAACTGGTTTTTCTTTAGCACTTATATCTTCCACTGCTTTTTTTACCATGCCCAAGATGTGAAGGTCTCTCTGTACCCAATCAACTCTTTTATTAGTAACCCTATTTACTTTAACAACTGGGAATGTTCCTTTAACCATTCCTTATCATTTCTATAAATTCGCATATAAAGTGATGGGTCTTTTTTTCTAAATTCTGTTCTTGATAATATGGGGTATTGGTTAATTAAATCAATCCATTTTTGCTTCAAATCACTTTTAGATGACTTCCTTGTTCATAGGCTTACTATTTCTTTGCTTAGAATACTTAATAATTGTTTTGGTGTCGACTTTTAATATTTTTGAGCATGCTTTATAACTCAACTGTTCTATTTCAACCAATTGATGGAGTTTGCTCAACCAAGTATCACCTAACATCTTAATACGCCCTATATTTGTTTTATCCTCTTCTGTTCTATTTTCTGGTTCCTTACGAGAATAAACAAAGCCACAGGCACAGGAGAAGGTTCCTACCGGCCTTTTAGTATCATAGCAACGAGTAACCTTTAAATTAGTTATTACAGGCTGTAGAAAGTGTTCTGCCGCAGGATTCAAACATAGATATGGCTCTTCACCAAATGGACTATATCGTTTATTTGCATACTGTTCAATTGTATCAACCGATTCACCTAAAAAATAAATGAACAGTAAATGCCGTACAGGATGAAAAGACTTTCGATGTTTTCTTGTTATTGCCCTTAACTACATGGTCCTTTTACACCACTTGGAAATGATTGCATCAATATTAAAAAATCGACCTTAAACTTCTTAATAAAAAGTCTTCTTCTAATCGCCTTTGGTCCGATTGTGCCGTTTGATTTTACATACCCTTCGCGATCCAATAGGTAATGATAAATCTCTAATAAATTTAACTGATCAAATTTATAATCCTTTTGATTTAAGTTGCTACTTTCTACAGCAAAATGACGTAGCAAATCAAAGTTTACTTTTGAAACATCACTTTTATTGCCCTTCTCTAAACTGTTTTCAATGTTTGAATAAAAATACGAAGAGTTTCCTTGCCTAATTAAGATTGAACTGTCTACAAGCAAGACAGAATGCTTTAAACAAATAAATACACTTGGTAATTGGTGATGTCTGCGATATGTTTCTCCATTCACTTGAATATCTTCTTCAAAGCAGTTAGGACAATAGCGAAAATACATAGGCTCTTTTATGTAAGTTTGTAACCATTTGACCTGTTGAATGAGCAAGGAGACATTGCTGATAGCCATATAACATTTTATTTCGAACACTCTGTTTTATTTCTTTTGAAGTAAAATTTGTATAGTAGTTATACAATGTATGATAATTTATCCATTCATCAATACTCGAATTTAAAAAAGGATTTACTTTTTCTAATAATATCTCTAAATCAGTAGGTAAATCAGGAATAATATATGCTTTCTTTTTTCCAAACAAATCTAAAGTTGAATGTTTATTACTTAATTTCCTGAACGTTTATGGTATCTAGCCAACACAACTACACAATAGTTTTCATCTTTATAAATTGAAGGAAAAAATGCTAACATCTATTTTATTTACACACCCTTACATTATTAAGTCATCTAAAGGATTTTTAATATATCCTTCTTCACATAATGCCTCATAACAGAAGCGTTTATTTTCTTTCCTATATCAACTATTGATTGAAGTTTATTTACTGAAGTATTGCCTTTCGTCTTCAACTTCTTTTTCTTTCCCTCAATGTATTGGAGTGATAGAGTCATTAGTTGTGGAATTGTTGACTCAGGTGAATTTTTCAGTGCATATTTAGCAGCGTTTTCAGCAATTTTTTCTGAAACATCTAAATTAATTAAGGATAGGATTAATTTTTCTAGTATTGGAAGTTCTTTATTTGTACGATCTTTGGGCCATCTTTTCTTTTTTGCCTGAACCCTGGCCTTAAGGTCTAATACTGGCAATCTATTTAGAAGATAATCTTCAATATCCATTGGAACAATATCTTCGTATTTTGCAATGTCGCTTTGATTTCCGGATTTAAGAGCCTCCAACATAGGTTGAAGAAGTTTCAAATCTTCTTTCACTACCTTTTGTATAAGTTTAGGGGTTATTTTTTCAAGGCCAGAATTGATTGCCCTCGCTTGTGCGAGTAAATACAACTTAACAGCAACATCCACAATTCCTTGGCTCTCTTCTAATCGTGTTTAATAATTCTTCTGTCAGTTCCGTATATTCATTCGTCCACTGATAATCCCACATACTTGTGATTAATACTTCCCAATCATCATCTTGTTTCATTTGCTGCCATACCATGTCGCCTTGGCCACTGCTTCTACGTGCTTGTCTGAAATCCTTTTGTAATAATGCCTTGGCTTTCATGGTTCCAATAAACATTACTGTACTCCTATTTCATTCACTAGCGTTACAAAAAAATTCATCATCATTTCTGATGCAGCACCTGATGCAAATAACGAGTGCTGAACCTTATCAAATGCTTAATGTGCTATTGGAGTGTAAACGAGCGACTTGCCCCTATACGAGTTACCATTGAGTTAACTGAATTTGATGAACTAGGATACTTTTCAAAATAATTAGTACCTGTCAACGAATCAACTTTTTTTTAAAGTTGATACAAAGACTTTTTTATCATCTATCATGTGGACAATCCAACTTTAACCATACAATTTGAATCAAATTGATTGGATTTTGATGCAATATTACTTGCGGATAAAGAGATAGTACCCTTTTTATCGCACACGTTTTACCTATTCCTGCTATATCCCATTAAAGTGAAACTTGAAGCAGAAGAACGTATATCTGGTGTGCAATTTGGTTTCCTCTTTATTAACAAGCTTGTTGTGTAAATCAAGTAATGCTTGAACATGTTTTTTATGTAATGGATTTCGATTAACATATCCATACCTAATGAAACCTGAAAAACGCTGTTCTAGATTTAAGGTTTGATTTATAGGCTGATAAAATCTTGATAATCTTAGTAAAGCATGGTAACGATGATGACTTGATAAATTTCTTTCACTATTATGAAACATAGGTATAAAGCTAAGTTGATCAAACGCTTCTTCTTTAGAGAGTATCGGAGGTAACGCTTCAATAAGGGGATTCCCTTTATAATCAATTATTTCTTGTTCACGATACTCTGCCAATAGAACTTCAATACCACTCTCTAATTCAATTGTCTTCCCATTTTTCATCTCTTTTTTCTTTGCTTTTTAAATAATTCCATTATCGTAGATGTTTCAGTTTTTTTATCTTTCCGCTCAGAAGGTGCAAAAGAAATAAGCAATGTTTTTATCATTATCAATCTCAGTTACACCTATTTGAAATGCCTCATACTCTCTTCGTAAACTTTTTTCAACTTCCCGATTTTCTCTAATATTTTTTATTTTTTCCGTTTTAGTGATTTTATTATTTTCATCTTGATTTGGTGTTCTTAATTGCCTCATCCACTATTCCTTCAATTTTAGAATAAAAATTAATTTCTTCTTGTAACAAACTATGACTTTCAATTTTATATGTGTTTTGTTCAATCATTAATAATTGTTCAATTTCTTCAAGTACTTTATTTTTGTATCTCTTCTGATGATCTAAAAGGAAGCAACTTTCAAAAAGTGATTTATCATTAATGTGCAGATAAATAATGTCCATGTTTTGAGGATCGTATGAAATATCAACTGTCCAACTTTTCTTTGTTCTAGCTTGTACAAACCAAGATTCCTTTATAGCTGTTTCACAGCTAAATAACCTATTTTTAAACTTTATTCCCTTTGAGGTTACTGTAGCTGTATCTGTGGACAATAAGTAAAACTTTATAGTATTAGGATGTTCCTTCCTTAGCTTACCTGCTCTATTTTTAATGCCCCAATTCCAGAGTTTAAGAGGAGTCGGTTTTACATTTTCCCCTAAATCATGGCTGCTTCCCCTCTTAACAAATCCTTCACATACCATTTTTTGTTATAAAATAATAAATCAATGCAATTTTTGTATATTGATCTATAGTTAACTTAGCTTCTAAACGAGAACTTCACTAGCCCCACGTTCCCTAAAATCACTCTGTACTGTAACCTGGTAAGAACGGCTTTATTTTACTTTGTGAAGTATCGAACAATTTTTCCACAATTCCCTTCCAATCTGGTCGAAAAGCAGGATTATTCTCCACTACCAAATCCAACCCTTCAATTAAACTATTCACGTTATATCCCTCCAACTTACCTCTATCCCCTAGAATAATTTCAGGAAGATGCGCAGATGGCCACATTTCATTTGAAATTTCTATACCATATCTACTGCAATATTCCTTTTTATCTGATGCTGCATTTGCTATTGCCATCATCGTTCAAAGAAGGACCTTCAAATCCGATATACATTCCTGTAATCATATGTGTATATACGTCCACCACAAAATATATAATTGGTTTACCTACAATATAATCACAAATTAAAATGATAATACCAGATACACATTACCAATAGTCGCATCTATTTGATATCGTGATCCTGGCCCCATGACTTCATAAGTTGAAGATCCTGAATATTGCTCGATGATCTCGTTCAAATTTTTTCTTACCTTCTCTACTTACTATTTTTTGTTCAATACCAAATTCTTTTGTTGTGCCAATATCTAAATTGTCTTAATGAAGGAATTTTATTTTCATCCTGTATTACTATATATTGTATTGTTTTCGTAACGAACTTCATCTGCATAGAACTCCTTTATCATCATTTTATATGCGAATGACAATGAGTTTCTCTTGCTTGTAAAATAGTACCTTTTAATCGATTTACGAAATATTTCCCTTGTTTCATCATCGGTTACATCATTCCTACACTGTTAGTGGTTCTAGGTTTTCCCCTTTTCAAAGTACCACTTTTTTTTATTTCTTCCCTTACCTCCAGAGTTACTATAATCCGGAAGCAAACTATTCATAGTTTTTCCTCTCTGCCAGTACTTTCTCAAATATTTATAAGCAGCTTGTTTTTGTACATACTTTATTATTTACAAGTTTGTTTCACCAGCCTCGCCTACCTAATTTTTTCTTATAAATTGAAGGTTCATCATTCACTAAGTTTTTGATAATTGCCCACGCTGTGTCTCTCTTTTGTTTCATTCCCTCAGGTAAATTAATGTGGTTAATTAGTATGTTTGTGTGATCAGATTCTAGATACGGAGTATGAATTTTCTATAAATCCTTGATGTATATCTTTAACTTTTAAAAGGAATGGTAAGGCATTGGAATCTTCTATATCAATTGCATATGTAACTATGTTACTTTCATCAATCCAAAGTATACGTATATACTTTATTACACGTCAAGTCTTTAATTAATTCATTAACTGATATTGTAATCAATGTTATCCTCCTTAGAAACATTCATAATAATTTGATCTAAAGTTAGATTGCTTGGGTTAATTTTCTTTACTCATATCTATTTTAATATATTTTTAAAGCTATAAAATGTTTTATATAACTTAAAGAATGAGCCTGTTTCTAAGTTATAATCCTCATCAAATTTATTATAAAATGCTACAACTTCATCCTTTTTTAAAATCAATAAATGCAGAGAAGAAAATAGGATGGCTTATATCTTCTTTCCTTGCTAAATAATAAGATTTATGTATCCATAGAATATTGTTTGCTAGTTGTTTAGGAATTTCCTTTTCAGTTATGACCCCCCAAGTTATTCCTTGTATCTCCCAATACTCTTGTTTAATTTTTAACTTTTCAATTACTCGTTTATCTTCAAGTTGTTCACTTGGTTTTACAGTTCTTAGTTCTATATCTCTTTCATAGTTTTATAACTGTTATAAAGAAATCTGTTGTCATATCTATCGGTATACCTGAACTATTATCTTTAGAAGTGCTTAATTCCTTTCTCTTCAGCTATACGAATAGTTGTTTCAACATTTAAAGGAAACTGTTCTCTTATGTCTACCACTGTAAATGCCCAATCTAATAAGAGAAAAAAGTCTCTTTCCAAGTTAGACAACAATTCATGCTGTCTCCTTTTGTGGCTCTACTCTATTAATTGAGAAGCATTTCCTTGTGACTATATATCTTGTATTTTAATCCTAGGTATATAATTTGATAGTTCCCCTTGACCCTTGCTCCTTCTTTAAAGCAATCATTTTTTTTTCTCTGAGAAAATGTTGTACATTTCCTTTTAGACATGTAAAGCACCGCCTCGTCGACATAATTATGGTTCAAAAAGTAATTCTGAAAATTATTATAACTTTTTGACTTACTTGTAGTTTAATTTATTCCATTTTATAAAAGTATTTATATTACAATCGTTTACACATAAAAAACGTCCTTTAAAGAGTGGACGTTTGCTAATTTTAGTAAAGAAGATGCTAACTTTCTTCGATTCACATTATGTTTTTAACAGCCCTTGATTATATACATTTTAATTCTCCACTTCTTTTCTACCGCTCGATTTTGCCATTCAAACCAAATCCCAATACACTCACGACAATGACTGTCAACACCGATTTTATTATGCAAATCCTTACATGTAAAAATGGTCTTTTTACGACACTTATAACAGTAGATTTCAATCTCTTTATAAAATTCCATAAATATTACCTTTCATTTTATTTATATTCATTTCCATTAAAAGGGACAACCAGCATAAAATCATTAAGGTATTCTTTTGTATTAACTAAATAAAAATGTTGTTAAGTTGTTAAAAATTTCAATTGAAATTTTAGAAAAAAGATTGAGTATTTCTATAGGGTAGGTTATTTAGTATGAACCACGACCAATAACCCTAGATATAAGAGTTATGTAATAATGATAAAAAAACCTCCTATGGCATTTTGGTGTTTGCAATCTATTGAATAATTGAATTTGCCATTTTAACTTGCCCCATCATACCATTTTCTTCATGTTCAAGGACATGGCAGTGGAACATGTATATGCCCTTATTATTAAACTTCACTGCTAATTTAACTGTTTTGCACCAGCTTCAATTGAGACAGTATCCTTCCACCCTTTTAAATTTAAAGGAGGTTCTTGACCATCAATCGACACGATTTTAAATTGAGTGCCATGTATGTGGAAAGGATGTGTCATACCACCCATCATATCAGGTTTATTATAAATTTCCCAAATTTCAGTCTCACCCTGCTTTTGAGTGAAATCAATGCGATTCATATCAAACTGGTTTCCATTTATAGAAACCATTGTCCCCATACCAAAGATAGTTCAAGCTTCTTAGAAACTGGTAAATTTTTCTCTTCTTCAGTAACACTAAAATCATTTAATTTTTCTGAAATTTTACTTGTACTTGTAGTCTTTTGTTCAATTTTAAATGGTAAAAGGGTAGTACCTTCATCATTGATTAATGCTATATCAGTCTTGTCATCCATTTTTGAAAAGTCCACTATTACCTCTGCTCGCTTTCTCACCTGGTGTTAAGGTAATTTCTTTCAAAACCCAGTTGGTTGATTTAGAAACCACCATCAGTAGCAATTTGTTGGAATGTATCTCCGGTATTCAATTTAAAAGTATAATTACGAGCATTAGAACCGTTTAAAAGCGAAGTCTTACTTTTTCTTTACCAACTGTAAGTTTAGGATTCAACGTACCATTAATTAATAAAGTATCTCCATTTGTACAATCTTTTAAGGACTGCTGATAATTTAATTGCTTTTCTTCAGTAAATTGTCTATCTTGGAATACTAATGGAAAATCATTCACACCATATTATTTGGTACATTGATTTCTTGTGAGTTTTCATCATCTATATAAATTTAACAGGTAAACCTTTATATACTTGCTCTGCTGTAGCACCTTCTGGATGTGGATGAAACAACACTATATGCTCCCTGATTAACTGTAAAATTTACATCTTCTGTTACACCTGGCTCTAGGACTTGATGAGGGAGCCATCACCATTTCCAGGGATTTCTAATCCATGCCAGTGAAATGTTGTTGGTTCAGATAAATCATTTTTAGTTCTAAACGTTACCGTTTGATCTTTATTAATACGAAATGATTGGCCTAAAAAAGAACCATTATATCCATATGTCTCGTTTTAGTTCCCTTAAAGATTTCTGTTGTTCCTTGTTGAGCAGTAATATCAACAATTCCATTTTTAGGTTCAATAATAGGTGGGAGTGCAAACTGATTTTCCCCATTTGAATTATTTAATGCTAATGGATTGTTATGACTCGCATGACCATTTTCCATGCTACTATCTTTATTATCCATACCCTCCATGTTTTTCATTTCTTCATCACTCATATTGGAATGGTCATATTGATACATATTAGAATGGTCCTATTTGAATTATTATTAGATTCCGAATTACCCGCACTACACCTCCAATTATAATAGCGCCTACCAATAATGAAGTAATCAAAAGTTTAGATTTCATTATGTTTCCTCCTTTTATCTTTACATAGGCACTATAACAAATAAATATGGAGAATTTATGGATTTGAAATTAAATGAGACAAATATTAACCACTCTATCTAAGAAAACTTTGAATAACTTTTTTTATTTCTTAACTTTCCAAATCAAAATGATAATTGAAATTAATAAGATACTTATTACAATTTTCCATATTAAATTTACTTGCATAAAACCATATACTGCACCTGCTTCAAAGATTAAAGCTGGTAATTTTCCAATCGTACTAACAAGCGTAAATGTGCCTAAAGACACCTTAGAAAATGCACTAGTAAAAGTCACAAGACCTGATGACATAAAAGGTAAAATCTTTAAACCGACAATTATCCAAAATGTATCGAACCTTCCAACTCCTTTAATTTTAAAAGTTTAGGGTGCAATACGAACGGTCTTTTCCATTTATTGATTCCTTTTCTATATAAAATAAAGCTAATAACTGCACCAATTGATTCACCGATAATAGAAATCAGCAAACCGTTGAATACTCCAAAAAACACAAGGTTAGTGGTGTAACAAAAACACTTCCTAGTACACCTATAATACTAACCAAAGTATTTATCATTAAACTAACCAAAATTGCAAATAATCCAGATTGTTCTAGTAAATGAAGTAATTTTTCTTCATGATTAAACGCTATCTTTTTTAACCTATTACTTGCATATAATGAACTATTGTTAATAAACAACAACTGCCTGTTCGCCTAATGCTTCATAACTATTAAAAAATGCTCCCTTATCCAATGTTATAATTCCCTTACGTGGATCCATTACTTCCACAGCAGTATTTCCCACAGATAATAGTACCATTGTATGTAAATTTTGATAATTTCGTTACATTTTACCTGTTTCTTCAATAATCCATCCCCCTTTAACCTTTGGTGGTGAGAGGTCCAATGTTACCCATGTAATAACTGGTATTCCCTGTCTAATATAATTTGTTATTTCTTTTATTGTTCTTCCACTAATATTTTTTGCTTGTAAATCTAACTTTCTTCTTGTGATAAAATTATTAGCTGCTTTGACAATTGGTTCGGCAAAAACATATGTACCCGTTTCTAGATTACTTGGCTCGCCGCCATATGCTTGATTAGGATTTGGCCCATACTTTTTTTTCATTTTGTATTCAAAAGATTGTTTAGGTAAATAATTTTGATCCATTTCTAATTTAGATGTTTCTGCACCATAGTAATTAAGTACTGCTGTAAGAGTAGTTATTTCACACCCATTTGGTAGTTCAGGATTTTGTAGAATTACAGGTACTCCAAATCCTTTATTATGATTTACTGCATATGTTTGAACCAATATGGATTGTGTAGATGACGTATACGTAAATTTTTTTTCTGTTAAATACATCCCTGTTGTAAAATTGTCTGGACTCCCTACTTTTACTGTAATAAGTTTCATTTGGTTATAAATTATAAAATTCTGCCTCACCTTTATCCAAAATGAATTGTTGAAATGATTTTTTTTTCCTTCTTCATCCAGTAATTCCACATATAGATCATTAAGTGGATCTCCACTAAAATATTCAACTGTTAAAACTGCTATTTTATTTGAATTGATATTTTCGTTGTACAACCCTTTAAAAACTACTAATACTCCCAAAGTGAAGAAGATCCTCTCTTTCTAATTTCCCACGCCTCCTCAGTTATTGTTATATTATTAAAAATGAATATAACGAATAATTATGGAGAAATTATGGATTAAAATTAAAGGATATTATAGAATTTCTAAAACTAAAAAAGATGTCCAATTTGTCAAAATTGACTCGTCGAACATCTTTAAGTATTTAATTTTTATGGAGAAGATAATTCACTTTCCGTTAGCCATTTATGATTTTTTATTTTTTCACCATTAGTAGAAGTGTAGTCAACCACATACACAGTAGTTTCTTCTGCGGAATCAATTTTTGCAGTTACCCCTTCCATACCCTCCATATGATTAGCATTTTATAATAACCTGTGTTCCTGGTTCAAATGGCTCTGAACCAGCACCTTCTATTTCTTCTTGAATGACCGATCTTATGATTTGTTACTCGATTTCCACCATTTGTAGGAGCGTAAGATATAGTATAGACTATTGATCTATTTACATGCCCCTACAATTGTTGCTTCAGCTCCATCCATGCCTTTCATGTGATCTGCATGAATTATTGCTTTTGTCCCAACTCCAAACTTAGGATTTTCAGCTTCTTTTAAACCTTCAGGAAGTTCATTTGAACTAGGATTCATTTCAGAATGGTCGATATCTTCACATATTCTTCCTCGGCCATTTCATTTGTCTGCATTTCTTGTTTATCTTCTTTCTTATTTGTATTTCCTGTACATGCAGAAAGCATTAATGCAGCAACTATAGTAACAAGACTCATTATAATTTTTTTTCTCCATCATAGTCCTCCTACTCGCAGGCTTGAATTTTTGTATTCCCAATCATCATAAATTTACTTTAGGGATATTTTCTATGTCACGAGTTTTTCTTTATTTAGAATCACCAAGAAAATTTAATATATACATTTTAGAATCCTCCCCTTATTCATTTTTAAAACCTGGATTGTCAAAAATGTTGAAACAGCAAAAGGGGTAAGGAGCTTTTTTTAAATTAATTCATATAATGAGATTAACCAATTTTTTAAGGAGTAGATAACCATTGATAACGAAGCTTTTAAAACATTTTCTGATTCTCAATTATTAATTGAATCTATTGAAAACTAGGTGATGAATTATTTGCATTAACTGTGGAAATTGCATTGAATGTCTTAGAGACTGTAAGTAGTGAAGATGGCCAATTTACAAGCGATTTTTCTTCGCCATCAAGTTACTTGCACAAGATAGATTATTTGATTTCTCAATTAAAACCCTAAATGAAATTATACAAAGTAATGAAAACGAAGCAAAATAATATTTGTGATTGTATCCATATGCTTCAAAATTAATACCCTACTTTTATTTGAGACTAAACATTTTTTATTTCACCGTCATCTTATTTATCAAAAAATAGAGCTTATCTAAATATATAGATATACCTTATGCCCTGTTAATAATAACTGGGCATTTTCAAATAAGTATCATTGTATTTAATTTGACAACTCCATTTGTATATCAATTACAAAATCAAAGCTAATTACTTAATTATAAACTTGCCAACCATACCAAGCTCCTTATGTCCTGGAATAGTACAAACAAATTGATATTCTCCTGTATTAATGGGAGTAAAACTCATTTTTTCTGCAATTCAGGCCCAACATGGAGATGAATCATATTCTCCTCCTTTTTGTGATGTACATGATTATTACTACTAATAGTATTTGATGTTGGTATTGTAACTTCAATATCATGTTCTATATTATCTTTATTAATTAATTCTAATGAAACCGGTTGATTCTTCTCCAAAATTACTTCAGAGGGCGAATACTTCATATTTTCTGTTTCTATAGAAATAATCTTAATCTCTTTCTTTTCTAATTTATTTTGAGCGTTCGAGTGTAGATTATGATCCACTAAAAGAAGAGTCTTTAATAAAGTTTATTTGTTTTTCGGCAAAAGGAATGCCCCCAAAAAAAGAGAGAGTATAAAAACCGAAAGAAGAAGGGTGTTAAAAAGCCCATTTGACTTTGGAATGTTTTTTACTTTTACTTGGAAGTAGCGCAAATAAAAAAATAGTGAAAATTGATAGCAACAGAAAAATTCTTATTAATACAATGGATTGCCCGCCATCCACCATTTCACCTAACATTGCCCCCATCATACCAGCCATTAAACCTGCCATTAAACCTTCTAACATAGGTAATAATCCAAAGTTGCAACCACTTAAAAAGCCAATGCTTGCACCGAGAATAATTGAAATAATCGTTGAGTAAAACAAGTTCCCTTGAAAGGTAACTCCAAAAAGTATTCCTAATGTTAGCCCTACATTCATACTAAAAAACATTGAAATAGTCATACCTTGCATAGGCTTAATAGTCTTTTTCATAATTCTTGAAACCATTATGACAATTAACAATAAAAACATTAGTGATACTAAGACAAACATTTGATAAAATCCCACATATCCATCCTTTAACAATTTAATTAGCTGTTCTAAAATACACACCCTATACCTTATATAGGTATGCTCGAAAGAGAGTATTTATTTTATTATTACTTGATTTAAGTTTTATTTATCTTCAAGTAACATCACCTAGTTATTATTGCAGTGAGATTACACCGAGTATATTAAGTCACCAATTTTACATATTCTGCACAAATCAGTAATATAAATGAAAAATTCAAGATCTCTATTCCATGCTATTCTTACTTTAATCAAAAAAGCGATTGCTTTTCGAAAAAGGAGTAAGTTTAGTGAAAAAGAGATGGTTACTACCGGTTTTTGTGTTATTTGTAATTTTTTCAGGAATAGGTATGAATGATGCTGAAGCAGCATCAGTTACTGATTTGACGAGTACAGCGAAAGATTATATAGGAGCTCCTTATAAATATGGTGGGAATGATATTAATACAGGTGTAGATTGTTCAGCATATACAAAGTTTATATTTTCTAAGTTAGGTATTTCTTTAGAGCGCACATCTTGTACTAATATCAGCAAGGTACTTCTGTTTCTAAAGATAGTTTAAAAGCAGGTGACCTCGTATTTTTTAATACTTCAGGCAACGGCATATCTCACGTTGGAATATACATAGAGAATGGTAATTTTATATCAGCTACTCCAAATTTGGGGGCCAAAATCAGTAAATTAAACGATCCTTACTATTGGGGTTCTCGTTATATAGGTGCAAAACGTATTGCAAACTTTACTACAAATGAAATAGCTCAAGCAGAAGTTAAAGGTGAAGAGATAGACTTTTCCATTTATGCCTCACGTGGAGCAGTAGCCATACAGCTTGCTAAAGCTTTAGCATTAGATACAAGTGATACAAACTCAAGTTTCCCTGATGTTAAATCATCTTCTGAACAAGCTGGAGCTATAGTAGCACTAAAAAAACTTGGAATTTTTAATGGAGATAGTAATGGTAAATTTAACCCAAATTCACCGATTACTCGCGGTCAATTAGCAAAGGTTTTAGTTGAAGCATTTGATTTAGAACAACAAGGAGAACCAAAGAATTTTACAGATGTAACGAGTACTCATTGGGCCAAAAATTTTATAGCAGTTCTTTCATCAAATAAGATTACGCAAGGTAAAGGTGATGGCACATTTGGCGTAAACGACAAAGTAACATTAAATCAATTAAATATCTTTATAGAACGATTAACTCGATAAATTTTGTTCGAGGACTTAAATTAAAAATGGCGGCTCATTTATTCAGAGCCGCCATTATAACCTTACGAGAACTTCTTAGAGTAAAACTAATTTATTAACTCTTCTTTTCCTATCCGTTTTAAAAATTGAAAAACGTTTCTGGTTTTTTTCCATTCTGTGAATATACATTTATAATCTTTTCTATTTTATCGTACAATTCATCTGGTGTTAGATTCTCTTGCAACAAAGATCCCACCTCTGCATCTTTCCCTTTTGCTTTTCCTCCAACATATAAATTGTAATGGTCTTTAATTTTCATAATCCCTATATCACTTAACATTGGTTCACCGCAACCAACAGGGCAACCTGTGTATGCAACTTTAAGAGTGAATGGTACAGCTTTTCCTGCTATACGATTATTTATTTCTTTTGCTACTGGCATCCCCTCTTCTTTCTCTCCTTGCAAAAATTACATGTTCTCAAACTCTTTACAAAGTTGCCAACTGGATAACAAGATAAATTAACACGGTTTAATTCTTCAATTATTTCTTTTTTATTTGCCGGATTTCTAGATAGAGTTGTTGGAAGGTTGTTAACTCAAGCTGTGCGTCGTCTTCCATATATTTGGTGATCGTTAAAAGTTGTTTAGAATTTAGTTTTGCCCCAAATTCTATTCGCCCATTAACGGCAATTTTAATTTTTTTATCTTCATTACTCATACCAATTTTCCTCAATACTTTCCCAGACAATTAATTTATTTTGCTCTTTACCTACCTAAGGATGGTTTATCTGATGAAAATAGTAAGTTAAATTATATCAGTTAAACTATTGCGTATTTCTTTATAAGTAAACCCAATGAAGTAAATTTACGATTGAATTAAAGGGTTATTTATTATCTAATTTTACTCTTTGTAAGCGTAATGCATTTAAAACTACAGATAGAGAACTCATGCCATCGCCGCACCTGCTCCCCATGGAGAAGTAGACCTATTGCAGCAAAAGGGATAGCCCAAGTATTGTAGGCAAATGCCCAAAATAGGTTTTGCTTAATATTCCCATTGTTTTTCGACCTCATTAAAAAGCATCTGCAATACTATTTTAAATCGCCACGAGTTAACGTAATATCAACAACTTCCATGGCAACATCCGTTCCTGTACCATGGCCATACCAATATTTGCTGTGGCCAGTGCCGGACCATCATTAATACCATCTCCCAGCATCGCTACATTTTTCCCTTGTGCTTGTAGCTTTTTCACCTCGTCTGCTTTACCTTCAGGAATACTTCAGCGATAACTTGATTCAGCCTACTTCTGTTCCTATCGCTTGAGCTGTAGTTTCATTATCACCAAGTCATGATAATGACTGTAATGCCCATATTCTGTAGTCGGTGGATTGCCTCTTTTGACGTATCTTTAACTGTATCAGCAACAGCTACTAAGCCTGCATACTGACCATTAATGGCAGCAAGCATTGCTGTTTTACCGTTTCGCTCTAACTGCTCCATTGTTGGTAAAATATTATCAATATTGATTCCGTATTGTTGCATTAATTTTCGTGTACCAATGACAACTCCTTGACCTGACACAGTTGCCTGCACACCATAACCTGGAATAGCCTCAAAAAATTGAACTTCTCCTAATGCTATGCCACGTTTTTCTATGCCCTGTACTATAGCTTCTGCTAACGGATGCTCTGACTGTTTTTCAGCAGCCCCAATTAATGATAAAAAACGAGCTTCCTCCTGCTCTGAATCTAAAAGAACGTCTGTAAGAACAGGCTTACCATGTGTTACTGTACCTGTTTTATCTACAACCACTGTATCAATACTTTGTGTTTGTTCTAAATGTTCTCCACCTTTAAATAAAATACCAAATTCAGCTGCACGACCTGAACCTGCCATTATGGAGGTTGGCGTTGCTAACCCAAGCGCACAAGGGCAAGCGATTACAAGTACTGCAATTAAGACCTCTAAAGCTGGTGTAAATTCTCCTGGGCGAACCCAAATGATCCAAACTAAAAATGTGACAATTGCAATGCCAACAACAATTGGTACAAAAACCCCCGAAATTTGATCTGCTAAGCGTTGAATTGGTGCTTTTGATCCTTAGAACATCCTAACCACTTTAATGATTTGTGCTAACGCTGTGTCACGACCAACCTTTGTCGCTGTCATTTTAATAAATCCATTTTTATTAATCGTCGATCCAAATAATTGATCGCCTTGCTTTTTATCAACTGGTAAACTTTCACCTGTAAGCATTGATTCATCAACAGCTGTTGTTCCCTCTATTACCTCACCATCTACAGGTATCTTTTCACCTGGTTTCACTAGAATAACATCGCCAATGATAACTTCTTCTAAAGGAACCTCTTTTTCTACACCGTCACGTACAACAATAGCGGTTTTAGCTTGAAGTCCCATTAGTTTTTTTATGGCTTCAGATGAGCGTCCTTTTGCTTTGGCTTCAAATAATTTACCTAATAATATTAATGTAATTAATACAGCACTCGTTTCAAAATAAAGATTTGGACCATGATGCGACCCTATCGTCACAATCGCTTGATAAACACTATAGAAATAAGCTGCTGATGTTTATGACCACAAGTACGTCCATATTAGCACTACCATTACGTAAAGCTTTATATGCCCCTACATAGAATTGCTTACCAACAATAAATTGCACAGGAGTAGCCAATACCATTTGGATCCACGGATTCATTAGAAATTCTGGGACATATAAAAATGATGTAAAGGAAAAATGTCCAACCATCGTCCAAAGCAGCGGTAAAGAAAGAATAGCCGATAAAATAAATTTTCGTTGTTGCTGTTTAATGGCCTTTTCTCGATGGTCCACTGTTTCCTGTTCATCAGCCTTTTGATGAGCCCCATAGCCCAAATTTCTCCACCTTCGCAATGATGTCTACGCTTAACACTTCAGATGGATTAAACTCAATCATTGCTTTTTCCAGGGCTAAGTTAACATTGGCAGAAGAGATACCACTTAACTTATTTAACCCTTTTTCAATGCGAGTTGCACAAGCTGCACATGTCATACCTGTAATATCAAGTTCCGCCTTTTGTTTAACAACCCCATAACCAAGTGCTTCTATTTTTTTTTCGAAATCTTCTTCACTTAATTTTGCTGGATTGTACTTAATAGATGATTTTTCAAGCGCTAAATTAACAGTCGCTTGTTCCACACCATCCATTTTATTTCAACCTTTTTCTATACGAGTTGCACAAGCTGCACAGGTCATTCCTGTGATCTGAATGCTCGCTTCTTTTTAATGTATTACTCATGATGCTGTTCACCTTCCTCATACCCAATAGGGGTATATATTTTTGAAAACAAGAGAGTGCATTTATGCACTCTCAAAAATATTATTTTACCTCATATCCCTGTTCTTCTATTGTTTCCTTAATTTTCTCAAGCGATACTTGGGATTCATTAAACGATACTCCGAGTTGTGCATCTTTTAAAATCACGTTTACTTGATCAACACCTTCTGATTTTCCTGCGCTTTTTTCAACAGTATTTACACAATGACCACATGACATTCCAGTTACCTTTAAGATTCTATTTTCCATAAAAATCCCTCTCTTTTGAAATATTTTTATAAAATGTAAAAGGGTATTAATAATTTTTTTATATTTCCTTTTAACTTTCGAATTGTGATTTTAACTTATATTGGCTTCATCACTTTTAATGCAGTTTATCATTATCAAACAAGCTTTCTTTAAACGATAAATTTGTAATTACATCATCACCGTAAATTATCAACCTCCTCTAAACACACATTAAGTTACCATACCCCAGTTAGGTATGTAAAGTGGTGTTTTAATTTACTATATGCGTCACTAATTATGCAGTATATGTTAAATATCACGTTTATTTAACATTCAAACACTGTGACTTAATTAAATTTTTTAGCAGTCCATCAAAAAACTCTGCTCCTAAATAAGCAGAGTTTAAAACATTTTCGCGTTAGAAGAATTACTTTTATTTATCATTGATTCTTCATTTATAAAATCAAATCTTCTACACAGCCATTTTTTTACATACTTCAGCGCATCGGTAACATGTTTCTGGCACATTCTTGGCAATGTTTATGATGTTCATGTTTTTTACAAACATCACCACATGCCTAACAAAATCTCAGCACATAATTGACAAATTTGCTTTACGAATGGACTACCAGACTGCATCGATTTAGCAAAAAATAACATAATATCGGCACATTCTCTAAGGGTACGAATGCACTCCGCTAACATTTTAACATCATCTTCTTCTAGACATTCATGATAACATTTATTACATTCCTTCATACACTCTAGACAAGCTTTAATACATTCTTCATAGCTCATTTTCAATTTTAAATACCTCCTGTTAATTTAGTCTGTCTTTATTATAACCACTCCTATTTACTATATACCCCATTCAATCATAACTAATCTTCCCTATTGATATTAAACGGGTCTTCGGAATATATAGTGGAATTACTTTCTTAATAGTTTAAAAACAACTGGTGTTTAAATCGGATTTTCTGGTGGGATGTTAGGATAATCAATAGTATTATATAAAAGTATCAATCACATACGAGTGTAACTTTGGGAAAAAAATAAAATAGTCCAATTTACTTGACCGTGTACTATGGTACACGGTTTATAATATTCATGGGGTGAAATAAGATGATTTATCGCATTAGTGAGTTTGCAGATAAATGTGGAGTTAATAAAGAAACGATCAGATATTACGGCGAAAAAATTTATTACAAGAACCTCACCGAACGGAAGCTGGTTATCGGATATATTCATATGATGACGTTAAGCGTGTTGGGTTTATTAAACGAATACAGGAACTTGGTTTTTCTTTAAGCGAGATTTATAAATTACTTGGTGTTGTAGATAAAGATGAAGTTCGTTGTCAAGATATGTTCGAATTTGTTTCTAAAAAACAAAAGGAAGTGCAAAAACAAATAGAGGATTTAAAACAAATTAAAACTTGTTAGACGACTTAAAACAACGATGTCCAGATGAAAAGCAATTACATTCGTGTCCAATAATAGAAACATTAACATGAGAGATTAATTAACGAAAGGAGCTTTTTTATGAATAAATTTAAGGTAAACATTTCAGGAATGACTTGTCGGGTTGTGAAAAACACGTAGAATCAGCACTTGAAAAGATAGGTGCTAAAAATATTTAGTCTAGTTATCGTCGTGGTGAAGCAGTATTTGAACTGCCCGATGATATTGAGGTTGAAAGTGCAATAAAGGCGATTGATGAAGCAAATTACCAAGCCGGAGAAATTGAAGAAGTATCATCACTAGAAAACGTGGCGTTAATTAATGAAGACAATTATGACCTTCTTATTATTGGTTCTGGTGCTGCTGCCTTTTCTTCGGCAATTAAAGCTATAGAATACGGTGCAAAAGTTGGAATATTGAGCGTGGAACGGTTGGGGGAACCTGTGTGAATATTGGCTGTGTTCCGTCAAAAACTCTTCTTAGGGCAGGGGAAATCAATCATTTATCAAAAGACAATCCGTTTATAGGTTTACAAACATCCGCTGGAGAAGTGGATTTAGCTAGTTTAATCACGCAAAAGGATAAATTGGTGAGCGAACTTCGGAATCAAAAATATATGGATTTAATTGATGATATAATTTTGAATTTAATTAAAGGTGAAGCAAAATTCGTTGATGCTAGTACGGTTGAGGTCAATGGGGCAAAGTTATCTGCAAAACGCTTTTTAATTGCAACAGGTGCATCGCCTTCGTTGCCCCAAATTTCAGGACTTGAAAAAATGGACTATTTAACTAGTACAACACTTCTTGAGTTAAAGAAAATACCAAAACGATTAACTGTAATTGGTTCAGGATACATTGGAATGGAGCTGGGACAACTATTTCATCATTTAGGTCTCAGAAATAACGCTTATGCAAAGAAGTGAGCGACTTTTAAAGGAGTATGATCCTGAGATTTCAGAGTCAGTTGAAAAAGCGTTAATTGAACAGGGTATAAACCTTGTCAAAGGGGCAACTTTTGAGCGTGTTGAACAAAGTGGAGAGATAAAAAGGGTTTACGTAACAGTAAATGGCAGTAGAGAAGTCATTGAATCAGATCAGTTACTTGTTGCCACTGGAAGAAAACCAAATACGGATTCTTTAAATTTAAGTGCAGCAGGTGTTGAAACTGGAAAAAATAATGAAATCCTGATCAATGATTTTGGTCAAACAAGTAAGATGAAAAGATTTATGCAGCAGGAGATGTGACTTTAGGACCAAATTTGTATATGTAGCAGCCTATGAAGGTGGAATTATTACTGATAATGCTATTGGTGGATTAAACAAAAAAATAGATTTATCGGTAGTTCCTGCTGTTACGTTTACGAATCCGACGGTTGCAACGGTTGGTTTAACAGAAGAACAAGCAAAAGAGAAAGGGTATGATGTGAAGACATCTGTATTACCTTTAGATGCTGTTCCAAGAGCAATTGTAAACCGTGAAACAACCGGTGTATTTAAACTAGTAGCAGATGCAGAAACACTAAAAGTATTAGGGGTTCATATTGTATCTGAGAATGCAGGAGATGTCATCTATGCAGCATCATTAGCTGTTAAATTTGGCTTAACGATAGAAGATTTAACAGAAACCCTAGCACCATATTTAACAATGGCTGAAGGGCTAAAATTAGCTGCACTTACGTTCGATAAAGATATTTCGAAATTATCTTGTTGTGCAGGCTAAGGGAACTTTTTTACAACTCCCTATTCAAGTGAACCAGCTAATGCTTTAAGGGATTTTCTAAGTGCATTTGTGGTCACAAAAATAATTTAACACTGATGATTTCGACATCAAATCTATAATTGATACCTTAACACCGCAGAGTAATAAAGGATGAATAATATGTCAGACTTATTATCCCTACCAGACATTAAAACAATAGAACCGCCACAAGAAAATGAAACCGATATGATGTTTAAAGTTGAAGCAGTCGGACCACCTGAACGTTGTCCTGAATGTGGTTTTGACAAGTTGTACAAACACAGTTCAAGAAATCAACTAATTATGGATTTGCCCATTCGTTTAAAGCGAGTGGGCTTACAATTGAACCGTAGACGATACAAGTGTCGTGAATGCGGATCTACCTTCTGGGAACGCCTAATATCTGTAGATGAAAAGCGTAGTATGACCAAAAGGCTTTTAAAGTCCATTCAAGAGCAATCCATGTCTAAGACCTTTGTAGAAGTCGCAGAAAGCGTTGGTGTTGACGAGAAAACCATTAGGAACGTTTTTAAGGACTATGTGGCACTCAAAGAACGTGAATACCAGTTTGAAACTCCTAAGTGGCTTGGGATAGACGAGATACATATTATCCGTAGACCTCGGCTTGTATTGACTAATATTGAACGCAGGACTATTTATGACATCAAGCCTAACCGTAACAAGGAAACAGTCATCCAACGTCTTTCAGAAATCAGTGACAGGACTTACATTGAGTACGTCACAATGGATATGTGGAAGCCCTACAAAGACGCAGTGAACACTATCCTTCCACACGCTAAAGTTGTCGTAGATAAGTTTCATGTAGTTAGAATGGCTAATCAAGCCTTAGATAACGTCAGAAAGTCTTTGAAAGCCCATATGAGCCAAAAAGAAAGACGTACCCTTATGCGTGAAAGGTTTATCCTTCTAAAGCGTAAACACGATCTAAATGAACGTGAATCATTCCTCTTAGATACTTGGTTAGGTAATCTTCCTGCTTTAAAAGAAGCCTATGAACTCAAAGAAGAGTTTTACTGGATATGGGATACTCCTGATCCAGATGAAGGTCATCTTCGTTATAGTCAATGGAGACACCGTTGTATGTCCAGCAACTCTAAAGACGCATATAAAGACCTCGTGAGAGCCGTAGACAACTGGCATGTCGAAATATTCAACTACTTTGATAAAAGGCTCACTAATGCTTATACGGAGTCAATTAACAGCATTATTAGGCAGGTAGAGCGAATGGGTAGAGGTTACTCGTTTGATGCCTTACGAGCCAAAATCCTTTTCAATGAGAAGCTCCATAAAAAGCGTAAGCCACGATTTAATTCAAGTGCTTTCAATAAAGCTATGTTATACGATACTTTCAATTGGTATGAAGTGAATGATCACGACATTACAGACAACTTTGGTGTCGATTTTTCCACACTTATTAAGAATTTGGAGAAGGGTGATTTATAAGCCCTTTTCCACCATAAAATCCGAATACCCTATTAAACTAAGAGAAGCTTCATGAGACCTATCATCATACTAATTATGATTCCCATTCCTATGATTGAATAACTAATTACTTTTAAGTCATCTTTTTTTTGCAATCGACAGTATTTTTTATAACTAACTTCTCCATTTGCGAACATAAGACCAAATTGATCAGGTTTAATTGAATAAAATACACCATTCTCGTCTTCTAAAATTAGTTTTGTTATAAGGTTCTCCCCGTTCGATTTTTGATTATGAGTATTGCTTCGAGCCTTCAATCCTCACCACTTTGTATATGGAGTTCCCCAAAATCTTTTCTGTTATATGAAAAGCTTGATCTTCTATAAAGTTGTTATTTATACACACTTATACCCCCCTCTGTTCACTAAGCTTCTGATATACTATATGTAAAATTTAATATATAGTTTGGGGTACCGTAGGAAAATGCAGATTTACAACGTTAAGGAAATTATAATAGAAAAAAGTCCAATTTCTCAGTATCATAAAAATTTATCATACAGCAGATTCACCTCGGTATGAACGAACTAAGTCAGAAGTCATTTTTTGTATGCGAGCTCCTTTATATTTAGTAGTGAGCTTTCCCTAATTGGTAATTGGAAGTAATGGGTGATATACAAGCCTTTCTGTATATCACCCATCATTTAATAAGGGATCACCTAGTTTGAATGTGTTAAAACACCCTAAAATTATAAGTTTAACATTAATATCCGTCTTGGTACTTCAACTTTCCTGAGTTAACTAAATTAACTTTAACTTTTAAATGCTTTATACTATGTTTATTTAAGTAAAACGAGTCTGCTTTCACTTCTTCTTTCCATTTACTTGGGTTTTGTCGATATAATGATTCCCCTAATCTGTAGATATCTGAATTTATTTCTATTCCTTTTTCAAAGGAGTTTAGAATTTCTAACTTTATAATATCTTCAGTTTTTGTAACCAACTCTTTATCATTAATTTCCTTGATTTTCTCATTGATTCCGGCTTGCACTTCAACTGTAATATTAAAAAGTATTGGTTTACTATTCATAATAGGGGTAATGGTAATCTTAGGTTTCTCTACCACTACTGAAACAACAGCGCTATCATTCTCAACAATCCACACAGGAGATCAACGGTTTTTTCATCCATCCATCTTAGACCGTTTAAATCAGTCTCAGAAAGCCAGCCTTCTAGGCGATTATTTCTTATGAAAAAAGCACCATCATTTCTTAATAATGGTGCTTTTTTTGATTCTTCTTTCCAGTTTCCGTCGAAATTTTAACTGATGGAATTAAAGCTGTTTGTCCCATTGGATCGCTATCTCTAATAAATTGATGAAACTGTTTAGGTTGTATATAAGATCTCTGTTTATAGCTTTCATATGGTTCATGGAGAATGGTTGACAATCCCGACAATGTAAAAAACGCTTTTGTTTTAAGTACATCTTCTATGGGTTCCTTTGTAGCATATAAGAGAATATTATAGCGTATTTCTCGGTATCGATTAATAAAATCAATCGAATCTTTAATATCTTGTTTTAGGAGTTGTTCACTCAAAATTAGCGTAGAGACATGTCCCCAAAAAAGTCTTTGTTGTGCATCTTTATATAATTGATTTAATGCTTCCGTAATTGTAATGCCTTCCCCTCTTCCTATCCAAACTGGTGGTTGTTTATCAGGTCTTGCCCCTTCTAACTTAGCAACATTAGAAAAGTCAAGTAACTGAGCATAGGCTATATATTTTCCTTCTTTAAAATCTATACCAAGAGCTGCTACATAATAAATATCTTGTACTTCTTTAATATTCCAGCATCCAGATAATATTGTGCTAGACAAGAGTATCATGGTTATTAGTTTTAGTTTGTTCAGCTTCACTCTTTCCCTTCTCCTTCATCAGTTTTAGAACTATCATTGGTCCGAAGGTAACTTACTCTATGCCCATAACTTCTCCACGGTAAGCGAAATAATGCCTTGAAAAAATCAGAACTAGATTTTGGGAAAACCAAAGCTAAGTAAGGTATCCCAAAGGAACGCAATCTAGAAAGATAAAGAACGATTACAAATCCCCCAAGCATAAAACCATATAACCCCATTAAAATTGAACATAATAGTACAAAGCCTCTGAGTATGGATACTGCTCCTGCTAGTAGTTGGTTTACTAGGGTATATCCCGCAATAGCAGATAAAGCAGTAATAACAATCACAGATGGGGAAATAAAACCCGAACGGATTGCAGCATCCCCAATGATTAGTCCGCCTACTACTGAAAGGGTTTGACCAAGTGGGGAAGGTAATCTTTGACCAGCTTCACGGAACATCTCAAAAAGAAACAAAACAATTATAAGCTCAAGTGGTGCTGGAAATGGTAGACCTGATCTTGCAACAGTCACAGTCGCAAGAAGAGGGAAAGGAATTTGATCTTGGTGATAAGCAAGTAATGCCATCCAAAATCCGGGTAGGAAGACAGCTAAAAGAAATCCAACCCACCGATAAAAGCGTGCAAATGATACAGTTAGAAAATTAAAGTGGGAATCTTCTGCAGCTTTTATTAAAAAAGTTATAGTAACAGGAGCGATAATAACAATTGGGGAGCCATCAATTATAATCACTACTCTACCTTGCAATAAGCATTCCACTGCAAAATCAGGTCTGGCTGTATCACCACAAAGAGGAAAAATAGATAAAGATTGTTTCGATACCATCTCTTGAATTTGAGTTGAACTAACTACGCCATCAATATCAATTAAAGTTAGACATTCTAGAATGTTATTTAGTATCTCTAAATTAACTACATCTTTTAAATATAATATCCCTATTTGAGTTTGAGTCCGTTTACCTAACGTCAATGTTTGATAAGATAAGGTGGGATGTCTTAATCTTTTTCGAATAAGTGCCACGTTTGTTGAAATATCCTCAATAAAATTGTCTCTTGGCCCACGAATGGATGTTTCGTAATTAGATTGTTCGGTAGAACGGTTTGGTTTATTTGATGCACTAACAGAGAAAAAGGTAAACGACTTAGGAAAATACAGAACTAAATTTCCATTAAATATTTCCAAAGAAATAGACTCGAACCCTTCACTCACTTCTAAAGGTGTCCATTCTAGGTCTTGTTGATATTTATCAATTTCTTCTTTTAAGAAACGGTATTGATGTTTTTGAGCTATTTTTTCTAATTGAGGAATAATAAATTGATTAATTTGTTTTTTGTCCACTAAACTCTCGCAATAAATGAAAAAGGTCTCTATATCACTATCTTCACTCCCGATTTTATGGAGAACTACTTTTACATCTTCACTATTTTGATATGTTGAACGTATTTTTTCCTCATTTATAATTGGATTAGGTTTATAGATAGTATATTTTCCATTCCCATTTTTTTTTATTATTCTGTTCCCCTCTTCTCAAGGATTATCTCTCCTTTAATCTTTTTAGAAAAACTAAAAATCCTAATACTAATGAAAAGAAAAAGCAGAAATAAAAAAGATAAATGAAAATAAACATTTTGTAAAAAACGAACAAATTCAATATCACTCATAGGAAGAAGAACAGCCACAAATGTAATTAGTGAACTGATTCCTATTAATACATTCCTTTTTTTCTCGTTTTTAAATGAAAATAATTGTCCAATAATATATAAACCAAAACTTATCCTAATAAATCCACCTGATAGCCATTGGTAAATTGAAAAGAAATCTACATGTTCAATAAACTTTCCTATTTTCAATAATCTCCATTCTTCGTAAGCAGGATACCTCTGATTAGCAGCCTCTTCAGGTCCAAAAATAGCAATAGAGCCCAATAAAGGGCCAAGCGTTAAGCAGATCAACACTAACCCGAAGAATAATAAAACTCCGTGACTTGATATTCATTTTTAAATTATGTTGAATAAAAAAAATTAAAGTCACTTCTAGCAGAGAACCTAAACTGTAGACGATTCCTTTAATAACGGGTGTCAATCCATTTTCAAGGATAGGAAATATTTGAGAATAATCCTTATGAGGAAGATTAAGACTCATAACGAAAAAGCCCAATGCAACAACAAATACTAATAAAAAACCTGACAGAATAGATAAGGTTGTAAAATTAGATGTTGCAGCAAAAAAACAGATAACTAAAAATACAATAGCTAAAATGGGCGCAGGACTTTGTGGAAAATAGGATGTAACTGTCCATACAATCATATCTTTTAAGGTAACTCCAATAAATAAGAGAATAAACATATACATTAATAAACATAATCCCTTTGCAACAATATTCCCAAAGTGGTTATTTAACCATGAATACAGATGTGTGTGGTCTAACTTTTTCATAATAAATCGAATAAAAAGTAACCATCCCAGAATGAATCCCCCAGATAAGAGGACAGAAATCCATGAATCTCTCCTCGAGATAGCTAATAACATAGGAATCACCATAACGTGATTCATTAAGCCAATACTCATCATAAACAAAACAAATACTTGTGAAAAATTCGCTTTATGTTGTTGCATTGTTAAACCTACTAACTTAGTTGGATTTTATAAAGAATAAACTAATCACATCAAAACTAATTGGCAAGGATACTAAACGGTATTTTCTCCATTTATTAAGAAATTATTCATATAACACCTCATATTATAAGTGTAAGCCTCTACCTTACCCACATGTTTGGCATTTTTTTATATGCGATAATCTCCTAAAGATCGAATTCTAAGGAGGTTTTGCGATGAATAAATCTCAATTATGAATGGAATGGGGACAACGGATTACCAACTGTTTGGCCAGCGGACAAAGTGCTTCAAAATGGTGTGCTTCTAATGAAGGAAGCATTCATCAGTTCTGGTATTGGAAATAAAGCTTAAAATGACTCAGGATACAAGTGATAATTCACCTATATGGTTGACATTAGAAATGGACGATTCTTTCGAAAATCAAGATTAGTGGTAGGGGGTGGCCAAGCTTCTTTAGATGTTGAACCTGAATGCGATCCAAAGTTACTTCCAGATGTAGTAAGGACGCTTCAATCAGTATGTTGAGACCTTCAATGATTGAAAGTGTCTATCTCGAACGAGGTAGTACGAATATGAGGAAATCTATCGACGGATTAGCTATTTTGGTTCAGGTGGAGTTTAATCTAGACCCATTTTCATCAAGTCTATTTGTTTTTTGTTGCAATAAGGGTAGCGTCATGAAAATGCCGATTACAACAATAAGGAAATTCCAATATAAAAAGCCTGATTTCTCGTCAATTAAATTGAGAAATTTGGCTTTTTTGTCACTCCATAAAAGTCTTCTATTATTGGAGAATTTGTATATTACTTCGGGATAACAGGGACCCAGAGTTCGTGTCTTGGTTTATGCTTCTGACCGTAATAACATTCTATACACGGTAAATTTGCAAGTTCATACTCGGAGGTAGGAACCCACTCGGAATATAAACGTTTCCATGCATCCACTATGTTCGGAAAAACTGCCCATGTACCTGCGGGAATAATAAGCGTCTCCATATTTTCTGGGGATTCCCCATCGTATCTTACGCCCATGAAATAGGAAAATTGTTCATCTGTTATGGCGGCTTCTTTTCCGCAAACCCCCAGAAGGCTTTCAAGCGTGCATTTTGGATTTTCCCATGACATATCTACTAGTTCTTGCATAAATCCATCTTTTTTAGCAGTGTTCCAAAGCGTAGGGATTGTTTTAAATGCTCTGCTTGTTTTTACTGGCTTACTTTTTCCAACAATTCTTAAATCAAAATCAAGGTTTTCAATTCTGTAGTCCATCTCGTTATCTCCTTTAATAGAAATTTGAAAGGAAATTCTGGGAAAGGCTTTTAACTGTACCCCTCTATTACGAGCATTGGAAGGGGTTACTCCATGCATTTTTTGAAAGGCACGTGAGAAAGTATCAGAAGAAACATAACCATATTTAATTGCCACATCGATAATCCGAATATCACTTTTTTGAATTTCAAATGCTGCGAGTGTTAACCGTCTACGTCTAATATATTCTGATAGCGATATACCAGAGATTGAAGAGAACATTCTTGAAAAATGAAACTCAGAACAATTAGCTGCTTTTGCAATCTTTTTGTAGTCTATTTCTTCATCCAGACTATTTTCAATGTAGTTTAACGCATTGTTCATTCTTTCTAGCCAATCCATAAGTTTAATCCCTTTCAATATTTACTATAAAACAAAATAGATAATAATTGCCGACATTTCATGCCTAAAAATGTTGGTGAAAAAATACACCTTTTGATAGAATCAGGACAAACTATTTGTTTCCTTCCGATAGCTTTCTATATAATGAAGCCCTAGATACATTAGTAATTTCGCAAATTTGATTTACAGTCATACCGCCTTCTTTATATAGTTTTACTGCATAATTCATTCCTGCGTGATTTTTATGATATTTCTTTAACCGGCCTTTAAACTTGCCTTCTTTCTTAGCCAGCTCAATCCCTTCACGTTGACGCATACGGATAAGATCTCGCTCTAATTGATTAACACCAGCCATTACCGTAATTAAGAATTGACTGTAAGGATTATCTTCTGATAAATCTAGCCATGAATCCTTGAGTGATTTTAAGCTCGCCTTTTTACTTCGTATTAAATCAATCAATTCAAATAAATCCTGCGTACTTCGAGTGATCCGAGTTAAGTCTGTAACATAAATGATGTCGCCTTCTTGTATATCCTCTAACATCTTTTGAAGTTGCTTACGATCTTTTGTTGCTCCGGAAACTTTTTCTTCAAAAATAATATCCATTCTGATTTCGTTCAGTTGCTGAACTTGCCTTGAAGGATTCTGGCTAGTTGAACTGACACGTATATAACCAATTTTCCGCAAAATATCACCTCATTTTTTGAGACAAGTCTTATGAGACGCTCTTAACTATGATTTTATCAGTCTCCTACACTTGTATCAATAGAGTACACTCTATTGATATATAATTGAACTAATAAATTGAAAATACAGAAATGGGAGGATATTGAATGAAAATTGCGAGAGGTAGAGAATTGCTTACACCGGAACAGAGACAGGCTTTTATGCAAATCCCTGAAGATGAATGGATACTTGGGACCTACTTCACTTTTTCCAAACGGGATTTAGAAATAGTTAATAAGCGAAGGAGGGAAGAAAACCGTTTAGGATTTGCCGTTCAATTAGCTGTTCTTCGCTATCCCAGTTGGCCATACACCCATATCAAAAGCATCCCAGATTCAGTCTTACAATATATATCGAAACAGATCGGTGTAAGTCCATCCTCACTTAGTCATTATCCTCAAAGGGAAAATACACTTTGGGATCATTTGAAAGAAATTCGAAGTGAATACGACTTTGTAACTTTTACCCTAAGAGAATATCGAATGACATCTAAGCACCTTCATCAATTAGCTTTGGAAAATGGTGATGCCATTCATCTACTGCATGAATGTATAGATTTTCTAAGAAAAAACAAAATCATACTACCTGCTATCACTACACTTGAAAGAATGGTGTGGGAGGCAAGAGCAATGGCTGAAAAGAAGCTATTTAATGCGGTTAGTCAGTCTCTAACAATTGAGCAAAAAGAAAAACTTGAAGAGATCATAACTTCGCAGCATCCATCCGATTCCAATAAAACAATATTGGGTTGGTTAAAGGAACCCCCGGGTCATCCTTCACCCGAAACATTTCTAAAAGTAATAGAACGGCTGGAATACATACGGGAAATAGAATTGGAGACGGTAAAAATTAGTCATTTGCATCGCAATCGCCTGTTACAGCTATCTCGTTTAGGTTCAAGATATGAGCCTTATGCATTCCGTGACTTTCAGGAAAATAAACGCTACTCAATATTAACCGTCTATTTATTAAATCTTACTCAGGAGTTAACGGATAAAGCTTTTGAAATTCATGACAGACAAATACTCAGTCTGTTATCAAAAGGCCGTAAGGCTCAAGAGGAAATTCAGAAACAAAATGGTAAAAAGCTGAATGAGAAAGTTATACACTTTACGAACATTGGACAAGCTTTGATCAAAGCAAAACAGGAGAAATTAGACGTTTTTGAGGTTTTAGAATCCGTTATCGAATGGAATTCTTTTGTCTCTTCAGTCGAAGAAGCTCAGGAGCTTGCACGTCCTGCCGACTATGATTATTTAGACTTACTACAAAAACGGTTTTATTCACTAAGAAAATATACGCCAACGCTATTAAGAGTATTGGAATTCCATTCCACAAAGGCAAATGGGCCACTTTTAAAGGCTGTTGAGATTATCCGAGGAATGAACGAATCCGGAAAACGAAAAGTGCCTAATGACTCACCTGTGGATTTTATTTCAAAACGATGGAAAAAGCATTTATACGAGGAGGATGGTACAACAATAAATCGTCATTACTATGAAATGGCTGTTTTATCAGAACTTCGGGAGCATGTTCGGGCAGGAGATGTTTCCATTATAGGTAGCAGACAATATAGAGATTTTGAGGAATATTTGTTTTCGGAAGATACATGGAACCAAACGAGGGAGAATACGAGATTATCAGTTAGTTTATCATTCGAGGATTATATAACGGAGAGAACCAGCAGCCTTAATGAAAAGTTAAAATGGTTAGCTTCCAATTCCAACAAGTTGGATGGAGTTTCTCTTGAAAAAGGAAAGCTGTCACTTGCACGCTTAGAAAAAGATGTTCCAGAAGAGGCAAAAAGGTTTAGTGCAAGCCTTTATCAGATGCTACCAAGAATAAAATTAACTGATTTACTCATGGATGTGGCTCATATTACAGGATTTCATGAGCAATTCACTCATGCTTCCAATAATCGAAAACCAGATAAGGAAGAAACAATCATTATCATGGCTGCTCTTTTAGGAATGGGAATGAATATTGGCTTGAGCAAGATGGCCGAAGCCACACCTGGACTTACATATAAGCAATTAGCCAATGTATCTCAATGGCGCATGTATGAAGATGCAATGAATAAAGCCCAAGCCATTTTAGTAAATTTCCATCATAAATTACAGTTGTCCTCCTATTGGGGTGACGGTACAACATCCTCGTCAGATGGTATGAGAATGCAGCTAGGTGTTTCATCACTGCATGCAGATGCAAACCCACATTATGGCACGGGAAAAGGAACCACCATCTACCGTTTTACTAGTGATCAATTCTCTTCTTACTACACAAAGATTATTCATACTAATTCAAGGGATGCGATTCATGTTTTGGACGGTTTATTGCACCATGAGACAGATCTAAACATAGAAGAGCATTATACAGACACAGCCGGTTACACAGACCAAATTTTCGGATTGACCCATTTATTAGGATTTAAATTTGCTCCGAGAATAAGAGATTTATCAGACTCAAAATTATTTACAATAGATAAAGCAAGTGAATATCCAAAATTAGAAGCCAGTTTACGTGGACAAATAAATACAAAGGTCATTAAAGAAAATTATGAGGACGTTTTGCGATTAGCTCATTCTATAAAGGAAGGAACAGTTTCAGCATCCCTTATTATGGGGAAACTAGGATCTTATTCAAGACAAAATAGCTTAGCCACAGCCTTGCGTGAGATGGGACGAATAGAAAAAACGATCTTTATTTTGAATTACATTTCGGATGAATCATTAAGAAGAAAAATACAAAGAGGATTGAATAAAGGAGAAGCCATGAATGGATTAGCAAGAGCTATTTTCTTTGGAAAACAAGGTGAGCTTAGGGAGCGAACCATACAGCATCAATTGCAAAGGGCCAGTGCCTTAAACATAATCATTAATGCCATCAGTATATGGAATACCTTACATCTAACAAAAGCAGTTGAATATCAAAAACAGACTGGTAGTTTTAATGAAGATTTGTTACACCATATGTCACCTTTAGGTTGGGAACATATTAATTTGCTAGGAGAATATCATTTTAATTCGGAGAAAGTGATCTCATTAGATTCTTTAAGACCACTAAAACTTTCTTAACGTTGTTAAAAATGGGGGAATCGTCAGGAAAATAGGCTTAACGTTGTAAATCCGCATTTTCCTGACGGTACCCCAGTTTTAACTAATCAGGAAATTGGAATCTTTTTTTTACAATATAATAAAAATTCGTCAAATTATATTTGACGAATTTTTTGCTTCATCTTTACTTATTCGATTTTGAGCAATTGTGCATTTATTGCACATATAATCGTACTTAAGGACATGACAGCAGCTCCAATTGCAGGTGTAATAACAATACCTACACTATATAAAACGCCTGCAGCTAGTGGAATTGCAAGAATGTTATAACCAGCTGCCCACCCTAAATTTTGGACCATTTTTTTATGACTAGCTTTCGATAGCTTTAATGTATTCAGAATGTCCTCTGGATTGCTGTTTACCAGTACTACATCTGCAGTTTCAATGGCCACATCTGTGCCTGCACCGATCGCAATACCTAAATCTGATTCAGCCAGTGCAGGCGCATCATTAACACCGTCACCAACCATTGCAACTTTCGAATTTTCTTCTTTTAGTCCTTTCACCTTATTAGCTTTTTCATGGGGTAATACTTCAGCAATAACTTTCGTCATGCCTAGTTTTTCACCAACATATTTTGCTACACGCACGTTATCACCTGTCATCATAACGGTTTCAATACCTAAATCACTCAATTCTTTTATAACCTTATAAGAGGAATCCCTTATTATGTCTGCTAAAGCAATCATGCCTAAAAATACATTATCCTTTAATATAAAAATAACGGTTTTACCTTGTTGTGCAAGTTTTTCGTAAGTACTTTCATCGAAGCTAATATTTTTTTCTTTTAAAACATTTGGACTAACAATTGCAATTTCAGACCCGTTAACATTAGCCACTAACCCTTTACCTGTTAAATTTTTAAAACCTTTTACTTCAGATACTTTTATATTTTGCTTCTTACCCTCTTTTACAATTCCCTTTGCTATTGGATGTTCAGATTGAATTTCTACAGAGTAAGCAAGCTTTAATAATTCTTTTTCGCTAACCCCTGTAACTGGATGAATATCCGTTATACCAAAATTACCTTCAGTTAAGGTACCAGTTTTATCAAACACAATTCTATTGATTTTAAATGCGTTTTCAAATGAAGTACGATTCCTAATTAATAAACCCTTCTTAGCAGCAATAGATGTAGAACGTGATGTTACTAAAGGAGTAGCTAGACCTAAAGCATGAGGACAAGCAATTATTAAAACTGTCACCATTCTTTCTAATGCAAAATCAAAGTCATCTGTTGACCACCAATAAACCAGTGTGATAATACCTGCAACAATAGCGACATAGAATAACCATTTAGCGGCTGTATCAGCAAATCCTTGAGCTTTTGATTTAGTTTTTTCTGCATCGCTTACTAATTGGATTACTTGTGCAAGATAAGTGTCACTGCCTGTTTTACTAACATTTATTTTTAGTACACCCTCTCCATTAATTGAACCCCCAATGGCCTCCATACCTACCTTTTTTTCAATAGGAATTGATTCCCCAGTTAACATCGATTCATCAACTGTAGAGTGTCCTTCAAAAACTATTCCATCAATGGGAATTTTCTCGCCTGGTTTTACTAGTATTTGATCACCTGGTTTTAAATCTTCAACAGATACTTCAATAAGGTTGCCTGATGCATCTAACTTATGAGCTTCTTTAGGCATTAATTTAATTAACTCTTCTAATGCTTTTGAAGCACCCATTATTGATCTCATTTCGATCCAATGTCCAAGAAGCATAATAACAATTAAGGTTGCTAATTCAAAAAAGAAGTCACTTCCTTCAATGAAAAATGCTGTTAGTGAACTATAGACATAAGCTGTTACGATAGCAAGAGTAATTAATAGCATCATCCCAGGAGTTCTATTTTTCAATTCACTCCATGCTCCAAGTAAAAATGGTTTTCCTCCATAGAAAAAGACTATTGTTGAAAGTAAGAATAGTAATAATGTGTCACCAGCAAAATTTACTTTATATCCAAGAAGCATCTGAATCATCATGGATAAATATGATATTGGAATCGTTAATACTAAAGATACCCAAAACCTTTTCTTAAAATCAGAAATCGAATGACCATGGTGTTTGTTGTTACCCTCGCTTTGATTATGTTGATGATGATTGTGTTCATTATTTTTCTTATTGTTAGGGCTGTAATTTTCATGAACATCTTGCATATGATTTGTTATTGGTTCATGCGAAACATTATGATTGTGGATGTGGTCTCTTTTTTCTTTTCTCTCCATCAAATATCACTCCTCTAAATATAAATCAGATGTGTACTATTTTTTTAGTGAATGTTCCCTCATTTTTCTTGAATTCATTTCTCCTAGGTTTCCTAGAAAAAATATTTCTTATTTAATCTTAATTTACCCCAAAGTTATGCAAAAATTATGAATTGTAATTTGAATAAAATTATTATTTAACAAAAAAAGAATGAGGATAAAAATGTACCTCATTCTTTGTCTTAATTTATATTAATTTCTTCTTTCGAATAAACTTTAAATAGATGAATAGGACGAAAATAAACATTACGCTAAATTTTGTGTACACCGATGCATCCTGATTTAAATTCGAGTCCTCTGTGTCTTTATGAGTTACATTTTTATTTATTTTACTATTGGCATTTTCTAACTGAAAAGATGCGATAGTATCCTGATTTTGATTTAATAGCTCTAAATGACCCTTTCCAGAGATTCTTTGACTAACTGTTTCATGTTGTAAAACTATATAATCGAGTTTTTCTTTGGTCTTAAAGGACATTTCATCAATTTTATATATTTTTCCCATCGGAATATTCCTAGACTCAAAATTCTCAAATGCATAATCAAGAAGTTCTATTGTATCGTTATAGGCCATGTCTTCTGTTTGCGCTTTAAGCGTTACGACAATAACCGATATATCGTTTCTTGTTGCTGTTGTTATAAGAGTTATTCCTGATTCATCAACATATCCAGTCTTTCCACCCGTTATTCCTTCATAAGGTCGCTCTCTCATTAATTTATGATGACTATAAAGAGTAGTATCCCACGATTTGCCATCCCAATTAAGTTCCTTTAGACCAAAAATTTTACGAAACTCCTTATTTTGCATTGCGTATTTCGTAATTTTTGCTAAATCTTGTGCAGTAGTTTTATGATCTGGATCATATAGTCCATGGGGATTTACAAAGTTCGTATTTTGTATTCCAATATTCTCTAAATATTTATTTATACTAGTCGAAAACTGTTTTACAGACCCATCCAAATGCTCAGCAATAGCAATACCTGCATCATTACCAGAATTCACAAGTAAGCCTTGAATAAGCTTTCTTAGATTAACCTTTTCTCCTTCTTCTAAAAAAACCCTAGTTCCTTCAACTTCTCTAGCATTTTTACTAATTGTGACAATGTCTTCTAGGTTCCCTTTTTCAATTGCATATATTGCAGTTGCTATCTTTGTTAAGCTAGCAGGAGCCATCTTCTGATTTGGATTTTTTTCATATAAAATTCGCCCCGTTTTTTCATCTATTAATATAGCAGCTTCACTGCTAATCAAAGGAGATTCGACCTTCATTGCGCCATGAACTCTATAAACAAAATTTGAACCTAGTATTAAGAAGATTACTACTAAAATCGCAACCTTTTTTATTAAATGTGTTTCCATATTATTATTCTCCTCATAGTAATCTACACATGTATCTTAGAAAAAATATGTGGAGAAAATATGGAGAACAAGTTACGTAATCTAAACTTAACACTTGTAACAATAGTGATTTCTATTAATGTTTGAAAAGCAATGTACTTTTATTTGTTTCTAAATTATTTATATTTACATTCCCCAATAAGTAATTGTGTCAAAAATTCCAATAATAAAAAGAGTAACTCCGGCTATTTTTTGAATAAACCTACCTACTTTAATACTTTTCTTCATTACTAATCCCTTAATATCAAAGTACCATATAAAAAATAAGATGATGACAAGAGGTATTGATGTTGCCAATCCAAATATTGCAGGTAACACTAATCCATATGAAGTCGACATAACGGTTGGCATTAGCCATACAAAATAGAGTACAAACATTGTTGGACAGAATGCAATTGCAAAACTAGCTCCTAGAAAAAAGGAACCAATATAACCTTCTTTTAGTATAGTAGGAACGTTCTTTGAAATTCGATTTAATATTCTTAACTTTATTGTCCCCATTAACACAAGTCCGGTAAGTATTAATAGAGGACCAATCAATTTTCGGAAAACCGGAAAGAAATTAATTATTTTGTTTTCAAATGTTTGTCCAAATGCCCACGCCAACAAACCAATTGCACTATATACTATGACTTTACCCATAATAAACGAAACGATCTCTCTCCAATTACTACCTAATTGGATAGTACGATTACCATATAACGTAATAGCGCTAATATTTCCAGTCAGTTGACATGGAGCAAATGCACCTATCAACCCAAGGAGGATAGATATAATGATTGGGGAATGCTCATATGAATTTAAGAATACAGAAACTGGTTCACTTATGGTTTGACTAATTTGAGACATCAAATTATACATCTCAATCACCCTTCAATAACCTTATTTTATTTTTAATTCCCCTTCTGAAGCTAATTTATCCCACGATTCCCCTTCGTTCTTAGAAAGATAGAAGTTAAGATTATTTGTTACAAAAGTAATTTCTTCTCGATTAGTAGGATTAGAAGCGATATAAATAATTGGGTCTTGCATTATCTCGTTTGGGAGTTGTATATTTTTTTCTTCTTTACTATCCAATGAGAATGATCTAAGGGAAACAGAATTTGAGTCATAGTTTGTATAGTAACCCCCATTCTCATTTAAAGTTACGTATGTAACCATTTGAGTAGACTTAAGTAATTTAAAGTTAACTCCATAGTCATTCGAAACAAAGATTCCATCTTTACTACCAATTGCAACTATTTCTTTTTTGGAAGGGTGAGCTGATAAATTAGAAACAAACTCGGAATTAAAGCCATTCATAGCTGATTCAGTCCAAGACTTCCCTTCATCAATTGAATAATGCAATCCACCACTCATATTCTCTGTAGGTGTTTCATTAATGACATAGATTGTATTCGAATCATAACCAGCTGCAAGATAATGAAAATCAATTTCGCCGTAAAAGGCTAATTGTTCTAGATTTGCTCCTTCATCTGTACTTTTTATAACTCCTAAAGGGTTTTTAAGGTTTGAGCCTTCCTCAGGATGTCCACTTGAATAGAAGCCATCTTTGACCGCCTGAAAGCCCATATAGTCATGTTTTTGGCTGTTCGCTTCTTCCCAACCCTTTACACCATATTTATACAATCCTCTATGTGTTGCAATTACAAAATCACTTTTACCATTTATATATCCCAAACCATGTATATGTTCAATTTTTGGGTTATCCACTTCTTCAAATGAATAACTATCTTTTTCTTTTGAATTACAAGCACTTAAAACTAAAACAATAACTAATAGACCTAACCAAATTTTGTAATTTTTCATACTTTTCTCCTTTTAACTCCATTTATACCCTATTCCCCAAACCGTTTTAAGGAACTCATCGGTAGGAAAGTCAGATTTACTTAATTTTTCTCTTAGATTTCTTATATGTGAATCAACAGTCCGCGTATCTGTATCTGTTTCATATTCCCATGCAGCATGCAGTAATTCCTCTCTTGTAAATGTCTTAGAAGGTCGAGATATTAATGCTTTTATAATTAAAAATTCTTTTAAAGTAAGTTGCACACTTGAATTTTGGTAGTGTAGAGAATATGTTTCTTTATCTAAAACAAAATCTTTAAAAGTGATATTTTCATTATCCTTTTCAAATCCGACAATTCTACGCAAAACAGCATTGATTCTTGCTATTAACTCTCTTTCATCGAATGGCTTGGATATATAGTCATCTGCACCTAATAAAAGTCCCTTAGCTAAATCAGATTTATCAGCTCTTGCAGTTAGCATTATAATGGGTACTTTTGAAAATTCACGAATAGATTCACAAACATCCCATCCATCCATTTCAGGCATCATAACATCTAATAAAACGAGATCGATATTTTCTTTCTTAATTCTCTCTATTGCCTTTATTCCGCTCTTTTCTTTAATACAGGTATATCCATGTGGAATTAAAAATAATTCGACTAAATCGAGCATTCTTTCTTCATCATCCACAATCAAAATTGTCTGCATATTTAACCTCCATGTGTTATATGATCACCGTAAATGTACTTCCTTCTCCAAGTTTACTTTTGACTTCAATGGTACCATTGTGTGCTTCTACTAATTCCTTCACAACAGCAAGTCCAATTCCTGAACCACCATATGCACGAGAACGTGATTTCTCAACACGATATAGCTTCTCAAAAATGAAGTCAATTTCTTCTTGTGGAATGCCAATACCTGTATCAATAACCTCAATTCTTGTTTTCCCTTCATTTTTACAAGCCTTTAATGTTACCTCTGTATTTTCCTTTGAATATTTCAAAGCATTATCCAATAGGTTTATGACAATTTGCTCTAAACGTAATGGGTCAGCATATATTTGAAAATCTTCAGTGCAAACAAAGTTCAACTTAATATTCTTGAGATCATATGAAGGAGCAACAAGTTTACATATTGCTTCGAAAAAATATCGAGCAGAGAAAGATTCTTTCATGACAGTAAATGTGTTTTCGTCCATTCTAGCCAAGTCTAATAAATTTTTTACCAATTCCTTCATTCTATTGGACTCTTCAACAATAATTTCAAGATACTGTTCTCTTTGTTTCTTACTTAGACTCTCTCTCATCGCTACTTTTGAATATCCAATTAAATATGTCAACGGTGTACTTAATTCATGAGCCACTGACGCCAGAAATTCATTCCGGTCTGTTTTTAAACGTTCTAAATCATTGGCTAATTTCTGAATTGAACTTGCTAACTCACCAAGCTCGTTTTTACTTTTAATTGCAAGCTTTACATTAAACTCACCTTTGCTTAATTTCTCTGTTGCCTCTTTCATCCGTATTAAAGGTCTTGTTATAACTTTTGACAGAACCGCGTAAACAATAAAAAGTACAATAAAACTTGTAGCACCTGCCATACCAAAATGTTCAGTTAATTCATGAACCATCTTATTAAGAGAACCAGTACTTTGTAGCATTAAAACGTATCCAGATTGATTTGTATTTGAGATATAAGGATGCACACTCATAATATAAGGGGATTCTTTCCAGTTAGAAGTCAATAATTCATCTGTTTCTACGTCTACGTTCTTTATTAAAGAAACTATTTGTCCACTTAAAGATTCACTAATATCTGAACTACCAATGATATTTCCTTTATTATCGGTAATGATCACCGCACGATCTTTACTTTTTTCCATCAAAACGATATGTTTTATTGTAGTTTCAGAAAAATTTTCAATTAAAACATCTCTATGATTAGCACCATTCGCCAATAATGTATAATATTCTTCTTCAACTCTCGAATTAATTATATTTCGATGAAGATAAAACATAAGAAATAAATCCATTATTAGCACTACAATAAAAAAACACGATGCTAATTTTGTAGAGATTTTGTTCACTAATTTTTTCACCTCTCTTATTAGTCTAAAAAATTATTACTTAGTCTGGTAAAATTTGTTCCATGTAACTCTTTATATCCTGTTCTTTCATTTCTCCAGTGATTATTTTTTCTATTTTACCCTCTGAATTAATAAGAATAGTCGTTGGTAATGGATTTATATTATATGCTTCCATTACACTTTTGTTTTTGTCAATTAATACCGGAAAAGTTAAACCTTTTCGGTCAATATAATTTTGAACCACGAAGTCGGATTCTGCTATATTTATAGCTAATACCTGTATACCTTTTTCTTTATATTCCTTATAATATCTATCTATAATTGGGAATTCCCTTTCACAGGGTTTGCACCAAGTCCCCCAAAAGTTTAAAAAGACACCTTGTCCTTTGTATTCCTCCAAATTATGTTTATCACCATACATATCAACTAGAGTAAAATTTGGAGCATTATCCCCTATTTGTAATACTTCATTTTTTTCTTTAGTTAAAGTTGTATATACTGTAAATAATATTGCCCCAAATAATACAATTAATATAATTGAACGCATAAGAAATCGTCTCTTTTTTTTATCCATAATTAAGTTTGGTTCCTTCCCCTCTTATATGATATAAAACTAAAAGCCAGTAAATCCTCCAAAAATAGGTGTTAAAAACGCAATAATTTTAGTCATCATATCAAAGTACAATAAAACCCCCATCAGAATCATTATTGCACCACCTATTTTCATAAACAGTCCATTTTTTCTTTGAAGAAACTTCATTTTTCCAATAAATAAGGACATTATTAGGAAAGGTATAGAGAAACCTAGCACATAAAATAACATGTACAACATTCCTTGCCCGGGGTTAGACACTCCTAAAGCTATTACTCCGGCAAGAATTGGTCCAGTACAAGGTGTCCATCCAGCTGCAAAACCCATACCAATAAGTACTGAGCCAAAATATCCTTTGGGCCTTTTTTTAAAACTAATCTTTTTTTCCGATTGTAAAATATCGAATTTAAAGAAACCTAGAATAACTAATCCAAAAAAGACCATGAAAATTGCTCCAAATTGCCTTAGTAACTCTTTATACTGAATAAAAATCTTTCCGATAAAAGAAGTTGAGAAACCTAATGCCATAAAAATAATAGAAAAACCAAGTAAAAAAAGCAGGGTATGTATTAAAGACTTTCGTCTTAAGATCCCTTTCTCTTCTTTTAGTTCATTAAAGGATATTCCTGTTATATAAGATAGAAAAGCAGGATACAATGGTAATGAACAAGGTGATACAAATGATAATAATCCAGCCCCAAATGCAAGTATTAAATTTAATTGTTCTAACAAATACTCTCACGCAACCTTTCTACAGAACATTTAAAAATAAAGTATAGACTATAAATGTGGAGAATATATGCATATGTTGATACATATCAAAATTAAGAAGTTTATTTTTGATACCTTTCTACAACTCATTAATTAATAGCAATTTTTTTTTAAAAAAAGTTTTAATTCCTGCTCTAAGGATTATAATTCAACGGTAATAATGACAAAACAAAACCCTGGCACAGTAGACAATGTACCAAGGTTATTTTAATGTACCTACTTTATATATATATAGTTAGAAAAATGAAAGGTTTGAAAGCCATTTTGAAAAAACAAAAACCCTGATACAGCATCATACTGTATCAAGGTTTATCTTATTTATATACAATAATATAGTTAGAATCACTCATAGAAATTGTTTGAATATCCAGTATACAACTTTTTTGTCCAGTATAAGACTTTATTGTAAAGTATACAACTATTTTGTCTAGTATAGAACTTTATTGTAACTGAACAGTTATATGAGCGACTTACTGTTCGTGAATATATCCAGTTTTTATTGAGACTTTTTAACCGTCCAACGAACGAAACGGAGAATCTATTAAAGCTCTTTAGCCTTACTGAACAAAAAAACACTAGAATTAGTCGGCTTTCTCATAGTGAAAAACAGCGATTAAAGTTATTGAATACGTATCTCCATCAAGCACCTATTCAAATTTTAGAAGAGCCCTTTCAAAATATAGATGAATTTTCAAAACAAAATATCCAACAATTATTAAATAGTCAAATAAAACAGCAAAAAACCATCATTTTATTATCGACCAATCTAGAAGATTTAATGATTATGAGTACAGCTATACATAGATTAGACGGAGCTGGTTTGCATGCGTTAGATGTAAAGGAGGATGAAATAGAACAATCACCTCAGCAAATTGAATCTGCACCAATTCGCATTGATAAAATCCCAACAAAGAAAAATGATAAGATTATTTTATTTAATCCACCCGAAATTGATTATATTGAAAGTGTTGAAGGTGATGTTTCTATCTATGTGGCTGGAGAAGCATATCCATGTACTTTATCGCTCAATGAGCTAGAGCAAAAATTGACACCATTCGGCTTTTTTAGAAGCCATCGTTCTTATATTGTGAATCTGCAAAAGGTTCGTGAAATCATTACATGGACACGTAACAGCTATAGTCTAGCACTCAATAGCACTGAAAAGGCTGTTGTCCCACTGTCGAAAAATAAATTAGCAGATTTAAAGGAAATACTCGGAATATAGTAGATTTCCCAGGAAATAAACGACTCCTGTCACCTTTAATATTGTTTCACTGAGGATCATTTTTCCGCCTTTCACCCGATTTATACTGTGTACCTTATGTTTGTTGCTTATAGTGTAGACATCAACAACAAACAGGAGGTTTACACATGAACACAGTGATTGATGTGCAGCACTTGAAAAAAACATTTAATAAAGAAACAGCATTGCAAGATGTTTCTTTTACAATTCAGAAAGGGGAAATATTTGGCTTTCTTGGTCCAAGTGGTTCTGGTAAAACAACTACTATTAAAATATTAACCGCACAAACAGATAAGTCGGCTGGTAATGTCCTATTATTTGGGCAACCAGCATCTGAAATGAAGCAAAGTCAAAATCGTAAACGTTTTGGTATTTTAACAGATAATAGTGGTTTGTATACAAGACTATCTATTGAAGAAAATTTATTATTTTATAGTAACTTATATCAGCTATCCCACTCTGCCGTAAAAGAGGCTTTAGATTTTGTAAACTTATATGCGGAACGTAAAAAGAAGATCAGTCAGCTTTCAAAAGGAATGATTCAACGTGTTACCCTTGCTCGTGCTATTATGCATAAGCCTGAATTATTATTTTTAGATGAGCCTACTTCTGCTTTAGACCCTGTCAATACACAGCATATTTATAATGGCTTACGAAAATTAAATGATATGGGGACAACTATTTTTTTAACCACTCATGATATGAGCGAAGCAGAGATACTTTGTGACCGTGTAGCCTTCCTTCATAAGGGAAAAATTCGAGCAATAGGTGCACCAAAGGATTTAAAACAGGAATTTGGCTCTGATTCTATTACAGTTGAACTCAAAAATGGCATGCAAGAGATTATACAAAACGGTGCACAAGATGCAGAGAAGCTTTATCAATGGATGCATTCCAACGAAGTTACAAGAATTAATACAAATGAGCCGACATTGGGTGATATTTTTATGCAAATAACAGGGAGTGATTTAGTATGAATTTTTCAATGACACGTATTCAAGCTATATTGGTGAAGGATTATAAGGAATTTTCACGTAACTATGCTGTATCGACGATGGTGCTTCTGCCGCTAATAATGGCTTATTTATATAATCAATCTGGTTCCAATAGTATTAGTATATATTTTCTACCAATCAACATGGCCTTTGCTGTAGTAACAACATATGTCCAATGTTGCTTAATTGCAGAGGAAAAAGAAAAAAACACTCTTCGCAGTCTCATGCTATCCCCAGCATCACTTGGTGATATTTTAATTGGTAAAAGCTTGTTTGTTTTAATAATTACAATTCTAGCTGAAGCTGTGACTATTTTTCTAGTTGGCTATGAGCCTGCTAATCTTTTCATCATAGTAATAGCATTATTACTTTCAGCTTTGTTTTATATTGCATTAGGTACAATATGTGGTTTATTTGCTAAATCCATTATGGAGGCATCCATCATTGTGTTGCCTGTAATGTTAATATTCTCTTTCGGTCCTTTTGCTCTAGCTTTATCTTCTGTCAACCCAATCTTAAAAATAGCAGAATGGTTGCCTAGCTCACAATTATTACTTTTAGCAGAGGCATTAGAAGGTACGTATTCCATGCCAGATGTGGTCATTCCTCTGTTGGCAATCATTGTATGGACACTTGTTTCTTGGTTTTTCGCAGCAGTTATCTATAAAAAAAGAATGGTCGATTAATGACCATTCTTTTTAACTATAATAATTCCTTCTCTAGCTTTTCAATCTCATCTAGCGTTTCAGCGTACCATATGCCGACAAATCTAGAGGCAACGGGCTCATCAAAGTAATCCCCATCATAGAAAGATAACGGAAATAATGCTTCCTGTTCAATACATTGCTTAATTGTTTGAAAGAAGTGATCATTCTGTTGCGGATCTTGTGCAGCATAGGAAGCAAATTTATTAATGGGCTTTCCTAAAGCATCATGAAACATCAGCATAGAGGTAGAACCATTCTGACGGAAATTTAAGTCAATGGCTTGAACATCACCAGCCTCTGTCACAATTAAATCAAAGCCTGCCACACCAACAAAACCTTCCTCCACACCACGCTTCATTATATGTTTTCCTGCCTCAATTACTTTTTCAGGTACTTTATCTACTATGATATTTCCTTCATAAATGCCGTTGTCATCTGTTATTTGCTGTGAAGCTCCTAAGTATTGAATCCCTAGCTCCTCACAGTAAATAAATTGACAGCTATAATTGTGCTTTGTTTGTAAAAGTTCTTCAATAATGATACTGTCAGTGCCAGTCATTCGAAATTGGCGTATACCTTCTGTCAGCTCTTCTTTATTATGGCAAATGATGACACCATATCCTCCCGATGTTGGGGAATCATCTCCAGGCTTTAGTACAACAGGTGGCTGCCAATTTTTTATGGCATCAGAGAGTCTATAGGTTTCTACATTTAAACGACTTGGAATGAATTTACTATCAATTAAATGATCGATATATGCTTTTGTATTCAGCTCATTAAACTTTTCGGCATCCATCCAATAGCATTGACGATCCATATGCTCTAAGTCATGTATATACTGACAAACAATTGTCTTCCCTTCCTCACACCAAGATTGGATCTGTGCCAGATATTCTTCCTGTGTGTCATAGCTATACGGCTGTTCCATCCAAGGTAACCCTGCTAATTGATGAAGCTCCTGGGCTTTTTCTGTTTGTGTGGCTCGGTGTACTAATACGGGGATATCAGCAACAGCTACTTCTCTAGAGGTTAAAGCATCCAGCTTATGAGGTTCGTCCATCATCCACGGATTATCACTATACGGCGTTCTTGGCGTATATACAGCATTATCACCATAAATTTGTCTTAAAGTATATTTTGGTTTCAAGTAGATTACCCTCTTTCAAGTTTTAAGTACTCTACCCTTCCCATTACTTTTTGACACTTTTTATAAGAAAAAGTGGTTTTCTAGATTAAAAAAAATCCATTTTATTCCTAATTATAACCAAATTGCACTAATAGCTCTTCTAAATGTTTTTTCACCTTTGACCATTCTTCAATCGTGATACTATACATCACAGTATGCCGCGTTGTTCCATCCTTGCGAATCATATGATTACGCAATATTCCTTCCTTTGTGGCACCTATACGCTCAATGGCCTTTTGAGAACGAATATTTTCATGATCCGTTTTTATTTGAACTCGCTTTAAATGAAGCTGTTCAAAACAATATTGCAGTAATAAATATTTACAATTCGTATTTATAGCTGTACGCCAGTATGCAGGAGTCAGCCATGTATTGCCTATTTCTAGTCGCTGATGCTTATCATCAATATCCATAAACCTAGTTGAACCTATAATATCTCCTGATTTTTTATCCACAATTACAAACGGGAATTCTGTTTTTCCGCTTCTTGTTATTAATGCGTTTTCCACAAAGTTATTCACATCCTCCTTTTTCTTGATCGTTGTGGACATATGTGACCAAATTTCTGGATAACGCCCAGCCTCTATTATTCCCGGTAAATCGTTTAACTCTAAAGGCTTTAGTTTAACCACATTATTTTCTAATGCAATAAATTCCATTACAGCTCACTCCTTTTTTACTTATTTAACGATAAAATTGATATGATAGATATAACCAATTACTAAAAAACCGACCATACCAAAGGAGGCATTTTTGTGGAGCTTTCCATTTCATTTACAGGGGATTCAGCGAAATATATACAAATCTACGAAGAAATAAAACACGCTATTATAACGAAAAAAATACACGCACATACGCAACTGCCTTCTAAACGAGCTCTTGCTCAAACATTGGATGTGAGCGTGCACACCATCAAGGAAGCATACGAACAATTACTTGCGGAAGGCTATATTTATAGCAAAGAAAGATCTGGTTATTATATCGCTCCCTTTGAATTTGATTGGCTACAGCAAGAACAGCCACCTGTTTTTACTCCTAGTATCAGTAACGCAAATGACATTCAATTCGACTTTACGAATGGACATGTGGATAACGAAGCTTTTCCTTATGCTGTTTGGCACAAGCTAATTAAAAAGCATTTTAATAGCAACAACTTATCAACAAGCCCCTGGGAAGGAGAGGCAACTTTACGCACAGAGATTGCTCGCTATGTAAAACGTTCGCGTGGGGTTGTTTGTGCTGCATCACAAGTGTTTGTCTATAGTGGTACACAAAGCCAGCTTCAAGCTCTCTGTCATTTTCTTGGTGGCACGACTCGCGTTGGCTTAGAGGAACCAGGGTTTAAACGAGTACGTGCCGTTTTACAGCAATGTGGATTATCTACAGAAGCGATTCCTGTGGATAATTCAGGGGTTACACTTCCTCCAACAACAATTCACATGTTATACACAACACCAGCTCATCAATTTCCTTTAGGCATGATTATGACGATGGAAAGAAGAGCGGCATTGTTACAATGGGCTAACTCGAACGAGGCTCTTATTATAGAAGATGATTATGATTCTGAATATCGTTATAAAGGGCTACCAATCCCTTCTTTAGCAAAAATGGATCAGCTTCAACGAGTCATCTATTTCGGAACATTCTCGAAAACATTGCTTCCATCATTACGTATTAGTTATATGATTCTACCAAAATCCCTAGTCATACCGTTTATGACTTTTCATCAAGATCAAAAATCAGTTGTCTCCAAAGTAGACCAGCTTGTTTTAGCAGATTTTCTTGCACAAGGGCAATTCGATAAGCATTTGGCAAAAATGCGGACGATTTATCGTAAAAAACAGCAGGCATTACTGGCTGCCATCTCTACACATTTTTCAAATGAATTTCAAGTGATCGGTGAAAAATCTGGGCTCCATCTTGTCATAAAGCTACCTCCATATCTTGCCGAAAATAGAGCAATCCAGCTAGCTCAAGAGGTAGGAATTCAAGTCTATCCATGCTCTACCTCCTATCAAAATGGTACGATTGACGCGAAAGTCATTATTGGCTATGGTGGACTGACACTTCAGCAAATTAATGACGGCATTGCACTCCTTGCTTCTGTTTGGCAATCATGATGAATTCATTAGTTTGTCTAAATCTTCATTGAATAGAGCGAAACCTTATAAAAATTTTTTCGTATATCAATTACGACACGCTGAAAATAAACATTGGCTGAATCAAGTTCAAATGATATGGACAAATAAGGGGATTAGATAATAATGGAGAAACGCGAGCAATTAGAACAGTATTTGCAAGAGATTCAATTGTGGGAGAAGGATCAAAAGGATTTATGGTTTTGGGAGAAATTAGGGAGAATACCTTTTAAGATATTAGATAAAATGACGCCTGCCTTTATTCAAAATAAAATTGCTTTATTAGTTGATGAATTAGGCAATTATATTCAATCGGGCGGGAAATATTTAATTAATGAACAAGCCATACTTCAAAAAATCCGCAACCATTCTTCTACACAGCATATTTTGACGATTGCTGATATTGGGCAAATTCCTTTAGAGGACATGATTGCTCTCAGTGATAAATTACAAAATGAACGTGTAAAATTTGCTACGGTACAAGGGGCCTCTACTGGCTTCGGAGGCATTTTTACTTTAGCTATTGATATTCCAGTTATTTTAGGAACTGCTTTAAAAACATTACAGGAAATAGCGATGATTCATGGCTATGATCCGAATGATAAGATGGAGCGTGTTTTCATAGTGAAATGTCTACAATTTACTTCTGCTGATATTGTCGGTAAAGAAGCCATTTTGCAGGAACTTTCAACTATGAATAGCTCGAAAAAGGCTTCTGATAATATGATTTCACAGCTCCAAGGATGGCAGGAAGTATTTTACACCTATCGAGATCAGCTTGGCTGGAAAAAGCTGTTTCAAATGATTCCTATTGCTGGAATGGTCTTTGGAGCCTATGCCAATAAAGGAATGATTCAGGATGTCGCTGAAACGGGCATGATGCTTTACCGAAAAAGACGTATATATGAAAAACTAAATGAATTAGAACATTAATAGAAATGGAAAGATGGCACTATTATTGACGTGTCATCTTTTTGTATTTTTATATTTTAATAAGAATTTTCCCTTGATGCTGGCGGCTTTCCATCAATTCATGTGCCTTTTTCATTTCTTCTAAGGCAAAAATTTTAGCAATGGGGACCTGAAAGCTATCTTCTTTTATTAAAGAAAAAATAGCCTGTGCAACCTGTTGCAACATTTCTGGCTTTGAAGCTCTAGTCGTGCCTAAGCTGAAGCCTTTTATAGTACGGCAGCTACTATGTAAATCTGATGTTTTAATATTACCAGCTCTACCTCCACTATTGCCGAATTGTACAAGAGTGCCATAAGGCGCTAAACAATTCAAACTTTCCTCTGTTATAGCACCTGCTATCGAATCAAATACAATATCAACACCATGTCCCTCCGTTAGTTCATGCACTTGTGTACTGAATTGATCATATGTGAGAACATGATTTGCACCAAGCTGATACACGATTGGAGCTTTCTCTAAATTACTCACAGTCCCAATAATCTGCTTTGCCCCTAGCTTTTTTGCCATTTGGATGAGCATTGTCCCTACTCCACCGGAAGCAGCATGTATCAAGACGGCATCATGCTGACCAATAGCTGCTATTTGATGTGTTAGCATATACGCCAAAAATGAAACCGTCGGTACAGCTGCTACCTTGTCAATTGGTACATCACTAGGAATTTTAAAAACCAGCTGTTCCTTAGCTACAACAAATTCTGCATAAGCTCCATTTTTAGGGAATGCGATGACTTGGTCGCCCTTTTGAAAGTTACTGTTATCATCGAAGACCTCTTCTACAACACCTGCAACATCTAAGCCAAGAATCATTGGGAAATTGGCTTTAGCTTTATTGCCTGTGCGGTTTTTAATATCTGCATAGTTCACACTCGTATAAGTTGTGCGTATTAGGACTTCGCCTTTAGTCAAAGTAGGCTCTGAACAGTCTATATAGTTTAAAACTTCTGCCTCACCAAACTCATGGATCACAATAGCTTTCATTCATTTCTCCCTCCTTGTTAAGAAAAATTATATACTAAATTTAGAATGGATGGATAATCTTCCTGACAATGGACTGGAGCAATAATGCTAGTCTAAAACAACAAGTGGTTTTGCCAATTAGGACGATTAACAAAGGCTCACTATTCACAGAAAAAAATAGTACAACTAACGACATTGGATCTTACCATTTTGAAGAATCTCGATCACTTACTTAAAGTTGCGTCAACTGTTGCTTGACCATACAAATTATCAGTAAAGGAATTGACGAAATTTTCAGATCACACTTTACCAAAATTATGTACATATGATACACTAGCAAAAATACATTGAAGAGAAGAGTAAATAAGGCTGTTCTTCCCAGAGAGCTCGGGTCGCTGAAAACGAGCAAGAACGAATGATTGAAACAAGTCTCGGAGTAGCGCATTGGACTTCTATTTGAATGATGGTGCGACTGGAACTCCCGTTATAGAGTTACAGTATAAACATAAGTAATTATGTCGTACTGAAAAGGCTATTATGGTGACATAGTAGTGAACTAGGGTGGCACCACGTGAGTATAAATTCCACAATCTCGTCCCTAAGACTAATCGTCTTGGGGGTGGGATTTTTTATTTTGCAGATCTTGACTTTGCTTAAGGAGGAATTGATATGAAGAAATCTTTAGAGAACTGGCGTTATCCTGCCATCCTATTATGTAGTATTGGTGTTTCCAGTATTGGCGAATGGATTTATTTTATCGCCTTAAATCTTATTGTATTAAATCTTACAAAATCAGCTCTTGCTGTCTCTGGCTTGTATATTGTAAGAGCAATCTCATCTTTGCTCACTAATTTTTGGGCAGGAAGCCTTATCGATCGCTATAATAAGAAACATTTAATGATTACTTTAAATCTTGTGCAATCTATACTAATTGTTATACTTCCCCTCTTCTATAGCTTAGCGTGGATGTATACGCTAGTTTTTATCATTACAGTAGCTAGCTCTATGTATCATCCAACCTCGATGACCTACATCACTAAATTAATTCCTATAGCACAAAGGAAACGTTTTAACTCATTACGTAGCTTGCTGGACTCAGGGGCTTTTCTAACTGGACCAGCAATTGCCGGCTTTCTATTTACACTAGGAACACCCAATATGGCTATATACTTAAATGCCTTTGCTTTATTTTTATCAGCCTGTATAACGTTCAACATGCCGAGTGTTGAAACCTTTAAACGACTAAAGTTTGATAATGCTATAGAAAAAAAATCCCTTTACCAAGTACTATTTCATGATTGGCAAATGGTCATACGCTTTAGCTTAAAAAATATATATGTAATGAGCGTCTATTTATTGTTTAGTGCTACCATCGTCTTAATGACAGCGACTGATTCTTTAGAGGCTGCCTTTGCAACTCAAATACTTGCTTTATCAGAGGAACAATATGGAATTTTAGTTAGTATTGCTGGAATAGGTGTATTAATTGGCTCATTCACCAATTCAGCGGTAGTTGAAAAAGTGTCCACTGCCTGGTTGATTGGTCTGGGGTCTCTTCTAACAGCATTAGGCTATTTGGTGTTTACTTCATCCTTCACTTTTCTTATTGCTGCTCTAGGCTGCTTTCTATTATCATTTGCGACTGCCTTTGCAAATACAGGATTCTATACCTTTTATCAAAATAATATCCCATCTGAGAGCATGGGGCGAATAGGCAGTATTTATGGATTCTTGGACGCATTTTTCATCATTCTCTTAACAGCCATTTTTGGCATTACTGCTGAACTAATCACAATACGATTTGTCGTCGTGAGTGCCTCCCTTGTTATGATCATCGTCGCTATTATTTTATTGTTTTTAAATATACAATCCTCTAAGTCCCATTACTATGAATATGACTAAAGAACATAAAAATAGGTCTTTTCCTTAAATAGGAAAGACCTATTTTATATGCCCGAGTTCTTGTGAGAGAAGGTAGGCTGTTTTGGTTACTTCTTTCACAATACCCTCTAATTTTTCATCATCTGTATCATATTCAAAGCATTCTGCACTGATAGCTGCAATTGGTTTCTCATCCAAATCAAAAACAGGCGCTGCAACAGAAACGGTTCCCTTTGTTTTTTCACCGTAGCTAATAGAGTAGCCCATCTCTTTAATTTGTTGAAGTTGCTCCATCACTTCATAATTCTCTGAAAAAGTAGCTTGGATTTCTTTGCTTGAAAAGGCTAGTAGCACTTTATTGGCAGCCCCGATTGGATATGGAATTTTTTCACCAATCATATCTATGATTCGGACGTTTTTTGGGCTGTCTACTCTATCAATAATGATTGAGCTAAATTGTTTGGGAATATTTAAATATGTAGTTTCACGAACATTATTTGCAAGCTCTTCTAATAATGGATGTGCTTTTTCTCGAATATTTGTATGATGGTACATTTTCATTCCTAGTTGTAACCAAGTATACCCTAAACGAAATTCCTTTTTTTCCTCATTTCTTTCTACTAAATCGAAAGTTTCTAATGTATACAATAGACGATAAATCGTACTGCTCGGTAAATCTGTTTCATTGTAGATATCTTGCACAGAATAGAATTTCTTCGGTTGTTTAGCTAGTACATTAATAATCAACATTGCTCTTTCAATAGATTGAATCATCACTACTCCTCCTTTTATTCATTTTAACGAATTTTTACTCATTTAAATAGACTTCCTAGCGAATAAATTAATAATAAATAGCAGAATTTTATAAAAATTAAAATTGACTATTACACGTTTTTTTTATATGATATTTTCATATTCCACTATACGGATTAATTTTCATATAATGAAAACAATTGAACTGAAATGGTTGCTAATTTGAATGATATGTAGTCGAACAAAAAAAGGAGCAATATACATGTGTCAACAACTAAGTCAATTACCACTTGCAACACATATAGAAGAGCTTACAAAAGAATTAGTCCATATTAATAGCATTAATGGTACACATGGTGAGGGGAAAATCATTGAGTTCATCTATGAAAAAATGCAAGCATTCCCTTATTACCAAGAAAACCCTACATTTCTTTGGACGACAAATGTGAAGCATGATCCGATCGGACGCAAAAATCTCTTTGCATTCGTAAAAAGTCCTAATGAAACAAAGAAAACAATTATTTATCATGCCCATTTGGATACGGTCGATATAGAGGATTATGGTCATCTAAAGGAGTTTGCTTTTTCCCCTCACAAGCTTGAGGAGTTCTTTGGAAAATATGAAGGAAACGCTGAAGTACAAAAGGATGCTCAAAGTGGCGATTGGATGTTTGGACGTGGGGCTGTAGATATGAAAAGTGGTGCCGCTGTCCATGTGGCGAATATTCAGTATTTCACACAGCATCTTGAAGAATTAGATGGAAACCTACTTCTAATTTTAAATGGTGGTGAAGAGTCAGAGCATAATGGGATTATTGATGCATTAGATGAACTTAGTCATTTAAAAATAGCACATGGGTTGGATTTTCTAATGGCAATTAATACCGATTTTACAACACCATTATACGGGGATGATCCACATCGTTATATTTATACAGGCGTTGCTGGTAAGCTTCTTCCCGCATTCTATATCTACGGACGTGAGGTACATGTGGGTGATACATTAAGTGGTATCGACCCGAATTATATAGCAGCTAAAATTACTGAACGCATTCATAATAACTTAGCATTGACTGAGCAAATTACAGGTGAAACGATACTCCCACCTACTTGCTTATATCAGCGTGACACAAAGGAATCCTACACAGTTCAAACAGCATCTACAAGCCAAATTTATTTTAACTATTTTTTATATGAAGAATCTCCAGCTCATGTCGTCAGTAAACTAAAAGCTGTTACACAGCAGGCATGTACTGAAGCAGAGCAATACCTACAACTTCAATATGAAAAATATAGTGAATGGTCCAATGTCCCAAAACGCTCTTTGTCCTGGCATATTGAGGTGGTGACGTATGATGAACTGATTTCATACTTGAATGAAAAAGGTGTTCAAACTGAGGCTATTCTTGCAGAGGTAATGAAAAAGAATGAAGGAAAGGAATTACGCCAACAGTCATTTGCTCTTGTGGATGCCCTACAAAAGGCTGATCCAGAACATCAACCTCGTGTTGTCCTATTTTTTGCACCACCATTCTTACCACATAATTGTTTAAAGGAAAATGTGGAAAGAGATCAAGTATTGAAACAAACTATTGAGCATATTGTCAAAGAGGTTGCTATGGAAACAGGTGAGCTATTCCAAGTTAAACGCTTCTTCCCTTATTTAGCTGATGGTAGTTTCTTATCTATTCATGCGACAGAGGAAGAACTACAAGAATTGCTTCATAATTTTCCAGAATGGAATACCCTTTATCCCCTACCCTTTGACAAAATAAAAGCACTAAATATCCCTTCCGTTACAATGGGTGTATATGGGAAGGATGGACACAAATGGACTGAGAGAGTTTACAAACCTTACTCCTTTGGTGTTTTACCAAAACTCATACAGAAAACAACTAAAGCAATATTCCAATCAAACCATTAATCTAATCAAAACACCATTCGATTCATTAAGAATCGAATGGTGTTTTTTTATGTACCTACATTTTATTCGGGAAGCATTTCACTTTATCTACAGCTTCTAGTAATTTTTTGGTTACTATTTCCGATTCATCAATATGTTCTGTTAAAACTTTATTCGTTTCATCAAATAGCGCTGTTGTTGTTTGGAATTTACTCATAACATCCTCAGTCGATATTTTTTGACTATCAATATATTGTAGCAATTCCTTCACTTCACCCTGCACATTCATAATGATTTGGAGTAAAGCATTGATTTGCTCAGAAGTATCTGTACTTTTTTGTAGGCCCTCTGTTACTAGCTGCATATTATTTTTATTATCTTCATAGGCTTCAGAGATTTGTTCCTCTATTTTTTTCGTAAGGTTTACAATATCTTCTGTGCTTGACTTTGTATTTTCAGCTAATTTACGTACTTCTTCTGCAACAACTGAAAACCCTTTGCCATGTTCGCCAGCTCGTGCTGCTTCAATTGAGGCATTCAAAGCAAGTAAATTAGTTTGGTTGGAAATCTCACTAATCACTTTGACAATATCCGTTATTTGCTTTGATCGTTCACTTAAATGATTCATGCTATTTGTTGTTTTTCTTGATTGTTCACCTAGCTCATCAATAACATGCTGCACTTCCTTAACCGCTTGTTTGCTATCAATCGATAAAGAAACCATTTTATCTGATGAGACAATTAAAGAACTACCTTTTTCAAGTGCATGTCCAGATATGGTATTTGATTGTATTGTACTATCTTCTACTCTATTAAATTCTTTTAATATTTCAGTAACCATCTCTCCTAAAATGATATGCTGGTTATTGACTATATCATGTTGTCCAATCGTTGAAATTAGTTCTTTATGTAGTTCATTGAGGAAAATCTGAAATTCATGATCCTTCTTATCTAGCTTTGCATTCAGTTCATCAATTTTAGCCTTAAATTGCTCTATATCTTCTTTTTTTGATTGAAACATTGTTAACATAGCCTATCACCCCAGAAAGTAGATTATTGAATATGTATTTAGTTTACTGGATTTAAAGTGATTAATATACATTTTTAGAAAAAAACACTCACTTCTATCAGCGTAATCCCGATAAAAGTGAGTGTTTTATTTATTAATAAGCTAAACCGAATAAAGCTTTAATATGTGTTAAATAACGAATATTTGAAGCTTCTTTCATTAATGTTGCAGGAAGACCTTTAAGCTCTGTGTTGCTTGCGCCAATTGTAGCGACAGCATCTTTACGACCTAAGCTTGCAAGTGTGCCTGAGTTTACTGCTGAGAATGATTTCATCTCTTGGTTTTTGTATTGTGCAAATACATTATAACCAGCGCATTCACCCATTTGCCATGCAACTTGTGCAGTTGGAGCGTATAATGGACGACCTCCATCAGCAGGTAGAGCTACTGATGCATCACCAATAACAAATACATCTTCGTGAGAAGTAGATTGTAAGAATTCATTAATTGTTGCTTTACCACGATCAGCTGCTAAACCTGATTCACCTACGATTGGTAGTGGAGCTACCCCACCTGTCCATACAAGTGTGTTTGCAACGATTGGTTCACGATCTTTTAATGAAATAACATTGCCGTCAACACCCGTTACAGGCGTACCTGTAATAAATTCTACACCGCGTTTTGTTAAGCTTTCTGTAGCGCGTTGGATCAGTGTATCTGGAAGTACTGGTAAGATTTTTGGACCAGCTTCAACAAGTTTAATTTTAAGGTCAGCAAAGTTAACACCGTGTTTTGCAGCGATTTTCGGGAAGTTGTCCACAATTTCACCAACAAGCTCAACGCCTGTTAAACCGCCACCGCCAATAACGATTGTTGCATCTGCTTCATCTTTAGATTGTGCGTATGCTTTAATGCGGTCTTCGATATGCTTGTTAATTTTGTTAGCATCATTTACTGATTTAAGGACCATAGAGTTTTCTTCTAATCCTGGGATACCGAAGAATCCAGTTTGGCTACCTAAAGATACTACAAGCGTATCGTAAGTTAATGTATAGCCATTATCTAAATCAACTTTTTTATTATCTACATTGAATTTTGATACTTTTGCAATGTGTAAGTCGATATCTAAACCTTTAAAGATTTTTTTAAGTGGTAATGCAACAGCACCTTCTGCAATTGTACCACCTGCTAAACGGTGAAGCTCAGTGATAATTTGGTGTGTTGGGAATTGGTTTACTACAGTAATTTTAGCTTCATCAGCTGATAGATACTTACGTGCTGTTAATGCAGTTAAAACGCCAGCGTAACCTGCACCTAAGATGACGATTTCTTTTGACATGATTAATTAATCCTCCGTCCTTACGAATTGAATTTACCTTGAGTCTTATTTAGCTTTGCGTTCTGAGCTTACTTGTAAGAAAGCATTAACAAAACGGAAAACATTTTGAACTTGAGGGTCTTTTAACATTTTCACAAGACCAAATAAACCAATTACTTCTTGGCTTTCAGATGCACGGTCTTTCGCTTCAATTGCAGTTGCTGCAAGGTTTTTCGCAGAGCCTACTACAGGACCAGCCATTTCTGTTACTGCTCCAACAGTATCATTTTTAAGCACTTCGTCTGTTGCAACAGCTTGAGCAAACTCGTATGATTTCGTTAATAATGTCATCATTTCAGTTAACTTTGGTAATTGCTCAACTAAAGTTGTAAGTGATTCTTGAACTTCAGGCTTTAATAATTGATCTAGTACATCTAATTGCTCTTTACTCACAGTTACTTGTTCAGCCTGTGTTTGGTTATTCGTTTCTGACATTTTGAACTCTCCTTTGCCATCACTAGTACTATTTTTTATTGCTTACATGTAAAAAAGACCATTAAGGTAAAACTTAACAGTCGTTACAGCGTATATCTTACACAATCACCAGTCACAAGGGCTGGATAGCGATTCGTATGACTTGTTATTACAATGTTTACTTTAAATCGCAAAAAGCGCATCATAATACCATCCTTATCTTGTCTTGGTGACATTACAACCTTCATTATAAGACTGTTTGTACATTATTTCAATGAGCTATATCACAATTTCGACAATATTTTCAAAACTCATTGATTTTATCAACTATTAACTGTCTTACTATAATAAATTTTCCAAAGCATCATAATTTTTTATGATAATTCTTTTTCCTGTCATCTCTATATAACCTTCCTTTTGAAATGCAGATAAACGACGGCTTAATGTCTCTCTTGTAGTATTCAATAAAGAGGCTAAATCTTTTTTTGTAAGTGTCAATAAAAATGTATCGCTTCCTGCTGTAGCAGCAGATTTTAAAATAAAGGCAGCCAGTCTTTCACTTACCTCTTTAGAAACAGCTTCACTCAATTGATTTTCTGTCTCCTCTAATCGTGAGGAAAGCTGGGCAAGCATATGAAACAGCGTAACAGGCGTACCTGCTAAGATCTTCATCAGTTCCTCACCATCAAGTGAGCAAATTTCAGTTTTTTCTAGTGCCTCTACTGTCGATTTTTGCGGCTCATCATTAAACAATGTAACATCCCCAAAAAATTCTCCTGCTTCCAAAACTCTCATAACGTACTCCCGACCGTCTGTAGAAATATGAGATACTTTTGCACGGCCATACCTTACGATAAATAATTTTTTCTTCCGGTCACCTGCGAGTAAAATAATGTCTCCCTTATCAAAATGATGATGTGTAATAATGTGTGAGATTTCTTCCATTTCATGTGCTTTTAGATGTTGAAATATTGGTACCTTTGAAAAACAGTATTGTTTTTGACAGTTCATTTATCTACCTCCAAATTTGACATATATCACAGTAATTAATGTTATATTACCTTTATAATAGTGAGAATAATAATCATTTTCAATAAAAGGAGGATACATAAATGACTAAACAAACCTTAAACTACGAAAAAATGCCTGGTCATTGGCTCTTAGCGAGCTTAGGAAAAACGGTACTTCGCCCTGGTGGCATTCAAATGACATGTCAAATGCTTCAACATTTAGCCATTAAAGAACAGGACTATGTAGTAGAATTTGCACCTGGACTTGGCACTACTGCAAAAATGACATTAGCAAAAAATCCAACCTACATAGCCGTTGAACGTGATGAGGAAGCTGCAAAAAAGGTAAGAGAATATTTAAATGGGGATAATCAACGCTGTATCATTGGTAGTGCTGAGCAAACTGGTTTACCAGATGCATGGGCTACTGTTGTCTACGGTGAAGCCATGTTGACCATGCAATCAACTAAACAGAAAAATGCCATTATTAGCGAGGCAAAAAGACTATTAAAGCCTGGTGGTATCTATGCCATACATGAGATGTGCTTAACACCATCTACTATTACTAGCACTCAACGTGAAGAGATTCGTAAAGATTTAGTCCAAGCTATAAAGGTCAATGCCCTACCATTAACAGTAGAGGAATGGGAAGATGCTTTAAAGCAACATGGTTTTACTATAGAACATGTAGAAACGGCACCTATGCATCTCCTTTACCCGAAACGCTTAATTGAAGATGAAGGCTTATTCGGCGTTCTAAAAATCATCAAAAATGTAGTAATAAATTCGAAAGCTCGTAAGCGCGTACTTTTTATGCGTAAAACGTTTATGAAGCATAATCAAAACCTACAAGGCATCTCTATCATTGCGCGTCTGCCTTAATAACATCACTTAAAGTTCAGCTAAAAATGAAGCATAGAAAAAGCTCCATTCGCTAGGAGCTTTTTTATTTCAATTTAATCACAATCAAGCGAACATCTGTAATAGCTTCTAAGCTGTGCTTCTCAGATGGGTTTAAGGCTAAGATGGTATCCTGTGTTAAAATTTCTTCCACCCCTTCAATAATAAAGCGAACTTCCCCAAATTGAACAATAATTAAAACTTCATTGTCTGTATGATGCTCAGGAATTTTTTCACCTGCTCGCAATTGAATGTTTAAAACATCTGCACCCTCAATACTGCCCAATTTACCAATATGCTTTTTCTTCTCTTTTAGCATTGCTTGAACTTGTATAATTGTCATTGTCATTCCTCCCTATTCCATGTCATCATTTTTGCTTTTAATGGGTTTAAAATAAAACTATCGATTGCTAAAATTATTAGTACACTTATCAACGTCCAAGCGAATACTTTATCCGTATTAATATTGATGCGTGCCATTGTTAAAGCCGCTCCAATACCACTATTCGTTCCTAATAGTTCAGCCATAATGGTCATTCTTACTGCACCTCCTGCCGCCAGCGAACAGGCTGTAAAAAATGGCACCATCAGACTTGGTAATATGATGAAACGTAACTTTTGCCATGTTGATTTTTGATAGACGGTCGCCATTTGTAAGAGTTGATTATCTATTTGTCGATAACCATTAGCAATATTAATATAAAATGTTGGAAACACTAAAATACTTACGACAAATATTGGTATGATTGAATTAGTACCAAACCATACCATTGCAACTACGACTAAAATAATAGGTGGAATACCTAATAAAAATGCAATAACTGGGCGGAACATTTCATAAATAACTGCAAATCTACCCGCCAATAAACCCGATAAAATTGCCAAAAACATACCGATTGATAAACCTACTACCATACGAACCATTGTTAAATAAAGTTGATGAAGCAACTCACCACTTACTATAAGTTGCCATAGTGCTGTTAGTGTTTCATATGGAGAGGGTATTAAAATGCTCGGGAAATTTAAAGATAATAGTGTCCAAATGAGCACGATGCCACTGCAAGTGCTCATTTGAATAATCAAGCTTTTTTTACGGTTCATAATAGAAATCATCATCCGGTAATTGCCCACCAATAATATCTGGCGATAGTGAAGCTAGTTGTTCAAAGAAAAACTCAAGCTCTTCCTTGGCTTCTTGCGCCGTGACAAATTCGATATTTAAATAAGGTAATAATCCTGCAATAAAGGTTGGATCAAGCCCTTCTTGATACGATGCCAATAGCTCGCCAGCAGCTTCAGGATTATCTTTTAAAAATTGAATAGATTCCTCTATTTTTGCTTGTAGCAATGCTACAGTTTCTGGGTGCTCTTGAATTAATGCCTTATCCACAACAAGTCCAGCTTGAGGAATACGCGGTGCCTTTCCTGTTGCTGCTGCCCATTCCTCTTGTAGACTCATTGATTTTTGTAGGGCAATTCCCTCTTTTTTCGCCTTCGCAATAACAAGGGAAGCAGTATGCTCTGGTAATACAGCATATTGTGCTTTGCCAGCCGCTAATAATTGGACAACCTCCTGAGGAGTTGCTGTATATTCCACCGTTAAATCTTTCTCTATATCTAGCCCGTTTTTCTGTAATAAATACTGAAATACTAATGCTGGCATATCTCCCTTAAATGGTACATGGACCGTTTTACCTTTTAAATCCTCCCATGATATTGCTTCACCCTCTGGTCCAATAAAATATAAAATACCCCAAATTAATGTATTTACCAATTGAATGTCTACACCTTTATTGTAAAGGTTAGCACCTACATATGTTGGCACAGCAGACACTTGCACCTGACCTCCACTGATACGTGCACGTAATTCGTCAGGAGTATTCCAAGTTAGAAACTCAACATCCTCTGCACCTTCTAGTAACGATTTATCATCAATCATTTTATAGAGTGGTGCAGCAATCGAAATACCTGCCGGTGCCTGAATAGTCATTTTTTCAACCTTTGATACACTTGGTTGTTCAGTAGTAGCTTGTACACTTTTCTCTGGTTCTTGATCTTGCTTTGCTTTTTCTGTATTGCCACAAGCCGTTAAGACAACTGTAAGACATACTATTAAAAGACTTACTATAGGCCATTTTTTCATAGCATACTTTCTCCCTTATTTAAAGTTGTAATAATTGATATTCAATATTTTTTATATAATCAAAGTTACGATGTTTTCTTGGTGTATCTAAAACTATTTCCTTGTAGATTCCTTCATTTGCATACGCAATATTAATAATGCGGTCTGCTACCGTTGCAGCTTCTTCATAGTCATGAGTTACATAAAACATACCTACTTGCTCATTTTCTATTAAATCAATAAGGTCCTGCACAAGTTCTTTTTTTATCCAATAATCTAATGCTGAAAAAGGTTCATCCATCATAATAAGCTTAGGCTTGCATGCAAATGCTCTAACAATTGAAACTCGCTGCTTCATGCCACCAGATAATTGCTTAGGAAACGCATCCATTTCATTGTCAAGCTTAACGCGAGCTAATAGATTCATAATTTGAGATCTATCTACTACACCATTACAGCTAAATGTGACATTTTCATATAATGTACACCATGGTAATAACCTTGGTTCTTGAAATACATAACCCAATTTATCTGTGATGCATGTAATATGACCAGATGTTGGCTGTAGTACATTCGTTGCAAGATGTAAAAAGGTAGTTTTTCCACATCCTGAAGGTCCAACAATAGCCACCACTTCGCCTTCTTGCAAACTTAAATGACAATCTTTAATAATTTGCTTCGTTCCAAAAAATTTAGATACGTGTTCAAATTGAATTGCTGTTTTCATTGGCTATCCTTGCTTTTTTGCAATGATGGTAATGTGACCAAAATGATGGCGAGCATGATCAAAATGCTCAATTATTTCAAGGAAATATTGCTCATCATCCGAATTTTTCCGTGCATTTTCAATGATACGTATTAAACCATCTAAGCCCTCATCTCGTATAAGCCCTACCAAAGATACTAAGTGGAGTTCTCCAGTATGCACATCTACAGGTTTGAATCCTGTATTTTCAACTAAAGTTTGCCAATGCTGCTTTGATAGTGGCTGTGCCTTCACAACAATGACATTACGCAGTGCCTCAATTTCATCAGTAACACTTTCTTCACTTGATGCTTTAACAACTAAATCATGTGTTGCTAAAATACCGCCTGGCTTCAAAACCCTCCTATATTCAGCTAAAGCCTGTTCTTTTAATTCCTGTGGTAGCATTGTGAGCATCGCTTCATTTATAACCACATCGAAGGTTGCATCATCAAATGGTAATTGTGTAGCATTTCCTTGTTGAATTTGAACGAGATGCTGTACATTTTCACGAATAATAATTTCTTTTGCTTTTTGAACTGCCTCTTTATTAATATCAATTCCACTTACTTTAGCATTGTATGCTTTAGCAATATGTATTGCTGTCGCTCCTGTATTCGTAGCCACCTCTAGGACATGGCTATCTTCATGTAGCTGACAAGCCTCTAATATTCGGTTCGTAGCCTCCTTTCCACCTGGACGTAAAATTGTCTTTCCTAACTTCGCTAAAAAGAGATGTGTAGGTAAACGCTGTTCTGTCGAATTCATTTTTTCTCCTCCTCTGTCATCTATAGCTACACTATAAATGAGAATCATTATCAATGTATGTGACCCATATCACAATTAAAGGAGTTACCTCAAATAATGAGATAACTCCTTTAATTGTGTTGAAAAATAAAACAATCCATAGAGTTTTGGTGACAGGTGAAAATGGATTTCCGTTGCAGGCTACTTGCTTTCCTGTGGGCGAGCGCATAGCCGCTCCGTTTAGAGGCTTGCCTGTCTCACTATCCCACGGGAGTCAAGTAGCCTTCCACTCCAACCTACAAAATGTTACCTTTTTAGCAGAGGTTTTCAAATAAATGAAGGTGTTTACTACTCTTTATGAAGAGGTGTTGTCACTCATTAAGAATACAGATAATGGGCGATTTGATCGCTATGCTACTATGAAAAAAGTTAAGACATTTTGCAGAATGGTTGATTGGAGTGGAGCCAGCGTCACTCCTAGGGGATTTAGCGTCACAGAGGAGACCCTGGAGCGAACGGAAGTGAGTGAAGCGGCTCATCGGACGCCCCCTGGAAAGGACGCTGGCGGAACGGAAATCAACCCCCACCTTGCTAAAAGGTCGTTTTCTGCTAGTGACATGATCTTTTTTCAACAACATAAAAGGAGTTACCTCAAATAATGAGATAACTCCTTTTATAAAAAATTACATAATCATTAAGTTTTATTTATTTTCAACAGACAGCCAAAAGAAATTTGTTACTTCCTTTGCCGTCACATCTACTGAGCCTAGCAAAGTTTTACCGTCGCCATCTTTAAAATATCCTACTGTCATTAATGCCATAAAGTTATGAGCGAAAAATTTAGCATTTCCTTTTCGAATCGTGCCATTATCCATCTCCACTTGCATGGTCTGCTCTATTGTTTGATACATATCATTTTCAGATGCCTGTACTTGTTTCAGCTGTGGTTCCGATAAATTGATGGTTGCCTCTTTCATAAAATTTTTCATATCAATATCGATAGTCGCTGATAAATGAACTGCCACAAGCTGCTCTAATCGCTCTTTAAATGGTATAGGCTGCTCTAAAATTTCTAGGATAGATAGCTTGATTCGATCCATCATAGCAATTAATGCAGATGTATATAATTCACCTTTAGTTGGGTAGTAGTAATAGATAGTCGCCTTTGTTACGTTACAAGCTTTAGCTACATCATCCATCGAAATATTTTTGTAGCCTTCTTTAATAAAAAGTCTTGTGGCCGTTTCAAGGACAAGATCTTTTGTTGGTTTCGCATTTCCATCATGGCGAGGTCTCCCGAGAACACGCGGTGATTGTTTCAACAAGTTCGCCTCCTTAAATTAAGCATACTTTTTACACATAGTATAACATATGAATATTTCTAGGTTGATTAATTAACCTTCTAGTATATATAATTAAATCACTTACATGAAATGGAGGTCTTCTCATGAAAAAACATCCACTTGAGCAATGGGGCTCAATGGTTGCAAGTAAAAAGGGTCGCTTATTAGCATTAGCTTTTTGGGTGTTATTAGTAGTGGTGCTGTCGTTTGCATGGCCACAAATCAATAGTATAGAAAGTGAATCCGGTAAAAATTTACCTGATACTGAAATGTCTGAGCAAGCAGCGGCGATTATTGCTGAGCAATTCCCTAACGATGCTGGAACACCTTTATTACTAGTTTGGCATCGTGACAGTGGTCTTAGCATTGATGATTTTACGGCTATCCAAGGTGTTTATAGCGAGCTTCAGGCAAAGCCCTTAGCCCATCAAACAATGATCCCACCATTTGATCAAATGCCACCACAGGCTTTAATGACTTCCGCTTCCGAAAATGGCACAACGATTGTGACACCAGTGTTTTTTGAAAAAGATGTCGCTACAGATATGCTACAGGATAGTTTAGATCATCTGACAAAGGTAATGGAACGCTATCAAGTTCAATTAGATGAGAAATTATCCAGTGATGCACTCCATGTCCGCTATTCTGGACCAGTTGGGATTGCCACTGATGCTGTCAGTTTATTTTCACAGGCAGACGTGAAATTATTAATAGCAACCGTATTGCTCGTTTTAGTATTACTTATTATCATTTATCGTTCACCATTACTGGCTATTATTCCTTTAATTGTTGTAGGTCTTGCCTATGGTGTTATTAGTCCGACACTTGGTTTCTTTGCTGACCAAGGATGGATAGATAAGGATTCGCAAGCAGTATCCATTATGACTGTTTTACTCTTTGGTGCAGGTACTGACTATTGTTTATTTTTAATTTCTAAATATAGAGAAATTCTCTTAGATGTTGAGGATAAGACTGCTGCTATGAAGCTGACTGTCAAAGAATCAGGTGGTGCCATTTTAATGAGTGCTTTGACGGTTGTCATTGGTCTAGCTACTCTTAGTCTTGCTCATTATGGTGCATTCCAACGCTTTGCTGTGCCATTTAGCTTTGGCGTGCTTGTAATGGGAATTGCAGCACTTGTTGTCCTACCAGCTATTCTTGTCATAATAGGACGTGTAGCTTTCTTTCCCTTCATCCCTCGTACTGAGGAAATGGCAAATAAAAAAGGTAAAAAGCAGCATAAACCTTCACATAAGGTTAGTCATAAAATCGGACGTTTTGTTACACATAAACCATGGATTGTTATTGCTGTAACAGTCATTTTACTCGGGGGATTGGCAGCATTCGTTCCACGTATTCAATACACGTTTGATCTGCTTTCATCCTTCCCAAAAGATATGCCGTCCCGAGAAGGCTTTACTTTAATAGAAGAGAATTTTTCTCCTGGAGAGCTAGCTCCTGTTCAATTGGTTATTGATACTGAAGGTACCGATATTAATTTACAGCAACAACTTGCTGACATCTCTTATATTGATAGTGTTGCAGATGTACAAACTGGCGATAAAAATAAGGCTATTCAATTGTACGAATTAACTTTCAATGTCAACCCCTATGCAAAGGAATCATTAGCCCATATTCCTGAGCTTCAAGCTGAGGTAATTAAAATGTTGGAGGTACAGGGGCTCACTAGTGCTGAGAAGCATGTTTGGATTGGTGGAGAAACAGCCAGCCAATACGATACACAACAAATAACTAAGCGTGATGAGACCGTGATCATGCCAACCATGATTGCTTTAATCGCATTATTATTGTTTGTTTATTTACGCTCTATTACTGCTACGGTTTATTTATTAGCAACCGTTATTATTTCCTACTTTGGAGCATTAGGTGCTGGATGGCTAATTTTGCATCATATCATGGGTGCAGAAGCCATTTCTGGAGCTATACCACTGTATTCCTTCGTGTTCCTAGTAGCACTCGGAGAAGATTATAATATCTTTATGATCTCAGAAATTTGGAAAAAGCGTAAAACTGCTGATCATTTAACAGCTGTAGAAGAAGGTGTCGTCCGAACAGGAAGTGTTATTACATCCGCTGGACTCATCTTGGCAGGTACGTTTGCTGTGTTGGCAACTTTACCGATTCAGGTGCTTGTTCAATTTGGTGTCGTTACAGCCATCGGTGTGCTTCTCGATACATTTATTGTACGTCCATTGCTTGTACCAGCAATCACAACAGTACTAGGTAAATATGCATTTTGGCCAGGGAAGTTATTTAAAAAAGAGGCATAAACAGATAACACGGACATTAGATAAGTATGACTATCATACTTGCTAACATCCGTGTTTTTTCTATTAATACTATAAACATTTCATCATATAATTATACTAATTTAACTTTATTACTCTCCATTCAAATAAAGGAGTGGCATAAATGAACCTTCAAAAACTACAGCAACGCTTCCCATTATTAACCCCCTTTTCAGGTAAAACAGACGGAAACTATGTATTTAATTTTGACAACCATCTTTATGAAATTCCAGCACATACCGTGACACAAAGTGAATTTGAGCTGTTGCAAATTTTCTCAGATCCCATTGCCTTGCCACATGACTACGATAGGATTTGGCTAGATTATTTAACAGACCTAACGGATATTGCTCCATCTATCCTTCCTCTACATCGTTTGTTATTTCTTCACTTCGACAAAGATTTTACAGCACCTGCATTACTCCGCACAATCTTTGAAGCTTTACTAGGAAAAGATATTTTCATGCTATCCATACATCCACAATTATTTGTCATAATCGAATGTATTAAGGGTGATGAAATATTAAATTTTGCTCATTATCTTGATCCATTAATCGAGGATTTACAGGCTCATTTTAAGATTTTCGTATCTGATGTTATACCAGACGTAACGACGACTAAGGAGCGATTTAGCTGGTATGTCCACCTTCAACAATTTATTTGGACCTATACACCAAAGCATGTACTCACACAGCAGGAGATTTTAGTGCCATATGTCATGCAGCATATAGAGTCACATGAAAAGGAGATTTTTATTTCCTCTGTCTTAAAAAGTGCCACCTCTCAGCCTGAATTACTCCATACGATAAAGCAATTGATTGAATATGAAGGGAATATCACATTAGCTTCTAAAAAAATGTATATGCATCGCAATACACTACAAAATCGCTTAGAAAAATTTCAGCTATTGACGCAAAAGGACATTCGGCATTTTTCTCATCGACTAGATGTTTATTTCGCAATTATTTTCTTAGAATCACTTTAGGTTAACTGCACAATTAATGGCCTCAACACTGTGCACTGTTTCTCTATCACTCTGTGCTGAAGTTATTTACAATAAAATTATGTCTTACAAAGGGGTGTATATTATGGCGGAATTACGGTTAGAGCATATCTATAAAATTTACGATAAAAATATTCAGGCTGTAACTGATTTCAATCTGCATATTCATAATAAAGAATTCATTGTGTTTGTAGGTCCATCTGGCTGTGGAAAAACCACAACTTTGCGTATGATTGCTGGCTTAGAGGACATATCAAAAGGAGAACTCTATATTGATGATGTCCTAATGAATGATGTGGAGTCAAAAGATCGTAGTATTGCCATGGTATTTCAAAGCTATGCTTTATATCCACATATGACAGTCTATGATAATATGGCGTTTAGCTTAAAGCTCCGAAAGGTCGATAAAAAGGAAATAGATCACCGCGTCAAAGAGGCTGCTAAAATATTAGGTTTAGAGGATTATTTAAAAAGAAAGCCAAAAGCTTTATCAGGTGGACAACGTCAGCGTGTGGCTCTTGGTCGAGCTATTGTTAGAGACGCTAAAGTATTTTTAATGGATGAACCTCTTTCTAATTTGGATGCCAAATTACGTGTGCAAATGCGTGCTGAAATCCAGAAACTCCATCAACGAATTCAAACAACTACAATCTATGTTACGCATGACCAAACAGAGGCTATGACAATGGCTACTCGCCTCGTCGTGATGAAGGATGGTCTTATTCAACAAATCGGGACGCCAAAGGAAGTATATAATACACCTCATAACATGTTTGTGGCAGGCTTTATTGGTTCACCATCCATGAACTTATTCCATTGCCACCTTACAGAAACAGAGATCCTTTTAGGAGAGCAGAGCTTCCCTATCCCATCCATGTACGTACCATTGTTAAAGGAAAAAAATTATTTAGGGAAAGAGATTGTTATGGGTATACGTCCTGAGGATTTACAAATTACGGATGTCGTTTCTCCTTTTGCTTTTAAGGCAACTATTGATGTTACTGAATTACTAGGTGCAGAAACTTATCTTTATTGTTCTTTAAACAATCAAAATTTCATTGCACGCGTACAGGCTGACAATAATTTACACCCATCCGATAGGGTTTCCTTTGTCATGAGGGAGGAAAAAATCCACTTCTTTGACCCTGAAACAGAAGAGCGCCTTTAAGCATACACTCTAGCGACTACAGCTGAATCGAAACCAAAAACGAAGACGATACTATGGGATAATAGATCGCCTTCGTTTACTTTATTTTATTTTTTCGTTTCGCCACTTTTTTATGCAGCCCTTGAATGACTGAACGTGTTTCGTCTAAATAGTCAACTGTCTGCTCATAGGCACTCGTCACGACTCCCATAAATAAAATATCAATGACGAGTAGTTGGGCAAGGCGTGAGGAGGTTGCACCACTTCTAAAAGTAGCTTCAACATTTGGAGATACATATAAGCAAATGTCCGCTAAACTAGCTGCTAAAGAACTACCATAGCGCGTTAAACTAATTGTAGTTGCCGGTGTTTCCCTAGCTATCTCAAGAATTTTAGCCACTTCATGTGTTTCTCCAGAAAAGGAAATGCCCACTACGACATCTCCCTCCTGTGCATTGACTACCGCTGTAGCTCCTAAATGTAGGTCCATAAAAGCTCTACTATTTTTATTGATTCTTAAAAATTTTTGATCTGCATCCATTGCTGCTATACCTGAAGCACCCACTCCAAAAAATATAATTTTACGAGCTTGTGATAAAGCAGTGACGGCACGCTCTAATTCAACTATATCTATTAAATTAGCTGTTTGTGCCAAAATTTCACTACTTTGCATCGTCACCTTTTCTACAATCGATGGCAATGCTTCATTTGCCTCAATATCCCGATCTACTGTTTTCGTATGTTGTAAATCACCAGCGATACGTAATTTCAGCTCTTGAACACCACTTATATTTAACGATTTACACAGACGAATGACAGCCGCACTACTTGTATGACTTGCTTCTCCCAATTCAACCGCAGTCATTTTAATTGCCTGTGTTGGGTAGTCTAAAATAAAGCTCGCTACCTTTTTTTCTGAAGGAGGTAGCTTCTCTCGCATTTCTGCAAGCATAATTAAGCCAGCATTTATTTTGTCCATTCTTCCATCCTCATCTCTTGTTGAATGGAGGTTTCCATTCACATCTCGCATCAAAACTTTCTTCATTCCACTGCTCTACGTACATGCCCTTCGGATTGGGCTAGTAATTCCGTTGCTTCTTCTATTGTTGTATTCGTCAGTAGCATCACAATCGATAGCTTCACTTGAAAATTAGTTTGCTCCAAAACACTTTCAGCCTGACTATAAGCAACACCTGTCACATCACAAACTATTTGTTTGGCTCGCTCTCGCAATTTAAAGTTACTAGCATGGACATCCACCATTAAATTTTTATAGACTTTGCCAAGCTTGATCATTGTGGCTGTTGTAATCATATTCAGTATTTGTTTATGGGCAGTGGCAGCCTTTAATCTTGTAGACCCTGTCAAAATTTCAGGACCAGTAATCACCTCTATCGCAATGTCCGTATACTGACTAATGGCAGAATGAGAATTACTAACTAAGCTGATGGTTTTCGCTCCTATTTGCTGCGCGTATATTAATGCCCCCTTCACAAAAGGTGTTCTACCACTTGCCGCTATTCCAATCACTACATCGCGGTTTGTTAGCTGTCGTTTCTTTAATTCTGCTTCGCCTAATGACAGATCATCCTCCGCTCCTTCTACGGCAATCATGACTGCCTCTTCCCCACCAGCCAATATTGCCTGTACAAGCGCTGGTAAGGTACTAAATGTGGGCGGACATTCCACTGCATCAAGCAAACCAATTCGCCCACTCGTCCCTGCACCTATATAAAATAAACGGCCACCATTCTTCAGTGCATGAACAGTAGCTGTAATAGCTTGTTCAATCTCAGGTAAAACTTTGGCTATGGCTAACGGTATTTTTTTATCCTCTTCATTCATCAGCTTTACAATTTCAGCAGTGGACATTAAATCTAGATTTGTCGTATCTGGATGGTAGCCTTCAGTCGTCAGTTTTGTCATGCGTTCCATTGAATTTAAATCCCTCCCGCGCTCTTTTCATGGATGCTCATCCAAGTTCCCTTTACCGTTTGCTGTAAAGCTTCTGTCATTTGAATCCCCTCACTCAAAAGCCCATTAATGAAAGCCCCAATAACAGGTGGCACTTCAGGTTGTATGAGCCGATTATGCCTAGTTGCTAGCCGTAATGTCTCTTGAAAACATTGCTTAAAATAAAGATTTTCAAATAAACCTCCACATATGACAATAGGCCAATTTTTCACTTGTGGTTCTTTTTTCAGCATCGTTTGGAGGAATTGCACTAAATGATGAACAGCCTGTTCGATAATATTCTTTGCTTTATCATTCTGTTGTTCAGCTAAACTTAACACCGTCCGAGCTATAGAGGCTATGAGGACACGTGGTTGTGGATGCTCATAAACATGGGTAATGATGTCAGTAGGATTTGTTAATGTTAACTGCTCTAAAATGGCCGCAGTAAAGACATCTCCATTCATGCCAAAAACATCATAATGCTGAGCAATTACACGCAATGCCTCTTGCCCAATATAGTAGCCACTGCCTTCATCTCCAAATAAATAACCCCATCCTCCAACACGACTAACTTGATGATCTTTCCTGACAGCGTATACAATGGAGCCTGTGCCTGCTATTACAACGAGCCCTTGCTGGGTAAATGTACCGCTAGTAAGAGCCGCTACTGCATCATTGGTGATCGTTACCTTACAAGAGCTAGCAGGGAAAATGAAACCAATCCATTGCTCCCAGCGGACTTTATCTACTTGTCGATCTCCTCCTGCCACACATAAGAACACAGTCGAAACATCACTCTTTGTCGCAGCTATCTTTTGTAATAACTGGGCTAGTAGATGCTCAATCTGTATCCTTACCACGTTTGGTGGTGTCGCCTTCATATTCGTTCCGACTCCTTCAACAACCGCCAGCACTTCTCCTTCTTTCGTTCCAATTACTGCGCGAGTTCTCGTCCCGCCTCCATCTACCGCAATAATGTATTGTCTATTTAATAGCACCAGCCGTCAGCCCTTCCATAAATTGCTTTGAAGCAATAAAGAATAATAGGATCATTGGTAATGATGCTAATGTTAGGCCTGCAAACAGCGAGCCCCAATCTGCGGAATGTTCCCCAAAGAGTGACATCATCCCAACTGGTATCGTCCGTTTCATTTTCTCTGTAATAAAAATAAGCGGGAAGAAAAAATCATTCCATGCAGCGATAAAGTTAATAATGACGACTGTTCCAAGTGCTGGTCTCATTAACGGTAATACCACATGCCAAAGGACTCTTAAGTTTCCTGCCCCATCTATACGGGCAGCCTCCTCCAGCTCATAAGGCATCGTTTTAAAAAAGCCTGTTAAGATCAGCATGGATAATGGTATGCCTGTCGCCATATTCATCAAAATTAAAGACCATAAGGAATTAATTAATCCTAAATCACGCATTAAAATAAAGAGCGGTACAATACCTAGCTTTATAGGGATCATCATGCCTAATAAAAAAATAAAAAACAATGCATGATTCCAAGAAAATTGAAAGCGAGCAATATAAAATGAAGCCAATGAACAAACAACAACAATCAATACAACAGATACAACGCTAACAAACAGGCTGTTTAAAAAATACGTTGTAAATGGGATTTTAGATAATAATGTACGGTAAGTCTCTAAGCTAAAGCTAGTTGGTAAGCCTAATGGATTTTTGTAAATGTCCACGCTTTTTTTAAATGAAGATAAAATCATTAACAAAATGGGATATAAACTAATGGTCGCCACCGTAAATACCACAAGATAATAAAAAGGTCGAACCCATATTGCACCTTGCTTCACTATATTCACCCCTTACATTTGGACATCCCTTTTATTGGCCAAGCGTAAAAACACCGTGGTACAAACTAAAATAAATAGGAATAGTACCGTTGCTAGCGCAGAACCTAGCCCAATAGCTGTCGCTCCAGAAGCTGTAGAGCTACCAAATGCCAAGCGATAGAAAAACACAGCTAAAGTATCTGTAGAATAATATGGCTCTCCCATGGAGCCCTGCATCGCATATACAAGCTCAAATGCCTCAAAGGACTGGATAAACGTTAAAATTCCCATGATCATAATAGATGGCACCATTAATGGCAAATAAATAGTGCGTAATAATGTAAAGCCTTTGGCACCATCCAATTTTGCTGCTTCAACTAACTCACTTGGAATTCCTTGAAAGCCAGCTAAAAATATTAAAACGCCAAAACCAAGCCCAAACCAACAATTCACTAAAATAATCGCTATTAAAGCTGTTCCAGGATCTCCAAGCCAAGCCTTTTGTAAGGTTTCAAGACCCAATTTCTCTAAAATAACATTTAAGGTACCAAAATTAGGATTTAAGATGAGCTTCCATAAGAAACCTACTACGATTACTGATAATAATCGTGGTAGAAAGAAAGCCGCCTTAAAAAACGCCGCTCCCTTAACTTTTTGGTAGATAATAAATGCAAGAAAGAATGCTAATCCATTCATCACTACCATTTGCAAAACAAAATACAGGACATTATGTTTGAAGGCGTTCCAAAACATAGAGCTATAAGGTTCTGTCGTAAAAAGCGTCACAAAATTTTGGAAGCCAATGAAACCACCACGAGCCATCCCTTTCCATTCAAAAAAACTATAGGATAAAGCTGCTACTATCGGATAAAGCACAAACATTCCGTATACTATTAGTGCAGGAATTGGGAAAAGATGTATTGTCCATTTTGCCCATGATTTCCTCTTTCTTGACGATGAAGCTGTAGATTCTTTCATGTTGAACAGCCCCCTTTCATCATAATGAGACAACAAGACCCCTATACACCTTAGTGGAGTTTCAGGGGTCTATCTTAATACATTACTTATTGCTGAAAGGGCGTAAACCAAGCTTTAGCGTTTTCCTGTACTTTTTTGGCTACCTCTTCAGGCGTTACCTGATCTAAGTACATGCCCTGTAGCTCACTCTCAAGCAAGCTCTTTGTTGTCGGGTCCCCACCAGTAAAATTAGTCACCCACATATATGGTGTTGCTTCATTAGCAGTCGAGTTACTAATGTCATTTAGCAAGGCGTCATCAGAAGTAATGCCAGGAATAGCACTGATCATAGAAAATTCCCTCACAAACAGTTCACCAAATTCCTTTGTTGTTAAAAACGCTAAAAATTCTTTAGCTGCTTCTTTATTTTTTGAATTTGCATTGATCGCAAATGAACCATCTACCCAAGTTGTCACTGTTTTATGACCTTCTTTTGAAGGAATCGGGAAATACCCTAAATCTAAATCTGGATTCATTTCTAAGACAACAGGAATTTCCCAGCTACCGAGCGGGAACATCGCTGCATCCTCTAAAGCGAACAATGTACGAATATCATCCATTCCCAAGCCTTCTGAATTAGCTGGAAAATACTTTTTCAAGTCGTTCATCACTTGTATAGATTCGATAAACTGAGCGTCTGAGAAATCCTTTTCTCCCGTAAGCACTGCTTGATAGAAATCATTTCCTTCATAAATAGCGGGGCCCACAATACCGTGTAGCAACGATAATAACCAACCTTCTTTTGTACCCATTGCAATGGGTGTAATGCCCTTTTCTAATAATTGATCATTTAAGGCTATAAATTCATCCCATGTAGTAGGAACTTCGAGATTATTATCTTTAAAAATCTTTTTATTATAGAAAAATTGCGTTGAGCTTAAATTAATTGGTACACCATACTGATTCCCTTGCTCATCACGTGAAGCCATTAATGCCTCTTCAGGATATGCACGCAAACCGCTTAAGTCATTTATTTTCTCAACATAACCCGCCTCTGCAAGCTTCAACCCAGCTGCATATGGACGCAAGTGGAAAATATCTGGTCCTTCCCCCGCTTGTAATGCTGTATTGAGGACTGTGTTATATTCTGTATTTTTAGTTGGGTTAAAGGAAATGTGTATATCAGGATGTTGTTCATTAAATAAAGCAATTACTTTTTCATATTTGGCAACATCTTCTGTCCGCCAACTCCCTATTGTTAGGGAAACCTCTTCTGTTTTCGGCCCGTCTTCTTTACCAGGTGTTGTTGCGTTCGTTGATTTCTTATCAGTGTTACAGCCTACTAAAGCTACAACGAGTAATAAAAGAAACGGCAATAACCATTTACTCTTTTGTCTCATACCAACAGATCCACCCTTCATATCAGTAATTTTTCATAAATCATCGTATGAAGCTTCTCCCGAATCCTTCGCAGCTTTGTATTTCTCCCATAATGCACCGCATTCGTTAAGAAAATAACAAATGCTTTTTGAATAGGGTCCATCCAAATACTCGTGCCTGTAAATCCTGTATGACCAAATGAGTTCTTGCTCCACCTCCTACCAAAACAAAGTGATGTATCGTCCCCTCTCCATACTTCAAAACCAAGTCCCCTATTTTTGAATGTTTTTGTATAGGTAAGCTCCATCCATTCATATGGAATAACCGTTTGTTGCCTGATCCCTAAAAAAATTTCCGCATACTTTGCTAAATCCTCTGCGCACGAAAACAAGCCTGCACTCCCAGCAACCCCATCGAGTAATAGAGCTTTTTCATCATGAACAATCCCCTGAACAAATTTCCCTGCAAACATTTCAGTTGATGCCGCAAGCCTTCTTTGTTGCTCCTGCAATCGAAAACGAGTATGGTGCATGCCCCATGGCTTAAAAATCTCTTGCTCTACAAAACTGTTGAATGAACACCCAGTAACCTGTTCAATCACCTTTCCTAGTAGAATCATGCCTAAATCACTATATACCACCTGTTTATTTGGCTGACACACTACTTCACTTGCCATTATCTCCTGCATGATGTCACGTCTGTGATTCCGCTCTACCACTGGTGTTAAATCTGCCGGTAGCCCTGAGCAATGCTGTAATAACTGTTGAATCGTTATATCTGGGTAATGAAATGTAGGCAAAAATGTTTGAACAGGCTCTCTTAATGTTAATTGATTTCGACTTATCAACAGTAAAATAGCTGGTACTGTAGCTACAACCTTCGTTAAGGAAGCTAAATCAAACAGCGTATGATTTACAATAGCTTGCTTGCTACCATCCTCAGCTGTATAGGCTCCATAACTGCCTGTTAATAGCCTGTTTTGTTGCTGTTGAACAATTAATACAGCTCCTGGCAGTTCCTTTTCGTTCACTAAGTCATTGATATATGCATCTACCACGAAAGCACCTCATTATATAAAAATCTAAATTTTCTGTAAATTATTATTATCATATAAAATAAAATGATGAAAAATAACAACAATCCTAAAATTTTTTTTCAAATAAACATATAAAAAACCCCCTTCGTTGGTAGGCACTGACTACCTTTTTTGAGACAGTAAGAAAACACCTTTTAAACTGCCAGTTGACGGTATTTTACCGGCGACTGGTTGTTTAGTTTCGTTTGGATACGGATATTGTTATAATAGTGTATATATTCTTCGACGATTCGAATCACACAAGCATTAGACGTGCTGTGTATTCCGTCGAGATAGAACGTTTCGGACTTTAGCGAGGAGTGAAACGTTTCGATTGGGGAATTATCAGCGGGCGTGCCTTTGCGGGACATGCTCATGGTAATTCCTTTTTCTTTTACTGCTGCTTGATAAACATAGGACGTATACACAGAGCCCTGATCGCTATGCAGAATGATATCCTCAGGCAGCTGCTTCAATTGAGCGAGCGTATCTAAGATAAACGTTGTATCTTGTGTATCACCGACTGTATAGGCAATGATTTCACCATTGTATAAATCCATGATGCTTGAAAGATATAACATCGACTGACCAAAAGGCAAGTAAGTAATATCGGTTACGAGCTTCTGGAGGGGTGCTGTTGCCTTAAAATCACGGGCTAATGTATTGTCTGCTATGTCCGCTGGTTGACCGGTACGTTTACGCTTTTTTACTTTGACACGACAAGACCAATTATATTTTTGCATCACTCTTTGTACCGTTTTTTCTGCAATTTCTGGAAATAAAGTGGCGATTTTACGATAGCCATAACGATATTTATGGGCTGCACAAGCTTCACCAATCGCTTGATCTCGACTATCTTTATTGGACAGTATTCCACGTTGTTTTCGCCAACGGTAATAGGTCGCCCTTGCCACGCCCATATGTGCACAAATAGTTTGAATAGACATGGTTCCTTTTAATTCTTCTACGAGGTCTACGAATGCTTGTCCAACCACTTCCTCTCCAGTTCTTTGTACTTTTTTAGTACTTCAATTTGTTGTTTTAAGAAACGAATTTCAGCTTGTAAACGTGCCTCCTCTGTATCGTATTCAGGACCTTTACCAAATGAATATTGTTTCCCAACCGGTTGTTGTAATCGTTGATGCTCTCCTTCACGATACCATTTCATCCACACTTTTAGTTGCGTATGATTTTTAATATTTAATTGCTCAAGCACTTCCTTCACTGGCACACCAGCTAACCTCATTTCAATCGCTTTCATTTTTATCTCAATTGGATAACTTACTCTTGTACCCATAGAAAAAACACCTCCACGTTGATTGTTTGGTATTCAATACCCGTTTTTCAACGAAAGGTGTTTTTATTTGTCTCATATTTTTAGGTCAGTGCAGTAAATGTTTTACCTATAAAGGGGGTTCTGTTCATTATTTAGTTGGTTTTTTTAAATCCATTGAAGCTGCTGTGCTTTCAACTTTTACACGTTTTAAGAAGAAGGCAAGTACTACTGCAATCACTGTTATACCCGCTGCAATTAAGAAGGAGTGTGTAATACCATCTAATAAGGCAGTTTGCATAATCTGATCTTGCATTTGTTGCATTTGCTCTGCTGTAGGTGCCGCTCCTGATTGTGCAGCATTCGCTTTGGCTTCTACAATTAATTCTTCTGCTTTTGCTTTTGTACGGTTATTCATAAATGTAACTAAAATCGCACTACCGATTGCTCCTGATACCTGCTGTAATGTATTGTTAATAGCTGTACCATGAGGATTCATAATTTGTGGTAGTTGATTTAAACCGTTTGTCATAATTGGCATCATGACCATCGACATACCAAACATACGAATTGTATACATTGATACGATATATGTGTAGCTTGAATCAATTTCTAATTTTGTTAAACCAAATGTTGCGATTGTTGTGATTGTTAAGCCAATAATGGCCAACACACGAGGACCAAATTTATCGAAAAGCTTACCAGTGATTGGTGACATAATCCCCATAACAAGTGCCCCTGGAAGCATCATTAAGCCCGCCTCAAATGGTTCAATACCACGAATAGATTGTACGTATGCTGGTGTTAAAATCATCCCTGAGAACATCGCCATAGAGATAATAACTGAGATGACAGACCCTAAAGCAAACATTGGGTATTTATAAATACGTAATTCCAGAAGTGGCTCATCCATTTTCAACTGCTTAATGATAAAAATTATTAAAGCGATGAAGCCAACTGTAATTGTTCCATATACCCATGGACTTGACCAGCCTTTATCCCCCGCTGTACTAAAGCCGTATAAAATACCACCGAATGCAACTGTTGATAAAAGGACTGAAGGGAAATCTAAGTGAACTTCACGTGTCTCCATCACGTTTCTTAGTTTCCACACACCAAATAATAAACTAATTATTGCAAATGGAATAATCATTTGGAAGAGCATACGCCAATCATGATGCTCCACAATGTAGCCTGATAATGTAGGACCAATTGCTGGCGCCATGATCATTACTAAACCAAAGATCCCCATCGCTGCTCCACGCTTCTCTTTCGGGAAGCTTGTTAGCATAACATTCATTAAAAGTGGTGACATACTAGAAGCCCCAGCTGCTTGCACCATACGACCTGCTAGCAGCACACCAAAGTTTGGCGCAAAGCCTGCCATAATTGTACCGATTGTAAAGATGGACATCGCTGTTATAAATAGATGTCTATTTTTAAAGCGTGTCACAAAGAATGCTGAAGCGGGCACTAAAATACCGCTCACGAGCATATACCCTGTTGCTAACCATTGTACCTTTGAATAGGTAATCCCAAAATCCTTCATGATTGTTGGTAATGCCACATTCAACAATGTGTTGTTTAGAAAAGCAACAAAAGCACCCACAAATAGAATAGCTATCATGCCGTAAGGGGGCTTTTTCATTGTTTGCTCACTATTCATTTATATCCCTCAATTCTTTCTTGTGTTTTGCGATAAAACTTATTTTATACTCGTAGTCTACTTTTTTCAACAAATAAGTTTATATTTTTTATAAACGTTGATATGCAAGGGTTTTAAGTGTAGAATAAGAGTATAATAATATAAAAAAGGTGAGGTTATGAACAAAAGAAAAAGACAGATTATTACAGCAGCACGTGAACTTTTTATTGAAAAGGGTTTTCTAGATACATCGATTAATGACATCATCAATGCAGCTAAAATCTCAAAAGGTACATTTTATAATCACTTTACTTCGAAAAACGAATGCTTAATCGCCATTTTGGATGAAGGGCGTGAAGAAGCTAGTAATCGTCGTCATGAGCTTATCTATGGTAAAGACCCTACAGATTTAGAAGTATTGACACAGCAAGTCGCTGTTCTCATGTATGTCAATCGTGAACATAATTTAATACAGATTTTCGAATCCGTCTTCCAATCAAGAGATAAAGAACTAAAGAAAATCATTATTAACTACCATTTACAAGAATTAGAATGGCTAGCCAGCCGACTAGTACAAGTTTTTGGCGAAGAGATTAGCCCAATTAGCTATGAATGTGCTGTCCAAACACTTGGGATGATTAACCTCACTCTACGTGCTGTCTTTATTGCCGATTATAAATATATCAATCGAGAAGCTATTGTACGTGTAGCATTGCGTAATATTAGCGTAATTATACCCACGATGCTTGAGTCGAAAGAAATCATCGTGAGTGTTGAAATGATCAATACCATTCAAAATGTGGTGAACTATAAAACCGTTACAAAAGAAATGGTTATCGAACAATTACAAGGCTTTACAAAGGGTTTGTCGAACAACGAAACAATGGAAGGTTTGGAATATGCTCAATTCTTATTAGAAGAGCTACAGCGCGAAAAACCAAAGCTTTTTATCATCGAATCACTTCTTACTCCTTTCCGTAAGGCATTCGTTGGCACAGAACATATCGCAGAAGCGCGCGATATCGCTAATAACTTATGGCGCTATGTTAAAATTGAACAGCCAGCCGAGCGTTGTACGAAAAATAAATAAAACAAAAAGAGGTATCAAATAAAACACTTTGATACCTCTTTACTCTGTTTAATAAGCCTCGTCCTTCAAGAGCATTCCTCTCTAGAAATCGAATCTAACACTAGTGACATTGGAATTTTAGAACGAAGATGGTTCCATCTTGGCCTGAACGAACACTAATTGTGCCATTGTGTAAATCAATGAGCTGTTTCGTAATGGCTAGTCCTAGCCCTGTTCCTGTTGTATCATCTGTCGTATTCGTTCCTCGATAATAGCGTTCGAATAGATTATCGAGCTCCTCCTGCGGAATACCAGGGCCTTGGTCAGCAATGGTTAGCATTACTTCTTTACCAGTATGTTGTGCCTCCACAACGACCTTCGTGCCTTCAGGCGTATACTTTTTCGCATTAGTTATTAAATTATCCATAATCCGCTTAAGTAAAAGCTCATCTGCTTGCAGCAACACATCACCATATACCTTTACACATACCTGTTCATCTGCAAATTGTGGTAACCATATGGCTAGCGGTAATAACACTTTATCCAGCTGTATCGCTTTATTTTTTAATTGGTACGTATAGGTTAAATCCTGAATGAGTGCATCCATGTATGTCGCCTTTTCTTGCATGGTTTGTGCAAAAATACGCATCTCATCCTTTGTCCACTCATATTCCTCAGATGCAAGCATAGTGGAATAGCCATAAATGGAGCTTAACGGGGTCTTTAGATCGTGCGATAAGCCTGTTATCCACTCCTCACGTAAATGCTCTGCATGCTTGATTTGTCTTTCATTTGAATCAAGTCGTTCAGATAGATGATTGAGTGACTCCTCTACAGGTTGAAACAGTTTAAATTTCCGTTTTAACTTCCCTGTTTTTTGATGATGGATTTTTTTATCACTAATTTCACTGTAATCAAATTGAGTTAGTCGTTCAATGCGTGATATAACATAGACTAATGGTCGTACAAATTGTCGTGAAATACTGATGGATAAAAAGATAACGCCCAACAGCAATATAATATGCCCTCCAAAGAAGATAGAAACGAACAATACCATCGCCTTATTAAAAGGCTCTTCAAAAGGCTTATAAGATGGGTTAGGCATTCGCACAACAAATGTCATATCGTTGGCTAAGGCTGTGCTTTGCTTCAGCTCCGCATGCTCGAAAATATCGTATTTTTCCTCTAGTAATTGTGGCTTATTTAGCTTCTCATAGCGTTCGCCAATGACTTCAATCCGATTCCATTGCTCGTCATAGATTTCAACACTGGCTTTATTTTCTTTTAGACGTTGCCGTGTTACAGCAGAAATATTCCCTGTTGCTGTCCAGTTTTCAAGTGCCTCCTCAAAAAGTGGTTGGACAGGAGTAGTCGGAAGAAATAATAAATAGTAATTTGGCAGTTCCCACGTATGCATACCCGGTTGTTTCAATGCCAATAGTTCATTATCTGACTTGCCACATAATCCACATGTATCTCCCGTATAATCAACAATTGTCATGGATGAATCAAATAAATAGAGCTGTCCTACATTTTCCTCAGCTCTCTTCACTAAATAATCAGCAATTTTAACCGTCTTCCCTTTCTCTACAACGGCATCATCTTCAATTTCAAAGGAGCTCATTACATGAATGTTGTCACCGACACGTTCATTGATAAAGATAGCGAAAAACACCAGACTTATAATAAAACCTGAAATGATCAATAGATAGAATATGATGAAATACGACACAAAACGGAGTGTTAATTTTCCAGCAGACTTCATGAAGAAATGTCTCCAACTAGCTTATAGCCAATACCTCTGACAGTGATAATGCAGGTCGGCTTTCCAGGATTTTTTTCTATTTTTTCTCGCAGCTTTCTTATATGTACCATCACTGTATTATCATCAAATAAGCAATCACCCCATACGCGCTCGTATATTTGCTCTTTTGATAACACTTGCCCTACATTGTCACATAAATATTTTAATAAATGAAACAAGCGACCACTGATTATTTCCTTCACCCCGTCTACCTCGATTTCTGCTGCGTCAATGTCAAATGTAAAACGGCTGCAAGTAAATACATGATTTTCTGGTACACTCTTTTTCTTCATGTAACGGACTAACTGTACCTTTACTCGTGCTACAAGCTCTAATGGGTTAAATGGTTTTGTAATATAATCATCTGCGCCATTCATAAAACCGCGAAGTTTATCTGCATCACTGCTTTTTGCAGTTAAATAAAAAATAGGGGCATCACTTTTTTCCCGAATCCTATTCGCGATATCCAGCCCACTTCCATCTGGCAGCATGATATCTAATAGATAAAAGTCAAATGTTTTAGTATTCATTTCATCTTTTGCTTCTTCAATTGTGTTACATAATGTAATATTGGTAATTCCTTCTTTTCTTAAAATGATTTCAATCATTTCAGCAATGGCACGTTCATCCTCTAACACTAAAATTGATGCGTCCTGCATTTCCTCACCTACTTTTAAGATTAATTTAAGGTAGTCATTATTTCACCATAAGCTTCCTTCACTATTCTATGTATAAGATAACCAATTAAGGAGATAAAACGCAATGACAACTAAACGTGTTACTTTCATTGATACGATGCGTGGATTTAGTTTATTTGGCATCTTAATGGCGAATTTACTGATTTTCCAGTACGGGATGTATGGCAAAGATGAATTAAAAAATCTTTCTACCTTAGATAATGGAGCTTTATATTTTGTGAAAATTGTGATTGAAGGCTCGTTTATGCCTATCTTCACTATATTATTCGGCTTCTCACTTATTAAATTAATTGAATCCATTCGCAGAAAAAAGAATAAAAGTCGCTGGTCTATTTTACGCCGTGCTACTGGCTTGATTGCTCTCGGCTTACTTCATTCCACTTTATTATGGGAAGGCGATATTCTATTTTCTTATGGCTGTATGACTTTATTTTTGATTCCTTTTATTAATCGGAAGCCGAAAACGCTATTTATATGGGCCAGTATCCTTTTCGTCCTAACAACGGCATTAACATACGGCTCTATGGAAGCTTCAAAAAAGGAACAAAAAGAGCTAGATACCTATATTGAAAAAGCAGATAACGTTTACGCTAACGGAAGCTACTCAGAAATTTTTGATTTTCGAGCTAATGCTGAAGTACCGGGAATGGAAGAGCCAGCCTTCCTCTTCATTTTATTAATTTTTACACCGTTGTTCTACGCACCTCTATTCCTTTTCGGTATGGCACTTGCTAAAAAGCAAGCCTTCATGGAGATGGATAAGGAAATGAAATGGTATAAGCTAGGTACTCTCCTCGTTCCTATTGGGCTCGTATGTAAAAGTCTAAGTTTTATAGAAAGTGCCTTTTCTTCCATCTTATTAATGGGTGGCGCTCAGTTACTAGCGGTTGGCTATGTTTGCCTTGCAGCACTCATTTATAAAACACGTCCTGTACAACTACTTGCACCAGCATTTGAGAGCGTTGGAAAACTGTCATTAACCAATTATTTACTACAAACCATTATTTGTACAACTGTTTTTTATGGCTATGGTCTCGGATTATACGGTAAACTAGGCGTCTTTGGTGGTATCCTATTCGGAATCGTTGTATATGGCTTGCAATGTGTTTTCAGCCTTGCCTATTTAAAGAAATTTAAACGTGGCCCATTTGAGACAATCTTACGGATATGGACGAATTGGTCTTGGACTGGGCAGGTAAAATAAAACTCAACAGGTAGGCAAATAAGAAAGGAATTATTTTATATGAATAGTGACACTAAAGAAGACTTTACAGACTCATGGTGGTTTTTAGGTATTTGTGCGGCTGTAGCAGTGATTCTAACACTACTTGCATTTTCATAGACAATTGCATGGAATTCGTTTTCATTTGCCCCCTACTGTATACTAGAACTACAACTATACAGCTTAGGGGGCATTTTGTTGTTACAGCGTATTATGATTACTGGCTATAAGCCACATGAACTTGGTATTTTTAATGATAAACATCCTGGCATTGCCATCATAAAAAAAGCACTGGAAGCCCGTCTACGCACACTACTTGATGAAGGACTGGAATGGGTTATTATCAGTGGTCAGCAGGGTGTAGAATCTTGGAGTGCTGAAGTTGTTTTAATGCTAAAAAAAGAATTTCCACATTTAAAATATGCCGTTATTACACCATTTTTAGAGCAAGAAAAAAATTGGCAGGACCTAAAAAAGGAAAAATATCAAACATTAATTGCCCAAGCCGATTTTGTTACAAGCGTGACCAAAAAACCATACGAAGCACCCTGGCAATTTGTTGAGAAGGATAAATTTATTATTCAAAATACAGATGGGCTTTTATTAATTTACGATGAAGAAAATGAAGGTTCTCCGAAATATATTAAGCGACTTGCTGAAAAATATATGGAATCTCATGACTACACTCTTTTAATCGTAAATGCCTATGATTTACAAGTAATAGCAGAGGACATACAGCAACAAGATTGGTAGAAAAATATTGATATAATTTTCTGATAATTATATACTAAAATTAATAAAACCCTTATTTGTAACTAGTTCACATACGGACGTTACTAATAATTTGAAAGGAGCTATCATCATTTGAATAAACAGATTGAAATGATTCTTGAAGCTTCTCCCGTAAATGTTGCTCACGATACCTACCGCAGAGAATGCCGCTATACACGAGGAATTCATATTGAAGAACAAGAATTTCTAGCTATTTTAAATACAATGAGCAATGATGCACGCCTCTATTTCGATTTCCATAATCCTCGGAAAGAGATTAAAAAGGGAACCTATTTAAATGGACACTCTGGTCTAGCCTACAATATTTATGATTACTATAAACAAAATTATAAAATTGAAGTTTCCGAATTAATTAATGGTAAAGATTTTTATGTAAAAATAATATAAAATGTAAGCCCCTTTAAAGTTTTACCTTTAAAGGGGCCTCTTTGATTTTATAGATCTGCTACTTGAGCACCTAATTCTTTATCATTGTACATTTCTGTATCCAATTCTTTTGTAATACGTGCTGTTGTAACACCCGCTGTCATTGACCCACTTACATTTAATGCTGTACGTCCCATATCAATTAAAGGCTCTACAGAAATTAATACACCTGCAAGTGCAATTGGTAAATCAAGTGCTGATAACACAAGAATAGCTGCAAATGTTGCACCACCACCAACACCTGCTACACCAAATGAGCTAACCGCTACTACCGCGATAACTGTAATAATGAAGATAGGATCGAGTGGATTAATGCCAACTGTTGGTGCGATCATAATTGCTAACATAGCAGGATATACACCAGCACAGCCATTTTGACCGATTGATAATCCGAATGAGCCTGAGAAGTTTGCAATACCCTCAGATACCCCAAGACGACCTGTTTGCGTTTTAATATTCATCGGTAAAGTACCCGCACTAGAACGAGATGTAAAGGCGAATAATAATGTCTCTGCAGATTTTTTCAAATACGTGAATGGATTTAATCCGCTTAATGTCAGAATTAATAAGTGTACTAGTAAAACAATAAATAACGCCACATAAGAAGCAATAACAAACTTACCTAAATTGTAAATCGCACCGAAATCTGATGTTGCAACAGTACGAGCCATAATAGCCAAAATGCCGTATGGTGTTAATCGTAAGACAATCGTTACGACACCCATTACAAGGGCATAGATTGCATCTAAGCCTTTTTTAATTGTAGCTGCTGTCCCCTCATCCTTACGTGCCACACGTAAATAAGCAAAACCAAGGAATGCTGAGAAAATAACAACCGCAATTGTTGAAGTAGAACGAGCACCTGTTAAATCAAGGAATGGATTTGCAGGGAATAGCTCGATAATTTGTGTTGGTAGATCTGGAGCTGCTAAGCCCGTTGTTTTTTCTTCAAGATATTGACCGCGTGCCGTTTCTGCATCACCTTGTAAAATTTGTGTTGCATCTAAATCAAATACGGTTGCAGAAAAAATACCGACAGCCGCTGAAACCGCTGTTGTACCAATTAAAATGGCTAAAATAAGAGCTGCCATTTTCCCAAAGTTTTTGCCAATCTTCATCTTCGTAAAGGCAATTAAAATAGAAATAAAGACTAATGGCATTGCTACCATTTGTAGCAATTTTACATATCCTGTACCTATAATGTTGTACCAAGATGTTGTTTTGGCTAACACTTCAGAATCTATACCATAGATAAAATGAAGTCCAAGACCAAGTACAATCCCTAAACCTAAACCTGCAAAAACACGATTTGAAAACTTGACGTGTTTTTTATTCATAACATATAAAATTCCAACGAACACAAGTAACACTGCTACGTTAAGAATGATTTGTAAATTCGACAATGGAATGCCTCCTAAGATGTTTTATAATAATGTAATCGAATTATATACCCATAATCCCTATAATTCAAGTATGTTTTATTAAGATTAATAAATTCCTAAAATAAAAACGATTTCTTCCTTTGATTATGCCCTTAAAATTAAAATCAATAATATTTATTAGCAATAAGTAAAAGGAGCCATTTTAAAAGGGCATAATAGATAGTTATCGAAAACGTTCATTTTAACGTATAGACAGCTAAACTATAAGGCTTGATAGAATTGCTCATTTCAGTTGTATTAATATTCTAGTCAAAAACATAGAAGTTGGTGACAAAATGGTTACCAGAATTTTAAAATTGTTCATATTAACTACAAAATCTATACCCAAAATGCCTTACTGACGAACAAAAAACCTACATCGTTTAATGAACGAAGTAGGTTTCTCTTAGTGTTGAAAAACAAAACAGTCAATTGAAAGGTAGAAATGGATTCCCGTTGCAGGCTACTTGACTCCAACCTACAAAAGTATTACCTTTTTAGCAAAGGTTTTCAAATAAGGCGAAGGTCTTCATTACTCTTTATGGAGAGGTGTTGTCACACATCACTTCCCCACATTGAAAATAAGAGCTTATTCCCTCTAAAAATAATGGGCTATTTAATCGCTATATTACTATGAAAAAAAGTAAAGACACTTTGCAGAATGGTTGATTGGAGTGGAGCCAGCGTCACTCCTAGGGGATTGAGCGTCACAGATGAGACCCTGGAGCGAGCGTAAGTGAGTGAAGCGGCTCATCGGACGCCCCCTGGAAAGGGCGCTGGCGGAACGGAAATCAACCTCTCACCTTGCAAAGTTGCTTTTTCTGCCTTTGACATGATCTTTTTTCAACAACATGAAAAACCTACATCGTTTAATGAACGAAGTAGGTTTTTTGTTCGTTGATAAGGTAACAGCTGCCTGCAATTTTTTTACACTGCTTTTTCACGTGTGTGACCGCATTGGATAATTGTTCGACGGAGTTAAAATACTGATATTCATTCGTAATAACGGCAATGGATAAGGATGTACATGTTAGAGTACCTAGCTCACCCGCTCTATTAGCTACCTGCACATACACTAAATCCTCTAGCTCATAAAAGCTTAAAATATTGGCATCAAAGTCATCTATGATCTTCTGACAAATCTTTTCTATTTCATAATGCGGAAGGATGGCAACAAAATCGTCGCCACCAATATGTCCTAAAAAATCTTCCGCCCCACAGATATATCTTTTTAGTATATCTGTTAAATAACGTAAAATTTTATCTCCTTTATTAAAGCCATATGTGTCATTGTAGGATTTAAAATGATCTAAATCAAAATAGATCAAACTATAGTGTGCTAGCTGTAATGCTTCCTCTAGCTTTTCATCGATTAATGTATTGCCTGGAAGACTACTTAACGGATTTAAAAAACTGGCGATAGCTACTTGTGTATCAACAAGCTTTAACAGTAACTCACGAATGCTAACCATTCCGTCATATAAGTCATTTTTCGTCACAATGATATCATCATATAAGTCTTCAGGAGGTCTAGACATCGCTAGTGTACTAACCTCAGTGATTGGAATATAGCGATCTACTATTAAAGGATTTTCTTTAATGATAAGTTGATTTTGCCGTCCCATAAATAAATGATAGCCATATTGAGTACCTATTTTTTGATAGAAATGTGTGCGTGTAATATGTCCAATTGGTTTTTCATCCCGAACGACAACAATACTACGCAATGAAGGATTACTTGTAAAAAGTACATCTACTTCTTTATTTTTCACAAATTCATCAATACATGGAACCTTTTCAATGACTTCCCCTATCTTCATTGTCACCCACCCTTATTTTCCCCAATTGTATTTCCTTTGCGGGCTTTCCTATTGCATAACCTTGTGCATAGTGAATGCCAATATGATGCAGATACGCCAGCTCTTCTTGTCGCTCAATCCCTTCAGCAATCATTTTAGTGTTAGCTTGCTCGGCATACTTCATTAATAAGGTAACGAGTTGTTGCTGTTCGCTGTTTTGATCGATAAATTGAATTAAGGAACGGTCTAATTTAATGAATTCTGGCTTTAAATAAATGAGCGTTTTTAAACTATTATAGCCTGAGCCTACATCGTCCACTGCTATGCGATAGCCCTGTGATCGATAATGTGATAATACACGCTCAAACTCTACAAAATCTATCACGGCACTACGCTCAGTTAATTCAAACACGACTTGCTGCGGTTTAATGCCAAGTTCCTTTAGCAATTGCAGTGTTTCTCCACAATGGTAATTTTTATCTACTAATACATTTGGATGTATATTAAGAAAGACTAAGAAGCTTTTATCCGCCAAATCGTTAGGCATACGTTCCTTAAATCGTTGTAAGGAAAGATTTCGACAAAAACATTCAAATAAAAATACACAATCTGTTTGTCCAACAAACTCATAAAACTGGTCGACACTATTAAATAATGCTGAGGAAACTGGACGGTTTAATGCTTCAAATCCCATCGTTTGTTTTGACTGTAAATCTACAATAGGTTGAAAATATGTATGTAAATCGTTATGCTGAATAATTTGTTTCAATGCTTTTAAACGTTTCATATATAACGTATTGCTTTGATGTTGCCCATATAAATATTTAAAAAAAGAAAATATATTACTAGTTTTTATATTTTGCCCCACAGCAGACTCCATTCTTGCACCTCTTCAATTGGTTATTATGGTTCATTGTACGCTTTGATTGTAAATAGACTGTGAATCGTATGTAAAAAGAGCAAGCACACACACTAGACTTTGACCGTTTATTAGCGTAGTAAATATTTCATAATATTAAATATATTACAAATAATTTATTTGATATAAATTATTGTTAGTGTATGATTGTAATAATAGGTTTATATTACCTATTATAATATTTTGCGTTTTTACCCTATCGATCTTAATGGGGAAACCTATTTAGATATAAAAATTATTCAAGGGAGGATCCTGTTAATGAGCTTGTCTATTCAACAATTATTGGAGAACAAAGGAATTACACCGAAACCTGAACACCTTGAACTATTAAAAACACGCTGGGAGGGCATGCAGTCACTTCGTAGCAATTTAGAAGGTATTGCGATTGATGATGCAGATATCGCGGTACGTAGTATTCCTGGAGGTGATCATATTGACAACTGATTTACATTTAAAATCCGTTGAAGAGTTGGCACCCTTACTTGCATCGAAGACACTATCTCCCGTGGAATTAACGAAGGCGATTTTAGATTTTGCTGAGGAAAGTCAGCCTAAAATTAATTCCTATATGGCCTTTTACAGGGAAGAAGCTTTAGCAAAGGCAAAAGAAGTGGAACAGGAAATTCTCCAAGGCCACTATAAAGGCATGTATCATGGGATTCCGATGGCCTTAAAAGATAACTTGTATTTCAAAGATAAGATAACAACGATGTCCTCAAAAATTCATAAGGACTTCGTTTCTGATTATGATGCGACAGTGGTTGAAAAACTTCGTGACGCTGGTGTAATTTTCACTGGAAAACTAAGCATGCATGAATATGCTTGGGGAATTACCAATAACAATCCTCATTACGGACCTGTTCGCAACCCATGGGATTTAGATAAAATCCCTGGCGGTTCTAGCGGCGGCTCTGGGGCGGCTGTTGCAGCAGGGGCCAGTGTTGCTTCATTAGGAACGGATACAGCTGGTTCCATTCGAATTCCATCCTCTGCTTGTGGCATTGTTGGTTTAAAACCTACACACGGTCGTGTAAGTAAATATGGCTGTTACCCACTCGCTTGGAGTTTAGACCATATTGGCCCAATGACAAAGACAGTAAAGGATGCAGCAGGCTTGCTTGAAGTCATTTCTGGCTTTGATCATCGAGACCCTACTTGCATTGACGTTCCAACAGACAACTACGTGCAGCAGCTTTCTGGCAATATCAAGGATTTAGTGATTGGTATCAATGAAGAATACTTCTTTAAAAATGTGGATGCTGATATTGAAAAAGCTGTTCGAGCAAGTATTCAAAACTTAGTAGATCAAGGTGCGAAAGTGGAAGTAGTGCGAATTCCTTCATTACAATATGCAGAATGGGCAGAGCTTGTGACGTCCCTTTCGGAGGCGGCAGCTATACACCATTCCGATTTACAAGAGAGACCACAAGATTTTGGTGACGATATACGCCTACTCTTTGAGCTCGGTGAATTGCCTTCTGCTGTCGATTACTTACAGGCACAACAGGTACGTCGTCAAATCAAACAGGAGTTTACAGAGATTTTTAATAAGGTAGATGTGCTTATTACCCCTACTCTACCTGTTGTGGCTAATACAATTGGTGATGATTTCGCAGAGTTAAATGGTCAAAAAGTGGATTTAATTGATAATATTATTCGCTTTACAGGCCCTAGCAACTTAACAGGCTTACCTGCCCTTTCCGTTCCTTGTGGCTTTAAAGGGAATTTACCAATAGGGCTACAAATTATTGGCCCTGCCTTTAAAGAAGGACGCATTTTAAATGTAGGGTATGCCGTTGAGCAAACGAATCCACTGAGAAATAGAAAGCCAAATATTTTTGCTAACATTTAAACGATAAGTACTGAAATCTGCTCACTTCACGGTTTACCGCTGAATGAGCAGATTTTTTTGTGGTGGATATCCATTTGCATGAATACAAATGGTTTTTTATGAACAAGTAAATTTATAATAGAAGTTAGTACCTTACTACAAGAAAGGCAATGGTCCGTTTATGAATGTAGAAAACTTTTTACAATTACCCATTACAAAGAATTTCACCGTTGTCGCTGGCCACAACGGTTTGCATAAAGCTGTTCAAAATGTAGAGATTTTAGACTTTGAATTTTCACCAGACATACACCATGTGCGAGATACAATTTTCACGCCCAACAGCGTTGTATTAAGTAGTTTATTATTTGCCAAACAAAAGCCTGAGTATTTATTAAATGCAGTAAAAAATCTAGTGGAGCTCGGGGCGAGTGCCTTAGCTTATAAGCCTGTTATTTTCAGAGATTTACCTGAAGAGGTTTTGACTTATGCAGAGGAACAAGATTTTCCTATTTTAAGATTTGGTGGAGATGAGTTTTTTGAGAAGATTATTTTAGAAACAATGGCCTACGCTAAAACACAGGATTATTCATTCTTTTTAGAAACGATCTTACGGAGATTAATGGAGGAAGATATTACACAAGAGCAAATCAAATCCATTTTACAGCAGCTCAATAGACCCTTTGAAAAATATGTATTTGTAGCAACTTTACGAGCAAGTGACACATCTCACCATAACTGGATGCAAGCTATTTTTTCGTTAGAGCCACTACTTAAATCAGGTCTGATTTGTTCCTATAAGCAGAGCCTTTTTATCATCATGACACATCCATCCCAGCTGTTTCAATTTGACAAGGTGTTACATGAATGGTTAGCATTATATGCCATCCCAACGGAAAAGATCACTTTTGGCTATAGTAGTAGCTACGATACTCAAACTGGCTTCCCTATTGCTTTACGCGAAGCCTTCTTTGCTAGTATATTAGCTGAGATTGACATGCTGCCTAGCCTTCATTATAAGCATCTCGCATCGGATCGTTTATTAATTGAGTTGTATCGTAAAGATCCTATATTTGCGATGGATTATGTTACTTCTTTTTTAGCTCCTTTACTTGATGATAAGGCTGATCCCGATTTAATGGAAACTGCCATAACCTATATCGTAAAAAAAGGAAATATTAAGGAAGTTGCCGTAGCACAATTTTGTCATCCTAATACAATTCGCTATCGTATGGCTAAAATACGTCATTTAGTAGCACCGACAGATAATGATTATGTTTTTTATGAACACTTAGCTGCAGCCGTTAAATTGTACTTATTACATAGCAAGGTAGGTTTTGAGTAATCGCTTTGGAATAAGTACAAAAAAACGCCTGAATATTTAGAAATAAAATCAAATTCTTTTCCTCACTCCTATGCTATTCTATTGAAGTCAGGAGGAAGAAAACATGAAAACTTACATAGCTGATGGCATGCTATTGATTACTGCAATCGTGTGGGGTAGTGGATTTGTTATAACGGCTATTGCCTTAGAATATTTAACAGCTTATCAAGTGATGGCTGGTAGATTTTTATTAGCTTCCATTATATTATTGGTTTTATTTGGTTCTCGATTAAAAAAAGCTTCGAAATCTGTTATTTGGAAGGGAGCTTTATTAGGTACAATTCTGTATATAGCATTCGCCCTTCAAACCGTTGGACTCCAATATACAACACCGTCTAAAAATGCCTTTTTAACCGCAGTGAATGTTATTATTGTTCCTTTAATAGCCTATGCGGTTTATAAACGCCGCATTGACGGCTATGAAATCATTGGTTCTCTAATTGCGATCGCAGGAATCGGCTTTTTATCACTACAAGGCTCATTAACAATGAATGTTGGGGATGCACTTTCTCTAGCATGTGCCGTTGCTTTTGCCTTTGATATCTTTTATACTAATCTTTTTGTTCAAAAAGAAGATGCCATTGCTCTTACCATTATTCAATTTCTCACGGCATCCTTTATAGGTGTTCTAGTCGTCATTAGCCAAGGGGATATCCCGACATCACTCGAAAAAGAAGCAATCTATTCGATTATTTACCTAGGTATTTTTTCTACAACAATTGCTTACCTCTTCCAAAATGTAGCCAATCAATATACAACTGCTACTAAAGCTGCGATTATCCTATCGACTGAATCCTTTTTCGGTATGGTGTTATCCGTCATCTTTTTACATGAAATCTTAACAAGTCGCATGGTCGTAGGTGCAATACTTATTTTACTGGCTATACTCATTGCAGAGATCAAACCAGCACACCCTAAAAAGAAGCTAATGAAAACACTTGATAATCAGACGCCAAAATAGTTTCAGTTTTATACTGGGACTATTTTTACGTACCTGATACTCGACTAGTAATAACACTTGTCGTAATGCCTACTACCAATACGGTAATAATGGATAATAGGAAGGTCGATGTGGATAGTAGGAAGCCTCCTATAACAATAACAATGGAATCAATAAAAAATATTAATATTCCAACATTGATACCTGTCTTGTCACAGATAAATTGAGCGATTAAGTCTGTCCCCCCTGTGCTTGTCTGAAAACGCAGCATCAGACCAATGCCGAAGCCAACAAGTATACCTCCAAAAATTGCACTGTAAAGCGCATCCATTTGGACAAGATTTCGCACAGGCTTTAGCAAATCAATAATTACGGAAGATGCTATTAAGCCATGTATACTATTGTAAAAATAGGCTCTATATTTAAACCAAGCAATAATAAAAATAGGAATACTAATAATAATGATCATTAAACCGATTTTGAGCTTATATAGATAATGTAATATAAGCGCTAACCCTACTACTCCCCCATCTAAAATTTCATATGGCGTTAAAAATAAATTAATTCCTAACGACAATGAAATACTTCCTACTATAATGACAAGACCTTTTGTAAAGAAATACATATAACCCCCCTCCGTGATTAAGCATGTCTTATAGTATGAAAATAGGTTATCGAACATGTTATGAAATACCCTTAGATGTATAACCATTTTTATCGAGAACATTTGCTAAATTTCTTCGAAACCTATTCAATTATTTTTCGTATATACAGGTAAATTTTGATTTAACAAAGGGGATTATTGTATGGAGCATGCTTTATTGGAACAAGTTAAACATACTAGAACTTTTTTAAGACAAGAACAATTAGAAACAATCTTTGAAGAATTTGATGTTCAACGAATGAGTTTAACAGAGGGACAGCGCTTGGAAAAATACCGTAAAATGCTAGAAAGCCCATTCCGCTTTTTCCGCGGAAGTGCCTATCTATTTTATTTTGATATGACAAAATCTGCCTCAATCTTCCATACTCCTGATAGAAAGCCAACTTGGATTCAAGGTGACATGCATATGGATAACTTCGGTGCTTTTCAAAATGAGGCAGGCGAGATTGTTTTTGACGTTAATGATTTCGATGAGGGCTATGTCGGCTCTTATTTATACGATATTATTCGCATGAGCGTCAGTATTGCGCTCTATTTAGAAGAACAAGGCTTATATAAGACAACTCAGGAAACGGCTATTCAGTATTTTCTCCGTAGCTACATAGATCAGCTAAAACGATTCCAGCGTAAACAGGATGATCCTTTAACACTGATGTTCACAAAGGACAATACAAAGGGACCAGCAAAGAGATTATTGAAAAAGCTTGATAAACGCCAGCGATCTCATTTTTTACAGGATATTTCGTATGTAAATGAGGATGGTCAGCGTGCCTTCTTATGGAATGAAGAAATTCAACCGGTTACTAGTGAAGAATACAGCGCCATTTCAAACGCACTTTCTACATATAAAATTAGGGACATAGCTTATAAGTATGGCTCTGGTACAGCTTCCATCGGTTTAAAACGTTACTATATTTTAGTGGAAGACGAAAAAGGTGCGTCAGGAGTCGAGGATTTAGTGTTAGAAATGAAAGAGGTACGCACAGCAATTCCTGCCTACTTCCTCCCTTATCAGGAACTATTTTGGGCTCATTATGAGCATCAGGGAGCACGTGTAGTCGGAACTCAAAAAGCTATGCACCATTTAGAGGACCCACATTTAGCCTTTATCACGATGAATGGACAGGAATTTTATATTCGTGAACGTTCTCCTTATAAAAAGAAGATTAAGCCTAAAAACTATAAGGATGTAGAGGATTACTTTACTACAACATCACTTATGGGGAAAATTGCTGCTAAAATACATGCACGAGCTGATATCGATTATTCTCATGTTTTTACCTATCACAGTGAGGAGGAGATTTTAAAAGCGATCGGCAAAGAGCGTGATGTATTTATAGAGCATACAATTTTACAAGCCATGAGCTACAAGGAAATTGTCTACACAGACTTTAGCTTATTTAAAGACTGGGTAGAAACAAAATTTGATTAACATCCTAAAAAAGGACCTCGGCATTTAGCAGAGGTCCTTCCTTATTAAATTATTTTTGCTTAGCCTTCATACGAGCAAGCAAAAAGCCGCCCTTAAATGATTTAGGCTCATATGAGATAATAAAGGCATTCGGCTCGAACTGCTCTACAATTTGAAAGAGCTCCCCTTCACGATTTCTCTTCGTTAAGATTTCATATTTATAGCGATTACTATCTCGCCCTTCTCCAATATAAATCGTGACTGCAAACCCTTCGTTACGAAGAAATTTTACAAGCTCTTCATTCTTATTTTGCGTATTAATGGTTGTATAAACATAGCCTATTGCTAGCTTACGTTCTATTTTTGCTCCTAAAAATATACCTAATCCAAATCCAACTGCATAGACAACCATAGATAACATACTTTGCTTCCCACTAAAAACGAGTGAAAGGCCAAATACATACACTAGCATTTCCAGCATACCAAATATCGCTGCAAGGAATGTAATATTCTTTACCAAAAATATTGTTCGTAATGTTAAAAAAGGTACATAAACTAATTGAAGAATTAATATTAAAACGATACTTTGCATTTGTACTAGACCTTTCTCAGAGTAGTTATATATAAGTGTATGTTGAAAGAGAGAATTACATTCTATTAAAAACCATCCTCATTTTTAAATTCCCCTTATAACCCGATATTAAACATCGAACATAACAAAAAAAGTGTAATTTTACACCTACACTGTTATATGATATTATCTAAAAGAGTTGAGGAATAACATAATGATGCTGCTATTAATCGTAAGCTTAGGCATGGAAATTGGTTTTTCATTGATCAATGTTATATTACTTTTCCCAAAGCTCTATACGTCTTCCTTCAGGATCTTCAATCCAAATGAATTGTCCAAATTCATTCATCGTCTTGTCCATTACAAAGGGAATACCCATTTTTTCTAAATGCTTGATGCTATCATCTAGATTTTCCACTTGAAAGTTTAACATTACTTGTTGTTCTGTTGGAAAATAGCTATCACTTTCAGAAAAGAAAGAGAAGACCGTTTCATTGTCTGATTGTGGCTTAATAATAGTACCATTCCAATTTTCAATTTCAATGTTCAAGACTTTACTGTACCATTTTTTGATTTCCTCAAGATTTTTAGTTCTCCAAAAGATCCCTCCAAAGCCCTTTATATTCATAAATAATCCCTTCCTATCCTATTATTAGTCATTCATTCTAAATTCTAGTTTTGAGAGTGAATTCCTTCTATTTCTCTGTTCATATCTACTTTTCACACAAAAAAAGTCACCTACTTTCAACTAAACGACTAGTCAAAAATAGATAACTTTTAGGATTCTTTATACTTCACCATGCATCGGGTCTTGCTTATGCTTCGGCCCAATCATATTGAATAAAATATTAAGGATAATCGCTGTGACAGAACCACAGACGATACCGTTAGATGTTAAAATAGAGACTTTTTCTGGTAGTGCATCAAAAATACCAGGAACCACTGATACACCAACCCCTAAGCTTACTGCAATAGCAGCAATCATTGCATTTTCCGCTGATTCGTTCATAACTGGTACAAGCATACCCATACCTTGGGTAATCACCATACCGAACATCGCAAGCATCGCCGCACCTAGTACAGACGTTGGAATAATCGTTGTTAATGCTGCGATTTTTGGTAGGAAGCCAAGTGCTACTAGTAAACCACCTGTGATATAAATGACTTTACGGTCCTTAACGCCTGACATACGTGTTAGTCCCACGTTTTGTGAGAATGTTGTGTAAGGGAAGGCATTGAAAATACCACCGATTACTGAAGCTAGACCTTCTGAACGATAGCCGCGAGCTAAATCCTTTGAATCTAATTTTTTATTACAAATATCACTTAGTGCAAAATAGACACCAGATGACTCTACTAAAGATACCATTGCTACAAGTGTCATGGTGATAATTGCCGTTACATCAAATGTTGGCATGCCAAAGTAGAAAGGTTGTACCATGTGAAATACATTAGCATCCGCTACTGGCGTGAAATCCACTTTGTCCATGAATGCACCTAAAACGGTACCTACTACTAATCCAATCAGAATAGAAATCGCACGAACAAAACCTGTAGAAAAACGATACACGATTAAAATAATAATTAATGTAATAAACGCTAATGCCACATTAGAAGCAGAAGCAAAATCCTCAGCACCTTGTCCACCTGCCATATTGTTTAAAGCTACTGGTAATAAAGAAATACCGATAATCGAAACAACGGATCCAGTTACTACTGGAGGGAAGAATTTCACAAGCTTGCCGAAGAAGCCCGCAATAATCATTACAATTACACCAGAGGCAATAATAGAACCATAAATATCTGTGATACCTTGCTCTGGATTTGTGCCGATCGCAATAATTGGACTTACTGCTGTGAATGTACAGCCAAGTACTACAGGTAAGCCAATCCCGATGAATTTACCTGAATATACCTGTAAAAGTGTTGCAATCCCGCACATCATAATATCAATTGCTACTAAATACGTCATTTGTGTTGAATCAAAGCCAATTGCTCCACCAATAATCAGTGGCACTAAAATGGCTCCAGCATACATCGCAAGTAAATGTTGAATCGCTAGCGCAGTTGATTTAAAGGTATTCATTACGAGCGAGCCTCCGTAGCAAATGTTACATTGCCATCTTCAAGAGAGTCTACAATCGCTAATGACTCAACGCGAACTCCCTGCTCACGCAATAATTTTCCACCATCTTGGAAGCCCTTTTCAATAACGATGCCCACACCCACAACATGCGCACCAGCTTGTGCAGCAATATCTAGTAAGCCTTTGACAGCTTCACCATTTGCTAAGAAATCATCAACAATTAAAATATTATCGTCCTCATTTAAGAAATTACGTGATACAGAGATCTCATTTGTTTCATTTTTTGTAAACGAATGTACCTTTGATGAATAAAGGTTATCTGAAAGTGTTAACGATTTGCGTTTACGAGCAAACACGACAGGCGCGCCAATTTCTAACCCTAACATAACAGATGGTGCAATACCTGAAGATTCTATTGTTAAAATCTTTGTAATCACTTGATCAGAGAAACGGTTTGCGAATTCATGACCAATTTCCTTCATTAACATTGGATCAATTTGATGGTTTAAAAATGAATCAACTTTTAATACGGATGAAGATAATACTTTACCCTCTTGCATAATTTTGTCTTGTAATAACTTCATTTCTTTTATATCCTTCTTTCTTTCAGAGTAATAAAAAACGCTAAATACCTTGTTTCCATTCAGCTACGAGTGGAGCAAAGCATTCAGCGTAAAAACGTCGAAACGAATAGAAAACATCATTATAATTGAAGTTCTCTAAAAGCATTGCTACCCATAGTCGATTTATTTACGGTAAATCGGTAGAAACTTGCGAGCCCTATTCTCGCTATTATATGAGTGGATTTGTATGAAACTATCAGAATATCCAATTTATCACTTTATTCGGCAAGAACCTATAACTTTTACGAAATAAAGTTTGATTTTTCGGAATTTAATGGTATTTCGCAACTTTTCAATTGCAAACGTTCGTGTTTTCAATCAACGTACTGATTATAACAGACTATTTTCTAGCTTGCTAGCATTATTTTGATAAATGAAAAGGGACTGTCATAATGACGACATTTCTGTGAAACAACAGTGTCGTACGAATGAGTAGACTCGATTGGTTGTGTAGCATATGATGCCACCCTTTTTTCGGTAGAAATTGAGGAATCACAACCGTCACTTTATGATTTGTTTTAGTACAATGGTGCTCTACTTTATCAATAAATTTCATCAATGGCTGTGTAATGCTACGATATGGTGAATAGTAAGTCACTAACCGTACATCAGGTTGCCATGCGTTCCACTTCTCTTCAAAAGCTTTTGCTTCTGCTTGATCGAAAGCTACATAAAAGGCGATCACTTTATCCACCTTAAGCGATTTAGCATAATGAAGAGAGTTTTCAACTACCTTTGTTATACCAGCGACTGGCACAATGAACACATTTCCCTCAATAGTAGTCAGCTCCTCCTGATTCAATCTCAATTGTTCTCCAACGGCTTGATAATGGTGCTTAATCCGATGAAATACAAAAATAATGATTGGTAAAAAGACGAACACTGGCCATACTTGGGGCATTTTTGTCACAAAGAACATCATAGCTACAATGAAAGAGATCGCTGCTCCAATTGTATTGATAGAAAATTTTGCTACCCAACCTTTAGGTTTTTCGCGCCACCATTTTCGCATCATTCCCGTTTGCGCTAATGTAAACGGAATAAATACCCCAACTGCATATAGCGGAATTAAATGCTCTGTGGCTCCATCAAAAAGAATAATTAAGACAATGGCCGCAACACCTAGCATCATGATGCCATTTGAATAACCAAGACGATCTCCACGAATTTGGAATATTCTTGGGATAAAACCATCCTTCGATAAATTCACAGCAAGCAATGGAAAGGCTGAATACCCTGTGTTTGCGGCAAGTACTAAAATCATTGCTGTTATACCTTGCACAATATAATAAAAGAGATTTCGACCAACACTAGCTTCTGCTAGTTGGGAAACTACTGTTGCTTCTGCTGTTGGGGCAACCCCATAAAAATAAGCTAGGCTTACAATACCAATAAATAAAACAGCTAAAATAGCGCCCATTGCTAAAAGTGTTTTAGCTGCATTATTAGGAGCAGGATTTCTAAAATTAGGTATGGCGTTAGAAATAGCTTCTACCCCGGTTAACGCTGAGCTACCTGATGCAAATGCCTTTAATAAAATAAATAAGCTAATCCCTGCCACTGGTGTACCAACCTTTGGATGCAACTCTGCTGGCACCTGACCAGTTACAACCTGATAGAGCCCAATCCCAATTAACAAGAGCATAACGCCTACAAATAGATAGACTGGGTATGCCAAGATAGAGGCTGACTCTGTTACACCTCGTAGGTTTAAAATTGTTAAGAAAATCACAAAAACGATAGCAATGGGTACATTGTATGGATGAAGGCTTGGAAATGCCGATGTAATAGCATCTGTACCTGCTGAAACACTAACTGCTACTGTTAAAATATAATCAACAAGCAAAGAGCCTCCAGCTACAAGACCTGCATTCACTCCTAAATTTTCTCGCGATACTACATAAGCGCCACCACCATGTGGATAAGCAAAAATAACCTGACGATAAGATAAAATCAGTGCCACAAGCAGAACGACCACTCCAGCGGCAATCGGTAAAGAATACCAAAGGGCAAGTGTGCCCACTGTCATAAGAACAATTAAAATTTGTTCTGGTCCATAGGCTACTGAAGATAAAGCATCGGACGATAAGATTGCCAATGCCTTTGCTTTACTAAGCTTTTGTTCCCCTAACTCATCGGATCTTAATGGTTTGCCGATTACATAACGTTTGAATGAGGATTTCATTGATAAACACCTTCTAGTTTCATAGAATGTGTTTCGCCTCTCTAAATAACATCAAAAAACGTCTACAAGTCATCACTAAATAAGACTTGTAGACGTTCATCCGTCTGCCAAGCTCCACTTTTCTGCTCTTAACGCTTACGAGGTTAGCTGTCGGATTCGGGCCTGAGTAGCCCTACCCCTCCAAATGGAAGAGATTCACCCCAAGAATGGCTTATGCCATACATCAAAATTGGTTCCCCCGCGTTTAGTTGCTTCAGCGATTTAGAAATTTGAAACTTTTATAATGATGTCATATTACGCCTGCTGATTGAAAAAGTAAAGAAGAAAATTTTTCATTTTCACGAGTGAAAAACATAGACTTTTTTCGAGCATATGTTAATACTCGTCATTGCTGCCAATACTCTCGCTACAACAAAAAACTGTCTTAAAAGTATGCTCTACTTTTAAGACAGCTCGCTCTTTTAGTCTTCTATATCTTGTTCAAAATCAACAATGTTCCCTGTCATTGCATCCACATCTACTTCATATTCATACTGACCATCTTTCAATTCTATTTCATATAAGCCATCATCCAGCTTAATCTTTGTCACGGTACCTTTTGCTTTCGTTAAGGCTGTTTCGATAGCCTGTTCTTTTGTAATAATTTTCGCTGTTGGCGTGCTAACAGAAATGTAATTATCCCAATCATCGTCATCTCGACGCTCTTTTTTCTGCTTCAGTAATTTTCCCGTATAAGCATCAAATTTTAAATCATATTCCGCTGTCTCGGTATGCACCTCTACTTCGTAAATAGAGCGGAATTGATTTTGATCAAATTCGATATCCGCAATAGTCCCATCAACTATTGCTAATGCTTTCTTCTCAATCTGCTGCATTGTTAATACCTTATTTTCTTGCGCATTTCCTGATAATAAAGTTGTCGAGCCAATTGCTGCTCCAACCCCAAGAGTAACTACCAATGCTGGAATCATAATTATTTTTTTCATATTCATCTCTCCTTTGTTTTATCTATTCTTAGCTTAGCAAGCGAAGATGATAGAACTATAAGAGGAACATTAGAATTTCATGAGAAGTGATTTATTGTTCGTCATCCCATGTAACAGACAGAACCTTTCCTGAAACGGCATGAATTTGAAAAGTGGCTTCGTCATCCTGTGTTTCAATTTCAACTAAATAGTAACCACCCTCTGAGGTTTCTTCAAAATCGACTGAATCCACCTCTCCCTTCAATTGCTCCAGTGCTATTTGAACGGCTTGCTGCTCAGTAATAATAGGCCCTTCTACAGATTGTTCTTGTGGCTCCACCATTTTCTCCGATAATACTTCACCGGAATAGCCATCAAGTGTGATTTCTTTTTGCTTGCTATCTTTTTTAACTCGCACTGTATAAATGGAATCTGTTAACATAACACTTTCTACATCTCCATATTCCTGTTTAACCATCTGCCTGATTTGCTTTTCTGTTAACAGTAATTTACTTTGTCCTTCTTTTATTTTTAAATCAGTCACCTGTTGTGTCGTAGCATCGAGCACAGCTCCATACTTGATATGATCTCGCGTAAAGAGCATTTCATAGGTTTTTCCTTGTTTCTTCACCTGAGTAACATGACCTTTATAGATTGTTTCAACATGGCGAATGGCCTCCGCTTCGCTAAGAGGCCCGACTTGAAAATAACGCGTTTGAATAAACCAAAACGTTCCGCTACCGAGAAGGACAATCACAACAATCATCAACAGCCACTTTCTCATTGTTGTCCCTCCTTTGGTATACATAAGGTAAAGCTTGACCCTTCTCCAATTGTACTTTTTACATCCATCATTATCCCCAATTGTTCTGCAAGCCCATGCGCTATGGCAAGTCCTAGCCCAGAACCACCTGTCTTACGGTTACGATCTCCTGTTACACGATAAAATCGCTCAAACAAATGTGGAATATGCTCCGCTGGAATACCAATACCAAAATCTTGGATGGTAATGCATACATGATTAGCTGTTTCTGTTGCGAGAATATGCACTTCATCCTCACTATATTTCCTAGCGTTATCCAGCAAAATAAAGAGTAGTTGCTTTAATATTTTTTCATCACTATAAACAAAACTTGGCTTCTTCACATCAACTATAAATGCTCGATGATACGCATGCTGCATTTGGGAAGCCACTTTATTCAAGAACGGCGCGAGCTCTAGCTGTTCAAAATGAATGTCCAGATGCTCATTATTTTTAGCTAGTTCTAGCAATTGCAGCACCATTTCATGCATGCGTGATGATTCATTGGCAATAGCTAGTAATGATTCCTGTGCAACTTCCCGATTGTCAAAACCTCTTCTGAGCAGTAATTTTGCATAGCTTTCAATAACCGTAATGGGTGTCTTCAATTCATGGGAAGCATTCGATACAAATTCTTCTTGCTTTCGATAATGCTGTTCAAGCTTTTCCATCATCATATTAAAAGTACGGTTAATGTTTGTTAACTCATCCCCACCTTTTACTGGTATATCCATTTTTTCATATTTTCCTGTCGATGCACTTTTTCGCATAGTCTCATTTAAACGTTCTAGCGGTAATAAAATAAGTCGCCCAAGTACTAGGCTTGCTAAGAAAATAGGAATCGTTGCAATAACAGATACAATAATCAATATAACCTTTAGCAAACTTAATGTCCGTTCTACTTCTTCCATGGATTGCTGTAATGTGATATCCACAACCGTTCCGTCTATCCAAATAGCAGGCATTGTATAGGTAATGGAAGGGCCTTCTGGCATGTCAAGGGTAGCCTGAACCTTTGTTTTTAAACGTTCTCCATCATAAATGTAGACGGCACCATCTGTCGGCATATAGGCTCTTAATACTTGCTGTAGGTTAGTTTGAGCATTTAACTGACTGAATGTAGAGCTTAAATCATTGGCACGTGTTTGAAGCTGATGATATTCCGTATCATAGGCAGATTTCTCATACAATAAATAAATTCCACTGTTTGTGGCCACTAATATTACTAGCATCAGCAATGTTGTAAGTAGATGAATTTTTGTTTTAAGTCTCATCACGATGTTCCTTCAACACATAGCCAACTCCACGAACTGTTTGGATAATAGGCGTTGCATTAGCAGCTTCAAGCTTTTGTCGTACATAGCGAATATAGACATCCACAACATTTGTATCCCCATAATAGTCATAGCCCCATACAGCCTCTAGTAGCTGTTCCCTAGTCAGTACTTGTTTAGGATGCTTTAGTAAATAGAACAATAAATCATATTCACGAGGTGTCAGTTGAATATCTTTATTAAAATATACGACCTCTCTTGTTTGCTCGTTTATCGATAAATGTCCAAATGCAAGGGCAACTTGTTTTGGACTAGCCTTTTGTGAAAATCGTAAAGCATTGCGAATACGCGCCAGCAATTCTTCAATTTCAAACGGCTTTGTCACATAATCATTGGCTCCTAAATCCAATCCTTTTACTTTATCCTCCACCTCACTTTTGGCAGTAAGCATAATAACAGGTGTCTGGGATTCCGTTGCACGAATCCGCTTTAGCACATCAATGCCACTCATCTCTGGCAGCATGACATCAAGTAGGATCAAATCCCATGGCTGTTCACGGTAACGAAGCAAACCATCTGTCCCTGTATGAGCCATTTCCGCCTCAAAGCCTTCAAATCGAAGCTCAAGCTGTAGCACTCTCGCAATATTTTCTTCATCTTCTATAATTAAAATTCGATTGGTCATGTCGAATCCGTCCTTCATCTTTTCTTTTCATCGTAAACGATGCTGGTGGTGAAAGTCTAATTAGAAAATGATGAGAATGGCACATACTTATAGAAACTTAAAGCAAACCACTTCACTTTTTTGATTCCTAGCGTTAGAATACTAATATCTTATTTTCCTATAGGAAACTTTATTTCGTTAATGATACTTTTTGAAACGAGGGAACAATATGGTTTACAAACGAGTCACAAAATCGTCTGCCGAGGCGGTTTTAGATGGAGATATAAAAGGTTGGCGACGCTTTTTACCATTTTTAGGACCTGCATTTATTGCAGCCGTCGCCTATATCGATCCTGGTAATTTTGCTACAAATATTACAGCAGGCTCTCAATATGGCTACCTGCTACTTTGGGTTATAGCCTTTTCTAATTTAATGGCCGTGTTAATTCAATCCTTATCTGCCAAGCTTGGAATTGCGACAGGTAAAAACTTGCCTGAAGTAGCACGCGAGCATTTTTCTAAAAAAACATCCATCTTTTTATGGATACAGGCTGAATTGGTCATCATTGCTACAGATCTCGCTGAATTTATTGGTGCAGCATTAGGGCTTTACTTGCTCTTCAATATCCCTATGCTGCCCGCAGCATTAATTACGGCAGTTGGTTCATTTGCTATTTTAGAACTTCAAAGAAGAGGATTTAGAGCCTTTGAAGCCGGTATTTCGGGCATGGTGTTAATTGTTGTCTTAGCATTTGCCTTCCAAACATTTTTAGCACAGCCAGAATGGGGCGATGTAGCGATTGGCATGTTCACGCCACAGTTTGAAGGTGTAGATTCACTATTATTAGCAACAGGTATTTTAGGAGCAACTGTCATGCCTCATGCTATTTACTTACATTCATCGTTAACGCAAAATCGTATTGTTGGTCGGAATGAAAATGAAAAAAAACGTATTTTCCGTTTTGAATTTATCGATATTATCATCGCTATGATTATTGCCGGAGCGATTAATATGAGCATGCTGATCATTGCTGCAGCAGTCTTCCACACACAAGGCGTGGTTGTAGAAGATTTAGATGTTGCCTACAATGGCTTAAAAGATGCGCTCGGCCCCATGGCTGCTATTTCATTTGGTCTTGGTTTACTTATTGCCGGGCTAGCTAGCTCCTCTGTCGGGACGTTAGCAGGTGATGTAGTCATGCAAGGATTCATTCAAAGAAAAATACCACTTTATTTACGTAGAGCGATTACTATGGTGCCGCCTCTAGTCATTATTGCTTCAGGCGTGAATGCAACCTATGCGCTCGTTCTAAGTCAGGTTGTTTTATCTTTCGGTATTGCATTTGCTCTTGTCCCTCTTGTTATGTTTACAAGCAAACGAAACATCATGGGCAGTTTAGTCAATCACCGTATTACAACGTTTTTAGGTTGGTTTGTTGTTATTATCGTTGTGACATTGAATATTTACTTACTGTGGGAAACAATATTTGGATAATAAAAATCAGGTACTCGAGATGAACTGCCCCGTAAAAGTTTGATTTCTAACTATTACGGGGCAGTTCAAGAATGGGTACCTGTTTTTTATTTGATTAGACATCGACTTTCGAATGGCTAGTTAGTAAATACTAATATTACTCTATATATGATATTATTTTTTGATATTTTTAACGACGATTAAGACATAAAAAGCTGTCCCATAAACCAATCATTCATTAGTTTACAGAACAGCCCTACTATTTAATCTTCCACTTTTAAATCACATTCTTGAAGTGAAAGCATTTTTGTTTTGTGCTTGATTTTGTAGCCAAACCATAACAGTAAAAATAGTGGGATTCCAACATAAGAAACTAATATCCCATACCAATCAATTTGGTCTCCCGTAAAGGCCGTGTAATTTTGCCCAATGACCACAATCATACAAACAGTAAAGGCAAATAGTGGTCCAAACGGGTACAATTTTGCTCTATAAGGTAATAGCTTTGGATCTAGGCCCTGTGCCTCAAATGCACGACGGAAGCGATAATGACTAAAGGCAATGCCGAGCCATGCAATAAAACCAGACATACCAGAGGCGTTTAACAGCCAAATATAAACAACGCCATCACCAAAGAAAGACGCTAAAAAAGCTAAGCAACCTACAGCTAATGTTGCCATCAACGCATAAATTGGTATTCCTCGACGACTTAGCTTTGTGAAGAACTTAGGCGCATGTCCATCCACTGCTAATTGCCATAGCATACGTGATGATGCATAAAGCCCTGAATTTCCAGCTGACAGCATAGCCGTTAAAATAATGGCATTCATTAACGAAGCTGCAAAGGCAATACCTAAGCGGTCAAACACTAATGTAAACGGTGATACTGCGATATCTTCTGATAATAAGCGTTCATCTGTAAATGGAATCAACATTCCGATTGCACCAATTGCTAAAATATAAAACAAAAGAATACGCCAGAATACGGATTTAACAGCCTTTGGAATATTTTTTCCTGGATCGTCTGTTTCACCTGCTGTAATCCCAAGTAACTCTGTTCCTTGGAATGAAAATCCGGCTGCTAGGAAAATTCCAAATGTAGCTAGGAAGCCACCGTGAAATGGTCCATCACTAATAAAGAAATTAGTAAAGCCTACAGGTGCCTGTCCACCTAAAATACCAAAAATCATTAATAAACTGATAATAATAAAAACAATGACTGTCACTACTTTAATCATCGCAAACCAATATTCACTTTCTCCATAGCTCTTTACAGAAAGTAAATTAAATGACAGTACAACAGCAATAAATAATACTGTCCAAAGGGCTGATGAACTATCAGGGAACCAATATTTCATAATTAAGGATACTGCCGCAATTTCTGCTGCAATAGTGATTGCCCAGTTATACCAATAGTTCCAGCCTAATGCAAAGCCTAGTGCTGGATCTACAAATTTTGTTGCATACGTACTAAATGAACCGGATGATGGCATATAGGCAGCCATTTCCCCTAAGCTTGTCATTAAAAAGTACACCATAATACCGATTAGGGCGTAGGCAAGCAATGCACCACCAGGTCCAGCTTGTGCAATGGCACCACCACTGGCTAAAAATAGTCCCGTACCAATTGTACCGCCTAAAGAAATCATTGTGATATGACGGCTTTTCAATTCTTTTTTCAGCTTTGGCGCTTTATGTCCGAGCTGATTTACTTTTATTTCACTCACGATATAGCTTCCTTCCTATTTACGAGGCAAAAAAATGCCATCACATATACACTGTGATGGCTAAGTTAATCCTCAGTTTTTCCTAAATGATAGCTCAACACGTTGTGCAAACGTGACAGTTCTGTTCCTTTCGGAGACAGCCCCAGCATGAGGTTTTCAAGTCCCCTCACACTTCGGCAATATTCCCTTTCAGCTAATCTCATCAATGCTTGTCATTTCCATTAGCATACTTATAAATATCGCGACCTCTACCTCAATACAAACATGAGGCATATAATTATTAAATTTATGATGCTTATTATATTAGCATAAGACCTTTGACATTTCAATATAACAATAAATGTTCTGTATTTTGTGAATCTTCTACTATTTTTATTAGTTTGTTAAAGTGTTATAGTAGTTCAATTAGAACGGTTACGAACAGGGGGATTTATTTTGACTACAAATGATCATTCCGCTAGTTTTCCGAGTAAAAAAATTAGCTGGAGGGGAACAACCTTACTTTTAGTCTTCGGAGTTATCTTTATAGCCTCTACATTAAGAATGCCACTAACTGTTGTTGGCCCTATTATATCATTTATCCGTGACGATCTTGGTATTTCTAATGTACTTGCAGGCTTTCTAACAACGATTCCATTGCTCGCTTTTGCTACCATCTCACCATTTGCGCCCGTTGTAGCACGCAAACTAGGGCTTGAGCTAACACTATTTTTATCCACTATTTTATTAGCCTTGGGGATTGTTCTACGTTCCCTTGGTACAACGGGGTTACTTGTATTTGGTACTGTACTCATCGGCATAGCCATATCATTTGGAAATGTGCTGATTCCAGGATTATTAAAATTAAAATTTCCATACCATGTTGGTTTATTAATGGCATTTTTCACTATGTCGATGAACTTAACGGCTGGGCTTGGCGCAGGTATTAGCTATCCTATAGCCAATTCATCATTTGGCTGGCAAGGAGCGCTGTCCATTGCACTTGTACTAGTGGTCGTAACGATTTTAATTTGGATACCTCAATTGAAATCAAATAAACCTGAGCCAGCCACTACCTCTAAAATGACGAGTACACCCTTATGGAAGTCACCTGTTACTTGGGCTGTCACAGGTGCAATGGGATTACAGTCTTTATTATTTTATACGACTGCTGCTTGGATTCCCGAAATCTACATCGCCCAGGGATTGGCTCCTGACAAAGCTGGTTGGATGTTTTCTATCATGCAATTTTCACAAGTACCAATGGCATTGGCTGTGCCTATCATTGCAAGTAAAATGGCTTCTCAAAGACCTCTTGTAGTGATGTTTACATTCTTCTATTTAATAGGCTTTACTGGAGTTGTCATGGAGTGGACAAGTCTTGGGGTACTGTGGATGATTCTTTTAGGTTTAGCAGGAGGTTCTTCATTTGCCTTAGCGATGATGTTCTTTACACTTCGTACACGCACGGCATTTGAGGCAGCAGATTTATCAGGCTTTGCACAATCATTAGGTTATTTATTTGCCGCCATTGGCCCTATTCTTTTTGGCTACTTACATGATTTATTTGGTGGCTGGAATATTGCTGGTTGGCTCTTTGTAGCTGTGGCGACCATTCTTTTCTTTTGCTCAATGAGAGCTTCTAAAGACGAATATGTCCATTAAAATAAAGCAGATGGGATAACTGCTCATATTTCCCATCTGCTTTACTTCTATATAGGTATAGACGTTTTATTTGTCCAATTGCTGTAGTAAGGTTAGCAGTTCAGTAAGACGGTCTGCTGTTTCTTTGTTGTGAGCTATAACTGCTGCAAAAATAGGAACAGCCTCTTGTAAGAGTATATAACTAAAATAATAATAGCTTACAAAAGCTTTCTGCTCATAACCCTTTGGCGTTTCCTCCTCCCATTCCAGCTCATCATTCTCTTCGTGATCCATCCATAAATATTTGACATCTAACAGCTCCTGCATAGTTTGAACTGAATAGGATGGGTCTAGATAATCTTCAGAAATTGCATGTGCCACAGCTAAATAAAGCTCTACTTCTTGTACAGAGACATCCCCCGTATTTTTGCTAGCAAGCTTTTTTAGAAGGACAAGCAAAGCCCATGGTGTGACCTGCCATAGTGTACCTTGATGCTCCACTAACTCAGCTAGCTCTGTATATTGCTCCTGTTCAATCAGCTGAGGGATAGCCGTTCCTCTTCCATAAGGTGTCGTCAATTGTAACCACGGGATACTCGGAATTTGCTCATTCAACATAGCGTTTCGTCCTCTCCACAATCAGTTAATAGCATGGTTTTTGATAAAAATAATTGGGTGTATGATAAATATTGACATAAGGTTTATGGAAAATATGAGTCGTTGCGGGCGAAAGTGGTGGGATTAGCCATGTCCAGTTGCCTGTAACGTCTCGTCCTGCTGATTCCTCTGCTTCTTCAAACAATTTAAACTGCTGAGCAGCTGTATGATGATCGACAATGCTCACGCCTTGTTCTTTAAAAGAATGAAGGACAGCAATATTAAGTTCCACTAATGCACGATCACGCCAAAGTGAAGCTTGCTTGGTTGTATCAAGATTAAAAACCTCCGCAATAGCTGGTAGCATATTATAACGGTCATGATCTGCTAAATTACGTGCACCGATTTCTGTCCCCATATACCAGCCATTAAAGGGTGCGGCTTGGAAATCAATGCCTGCCATTTGAAAACGCATACTTGAAATTATGGGTACAGCATACCATTTCATTCCTAATTTCTCTACATCCACTGACTCTGGATGACGAATTGGCACCTCTAAAATATATTCTACAGGAATTGTAAACAGCTGCGGAGCTCGCTCATCTACTTGTATAACAAGAGGTAACACATCGAATGGTGTCCTCTCACTTTTCCAACCTAACGATTCACATACTTTAGTAAAAACAATAGAATGTGCATCACCAATAACGCCAGCTTCCGTTTCATAGCCTGCATAACGAATTAGCTGATGATTCCATATACGCACTCTGTTCGAAGCAAATACTGTTATTGTTGGACGGATTTTTCCACTATTTGTTGCATAATCGATATGCTCCAGTAGTTTTTGAAAAATATCCTGTTCATCTAAAACGGCACGTGCATCTACTACATGCAATGATTGCCAAAACAGACGACCAATACATTTGTTACTATTACGCCACGCCACCCGTGCACCAAAAGCTAGCTCCTCTGTTGTTGGGTCGTACTCACCTGCATTCTTAATCTGTTGTAATCTATTCGCTAACCAACGCTCTGATTCATCTTGTTCTGTCTGATATAAACTTAAAAATTGCTGGATCTCCTGTATATTCATTTCGATTCCTCCACTTATCCTCATATTAGAGGAACAAAACGACAAGCACCACGAAAATAGCTATAAAAAAACATACATATTGCATATATGAAATAGTTTGTTCAAATTTATAATGAATCGAATCATGATTAGAAGATATTGTGAATGAAGAAGGAAAAGAGGTGGGCGACATCTTATAGAAAGGAGAAACAAAATATTAGTCATGTAAAAAAGCTACTGAACCATTGATAGCGGATTCGTAGCTTTCACTCTTTACTAATGTATCATTTATTGATAAAAGAAAAAGCATGTAACACAATATTTGTGCTACATGCTTGATGACCCGTACGGGATTCGAACCCGTGTTACCGCCGTGAAAGGGCGGTGTCTTAACCACTTGACCAACGGGCCGTGGCTCCGAAGGCAGGACTCGAACCTGCGACAACCTGATTAACAGTCAGGTGCTACTACCAACTGAGCTACTTCGGAATAATGATGGGCCTAAATGGACTCGAACCATCGACCTCACGCTTATCAGGCGTGCGCTCTAACCAGCTGAGCTATAGGCCCATTTTGGAGCGGGTGATGAGAATCGAACTCACGACATCAGCTTGGAAGGCTGAGGTTTTACCATTAAACTACACCCGCAAATAATGGTGGGTCAGGACGGAATCGAACCGCCGACACTTAGAGCTTCAATCTAATGCTCTACCAACTGAGCTACTGACCCAAAATGGAGGAGGTAGAGGGATTCGAACCCCCGCGCGGTGTTACCCGCCTGTCGGTTTTCAAGACCGATCCCTTCAGCCAGACTTGGGTATACCTCCAAAAATATTGAACTGGTGGAGCCTAGCGGGATCGAACCGCTGACCTCCTGCGTGCAAGGCAGGCGCTCTCCCAGCTGAGCTAAGGCCCCATTTATCATAAAAAATGGTCGGAATGACAGGATTCGAACCTACGACCCCTTGGTCCCAAACCAAGTGCTCTACCAAGCTGAGCTACATTCCGAAAACATAAATTTATTGGCGCGCCCGACAGGAGTCGAACCCATAACCTTCTGATCCGTAGTCAGACGCTCTATCCAATTGAGCTACGGGCGCAATATTCATTAAAAAACGATGAGCCATGAAGGACTCGAACCTTCGACCCTCTGATTAAAAGTCAGATGCTCTACCAACTGAGCTAATGGCTCGTAAAAAAGAAAAATGGCTGGGGTACTAGGATTCGAACCTAGGCATGACGGAATCAAAATCCGTTGCCTTACCGCTTGGCTATACCCCAATTTGAAAATGGGGCGACTGATGGGAATCGAACCCACGAATGTCGGAACCACAATCCGATGCGTTAACCACTTCGCCACAATCGCCACTATATAAATTATAACAGCTGTATATGAACGAGTACCTCAATACCTGGCAGGGGCAGTAGGAATCGAACCCACACCAAAGGTTTTGGAGACCTCTATTCTACCGTTGAACTATGCCCCTAAAATGGTGGAGGGGGACGGATTCGAACCGCCGAACCCTAAGGAGCGGATTTACAGTCCGCCGCGTTTAGCCACTTCGCTACCCCTCCAAGGGAATGGTGCCGGCGATAGGAGTCGAACCCACGACCTACTGATTACAAGTCAGTTGCTCTACCAACTGAGCTACACCGGCAAAAAAAATGGCGGTCCCGACCGGGATCGAACCGGCGATCTCCTGCGTGACAGGCAGGCATGTTAACCGCTACACCACGGGACCATTTGGTTGCGGGGGCTGGATTTGAACCAACGACCTTCGGGTTATGAGCCCGACGAGCTACCACTGCTCCACCCCGCGATAATACTATACTGTTTTAAAAATAATGGTGGAGGATGACGGGCTCGAACCGCCGACCCTCTGCTTGTAAGGCAGATGCTCTCCCAGCTGAGCTAATCCTCCACGAAAAATAAGCGAAGCGATGTCCTACTCTCACAGGGGGAAGCCCCCAACTACCATCGGCGCTAAAGAGCTTAACTTCCGTGTTCGGTATGGGAACGGGTGTGGCCTCTTTGCCATCATCACTTCACTTATTCAGTTGAAAGAGTTGTTCTTTCAAAACTGGATAAACGGTTCATTGAATGTTTCAAACGTTTTGGTTAAGTCCTCGATCGATTAGTATTCGTCAGCTCCATGTGTCACCACACTTCCACCTCGAACCTATCTACCTCATCGTCTTTGAGGGATCTTACTTACTTGCGTAATGGGAAATCTCATCTTGAGGGGGGCTTCATGCTTAGATGCTTTCAGCACTTATCCCGTCCACACATAGCTACCCAGCGATGCCTTTGGCAAGACAACTGGTACACCAGCGGTGTGTCCATCCCGGTCCTCTCGTACTAAGGACAGCTCCTCTCAAATTTCCTACGCCCACGACGGATAGGGACCGAACTGTCTCACGACGTTCTGAACCCAGCTCGCGTACCGCTTTAATGGGCGAACAGCCCAACCCTTGGGACCGACTACAGCCCCAGGATGCGATGAGCCGACATCGAGGTGCCAAACCTCCCCGTCGATGTGGACTCTTGGGGGAGATAAGCCTGTTATCCCCGGGGTAGCTTTTATCCGTTGAGCGATGGCCCTTCCATGCGGAACCACCGGATCACTAAGCCCGTCTTTCGACCCTGCTCGACTTGTAGGTCTCGCAGTCAAGCTCCCTTGTGCCTTTACACTCTACGAATGATTTCCAACCATTCTGAGGGAACCTTTGGGCGCCTCCGTTACCTTTTAGGAGGCGACCGCCCCAGTCAAACTGTCCGCCTGACACTGTCTCCTACCCCGCTAAGGGGCATGGGTTAGAATTTCAATACAACCAGGGTAGTATCCCACCGACGCCTCCTTCGAAGCTGGCGCTCCGAGATCTCTGGCTCCTACCTATCCTGTACAAGTTGTACCAAAATTCAATATCAGGCTACAGTAAAGCTCCACGGGGTCTTTCCGTCCTGTCGCGGGTAACCTGCATCTTCACAGGTACTATAATTTCACCGAGTCTCTCGTTGAGACAGTGCCCAGATCGTTACGCCTTTCGTGCGGGTCGGAACTTACCCGACAAGGAATTTCGCTACCTTAGGACCGTTATAGTTACGGCCGCCGTTTACTGGGGCTTCAATTCGCAGCTTCGCTTGCGCTAACCACTCCTCTTAACCTTCCAGCACCGGGCAGGCGTCAGCCCCTATACGTCACCTTACGGTTTTGCAGAGACCTGTGTTTTTGCTAAACAGTCGCCTGGGCCTATTCACTGCGGCTCTCATGCGCTTGCACGCTCAAGAGCACCCCTTCTCCCGAAGTTACGGGGTCATTTTGCCGAGTTCCTTAACGAGAGTTCTCTCGCACACCTTAGGATTCTCTCCTCGACTACCTGTGTCGGTTTGCGGTACGGGCACCTCTCACCTCGATAGAGGCTTTTCTTGGCAGTGTGAAATCAGGAACTTCGTCCATACGGACTCGCCATCACAGCTCAACGTTACAGTGTGCGGATTTGCCTACACACACGCCTTACTGCTTGGACGCGCATAACCAACAGCGCGCTTACCCTATCCTACTGCGTCCCCCCATTTCTCAAACGGTGAGGAGGTGGTACAGGAATATCAACCTGTTGTCCATCGCCTACGCCTATCGGCCTCGGCTTAGGTCCCGACTAACCCTGAGCGGACGAGCCTTCCTCAGGAAACCTTAGTCATACGGTGGACGGGATTCTCACCCGTCTTTCGCTACTCATACCGGCATTCTCACTTCTAAGCGCTCCACCAGTCCTTCCGGTCTGACTTCAACGCACTTAGAACGCTCTCCTACCACTGACATCGTAGATGTCAATCCACAGCTTCGGTGAATCGTTTAGCCCCGATACATTTTCGGCGCAGCGTCACTCGACCAGTGAGCTATTACGCACTCTTTAAATGATGGCTGCTTCTAAGCCAACATCCTGGTTGTCTGTGCAACGCCACATCCTTTTCCACTTAACGATTACTTTGGGACCTTAGCTGGTGGTCTGGGCTGTTTCCCTTTTGACTACGGATCTTATCACTCGCAGTCTGACTCCCGTGTATAAATATCTGGCATTCGGAGTTTGTCTGAATTCGGTAAACCGGGATGGCCCCCTAGTCCAAACAGTGCTCTACCTCCAGTATTCTCATCACGAGGCTAGCCCTAAAGCTATTTCGGAGAGAACCAGCTATCTCCAAGTTCGATTGGAATTTCTCCGCTACCCACACCTCATCCCCGCACTTTTCAACGTGCGTGGGTTCGGGCCTCCAGTAAGTGTTACCTTACCTTCACCCTGGACATGGGTAGATCACCTGGTTTCGGGTCTACGACCACGTACTATTTCGCCCTATTCAGACTCGCTTTCGCTGCGGCTCCGCCTTCTAAAGCTTAACCTCGCACGTAATCGTAACTCGCCGGTTCATTCTACAAAAGGCACGCTATCACCCATTAACGGGCTCTAACTACTTGTAGGCACACGGTTTCAGGATCTCTTTCACTCCCCTTCCGGGGTGCTTTTCACCTTTCCCTCACGGTACTGGTTCACTATCGGTCACTAGGTAGTATTTAGCCTTGGGAGATGGTCCTCCCAGATTCCGACGGAATTTCACGTGTTCCGCCGTACTCAGGATCCACTCAGGAGAGAACGAACTTTCGACTACAGGGCTTTTACCTGCTCTGGCGGACCTTTCCAAGTCGCTTCATCTAACTCGCTCTTTTGTAACTCCGTATTGAGTGTCCTACAACCCCAAGAGGCAAGCCTCTTGGTTTGGGCTCTTCCCGTTTCGCTCGCCGCTACTCAGGGAATCGATTTTTCTTTCTCTTCCTCCAGGTACTTAGATGTTTCAGTTCCCTGGGTCTGCCTTCAAGACGCTATGTATTCACGTCAAGATACTACGCGATTAAACGTAGTGGGTTCCCCCATTCGGAAATCTCCGGATCAAAGCTCACTTACAGCTCCCCGAAGCATATCGGTGTTAGTGCCGTCCTTCTTCGGCTCCTAGTGCCAAGGCATTCGCCGTGCGCCCTTAATAACTTAACCTAACGGCTTTCAATACACATCACATTTCGTTGTCAGCTTCACTCGTTCAATCAGTCACGTACTCAAGTACGCTCCTTCATTCACTCGATTGCTTCCTAGAACTGCTCGTGTCTTGAAACCTTCTAATGTTATTAAGCCTATAAAAAAACTTAAAAAAATAAATGTGTTTGTTACAATTTCAATGTCGTTTTATCCAGTTTTCAAAGAACAAGTTTTGAAGCTTTTCATTCAAGAAAGAATGAACCTTCAAAACTGAACGCAAAACGTAATCTTACAAACCCTAGGTTTGTATTCCGAAATAATCCTTAGAAAGGAGGTGATCCAGCCGCACCTTCCGATACGGCTACCTTGTTACGACTTCACCCCAATCATCTATCCCACCTTCGGCGGCTGGCTCCAAAAGGTTACCTCACCGACTTCGGGTGTTACAAACTCTCGTGGTGTGACGGGCGGTGTGTACAAGGCCCGGGAACGTATTCACCGCGGCATGCTGATCCGCGATTACTAGCGATTCCGGCTTCATGTAGGCGAGTTGCAGCCTACAATCCGAACTGAGAACGACTTTATCGGATTAGCTCCCTCTCGCGAGTTGGCAACCGTTTGTATCGTCCATTGTAGCACGTGTGTAGCCCAGGTCATAAGGGGCATGATGATTTGACGTCATCCCCACCTTCCTCCGGTTTGTCACCGGCAGTCACCTTAGAGTGCCCAACTAAATGATGGCAACTAAGATCAAGGGTTGCGCTCGTTGCGGGACTTAACCCAACATCTCACGACACGAGCTGACGACAACCATGCACCACCTGTCACCGTTGCCCCCGAAGGGGAAACTATATCTCTACAGTGGTCAACGGGATGTCAAGACCTGGTAAGGTTCTTCGCGTTGCTTCGAATTAAACCACATGCTCCACCGCTTGTGCGGGCCCCCGTCAATTCCTTTGAGTTTCAGTCTTGCGACCGTACTCCCCAGGCGGAGTGCTTAATGCGTTAGCTGCAGCACTAAGGGGCGGAAACCCCCTAACACTTAGCACTCATCGTTTACGGCGTGGACTACCAGGGTATCTAATCCTGTTTGCTCCCCACGCTTTCGCGCCTCAGTGTCAGTTACAGACCAGATAGTCGCCTTCGCCACTGGTGTTCCTCCAAATCTCTACGCATTTCACCGCTACACTTGGAATTCCACTATCCTCTTCTGCACTCAAGTCTCCCAGTTTCCAATGACCCTCCACGGTTGAGCCGTGGGCTTTCACATCAGACTTAAGAAACCACCTGCGCGCGCTTTACGCCCAATAATTCCGGACAACGCTTGCCACCTACGTATTACCGCGGCTGCTGGCACGTAGTTAGCCGTGGCTTTCTAATAAGGTACCGTCAAGGTACAGCCAGTTACTACTGTACTTGTTCTTCCCTTACAACAGAGTTTTACGAACCGAAATCCTTCTTCACTCACGCGGCGTTGCTCCATCAGGCTTTCGCCCATTGTGGAAGATTCCCTACTGCTGCCTCCCGTAGGAGTCTGGGCCGTGTCTCAGTCCCAGTGTGGCCGATCACCCTCTCAGGTCGGCTACGCATCGTCGCCTTGGTGAGCCGTTACCTCACCAACTAGCTAATGCGCCGCGGGCCCATCCTATAGCGACAGCCGAAACCGTCTTTTAGTGTTTCACCATGAGGTGAAACAGATTATTCGGTATTAGCCCCGGTTTCCCGGAGTTATCCCAAACTATAAGGTAGGTTGCCCACGTGTTACTCACCCGTCCGCCGCTAACGTCGAAGGAGCAAGCTCCTTCTCTGTTCGCTCGACTTGCATGTATTAGGCACGCCGCCAGCGTTCGTCCTGAGCCAGGATCAAACTCTCCATAAAAGAAATTTGAATAGCTCAAATTGTTTTGCTGGCATCATTTTGATGTCCAAAATTTTGTTTCGTTCACTAACCGAAGTTAGTTACTGAAAACTTTATTGATTACGTTTTGCTTGTTCAGTTTTCAAGGTTCATGTTTTGCTTTGTTTTAGCGTGTCACCGTGGCGACTTGTATAATACTACACTCTTATTTTTAAAAGGTCAACACTTTTCATGAAAAAAATTTAACTTTTTTCTTGGTAATGAAAAACTTCCTATATATACTCGTAAAAATAATGACAACCTAAAATTCAATTTTCACAAGTGAGTGCCATGTTATACCGCTATCTAAAAAAGAATTTTATCATACTTTTCGATAAAAAATAATAGATCTTTATATAAAATAAAAAACTCGGTATAGAAACCGAGTTTTTAAAACGGGAAAAAGAATGGGATGGCAATCATCATAACGATAAACATAACAATTTGTAATGGTACCCCTATTCTTACAAAATCCATAAATTTATAGCCCCCCGCCGTCATTACTAGCGCATTCGTAGGGGAAGCAATCGGCGTAGCAAATGCCATACTTGCCGCAACTGCTACTGCAATCATAAATGTTGTAGGACTAACTTCCATAGCAATGGCTGCACTCATTGCAATGGGCGCGAACAATACAGCAGTTGCCGTATTACTTATAAATTGACCAAATATAGCTGTTAAAATATAAACACCAATGAGCACGCCATATGGTCCAAAATCACCCAAGGCATTAATAATACCATCCGATAAAATGGTCATGCCTCCAGTTTTTTCTAACGCCGTTGCCATTGGCAACATTGCAGCCACTAGCACAATACTTTCAAAATTCATATTGCTATAGGCATCTTCCATGTTTCGTAAACAGCCTGTTAAAATCATCAACACAGCACCAATCATTACTGAGATTACAGCTGGGAAAACTTCGAATGCCATTAAAATAATCATCAACAGCATAATTAAACCGGCAATACCAGCTTTACCTGTAGCGGCTGCCACACTCGCGTGTTCTTTAGGCTGACCGACAACCACGACATCCTGGGTCTCTCTTGCTAACAAGAGAATTTCATCCCATGCTCCCTGTACTAATATGGCATCTCCAAATTTCAATTTATGAGAAACCATATCCTGAAGCTTATAACCACCTCTGCGATTAATGCCAATGATATTTAAATTATATTTTTCCCTGAATCCAAGAGAGCTAACGGTTTCATTAATAAAGCTCGAATTAGGTGTCAGCAACACCTCTGCAATACCGAGATGTTTCGATACCAATTCATCAGCTTCTCCTTCCACTAACCCTTGCATCTCAAGATGATAATCCTCAACAAAACGACGAATATCCTCTACTTCTCCTTGAACATACAGCTCGTCCTTGGCATGAATGACACTAGTTGGACCTGCCATTTCCTGATATGTCATCGGCAGTAAATTGATACCCTCCTGTGATTTACGATGAATTTTCATCATACAGAGCGTGTACTTAGCTGGCAGTTTTAGCTCTGCTAAAGATGTCTCAATAATTGGTGAGTCTTCAGGAACAGCGATTTTAAATAGACGATTATTTAAATCATATTGCTTAATAATTTTTTTTGGTGAAAGTTTATAGCCTTCATTTGTTTGTGTACGGTTTTGATCCTTTGGTAATAGAATATTACGTACAAGCACTAAATAAGTAATTCCAGCAATCATCCCAACAATACCAATAGGGGTCACTTCAAAAAAGCCCAGTTTATTATAGCCTCGATCAACCAATAACTGACTGACAATTAAATTGGTTGGTGACGCAATCAGTGTCATCAGACCAGAAAGACTTGCTACATATGAGAGTGGGAGTAGAAACTTAGACGGACTAACTTTCATACTAATCGCTATACTTACAACGATTGGCATCATTAATGCTACGGTACCAGTATTGCTCATAAAGGCACCAACAGATCCTACAATAATAAGCAGTAGCACAAATAATTTCAGCTCACTATTGCCCGACCATTTAAGTAAGAGTTGCCCTGCCATTCCTGCTAGACCTGTGCGTAATATTCCAGCGCCCACGACAAATAGCCCTGCAATCATTAAAACGACAGAGTTTGAAAAACCAGCTAATGCCTCCGTTGGCGTTAGAATATCCGCAATGACAAATGCTAGAAGTGACACAATCGCTACAAGATCTGCTCGTATTTTATTGGTCACAAATGCAAAAATTGTTGCTCCTAAAATAAGAAATGTTAATGTAAGCTGCACATCCATGAATTCCTTTCTAACATTAATCATTGTAATTATCGTCAGCAAAAAGGGTGTATTCCATTGCTATTTTTATTATAGCTTACCTAGAGCTACATATGATGAAATTCACCATCTTTTCAAAATTAAAAAAAGTGCGGCATCCAACCACACTTAAAAAAATAATTCCACTATTTTTGATAAAGATGATGCTCTTTAATATAGTCGTAACAAGCAGTAGGCAAGAGGTATCTCGGCTCTCCCCCCATCGCAAATTCCTCACGAATATAAGTAGAGCTAATTTCCATCGCTAGCCCTTTATCTATCAGATGGAATCTACCATCATCATTATTTCTTAAAATGGGAGAACGACTAATCGTTGATAGCATATCGATGCCATGTCTAGCCATTACAATAAATTTATTCTCCGCAACTAATGCGTCACCTTTTTTCCACAATCCCGCGCCGATATCCACTAATAAATCAGCGCCCATGATAAAATGCAATTCATCCTCTGGATGTTTTTCTCTAAAGTATTTCATCGTGTCATAAGTATAGATGTTCCAGCCTTCTTGGTCCATCTCATAGGAATCTGCAATAAAACGATCATCCTTAGCAATGGCCAGCTGTAGCATATTCCAACGATGAGTATCTGCTGTTTTTATCGTTTTATCTTTACGTTTGTTTGAACAAGGTAAAAAAATGACTCTATCTAATTTACAACGGTGCGCGACTGTGCTTGCTGTCCAAAGATGAACATTGGTAATAGGATCAAAGGATGAACCATAAATACCTATTCTCGCCATTGTAGCTACCTCCTATCTTGTGAAATTTTTTCTTTTATGTCCTGTATGCTTGCCATTTTATTGTCCCAACATGCTTGACTTAAATCGACAGGATACTCTTCGGGATTCATTGTTCGTTTATATTCACACCACAGTAAATGTAAATTTTCTTTCACATATGCTTGTGTTTCTTGAATTGTAGGTTCCTCATAAACCACTTTTCCGTTTTCTACGATGCTTTCATGTAAATCTTTTGCAAAAAAATTCGTTACAAATTTACTAATATACGTATGAACAGGGTGGAACATTTTCAATCTTTCTTCTTGCTCTATGTTTTCTCCCTCTAATGCAATATAGTCTCCTGCAGCATGACCATTATCCATATTAATAATACGGTAAACACGTTTACGCCCTGGTGTAGTCACTTTTTCAGGATTTGCTGAAATTTTAATGGTATCTACCATATCTCCACTTTCGTTTTCAATTGAAACTAATTTATATACCCCGCCAAGAGCTGCCTGATCATAGGCTGTAATAAGCTTCGTTCCGATTCCCCAAGCGTCAATTTGTGCACCTTGCGACTTTAAATGCATAATTGTATATTCGTCCAAATCATTCGAAGCCATAATTTTTGCTTCTGTAAATCCTGCAGCATCTAGCATTTTTCTTGCCTGTTTTGAAAGATATGCTAGATCACCACTGTCTAAACGAATACCAATAAAATTAATGTGATCTCCTAGCTCCTTTGCTACACGAATCGCATTAGGAACGCCCGAACGTAACGTATCATAGGTATCTACTAAAAATACACAATCTTTATGTGCCGCTGCATATTTTTTAAATGCAGTGTACTCATCCCGATAGGTTTGAATCATTGCATGGGCATGCGTTCCTGACACGGGGATACCGAATAATTTTCCTGCTCTTACATTACTTGTTGAAGAGAATCCACCTATATAGGCAGCACGAGTTCCCCAAATAGCTGCATCAAATTCATGTGCACGTCGAGTACCAAACTCCATCACGACATCCTCACCTGTCACTTGTTTAATGCGTGAAGCCTTTGTCGCAATCAACGTTTGATAGTTCACAATATTTAACAAAGGGGTTTCCATTAATTGGGCTTCTGCCAATGGGGCTTCAATTCGTAGGATAGGCTCATTCGCAAAGACTAGTTCTCCTTCCCTCATCGCCTTAATCGATCCAGTAAACTTAAGCTCCTGTAAATATTGAAGAAATTCCTCTGGATATTTTCCTTCTTCTCGTAAATATTGAATATCACTTTGAGAGAAACCGAAGTTATTAATAAACTCGATAGCTTTTTTTAAGCCTGCAAATACCGCATAACCATTGCCAAATGGAAGGTTTCTAAAATATAGCTCAAAAACAGCTTTGCGTTGATGAGCCCCATCTTGCCAGTAAGTTTGAACCATATTAATTTGATATAGATCTGTGTGTAACATAAAACTATCGTCAGCATATTTCATGTTTTTCCCTCCATTCATGTCAAATCACAGTGGCGCCAAGTGTATGCTCGAAATGTCCTAACGCCCACTCATGGCCTGTTTGATTAAAGGAGGCGACAGCATTCTTATGAATGACGACTTCGAACCCTTTATTATAAGCATCGACAGCTGTATGAAGAACACAGATATCTGTACAAACGCCGATTAAGTGAAGCTCAGTAATGCCTCTTTCACGTAGTTTCAGCTCTAAATCTGTCCCTGCAAAAGCTGAGTAGCGCGTTTTATCAATGTAATAGACATGATCCTGCTCTTTATGTGCTTCGTACAACGGTTTTAAAGCGCCAAATAAATCTCTGCCTTTTGTATTTCGAATATTATGTGGTGGAAATAGCTTTGTTTCTGGATGATAAACATCTCCTCGTTCATGAACATCGATGGCAAACACCGTAAACTCACCATTCAATATAAATTCCTTCGTTAAGCCTACATTTGCTTGCTCAAGCAGCTGGCCAGGCTCTCCACAAGTTAAGGCTCCATCAGATGCAACAAAATCAACTGTATAATCAATATTAATTAATGCTCGCTTTTTCATCATCTCATCACTCCGTTTTTTAATTAGTAATAGCTAAATTACAAATTACTATATTTAAAACAATCAGGAAAGACGGATCTTTCCTAATGATAAATGGACTCCACCATTTCAAAATTATTAAATCTATATAGTTGCGAAGGTCTGAATGAATTTCGTTTGGTTTTCTTCGGTTTGCCTTCCTCATCTAATATTTTTTCGATAAAAGGTAATTTGGGTGCTTTTGTAAAGAACACCGAATCATTAGAAATTCGAGGATCTTCCCCAACTGTTAAAAGTACTCGCTGTAATTCTGACAAAGTGAATGCTTGTGGTAAAAAATTTTTAGCAACGGTTGTTTGAATCATATCTCTTTTAATAAAATTCAACGCATCTGTAATAATTTTTCTATGATCGAAGGCTAGTTGAAGTGTAAATACACTTTCTATATCAAACAGTTCTACCTCAGCCGCATCATCATTTGCTTGACGTTGTTCAATATATGTCTCAGGAACAATTGCGTAAAATGCATTTGAGATCATCCAACCACGAGGATCTCGATCGATTTGATCATAAACACCAAAGTGTTGAACATGCAAACCTTCAACATTGGTTTCTTCTTTTAATTCTCGTTTAGCTGCGATATAGGCTGTTTCTTTTTGATCGGCATCTACAAATCCTCCTGGGAGTGCCCATTTCCCTCCTTCAATATTCGGATTTCCATCAGCATCCTTAGCCGCACGCTTAATTAGCATAATCTTAAGCGTCATGTTGGGCGGCGCCTTTTCTTCTGTTTTCTCTGACGTAATTGTAAAAATGGCAATATCTGCGGTATATCCATCAGGTGTTTGATATTTTGAAGAATCATAATGCTCAAGCACTTCTTCCTCAGTACGGAATTTTGTCATTGTATAACCCCTTTAATTGATTACAAGGTTAAGTAATTTGTAATTCAATAATTACTATTTAATTGTATTATAATCTTCCTTCAAGGTAATTGCAACTCAATTTTAAAAAAGCATAAATAAAGCTTCCTCAGCCTTATTTATGCCCATTTTTTATCGATTATTCAACAGAATGCCGTTTTGTACAACAACTTGCCCATTTTTGATAACTGTATGTGTATGGTTCATACCATAGAAATATTGTAACTGCTTATAGTTGGCAACATCTAAAATAAGTACATCCGCTTTTTTATTCGCTTCCAAGGAACCTATTTGTTTGCCTCGATTTAATGCATAAGCTGCATTAATCGTTGTCGCAGTTAACACTTCCTCCAATGTCATGCCCATATGCATACAGGCTAAATTCATAATAAATGGTAAACTCATTGTCGGTGATGATCCCGGGTTAAAATCTGTTGATATTGCTACAGGCACCCCTTCATCAATCATTAGACGTCCTCTTGCATATGGTGCACGTAAAAAGAATGCAGTTCCTGGCAGTAATACAGCAATTGTGCCCGCTTCAGCCATTTTTAGAATTCCTTTATCAGAAGCAACCAGCAAATGCTCTGCCGAAATAGCTCCCACCTCGGCAGCAAGCTCCGCTCCTTGATAAGGCTCGATTTCATCAGCATGTATTTTCGGTGTTAAGCCAAGAGCTTTGCCAGCCTCTAAAATGCGCTGAGATTGCTCTGGTGTAAAGACACCCTTTTCACAAAATACATCATTAAATTCTGCCAGTTTTAGCTCTGCCACCTTGGGCAACATGTCATGGATTACAACATCAACAAATTCATCCTCACGTTCCTTATAGTCGCGTGGTACTGCATGCGCACCCATAAACGTACTAACAATATCAACGTCATGTGTAGCTTGTAATTGTTTCGCTACCTCTAGCTGCTTCTTTTCCGTATCCCAATCCAATCCATAACCTGATTTTGCTTCAACAGTTGTCACACCATGCTTTAAAAATACATCTAAATGCTGCATCGTCTTTTCATATAATTCTTCAAAGCTGGTTTCTCGTGTACGCTTTGTTGTAGCATGAATACCGCCACCTGCGTTCATAATTTCCATATAGGTAGAACCATTAAGTCTCATATTAAATTCTTGTTCACGTGTTCCACCATGCACTAAATGGGTATGACAATCCACTAAACCTGGCATCACAATCTTACCAGTAGCATCAATAATGTCTGCTTTCCTTACTAAATCAGGGAAATCTACTTCCAGTTGTTCAAAAGCTCCAACAGCTACAATACGATCTTCTTCAATTAGTACACAGCCATTTTCTACTACCGCAATTTCCTGCATTTGTTCTTTCGTACGCGGTCCTTGTGCATTACTTCTCAAAGTAATTACTTCATTGGCATTTCTAATTAGAATGGTCACTTCACATCACCCTTTAACATTGGTATATGGACACCTTTGTTTTTTGCCGTATTAATCGCAATCTCATAGCCTGCATCAGCATGACGGGCAACACCCATGCCAGGGTCCGAAATCAATACTCGTGCGATTTTTTCAGCAGCAAGCGCCGATCCATCCGCAACTAGTACTTGACCTGCATGCTGTGAATATCCCATTCCTACACCACCGCCATGATGCACACTCACCCAGCTCGCACCACTAGCAGTATTTACAAGCGCATTTAAAATTGGCCAATCCGATACTGCATCCGAACCATCCATCATCCCTTCTGTTTCACGATTTGGTGATGCGACTGAACCTGAATCTAAATGATCACGTCCAAAGACAATCGGTGCTGACAATTCACCATTCGCAACCATTTCGTTTACCTTTAATGCAAAGCGATGACGATCACCATAGCCTAACCAGCAAATACGAGCTGGTAACCCCTGCCATTTAACCATTTTTTGCGCCATATCAATCCAATTGACTAGACCTTCGTCTTCAGCGAACATCTCTTTCGCAAGTGCATCTGTTTTATAAATATCCTCAGGGTTTCCTGAAAGAGCCGCCCAACGGAATGGTCCCTTTCCTTCACAGAATAGTGGACGAATATAGGCTGGTACAAAGCCCGGGAAATCGAAGGCATTCGTTACACCCATCTCTTTGGCATAGGCACGAATATTATTTCCATAATCAAATACTTCTGCACCTGCATCTTGAAATGCTAGCATTGTACGAACATGCTCTGCCATTGTTTCTTTCGCTTTGTGCTCATACGTTTTAACGTCCGATTTCCGAAGTGCTAATGCTTCTTCAAATGTCATGCCATTTGGTACATAGCCATTAATCGGGTCATGTGCAGATGTTTGATCCGTCACAAAATCCGGAATAATCCCTCGATTTAACAGCTCACGATTGACATCTGCACAATTCCCTACAAGACCAATAGAAGCTGGCTCTTTCTGATTACGTAATTTATCGACTAATGCAATGGCTTCATCCACAGTCTCCACGATGTAATCACAGTATCCTTCTTTTATTTTACGTTCAATGCGGGCACGATCCACTTCAACGACTAAGATTACAGCGCCTGCCATTTTCCCAGCTAACGGCTGTGCACCACTCATACCGCCCATACCACCTGTTAGGATGAATTTACCACGTAAATCCGCAGTACCAAATACCTTCTTCCCTGCTTCTACGAATGATAAATAAGTTCCCTGTAAAATGCCCTGAGCACCAATATAAATCCAGCTACCCGCAGTCATTTGCCCATACATCATTAAATCTCTGTCCTCTAATTCATAGAAATGATCCCAATTTGCCCATGCAGGTACTAGGTTTGAATTGGCAATTAATACACGGGGAGAATGCTCATGCGTACGGAATACAGCTACTGGCTTCCCTGATTGAATCAGCAGTGTTTCATCATTCTCTAATTCTTTTAAAGAAGCAATAATTTGTTCATAGCTTTCCCAGTTACGAGCAGCCTTTCCAATACCACCGTACACAATCAGCTCATCTGGGTTCTCAGCCACCTCTGGATCTAGATTGTTCATTAACATACGCATTGCCGCTTCCTGTGTCCATCCCTTACATGTTAGTTCACTTCCACGCGGTGCACGAATATCTGTTTTGAATACCATAAAAACACGCTCCTTTTCATAAAAATACTATTAGTTTGAAAGTGTAGACACTAAAATAAAGACTGAATATTCAGACTAAAAAGCATATAATTATATCCAAAGCAGAGGTGACTCGGTTTAACGAGTCTTGCCTCAGCCTTTGCTCTTTCATTCAATCCTATTTACACATACTCATTTACTAGATCATTACTTGCTAGTAAATATTTCGCCAATGCTTCAATTTCGTCACCAATTGGTTGATCTGCTAATAAAGGTGGACAGAATTCACGCACTTTCTCTAAGAATTTACGTGTTGTTGGAGATAATTGCTCTTCCGCCTTATCTAAATGGATTGCCTGAGAAGCACAAATTAATTCTATTGCGATAACGCGAGCCGCATTGTGAACAATCTGACGTACTTGACGGGCCGATGTTGTTCCCATACTTACATGGTCCTCTTGGTTACCTGATGTAGGAATAGAATCCACACTAGAAGGATGAGCTAATACTTTATTTTCTGAGACAATAGAAGCTGCTGTATATTGTGCAATCATTAGTCCACATTCAATCCCTGGGTTTGTTGCCAAGAACGGCGGCAATCCTTCGTTAAGATGTGGATTTACCATACGTTCTGTACGACGTTCTGAAATATTAGCCCATTCACTTACACCAATCTTCAAAAAGTCCATTGCCAAGGCAATTGGCTGACCATGGAAATGACCACCCGATAGTACCTCACCACTTTCTAAAACAATCGGATTATCTGTAGTCGCGTTCATTTCAGTTTGAACACGATTCTCCGCGTAGAAAAAGGACTGCCAAGAAGCACCGTGTACTTGCGGAATACAGCGTAGCGAGTAAGCATCCTGCATGCGAATTTCGCCTTGCTTTGTGACACGTTTACTACCATCAAGCCACTTACGAATACGTCCCCCCACCAGTTCTAATTCTGGATGTGGCCTTACTGCTAATAGCGCTGGATCAAATGCTGACGTAATGCCCTTTAAAGCTTCTAGCGTCAAGCTTGCCGCCATATCCGCCGCAAGTCCAATTCGTTCAGCTTCATTGACTGTTAATACACCAATTCCTGTCATAGCTTGCGTACCATTAACAAGTGCCAGCCCCTCTTTAGCTTGAAGTCGAACTGGTGTTAACTCCGCTCGTTGTAGCGCCTCGCTTCCACTCATAACTTCTCCGTTAAACTCCGCCTTACCTTCTCCCACTAGCACTAATGCCAAATGCGATAATGGCGCCAAATCGCCGCTTGCTCCCACCGAACCTTGTGACGGAACAATCGGATGCACTCCTTTATTAATAAACTCCAATAACAGCTGTACGGTTTCCTCACGAATGCCAGAAAATCCTCTAGCTAAAGCATTGGCACGTAACACCATCATTGCACGTACAACATCAGTAGGGAACGGTTCACCAACACCCGTTGCATCAGATCGTAATAAATTCAGCTGCAATAGCTCAATATCCTCTTGCTCAATTTTTATATTGCTGAGTTGCCCAAAGCCTGTATTCACTCCATAAATCGTTTGTCCTTCAGCTAAGCGTTTCTCGATACGCTCTCTACTTAAACGAATACGTTGTAAACTATTAACAGAAAGTGCAACTGTTGCTTGCCCCTTAACGATTTCCTCAATTTGTTGTCTTGTTAATGTATTGCCATCAAGCTCGATGATCGATTTCACATGACATCCTCCTATTCCCTATCTAACTATGTAAATAAAAACTCCTCATTTATTGGTCGTAATATTAAAAACTTCAGCATTAAATTCCATTTAAGCGTTTTCATTGTACAAGTGGTTTCTGCTGATGATTTATTACTCTATTTACATTGTACTCACTACTTTTTTCAGAATATAGAGAATTTTAAAAGAGAAAAGAAGATTTTTTTCAGATTCCTATGTTATTTTTAATAATATAATCGTATTTTTATATGAAACTGGAATATTTTATAGGAGTTGATGTAATGAAGCTATTATTAATTGATCGTGATCCTACCGACTTGGCAGGCATAAAGTGGTTTTTACATACCTATTTCCCTGGAGACGTCTTCATTGAAATGTGCACAAGTATTTCAGAGGTGCCCCAAAGAATTCGATTATTTGAACCGGACGCCATTCTGTTAAATATCGATCTATTTCCTAATAATCGCTTAACGGCTCTTTATCGGGATTTACAAAAGCTATCTGGTGCCATTCTTGCAATGACGACAGAACCTTTATTTAAAAATGCATTGAAGGCAATAGATTTACAAGTGGCCCATCTCTTTGTAAAACCCATTGATTTAGAATTATTAAAACAAAAGCTCACAACCATTTCTCTTCGCACACCACAGGTCACGGAATATGCACAGGAGACTACAAATGATTCCTTTTATGATCAATTATTTTTAGATAACAAATCTAGTTCAATTGAGACGACCATACATTTCACAATGATGGAGCCAGAACATATCGAAACTTTTAATAAGCTTTACAATTGGCTACAACAAACACCTATCCACTTCCATATGAAAACCTACCCTCTGTCCAATACAATTGTATGCCTTTTTCAAACAAGTGACATAAAGATGGTAGAAAAGGATGTCCGTGCACTTATGATGGAATGGCGATTAATTAGTAATAGTTCTTTAAATATTGGCATTTATGATGGGCCACCGACAACCATCAAAAACATGTATACATTAACAAAGCGCGCACTACATCAAAGCTTTTACGAAGGCTTTGGTCATATTTTTTATGCAAGCAAACAAATTGAAACACAGCCCTTTGATCCCTTATTAACACCAGAAGAGCAGCAATTGTTAATCAGTAGTTTGGAAGACGGAAACCTTGAAGCCGTTAAAACATTTTTATACCAGCTATCTAATGAGGGAATATATTATGAGCAAGATGATCTACGTATTCATTTAACAAGTGTTCTAGCACAAATTCGACGCTTTATGTTGAAATATAAATTACACGAAAAAGCAGTTATCGAGCAAAGCTATCGTCAGCTATTTCACTTAATCATTGAACATCCTATATTTTATACAATTCTCAATGGCATTATTTCTTTCACACAAACATTAATTGAATTAGCGCGGGAAGCTCGAATGGAGAAACGAGCCGATTATGTTGAACTAGCTTTAGAAATAATTGATCAACAATTTAATGATAGCTCCTTGTCCCTGCCCTTCGTCGCCCATAAGCTCGGAATCAGCCCAAATTATTTAAGTACCATTTTCTCAAAGAAGCAAGGCTTACCATTTAAACGCTATTTACAGCAAATAAGAATTCATCATGCTACTAACATGCTGCTAGAAACGGATTTTTCCATTAGTGAAATTGCCCATTTAAACGGTTTTGATGATCCTAATTATTTCATTAAAATATTTAAACAACAAATCGGCATAACGCCTAATCGATATCGAAAAAACTAAAAGATAATTGATTGAAATAATTTTCAATTAGTCCATTTTATTTTCAATAAAGGTTTTTACAATGTAGTCATTATCTTAAAATTCATGTCATTTTCATACCTAATATTTTTTAAAAGGAGATTAGAAAAGTGAAATTTCTGGTGAAAACTATGTATAAAACGCCTTTCCTTCGCATATATTTATAGTTTATCTTTAAATATAAAAATTCTTTAACGATAATAATTATAATGTACTAGCAATTCTATTTTATATTTGTTATAGTTATAGATGAAGAGTTTGACTTATATTTTTTTCAGGAGGTAAACTAATATGACAAACGCAAATGATCGTAGCCGTCGTTTTACAACAGCAGGTGGCGCTCCAGTAGTAAGTAACCATGACTCTATGTCAGCAGGTCCACGTGGTCCTCTTTTACTTCAAGATGTATGGTTAGTTGAAAAATTAGCAAATTTTAACCGTGAAGTAATTCCTGAACGTCGTATGCACGCTAAAGGCTCAGGTGCATTTGGTACTTTTACTGTAACGCATGATATTACTCAATATACAAAAGCGAAAATTTTCTCAGAGATTGGCAAGAAAACAGAAATGTTCGCACGTTTCTCAACAGTTGCTGGTGAGCGTGGTGCTGCAGATGCTGAGCGCGATATTCGTGGCTTTGCCCTTAAATTCTATACAGAAGAAGGAAACTGGGATCTAGTAGGGAACAATACACCTGTATTCTTCTTCCGCGACCCATTACACTTTACAGATTTAAACCATGTCGTTAAACGTGATCCACGTACAAATATGAAAAACGCTAACTCCAACTGGGATTTCTGGACTCTATTACCTGAAGCGCTTCACCAAGTGACAATTGTAATGTCTGACCGTGGTATTCCAGCTGGTTACCGCAATATGCATGGATTTGGTTCTCATACGTATAGCTTTATCAATGCTGAAAATGAGCGTGTATGGGTTAAATTCCATTTCCGTACAGAGCAAGGTATTAAAAACTTAACAGGTGCTGAAGCTACTGAAGTTATCGGTCAAGATCGTGAATCTTCACAACGTGATCTATATGAAGCTATTGAAAAAGGCGATTTCCCTAAATGGAAAATGTATATTCAGGTTATGACAGAGGAGCAAGCTCGTGAGCTTCCATACAACCCATTTGACTTAACAAAAGTATGGTATAAAAAAGACTTCCCATTAATTCCTGTCGGTGAGTTCGAGTTAAATAAAAATCCGGACAACTACTTTGCAGAAGTTGAACAAGCTGCATTCGCACCATCTAACATTATTCCTGGTATTAGCTTCTCACCAGATAAAATGTTACAAGGTCGTATCTTTGCATACGCAGATGCACAACGCTATCGCCTAGGTGTAAACCACTATATGCTGCCAGTTAACGCACCGAAATGTCCATTCCGTACCTTCCATCGTGATGGTGCAATGCGCTTTGACGGCAACCTCGGTTCTACATTAGGCTATGAACCAAATAGCTATGGTGAATGGGAGCATAATCTAGACCATAAAGAGCCTGAATTACGCATTGATGGTCATGCAGGTATTCACGACTTCCGTGAAGATGATAACAATTACTTTGAGCAACCAGGTAAACTGTTCCGTTTAATGACTACAGAAGAGCAACAACGTCTATTTGAAAATACAGCGAATGATATGGCTTCTGTTGAAGAATTCATCAAACGCCGTCACATCCTTCACTGCTATTTAGCTGACCCAGCATATGGTGAGGGTGTCGCAAAAGCGATGGGTCTTTCGTTAGAAGGTATGGACCTTACAAACCCATATGTAAAACAACCAACTAACGTTTAATAGTCCACTTATTATTGATATCCAAATTCAACTTTTACTCCATGTGAATCTGTCATTCACATGGAGCTTTTTTATGATTAGAAAAGGCTTATGTCTATACTTTGACATAAGCCTTCCTTCATTATTGATAAATCTGACTCCCCGCTTTTTTAAACTCCTCTGCCTTTTCCTGCATACCTTGATGAATAGCTTCAGTCGTATTTAAATCTTTTTCTTTAGCATAATTACGAATATCCTGTGAGATTCTCATACTACAGAATTTAGGGCCACACATTGAGCAAAAGTGCGCTGTTTTCGCCCCCTCTGCTGGAAGCGTTTCGTCATGATATTCAACCGCACGTTCTGGATCTAATGATAGATTGAATTGATCACGCCAGCGGAATTCAAAGCGTGCTTTTGACAATGCATCATCCCGTTGTTGTGCACCTGGGTGTCCTTTCGCTAAATCAGCTGCATGGGCAGCAATCTTATAAGTAATAACTCCTACTCGAACATCCTCACGATTAGGTAAGCCAAGATGCTCCTTCGGTGTCACATAGCAGAGCATCGCTGTACCAAACCAGCCAATCATCGCTGCACCAATAGCTGAGGTAATATGGTCATATCCTGGCGCAATATCTGTTGTTAATGGGCCCAATGTATAGAAAGGCGCTTCCTTACAAACTTCTAATTGCTTGTCCATATTCTCCTTTATCAAATGCATCGGTACATGACCTGGCCCCTCTACCATCACCTGAACATCATGCTTCCAAGCGATTTGTGTTAATTCACCCAGCGTTTCAAGCTCTGCAAATTGGGCCTCATCATTGGCATCTGCAATGGAACCTGGGCGTAAGCCATCTCCTAAAGAAAAAGCAACATCATATGTCTTCATAATTTCACAGATTTCCTCAAAATGTGTATAAAGGAAATTCTCTTGATGATGAAATAAACACCACTGTGCCATAATTGAACCACCACGTGACACAATGCCTGTTACACGATTTGCTGTAAGAGGTACATAGCGTAAAAGAACACCCGCATGTATCGTGAAATAATCAACCCCCTGCTCTGCTTGCTCAATGAGCGTATCACGATAAACTTCCCACGTTAAATCCTCGGCTATGCCATTTACTTTTTCTAAAGCCTGATAAATGGGCACCGTTCCCACTGGCACTGCAGCATTTCGAATAATCCATTCTCTCGTTGTATGAATATGTTTACCAGTCGAGAGATCCATAATATTATCGGCACCCCAGCGTGTAGCCCATGTCATTTTCTCAACTTCTTCTGCTATTGACGACGACACCGCGGAATTTCCAATGTTTGCATTGATTTTCACATGGAAGTTGCGACCAATAATCATCGGCTCTGCCTCAGGGTGATTAATATTAGAAGGCATAATAGCCCGACCTGCTGCAATTTCTGAACGAACAAATTCAGGATCCATGTTTTCACGTATCGCCACAAACTCCATTTCCGGCGTTATCATTCCATTTCGTGCATAGTGAAGCTGTGTTACATTTTTACCCCTTTTTGCACGTAAAGGCTTCCGCTCCAATTCAGGGAAAACATTTTCTTGAATGCGCGGATCATCAACACGACGAAAACCGTTATCCTCAGGTTTAATCGTACGCCCCTCATATTCCTCAACATCTCCTCTTTCTTCTATCCATGCACGTCGCAAAGCAGGCAGACCCTTTGTAATATCAACGTGATAATTCGGATCTGTGTATGGACCACTCGTATCATATACTCGAATAGGGGCATTTTTTTCATCCCCAAAGCTACCAGTCGTTGGGCTTAATGCGATTTCACGCATAGGTACTAAAATATCTGGACGTGATCCTTCCACATACACTTTTTTGCTTCCTTCAAAGCTAGACATAATCGTAATGTTCTTTTCACTAACTACTGACATGAGCTACTTCTCTCCCTTAAATGTAATTTGATACAAGGACCGAAAATCTAGCTCACTCCAACAAATAAAGAAAGGCCGAATCCAAAATATTTTTTTGGATCCGGCCATGAATGTAAAGGTCTAGTAATTGCACACGACATACGATGCAATAGCTTCTTAACTTTCCCACGCTGGTATGAGCCAGATCAGGTCCAAAGGGTCAAGAAACTTCTAAGCGTTTCCCTCTCAGCCTGACTCATCAGACTCCCCTAGTTAATACTATTTAGTTTGATGCTAGTGTAGCAGATATTTCTAAGAGATGGAAGTTTTCCATTCAATATTTTAAAATTTTCATCCAACTAAGTAAATAATACTTCCGCAAGATAAATCACGATCGTTACTGTTAGACAGCTCACAATGGTTGAAAATAAAACAGTTTGCGCAGCTGTAGCTGATTCCACATCGTATTCTAATGCTAGACTAGAGCTATTGCGAGATGTTGGGAAGGCACTGGCTATAAACAGAGATTGTGCGACAACTCCATCTAACCCCAATACATAAATAATGACCAATGCTACAGCTGGTCCGATAACTAATCTTGTAAAACAGCTAACAAAAACAGTTTTATTAAACATAGATTTGATTTCAAGCTGTGATAATTGTGCGCCTAATGTAATTAAGGCTACAGCAATAAATCCATCTGCGACATGCTCTACAGGTATTTTGATAAACTCCGGTATACCAATATTAAAATAGTTCATAGCGACACCAATAATTAGCGCATGAATAATGGGCATTTTAAAGAAATCTTTGATGATTGTCATACCCGATTTCGTAGAGGAAATTAAATTGTACAAACCATATGTATAAGTTGTCATATTTTGAAATATAACGAGCATGACCTGAATGGCTACACCAATAGGTTGTGTTACAAAAATCATTTGGGCCACTGGAATACCATAATTTCCAGAGTTAATGAGCACAACACTATTTTTAAAGACGGCTGCCTCCGTTTTGGCCAAACCAAGCCCTTTCGCTAAAAAATGACTGAGTATCATTTGACTCCCAATAAAAAGCACAATAAATAACCCGACTTCTCCCAGAACAGACAGCTCTACACGTGTTTCATATAAATTCACAAAAACAGCGGCTGGCATAAAGCAATATGTAATAAGCTGAGACAATGCTTTTAAGTTAAAACGAAATTTCTTTTGTAGTATAGCGCCAAGTACAAGCAACACTAAAATAGGTGCAACAATTTGAAAGAAAATCATTCCGAGATACATCATATTGATGACCCCCTTCCCTTCATTATAGTAGTGCTGAATGGCTAACAGGTCAATGTCTCTTCCCTTCACCATTAAGAAAGACTGCCTATATATTTTAGGCAGCCTTTTTCTTTACGCTAGCTTAAATCGATTTACGACTTCTTGCAGTTCATTTGATATATCATTCATATTTTGAATAGACTCTGCTACTTTTTGTAACTCTGCTTGTTGATCCATTGCAGAAGCACTTACTTGTTCAGCAGAGGCAGCTGTTTCCTCTGAAATAGCAGATATACTTTGAATGGCCATAATTGCTTGATTTTTATGCTCTAACATACTAGATAGCTTACTCATTAGTTCACTAATGGAAGCTGCAATTGAACGTGACAAGTCACTGCTATCTTTAAAGGCCATTTGTGTGCTTTGTACGGACTCATTTTGAGAATGCATTAAATCTGCATTCGAAGCAATAACAGCTACTGTTTGTTGGGAATTTTCGAGAATACTTTCTACCGTACTCTTAATAATTTCTGTTTCATTTTTAGATTGCTCTGCTAGCTTTCTTACTTCCTCTGCTACTACTGCAAACCCTTTTCCATGTTCGCCAGCACGAGCTGCCTCAATACTTGCATTTAAAGCTAACAAATTCGTTTGCTCTGTAATACTTTGAATCGAAGCGATGATTTGATTAATATTGGCAATGTTAGAAGCTAATGATTCCATTTGCTGTTGAATACGCCCATTCATCTCATTTGTTTCTATATTATGTTCACGTAAACTATTAACCTCATGCAATCCCTTTTCTGTCGTTGCACTTGTTTGATGAGATAGCTCATCCATCTCATTGGATAGTGACGTAATGGCATCAATCTGATCAGATAGATCCATCATTCGATAATTGGTTTCTTCAGTATCCTCTGATTGCTTCGATGCACCTTGTGCAATTTCATTGATTGCTACTGAAACCTCTTGACTTGAAGCTACTATTTCATTAAAGACCTCATGCACTTGATTAGAAGATTGGTTCAATAATGTCGTAGAATTTAGCACTGTTTGTATTGCACTATTGGTTTTATCCAGCATATTATTATAAGCCAGTGCAACTGCACCAATCTCATCAGACTTAATATATTTCTCCTCTACTCTTTGTGTTAAATCCCCTTCTGCAGCTGTTTCAATGGATGCACGCAAAAATTGGAGTGGCTTTAACTGTTTGTAAATGAATAGCACACTTGCAACTGTCATCAAAACAACCATAATAATAGAAGAAATAATTGTAAATACAAAGACGTGGTTGTATGTCTCTAGAATTTTTGATTCAGGCAATACAATTTGAACAGTCCACGTCTCGTCAATATCCTCTAAAATCATTGGGGCAAATACATTAAATGCCTTTTCCTTAAACTGTTTAGAATCAACGTACATACTTGTAAGCTCATCATTTTCCATGGTCTTACTAATACTTGTCCAAGCTGGGTCCTCTTGCATATTGCGCCCATCTAGCTCTTCACCAAAACTGTTGGCTGTCAGTACACCCTTATTCGTAATAATGCCCGCATAACCACCCTCTGGTGCAACAGATTCTGTTAATCCATTTAAAAAATCTATCGATACATCCGCCGTCAATACACCAAAAAACGATCCAGAAGCATTGACTAACGGCACTGAAATGGTTGTCATTAATACGTTCTTTCCATTTACATTGTAATCATACGGCTCCGTTAAAACTGCGCGTCCGTCTTCTTTTGGCACCCAGTACCATTCAGAAACACTTTTATCATCGACCCCTTCAATTAAAGTGGTGCTGATCTTATTATCATCTTTGCTTAGGTATGGTCCAAAACGTTTTTTGGAATCGACTAAAGTAGCCTCTGCATTTGCATCTAACATAATAGAACCCTGCTCAAAGATTGCTCCAACACCAAGTAAATCATCATTGTTAGCTAGATTATTTTCCATAATGTCTAAGACACCCTTGGAAGATAAAGCATTATTCTTCTGCATGCTTTCAATGATTTGCTTTGTTGTTTGCAATGCCGTATTTGCTTTCTTGAAACGTTCACTCATAATAGCAGCCGAAGATTCAGCAGCCTGCACCGTTGCATATTCTGAGTCTTCCACACTTTGATTTTTTATAATAATTCCCGTTGTCACTGTATAGGATAAAAATAAAACTAGAAATAATCCTATAATTAGGGAAGATAGTTTTAATGCAATACCTTTAGATTTTTTCATAACTAACACCCCACTTTTATAATAATGATAAAGGATGAAAGGTTGTATCACAATAAAATATTTAGCGAATAAAGTAGAATTTTACAGAGTTATAGAGAGAAATATGGACAAATCTACAACCAATATACATTTTTTAATAAGGGTCTTATGAACTATTAAAAACAAAAAGCTCTGTCTATGACAGAGCCTCTCATAACAAAATCATGTAGTTTAACTAAAGGTTTGAGCATGAGGCATAGCATTTGCTTGTTTCCAGCTTTCATACCAACTCTCAATTTCCTCGCTTGGTTCCACTGCCAAATGCTCCTGAAGCATTTTTTTTAATAACCAGTATTGCTCCTCAACAGCAGCTGTATTATTTAGAAGATCGTATAGCTTCATTAAAGTGAAGTAGTTTTCCTCTGCATCAGAAAAAAGTGCCTGGACTTTTTCCTGTACCTTTACTGCAGCCATGTAGTTCTCATTTTTTATGTAAAACTCGCTTAGCTGATGAGCATGGTGTAACCACAATCTCCTTAAGCGCTCTCGCTCACTTTCCGCCCATAGATAATCGCAATCTCCTAAATAATCACCTGTATACATTTGGAATACTTTTTCATGTTCATCAACTGATGTCTCTTGTAATGGGGGTAATGATTTTAAACAGGACAGCCACTGTTCTACATCCACTACAACATTTTCAACTAAGAGCTTATAGCCAGAATTCAGCAAAGGGCTTGAAATTTGCACACCATCCATTCCATAATTTTTTAATGTTTGACGGATTGTATAGATAGCTGTATAAAGCTGTTTAGATGCTTTATCGATATCAGACTCCGGCCAAAATAATTCTAAAATCGTATCACGATAAATCATTTCATCACGGTGATTTAGCATGAAGGCAAATAGCTCTTTGGCTTTAGATGTACGCCATTTCATGAGCTGTGTATGACCATCTGGTGTAACAACATTAAGACCGCCAAAAAGCTTAATAATTGTATGTTTAGGCGGAACTTTTTTATGTTTATTATTTATGTGTTCTAGACGTTCTAAGGTCTTTTCTAAACGAACATTTTGTACAGGCTTTAATAAGTAATCAATAGCATGTAGATTAAATGCATCTATTGCGTATTGATCAAACCCTGTTGTAAAAACGATTTCTACATCGGGCAATAACTCTTGAATTTTTTCCCCTAATGCTAAACCATCCAAATCAGGCATCACGATATCTAAAAATACAGCATTTGGCTGTAGCGTTTGGATCTCTTCAATTGCTTTTAGAGAATCGGTGTATTCTCCTACTATTTCAATTTCCGGGACATTACTTTTTTCAAGTAAGGTTTTCAGTCTCGTTAATGGTAAAATTTCATCATCTACTAGCACGATTCTCACATTGACCCCTCCTAAAAAACTATTCCTTTACTTATTATCGTATAATTATTAAAAGAATTGATAGAATAACCATTACTTTTGAAGGAGAAATAACTCTATTTGTTGAAATCTATTATTTATGATGAAAAAGAAAATACTTTCCAAAAATTTTACTATTTTTCTAATTGCCGGGTTATTCTTTTGTTTTCTAACTTTGATACGCTTCACTTGGATGAATTTCACAAATATTTCAACAGGGATCGATGCTATCCAAGGGACTGTTAATTTAAGAAATATTGATACAAGCCATAATTTTATAATTAAGCTACAAAAGGAATGGGAATTCTACCCTAATATCCTTCTTGCTTCAGAAAATACCCAATCAGTGGAACAACATAAAGTTTATACAAATCAACCAGAATCTTGGGATCAGTATTTTCAACATAATGATGAGGTTCATTATGGTTCTTATCGTTTAAAAATTCTCAAAGAACACACTGCACCTCAGATGTATGGCATTACGATTCCTGAAGGTTTAGCTCCCTATGAGCTTTACATAGATGGTCAATTCATTGGTGGACTAGGGAATCTTACAGCGGATTATACTCAAACGGCTCCTATTGGCAGACCTGTAACCCATTATTTTACGCTTACTACTAATGAAAGCGAAATTATTATCCAAGGTGTTCAAACAAACCCATATGTACAAGGCGGGTTTCAAAAAGAAATTATTTTTGGCGATTTGCACTCTATGGAACAATCAAAAACCTTTTCCATTACAACTCAAATGGCGGTTTGCTTAGTCTTTATTTTTTATCTATTATTTACGATTCTACTTTGGATTATCGGTATTCGGGATAAATCTCTTCTTTATTTTGCCTTGATTATTGTTTCAACCTGTGTAACCGTACTCGTTTCTAGCAATAAAATTTTATTTAGCTACATACCTATCAATTGGATTTGGGCAAACAAATTATTTTATTTTTCTTATATTAACAATATGATGTTTTTCGTTTTGTTCCTACGTGAATTGATGAAGGAATACGCTAAGCCTAAAATATTAACGATTGTTCCTTTGCTATGTGCTACCTATTTATTATTTATTGTAGTAACCCCGATAGAATACATTTTTAAAACAAAAATGATATTCATAATACTTTTCATCGTCTCACCTATTATTATAACGATTTTCACATTGTCTATCGTGATAAAAGGTCAAAAAGGCGTAATATTTTTATTATTAACAGGGACAGCAGTAGTCACTAATTCATTATTTTTCTCTATAAGACAAAATGCTACACTACCTTATAGTCATTATCCTTTTGATTTATTAATTGGTATAACGGCATTATCCGCATTTTGGTTTACACGCTATTTTCAATCAACCTTACAAACTGAACAGCTTTCTGTGAAATTACAAAAAGAAATAAGTACAAAGGATGATTTTCTAGCAAATACCTCTCATGAGCTGCGAAACCCTTTGCACGGCATGATGAGCATCGCCCAAACTTTGTTAGCAAAACAGGAAACTAAAGAAGATCAAAGTGATTTAAAACTATTGGTAAGAATCGGCAATCACATGACCCATATGCTAGATGATTTATTAGATCTAGTAAAGCTAAAAGAAAAAACGCTTCGACTGCAGCCCAAACCTTTGAATGCTTATAATCTCGCAAGTGGGGTTAGCAATATGTTTCGTTTTATGCTGAAAGGAAAACCAATTGAGCTTATCATACGGATACCTACTAATTCACCTTTTGTGTTAGCAGATGAGACACGATTAATTCAAATTTTTGCCAACTTAATTCATAATGCCATTAAATTTACAGAGCAGGGCTCCATTACGATTGATGCCGAAGTGGTTGGTAAAAAATTATATATTTCCGTTACAGATACAGGAATTGGCATTGAAAAGGATATGCAAGAAAGAATATTCGACCCTTATGAGCAAGTTGATTCAACAATGACGTCGGTAAGTGGGGGCCTCGGATTAGGCTTAAGTATTTGCCAAGAGCTTATATCTTTGCACGGTGGGACAATATCGTTGACTTCCACTCTTGGGGAAGGCTCATCCTTTACGTTCTCCTTACCCATAGCAAAGACACAAACAGTGGAATACAGTGACTCCACTACTGAAATGGATACAACATTATTAAAATTTACGTCATTGTTAAATGATTTATCGCAAATGAAAGAAAGCTTTGCCGCTTCCACTGAAGAAACTACTTTGGTGACCAGTCAGGCAAGAATTCTTGTCGTGGATGATGATGCTGTAAACTTACAAGTTCTCGTGAATGCATTTTCGACTGAACCCTTTGAAATTGAAACAGCTTTAAGTGGGACCGAAGCTCTTAGAAAACTACAAGAGAGTAGCTTTGATTTAGTTATTTCCGACATTATGATGCCGCATATGTCTGGCTATGAATTGGCAAAGTACATTCGTGAAAAATTCTCAATTTCAGAGCTGCCCATATTATTTTTAACAGCTCGACAGCAAAGTGAAGATATTCGACTCGCCTTTTTAAGTGGAGCAAATGACTACATTAGGAAACCAATGGAATACATGGAGCTTAAATCACGTGTTCAAGCACTCATTCAGATGAAGCAATCTAGTGAGGAACGTCTTCGCATTGAAGCTGCATGGCTCCAAGCACAAATTCAACCTCACTTTTTCTTCAATACACTGAATTCTATTATTTCTTTAAATGGAGTAGATGATGAAAAAATGGAGGAATTACTACTGGCCTTTAGTGATTACCTACAAATGAGTTTCGATTTCCAAAATGTCGATTTAGTCGTGCCTATCGACTATGAATTAAAGCTTGTACGCGCCTATATTGCAATTGAACAAATTCGCTTTGGTGACAGGATACGAGTTGTGTGGAATATTCCTAATCAGATGAGTCTGTTTGTTCCTCCACTGTCGTTACAAACCTTGGTCGAAAATGCTATCCAGCATGGTATTTTACCTCGTCGAGAGGGTGGTACTGTGACCATCTGCATCAAAGAGATGGAGAAGCTTTTTACAATAGCCATTTCTGATAACGGTGTTGGCTTTGAACATAGGATACCTGAAAAGAAAACAAGCGTAGGTCTTGTCAATACGGAACAACGTCTAAAGCAATTATTTGGCGTGGAATTAACGATAAACAGTGTCATTGATCAAGGCACAACCATCGCCTTCTCCATTCCAAAAACTTAAAGGCGAATGATGTCGTTCTAACCGCCAGTTTGGAAGCTGAATCCGTCACTTTATGAGCTCTATTCATCTCTTCCAGAAATCCTATCCATTGCACGAACAAAAAAGACTAGGCTTACAAAAGAAGCCTAGTCTTTCTTGGTTTGCTTACAGTTTAAGACATTGACAAGATTACATAAAATAGCTTACTACATGGTACTGAACAAATCCTGAACATCCTTGTATTTTTCATGTATCACATTCGTAACTTTTGACTGTTCAGCTGCTTAATTTTCTTTTCTGCTTAGTTTGCTTGTAACCGTTCCCTTCTTGGCTCTCTATCTACTGTTAATCTGTTCAATGTCTACATACCACCCAAATTAATACTTCATCACATGAATATTTTCAGCGATTTGTCGATTTTCTTATGTACCTGTTACAACATAATACTTTGATGAATTGTTCATTTTCTTCTTTTGAACAGTACCTAGTGATGCATTTTTAACCTTCGGGATCAATTGTAACCAATTGACTCACCATGCTCTCTACTCAACATCTCCTGTTTTTCCCATTGAATTTCTATTATCTTTACAAATATAACTTCCTCTATAGGTACTGAAGTTATATGATGCTCACATAAATTTTATAACCAATCTACCTAATCATCTAAAAAATGCATAAAAAGATCCTAGGCTATGATAAAATTGATTTAACACCAAATCTTGGATAGATTCCCACTGCATCTACCATGAAAAATAAAATAGGAGGCTTCTCTTAGTATGAAAAACAAAAAAAGATTGGCTTTGCTGTCTTTAGTTGCTATCCCTTCACTTCTTTACAGTGCACCAGCATCAGCAGCTGAAGTTACAGAGCCATCAAAAATAGCCTACACATACAATAATAACTACTACTACAATTCTAATGTCTGGAATGTTGTTCAGCTCATATCAATCATTGATGATCGATATTCCTCATTCCAAACAAGATTGGAATCGGCTCTCAAAGCTTATAACAATTTGACTGAAACAGAAAAACAGTATGTTACTAATTATGACGTACTTTCCAATCATCAACATACTAGAATTTTATATCGTAAACTCGCTTCACAAATTGAAGAAAAACTAGCTTCTGTTGAACCTACCGCAGTTAATTATTATGAAAATGTTTTGGCTACAAGGGAGTGGTTCAATTCTTTAAACGCTGCACAGAAAACATTTGTTAATGCTGAAACACAGAGAATACTATCATCATATATAAGTCCAAATACGACAATTGACAAAGTAGTAACGAAAATACAATTATTAAATTCTTCACGCTTAAGCTTCCATCAAGAAGTTGAGGCAGCACGTGCTGAATATAATGCATTACGAAAATTTACAAATGCTTATTTACCGTATGGTACAGAGCAACTATTATTGGAGGCTGAACGACTTGTCGTAAAGGATAAAGCTGCTGCCAAAGATGTAGAAAATGCCATTGCTGCTCTATCACCTAAAACATCTACAATTAAGGATGTACAAAAGGTTAAAACTGCGTTTGAGGCGCTAACACCCGTGCAGCAACAAATAGTTCCAAATGTGTCTATTTTAATTGATTTTGTGAATGGTAAATATAAACTTCCAACACAATCAGTTGAAAATACAAAGCCTAATTTTTCCAATATCGCCGCATTGCCTGGTAAAACAACGGCTATGTCTAGAAATAGAAATGATTATAGTGCAAAAATAAATGTCACTGACCCAGGAGTTCACACAGAAAGATTTATCTTAACTACCAAATCCAATATGACATTAATTATTCCTTCTCTCTCAACTTTAGTGGATAAGGATACTACTGGTGTCATAGAAATTCAGCTTAAAAGAAAATTAAATAACATTACATTCAAGATGACACTCAATAATAAACCTATAGAATTCGAGGAAAACATCGAATTAATTATTAACAATTTGCCTAAAAATGCTTCCATTATTCAAAGGAACGATTTAGGTGAGAAGTTGCATACTAACTTCTATGTTGATGGAAATCGCCATATTGTTCAAGCAACTACGTCTGGCACATTCCAAATTATAAGAAAATAAGCATGACGCTTCTGAAAGAAGAAACAACTAAATTCAAGTTAGTTGTTCCAGACTGTAGACAAAAGCCCCATAAATGATATTTATGGGGCACTCTCTAATGTTTATACTATTTTGTCGTAGCTACTAGGTTGTCCACGATGAAATCTAGCTGCTTTGTTAATGAATAAATGTCGTTATAGTAACAAAAACCAAAATCCATTTCAATCAGCCTTCCTTCTTTAACGGCTGGGATATTAGACCAAACTGGGTGATCTGTTAAATCCACCATTCCTTCGTAGGATGAACGGAACACAAAATCACCTGCATAATCTGTTAGTACTTCTAAAGAAACATTGATTGCCTCATCCGTGTTGTTTTTGTCATCAATTTTCTTTTGAATAATATCAGGTGCTTTCAAACCTAAATACTCATAAATAGCTTGGGAACCACGTCCATAGGTATAGCTTGTCACTACGGACATTTGTCCTTTGCCGCCTTCCATAATACTAACTGTTTTATCTAAAATACCTGCCTCTTTCAGCTTCTCTTGACTGTTCTCTACTTTTGTATAGAAATTAGCTAAAAGCTCTTTTGCTTCTTTCTCTTTCCCTAATACTTCACCAATCTTCGTTAAACGGTCATCCAGTGATGTAGAGAAATCGATCATGACAGTAGGTGCAATTTTTTGCATTTGCTCATACAGCTCATCCTTACTTGGGATAATGATGACGTCAGGTTTTAATTGGATTACTGCCTCCACATTTGGTTCGAACCACTCACCTAAACTTTCAACTGTTTTTAATTCTTCCTCAAATGCTGCTCCCTCTTGTATTTTAGAGGAGCCCACTGGTGTCACATCAAAAGCTAGTACATCACCTGTATAATACATCACCACTACTCGCTCAGGATTTACAGGTATTTCTACATCTCCTTTCATAGTGGATACAATTTTTGTTTGTGATTCGCTGACTGCTTGTGCCGTAGAGGCCTGTTTTTCCCCGCTTCCAGTATTTGTTGTTGCTCCACTACTGCAAGCACTTAATAAAAGTGTCAGACATAGAAAGAGTGTTGCAATAGCTGATAATCCTCTTTTATTCATTGGTTCATACTTCCTTTCATTATATTGATAACCATTCTCAATATAATCTTGGAAGCTCCAATCGACAATGGAGTATCTTTCAGACATTGAAGGACTATCTTTTACTAGACGATTCAACTGTTCCCTTTGACGAAATTTTGTGGGGGAAACGCCTACTCTCTTTTTGAATAGTCTACTAAAATAATAAACATCGTTATAGCCGACACCCATTGCGATATCGCGCAAGCTAGCATTTGTCTGCTCAAGCAAAATAGAAGCTTTTTCAATACGGAGCTGAATTAAATACTCAATCGGACTACAACCTATTTGTTGCTTGAATTGAATGGATAAATGGGATGGACTATAGCGTAATGCCTTCGCAATTGATTCTAAAGTCAATGGCTGTGCATAATTTTCTTCTAGATAGGCTTTAATTTGACTAGAGACATTCAGCTTTTGAATGTCGATACTGTCTTGTTCTAACTGCTTGAAAATCTCATTTAATAATTGATAGAATAGCGATTTAATGGTAAATTTGCTGAGATTATTAGCATTTCCCCATTCTATATACATATAATGTATTTTTTTAAACATAGTAATAGGTGAGTTAGGTATAAGACTGTATTGATAGTTGAAAGGATTATTGCTTTGCATGGCTCTTGCTATCATTTTATTAAGGGTTAAAGGAATGGAAGCTCGATAAAATACCATGTAGTATTCAAACCCTTTGTCTGTTGCCACGATTTGCAAAGTGGAGCCTTTTCCACCGTGAATAAGATGAAAGCCCTCTAGTGTATAGTTTGTTAAATCGATCTGGATTTCTGCACCTCCACCTGTGGCAAAAAGAAACATATTAGCAGGCAATTTATATAATTTCCCAATCTCTTCAGGTTTAAATAGTTCATATCGTATATCGAGTACTTTAATCGTTGCATGATTCCAAAGAAAAAAAAACTCCTCTTTTGGCAGCATCCTACATCATTCCTTCCAATTATCACTATCTCCCAGTTTATTATAATTGATAATCGTTCTCAATAAATTTTTCTACAATCATGCATGAAACATGGAAAAATCACTCAAACATCCAATGCTTGAGTGATTTTATGGAATCCCATTTATTTTGCTTTTGCATGCTGTACTAGCATTTCTGTCACTTCTTCAATTTGTCCTAGGATTGAAATAGGATCTGAAAACCAGAAACTCCAGCCATCAATTTCAAAAATTTGATCATCTTGCACAGCATCTAGCGTTTTCCAAACTGGTTCGTTTTTATAATCATATGTTTCTGTCGCTTTATCAACAGCCACAAAAATATAATCACCCGCATAATCTGGAAGTAATTCAGGTGATAATTCCAGCCACGGCTTTTCAGGATCAATTTCCTCTACTACTTTTGCGGGTGGAGTTAGCCCAAGCCCATCATAAAATGATCGCCCTGTATAACCATTACCATATAATGTTATGTTATTTTTTGCTCCACCAGCAAAAATCGTCACGGTTTGATCCTTACCAATGATATCTTGAACCGTTTGTCTCGCTTTTGCTACCCTTTGACTATAGTCATCTAACCAAGCCTTCACTTCTTCTTCTTTATCTAAAATTTTACTAAACTCCTCCAATGTTGCATCCATTTCTAAATTAAAGGGTATTAAAACTGTAGGCGCTATTTTAGCATATGCTTCGTATTTCTTATCATCCCCAGTAATGATAAGGTCGGGCTTCAAATCAACTACTGCTTCAAGGGATTCTTCAAAATAAGTAATTCCTTCATTATGCTCCTTCAGGTAAGGGCTTTTCATATAAAGCTCCTGTGTTCCAACTGGTTTAATGCCCATAGTTAATAAAAAACCTGGGTAATAATCGGTTACGATACGTTCTGGGTCAACAGGAATCTCGACATCCCCCTTCACAGTGGATACAATTTTGGTTGTCGACTGTACTTCCGTTGACTCATTAGCTGGTGCTTTTGTTTCTCCATTATTAGAAGCTGTGATAGCAGTACCAGAGCATGCACTAAGCAATAAAGTGAAGCATAGCAATAAAGTCGCCATCATAGAGGACTTTGCTTTTTTATTCATCGATAAATCTCCTTTTGCTTTATATTGATAATAATTATCATTATCAATATAATGTCGTATCCACTTTTTATCATTAGACAAAGAAAGCCGATACATAGGACGATACGATTTATGCTTATCTGGCTGTTGTTTAAATTGCATTGGCGTTTGCCCACTGTACTTTTTAAAGATACGGATAAAATAAGAGACATCTTCATAGCCAACACTCGACGCAATCTCCTGTAAGCTCGAAGTGGTATGTAATAATAACTGCTGTGCTTTTTGTATTCTTATCTGGATAAGATAATCAATAATACTTCTACCCGTCTTCTGCTTAAATTGCTTAGCTATATAGGGCACACTATAATTCAACATTTGGGCAAGCGATTCTCGTGTAATCGGTTGATTGTAATATTCTTCTATATAATTTTGAATTTGCTCCACAAGGTCCGGCTGTTGAACAATGACTTGCTGTTGATGTAATTGCTGCAAAAGCTCAGAAATGAATTGATAAAAAAGGGCTTTGACATGAAAATGGGCTAGATTGCCCTGTTTGAGCCACTCTCGGTGCATAGTTTCGATTTTTTCCTGTAATGTGAGCGCATTCGAAATTTGAAAAACATATTGAAGCTGAAAAGGTTTTTCACGTTCCCACAACGCTAGCAAATTTTTTCTATGAGGAAGAGGTAACGTCGCTTTGTAGAGAATTAAATAGTACTCCAAACTATCTTCTACAGCACTAATATGCAGGCAACTCCCTTTACCAACATGCACTATATAAAAATTTTCTATCTTATAGGCTTTACTGTCTAATAATACTTTAGCCTTTCCCTTTATTGCGTACAAAAAACCGCTTGCTGGCACACGATAGGAGCTAAGCTGTTCATCACTTTGCATCCTTGTATAACGAATATCAAACAATTGAATGGAAGCCGCTTTCCACAAAAGGATATGATCATCTATGTTCACTGTTTGTTTTCACACCTTTCTAATCAAAGCATAGAATGGTACCTCATGTGAATATTATAAATGATAAACATTCTCAATAATATATTAAAATGAAACAACAAAAAAGAAGCACCTTTATTGCTAAAGTTGCTTCCTTTTTTTACTTGCTATAAACCATCGTACTAATAAATTATCTGCACAACTCACCCTGTTATTTTTTAGTCGTTAGCCATTTGGTTAATTCCTCAACCTGAGCCAACACTGCTGTAGGGTCATAGTACCACGAACGTTCCTCAGGCCAAACATAAAGATGATCGTTTTTTACAGCTGGTAGGCTACCCCATATTGGATCATTTTTAAAATCTTCAACTGTGCGACCATCTGCAGTTAAAATGATGTAGTCTCCTGTATAATCTGCTAGCACCTCTTTTGAAATTTCAACCCACTGCTTTTCCATAATTTCGTCTGCTACTTTAGCGGGTGGCTTACGACCAAGCGACTGATAAACTGGCTGTCCACCACGTCCAAAGTTATCGCCATAAGCATAATAAGATTTGCCTGCATCTTCAATAATAGAAAAGCTTGCATCCTCTGGAATAATCGCATCTACCAGTGCTTTTGCATCGGCAATCTTTTGATCGTATTGTGCGAGCCAATCCTTCGCTTCCTGCTCTTTGTCAAGCAATTCACCAAAATATGTAAGCTCTTCATGTGCATTCTTTAATTCACCATAAGGGATGACAACTGTCGGTGCAATTTTACTTAAAGCATCGTAATTTTCCCCATTGCCCGTAATAATTAAATCTGGTTTGAGTGATATAACTTTTTCAATCGATGGTTTTCCATAATCACCGATTTCTTCTACATCCTTTAATCCATCCTTTAAATAATAGTTTTCAAGAGCCAACCCAGGAGCTCCCACTGGTTTCACGTCCAATACAAGCAAACTAGCAATATATTCCTCTGCTACGATACGCTGTGGATTAGTCGGAATAACAATTTCGCCATTTGTCGTCTGGACCGTTTTTGTCTCTGCTTCTTTTGTATCTTGTTCTGTAGTTGAACTAGTGTTTTTTTCATTTTCCCCACAAGCCGTTAACAAAAGAAGTAATAGAAGAAACAGTGGTGCTATGAATTTTCTATTTTGTCTAAGCATTTTTTCCCTCCATACACATTAGTTGATAATCATTCTCAATAATTGTAGAAGAAAGTAAAATAACTGTCTATGCATGGAAGTGATTTGTTCCCTTGTACTTTTATGATGTTAGTACTTCCATTAATTTTTGTAATTGAGCCACTGTAGATAATGGGTCATAGCCATAAAATAATTCATATTGATTCATAAAGTACATCTGCTTCTTTTGCACTGCCGTAAGTGACCGCCATTTTTCTGACTGCAATACTGTTAAGAGACACTCCTTTCCAAAATCTGTTGTAGGAAGAGCCGTAACGAATATATAATCAGCTGGAAAGTACACAATATCTTCAATATCTACTGTTAAGTAGCCTGTTTGTTCAATGTTTTTCGTGACTATCGCATCTGGTCGACTAAAGCCTAAATCCTCATATAATATATGACTTCCTCTCCCATGACTACTATTTAAACAATATGCTTGATGACTACCTATTTCCCAAACAATAGCGGTACCCCTTCTTGACCCAAGTTGTTGATCAAGAATATAGTTACAATGCGCTATTTGTTCATCATATTGCTGAAGCCAGCTCTTACACACTTCTCGCCTATCAACAATATCGGCAATCAGCCCAAATTGCTCTCGCCAACTCAATTGTCTACATGGTAGCTCGAATACAGGGGCTACTGACAGTAATGCTTGTTTCTCCTTGCCACCACTGTAGTTAACAATGACATCTGGACATGCTGCGGTTATCTCCTGATAATTTGACGTAATAGCATACTCATAGCCTTTAAGCCTCTGCAAAGAGGGTACTGGCTCGATGCCCTCCAGAAATGGAGAATACACCCCCAACACTGGCGTAATGCCCAGAGCAAGTAAGCAGGCTGTATGATTGGTATTAAGCGCAATGACACGCTTCGATTTTTGATAATAAACTGTCGGTGACATACCCACTAATTCTTTAAATTTCCGACTTAAATAAGTACCCTCACGGTAGCCAACCTCCTGGGCAAGATCATCTAATTTCGGCATCGCTAACAACAGCTTTTTCTGGGATTCTCGTATTCTTAGCAACGTTAAATATTCACTATATGTATGACCAGTATGCTTGTGGAAGGTACGTGAAAAATGCTCAGGACTTACTTGTGCATTTTCAGCCAGCTGCTCCCTTGTTAATTCTTCACGAAAATGTAGGTTGATATAATGAAGTACCTTATCAATCCATAGTTGTTGTTGTGTATTATCACGTAAATGGTTGTATAACACTTCAAGCATTTCACCAAATAATTTTTGTAAGTGAAACGGATTGTTACCTTGGGCGTCCGCTTCCTTTTCTATTTCTTTAGCTAGATTCATGAGCCGATAGGAGCCATGTTCAATTAAAATAGCATCTTGTAATAAATGATCCGTTTTAGAGCCATATGCACAGTATTGAATGACGATTCCGCTACTTTCACCTGTTTCAAGTAGATGAAAATCGTCAGTATCGTTCAACAGCATAACAGAATTTGAACTAAGCTGAATCTTCTTACCTTGGTGGGTGCACTCTACTTGTCCCTCATAAATGATGACAATAATAGGATGTGTGAAATGTGCTGCTTTGTCATTTAACATTTCTTGTAATGTCACTATTTGAATAGGTTGATAAAAAATATGGGACAGTAACTGACGATCTTTGTTCATTTCGTTTTATCTCCTAAACATCAAATTGATATTGATTATCATTTTCATTATAATGAAATAGCATGATAGAAATCAATTGAATTAGGAGGCTTATCGTTTTGACAAAATATATAAAACAGAATGTCTTGTTAATAGGCATTTTTATTATTTCCATCCTATTAGCTGCATGTGGAAATCAACCATCTTCCTTATCCGATACAACAAATGAAAAGAGCACTAATCGGGTTTTAACAGATGCCATCGGTCATGCAGTGACCATTCCCAAAAATCCTCAGCATGTCATTGCACCCTATTTAGAAGATCACCTTGTAGCATTGGGCATAAAGCCAGTTGCACAATGGTCAGTCAAAGGAGGTACCTCTATCCAAGGCTACCTTCAAGATTCATTAAAAGACATCCCAACAATTGAATTTGATCTTCCTTACGAAGCTGTTACAAGCTTTAATCCGGATTTAATTGTAATTGGTTCACCTGAAATTGCTGAAGGTGAAAAATACGAGCAATATAGCAAAATTGCGCCTACTTATGTCATGGGAGCAGAGGATAATAATTGGCGCAATAAGCTCTTAACAATGGGCGAAATTTTTGGTCAAACAGATACAGCAAAAAAAGTCCTTGCAGATTATGATCAATTTGCTAAAGAAGCTAAAGAAGATATTCACAACAAAGTTGGAAGCCCTTCTGCCACTGTCATCTGGAATATTAAAAATACAATTTATATGGTAAGTGACACAGCTTCTAGCGGTGTTGTTCTTTATGAGGATCTCGGACTACAAACACCAACCTTAGTAAAAGAGGTATCAGCCTCTGCTGCTGGTGATTGGTCACAGGTTTCTTTAGAAAAATTTATACAAATAGATGCTGACTATCTTTTTGTTATTAACAGTGATCATACAGGCAGCACTGAATTATTAAGTGATCCACTCTTAGCAAATATACCTGCTATTAAAAATGGCCATGTTTATGAATTTGACCAAAATTCAAGTTGGTTATATTCAGGGGCTATTGCTAATCGGCAAATCATTCAAAATGTCGTAGATAGCATTGCTAAGTAAGAAAACCCCTCCAGCGTCAACATAACGCTGGAGGGGTTTTAGTGTGAACTATATTTTACAAATTCTCGAGGACTCAGCCCATACCTCTCCTTAAAAACCTCAGCAAAATGACTTGGATTCGAATACCCGACAGCATTTGCCACTTCCATGACATTCATTGTTCCATTTTGTAGTAAATAACAAGCCTTTTCTAATCGTTGCTCACGTAAGTAGCCAAATACTGTTGTGCCATACATTTCTTTAAATCCTTTTTTCAACTTATAATCATTTAAGCCAATTAAACGAGACAGCTCCATGAGTGAAGGAGGATTCACTATATTTCCTGCCATGATGGCTTTTGCTTGAGATAGTTTAGCTCTATCGTCCTGTGAAAATTCCATTGAATTAGTAGGATGAGAGAAAAAGGTTTGAAATGTTCTCGTTAAAAGCTGTAAAGCCATGCTTTCTAACTCCAAATTAGTCATCCGATTAGCTGCTATCCCTTCTAGCAGCTGTTTTACCATAAACAAATCAAGCGAATCTATCTTCTCTTGAAACAAACGATAGGGATATCCTTGAAGAACCTTAGAAAACTTGGTAGCACCGCCATTGCCATTGATTTTTTCCATGTAATGATTAAAAGTTGTTACGGGAATACCGATGCCAACCATCTGATAAGACTCATCTTTATTAAATAAAAAATTTGCCTCTACTTGCTCCATTAATTGCAAAGTACATGTTCCTGGCGTTACTTCATATTCACAATTAGAAATATGAACGCCACGTGTCCCTTGCAAGCAGTAGCTAACTTCCACCATTGGCTTCGCTGTAGAGATATACATTCGATGTTCTTGATGAAATGAATAATCCGATACAACCACCTCTAAATCTGCACGAGGCATAAAACGATGTATTGCCCCTTCCTTTATCGATGATTGGAATGTCATATATTGTGTTGCATTTTCCTGTGGTTTTAGTATCTCTAATGCATGAAAAAATTGAGTAAAATTTTGATGAAAGTCGATATTCATAGCGTTCACCATCCCTCAGTATTTTATTGAGAATGATTATCAATAATTAACCAAAGTATAGCAAAGGTACATCGTTTCCGCTATGAAATTTAGAATTCTTCTGTTGTTGCAGTAGTCATTGTAAATGCTAGCAGGATACATATAAAGAAAACTATCGCTCCAAAGCCATAAGCAACTGGAAATCCTCCAACATGCTCAATTAACCAACCTGCTAAACCAGGCCCCATCATTTGACCAACTGCATAAAAAATGGAAATAAATCCGATGGCAGATGCAATATATGGAGGTGGCACTTGCTGGCTTGCCTTCATCTGAATCAAGACAAGAACACCACCGAGTGATGAACCCCAAATAATAGAGGATAATATAAACCCTCCAATATTTTCAAACACTATTGGTAGTAAATCGCCGACAACCGATAGTAGTAAAGCCGCTGTTAATGCCTTTTTAACACCCATTTTATCTGCTAACATTCCCCAGAATGGAGCGCCTCCAATCGACACGATTCCCGCAATGGCATAAATGGAACCTGCTAGTCCATTGGATAGCCCAAGGCTTTTCATATAGCTTGTTTGGTATAGATTAGGAATAAGATAGACTAGACCAACAGCAAAATAAATACCTGCAATGATATATAGCTGCTTATTGCGCCATGCTGTTGTTTTTTCCTGTATTGTATCCTTCTTAACAGGATTTGGTTGCTTTATCGTCCAGAACGCTAACAACATGACGATCAGTGTCAAAATCGCAAATACTAACCACGCCCCTCGCCATCCTAACGTAGGAAATTGTTGCAGCATAAAAGGGACGAGTAAGCCTGATAAAAGCATCCCAATTCCAGCTCCACTCATTAACAGCCCCATGACAGTCCCTCGTTTCTTAGGGTATAGCCTAATGGCTATAGATAGTAGTGGTGTATACACAAGTGCACTACCAGCGCCTGCAAAAAACAGTGTGATAGCAGCCTCCCAGAAACTAGTGACGAAAACTAGACCCATCAATCCTAAAACAACACAGACTCCTCCAACTAACAGAACATTTTTTGCACCAATGCGTATTGTGAGTACTCCTGAAAGTCCAACAGTTAGTAAATAGCCTAAAAACAGCATTGTACCTAAGTAACCAGACTGAGAGGTCGTAAGGCTTAACCCCTCCTGCATAAACGGTAAAATAATGCCATAGGCCATACGTGCAAATCCTGTCGTTGTAACAATTAATAGCATACCTGTTAAGACAAACACCCAAAATTTTTTCATTTGTATACTCCTTTCATTACATGCATCTTAGTTCAATGAAAGGCCCATTTTCCACCTATGGAAGGATGCTTATACGGTTAAACGGATTTTATTTTCTGCCATTTAAAAGAGAAGACATTCGCTTTTTGGATAAACCTCAATGACCCATCTTTTGTTTGTCCATTGTCCTTGGACAATGACTAAATTATGCTAATCTATATCGATAATGATTATCATTTATGGAGGAATAGACATGAAAAAATTAAATCGACATATGCTCATTTGTAGCCTATTACTACTGATGGGGATATTTATGGTTGCTTGTGGTTCAAGCAATGAAGAAACAAATAAAAAGGGGACAACAGCAACTGAAGCAACAACTCGTTTGTATAAGGATTATCTAGATCATGAGGTTGAAATTCCAGTAAATCCACAGAGAGTGGTTTATCATGGAGAAGGATACGGTGATTTGCTTGCATTGAATATCAACACAGTTGGTGCAGGCTTCTCCTGGATTACAAATTATGCTTGGGAAGATCGTGTAAAAGATGTAGAGGACGTTGGTTTTCCTATAAATGTTGAGAAAACATTGTCATTAAAACCAGACCTTATCATTATTGGTACTTCTGATGATAAGACATATTCACAGCTTTCTAAAATCGCTCCAACCATAGTGCTTGATACTTTCGCGCCTTTGGACCAACGTTTGACAGAGCTAGGCGATATACTTAATAAAAAAGATGAAGCAGCACAATGGATAGATGACTATACAGAAAAAGCAGATAAAATGTGGAACTCACTTGTAGCTGATGGTAGCGTTAAACCAGATGAAACGGCATCGGTTTTAACCTATTATCCAGGAGACCGATTATTTGTAATGGCACGTGCTGGACTTTCTCAAGTTTTATACGATTCAAACGTTCTTAAGCCTGGTGACAAAATACAAAAAATACTTGATGATGGAACAGGCTTTGCTGAAATCTCCACAGAACTTCTCCCTGAATATGCTGGTGATCGAATTTTCATCCTAACACCAGTAGATGATGAGGCGAAACAATCGACAAAAGAAATGATGGAAAGCCCGATCTGGAAGAACCTACCTGCTGTGAAAAATGGACATGTTTACACAATTGATATTCAAAAAAGTGATAGCGATGCCTCAACTAGAGAATGGCTGTTAACACAAATACCTACTATGCTAAAAAAATAAATAGCAAGAGACATTTCATCTTTGTTGAAATGTCTCTTTACTTTTTATACAATATAGTTAATTGATAATCATTTTCATTTAGCAAGGAAGTGAACAGATGGAAGACAATATTTCATCTTCTTTTAACAATAATTTACTATTTCATTTAGAAGATATCGACTATATTTCACAGAGCTATCCATTTATCTCAACTTCTCACCATACGATGATACTTTTTATGGATGGCTGTGGCACATTAACGATTGATGATATTCCCTATTTGGTGACGAAAGGGAAGATTTTTCTTATACAACCTCATTCTATGATAGATTTATCGGATCTAACGAAGCAATTCCATTTCTATAAAATAACTTTTACAGCTTTTCAGCTAAAACATGAGTACCCTTCTCCATATTTAGGAGCCCTTTTTTCTGATGAAGTGGAGTATACCGTTTACCCAAATACGCGCTTTATTCGTCTTACCGAAGATCTATATCATTTAAAGCCTAAATCAGATTATCTTAAACAACACGGAATCTTGTATGAACTATTAAATTTATTATTTGAACATCAGCTTCATGTGAATTACCAATTAACAATGACAAAGTCGGTTGAAGAAACGATTAACTATATACATAGCTACTATCAACAGCCTTTAACCGTGAAAAAGCTGTCAGAGCTAGCTCATATCGCTCAATGGCAATATAGCGCAATCTTTCAAACTTTAACAGGGAAAAAACCGTTAGATTATATTACAGATTTACGTCTTACCAATGCAAAGGAATTATTGCTACAAACAAATGAGCCATTAAAGGATATTGCACAGCAAGTTGGATTTGATGATGAATATTATTTTAATCGCCGCTTCCGACAAGTGATTGGGATTCCCCCAAAGCAGTTTGCACGGCAGTATAAGCAAAGAACAATTGTAAAAGATTGGACTGGACATGAGGTAGTCATCCCTTCCTCTCCTCATCGTATTATTTATCATGGAGAGACATTTGGCGATATGTTGATTTTTGATGTACAGCCAATAGGTGGTGACAAAAACTCTATTAGTAAATCTTTTTATAAAAACCATGTTCCGTACATTCAAGATGTAGCATTTCCAATCAATCTAGAAAAATCTTCAAAGCTTAATCCAGATTTAATCATTTTTACAAATAACGATGAACGGCAATATCAGGCATTATCGTCAATTGCTCCAACTATTACCCTAAATTCTTGGGATTCATTAGAAGAACGCATCCGTCTATTAGGACAATGGCTAAGCCAACAACAATGTGCAGAAAATTGGCTAACACGTTTTAAAATCCAAGAACAAACTATGTGGCAGCAGCTACAAACCGTTGTAGAGCCTGGTGAAACGGCATCAGTTTTGACCTTTGATCATGGTAAACGCCTTTATGTCATGGGCTGTACAGGTCTATCCCCTGCCCTTTTTCATCCAGATGGATTTCAGCCTCACCCGCAAGTAAAAAAATTACTTCAAGCAAGCATGGGGTATAAGGAAATACCGATAGACCACTTGCCTCAATACGCTGGTGATCGAATTTTTATGCTTTTATCTGATAAACCAGAATCGCAAAAGGCAACGATGGAATTGATGCAAAGTGATATTTGGAAAAGCCTCACTGCCGTACAAAATAACCACGTTTATTTAGTGGATGCAACAAAGTGGAATTATAGTGATGCCTTTACAAGGGAGAAGTTACTCGGTGCATTACCAAAGTTATTGGTTACTGCAAAGTAATTCCCATAATTATATACAAGGGGTGACATGTTACATGAAAACGGAAAGCATAACAGATAGAATGACAACTCAAATTTCATTAAAGGATATTCGAGATTATATTGCTAAAAACCATCATCAACCACTCACGATGGAGCATCTGGCACTCATTTCTGGTCTAAGTTCTAGCTACTTTGGTGAGGCATTTAAAAAGGCATTCGGTCAAAGTGCCACTGATTATTTAACGGAGCTGCGTATTGGACATGCTAAGCAGCTATTGCGTGATACAGATCTATTGCTTCGTGAAATCGCTAGAAAAGTTGGATACAGTGATGAATTTTATTTTAGTCGGAAGTTTAAAAAGGAAGTGGGGGTTTCACCTTCTGCTTTTAATAAAATAGCTCGTCAGCGAATCTCTACTTTTTCTGTTTCAGCTACCGGGAATTTATTAGCACTTGGCATCGTACCTGTTGCAGCTCCATTGAATGCTAAATGGAGTCCTTATTATTACAACCATTACCAAGACAAAATTCAAGTGCATGTCAATATTTTTGATGCAGAGTCCGAAGACAACTTTAGAAAATTAGCCTCTGCTAAGCCAGACATTCACATTTTCCAAGAGGAGCCCTCCCTCTCCATGCTTGATTGGCTTCAAACAATGGGTATTAAAAATGTCTATATACAAGCTAAGGACTGGCGAACACAGTTAAGAGAGATAGCTGTTGCTGTCAAAAAACAAAGCGTGGGTGAGCATTTCATTCAAACATATGAACAAAAGGTATTACAGGCTAAACAAGATATCAAAGGAGTGACTGGGGAGGATACTTTTGCTGTTCTCCGTTTATGTGGCGACCAATTATTTTTATATTGTAATAAAGGCATTCAGGATGTGCTCTTTACGGATTTGCAGCTTCGTCTTGTTGATGCGCAACAACAAACATGTAACGAACCTATTACACTTGAACAGCTAGTAGATATAAATCCAGACCGTCTACTATTTATCATTTGCCCAGATTCGCCCACTCGGAATTATTGGCTCACTTTACAATACCTCGATCATTGGAAAGAGCTCCAAGCCGTAAAAAATGGACATGTATATGTTTTGCCATCAAATCCTTGGTTCGAATACTCTGCTATTGCTATAAACCGAATGCTAGATGAAATGTTGCTGATGTTAACCGGAAAAAATCCAAACCCTTTTCCTGTTTCCGTCCATGGTATCCTATCAGACAGTGATTTATAATTCCATTTGAGAATGATTATCAATGGAAGGAGACTTTGATGAACAATGAAACAAAATTGTCGTAATCACTGTCAAACGATTTTAAAATCTGCCTATATATTAGCGATGTTATTGCTTGCTATTGGCATACTTTCGGCATGCAATGACCAATCAAGTAATAAAGAAGAACAGGCTGACTCAGAAAATACGAAGGAGCAAAGTGTTTATCCATTAACAATAAAAGATGAGGTTGGCAATGATGTGACACTACCTGCTAAGCCTACAAAAATATTTGCACCTGTTATGGAGGATTCGTTATTAGCTTTTGGCATCAAGCCTATTATGCAATGGTCGAATGGTGTTAAACCACAGCTCTATTTACAAGATCAGCTACAAGGCGTACCTGAAATTAGCTTTGCAAGTGGTCCCCCTTCAGCCGAATCAATTATGGCTAATAAACCAGATTTAATTATTTTGCACAATTCATTTTATGTGGAAAATGGCACATACGAAAAATATGCCAAAATTGCTCCAACCTATGTATTTAATAATGCTGCAAGCGATTTAGAAGGCTCTATTAAAATTTTAGGGCAATTACTTGATGAACCAGACAAGGCTGAGCAAGCTTTACAAGGCTATCAAGAAAAGGTGGATGCAGCAAAAACAAAGCTAGCCTCCATCACAAAAGGTAAAAAGGTTGCGTTAATTCGCTTTAATGCAAAAGGAATGTTTTTCATGACTGATGAGTATTTCAGTGGGTATGTCTTAACACATGAATTAGGATTTGAACAAAGCAGCTACGTGAAAAATGGTGCCTTTGAAGTATCATTAGAAATTCTACCTGAACTTGATGCCGATTATATTTTCCTAATCAATGATGGCAATCTTGGAGATGAATTTATAAATGAGTTGAAGGACAGTAAAATTTGGCAAAGTACAGCTGCCTTCAAACATAATCAAGTATTTGAAACATCCGAGGATTATTGGCTAAATGGTGGTATTCATGCACAAGGAAAAGTGATAGAGGATGTATTGGAGTTTTTAGCGCCATGACAACAATGACAAAGAAACCTTATACATCAGATAACTACTTTGAAGTTGCCATGACATCTCGTCAACAGCTTGACTATCGAATTTTAATTGCTGCCCCAACAGAAGCACCACCAGCAGATGGCTATACTGTTATATATGCCTTAGATGGGGACGCTCTTTTTCCAACGCTCGCTGAGGCAGTAAAATTACAAACACGTAAACCAAAAGGCTATGAGCCAATTCTTGTTATTGGGATTGGCTATCCCTCAAAGGAACCCTTTGATATGGAACGACGTTGCAATGATTTTACACTACCTGTTAGTGAAGCTCAGCTACCACCACGTCCAGATGGATCGCCTTGGCCTCCTAATGGCAAAGCCAATGAATTCCTAGACTTTATTGAGCATGAGCTAATGCCTGCTATCGCAAAGGAGTGGCCAGTCAATAAGAAGAAACAAGCGGTTGTTGGTCATTCATTAGGCGGTCTTTTCACACTGTATGCTCTATGTGCGAGACCAAATTTATTTAGTCATGTAGTAGTCGGAAGCCCCTCTGTTTGGTGGGCTAACAATGCCGTACTAAAAGAAATAGACAAATTTGCTGAAACTTGGAACAGTCAGCATACTATTAATCTCTTACTTACAATCGGCGCTAACGAGCTGCCAGATATGCTTGAAGGAGCTGATCAAGCAGCTGAACAAATGAAGCGTTTAAGCGACAAAAACATTCTTACTGATTATGTGAAATTTGATGAGGAGGACCATGTGAGCGTCCTCCCTTGTATGCTTAGTCGTCTTCCCCGTTTTTTGGATTCCTAGTAGAAGACCCAAGTGGTAATTTATCCACTTGGGCTTTTTTGTAGCATTTACTTCTCTTGCTCTAAATGGTTCTTTAACATTTTAGCAATTTCTTCAACCTGTGATTCCACTGCAATTGGATCATATGGCCAGAAACGTTCGGGATTTAAGTAGAATACTTTATTATTTTTAACTGCATCAATCGTTGACCATACAGGGTCATTCTCATCAAATTCCGCTTCTCCTGAAATGTCTAAAAAGATATAGTCACCTGCATAATCTGCAATCTTTTCCTGTGAAATACTAAGTGCATTAATTTTTGGCTCAATTAAATCCTTGCTTACTAATTTTGGTGGTGTTAAACCTAGCTGCTGATAAATTGCTTGTCCACCGCGATTTACACCATCACCATAGATATAAAAATCCTTTCCAAACGGACCCATAAGAGAAAAAGTCGTTCCTTCTCTAATTAACCCTTTAATAGAGTCCTTTGCCTTCGCTACTTTTTTATCAAATTCTTTTAGCCATTCTTCGGCTTCCTTCCCTTTTCCTAAAATCTCCCCAAAAGCTCTCATTTCGTCATGAACTTCATGATATGTACCATAAGGGATGACCAATGTTGGGGCAATCTTGCGGTATTGCTCATTTAATTTTTCATCTCCTCCAACCGTGACTATTAAATCTGGTTTAAGTGATAAAATTTTTTCAACCGAGCCTCCATCAATTTGACCAATATCTGTGATCCCTTCACTTAATTCCATAGTATAAGGGCTTTCCATTTCCCAATATGGTGCACCGACTGGTTTAACATCAAAAACTAAAAAATTTGCTAAATATCCTTGCGTAACGATTCGTTGAGGATTGGCAGGTATTTCAACATCACCATCAACTGTTTTAATAATTTTTGTATCTGTTTCTGAATTACTTTTTGACTCTGACTGTGGGCTTTCTGAATTGCTTTTTGTCGCCTTGCTACAGCCACCTAAAACAATTAAAATCAACAGTAGCATCATTAACCCTATCCAAATTCTTTGCCTCGCCTTGACCATTTGTTCCACTCCTATCGATAATGATAATCTTTCTCAATCAATATCCTTATCGTAATGGTCTCTTCTTCAATCGTCTATTTCAAAATGTGAGAACTTGCATATGGACAAAAGTGACATTGGCTTCATTATTAATGATTATATAGCTTTTCTAGCATAATACTAAGTTGTTTTTCTAGCGTTAATCCATCATTGCACCAAAAATCATTCAGCTTAATTGGATAAATGCTCCTTGTTGGATCTTCAAATAGCTGCTTCCAAGCTTTATGCTTTAATAACTTATTTGGGAAATCTTGATAGTAATCTTCTGTGAGGACGACAAACATGTGGTTAGCAGCGTAGTCAGACAATATATTTCCCTCTATAAAAAGATGACTATTTACTTCGAGCACCTCTTGCTGAATACGTGGAGGAGGAGTTAACTTTAAGCCATTATATAAATTAAAGGTAGCTCTTGCAGTGGTATTCCAAATACATATTGTATGATCCTCCCATACCTCATATAAACCTACTGTTTCGTGAGGTTGTATAATGAATTCGAGCTTAGCAGCTGCTGTATGTGTAATGGATTGATAATGCTCAACCCACATCGTTGCCTCTGCCTCACATCCAAGAATTTTCCCTATAAGCTTAACTTCTTCAAGTCGATCTAATTGATTCCATGGCAAAACCAAAATGGGTGCAAGTTGCTCCAATTTTTCTAACTTGCCTGGACAATAATATAAATATTCAGGCACAATGATTAGGTCGATGTCCATTTTCTCCAGTTGATGAGTTCTATCTTGCTCCAGATCAATCGTACCACTAAGCTCACGATGTATAAGCGGTGATACTTCCCATGGTGTAAAAGGAGCAGCAATTGGCTGTATGCCTAAAGCAAGTAAATCACCACTATATTGGAATGCTACAATACGTCTCGGCTTTGGTCTATACCGATACTCACTTGGCGATACACCAACAATTTGTTTAAACTTTCGGCTTAAATAGAGTCCATCTGTATAGCCAACTTTTCTCGCAATCTCGTTCAATGTGGCATCCGTTGAAAGAAGATACATTTTTGCTTTGTCTATTCTCACTCTCATCAAATGGTTCGAGAAACTACGCCCTATTTGTTGTTGAAACAATCTTGAAAAATAACTTGGATTAAAACCCATAAGCTCTGCTAATTGTGATCGATTTAGATTTTGATCATAATGGCGATTGATATATGCTAGAGCTTCTCGCATAATCAAATCTACTTTCTCTTTATACGGCTTTAAAGCTTGGATAAATAAATGTAATATTTCCTCCAACAAAAAATTTTGTCTACTATGAAAATGCTGTTCACCTAAGTCTAACTCACCTACAAGTTCTTGAAGAAGAGTAACAGCACGATACGATAATGTTTCTACACTAGCAATTGAGCCATGGGCAGGCAATTGTTTATGATCGACACGATAAAGCAATAAATCAGCATTTTCTTCAGTAAGACTGTACATTTGAAAAGATACAATGTATAAATGAACAACTTGGTGATTTGCTTTTTCTAACTTTGCTATTTTCCCCGCACTAAGATATATCATTTCATTTTTATCTAAACATAACCATTTTCCATCTAAGGAAATTTTGGTAGCAACATCGCAAGCTAATAAGGTTGGAAATTTTGTATGAAGTGAATATGTATTAACCTTTTCTTTCCATTCAATTATTGCTGTGTCCATTAATCTATACATTTTGCATCCACCTTAATATAATTGAAACAATCATTATAGAGTCATTATAATTGATAATAGTTATCATTAAAAGTCAAGCAAATATAGATAACTATAATTGCTTGACTTAGTGTTGAAAAACAAAACCATCCATAGAATTTATGTGAAAGGTGAAAAAGGATTTCCGTTGCAGGCTACTTGCTTTCCTGTGGGCGAGCGCCGAGCCGCTTCCTCCGCTACCGCTCCGTGCAGGGGCTCGCCTGTCTCGCTACCCACCGGAGTCAAGTAGCCTTCCACTCCAATCCATAAAATAAAAATGTTAACTTTTTAGCAAAAAAGGGAAGGTATTCATTACTCTTCTATGGAGGGGTGTTGTCACACATCACTTTTAATGGCTATTTTGTTCAGGAAAAGACACTTTTGCAGAATGGTTGATTGGAGTGGAGCCAGCGTCACTCCTAGGGGATTTAGCGTCACAGAGGAGACCCTGGAGCGAACGCAGTGAGTGAAGCGGCTCATCGGACGCCCCCTGGAAAGGACGCTGGCGGAACGGAAATCAACCCCTCGCCTTACAAAATTGCTTATTATGCCGTTGACATTACCTTTTTTCAACAACAAGTCAAGCAAATATAGATAACTATAATTGCTTGACTTTTATAGTTTATCGTATTTAATTCTTTAGAAAAGCCAGCTATTTCTCTAACAGTTTTGATAGTCCTCTTTACTATCAATTGCCTCTGCTGGATGATTTGATAACGTCTGCCTTTATTTATCAAACACAAAAAAGGCTAAGGATTTCCCCGAGCCTTTCTAGTTTACTTATTTTTTCAGTATATTTGGAAATTCCTCTAACAGCATGTTACTTGTTGTCATATCATCATAATTCCATTTATCCTCAATAAAGTGAACTTTATTGTTCTTCACGGCAGGTAAGGAGTTCCATAATGGCTCTTGTGTTAATTCATCAAATGCCTTTTGTGCCTCTTTATCTCCAGAAATTAATACAAATAATTGATCACCCACAAGTGTCTCATGCAGTGTTTCTTTAGTAATTTCAATATATGGCCCACTATTTGGCTGTAATGCCTGTACCTTTTCGTCCATAGTATATCCTTTGTCTTGATACAGCAAGCCTGCTACCCCGCCTGTTTTCATCACGAACATTTTTTTATTCCAAAAAAATTGGAATACGACAGCCGTTTCTCCTTCAGCCACCTTACCATTTGCGCGAAGCTGTTCCCACATTGCATCGGCATCTTCATTATATTTCCTCAGTAGCTGCTCTCCCTCTTCCTTTTTACCAACAATATCAGCAACGACTGGGAATCGATCCTTTAATGGCTGCATACCATCGAAAACAACGGTTGGTGCAATTTTAGAAGCTTCTTCAACCTCATTATCCATAATATATGACAGCATAATCAAATCGGGCTTCAACGTCAGTACCTTCTCTAAATTTGTTGGAAAGCCGATATCTGTTGAACTAATTTTCCCGTTATCTTCTAAAACACCGCTCTCGATGAAACGACGATCTACCCCAACAGGCTCTATACCTAATGCTATTAAATCACCAATTGCATTACCCTGAAGGACAATTCGTTCTGGATTTGTAGGAATGTCTACTTCTGTCCCTTGAAGGTCTTTGTAAACCCTTGTCTCAGTAGAGCTAGCTGACTGACTTTCTACTACAGTCTGATTTTGTCCAGTAGTTTCATTGTTTAGATTAACAGTACCTCCCGTACATGCTGATAATAGTAATGTAATACAAAGTAGTGCCATTGCTGTGAATGAAGCTCTTGAACCTCTATGCATATGTATAACTTCCTCTCGCTTATATTGATAATGATTATCACTATCAATATATCGCCATATTGGTCTCCAAACAATGGACGATTCAATGCTATTTTGAGGACGATGTATAGCATTTTTTCTTTCTTGTTTTCTAAAGCGTAATGGCGTAACACCCCTATGCTTTTTAAAAAGACGGCTCAAATAATAAGGGTCCTTATAGCCCACATTTTCGGCAATTTCCTTCAATGTGGCATCCGTTTCTACTAATAAATTTGCCGCTATATCAAGGCGAATCTGAATCAAATAGTCAATTACACTATAACCCGTTTTCTTTTTAAAAATGGACGCTAAATAAGGAACGCTATAATTCAAATTGGCTGCAATAGATTCTAGTGTCAAAGCCTGTGCATAATGCTCTTGTAAATATTTCATTACCTGTCCTACAAGGTCTGGCTTCATCATATCTATACCTTGGCTATGTAGTTGCTGTAGCAGATTATGAACAAATTGATAGAATAATGATTTTACATGAAAGCGATCTATTCCACCAGACTTCCTCCACTCCTGCTCCATCAATTTAACTTTGTGAAAAATAATAATCGGGGAACTGGGTATATAGCTATATTGCAGTTGAAATGGATTACTTTTATCCATTAGGCGTAATACTTCCGGGCGCATAGGATTAGGCATGGTCGCTTTATAAAAAATCAAATAATACGCCAACTCATCCTCCGTTAGAAAAATATCTAAAATAGTCCCTTTGCTACCATGTATGACTTGAAACTGCTGAATAATATACTCGATTTGATTGAGCTGAACTTGCGCCCTTCCTCGGGAAACAAAAATAAAGCCATTAGCTGGCATTCTATAAGACTGTAATGTTTCTCCCATCCTCATAATCTGATGCCGAACATCTAGCACTTTGATAGCAGCATGATCCCACAGGTATATATGGTCATCAACATTCATAATGCACATAATTCCTCCTACCTATCTTTTTTACTACTATCATTATAATTGAAAATGATTCTCAAATGAAAGCCAAACTACATTGATGGTAGTTTGGCTTCCGAAAATATTCATGTTATTCATTTTTATGCATTTTGTTAAAGGCTTCTACTACAATATCAAGCTGCTTCTCTAATGAAACGGGATCATTAAAGTAGGAAGCATCACTATCTAATATAGTGACCTTGTTATTTTTCACCGCAGGTAGCTCATTCCATAAAATACTTTCCTTTAGAAATGCAAGTGCTGTATCTTCTACAAAAATAAAATCTCCTGCATAATCCAGCAAACGTTCAATGGAAAATGCAACTCCCCATTCTTTCGACTCAAGTGCTTCTTTTTGAACCAAGGCTGGCGCATTTAGCTGGAACTCCCCATAAATAATTTCTCCACCTCTAGAATAATGATCACCATATATGTAAACCTCTTTGTCAGTACCACCCATTAGAGAAACGGTCTGATCTCCAACAACCTCTTGGATAGTTGACTTGTTGTCGGCAATTTTTTCATCCCAATTATTTATCCATTGAGCGGCTTCTTTTTCTCTATTAAGCATCTTACCAAACTCTACTAATTGTTCACGGTAACTCATGGCGCCATACTTAATGCCAACAGTTGGCGCAATCTTTTCAAAGTTTTCAAAGCCTTCCATGCCATCAAAAGCAATAATTAAATCTGGTTTCAATTCCAAGATTTTTTCAATCGATTTGTTGTCACCAATACTTTCAATGCCATCTATTTTACCTTCAAAATAAGGATTACTTAACGCAAAATCAGACATACCAATAGGTTTAATGCCCAATGCCAATAAATAACCCGCATAACTGTCTGCTACAACTACAATACGTTTCGGATTTTTGGGAATCTCCACTTCTCTATTCGCCGCCTTATAAACGATGGTTGCTTGTGTTACTTCGGTAGTCTGTCCTTGTGTCTTGGACTGTGGGTTTGTGCCATTCGAACAAGCACCCAATAGTAGTGTTAGACAAAGCAATACTATCGCTGCAAAGTTTGTTTTATGTTTCTGAGACATTGGAATATTTTCTCCTTTTTTATATTGATAATGATTATCATTAACAATATATCGTTGAAACATTTCCCCTTCAATAGAGGATTCCATGATGATTTGTGGAGTATCTTCTAGTATGCCTTGTTCCATTACTCGTTTTCTATATTTCCCTGGTGATATTCCTAGATGTCTTTTAAAAATACGATTAAAATAATGAACATCTGTATAGCCAACACTTGTCGCAATATCCTTTAAAGACACGTTTGTTGATTTTAATAGAGCTACAGCCTTTTTCATTCTTGTATGCATGACATATTCGATAAAGCTATAGTTGGTCTCTCTTTTAAATACTGCCGATATATGTGATACACTGTAATTTAAATGCTCTGCAAGAGACTCTAGCCTTATCGAATCTGCATAATGCTCATCCACATACCTCTTTATTTGACTTACTAAATCTGTTTCTTTTACATAGCTCTCTTGGCTACATAACTCTTGATATATACTTAATATAATTTGATAGAATAATGTTTTAACTTGCAAACGTTCCAGCCACCGTGATTGTTGCCAGCTTTCGTACATAAGCTGCACTTTTTCATAAATAGTTACCGGATATTTCGGTACCAAGCTAAACTGGATTTGAAATGCATTTCTTTTCTCAAACAGCTGAAGAATCCTTTGACCAACAGGATAAGGAACAGAACCTTTATAAAAAATAAGGTAGCACTCTAGTTCATTAGTTATTTGATTAATTTCTAAAGCTGCCCCTTTACCGCTATGTATCATTTGAAACTGAATCACGTGATAATTAGTTTGATCCAAATGCACTTGCGCTGTTCCACGCGTGATTACTATAAGTACACTTGTTGGCAATTTATAAGGCTGTAATGTATCCCCTATCCTCATTACTCTATGACGAACGTCTAATACCTTGATAGAAGCGTAATTCCAGAGTAGTAGATGTTCTTCTATATTCATGTCGACTTTCACCCTCCTTCACTATGTATTATAAATGATATTGATTATCATCCACTTTTAAAATAACGTGTTTAAGTAAATAAAAAACACTAGCTATTAGAATTGATAGCTAGTGTTCTTATATTCTATTGAGTTCTAGGTTGGATTAAGACATAGTTTGGAGCTGTTGGAGATGTAGATTCCTTCGCATAAACTATATTTCCGTATTTATCCTTCGTAAATAAATATATTTTTTGATCCTTTTGGAATATGTTTGTAGAATTTGGATCAGTGCTTGTTTGAATAGCCGTAAATGTTTTTTCAGAACTTGCATCTGAAGGTTTTGTTATTTGTCCCTTACCATAAGATATTATTCCTCCGCCAGGAATGTCTGTGTAATTACTGCTATCAGCTCTTTCGATAATATCTTTAATATTAGCTATTGTTAAGTCACCCTGGTTTTTTGAAAGAACTGCATAATAGTAATGCTGATTCCATGTTATATCTGCATCTAAGTTAGCAATAACTCGAACCTGCTTAGAAATATTTAAGTCACCTGGGTACTGTATATCAGGTACTAACGTTGCTGAAGTAATTGTATTCACTTTTGTTGGATATTTGTATTCTGCTTTTAATTTACTGAATGCCCATCCGCCTTTATCCTTCGCGGTAGCATTGATTGTCATATCAAAGCTTTGTGTAACTTCATTTGCAAATGTTAGTATCATTTTACGTGGCTTCCATTCATCAATTTCATCTACCTTATCCTGCCACTTCCATGAAGCATAAGTAGGAGTAATTGCAGTGCCTGTTTCAGGATTCACTAATTGGAAATCTGAGTCTTTTAATTCAATAGCCTCAGAAAAAGTCACTTCTAATGTTTTTCCATCAAGCTGTTTAACGATCGGATCCTCTACCTTTGGTGGTGTACCATCTGAGAAGAATTTATATGCCATTACACCTTTGTCAGTTTCGCCTGGTGTCAAAGTAATTGTTTTATTTTGCTGTTCATCAAAAGTATATACTTTTGACTCAGTACCTACTTGAAGCATTGTTGCATTTTTATATCTATCTTTTACCGCAACATAAAGCTCATAATTTTGATGGGGTTCTAAAGAGGTAAAATTAATTTCATTAGTACCCTTTCGCATATTGCTAGCTCTTCCTCTTTCAATAACCTCCTCAGCACTTGAAGGTACTGGAACTGTTGCATCGCCAGCTTTTCTAAGAATATAGTGATACGTACCATCTTCATCTGACATAAATTTGAAGGTAGCATTCTTATCTCCTTGAGCTATCTTTATCGATGTATTTTCAATTTTCGGTGGTGTTTGGTCATCGATTACATGTCTAGTCTCAATATCTGAAACATTTCCTGAACGATCGCGCAATACCATATAGATAGAGTAGCTCTTAAACGGATTTAAATTTGCTGTTGGTAATGGGATTACTACCTTTTGTTTTCCTAGTTGAGCAGGTTTATTACCTCCGCTCCCAACAATATCGATTTCTTCTGTTCCAACCTTAAATTTTGTTTCATTTAATTGGACAGCTTCAATTAAACGTAAGCGGTCATCACGTGTAAGAGTTATATCTGACTCCATAATTAGATAATGATACGTTCCTGCTTTTGAAGCATTAAACTCAAGAAGTGTTTGGTCCTTTGTATTATTAATTACTGGTTCTCCTATAATTGTGAGGACTGGTAATTCAATATCGTTATGAATGTATTCGGCTGTGTTTCGCGGAACAGTATTATTTGGAATGTTATTGATATTTTCAAATTCGATATCAGCCAAATCTTTAACATTCGGTGATATTGTAACAACTAGATTATCCCCGTTTACAAAGCCTGTTAGTGATGGAATGGTGAAAATTAATCTTTTCTGAGCTTTATTATAGACAACCTTTGTAGGATGTATCGGTTGCTGTGCACCTTGATTGACTATCCCTGTACCTGAAAGATCATAGTTCTCTATTTTTTCAGCAGAAATAGGATCTAAATCCTCACTCACGGTTAGATAAAATTCATTTTTAATCTCATCTAGTAATACAAGTTGTCCACCTACAACATATGGTGGGATATTATCAAGCTCACCAGTTTTAAACTCTTTAACCGCCTCTTTAGGTATAGGATCTACCGAGAAGTTGCCTGAATCATCCTTCATGACAACATAAAGTTGATATTCGGTTTCAGCATCTAATTCTGTTAAAATTCCTGTTATTCCAAGTTCTCCAGCTTTTGCTTTCCCTTTACCTGTTGGGTTTGCGACGATATCTGCCGTCGTCGGGTCAGCTGCTGTTGTTTTCTTACGTACATAATAGTAATAATCTCCAGGTTCACTTGCTGCAAACTTGAATTCAGCACGTGTTCCTCCATGTAAAGGCGTAACTTGTAGAGATTTAACTACTGGTGGAGTTGCATCTTTCATTTGGAATGCTTGAGAGACAATATCAGATGCATTTTTCGAGCCGTCTACAACCATGATGTAGATGACATATTCTTTTTTCTCACCTAGATTTGACACTTTTATTGAGTTTGTGCCTTTGATTGCTGCACTACTTCCGTATGCAACGTTTTCAATTGAAAGATGGTTTACCATTTCACGTTTATTAGGTGCCTCTGCTCCCTTTTCACGCACAATATAGTAGTACGTACCTACCTCATCAGATGTGAAATCTGCTTGAATCTCACTGCCATTGAGCACTTTGACATTTGTAATACTTACAATAGGCTTTGTTTTATCATCTGGATTCTGATTCTCGTTTTCGTCTTTATCGATTGGTTTGCCATCTGGATCTGTGATATTTCCGATATTGTCTTTATCATCTAGGAAATCATCAAAGATATTATTTGGAGATTCATCTTTAGGTAAAATGACTTTGTCGATATACGTATAGTCCCCAATGTCAACCTTGCCGTATGAATTATCAACATATAGAGTACCGATACGGCCATCTATATACAGCTCTAAATCTGTATAACTGTTGTAGTTTATCCAATCAATATTGCCATCTCCATAGATCGTTAACTTTGTTTCGGTATCCAGATTTAATGTTCCAATATAGCCTTGAATTTCAAATTCGCGAACACTTCCGATGATGTCTACACGTGGTAGTTTCATATTGGATTCGATTTTTGTCCCTGTTTGTGATACTACTAGTCTCGAAACAGTGCTGTTATAAAATTCAAGATGCTTTTCAACATTTTTCATTTCTTGTTTTTCTTTTGACCAGTTGACAAATGGCTTATCTTTATCAGGATTTTGGTTCGTCCAATTTTGAAGATCGTTTGTTGAATTGTTATTAGATGGACCATCGCCTTTAGTATTATCTGGATTTGACCAGTTGATAAAAGAAATATTATTGCTCGCCACACGCCCAATGGATAATGGTTGATTGTTAGTAGCACCTAAATGCAATGGTGGTCGAACTGTTTCATTGACAAACATAGTACCTGTCATCTTCAGATTCGAAAATTCAATATAGTTGCCATTAACTACAATGGTTGCACCTAATGAACCATAATCACCATCAAAATCAAGGAATCTTGAGCTTGTTCCGCTTGCATTTAATGTTAGTTTAGAGATGGATCGAACCTTCTTACCAGAAAGATCACCCTCAATATAAGCACCCTTTAAGACAGGTGCATTATCGTCATTAAAAATATGTGAAAGGCTTTCTGGAACTGCATAGGCTTCACCATTTATATAAACGGCATCATCATCTACATCTATAATTTTGAAAGATGTTTCATTGTTCTTTTTCTCTTGTGAACGAACCACAAAAGAAGCAAACTGTCCGCGATTTACAGCATCAAACGGAGAGAATGTCACAGGTGTTGTGCCTTCAGTAATATTTAAATCGATAAGTGTTTGAATATAGATAGCATTGCTTGATTGGCTATCTACATCTTTAAAAATATTGTTGTAACTAGGAGATACCTCCAAATGGAATGCTAATACTAATATTTTTGCTAATTCGCCACGAGTCATCACTTCGTTTGGCATAAATGTGCCATTAGAATACCCAGACATAATGCCCGCGTTTTGCAATGCTGCGACAAATTTATAAAATTCGCTACCCTTCGGTACATCCTTATAATAAGGATTTTGGACATTTCTCGTATCCAATTTTAATGCCGTTGCAATCATTTTTGCTGCTTGTCCACGTGTTACATTGACATCAGGACGGAAGGTTTTATCGGCAAACCCGTTAATCACACCCTGAGAATATAATTTTAATATATCGTTATAATGAACTGAGTATTGGTCGATGTCTGTAAAGGGAGAAGTAGCCGCTGCCGCTTTTTGTGGTGGAGGTACTACAACGGCAATCCCACTTGTAGCAAATACTGTTGCTATCAAGGCTTTATTTACTTTTTGGATTTTAGATTTATCCATCCCACTCTTCCTTTCGCTTATGTATTTTGATACGTACAAATATCATTTCCTCATACTCTTTATATCGGCTCGTAGCTAACGAACCTTCATAGATAAATCTAAATTAGTCAGGTAAATTTCTTGATTAATCAAATGACCTTTCTATTTCTGAAATGGTGATTAATTTTTCAGTTTGCTAACTGAGTGATTCGCCATTTTGACTCACCTTTCTATTTCTTTTGGAATGATAGCCCTTCTTAATGAGCATCTTTTCCCACTTTTAGAACGGGCTCTACACTTTGACGAGCTCTTCCATGTGATATCACCACTTCTCTCCTCTTCAAACCATTGTGGCCACGTTTGACCCTCACTAATAACAAAATAAATTCCCTTCATCCACACAACAAAAAAGCCAAGGAGCATCGGTGCTCGCTTGGCTTTTCACGATATATAGGCATACATCTAGTCGTCCTTGGGGTGTCATAAGGGAAAGGGGGATAACCTTACGTCTTGTCAAGTCGATCAAGAGATGTGACCCGAGTTACATATCATTTGAACATGGTTTAGGAAGTCATATGGCGGATGACTTACAAGTAGCTTGCCCAAATGATGTTTGCATTAATCAATTACCCCGAAATTCAAAATTGTAAGCCCCTTTGTTTCATTTTTTACTGCATTTATATTTCCGCAACCTTTACTTGATTGCGTCCCTCTTGTTTCGCAAGGTATAGTGCATCGTCAGCTGCTTTAATTAGTTCCTCTGTTGAATCTGCCATTGCTGGATAGGCAGCTATTCCTGCAGATAATGTTATGGGTCTGCCACATGGACTTTCTGTTGTTGCCAAAATTTCTCGTAGTTGTTCAGCCACTTGTGCTGCCTCTTCTGCTGCCGTATTTGGTAGCAGTATGACAAATTCCTCGCCACCATATCGACAGCATACATCTTCTTCACGAGCCACAGCTTCCATATGACTGGCTAAAAATTGCAAAACTTTATCGCCTACTGCATGACCATATGTGTCGTTCACACTTTTAAAGTGATCTAAATCTAGTAAAATAATTGCATGTGGTACATTGTTCGTTAACCATTCGGCAAGCATCGAATCCATTGTACGTCGATTCGTAACTCCCGTCAGTGGATCAACAGTAGATTGATCCTTGAAAAACGAGACCTGTCCATGTAAAAATGATAAACTCCGAACCAAGGCATTCTTCAAAGAATAAGCTTCAAAGTACCATCCACTTACAGATTTTAAACCTTCTACATTTTTCTTATCTAAACTTTCCTCCGTTAAATTTGCTAGTTGCTGCAAAGGGTTGGCAATGCGTGCTGCCGCCCAAAGTACAATGATAATAGATAGAATCATAAGGGGTACAGATTTAATAATGACTTCCTGCACACGATCAAAGGAAGGGGCTAGTGCTACGTCTAAAGGTTTCTGGGCGACAACGCCCCATCCTGTTGATGGGACTGTACTATAGCCAGCAAGCATTTTCACTCTTTCTGTGTTCTCAACAAGTTGAGCACCACTCTTTCCTGATATCACCGATTGAACGACTTTATTTTTCGTTACCACATCATTAATCCGACTTGGGTCTTGATGATAGATAACACGCCCATCTGAATCAACTACATATACGTAAGAGCCGTCCTTACTATAATGCTCTCCCAGTAAAGTTTTAAAGGCATTTGGTTCCTTTAAATAAATAGTCCCTGCTATCATTCCTAAATACTCATTGGAGTCGGAAAAAATAGGATGAGAAATAAAAATGATGAGACGTCCTGTCATCGCCTCATATGGTTTAGAGATAAGTGGTGTCCTTTTGGATAACGCCTCTTTAGCACCGATTGATGTTAAAATTTCCCCCTTTATTTCAATAGATGGTGGAGAGACGGATAAAACCAATCCTTCTGCATTTGTTATTACTACAGAATTAAACATTTGATTTTGCAATCTCAAACGTTCTGTTTCCTGATTCAATGCTTGCGCATCGTCCATCTTTGCTTGTATCTGAGTTGCACTATAACCTAATATTTGGAAAGATTCATGTAGATAAGAATCCGCAGTAGATGCCAATTTTTGAGCATAAACCCTATTCGTTTCTAGTGTATTTTCCTTTATCGAGTCAATATTCATTCTGTATCCGCCCCAAACACTACCAAGGCTCGTGAAAAAGAATGCTGCCATCGCAACTCCCATAATTAAATGCTTTAGTTTTAATTGATGTGATTTCATTTCTTCTCTCCTATTTACGTTAATTTTATATGTATTTTTTGAGAGATACTTTATTAATAAATGGGGTAATAGTATCATTTCCAAATTGCGTAAGAAGAATCCAATACACCACTAGGATTGTATCAATAAAAAGGGTCGTATCATATAGCTAGCTAGTAAACAAAATTCTACAATTTATTTTTTTAAATTAAATATTCTAACAACTGACAACTATTGTCTGAAATTTGATAAAAAATCTAAATTCTAAATTTTTTTACTTTTATTGTTATTCTGACATATGAAAGTTGAAATGTTTATTTTATAATGAAAAATAGCATAGGCAAGTTAAGGTCTATTCTGTTATAATACTCTTTAAAATAAAATAAACTGTATTAATACAGAATCGAACGTTACGCTTTTCACACAATGGGGATTATGAGAAAAGCGCTACGCTTCCATCAATGGGATGGTCGTGTAGCCTACACAAAAAGGGGTTGGAAGATTTGGGCATTTTACAAGGGTTAAAAATTCTCGATTTTTCTGCATTACTACCAGGGCCAATGGCGACAATGATTTTTGCTGATTTAGGAGCAGATGTCATCCATGTTGAATCTTCAAAGCGCGTTGATTTAACACGAATTATGCCTCCCTATGATGAAGATCATGAGGCTTACATTCATCAACATTTAAATCGATCTAAAAAATCAATTACATTAAATCTTAAATCACCAGAGGCTATAGACATTGTAAAATCACTGGTGCAAGAGTATGACGTTATTATCGAAGGTTTTCGGCCTGGTGTCATGCAACGCCTTGGCATTGGCTATGAAGCTCTAAAGGAAATAAATCCAAAGGTTATCTATTGTGCGATTACTGGTTACGGACAAACTGGACCTTATAGCAATCGACCTGGACACGATAATAACTATTTATCTTTAGCAGGCTTACTCGATTATTCACGCCATAAGGATAAAAAGCCTGTCTCCATGGGGGTTCAACTAGCTGATATAGCTGGAGGGACAATGCATGCCGCAATTGGGGTACTGGCTGCTGCCCTTCATCGTGAAAAAACAGGCGAAGGACAATTCATAGATATTAGTATGACAGATGCTGTCTTTTCGCTGAATGCTATGTATGGTGCTGCGTTTATTGGGGGTGGTCGTGTACCACAGCCAGAGCAAGAAATTTTAAACGGAGGCAGTTACTATGATTTTTACAAAACAAAAGATGGACGCTTCTTCTCTGTCGGTAGCTTAGAACCTCAATTTCGTAAACTGCTCTGTGAAGCACTCGACATTCCTGAGTTGATTGATAATACCTTTAATGATTCTTACTATACGCAAATACGCTTTAAAGAGGCTGTTCATGATGCCTTTCTATCAAAGACATATGAGGAATGGCTTGAGGTATTTAACGAGGATTTTGAAGGTTGTGTAGAGCCTGTACTCACTTTTCCAGAAGCATGTGAGCATCCACAGTTGAAGGCTCGCGGCATGATCGTCGATATTCCAAAAAGCGATGGCACCATGCAACAGCAAATTGCTTCTGCCTTTAAATTTGATGGCACTGAGCCTGAGTACAAGTATGTCGGTGCCAAGCTTGGAGAGCATAATGAAGAAGTATTAACTGCACTTGGCTATAATGATGAACAAATTGCTAGTTTACGAGAAAAGGGCGTTTTAGAATAACGGAAAGGTTCAATTTGGAAGTAGGCAATTTTCAAATTGAACCTTTTTATGGCTGCCTGCTCATTGACATCCTCAGTAACATAAGCATAAATTATTTCACTAGAAAAAACGCGGCTACCAATGTACTCCTGCTGTTATAACAGTAAATGGATTTATTTTTCTAATAAAACTTTTTAAAAGAAATGTTGACATATAATTCATCAAGCATTATAGTATTGTTTAAATCTTAACAGACAATTAAATACGATAATTTCTTCTTATCCAGAGAGACTGAGGGACAGGCCCAATGAAGTCTCGGCAGCGGGTTATTAACATAATACCGTGCCAATTCCTGCAAATGTACTTACATTTGAAAGATGAGAAGGAAGTAGTTTCTTCAATAGTGGGGACCTTCCTTTTTTCTTAATCGATAAGAACAAAAGGAAGGTCCTTTTTGTTCTTTATTTTTAAATAGGGAGTTGAGCAAGTAAATGATTGAATTTCAGAATGTAGCGAAAACCTTTAAATTTGGTGATCGTGAAGTGAATGCAGTGAAAGATGTATCTCTTTCAATTCAGCAGGGAGAGATTTTTGGAATTATTGGATTTAGTGGTGCAGGAAAGAGCACATTATTGCGACTTGTGAATCTATTAGAAAGTCCAACCCATGGCACTGTTCAAGTACAAGGTGTTGATATTAATTCGCTCACACCAAAAGAGGTAAGAAAGCTGAGAAGAAGAATCGGCATGATTTTTCAAAATTTCAACTTATTCTCCTCAAGAACGGTAGCTGGAAATGTAGCCTATCCACTTAAGCTGGCGGGAGTGCCTAAAAAAGAAATTAATGAAAGAGTTGCAGAACTTCTTAGTTTTGTTGGTCTTACAGAAAAAGCGAACGATTACCCTGAGCAATTATCTGGAGGCCAAAAACAGCGGGTTGGAATTGCGAGGGCGCTTGCTACCTCCCCTGATATATTAATTTGTGATGAAGCAACCTCAGCGCTCGATCCAGATACAACTGGGGAAATTCTCCGCCTTCTCAAAAAAGTAAACAAGGATTTAGGAATCACTATTTTGCTAATCACACATGAGATGAATGTCATCCAACAAATATGTGACAGAGTAGCAGTCATGGAAAATGGAGCAGTAATTGAATCTAATTCAGTTTTTGATATTTTTACAAATCCACAGCATTTAACGACTCAACGGTTTATTCAATCGGTTCAGCAAGATCGACCATCTGCATCTCTATTAGAGGAATGGAGAAAAAAAGGCGGCAAAAATTTATACCGTGTTATTTTTAAAGGTGATATTGCTAGCGATCCTATCCTTTCTCGCGTAACAAGAAAATTTGATGTGGACGTTAATATCGTCTATGGCTCTGTCCGAGAAATTCAGGAGAAGTTCTATGGGAACTTGCTCGTCTCATTTGAGGGACATAGCGATAAAATACCTAGTGTTCTTACTGAATTACAAGACATTGTAACTGTTGAGGAGGTAAAATTCAATGAAGGTTGATTGGACGACTTTTTGGCCCCGTATTTTTGAATCTACGGGTGAAACGATTTTAATGGTTATTATAACCCTTATCTTCGGTTCTATTCTTGGTATAACAATAGGTTTACTACTATATGTGACACGAAAAGGAAATATTTTAGAGAACAAATTCGTGTTTCAATTGTTAAATTTTTTAATTAATATTATTCGCCCAGTTCCATTTATTATTTTTCTAGTGGCCATTAGCCCATTAACAAGAATGGTTGTTGGAACAACGATTGGTACGTGGGCAGCAATCTTTCCGATGACGATTGCCTCATCATTTGGTATTGCGAGAGTAGTAGAGAATAACTTAGTTAGCATTGACCCTGGGGTAATTGAAGCCGCAAAGGCAATGGGAGCAAGTCCTCTACAAATTATTTTTACTGTATTAATTCCAGAGGCACTTGGACCGTTAATTTTAGGCTTAACGTTTGTGACAGTCGGTTTAATAGATTTCTCTGCAATGGCTGGTACAGTTGGCGGAGGCGGTTTAGGTCATATTGCAATGACATATGGTTATCAACGCTTTGATGGAAGTGTCATGCTTGTGACCGTTATTATTCTTATTATTCTTGTACAAATTGCGCAGTGGATTGGGAATAAGCTATCAAGAAAAATTATGCGACGGTAAGAAGGACATTTTTCATTTGAATAAAACAACGAAAGAGGAGATCAATAATGAAAAAGTGGTTTAGTATTTTATTAGTTTTAACAGCCGTATTAGCATTGGCTGCCTGTGGGTCTGATTCAGCTACAGATAATGCTAAAAAAGAAGAAAAAGTAAAGATTGGTGTAACTGGAACAGATGGTGAAGTATGGCCGATTTTAAAAGAGAAAGCTAAAAAGGAAGGGATTGAAATTGAGCTTGTCGAGTTCTCTGACTATACATTGCCGAATCAGGCATTAGCAAATAAAGAAATTGATATTAATTCCTTTCAGCATATCGCGTTTCTAACACAATTTACTAAAGAAAATAATGTCGATTTAGTTCCAATTGGTGCTACTGTTATTGCTCCAATGGGAATATATTCAGAAAAAGTGAAGGATGTTAACGAAATTAAAAAAGGTGACAAAATTGCCATCCCTGATGACCCTTCCAACCAGGCTCGTGCATTAAGATTATTAGAATCAGCTGGCTTAATTAAATTGGCAGATGATTTTGGTCTCTTCGGTGACCCAAGTAAAATCGTCGACAACCCGAAAGATTTAGACATTTTACCGATTGTAGCTCAACAAACACCACGTGTATTACCAGATGTAGTTGCATCCGTTATTAATAATGGAGTTGCTGGACAAGCTGGGTTTGATCCCGTAAAGGACCCCATTTATCTTGAAGATGCCAACGATCCTAACGCCTTACCTTATGTGAACATTTTTGCTGCACGAGCAGATGATCAAGATAATAAAACATATCAGAGAATTGTCGAGCTGTATCATGAGGAAGACGTAATGAAGGCAGTCGAGGCAGAAACAAATGGAGGATCTATTGTTGTTGATTTATCAAAAGATGAGTTAATAAAACAAAGCAAAGGACTATAGGGGGAGATAAATATGAGCAAAACTTTATCGGGAATTGAACTAATCCAGGAATCCATTGAAACAAATCAAGCATTGTATATTGAAACTAGCCAGGCAATCCATGCCAATCCAGAAATAGGGAATCAGGAGTTTTTCGCAAGTCAAAAGCATGTAGAAATCTTGACGAATGCAGGATTTAAAGTAGACACAGCCGTTGCTGGACATGAAACCTCCTTTTATGCAGTGAAAGACAGTGGAAAACCTGGTTCAACAATTGCCTTTCTTGCTGAATATGACGCTCTTCCAGGTTTAGGGCATGCCTGTGGTCATAATATTATCGGAACAACGAGTGTCGCAGCCGGAATTGCTCTTTCTAAAACATTAGATGAAACTGGTGGAAGTGTCGTCGTCTTAGGAACACCTGCTGAAGAGGGTGGTCCAAACGGCAGTGCAAAGGGAAGCTTTGTAGCACATGGCTATTTAAAGGAAGTAGATGTCGCTTTAATGATTCATCCAGCAGGAAAAACATCTCTAACAAGGGAAACACTTGCCGTTGATCCACTTGATTTCCATTTTTACGGGAAAGCCGCACATGCATCAGGGGCTCCTGAGGAAGGAATTAATGCATTAGATGCAGTGATCCAGCTTTTTGTTGGGATTAATGCTTTACGCCAGCAGCTTCCTACAGATGTTCGAATTCATGGAATTATTACACATGGTGGGGATGCACCAAACATTATTCCTGAATATGCAGCAGCAAGATTCTTCATTCGTGCGGATTCATGGAAAAAAACAGAGGAGGTATCAGTAAAGGTACGTGCAATTGCTGAAGGTGCTGCACTAGCAACCGGGGCAACGGTAAAAATTGAACGATTCCAAAATGAAGTAAAGGATTTTGTGCTAAATCCTTTACTAGATAATATTTTACAAGAGGAGTTAGAGGCTTTAGGAGAAAAGGTTTGGACAATTCGAGGACAAGGCAAAGGTTCAACAGATGCTGGGAATATTAGCTACGAGGTTCCAACAGCACATCCATATATAAAAATTGGCCCAGACGATCTAATTGGGCATACAAATGAATTTAGAGAAGCTGCTAAATCCCCTGAAGGTGATGCAGCTTTAATAAAAGGAGCAAAAGCACTTGCTTCAGCTGGCTATCGCTTATTAAAAGATAGTGATCTTTTAAGTGAAATAAAAGCTTCTTTTGAGACAGCGAAGGCACAGAAAGAAAACTTCTAAAACTCATTCTAGCATTATTTGCATATGGAACAGGGCTGTACCAGAAAGTTGCCGAAGATCAACTTTTTGGACAGCCCTACTTTTATACATATGCACTTATAAATACTCGTAGCTTTTCAAAATGATCGTCAATCAATAAATACTTTTTGTAGATTTCCATTAATTTCTCAAAAAGCTCATAGTGCTCTGTTACAAATAAAATCTTTATAATATTTAATAGATGGAGAGAGGCACTTTGAGCTACAAAATAATAAGGAGCCTCTGATTGGCGATAATGTTGACGCCATTCTTCCACAGATAACCCAATATGCTGTAATGAATTATTAACATGTAATGCAATATCCTGCTGAACATATGCCTCAATTGCAATCAATTGTTCATTGCTACAACTCCCCTCCACTAATGCTGCATGTATTTTTTTATTGGATGCTAGTACATGCTCTTTTAAAAGGACTAACCCCTCTTGATAACGTCCCATTCTTACGTAATGATCCAGCAATATAGCATACAAATTCTCTAAAAAATTTAGTTCATAGTTTTTAATAATTGCAGGAGGAGTCGGCTTACGATTTGGTAGTAACTCTTTATATTCAAGCATTATCTCGATTGCATAATTATTAAGTCGCTCATCCTCTAATAAATATTCCCCATATTGAATAACTAATTCATTATCCTTCTCCTGATGTGCTATATGAAATAGTAGATAGGCTATTAACACTTTTTCCTTCTCCGTTAATGCATACATTGAATAGCGCCAATCCGCCTCAAAGGACGTAATAAGTGTCTTCACACAGTTATTATCTCCCTCAGCCAATCGGTAGTGTACAACAATTTGATAAAGACGTAACTGTTTTTTTGCCAAACAGCTAGCATTGTGCTTATCCACATGAGTTATACACTTATCCAGTATCGTTTTATAGTTATTCACAAAGTTATCCACATGTTCACAATTTTCTTTCATAGATTGCTCAAAATGTCCCATTATTTCATAAAGAAATGTGAATTGCTCTAAGGGTCTGTGGATAAGTAGTGAATAAACCTTTTTTGTAAAAAGCCAATGCCAAAAAGATGCATGCTCTTTATACATCATATGCACTAAATATTCATCTTGAAATTTATATAAAATAATTGTTTGTAGTTCATTAACTGGCATTACTATTTGCATTCGTTTCCCAAAAACTAGCCAAATTAGTCGTTCTAAGTCTATTGTGTGTTGCGCAAAGAGTTGCTCAAAAAAAGTTTCTTTTCCTTTTTGTGTATAAAAAAAAGCATTGAGCCGTTCATTCACAAATTTTGCATCTAAGCCATATTTGTCAAAATACATTTGCATTTCTGTTGATACACGACCCCAATATTTACGAGCTGTGGAAAAGGCAATATTCTTAGCCGTTTCTTCATTTACTAAAAATAGCTTTGGTGAAAGCGAAGTACCAAGTATTTTTGGATCTTCCTGCAGATTTGACTCTGCCTCCAGCCATGTTGCTAGTAAATTTTCAGCACCCTTTTCACTTTTTTGTTTATAAGCCATGAATAATTGCTCATCACAGTCCAACAGCATAAAATTGGAGCCTCCCATCAAATTCGACCAACAAAGATCTTCCCCTATCATTCAAATACATGTTTTTAACACTCTTTCTTCAATATAACAAATCTTAAGTAAAATATGCTAAAAAATTAGTGATATGCCTAGCTAAAATGTTCTCAAACAAAAAAGAACCACCTATCAAGTGAATACACTTCATAGATGGAAATCTCCATCACCAAAATAGTGGATATTTTCTTTTTTCACGTAAATTATTTATCAACAATCCGAAAAATACAATAATGACAGCTCCAATTAACACAGGTGTTACTAAATAACTCCAACCATAGCCTCCTAAAATAATAATTATAGGATTGGCACCTGCCGGCGGATGGATAATGCCCAGGAAGGCCATAAAAAATATTGTTAGCCCTACGCCTAAACTAATAGACAGCATACTCGAGCCTAATAGTGCATACATAGCCAAACCAATAAAGGCGGAAATGAAATGGCCGCCAATAATATTTCGAGGCTGAGATAACGGTGCATTCCAGACGACAAATACAAGTACACAGCTACCACCAAGTGAAGCCATTAGCCAAGGTGCCTCTGTAAAATTTGTTAGCCATAGCAAAACAAAAATACATATTAAGCCGCCTATTGCTCCCGTGATGGCATCAGCAAAATTTGTTCGAGAGGGGGCATGTCCCCCTCCTCTCATTTTTAATATAAAAGGTTTTATACTATTCTTTTTCTCTATTTTATTTTCCACACCAAAAAACTCTGTCATTCGACACCAACTTTTCTATGCTACGTTCTATTTAAATTCGGTTAGGCTAATCATTTTTAAACTTTACCTATTATATCAACACAACATTAGAATTCAATCTAAACTTCATATTTCAGACAAATTCTTACTTTGCCACCCCATAACCCATACAAAAAAGCAAACCTTTAACAGTTTGCTTTAGAATGAATTCATCTATTAATCATATTGCTTTTTCACTGTCTTATAAATTCGTACCTTTTTCAATATCGTTTTAGGTACTTGGAAGGTTGCTGTGACAACTCCTGGATGACGTCCAATTTCAATGGAACCTGTTATCGTCGCTCTATTTAATACTTCTGGCTCACTCATCTCAAATAACTTTGCAGCTCTCTGGACTGCATTATCCGTAGCCTCATTTAGCGTTTTTCCAGAACCAATCATAGATACAGGGAATGCTTCCTCTACCTGTTTCACACCGAACTCCTCTGCTAGCTCTCGTGCACGGCGCTTTTCTTCCTTCGTAAAGGGCTTTGCTGTATAAGGTAAATCTTCTTCGTTTGGTAATAACACTGGGCCTTCCAATGCTACTTTTTTCAAGACACTAACTTGTAGCTGTACAATACCAGCTACATCTGTTGTATGCCCTGCAACCTCCCCATCTCCCTGCATAGCATGCATATCCCCAATATAGACACCGCCACCTGGAACCTTTACAGGACAAATAATCGTTGCCCCTTCGCGTACTCTACTTATATCCATATGACCATCGGTACGATGTAAATCCAATTCATCTTGTGTAAAGGCATATTCATGCGGTGCTCCAATTAAGAACGAACCAAAATCACCAGCATTATGAGAATCCGGCATTGCTTTTGAAGGGGTTGTACCAAGCTGTCCTAAAAAAGGTCGCATTCTTGCCATTATACCTACTAGGTCGCTTGGTGCTAATGCAACAACTGGATTTTGTACAGAATTTTCAGGTGTTCTCATGTAATTTTTAGCATCAAGGGCGATACGGCGAGCCCCCTCTCTTCCAACAGTGACACCTATTTGGCCTTTTTGATCAAGGGCCATTGTATAGCCGTTTATCATTTTAAATGGTGCCGTTTCTGTATCACAGGTTGAACAGCGAATCGCTTGTGGACCTACCCCTTTGACAATTGTGCTTGGATGTAACTTGCCACAACCTGGGCATTTGACAGAAACGAACGGGTCGCCAATGAATCGATCTATAATCGCCTCATCGTAACCTGACGAGGTTGCCAGAGATGTGACCTGAATAGATTTAATTTTTATGACGATGGCGTCACCCACCTCAGCGCCTTCTACAAAAACAGGCTTCGTTACTTCGTGTCCCCCACGAATAGTAGGTGTAAGCATTGGTCCCCAGCATCCAGGTGCTGTATTGGCAATGATCGTTCCACCGTCTTTAACGGGCCCTAACATCTTCTTTGAGGGATCTAAAATTCCATCAATGAACTCATTTACGAACAATGTCTCAGCGGCTTGCGATTGCTGTATAAAGTCATCATTTTCTAAGCCTTCCTTTTCAAGCACATGCAATTCGTTTGTCATTTTTTGTCACGCTCCTGGTTCTGATTTTTATGTAAGTGTTATATGTTAAAAACGCTCTCCACATTTGCAGAGAGCTATTTTTATCAATTGTTCATGTATAAATCAAAAATATGTGAGAAGTCTTCTTTTTTGTACTTTTCTTTATGGTCGATCATCCAAGTACTCGCAAAGCGTGTGATTTCCTCGAATGACGTAGATGGAGAGATGTTATCATTGCCCATCCGTCCAAGTGATGAAGAAGCAATGTTTAAGCTTTTTTCTGCTACCTCTAGCTTATAGGCATTGTGTTTTTGCTCATAGCTAATAGCATGCAGTGCTTTATAGAGGTCTTTAATATCATCAATAAAGCGTTTATGGATGTCGATGGATAGTGGAGAATTACCAATTGTAAACTTAATTTCGACATCAAGGTCAATTGTTCCTGCTGTTTCTAGAAAAACATCTGTAATGGCATACATAGAATAGTCATAGCGTCGCAATAATCTCTTTTTACTCATAGCACTCTCGCCATCTACATGAATAATGGCACGATTCGTAAAGCAGTACTCATCTGCCTTCGTTTTAATTAAAAAATATATTTTTTCGTCAATTTCATGTAGGATAAAATCATCTGCATCTGTTTTATCATAATCCACTTGTGGCACAACTACTCCAATATCTGAAAGTCCAAGTGCATCTGCTGCTATTTTTTTGAACACCGTCATTCCTCCTAAATCGTCATACTCCTTTTACGCTTTAGAAACTGTAAAAGTTTCATAATACATTTCCCTACTATATACAAATTTTCATATAATCAATACTTCATTTCCTCTTTCATGTATATTTCATTTATAATGATTGTCAGAAAAGGATTCTTCCAAATCGAAAGGTCGTGTGAATAAGTGCAAGAACCAACTATATTAGTAGTGGATGATGAGGCTGATTTAGCTAATCTGTTAAAAGTAAGCTTACAAAAAGAGGGCTACAAACAAATTTATACAGCTGGCTCCATTCATGATGCTTGGACAAGCTTTCAACTAACAAAACCAGATATTGTACTGCTAGATGTCATGCTTCCAGATGGTGAGGGCTACGATTTATGTAGACGTATCCGTGAAGTCTCACATGTGCCTGTACTTTTCATGTCTGCTAAAAACGAGGAAATTGATAAAATTTTAGGGCTAGCCATTGGTGGAGACGATTACATTACTAAGCCTTTTAGCCCTAAAGAGGTTGCCTATCGTGTAAAGGCCCAATTACGAAGAGCTGGCTACCAAACTCAAGATACTGCTCCGAGCCTTACCAAGAAAGCACTACAGCATGGACCATTCCAGCTGAATACCGATGAAACTGAAGTTCATAAAGATGGCGTTTTATTGGAGTTAACGGCAAAGGAAATTGGTTTAATGGCGTGCTTTATGCACAATCCTAATCGAATTTTAAGTAAAGAAACGCTGTTCGAACGTGTCTGGGGAGAGGACTTTTTCGGTTCAGATAATACCGTCATGGTGCATATCCGCCGTTTGCGTGAAAAAATCGAACAGGATGCCTCAAAACCTCTGTATATCACCACTGTTAAAGGGCTTGGTTATAAATTCGTCGTACCAAAAGAGGCACAAGGATGAAGTGGAAATTAACAGCGCGCTTCCTCCTTTCTGTACTTTCTATTGTCATCATCGTTATTTTCGTCAATACTGCCATTCTAGTAGGTCTGCTCACTTATCGGTTAGCTACTGATTCTGATGGTGCTTCTGCAACTAAAGAAGAAAACTTTGTACGCGAATTCCAAAAATATATCGAAATTAAAAATGGGATTCCCTCAATAAGTGCAGATGGGCTTGAACATTTGCATCTGCGAAATGCTTGGATTCAATTACTTGATGTAAATGGTCAAGTTATTGACGCCCATTTTGTACCAGAAAAAGCACTCTCGCACTATACACCCATCGACTTAATTCAGGTATATAAATATAAAGAATTTGATTCTAATACTACGGTTTATATTGGCAATAAGGATGATTTTAGTTATTTAATTGGCATTCAAGGTAGTGGTGTTACAAGATATGTTATGCATTTTTCTGGCACATCAATCTTACAGTTTATCGGGAAATTCGGCTTGTTCATCGTTATTGCGGACTTGTTAGTAGCAACATTGGTAGGCTGGCTTTTTGGGCGCACATTAACGAAGCCTCTTTATGCGATGATTGAACGAATTCACCATTTAAAAGATCATAAGCATTCGTCCGACAAAGCGCCTGGAGGAGTTTACAAGCCTGTTTTTGAAAATCTAAATGAAGTATCACTAGAACTAGCTGCCCATGAACAAGAGAGAAAGAGACTAGAAGTTATGCGTGAGGAATGGATTAGTAATGTTTCACACGATATGAAAACACCACTTGCCTCTATTCGTGGCTACGCAGAGCTATTGAATGATGAAAAATTGCCACCTAGTGAGCAAACAGAGTACGCAAAAATTATAGAAAAACAATCATTGCATATGCAAGATCTATTAGATGATTTAAATTTAACAATGCGTTTAAGACATCAACGGCTTCCTCTCACATTAAAAAAAATGAATATGGTGCCATTTATTCGTGAAATTGTAATCGATACATTGAATACACCACAATATGAGCTTGCTAATCTTGAGTTTGAGACAGCCACCGAGGACAGTCTGCATCAAATTGACGAGCACTTTATGCGCAGAGCTATTATGAACTTTTTACACAATGCCATCCTTCATAATGCTCCTGATGTTTCCGTACTTGTGTCAGTTGATGAAGATTCTATTACGATTTCCGATAATGGTAGAGGGATCGCAGCAGAGGATCTGGAACATATTTTTGAACGCTATTACCGAGGTACAAATACGGAAAAAACAACTGGCACTGGTTTAGGTACAGCTATTGCTAGAGATATTATCGAGGCCCATGGAGGAACCGTAAGTATCAGCTCTGAAGAAGGGAAAGGTACAAGCGTTAACATTTATTTAAAAAGGAATACCTAATAAACGAAAACCCAAAATTTAACTAGCAGCATTCTTTGAAAAACGATAAATTTCAAACATACTTTTGGCACTGGCACTTCGCTTTCGTGCAGAAAAGGGGTGTCTCAAATAACTTTTGAGACACCCCTCAGAGTGTTGAAAAACAAAACTATCCATAGCATTTTTGTGAAAGGTGAAAATGGATTTCCGCTGCAGGCTACTTGCTTTCCTGTGGGCGAGCGCCGAGCCGCTTCCTCCGCTACCGCTCCGTTTAGAGGCTCGCCTGTCTCGCTATCCCACGGGAGTCAAGTAGCCTTCCACTCCAACCCACAAAAGTGTTACCTTTTTAGCAAAGTTTTCAAATAAAGTGAAGGTGCTCACTACTTTTTATGAAGAGGTGTTGTCACGCATCACTTCTCCATATTGAAAATAAGAGTTTATCCCCTCTAAGAATACAGATAATGGGCTATTTGATCGCTATACTACTATGAAAAAAGTAAAGACACTTTGCAGAATGGTTGATTGGAGTGGAGCCAGCGTCACTCCTAGGGGATTTAGCGTCACAGATGAGACCCTGGAGCGAGCGTAAGTGAATGAAGAGCGGCTCATCGGACGCCCCCTAGAAAGGGCGCTGGCGGAACGGAAATCAACCTCTCACCTTGCTAAAGGTTCTTTTTCTGCTATTGACATCACCTTTTTGCTATTTCACTTGATCTTGCACTTTTGCAGGTAACTCGTGGAATTTTACTTCATCAAATGAAGAGACTTCCGTTTCCTTTTTCACGTAAAGCTTTAAATAAGCATCCTGGCGTAAATTTTTGTGTGCTGAAAACTTTAATGTTTTTTCTTCGCCATTTTTATTGTAAGCAGGTAGCTCGTACCAGTACATTTTAAAGATTTCACCGCTATCAACCTTATACTCCTCTACTTCTCCCTCAGCTGTAATATGGACATAGTATGTGTCTTTATTTAACCGATTAAAGTCTACAGTCATCAATACAACCAATCCTGCCACGAATAAGATGAACAATGCACCTATTCCGAAAAATACTTTTTTCATATTTAATTCCCCTGTCTCACTATTTTATAGAACGAACGCACGGTAAAGATATAATAAATAAAGTAAATAGCTGAATATGCAACAATCCACAACATAACTGGCTTTGTAATATTCATACCAAATAGCTGTGAAAATGCTAGTAACGCAAAAGCACTATGCACAATGCCGACGATAAGTGGAGCACTAAAGATCACAGCCACCTGTCCTGCAACTGTCTTTAAAATTTGCTTACTATTCACACCAATTTTATTTAATATAGCGTATTTCGCCTGATCTTCCTCAGCTTCCGTTAAAATTTTGAAATAGATAATACTGCCTGTTGCCGCTAGGAAAACGAGACCTAAGAAGCTTCCCACAAACAATAGTGCACCAACTGTTGCTAAACCATCCTCATAGCTTTGTGGAACACTAGAGAAAGTTTCTTGTTGTTCAGTAGGTAATTGTTTATAAATATCTTGTGAAACGTTCTGTTGTTTCAAATCATTGTCCAATCCAACAACCTGCATGATGAGCTCTTCGGCATTTGTAGTCGCAAATTCCTGATCATTCACAACGAGTACTGTTCCCGCTGCTATAAAGTTTAGCACGCTTTCCTTGTACATTTTCTCTACATGGAAGGAATCTCCGTTTTGTAGCTTAAAGTCCTCACCCGTAAAATCATGTGAAAATCGTTCATCATAGGCTGCATCAAGTAAAACTGTAGAGCCATCTGCAATGTGCAGTTCTTCATCCTTACCTTGTAATTTCGCTAAACGATTATAATCAGATTCCTTCAATAATGTATATTCGAAAAACGAGAATTCATTATCAACACGTAAATTTTTCACAGCCACTGCTTCATTATATAAGACATCTTCTTGAGAAAATTCTACCGTCTCGCCTTTCCACATAAATGTATTTGGCAGCATCTGACGCACACTTGCTTCTGCATTGTAATACATGCCGAAGACACCGCCACCTGCTGTAATCGTTGTTGCACTTAAAATTGCAATGATCGACAGCGATTTAGCATTAGCTCGAATACGATATAATAACTGAGAAACACCGATTAAATTTAAGCCTTTCCATGACCATGATGTGGCTTTTTTTAATGCTGTTAACACAAAAACACTCACACTATGGAATAAAAGATATGTTCCTGCAATCGTTACACCTATGACCATTAATGGCGTACCTAACATAGTGAAGAATTTCCATATTTCACTCGTAAACATATCAGAGGCAGCTGTATAATATCCAAATGCAATTAGCACAGTACCGAGTAAAGCAGCTACTAAAGAGGCACGTGGAATTTGCTCACCCTGTTTGTCAGCGTGAAATAAATCAATTAGCTTAAATTGATAAATAACACGATAGCCTTGCAATGATGTGAATAAAAACAGTAGTGTAAATATGCCAGTCGTATTAATTAATGCCTCCATCGAAAATGTCAGACTACCAACCACTTCATAGCCCATTAAGCGTACTAAGATCATTAACAGCCCTTGTGACATAAAGAACCCTAGAATGATACCAAGTATTAGAGAAACAAGTCCTATAACTAAATTCTCAAAAAAGAGCATTAAGCCAATTTTTTGCTTACGCACACCTAGCAATGAATAGAGGGCTACTTCCTTTTTCCGCTTCTTCATAAAAAATGAATTGGAATAGGCCATAAAGATGACAATAAAGAATAATAGCACTACTGACGATGCACTCATCAATCCCTTTATTTGTTGTGATGATTGTTTTAAGGCCGAAAGATCATCATTATATTTGAGCGTCACAAATGTAAAGTAAATAACGATACTAAATACCATCGAGGCAATATATAAAAAGTAATTCGACAAATTGCGTTGAATATTTTTGCGCGCTAAACTAAATAACGTCATTTACTCCACCCCCGATGCTAGACAGCACCTGCAAGATCTCTTGGAAAAATTGCTTCCTTGTTAGAGTCCCACGTTGAATTTCCTTAGAAAGCTGTCCATCTTGAATAAATAGTATCCGCTGGCAGAAGCTAGCTGCAAAAGCATCATGGGTAACCATCATAATCGTTGCGGCTTGAGATTGGTTTAGATCGCTTAAGCTTTCTAGTAAATCTGTTGCAGATTTTGAATCAAGTGCACCTGTAGGCTCATCCGCAAAGATTAGCTTTGGCTCTGTCACTAATGCTCGTGACGACGCAGTACGCTGCTTTTGTCCTCCTGAAATTTGATAAGGATATTTATCAAGCAAGTCACTTATACCAAATAATGCAGCAATCCGCTCAACCCTTGCGTTGATAGCCTTTGTTGGCATCTTCGCAATAGCTAGTGGTAAAACAATATTTTCTCGCACTGTCAAAGAATCGAGTAAATTATAATCTTGAAAAATAAATCCTAAATTATCGCGACGAAAATCCGCTAATTCGGCATCCTTCATACGTGCTAAATTAGTATTCCCAATAATTATTTCACCAGTCGTTGGCGTATCAATCGTTGCTAATACATTTAAAAGGGTAGATTTCCCGGCTCCAGAAGGACCCATTACACCAACAAACTCTCCTTTTTCTACTTCAAATGATATATTCGATAGCGCTGTAAAAGTATTTGCGCCTTTGCCGTAAGTTTTTCCAACGTTTTGTACCTTTAATAATGGCGTCATATACGCTCACCTCTTCTTTCTGACTTTAGTATACGACCTCAAACTTACAACAAATTTGTCGCAAGCTTACAGCAACCTTAAATCAATCGCTAGTTTTCGATTAATTCATACGTTTTATCGAAGCCATTCCCTTTTGTATTCCCCAACTTTTAAAATTGATTGACATAAAAAAAGATTCATACACAAATAACTGTGCATGAACCATTTTAATCTATTGTTCTAAAACCTTTTGAATATCGTCCTCAAAGCTACTTGGCTTATCTGCTGAGGCGTAGCGCCCTACAACCTCACCATTGCGATTTACAAGGAATTTTGTAAAATTCCACTTCACGCTACTGCCTAAAAATCCTTTGGAGTGAGAAGTTAGATAATCGAAAATAGGATGTGCTTCTTTTCCATTTACCTTAACTATCTCATGCATCGGGAAAGTCACTCCATATGTCAGACGACACTGTGATGCAGCTTCTTCAGCAGTCGCTAGCTCTTGTTTAAATTGATTTGAAGGGAAACCAAGTACCACAAGACCTTCCTCCTGATATTTTTCATAAAGACCTTCTAATTCTTCAAATTGCGGTGTAAAGCCACATTTGGAGGCTGTATTGACAATTAGCAAAGGCTTTCCCTTATAACGTTCGAGGCTATAGACAGTACCATCTTCTAAAGTTACGTTAATATCATAAATGCTCATCTTTCTACCTCCTATTATAAACGTCCATTCATTCGTGCCACCTGCTGTAATGGGTCCCAAACACCATTGAACGGTGGTGCATAGGCTAAATCTAAATCTAGTAAATCAGGTAATGTCATTTTACTATACAATGCCGTAGCAAATACATCGATACGCTTATCAACTCCTGCTGGACCTACGATTTGTGCGCCTAATAGCAGCTGGTCCCGCTTGCGAACAACCACCTTAATATACATACGTTGTGCACCTGGATAATAGCCAGCAATATGACGTGCAGATAGTTTAAATGCCTCATAGTCAAAGCCAAGCTCTTTCGCCTTACGCTCATTGATGCCTGTCGTAGCAATGGTTAAATTGAAAAACTTTAAGATAGAAGTTCCCACGATTCCTCTAAACGGTGCAAACTTGCCTGACATATTAAGGCCTGCTAAACGACCTTGCTTATTAGCAGTCGTTCCTAAAGGTACGTAATCTAAACGCTCCTTCACAATATTAAAATGGGTTGCACAATCTCCTGCTGCATAAATATTTTCAATAGAAGTCTCTAAATGGCGATTCACAATAATTGCTCCATTTTTCGCAAGTGCTATTCCAGTATTCTTTAAAAACTGCGTATTTGGTTGAATGCCTGAAGCGACAATCACTAAATCTGTTTCTAAAATACTGTTATCTGTGACGACACGCTCGACCCGTTTACTCCCTTCAAATGCTTCCACACTTGTATTTAATAAGAGTTCCACATCGTTCTTTTTTGCTTCCTCATGAACATGTTGGGCAAGCTCTTCATCTAAAATTCGTGCTACATGGCTTCCTCGTTGAACTAGCCTTACTTTTTTCCCGCAGGCGTGTAGCGTTTCAGCCATTTCTAATCCAATATAGCCACCACCTATGATGGTTACCTGTTCAATATCTGGCGTTAAATCAGCCAGTAAATCCTCCAACTGAGGAATCGTTTTTACCGTGTGGATACCTTCTAATTCAATCCCCTCTTGCACAGGTACTACTGGACTAGCTCCCGTAGCAATAAGAAGCTTATCATAGGGAATCTCAAATGCTTCACCACTCGCCTGTGTCCCCGTAATAAATTTCTTCTCTATATCTACATTTTCTACCTCATAGCCAACTCTTGCATCAATGCCATACTTATCTCTAAAAGTCTCGACATCTCGTGCAATTAAACGTTTGGTTGATGAAATACGTCCATCTACAACATAAGGCAATCCACATTGCCCATATGAATAAATAAAACCACGTTCTAAAGTAGTTATTTCTGCCCCTGGCACATTACGATAGATTTCCATTGCTGCAGACATACCTGCAGCATCTCCCCCAATGATGACGTATTTCATTCTACAAGCCCCCTTATTTTTTCCTTGTTGCCATTAAATCTGCATATTGATCGATATACAAACGTCTTTTTCCTCCACTTACGATGACACGTATTATATGGATGGCTATAATCATTGTAAGTGCAAAACCTGCTGTTGTGGCTAGTAGAGAAATGACAATTTGCAGAACATAAAATGATGAATCCATATTTAATTGAATACTACCAAACGTTGAAATGGCTTCGAATAGACTAGCCGTAGCGACAATAGCAATACAGCGACGCCACGATTGCTTTACAATACTTTTGCCATTCTTGTTGACCATTGTAAAACGCATAATCTTCATACCTAGCGTTGCGCCATTCATCATACTTGGGATCACGCCAAAGAGGATCATGTACAAGACCATGTTCACCAAGAACTCGAATGTACCACTATACCCTGTCAGACCGCCAACCATAATCCATATCATTTGTGCGATACATAAATCAATGACGAGTGCCAGCAAAATAGAGATGGGCTTAACAATATCCATTTTTTCCATTTCAGCAGCTTTTGCCTCAACCTCTTCATGCGAAGGAAATAGTGCCCATATGATTGGTGCTAAAAAGAATCCTAGTAACGCGCCTACACTGTTCAGTAATAAATCATCCACATCAAAGATGCGGTAGGCACAATTAAAGATGCCGTAAATACCTGTTCTTTGTGTGACCTCATAAAACAATGTTAGCAAAAAGCTAATTAAAAATGCACGTTTCCAGTACCTTCTTTCTTTAAGAAAATATCGCAAGTAAACGCCAAACGGCATCAGTAGCAAGAAATTAAAGAATGCTTGGAAAAATGCCTGCTGTTTCGTTATAGCAAGCCATGTAGAGGGATTTGTTACTACAACCCCGCTGTCCTTTAAAATATCCTCAACAAATTGAAAAAGTCGCAAATTAGTATGAACAGTGTCTGCGGATTGGAGTGAGCATGTATCTCTTGTAGATGGAAATGGCAGTAATACTAAACATAGTGCGGATAAAAAATAAAAAATAAATGAGAACATAATAATGGTTTTGGACATAGATAAATATCCATATTTACGATACGTATAAATAAGCCATGGAATAAAAAGTACAAATGATAAAATAATCGTTATAAAAAACGCTATTAAAATGGAATCTGTGTAAGTTGACATATAAGCACCTCTCTCTTTAAAATGCCCGTTTTTATGAACACTAAAACTAAGTTTAGTTCTCCAATACAACATATTTATTTCAGTAAGCTTACATAATCCTTAATTCAATCAAATATGGCTGATACGTACGAGGAGTAGTTAATCTAAAGATATCATGTCCTGTGGCAGCTACTACAACAAAATAAAAAACAGGTAAAGAATATACGCTCTACCTGCTCCCATTTATTATAATTTAGCAATTTCTTCTTTACAGAATGTCAGAATTTCCTCTAGTTCATCATCCTCTAAAGCAAAATCTAAGTATTCACCTTCAGCCTTTTCTAGAATGAAGTAATTTAAAATAAATGGCGATTCGCCCTTTTCACCGATGAGGACACGAATTTCAATGCCAGCTTCGTGATATAATTCGTCCTCTTCATCAATTTCTACATCCAAAATAAATTCATAGCGCTTACCCTCAATAATATTTGTAGGGTCTAAAATTTCTTCCATTGTGAATTGTGTAATTTCCATTGTTCTAGCTCCTTTTTCTTTAGCTGTTCCTTTTTATATTAAATCAATTTCAGCATGGGTCAACTAGAAAAGCCGTATACACGTGTAAGTAATTATGCCAGAATAAAATGGAACTGTTTTAGAATTAAGAATCCCTACATAAAAAGGAGGCTTTTTCATGAAAGAGCTATTATATTATCAAGACGTTATGTTGCACGAGTTTAATGCTACTCTTGTAAGCAAAGGAATGGATGAAGCTGGTCGTCATTATGTTGTCCTATCCAATACCGCATTCTATCCAACTGGTGGCGGACAGCCTCACGATACAGGCACTTTGAATAATGTAGATGTCATAGATGTTGAAAAAGTTGATGATGAAATTCGTCACTATATTCAAGGAGATCCATCAACTTTAGACGGTGTAGTACGTGGCAAAATCAATTGGTCAAGACGGTTCGATCATATGCAGCAGCATGCTGGACAGCATATTTTAACAGCGGCATTTATAGAGCTTTTTAATGCACAGACTGTAAGCTTTCACCTAGGTAGTGAGCAGGTCACAATTGATATTGCTGTAGATACGCTGACTGAACAGCAGCTTGCAGCGGCGGAAGCAAGAGCCAATGACATCATTTTAGAAAATCGTCCAATTCAAACAACATGGATTACAGAAAATGAGCTTGTTAACTATAATCTTCGGAAAGAAGTTGCTGTGACGGGGGACATTCGACTAGTCATTATCCCTGATTTTGATTATAACGGCTGTGGTGGCACTCATCCAACATCCACAGGGCAGGTCAGTGCTATTAAAATACTAAGCACTGAAAAAATGAAAGGCAATGTGCGCGTTTCTTTTGTCTGTGGACAACGTGTTTTAGCCGAGCTTGCCATGCGGAAAAAAGTATTAGCAGATGTTGCTCGACAATTAAGTGTTCCAGAGATTGAGGCTGCTACAGCACTTACAAAAGTTTTATCTGTCCAAAAAACTACGGAGAAAGCACTTGCTACTGCGAAAGAGGAGTTACTAACTTACGAAGCAAAGGCACTGGTGGCTAATAGTGAAGGTGTAGTAACGGCTGCTTTTCATCAACGAACAATGCAGGAGCTACAAAAAATCGCTCGTCTGATTGTCTCTGAACAGTCAGATGCTATGACTTTACTAGTTTCTGAAAATGAAGGCAAACTACAATTTGTTGCAGCAAAAGGTAAAAATGTTACCAAAAGCATGAAAGATATTGCCGCGAAGGCATTACCTCTTATTAATGGTAAGGGCGGCGGAAGTGACCAAATGGTCCAAGGCGGTGGCGATTGTATGATTTCCAAAGAAGAACTACTGCTAGCTATGGAAAAAGCTTAATTCTACTATGAAAAAGGAGCCGTCATTATGAGACAGCTCCTCCTTTTTAATACTTAAATTTTTGAATGGCTCCATATAACCGTTTCGCCATTTCTGATAGTTTTTCAGTTTGACCGTTCATCGTTTCTACTGTATTCAACTGTTCTGTTGTTGCATCTGTTACCTCATGCACATAATCACTTGCTGCATGTGCGGTTGCTGCCATTTCTTCCATAGATGCTGAAACTTCCTCTGTATTTGCAGACATTTGTTCAGCTGAAGCGTTCATTTCTTCAATTTGACCTGCTATCTCACCTACCGCTCGAACCATTTCCTCAAAACGTTCACCAACTGCCTCAATAGAAGCTAATCCGCGTTCAACATGAACTTCGCCCGATTCTGCCGCCTTTACTACCTCTAATGTGTAGGATTGAACGCTTTCAATTAATACATTAATTTTGGTAGCTGACTCTGCCGTCTGCTCCGAAAGCTTGCGAACTTCATCCGCTACAACAGCAAATCCTTTACCTGCCTCTCCTGCACGAGCTGCTTCGATGGAGGCATTCAATGCTAATAAATTTGTTTGATCAGAAATATCTGTAATCATTTTAGAAATTAAACTAATTTCCTCTGACTCTCTTTCTAGCTTGTGAATAATTGTTAGCTCAGCTGTTGTCCCCTCCTGAATCTCATTCATACGGCGCATAGATTGCTGGACAGCTTCATTGCTCTCACTAATTTTCTGGGAAATAAAATCTGTATTGCAGGCAATAGCTGAGGCTACTTCGGCAACATTTTGTATACCCATAGCCATTTGTTCCATTGCAGAGGCACTTTCTTCTGCCATCACGGTTTGACTCTGTGCCCCCCTGTCTACTTCACTGATTGCACTAGCTATTTGCTTAGAATGCTTTGTCACAGCAGTGACATCTCCCATTAAATCACACGAGGCTTCATTCACTGCAGTTGCTTCCTGACTCACTTTCGCTACCATTTCTCGCATATTATCAATCATGCGATCTAATGCACGCGCCATTGTCCCCATCTCATCAATACGCTTTAAATACTTCTCAGGGATCTCCTGTGTAAAGTCACCTTCTGATAAGCCTTCACTAATACGAAGCACATGACGAAGTGGTCTACTGACCGAACGTGAAATAGCAAATGAGATGAATAGTCCTAGTATCGAAACAATGATGGTCGTGACAATAAAGTTCGTCTTAAGCTTAGAAAGTCCTGAGAACATCTCATTTTCTAATGCAATAACCCCCATTTTCCAACCATTATCAAGGGTATGGTAGCCCATTAAGTTCGTACCAGCATCCTCTGTTTCGAACGAAAAATAGCCACTTTCATTGGTAATCATTTCTTTTGCAGCTAATGCCCTGCCCGTCATAACACCTGTTTCTTCCGCTTCTTCGATTGGATTATTTTGCTCCTTCACATAGGAATGATTATTATGTCCAATAATCGTTCCTTGAGCATCCAGCATAAATGCATAGCCACTGTCTCCAACCTTAATGTCCTCGACAATATTAGATAAATAATAACCATCAATACGAGCCAATAATAGTGCTTTTTCACCTGTAGCTGTAGTAATTGGTGAAACAATTAAAATAACCGGCTCGCCGGTTACACGGCTAATCGTTATTTCAGACATGACAGACTTGCCAGTAAAACCTTCTTTTACATAATCACGATCGCCTAATTCAGCAGTTGTATCATCTAGATAATGGGCTACCCCATCAGCTTTTATAATGCCAAAACCTAAGTAGTTCTTATTATTAGCAAGGCGTTTTGACAAATATTGTTTTTGTTTTTCAAAGTCCATACTACGAACTGCCTCTTGCTCTGCGATTGCTTCTACCTCTACCAGTGTTAGTTGGAAGTGTTCTTCTATGTATTGTGAAACATCCTCTGCTCTAGATACTAAATTGGATTCCACTTGCTCATTCATTGCATTCGTACTATTGATCCAAGTAGATAGTCCAAGTGTGCCGCAAGTTACAAAAACAAGAGCAATAATTGCAATAATTAATTTACCACCAATACCTTTTATCCACATATCCCTTTTTCTCACTTCTTCCGTTTTTAGCTATATTATTCGAATATTTATGCATAACTTCAGAGTAAAGTCACAAAAAGTAGAAGTCAACAAAAGTTTTCCAATATGATTAATAAATGTATAATAATACCATTTTCACTATCTATATAGTGCTAACAATTTTCTACAAATTTTTTAATTCATAGATATAGTTTGCTATAGAAAGACAGAATACTCGCTACATTGGATGAAATTAAAACATTTTCCAATAAAAATTGATTATAATTCACAATTTTTGCTGATTATTAACAATAGGATCGGTTTAAAACATTTTGAGGGGAGGATTTCTATGAGTTCAGACAAAAACAATGTTTCTCGTCGAGACTTTTTGAAAACAACAGGTATTGCTGCTGGTACATTAGTCGGTGGTGGATTAATAGGAGGGCTAGTAGGCTACAACATCCAAGGTAAAGGGACTTCCACTCTGGAGCATGGTGGGCATGAAACGAATGAGGCTACTGGTTCGCCTAAGGCTAAGATGTTTTTTAGAAATGAAAAAGATTTTAGTATCTTATCAAAGGCTACAGAGCGTATCTTCCCAGAAGATGATTTAGGGCCCGGCGCTATAGGCTTAGATGTTCCCTATTTTATCGATCATCAACTGGCAGGAAATTATGGGAGTAACTCTAAAGAATATATGCAAGCTCCATTTGACGTAGGTGCCCCTACACAAGGCTATCAAAGTCGTTTAACACGAGCAGAAATTTTCAGGCAGGGCATTCAAAAATTAGAGGACGAAGCTCAAAAGCGTTATCAAAAGAGCTTTAATGATTTAGAAGGTAAACAGATGGATGAAATTTTAACAGCCTTTCAAAAGGGTGACATAGAAATGGTTGGGGTGACATCCGCATTCTTCTTTACACTGCTGCGTGCGGCTACATTAGAGGGTGCCTATTCTGACCCTATGTATGGCGGAAATCGTAATATGGATGGCTGGCGCATGAAAGGCTTCCCTGGCCACCAAATGGCTTATATTACACAAATAGAAGATGCGAAATTCCAAAAAATTGAGCCTAATCCATTAGGCAATCATTAAGGGGGGTTAGAAAATGGCTAAAACATTACCTAGTGTAGACGTTGTAACAGTTGGCGTAGGTTGGACAGGCGGTATCGTTGCTGCTGAATGTGCAAAAGCCGGCTTAAAGGTGGTCGGTTTAGAGCGTGGTCAAAAGCGCGGTACCGAAGATTATTTAAATGTTCACGATGAATACCGTTATGCCATTCGATATGATTTGATGCAAAATCTATCTAAAGAAACGGTAAGCTTTCGAAATGATCGCAATATGAAGGCATTGCCAATGCGACAGCTTGGCTCCTTCCTACTTGGAGAGGGTCTTGGAGGATCAGGAACGCACTGGAATGGTATGACCTATCGATTTTTACCCTATGATTTTCAAATAAAAACATTAACAGATAAACGTTATGGACCAAACAAACTTGGACCAGATTATCTAATACAAGATTGGGGTTTAACATACGATCAACTGGAGCCCTATTTCGATAAATTTGAAAAAACAGCAGGTATTTCAGGTGATGATAAAAATCCATTTAGCGGCAAGCGTTCAAATCCCTATCCTACACCACCTATGAAAAAAACACCTATGCTTACGCAATTTGAAAAAGCGGCACAAAGCTTAAAGCTAACACCCTATATGGTGCCATCTGCCAACGTATCCGAGGTTTATAAAAATCCTGATGGTGAAACGATCAATGCTTGTCAATATTGTGGTTTCTGTGAACGGTTTGGCTGTGAATATGGCGCAAAATCTTCTGCAGAAATTACAGTCGTCCCTACCGCTTTAAAGACAGGAAACTTTGATTTACGCTTCAATTCCAATGTTGTCGAAATTTTAAAGCAGGGCAATAAGGCTACTGGTGTAAGATATATCGATACTGTGTCGGGAGAAGAATTTATTCAGCCTGCTAATGCGGTTGTATTGACTAGCTATGTCTTTAATAATGCCAAGCTGTTAATGGTCTCAGACATCGGTGAACGATATGATCCTACTACTGGTAAAGGCACACTTGGCAGAAACTATTGCTATCAAATCTTACCTGGTGCTGCGGGGTTCTTCGATGAACAATACAATACATTTATGGGCGCAGGTTCATTAGGCATGTGTATAGACGACTTCAATGGGGATAATTTTGACCATAGTGATTTAGATTTTATTCACGGAGGAAATATTGCTCTTACACAGACAGGTACTCGACCAATCGGTTCCAATCCAACACCACCAGATACGCCTACTTGGGGACCTGAATTTAAAAAGCAGTCTATTTATTACTATACACGCTCATTCGGTATTGGTGCGCAAGGAGCATCTATGCCACATAAGCAAAACTATTTATCACTGGACCCTACCTATAAAGATGCTTATGGCTTGCCATTAATACAATTAACGTACAATTTTACTGAGCAGGATCGTGCACTGCATAAATATATTTCCGCAAGAGCAGCTGACATTATGAAAGAGATGGGTGCAAAAACAATTGTTCCTAACGCTGAAATTACCGACTACAATATCGTACCTTACCAAACAACGCATAACACAGGTGGGACAGTCATGAGTTCAACGCCAGAGCAAGGTGTCGTGAATAATTACCTACAGCATTGGGATGTTGATAATCTGTTCGCGGTAAGTGCAGGCAATTTTGCACACAATAGCGGCTACAATCCAACAGGTACATTAGGAGCACTTGCTTATCGCTGTGCAGAGGGAGTTATTAAATATAGTCAATCAGGCGGTTCTTTAGTGTAAAAAACTTATATTTAAAGGAGGTAAGGCTTATGGGAGGTCTTGGAGCAATTGGAGTACCTGGCTTAATCATTATTTTGGTCATTGTGTTAATTGTATTTGGTCCGAAGAAATTGCCAGAAATCGGCGGAGCAGTTGGCAAAACGTTTGCAGAATTTAAAAAGTCCACTAAAGGGCTTATGGATGATGAGGACGATTCCGAGAAAAAGGTCGAAAAAAAATCTGATGCTTCGTAGGAGGGGTTCCTATGGATCCATATGAAGACGGAAAAAGAAAATATTTAAGCCCCCTTGATAAACCACAAGCTGAGCTTCCATCACCCGTGGAGGCTTTAGCTGAAATACCTGTAGTAGCAATTGAAGAAGATCATGTAGCAGATGAACCTCTGATACCTGTTACCTCATTATTGGAACATCTTTCTGAGCTGCGTAAGCAAATTATAAAAGGGCTAACAATTTTCATTTTATTTTTTATTGTAGTCTTTTCGACTATAAATATTTGGTTTCCATTCATAACTCGAGGTCATTCTCTCGTTATTTTAGGGCCGCTTGAGGTTGTTAAATTTTATATGACTATTTCTACTACTTTAGCATTTGGTCTTGCAATGCCTTTTCTCGTTCATTTTCTGTGGAGCTTTGTAAAGCCTGGCTTAAAGGAAGAGGAAAGTCGATTTTTAGGTCTCTATGCACCGATTATGCTAGTTCTTTTTTTAATAGGAATAGCTTTTGGCTACTTTGTTGTCAATCCACTTAGCTATACCTTCTTAGTAAGTCTCGGAGCTACCAATTTCGATGTTATGGTATCAGCTAGTGAATATATGCATTTTTTAATCATGACCACCGTACCGCTCGGTTTATTATTCGAGTTACCCATTGTTGCTCTCTTTTTATCAGCCATTGGTGTACTAACTGCTGAATCCATGAAAAAAATACGAGGCTGGTCTTATATCGCAATGGGCGTAGGCTCTGCTGTTATCACGCCACCCGATTTTATCAGTCAGCTACTCGTATTAATACCTATGATTATTTTGTATGAAATTAGTATCTATCTTGTGAGACGTACAGAACGTAAACAAATTGAAAGCACTGCGTAAACTTTAACGCAGTGCTTATTTTTTCTTTAATTCCATCACAATAATTTCCGGAAGATTAAAAATGCGATATGGTACTGAGCTATTTCCTAGCCCACGACTAACCACCATTTCAGTCGATCCTGCTTCGTAGACACCAGCTGTATATTTTGGAAACAGCCCCTGTCCTGGCGCAACAAGTCCACCAAGTCCAGGAATACGAACTTGCCCACCATGCGCATGTCCCGAAAATACTAAATCCATGTGATACTTTACATACGTATTAAACACCTCAGGTCGATGTGCCAGTAACAGCTTAAACATATCGTTTGGTAAATAAGCTGTTGCTATGTCTAGCATGTCTGCCGTGGATCTACCCATTAACGGATCCTCAATTCCAACAATCGCCAAGCGCTCCCCGTCGCGCTCTAGTACGGTCGATTCATTGGCCAGTATATGTACCCCTAACGATGACAGCGCCTCATAAATTTCATCAACCTTATTCGTCGCTACTTCATGGTTGCCCAGTACATAATAAACATCCGCTATTTCAACTAGTCCTTTTACTGCCTGTAGACTTTGCTTTAAATCGTAGCGATTGCTATCTATCACATCACCTGTGATAAAGATATAGTCAGGATTTGTATCCTTAACCTTTGCAATCAGTCTTTGCTGATTGTCACCAAAGAGGGCGTCATGTAAATCCGATACCTGTACAATGCGTAGCCCTTCAAAGCTGGCAGGCACTTTTTCTGATTCGAACACATGCTTACTTACGACTAGCCAGTGATTGTTTACGTACAAAAAAATGACTATAAACACAACAAAGCATACACTATATAATAATTTTTTCAATCGCAATCGCTCACTTTGCGGCTACTTTGTTCAGAGAAAACTCTGACTTCCTTATTATAAGCAAAAAACAGAGTGATTGTAAGCATATGCACTATAAATAAATAAAATGCACAAAATCCATCTAAAATGGACTCGTCACAATAGGCATTCACTCACATTTTAACTATTCTTAGTTTACTTTCACATGCTATACTGTAGGTATAATTACATATTATCCCCTTTAAATATAACAAGATTGAGAGAACCATAATGAGAAAGCTAATACTTATTTCTATGGTCATTATTAGTGTAGTGATTATTGGTGTGGCGTCACAGTTACTCAAACATGAAAGAACCGACGCTCCTAAAGCTGTTGCTGGCGTAATAGACCTAAAACAATACGATTTGCACCACAATACAGTAAGTTTAGATGGAGAATGGGATTTCGTCCCCGATAAATTGTTGAATTATTCCGATTTCGATAACCATCATTCCTATTTAGTAGAAGTCCCGTCACAATGGTCAAAGTATACGCTCGATAAAGAAAATTTCACCACTTTCGGCAGTGGTACTTATCGATTAAAAATTTTAATCAATAATCCCGATGATATTTTAGGTATCAAAACAGGGAATATTCGTATGTCCAATGCCATTTATATTGATGAAAAGCGTATTGGACAAAGCGGTGTACCTGCTGAAGAGTCAATATATGTACAAAAGAATGTACCCTATGTTGCTTACTTTCAACCTAATAAAAACGAGTTAGAGCTGCTTATACATGTGGCTAATTTTGATTATGCATCAGGTGGAGGAATTATTGGTTCCATTTTCATTGGAGATCAAGAAAGTATTGGAAAATTAAGAGAAAGCTCTCTTTTTTACGATTTGATAACGATTGCTGCTTTTTTTACAATGTTTATTTATTTTGCTGGTTCTTATCTCTATGCGAGACTCGATATCGAACAGCTTTATTTTTCCTTATTTTGTTTCATGGTCGGTTTATATAGCGTCTCCCATGGTGAAAAAATTTTAATGTCGTTACTCCCTGTTACCTATGAGTTCCTGATAAGAATTCAAATTATTTCGAGTATCGGTACAGGTATCTTCATGCTGTTGTATTTTTACTATGCCCTTCAACAATTTGCTTATAAAAAAATTGTAAAAATACTTTGTATAATTGGCGTTTTATTATTAGCTACGGTTATGCTCCCCATATCCATTAGCTCATACTTACAATTTGTGTACTCTATTTATATTTTTATGAATATCTTTTATATCCTTTATATTCAAATCATTGCTATCTTTAAACGATCAGTAGGAGCTATTTATTTATCGCTTAGTTCGATGGCTATTCTCATCTATATGGTCGTAGCTACTTTAAATCTGAATATTAATCTAGAAATCTATTCATTACCACCTTTACTTCCTTTTATTTGTTTAACGATGCTTTCTCTTTATATTTCCCATCGTTTTACTGACTCTTATTTAGAGAAAGGACGAATCACAAGTGCTTTAATGCGAGTAGATAAATTAAAAGATGAGTTTCTCGCAAAAACTTCTCATGAATTTCGTACGCCCTTACATGGTGTAATTGCTATTTCTCAGTCCATGCTAGAGCCTCAGGAAAGCACCACATTAACGATGGAACAAAAAGAAAAAATCTCGCTCATCTTTAATATCACAGAAAAGTTATCACATCTTGTTAATGATATATTAGATTTTTCAAAGATAAAAGAAGGTGAACTAAAACTACGTCTTACTAATGTTGATCTATATTCTGTAACCCATGTCATCGTTGAAATATTGTCGTACATCGGCAATAAAGACGTAAAAATTTATAATTATATTGAACGAGGTAAGTTTCTATTAGCTGACGAAGATAGGCTACGTCAAATTCTTTATAATCTAATTGAAAATGCTGTTAAATACACCAAGCAAGGAAAAGTTGAAATTTCATGCTACGAAGAACATAGATTCCTTGTTATTGAAGTAAGTGACACTGGGCGGGGTATTGCGCCAGAACATTTAGAGTCAATCTTTGAACCATTTCGGCAGTTAGAGGATGCAAGTAGAGGTGCAGGTCTAGGCCTAAATGTGACAAAAGAACTTGTGCAGTTGCATGGTGGAGAAATTACTGTTCATTCAGTTGTAGGTCAAGGAACAACTTTCTACGTTAAGCTACCTATTGAAGCAATAAAGAAAGAGCAGCAAGACAAGGAACATAGGAATAAAATTATACTAACTAAAGAATATTCTCCAGTAACCTTTCCTCATTTTGCGGGAAATAAAGTAGGGAAAAAAATTCTAATTGCTGATGATGACCATATTAACCTAAAAGTATTAATCGATATTCTAGAAAAGGAGAATTACTCTATCATTGCTGTAGACGATAGCCAGCAAGTCTTTGAACAATTAACACTGCATCCAGCTATCGATTTATTAATTTTAGATATTATGATGCCTAAGTTGTCTGGCTATGAGGTTTGCCAGCAAATTAGAAAAAGCTATTCTTCTGCGGAGCTACCAATACTAATGCTTACAGCCGCCATTCGTCCCGAGGATTTGATTGCTGCTTTCCAATCCGGAGCGAATGATTTTCTACATAAACCACTAGATACGGCTGAACTAAAGACAAGAGTTCGAAATCTTATTTTGTTAAAAGAATCTGCTGAAACAGCTATTAAAATGGAGACAGCTTTTTTACAAGCACAGATTAAACCTCACTTTATTTACAATGTGTTAAATTCGATCTTATCGCTCAGTTATTTAGATTTAGATAAAGCACGGACAATGATTACCGATTTTGCAGCATTTTTAAGAAGCAGCTTCTCATTCGAAAATACTAATAGCTTAATTGCCTTAGATCAGGAACTCCAGCTTATACAGGCCTATGTCAATATTCATCGAATGAGATATCCAGAGCAGCTCGATTGGGAAATTCAGATGGAGGAACCATTCAATATATTGATTCCTCCTCTACTACTACAGCCTTTAGTTGAAAATGCTCTTTTTCACGGTTTAAAAAACAAACGAAACAATGGTCGAGTGACAATGAAAATAGCAAAAGAACAGCAAATGATAAATATCCAGATTAGAGATAATGGTATTGGCATGACACAAGAAATGTTAGACAAAATTTTATCAGAAGAACCTTCAGTTCATCAGAGCGTTGGGATTCGAAATATTGCCAAACGTATAAAAAAATATGAGAATGCCACCTTCCGTATCGATAGTGTTGTCGATGAAGGAACAACTGTACAAATAAATTTCCCACTAATCCCGGATGAAAAGAGATGAAAGAATGTTAAAATCGATTATTGTGGACGATGAAATCTTAGCAATCCACTTATTAGAGGCTATGTTAAAGGACAATGAGACAGTTGAGATTATCGGCAAGTTTACAAGTCCTCTAGAGGCTATAGACCATATTCCTAGGCTGAAGCCAGATATTCTTTTTTTAGATATTGAAATGGCTGATATGAATGGCATTGAGGTTGCCAGTAAAGTAGAAGAATTAGCGCAATCAATGGATATTATCTTTATAACTGCCTACGAGCATTATGCTATTGAGGCGTTTGCAGTTCAAGCAGTAGACTATATTTTAAAACCGATTGAAAAAATGCGTTTACTGAAAACCATTGAAAGAATCGCTTTACGAAGGAAGCAAATACAATTACTAGATAGGAAAGATGAGGATATTAGCATCATCGATAATTTTCACTTTCATGTTCATTCAAGAAGAGTCTATATTGAAGATATAGCATTAACATTATCAACAAAGGAATTTCAAATTTTATTTTTTCTAGCACAACGCCCCGCGCAAATTTTCCATCCAACTGAATTGTACAAGCTGATTTGGGCTGAGGAAAGTATTGGACAAACACAGGCATTGAAAGTGCATATTAGTAATTTACGAAAAAAGCTGGAGTTCGCCTCGGGTCATCGAGCAAAAATTGTTACTGTGAGAGGATCTGGTTATCAGTTCCTTTTTGAATAAAGTCAAAAAACACGACGATTGGAATAAACTCGTCGTGTTTTTCATTTATTTTTTTGCCGCTTCTTGAATCTCATTAAATGCCCAATGATTACTCAGAACATCTTTAAATATTGGCGTTTGAAGCTCTGTTGTTACTTGACGCTCAAACAAGTCATTTAATACTTTGACCGCTTCAGCACGTGATAAATAACCATCTGGATTAAATATATCCACCGTCATACCGTTCATAATGCCCAATCCATTGACAGCATTAATTGCTTTAACAGCCCAATGATTGACGCTCACATCTTTGAAAATCATACCTTGTGAGGTAGATTTACAAAATTCTACATTTGGACTGTCTGCGCAATGCCTTTCCATCCACCGAACTGCTACTGTCGCCATTTGTGCTCGTGTAATAAAGCCGTCTGGATGGAAGTTTGTCTCAGTAATGCCTTTAAATAAACCTGCATCCTTCGCAAATTCTATTGCATCTTTTGCATCATGTTGTATTGTATCTGTATATGTCGCCCTCGCTTGGGGAATTGCATTACCTGTTAATTGACGAGCAAACATACTTGCCATTTGTGCTCTTGTAACAGGGGCATTCGGACGGAAGGTACCATCTGGATAGCCTTGAATATAAGGTGTATGTGTAACAGCGTCAGTAGTTGGTTCCTTTACATCTTCCTTTTCTGGTACATAGAGAATAGAGAAAGTAGAGAACTTATTTACCTCAAACTGTAAGCCTGCTATTCCTTTTTGATATTCTACAACCTTCCCACGTACAACCTCTTTTGAGCCATCACTATGCTCGATAAAGATTGCCAAATGAGCTAGTTGTTCATCTGTTAAATCTGTAGGCAACGGCAATGTTAAAATAACAGGACGGTTTTGCATATTTGTTTCAATTGTCATCGGGCGACCAAGCAACTCAACAACTGCACTTTCGACCAATTGCTGAACAACGATTTCCCTTTTGGCTCGTTCTTTGATCTCTAGTTGTTTATCTAGCTCTTTTATAGGAACAAGTCGGAAATAGAGGTCATCATTAAATATTTCCAATGAAGTTTTAGGCACTTCAATTCTAACGTTATCTGTGACAATTTCAAGATGAACTGCACCAGTTTTTAGAAGTGTCACTACATTATTTGGTATGGAAACATGAACTTGATTTACTTGATCCTTCTGGTCTGGAATGATGACCCTTGCTGTATCATTTCCTTGTTCCTTTAATTTTCTAATCGTCTCTGTTGCGCTCTCTGCTGTTAATGTCACTTCATCCTTCATAGTGTTGTCTACATTTTTTGTTCGTTTTATTGTTGTTTTAGAAACTAGGTTTCCATCACCAGACTCAACATCTATTACAATTTCCTCTACTTTGGTTGAAGGTATTGCTGAACCTGGCTCAAGATTTGGTGATGGATCAGTATTGCCACCACCTGTATTATTACTAATCCATTTAGCATAGATCACTGTGTTCGCTGTAATTACATTATCAAAAGTATATGGTGTTGTGTAGGCACTACTCGTATACCAGCCACCAAATGTATAGCCAGCTTTCGTTGGCACTTGCGTCGGCTGACTTGCTTTTCCTCTATGTGCCACCACCTGATTTGAAACGACACTTCCTCCCGCTACATCAAAGCTCACAGTATAATGATTAATTGTCCATTGTGCAAAAAGTGTGACATTCTCTTTAGCCATTTTAAACGTCTCATTCGGCAAATAAGAAGTTCCTGTCCCATCCGCCTTTGTATTCCAGCCTATAAAAGAGTGCCCTATTTTAACGAGGTACCCACCATTTGCAGCTACAATAATATTGTCATTTTGACTATATGTTGCATTATCTTGGGGTGCAGTTCCACCCGTACTACCATTACCATTGTATAAAACCGTATAAGTTAAAGGTGTTATAATTTTTGCTGATGATGATACCCCTTGATCCCCATCTAAAATTAGTAATTCATCACCTTTTGGCTGAACAGTAAAAGTATAGCTTCCTATGCTATTTGTTTGGAACGCGGTAGTAAAATCAACACCTTCATTGATATTTCCAGCTAATACATTCGCTGCTGTTCCAACTGCCGTTCCTTCCTTATACAGAAGCACATCATAGCTCAACGCATTAGGAATAGTCTGCCATTTTGCAATATTTCCATCCCAGCTCAAGCCATTTGTAATGCTTGCTAGCTTAATAACCGTTTGTGTATTGGAATGGCTTGACGGAACTCCATCTAAATATACTAGCCCGTCTCCCTTGGCAGTTACGGTTACTGTATATGTCCCCACTCCAGCTGCACGCATTGCTGGTAAGAAATTATGCGTTGTTGTATCTGCTGATATGTCAACGATACTACCAATCGGAGAGCCATCTTTTAAGAGCTGCACAGCATAGCAAGATTCGCCTGTTATATCTGTCCATGTTGCAATACCACTAGGGCTTAAAGCAACATTGTCTACTTGTTCGAGAGTAGGTAATGCTCTTATCACCGTAAGGGTATATGTTTTGGTTGCTACTCCGTTTTCAGCAGTCACAACAATGGTAATTGTGTTACTGCCTACATTTAGAGGTATTGTGATCAATAGCCCACTTGCAATGGAGGAACCATTTACTGTAAGAGTTGCACTACTATTTGCAGTTGTTGGCATTATACCAATATTTTCAACATTATGAGCCACGTTGATCTGATAATCCAATATACTATCTGTAAAATTTGGACTTAAACTGCCTGGTGAAATAACTAAATTACTTAAATAGGCATTATTACTAGGAGGTAAAGTGGTAAAACTCCATATATTTTTTGCTGTTATGCCAGCTACACCTTGATTGGATGTATCAACGAAAGTTCCATCATCCATCAATACATAATAAGTTGTTGCTTTTATTAAATTATTTGTTAATTGAATTGACACGTTACTGCCATTCACTGTCACATTTGTTGCAGTGGCTTCTATTGTTTCTATTAAATTATTATCTTGATCATAGATACGAAGATGTTTTCCTGCAATACCACTCACACTCTTGCTAAAATTTAGCGTTAGCGTAGGATTAATAGAAGCATTTGTCATCTTGTTAACTGGTACGGTTGATACCAGTGTGGGAATCGGAACTTCATTGACATCTGTCACCGAAATAGTAAACACTTTTTCAAAAGATAAGTCGCCTTGATCTGTCACCCTAATCCGTACACTGTAGCTATTTTTTGTTTCATAATCAAATGGACTATTCGTTTGTAGTTTATCCCCAGCTATACTAAAGCCACTATTATCTGTTGACCCAGCACCACCTACTAAACTATACGTAAAAGAGGAACCTGCATCAGGATCAGTGGCACTTAATGTACCCACTTTGGTTCCTGATGGTTGATTTTCTTCTACTGATGTTGGGCTTAATGAAATATCTGTTGGAGCTTCATTGACATCTGAAATATTTATAGTGAATGCTTTTTCATATAAATTATTGGCACTATCGGATACTTGAATCCGCACACTGTAATTATTCTTTGCTTCATAATCAAATATTCCTGCTGTTTTTAGCTGATTCCCATCGACGGTAAAGCTACTGTTATCTGTAGCTCCTGTGCCAGCCACTAAACTGTAAGTAAACGTTTCTCCAACATTTGGATCAGTTGCGCTAAATGTACCAACAACCGTTCCTACTGGCTGATTTTCTGCTACTGTCAGCGAGCTCAGCACAATATCAGTTGGACGCTCATTTAATTTTGTCACCGAAATGGTGAATATTTTTTCAAAGGTTAATCCTCCATTATCCGTTACCTGAATTCGAACACTATAGCTGTTCTTTGCTTGATAATCAAATGAACTATTCGTTCGTAGTTCATTTCCTACTATGCTAAAACTACTATTATCTGTTGACCCGGATCCTCCTACTAGACTATACGTAAAAGAGGAAACTGCATCAGGGTCAGCGGCACTTAATGTCCCTACTTTGGTTCCTGATGGTTGACTTTCTATTACTGAAGTCGAACTTAATGTTATGTCGGTAGGTGCACTATTTTGCACATCACCATACGTAATCTCTAAGTATGGGCCCAATTCGGGTGCAATTGGATTTTCTGATTTTACAATTACCATATTTTTAGCGTCGCTGCTCAGTAAAAATGTAATCTGTTGTGTATCAATTGCAGAGGGATTTTTCAATAACTCTTTTACATCAATTGATACATTAATTGGCTCGCCTGACGTATCCTTCAAAACCGATACTTTTTCAGAAGGTATATCTAAATTATTTGGAAAACTACCATCGTTCCAGTTACTTGATCCAACTCTTATTACTAAATCGGAAACTGGCATATCATTAATATTATCATTATCATTTGTAACATTTAAAATAAGGTTAGCCGAAATAATGCTTTTAGTTGTATTAATATTATTAAATTTCACAGCAGCTACACGTGTTTTATTATCAGTAGTCTTTGAAACATCTAAATAAATCCCTTCGTTAATATATTTTTCGAAGTTGCCATTACTATCGTTTAGTGCATTCAACTGTGCTACTGGAAGTAACGGCGGTACTGTAGAACTAGCACTTGCAGGTTGTATTCCTAAGGTTGAGAAAACCATTGCCAAAATGGTTAAAATTATTAATATTTTATATACTGCTGTTTTTATAAAAGATACTAAATCCATTCTCACTCCTCCTTGTTAGGGCTTCTGAGGATATATTCCTTCTAAACAAATAATAAAATTCATTGCTACAAAAGGCTGCATATTATTATGTGGCTGATTTCCTCCTTGTGGCTTTACTATGTCCACTTTCATTGCAACTGGATTTTTCACATTAACATATGGCTTTGCCGAAAGTGCTGACTCACTTCCCCAAATGGCATTAGTGGGGTTGTCAATTCCACCTGCTACTACAGAGGAACCCTGTGCGCTATGTGTATGAATAGGCATTTGCATTTCATTAAGTGTTACTGTGCTCGATCCTATTGATTGTGCAAATGTCCTTGGCGTTAAATTAGGACCATCGCCATAATGCATAGGGGCATGTCCCCTTAAATCAGGTAATTTAAATGTTGTCTTGCCATCTCCACCATAAGTTATGCCGATAATGGAATATAGAGCATTATATTGAGCAATAGATAATAGACTGCCATCACATAATGCCCAGTCCCTCGGAGCATAGTTTCCTGCGAAAATTCTAATTTCACCTAAATACGGATCCATTCTCTAATTCCTCCTTATACTCTACTTGGAAAGATGCCCATTGTTGCGATACAAAAAGATACGCTTAAATAGGGTTGCATATTATTATGTCCTTTATTCTGCCCTGTCATTGACAAAGCAGCTTCATTCATGGCTGTATTATCTTTTTTAGCATAAATATTCTTTCCATTAACTGCACCCCATGTATTATCTTTGGGGGAGGGCTTATCTGTTGTTGATGAATCTGCTGTTATTTGATGTGTATGAGCAGGTATCTCGTTAACTGTCAATGTATGTGTTGCTTCTCCTCCTATTGATCCATAGGCAATCTGATTACCTGAATGTAATGGTACCTTCCCCTGTAAATTGGGAATCGCAAAAATTGTCTTACCATCCCCTCCATATGTAAATCCTAACAATGAAAAAAGTGCAGTATTTGTAGCTACCGGTAAAAGTTGACCATTACAAGGAAGCCACCCATTCGGTATTTTATTGAAACTAAAAAGACGTATTTCTCCTAAAAATGGCTCTGCCATTATACTCACTCCTTTTTATTGAAAATCGGGATAAAGACCATTCGTTGCAATAATAAAATTAATAACAAATGATGGCATAATGTTACTATGAGATTGAGTTCCACCTACATTAGAAACTAACTTGTTATTCATTTGTACAATATTACTGGAAACATTTGTTTGATAGTTGGTGAGGTTTGATACACCCCATGTATTATTAGCTGGTGAATTTTCTGTTGCTTCATTTGCTATATTATTGGCATAAACGCCATGAGTATGTGCAGGTAGATGTTCCTCGGTTAACATAACTGTCTCCACTCCACCTTTACTTGCCCATGGATACTGAGAACAATTATGAATCGGTAATCTTCCACGTAAATCAGGTAAAGCAAAATTCGTTGCACCGTCTCCCCCGTATTTGACACCTATTAATGAAAAAAGTGCCTCATTACCTGTAATAGTTAATAATTGACCATTGCATAGTTCCCACCCTACTGGGGCATATTTACCGCTAAACATGCGAATTTCTCCTATATATTGATCTGACATTATGCAAACCCTCCCTTATTGTAATTTCAATGAGTGCTATAAAAACGCATTAAGCAATACTCGCTAACACATCTTTATGTGCTTCTTGAATAGACTCTACTTTCATATCTACTTCGATGCGAAATATTTAGAAAATGATAGGTACATAATCTTGAACTTTTTGAAATTGAAAGATTTCTTTCTTACTGCCATGTCATTTTCAAATATATTTCATCTGCTGACGATATTTGAAATCCTAATCTCTCATAAAGATTTTTCGCAGGATTTGTATGAAAAACTTGCAATATAACTGGCTTATTCTCTTCTCTTGCCTTCTGTTGAAGTTGAGTAATTAAAAATGTACCTATCCCTTTACCTTGGTAACTTGGTAAAATTGAAATATCAATAAGATGATGATAATCTGATAATTCTTCCGTTAGTAATCTCCCTACGTATTGTTCACCTACAGCAATGATAGAATGACTTGCCCCTGGAAATTGCTGATGATAGGAAGCTTGCTGTGCGCGCCATTGCATTTCTAAAAAAAGCTTCTTTTGTTCAGCTGACCATCCCCATGAATCTATTTCTTGATTTCTTGTAGATGCATAGATTTCGAAAAGAAATGCTTCATCTTCCTTTGTAATAGATTTAAGCTCGATTTTCATCACATTTGTTCCACTTTCTTTTAAACATACTTATTAGTCACAATGATAGATCTTACAAAGTTATGTCCTTTTTCAGGTAAGTCTTCCCAGCTATCTACATGCAATTGATGTTCAGTTAAGCATTCAGCTCGATTTTTACTTTTTTGAGGTACGTCTAGGACTAGCGAGATTGTGCCATAGGATTTTTCGCCTGATGGGACTTTATCTCGCCATGAACAAGAGCATTCATAACCATTCGGACCCGTTGAAGCTTTTACTCCTAATGCCTGCAATGTTGTATTTGGTGGAATACTAATTGGCTGCTTGTCCTCCTCATCATTGGTATTCCAGATTCCCCATTCCAACTGTGATTGAAAAACTTCAAGCTCACGGTCTGTTGCATTTGTAATCATTAATGAAAATGTCCAAGTCGCCATTTTAGTACTCTCCTCCTGTCGTCACTTTTTTCTTCGCGTTATCCATCACATCATATACATGTGTACGATGTAATACTGCATAATCCCATTCAGATGCGCCAATGAGCGTTGTGACATTATTATTGTCCGTTCGATAAAGAAGAATCATTTTACTAAAAATCCATGGCACAACGTCCATATCCTTATCGCTTGGGGCTTCAAAAACTCTTTCCTTTGATTTTTTTTCAGTTTGCTGTTGCTCTTTTGTAACAGCGTTTAATATATTAAATTTTGCCTTTAATTCCGCCTGTAGTTCCTGCGCTACGCTCGCCTTCACTACTTTTTCTTCAGATACGGAGATCTTTTCAGTAAATTTAAAGGCTGTTTCAATAGTGCTAACCTTCTCCTCTACCACCTTACTAGCAGTAGATAATCCATACTCATCTTTAACTGTAATTTTCCCCTTTTTAGTAACAGTTTCAATCTTAGTAGCATCCGCTCTTAAACAAGTCACCTCTACAGAAAAATACTGTTGCACTTCACGCTGCTTTAAATAAAGACTATCAAATTCTAAATCATTTACCCCGTCCCATAATATTTTAGAAATATTGAAGAGAGACGTTCGGAATAATGACATTTTTTCAAAATGAACACCACTCGGAATATATTGATTCAGATCTATATCTCTAACATCCTCAATTTCTTTCAATGTTTTGATTTTGGACCAGTCCGTAAACAAATTGTTACTTATTTCTTTTTGTCTCCATTTATCCAATTTGTTAGAAATTCGTATATTTCGAACAAAGTTATGACCATCATGTGTAATATCTTTCCACTCCGCTACTTCAAAATATCCATTTGCTCGACATCTAGCTTCATTAGGATCATTATAGGGAACATTTACATAAAGGCTTATTACCCCATACGGTGCTTGATATTCATTATTTTTATCTTTCCAGGAACAAGAAAATTCATAACCATTTGGTCCAAAAGCTGATTTGGCGCCAACAGCTTGAATCGTTTCTCCCGCTTTAATAGATTGAGGTTCTTTATCCTCTTCACCACCTGTATTCCAATAACCCCAATGCAACTGTGATTCTACCAGCTCTAAATCTCGATCTGTGTCATTCGTGACATTTAGATAGAAAGTCCATGTCATTGTTTGATCCTCCCGTTAATTGAATTTTCAGAATAATTTACATGTAATTTTTTACTATCTGTATCCCGTGATGTCGATTATTGTATTTTTATGAGACTTTCTTACAGCTTTAATTATAGTATAGGTTCCATCTATTCTCTATAAAATAATTCCATTTTTTAGGTTAATTTTTCTTAACCTTCACTTCATTATTTAGTTCAATTCAATCAGATTGAAACTTTTCACCTTATCAAAACAACAAAAATCTGCAAAAGGTGCAGATTTTTATTGTTTCCTATTCATTTATTTGAAAGCGAGAGAATATCTTCCAGACTAATTCATTACGGTCTCCCACACCTACTTTTTGAAAGATTAGCTTTAAATGATCTTGTACAGTGTAGCTAGAAATGCCAAGATTATATGCAATCACCTTTGTTGGTATGCCCCTCATCATTTCCACTACTACCTCTTTTTCTCTAGGTGTGAGTTGATAAGCAGTTAGTAAAAAAGCCAACATCTCTTTAGGAGACGCTTCATTTAATAAAATGGCTATTTGCTGCTGTAAATCGGTTGTCATAAGAAAAGAAGCTTGGATTGTAATATATCCTTTGTCATGGATAGGCACTAGTAAGGAAATAGGTGTATTGTCTTCAGCCTGTAACTTAGCGCAAGATGCCTGTATGGGCTTGGGTAATTGCCCATCCGACAAGCCTTCATTACTTCTTAAAAGTGCTAGTATTTGAGAAGCCTTCGTACTCATAGATAAAATATGATAATCCTTATCTAAAATAACGATGCCACTCTCTCCTGCTTCTGTTGACAGCCGCTCTTCAATAATTGAATGGTAGAACGCCTTTAATGCCTCTCCCATCACTGGCATGAGTATTTTTATTTGTTCTAGCTCATCATCTTGAAAGATGGACTGTGCATTTTTCATCTTTTTAAAAAGGGTTAAAAAGCCATAACATTGCCCCTGAAACATTAATGCAGCTCGAATTTCGTCGCTAAAGCCATTGGGCACTAATATCTCCCTATAACGCAAGCTCTGACTACTTGCATCACTTAATCGTCCTATACATTGGCCACTTTCCACTAGCTTTCTATAGTTATTCACATCTTCAAATGCATATTCAAAAGTCATTATTTTTTGATGAACATCCTCAATCGATTGCTCTGTTACAGCACCGATCGAAAAAAGGGTTTGCGTATCTGTCACTGAACAGCAATAGGCATCAAAATCAATGAATTTCCGTAATTCTTCTACCATCATTTGTCGATATTGAAATGAATTTTGACTATTTTTTATACATCTCTCTGATCTCCTTTGCCAATCATGACAATTTCTCATAAAACTCCTCCCCCCAGAATTATGGGATAGCACATTCTCCATAAGTATTTATAATTGAGAATAATTATTAATTATATTGTACAACACGGAGGTATAAAAATGAAAAATCCACTACATGATTGGCACAGTCCCATTGTATCTACTTATCAAAATACCATTCGACAAAAAATTATAGGCTATGACCTCATCTATAACATGATGACAGATATACTTCGTGGTCACCCTGTCATTGATAACACTTTAGTAGTAGGTGCTGGCGGAGGTCAGGAACTTCTTACTCTAGGAGAAGCCTTCCCTTCCTCACATTTTACAGCCGTTGATACTTCAACAATCATGCGACAGGCTGCTGATCAGCGCATACAGCAGCTTGATCAAGACCTTCATATTGATTGGTATGAGGATGATGTACTTTCCCTCAGATTCCACCATCCATATGATGTTACTACCTGCCATTTGGTTTTACATTTTATAAAGGATCTCGAACAAAAAAGGGCACTACTGCAAAAATTGGCAACAAGCCTACAGAATGGGGGCGTCTTATTCATTTCTTCTATTAATGCTGATATGACAGACACAATATGCCAACAGCAGCTCAAGTATTGGCGAAATTCCATGTACCAAAATGATATTTCCGAAGAAGATTGGTTACGTTTTGAGCAGTCCTTTGGCTCAACTATTTATCCAATTAAACTTGAATTATTGATTGACTTACTACATGAGGTCGGCTTCACAAAGATTGTTCCCTATTTTAAATCATATTTAGTCGATGCATTAGTAGCCACGAAGGAAGAGGTAAATAAATGAGCAGAGAAAATATTTTAATTGTCGGAGGCTATGGTGAAGTCGGTAGTAAAATGGCAACTATGCTACTCACAAGCTATCCAAACAAAATATGGATTGCAGGTCGAAGCTTTGAAAAGGCAAAACAATTTTGCGCACAACACCATCATCTTGCTAAGCCTATCCAAATGGATGTGTCCAAGACCGTAAACGCTCAGCAATTAGCCAATGTAGCACTTGTCATTATGTGTCTAGAGCAAAAAGATACTGCATTTGCACATCTCTGCTTGAAGGAAGGGATTATGTATATCGATATTACGGCAAGCTATGTCTTCCTAAAAAAATTAGAGGAACTCCATCCAATAGCTAAACAGAATAATGCAACAGCCGTTTTTAGTGTTGGTATGGCACCTGGATTGACTAATTTAATGGCTATGCATGCTGCACAGCAATTAGCCTCCATCGAGAAACTCCATATTTCTATCCTACTAGGAGCAGGCGATACACATGGAAACGCGGCTATTCTCTGGATATTACACCAACTAAACACTCCGTTTTATAGTTATAAAAATAAAAAAACCACTAATTTTACTAATAGGAGAAAAGTTCCGTTTAAAGAGCTTGGCAAACGTAGTGTGTACCAATTCAACTTCTCAGACCAACATACATTAGCAAAGCATTTCCCTACTATTCCAATCATGACAAGATTGGGCTTTGATGTAGAGTCACTCAATTGGTTCGTATCCTTTTTACAAAAAAGCCGTATTGCAAAATTGTTAAAATTCAACAAAATACAAACAACACTCGCTTCTCTCATTCAAAAAATAAAAATTGGCTCAGAGGTATGTGGCATTCACGTAGAAGCCATTGGGAAAAAACATCATAAAGAAGCAGTCTTTACATTAGACTTTCTTGACCGTGATGAATCTCTCGTGACAGCAAAAGTTGCAACGGCGATTGCTAAAGAACTCCTGAACAACAAGCATCCTTTTGGAACTTATCATATTGAGGAACTGTTTACACTAGAAACATTACAAGCTCAATTCACATTTTCTTCCCAATAAAAAAAGCATTTAGCACTCGCCTATACGGGAGAGCTAAATGCCTCTGATTATTTATAAAACTTTTTCCAAAAAATCCTTTGCACGCTGTGTTGATGGTGCTGTAAAAAACAATTCTGGTGGAGCATCCTCAATGAGCTTACCACCATCAAGGAAAAGAATACGATCAGCAACCTCACGAGCAAAGCCCATCTCATGTGTCACAATCAACATGGTCATACCTGAATCTGCGAGGCTTTTCATAACTGCTAATACCTCTTTTACCATTTCAGGATCAAGTGCTGATGTAGGCTCATCGAATAATATAACTTTAGGGTCCATCGCAAGTGCTCGCGCAATGGCAACACGTTGCTTTTGTCCCCCAGATAATCGGTTTGGATATTCCTGGCGCTTCTCAAACAGTCCTACTTTCTTCAGTAGTTCTTCTGCTTTGTTGATAGCAGCTGTTTTATCTAACCCCTTCACATTGATTGGGGCATATGTTAAATTTTCTAGTACTGTTTTATGAGGGAAGAGATGGAAATGCTGAAATACCATTCCTACTTCTGCACGTATTTTCATAATATTTGTCCCTTTATCCGTAAGGACATCCCCTGCAATTGTTACCTTTCCACTCGTGGGGATTTCTAATAAGTTTAAGCAACGAAGGAATGTCGATTTACCAGATCCTGATGGTCCAATAATGGCGATTACTTCTTGTTCTTTGATTTCTGTAGAAATACCCTTTAGTACTTCATTTTGCCCATATGATTTGTGTAAATCTTCAATTTTAATCACTTTTTCTCATTCCTTTCTCGATTCGTTTACCAAGGAACGTTAAAACAAGCGTCATAAGGTAATAAATTACTCCCGCAAAAAGTAATGGCTCAAGATAACGGTATGTTGAACCTCCTACAATATAGGCACGACGCATAATATCTAATGCACTGATTACCGTCACAACGGCTGTTTCTTTATTTAATGTAATAAATTCATTAACTAAAGATGGTAAAATATTTTTTACTGCTTGTGGAATAATAATATCCTTCATCATTTTTGCATATGGAATTCCAAGTGCTTGTGCAGCTTCCATTTGCCCTTTATCCACTGCATTAATACCAGCACGGATAATTTCTGAAATATAAGCACCAGAGTTTAAACCAAATGCAATAATCGCTGTAGGAATTGGTTCAATTTGAATATCCAGTAATTGTGGTACTGCATAATAAATAATCAATAATTGTAATACAAGTGGTGTACCACGGAAAATCGACGTATAGAAATCAGCAAACCAACGTAAAACATTGACCTTACCAATTTTACATAATGCCAGTAGTATACCTACGATAAAACCGATGATGGATGCACCGATTGCAATTTGAAGTGTAACACCTATCCCTTTTAAAATATAAGGAATAGAGGGAACAATCGCCGTAAAATCTAAATTCACAGCGCTCCCTCCTTTCTTTTTCATCTTGATACAGCTATTGTTTTTTATACAGAAGGTGAAACGTCGAGCATAGAAAACTCTCCCCTCTATAGGGGAGAAGAAAAGCACAAGCGATAGCCCAAATAAGAGCTATCGCACGCTTTAATTATTCAACTTTTTCTAACCATTTTTCTTCTAACTCTTGAATTTTTCCTTCTTCTGCTAATTCTTTTAGTGCTTTGTTAATTTTATCTTTCAAATCGCTGCCCTTTGGAACTGCGATCGCTTTGAAATCTTCCGGTTGTTCTTCTACAGGAAAGGCTTCTAATTGGTCATTTGTTTTTAAATAACCTTTCGCAACGCCACCCTCTAAAATACCTGCGTCTAAGCGTTTAGACATCATATCTTGAATAATCTCAGGGATACGTGTACGTCCTTCTACTGCTACATCTACTTTTTTTGCAATATCATTACCTAAATTTTCTTGAATAGATGCTGTTTGTACACCAATCTTTTTTCCAGCCAAGTCAGCTTCTTTTTTAATGCCGCTATCCTTTTTAACAATGATTACTTGCTCTGTTTCATTGTATTGATCAGAGAAATCAACCACTTTTTCACGATCTGGGTTTGGTGTCATACCCGAAATAACTACATCAATTTTCCCTGCTTGTAATGCTGGTACTAAACTGTTGAAGTCCATATCTTGCACTTGCATGTCAACGCCTATTTTTTCTCCAACTAATTTGATTAAATCAATATCAAATCCAATAATTTCTTCACCTTTAGCTGCATCAACATATTCAAATGGAGCATAGTCAGCTGAAGTACCAACCTTTAATACTTGCTTGTTCCCTGTATCAGTATTAGATCCTGTATCGCTTGCATTATTATCTTTAGTGCCGCATGCTGCAAGTACACCTATAACAAGTACAAGCATTACCATGAATAACTTGTTCTTCATAATCATTGATCTCCTTTTATTTATAATTTATTGTGTATGAGAATTCATTTCTCGAAAATAGTTGATTGGATATTTATTCATACTTAAGAATAAAAAATCTATCTGCTAATTAAGATATACTCTTTTGAAATAATAATCAAGATAAACTAAAAATATTTTAGCGAATTATTATATACATAATTTTCAGATAAGTCAATTTATTTATATTTCAATTGCTCTTTACTATACTATTTTCCGAAAGCACAACAATTATCCCATAAATAATGAATTAAAAATAAATAAAAAAAGACCCCCAATGTAATGGAGGTCCTCCAATTTATTTTTCCTCAGGAAACAACTTTGTCTTTAGCTCGTCCTCTCCAGAGCCTTCTGCTAATGGAACATGCGAACGATAAGCTGCGCGGCAGATTAAATGTCCAGCAACTGGTGCTGTTACAAAGACGAAAAGAATACCTAAAATGAGGCGTACACTGACAAAACCATCATGCACCCAAAAATAGATAAACGTACCTAGTAAACAAGTTAACACTGATAATGTAGAGCTTTTCGTAGCAGCATGTGATCGTGTATACACATCTGGTAAGCGAATCATGCCAAATGCGCTAATAACGCTCACTATTGAACCTATCAAAATAAGGATGACGGCCGCCCATTCAATCATTTGATTTACGTTCAACAATCACACCTCTTTCAATATATTTGGTAAAGGCAATTGTACCAATAAACGCTAAAATACCTAAAATAAGAATGGCCTCCAAATATGCCTTCGTCTTTAAAATAATCGAAACAATCGCAATGGCCGATAATAGATTTACACCAATTGTATCGAGAGCTATGGCTCGATCAGGCATTGATGGACCACGGATGACTCTATACAGCGACAGCGCAATGGAAATACTAAAAAAAGCAAGCGCTAGCAGTAGAATATTGGTAATCATTAGCGTGTCACCTCCATTATTGCTTGTTCAAATTTCCCAATTGAGCGTATGACAGCATCCTTAGACTGCTCAATGTCCATGGCATGGATATAAAAGACATCGCCCTCTTCTGATACTTCCATCACTACAGAGCCAGGTGTTAACGTTAGCAGTAAGGCAAGAGCTGTAATCTCCCAATCGCCCTTAAGTACCGTTTTATACGTGAAAATACCAGGTGTAATGTTAAGCCTTGGAGTAGTTATTTGTCTTATAACGCTATAACTTGATAAAAATAGCTCCCAATTAAACAGCCATAATAATTTTAAGATTGAAAAGACACGTCGCAAATAAAATTGGGTGCCATAAAAGCGATGCATCGCATATAAAATACCCATACCTACAATAAAGCCCATTAAAAATGTCGAAAAATGTGGTGTCACTTCATCCTGTAAAAGTAACCAAAGTGTTGCGATAAATAAATTTAAGATAAACTGCATCGCCATTATTTATTCACCTCACCTTGCCATAAATCACCATCTAAAACAGCATCAATATAAATAGATGGTGTATAAAGTGTTTCCGCTGCATCTGTTACAAAAGGTGCCAATTTTTCAGCCCCAATACCTAAACCGAGTGTACATGCAGCCAATAGTGTTAATGGTAGCAGAATACGTTTTGGTAAAGGTTTTTCATCCTCTATACTAATGATGGTTTCTCCAAAAAAGGAAGAAAGAAATATTCGTAGCAGTGAATACAAAACAATTAAACTAGAGAAAAATCCTAGACCTAATAGAACAAAATTGCCACCTTCTATCGCACCTTGTCCAATTAAAACTTTTCCTAGAAAACCGCTTAATGGCGGTATACCAGCTAAAGAACACATAGCTACAAAGAATAACCATCCAAAAAAAGGATAATTTCGTATAAGTCCACTCATTTTATCTATTACCGTTTCCCCAGTGACATAAATCATCATACCAATTGCTAAAAACAGCATAGCCTTGGCTACCATATCATGCATTAAATAGTAGACAACGCCTTGCAAGGCTGATTCTGTACCAATCGCTAGACCAGCTACTATAAAGCCAACACCAATCAGCACATTGTAGGAGGCAATCGTTCTGACATCTCGTCCTGAAAGAGCGCCGATACAGCCTGCTATAATCGTGACTCCAGCCATTATGCCGAGTGCCATGTGTGTGACTTCCGTATTGTTAGGGAAAAGCAATGTAAAAGTACGTACAAGTGCATAAATCCCTACCTTTGTTAATAAAGCAGCGAATAAAGCAGCAATAGCAGTTGGTGGTACACTATAGGAGCCTGGCAACCAGAAGAATAATAAAAGTCCAGCCTTCAAGCTGAAGACAATTAAGAAAATAAGCGCCACTGTTGTAATAAGGGGATTAGTCCCTGCCTCCATCACACGAACAGATATATGGGCCATGTTTAATGTACCAACTGTGCCATATAGGAAAGCTAACGCCACTAAGAAAATCCAAGAGGCCACAATATTGATGAGCACGTATTTCAATGCTTCACGCAGTTGAATTTTCTCGCCACCTAAGCTAATAAGTGCATAGGAAGCAAGCAGCATTACTTCAAAACATACAAATAAGTTAAAAATATCGCCCGTCAAAAATGAGCCGTTAACGCCCGCTACCATGAGTAAGGTAAATGGATAAAAATACATTTTTTCATACCTTAACTCCATCGTAAAAATTGCATATAGTATACAAATAACGGCCACAAGATTAGCAACTAACACTAATAATGTTGCAAATGAATCTGCCACAAATGAAATACCAAATGGCGGAGCCCAGCCACTAAAATCAATTCGCAATATACCTTGATGTTGAATCTCTAACAATAAAATAATGCTAATAATAACAATAAAGCTTAATGTCAATAAGCTGATGATACGTTGTAACATCACATGCTCTTTTAAAAAAACCAGTAAAATAGCTGTAATTACCGGTACAATTAATGGTAAGACAATTATATTACTCATCCGGCGTACCTCTCAATTCATCAAAATTCCCTGAACCATTTGTCTTGTACGCACGATAGCCTAAAACTAAAACAAATGCAGTAACAGCAAAGCTAATCACAATAGCTGTTAAAATTAACGCTTGTGGTAACGCATCTGTATAAGGGCCCTCTGATTCCCCTAATAATGGTACAGCTCCTTTTTTAAGACCTCCCATTGTCAGAATCAGTAAGTGGGCAGCATGTGATAAAACAGCAGTGCCTAATATAACACGCAATAACTGTTTCGAGAGGATTAAGTACGTTGCAACAGCTACTAATATACCTACTAAAACAAGTATTAAAGACTCCATTGGCTACTCATCCTCACTTATACTTAAAATAATTGTCACAACAACACCCACCACCGTTAAAGCTACACCCGCTTCAAAAATGGTTACGGTTGAAAAACCCATTTTCCCAAATATCGGCACATCAATATACGTATAGGCCTGTGTTAAAAACGGCACATCGAAAAACAACGAACCTATTGCAGTTCCAGTTGCAAGCAATACGCCTAATGCTGCAACCTTTTTAAAGTCAAATGGCATTCCTTTATGCACAGTCTCAATATCATAGGCTAAGTATAATAAAACAATGCCAGAAGCTAACACGAGGCCACCTATAAAGCCACCACCTGGCGCGTGATGTCCAGCAAAGAACAAATACACGCCAAGTGTTAAAATAATGAACACGACTGTCTTTGTGACCGTCCTTAATATCACATCATTAATTTTCACGATCTGCTTCCTCCTTTCGTGGCTTAAGCTTTGTCAACATATAGACCCCTAAGCCAGCAATCAGAAGAACAACAACCTCTAACATCGTATCAAAGGCACGGAAATCCCCTAGAATTGTATTGACAATATTGGAACCCCCAGCCAATTCATAGGAATCATTGAAGTAAGTGGACACTGGTTCAAAGCGATCGTAGTGTACGACTGCCAATCCAACCATTGTTACGGTTGCCCCAACAAAAATGGAGATCATCGCTTTTGACCACTGAATCCTTTTGCGAGGAGCTTCCGGCATTAGATCTGGTAAATATTTAAAGCACAACAGGAATAAAGCCGTTGTTACCGATTCAACAACCAATTGTGTTAAAGCTAGATCTGGTGCACGGAAAATGACAAAGAAGAAGGCAATGGAATAACCTAATACACCATTTAACAACATAGCTGTCACACGACCTTTTGCAAAAATCATCCAAACTGCTGCAAAAATCATGACAAATACAAGAATTAGCTCATAGTATTCAACAGCAGAGTCCATGTCAAAATGAAAGGTCATTGCGTCTGACCAAATAAAATAACCAGCAATAAGTGCAACGAAAAATACATATATATAGACAAAATAATGTGTTAAATTACCTGTCATATATTTACTAGTGAGCTTCTTAGAGCCGCTTTCACTCATCTCAATTATTCGATTGTAATACGTATTAAACGTATACTTTTGTGAAAATAGGCGATAAAGTGGCTTCCAGCTTTTTAATGTTTTGAATAAGATTATCCCAATAATAATGACACCTAGCGTCATTATTAATTCCGCATTGATGCCATGCCACGCATGGACATGTGGTGTTAATTCACTTGTTGTTGGGAATGTAGGATAAATACTTGCCATAGCAGGCTCTAAAATATAGTGACCTAGCACATTTGGGAAGAAAAAGATACCTATTACCAACAAGCATAAGATTATTGGTGAAATTAACATGCCAAACGGAGCTTCATGTGGTTTTCTATCCATCTTCTCTGGCTGTAGTTTACCCAAAAATGTACGGCTAATTAATATCAAACTGTAAACAAATGTAAAGATACTGGCCACCCATGCTACTAATGGGAAAAACAGCCCTACATCAGCAATTGAGAATGCCTCTACATCTCGAATAGCCAATACCGCAGCAAAAAACATTTCCTTACTTAAGAAACCATTAAATGGCGGTAATCCTGCCATCGAGAAGCTACCGATAACTGCGATTGTAAATGTTATAGGCATTAAAGACATTAAGCCACCTAAACGGCGAATATCACGAGTACCTACTTCATGATCGACAATTCCAACCATCATGAATAAGGCTCCCTTAAATGTCGAGTGATTCACAAGGTGAAATAACGCCGCAAAGCTTGCTTGTGTATAGAGAATAGAATTCTCTGCATAGCCATAATAATGACCAACAGATCCAAGACCAAATAGACTCATAATTAAGCCCAGCTGACTCACTGTTGAAAAAGCTAATAAAGCTTTTAAATCCGTTTGACGAACAGCATTAAAGGAACCCCAGAATAGTGTAATTAGACCAACGACACTGACTAGCCAGAACCAAATGGCTTCTCCTCCAAAGACTGGTGAAAAACGGGCAACTAAATAAATTCCTGCCTTAACCATTGTCGCTGAGTGTAAGTAAGCACTAACAGGTGTTGGTGCTTCCATAGCATCCGGTAACCAAATATGGAATGGAAATTGAGCAGACTTTGTAAAAGCTCCTAGTAAAATTAAAATTAGCGCTGGCGTAAACAGAGAATGATCACGTATTACTTCTACATTAGCTACAATTTCACGAATACTAAATGTTTGAGAGGCCACGTAAAGCATTAAGAAGCCTGCAAGCATCGATAGACCACCAAAGACTGTAATCATCATCGCCTTTTTAGCTCCTGCGCGAGATGCTTTTCTATGGTGCCAAAAAGCAATTAATAGGAATGATGACACACTTGTTAGTTCCCAAAATGTGTATAATACCATTAGGTTATCTGAAAAAACAACGCCAAGCATAGCGCCCATGAATAGTAATAAATAGCAGTAAAAATGATGAAGAGATTCTTTCGTTGATAAATAAAAAATAGAATATAAAATGACTAAACTACCTACTCCTGTAATCAGTAAACCAAAAATCATACTGAGTCCATCAAGGTAAGTTGTGAAATTTATATTAAAAGAGGGAATCCACTCATATGTATGGATAAATGTTTTACCCTCGGCAAGTTGAGGAATATAGCGCGCGAGTAAAAGAAACAAGATAAGTGGAACAGATAAAACAAACCAGCCAAGATGTGTGACACGCCTTAGTCGCCTATAAAGCAATGGGATTAGTGCAGCACAAACAATTGGCAAAAGTATTGCGATGAGAACAGTAACCAAATGAAAACCTCCTACTATCAAAATCATCTAGCAAATTTTTGTGGTGATTGGAATGGTAAGTGCTAAGACTCTAGAAATTTGTTCAAGCTAAGTAACATATCAGATCTATTCTTGAAATTTTTTAAATGGAATGTGGTGGGGTGTGAAAAAGTGCCTTGTCGTTTATCAAAAATGGTTATGTTAGTTATTTAGTCACTTCTAACCCGATGCAAGCCTAAATAACTTGTGGAAAATCAGATAATTTATACAGTTGTAACTTAGGTTATATCAGTACAATGAAGACACTTGACTATCTATTTAACACACTGCATAATAGTGTGGCATATGAAAGCAATTTTGCTCAGATGCACATAATGCATAAATTAAATAATTTTAAATTATTGATTTAAGCTTAATCCTTCAAGGGTTTTCCAATATATTTCCGTTAACTTTTATACGTTTTTAAGTATACAATATAAATGAGCATAATGCACTGTAACAGCATCAATTTTAGCTGTTTTAGGATAATTTTTTCGATACAACAGTGAAATTAACAAAATACCAACAGATAAGAGGTGTACATTTTTTATGAAGCATGTAAAAGGGCGTTTGGATGAAAGTATATTAGTTTGTGTTTACTACGGCTTAAATGGCGAACGTTTAATACGTCGTGGTCATAAGATGGCCACAATGCTAGATTGTCCACTCTATATTCTTTCAGTCGATTCGCAACCCCTTGATGCATTTGACGCAGAAAAATCTAGTTATATAGAGCAATGGAAGAAGCTATCAGATGAACTTGAGGTTGAAAAATTCATTTTGCAAGATAATGAAAAACGCCCCATTCAAAAAGTTATTGCAGAAGTCGCAAAGAGTTATGGTATTTCACAAATTATCGTAGGGCAAAGCGCACAAAGTCGTTGGGAGGAAATCACTAAAGGTTCTTTCCTAAACGTACTGTTAAAAGAAGTTCCTTTTGTAGACTTTCATATTGTGGCTGTTCAACGTCCAACAGACGATGATGCAAATGAAACATATGAAAAAGGAGTACGTGCTTACTTAATTAAAGAGCAGGATCACTTTAAAGTAGCATTTACTTGCCCTAAATATGTATCCATCGAAGGTATATTTTTCAAGGAAATTGGCACGGACTTTGACAATGGCATCTTTAAATTTACTTACAATGATAAAATGCATGAAGTTCATATTTCAGAGGGCTACGTGATCGATCAAGAGAAGTTGCCAGCAGAATTTTTAGCTCCATTAAGACAATAAAAAGACGCGTACCTCTTAAAGAGGACGCGTTTTTTAAACTGCAGTGGATGCTGGTTTATCCTTCGGTAAAAAGAAGGCAATCAACAATAATAACGGTAATAAGGAAACGACCATCATAGTAAAATCAATCCCTTTATGATCCATTAAAATGCCGATAACCATCGCACCTATTGCTCCCATACCAAAGGCAAAGCCCGTTGTTAAGCCAGCCATTGTACCAATTTTTGTTGGTACTAGCTCTTGAGCATAGACTACCGTTACGGAGAAGCTAATCATAATCAATGTACCGATAATGACTAAAAATATCATAGCGGCCCATAATGGTACATAGGGCAATGCTAAACAAAATGGCATTGGCACTACCACAGAAAGAATAATGACATTCTTTCTACCAATACGATCTGATAAAGAGCCTCCGAAAAATGTACCTACTACCCCGAATGCCATGAAGGTGAATATTAATATTTGTCCTAGTCGCAGGCTGACATCATAGTGATCCATCAAATAAAACACATAAAAGCTTGTTATATTTGTTGTATAAAATGATCGTGCAAAAATAATTGTAAATAATAATGTTAACGCAATTCCTACTTGTTTCTTTGTTAAAGGAGGCAATGTTGAGATTAGTACACGTTTTTTCTTCGCTATACGCTCTTGCTCCAATTGTTTTTTATACCATGTAGCTATTTTACTCAATAAAATGATACCGAACGTTGCAACGACTAATACGATTGCAGCACCTCGCTGCCCGAAAATATCAAAGATGTACGCACTAATTAACGGTGCAAGAGCTTGTCCTGAATTTCCTCCTACTTGATAGATAGACTGAGCAAGTCCTCTTTTAGAACCAGCTGCCATAAATGAAACTCGCGATCCCTCAGGGTGAAATATAGCTGAACCAAAGCCGATAAATAATACCGCAATAATAATAATCCAATACTGTGTTGTAAACGCGATAATGGCGATACCTATAAAAGAACTAATCATACCTATTGGTAAAGCATAGGGCATTGGTTTTTTATCACTGATAAAGCCTACAGCAGGCTGTAATGCAGAAGCAAATATGTTTAAAACAAAAGAAATCATACCAATTTGTGTAAAGGTCAAACCTAATTCACTCTTAAATATCGGAAACATCGCTGGGATAACAGCTTGCATCGTATCATTGATAAGGTGAGCAACACCGATTGCAACCATAATTGGATAGATTGGATTTGTTAAATTTAATTGTTTATTCATGTTGCCACCTCGCTCATATTTTGTTTATACAGGATTGTCGCATACTATCGACCATTTTGCACAAGCTATAGTTCGACAGCTGTAAAAGGAGTTGATATATGCATGGAAAGCTTTATTCATGCTCACTTTTGGGAAATGATTCTTCGAACAACACTTTCGTTTTTTGCATTACTCATTCTGGCACGTATACTTGGGAAAAAACAATTGGGCCAGTTAACATTCTTCCACTATATTACAGGTATTACATTTGGTTCGATTGCTTCAGAAATAGCCTCACAGGAAGAAACACCTTTTTTAGATGGTATGATATCCCTCGTTTGGTGGAGTGCTTTAACTTATTTGATGACCGTCATTACCATTAAATCTAAAAAGGCTCGTGTTCTCATCGATGATAAACCTACCATCGTTATTCAAAAGGGGCTTATATTAGAATCAGCTCTACAAAAAAATCGTCTTCATTTAGATGAGCTAACAATGATGCTACGTGAACAAGCCATTTTCTCTGTACAGGATGTTGAATATGCTATGTTAGAAACAAATGGTAAACTCAGTGTTTTACAAAAAACTTCTGAGCAAGTGGCTACGAAGCAAGATGTGAAAGCGGATGTATCACCACCTACTTATCTGCCTACGGAAGTCATTTCGGATGGTCAACTTATTACAGAAAATATAGTTGAGCTTGAGCTAACAGAAGATTGGGTATTGAAAAAATTGAAAAAACAAAATGTGCAATCAGTAGAAGAAGTTTATTTTGCTCAAGTCCAAACAAATGGATCCTTATACATTAGCCTAAAAGACAAATCGAGACATTCAAGCCCGTAATTGTTTGTCTCGTCTCTTTGTTAGTCGATCTTTACTATATCTAATGGTGTAATGATACCTAGTAATTTTTGATGTGGTTCGCCATGCTCTGTTATTAGTAAGGCCTCGAAGCGCCTTCCCCTTTCGACCCCTTGTTTAAAAATCTCCTCAGCCTCATAAATCGTTAAAGATCTGCTGACAAATTTGTAATTTACTCTATTTTTCTCATGCATTAAAATATCATGCAACGTAGGAATCCTTTTTGGTAGATGGTCACCACCCATTTTTGAAGCAAGCCAATTCGTAATTCCTACTGTCGTGATAAGCCCTTTAAATTGCTTATTATAATAAACTGGGAACTGCGTAAATTTGCGTTGGCGTATCACTTTTAGTACATGTTTCAATGAATCGTTTTCCTGAAAAACCAGTACTCTTTTACGGAACATTTGTCCCACAAGCGTTGGCTTAGCAAGGGTAGCATCTATGTATTCAATTCTTTCTACAACATCGGTATGTGGTTCTGCAATGACATAATGTAAGGAAGTACGGTGATGCACAATAGCATTACGTAAGTCGGCATATGAGCGTAAATCATCCTCATATTTCTTCACCAAGACATCCTTTTTCTTTGCTTGATCAATCAGTCGATAAAAAGCCATAAAATCCTTGGCTCCTACAATATCTCGTAATCTATGATCTATTCGATTAAACGCTGTCAGGAAACGATCGGAGTTTTCAGTCCCCACTTTTCTTGTACCTTCTTTCTCTATTCATCTATATATTTTCCGAGTTATTTGACAAATTTCGAGTTACACACCCATTATATTCCTAAGTTATAGAGATTCCAAGAATGTAGTTTTTAAATATAGAAATGAATTAACAATTCCCCCTTGAAAGTGACGTAATGTTATTTTATATACTAGCTGTAACAGAGAGGGGTATTAGTTATTTTGCTGACGATTCACCATGTTTCCAAGCAAACTGGCTTACTGTTCGCACATTATGAGGAGATTGAACTGTTACTTCCAACAGTAAAGGCGGAGGGTGGACAGAGGATTTACGGTGAAAATGCCCCTACAAATCGTATTTTTAAAGGCATGAGGATTCAAATTAAAAGAAATTCAAACTCTACTAAATAATCCATGGGCGTGGCAAACAAGTTAACTTTTATAGCAGAGGAACAAAAGAAATGACAACAGATGGAGAGTGCCATACTTGGATTAAAGAACGCTGCGGCTATTGAGAGAAGGCTAACAGAGTCCCTTATCCAGAAATTCATCCAGCTTTCGAATCAATAACGAGATAAAAAGCAAGCTTTCCGACAGCAAATTTTTGTAGCTGCCGAAATAGATCTCATTAACTTGGTGATGATTACACCAGGGATCATTCTACTTGTTTTACATCTTTTATTCTGTGGATTTATGAATCAACCGTTAAGAAAAATTCAAACACTTTTTGATCAAAGTACAAGTTCTGCTCTTTCTTGGATTATGTTCTTTATCGGGCTGATACTGCTTATAAATGGTGGGATGATTTAAAAATAAAAAACGGTAAAAACTCATCGTAAACTGTTTTTTACCGTTTTATCTTTTTTAGATTTTTGCCATAGACGCATTTCTTTTCATCATCGCAATCCCAATGCTAATACAGATAATTGTTAATGCCACAGTGATTATTAGGCTCCACCAATAGTCTGACATGTCCATTGCTCCTCGTACTAGCAAAATTCCATAGCCCGCTAGTTTCCAAGGAGATATTGTCCAAAAGATTCCCACTATCATATCTACGATTTGCCCTACAAAGATCACCGTAAATGCACATGTAGTAGCTATAACCGTTTTAAAACTAGCACTCATCAGTAATGAAACAGCTATTACAAATAACAGCCAAATATAGTACGTACAAAAACTAATTAGTAGTGCTCCAATGTCCAAAGTTCCATATAATATGCTTGTGTAATATACACTTGCAGCAAAGCCAGCTAAAATACTTACAAAACAAACTGTGCCTATAACAATAAACTTACTCATAAAGTAGGCGCCATATGAAATGGGCCGTGCATATAAGAGGGTAGCCATGCCACTTGCTCGTTCTTTACTAATAGCCCCTACAAATGAAGCCATCATCACCAGTAAGCCTATTGTTTGAAACTGTCCAATAGAAGCTTGGAGTAAATCAACTGGCACTAATTCTGGCATTAGCATTTCAAAGCCCTCAGGTACATTCCCAACAGCATTTAATATATCCATCATATAATAGTTTGTTAGTGGATCACTCATTCCAAGCAAAGCAAACACGAGAGGTATCCATAAAAATTTCCAGCTCCGCCATGCTTCTCTATATTCCTTTTGCAGAAGTACTTTGAATCCACTCATGCTTTTTTCGCCACCTTCATGAAAATTTCTTCCAGAGATGCTGTTTGTCGCTCCACTTTTCGGATGGTATAAGGACATGCACTTAAACGTTGTAGCAGCTCCTTCATCGTTGGCTCCTCATTCACAACCTCGATATACACATAACAACCGATTATAGTATAGGATGGATCCGCAAAAAGCTTCGCCTCTTCTTCACTGCCAAATTCAATTACATAGTTTTGCTCATCAAAACGTTGCCGTACCTCACGTAATGTACCCTGTTCCACTAGTTTTCCATTTTGCAAAAATAATAGCTGGTCTGTCATTTCTTCCGCATCATTTAAAATATGCGTTGAATATAAAATGGTTGTCTCTTGTTGTAAACCTTTTAATAAATCGAGCACTTCTCTGCGTCCAACGGGATCTAACGCTGAAACTGGTTCATCTAATAGCAGTAATTTAGGCTTATGCACAATTGCCTGGGAAATACCAAGACGTTGCTTCATTCCCCCAGAAAAAGTGGCTATTTTTTTATGTAGCGCATCCCCCAACCCTACGAACTCTAATGTTTTTTGTGCTTCTAATTTAGCTTTTTTGGCTGCTACACCATTCAACCTAGCAGCCATTTCTGTAAACTCTAATGCACTTAGCCAAGGATGAAACTGCGGATATTGAGGTAAAAACCCTATATTCGCACGTAAATCTCCATTTAACATCCTTACACTTCCAGCAGTCGGTTTTAAGAGCCCTGTTAACATAGATAAAGTTGTTGTCTTGCCAGCTCCATTTGGTCCAATTAAAGCCGTTGAAGTCTTTTCTTCTAACACGAAATGAATATTATCTACAACTGTGTGCTCTGCAAATTGCTTGGTCAAGCCTGTAACTTGAAGTAATGTTGTCATGACTGCTTTCTCCCTACTATAAAGTACGCAATGGACCCTAATAGATTGGCAAATAGAATGATAAATACCCATAAAATTTTAGGACCATTTGTGGCATGGATTTTACGCAGATCAATAAGCGCTACGATCATTAATATAATTTGAACGATGATGAGCGGTGCGATAACCGCCCATGGAACCTTTGCTAATTCCTCCATCATACAGATCACCTCATCATTTGTTATACATTAACTATAACAACTTTGTTCTAATATGTATAGAACAAAATAAAAATAAAAAAGATGCACCCTAATAGGTACATCTTTTTTTATTTATATAGTTGTTGCAATGCATCTTCCATTTTTGGGCGAATGGATACTTGTGGACGAGCTTTTTTAACTGCTGCTTCTGCTTCCTCTAATGAATTAACCATTCCCAGCTCCATTAATGCGGCTGCGGCGGCAACACCTGCACGTCCGCCACCACTTCCACAGTGAATATATACTTTTTGCCCGTCCTCGAAGGCTGATGCAATTTCTTTCGCTACTTGTTGAATAGATGGTGCTACCTCAATCTCTTCATCTGCAATTGGCAAATGTTTATAAGAATAAGGAACTGTTTGCTGCTCTTGTGTGGAAAGCCCTTGAACACGAACATCTATCACAATATTTACGGATTCTTGTGCAAATGCAGTCTCAGCGTCTTTTGCACCACCAAAGAATAGTCGATCTTCTACTAAAGCATCGTAGTTCTTTTCCATATTCTCCACATCCCACATGTTTATTTTAGTAAATGCTTAATGTCCTCATAATATGGTAGGGCAGTTAATGCACCTGCTTTTGTGGCAGCAAAAGCTCCTAATTTATTGCCGAAGCTTGTACAGCGTACGAGTTCTTCTTGCGTTGTAGGTAAGCCATTATAATGGACATCACGTAGTACGCCTGCCATAAATGCATCGCCCGCACCTGTCGTATCTACAGGTACTACCTTCTCCGTCGGCACATGGAGAACCTCACCATTAAGTACAGCATAAGTACCATTTTCTCCTACTGTGATTAAGATAATAGGCACTAAATAGCTATTGAGATGTGCAATGCCCTCTTCTAAGGTAGTTGTCTCTGTCAGGAAGAATAATTCATCATCCGTAACCTTTAAAATATCAACATCCTCAAAAAATGATGTAATCGTCTCTCGACAAATTTCCTCACTGCTCCAACGTAGCGGTCGAATATTGGCATCCATTGCAATAATTGCACCCTTATCCTTTGCCATTTCTACAGCTGCTCGCGTTGTGGCAAGTGCTGTTGGATGGAACATAGTACCTGAACATACTGTTAAAGCCGAAGCATGTTTAAAAGCTGCTTCATTTAGCTGTGATGGTTCCACTTGTAAATCGGGTGTTTCATCAACATAATCTTTAAAAATCCGCTCACACGCTTCTGTAAGATGCACATATACGCCACTTACTCGCTTTGCTGGATTAAATACGGCATAATCCAGTTGTACACCCTCTTGGGCAAGCCCATCTCGCACAAATTGAGAGCCTTCGTCATCCCCTGTAATAGTAATTAATGCCGACGGTGCCCCAATTCGGCTAATACCAGCTGCAACATTTACCGTTGCACCACCCATATATTTAGTAAATGATGTGTTTGTTACATCATCAGCAATATAGTCAATAAAAGCATCTCCATAGACTAATATAAAATCCTTCTCTTGCTTTGTCATGATTGTCCTCCAAAATGTCTAGTCATTATAGATTAACACGAAAATTGTCATTCTATCAATGACGCCGGGGCGTCATTGCGTCCAAATATTTTCGAGCTGACGAGTAGAAGTGAATCTATAACTGTCTGTCTATCCTGTAACAACGGTTGACTGATCTGCATCATACAAGCCTCTTTTCAAAATCTTTGATATCAGCTAGAGCCATTGTTTTAATTTAGTGTTTTGTTGAACACCTGCTGGATTAAGCTAATGGGTTTTACTTTTGTTAGTGGGCTATAAAATTTGAGTCAATCTCTATCTTTGTTATACTTGCCTATAGAAAGGTAGGGATTATCAAGATGAGTATTACAATTCGACAAGCGCAACCACATGATGCCCATGCCGTTGTGCCTCTTATTATCGATGCAATTGGTGAAATTGCTAATCGCTTAACTGGCGAGAAATCAGCTGAAGCTGTTATACAAGAACTGACAATTCTTTTTCAACGTGACGACAATCGACATTCTTATTTAAATACCTTTGTCGCTACTGAAGGAGAGCAAATATTAGGGATTCTCGTTTATTATCACGGTGCACAAGCCGTTCACATGGATGCTAACCTTGTTAAATGGCTAGAAGCAAAAAACGCTACATCCATTGTCATTGATCAAGAAGCACATGAAGATGAGGCATATATCGATACTGTTTGCGTAGCACCAGAAGCACGAGGTAAAGGAATTGGAACATTGCTATTACAATTTGCCGAAGAGCTAACAAAGCAGCGCGGCTATACAAAATTATCATTAAATGTTGAAACCCAAAAAGAAGATGCTCGCCGACTTTATGAGCGTTTGGGCTTTGTTATTACAGAGCCATGGTCCATAATCGATGAGCCATTCCATCACATGGTGAAACAGTTTTAGGAAGTGAAATATTTATATATGAAAACAAATTTTATTTACCCTCTTTTGATTGTCATTGCTTCTAGTAGCTACGGTATATTGTCAACGATTGTCAAAGTAGCTATGCAGCATGGCTTTACAACATCAGAGGCAGTATCAAGTCAGTATATAATTGGCTTTTTACTCGTTGTAGCCATTTTTATTTTTACAGACAGAAAATTACCGAGTCCATCCAAAAAGGGCTTACTTATTTTAATTTGTGCTGGAATTTTTACTGGGACGACAGGAATAGTGTATGGAGAATCTTTAAAATATCTACCCGCTTCTCTTGCAGTAGTCATGCTATTCCAATTTACATGGATTGGTCTGCTAATTGATTGTGCCCTACACAAAAGATTACCCAGTCGACCTGAAGTAATTTCGATCATTATCTTATTTGCAGGAACTATTTTAGCTGCTGGTGTATTAAATGTAGATTTAAGTGGCATCCCTATCCAAGGGTGGCTATTTGGCTTTGCAGCAGCCTTTACCTTTGCTTGCTTCATTCAATTCAATTCGCGGCCTGTCGAGGGAGTTACTACGACTTCTCGGGTATTAATCGTTTCCTTCGTAGCCCTTATTATGATTAGTATTTTCCTTAGCCCTGAGGTTATTTGGAATGGCCAATTATTCATGCAAGGCTTATGGAAATTTGGACTAGCACTAGGTCTTTTCGGTATCATTTTACCAATTTACTTATTTTCAATCGCTATTCCTAAAGTCGGTGGCGCGCTAGCTTCCATTTTAAGTGCCATCGAATTACCAGTTGCCGTTACAGTTTCGGTTATTGTTCTGCATGAACCTTTAACCGCTGTACAAATCGTAGGGATTATTCTCGTTATTGCTGGTATGATGCTGCCAACCATTATTGCACAACGGCAACAAAAAGACAGCTTATTAGAAGCCCATTCATAAATCGACAAAAAACTCCTTAAAAATGGAATGATTCCTTTTTAAGGAGTTTTTTTGAATTTTGCTGAAATCGCATTGCTTACTGTTAAGTACTTAGCTATGATGAAGGCAAATGTAATTTTTTAATAATTCTAACATTAATCTTATCCTTTCGTATTATACTGCAATATGCAAGTACCTTACTTTATGAAAGGAGAAGATGATGAAAAAAACCCGCATTCTTGGTTTTTTCCTTGTGTTGATGTTTTTAGCTTTAGCTGCTTGTAACGGCAATAATCAGCAAAATTCTACAGATGGTGCAGCAAATAAAGACAAAACATCTGATGGTGATAAAACAGAAGTGGCAGCAACGACACCTTCAGGAAAGCTTGTCATTTACACAGGTCGTGATGAAGAAATGGTGCAAAATGTGATCGATCAGTTTAATGAAAAATACCCAGACATTGAGGTCGAGTTTTTAACGATGGGGGCACAGCAAATTTTAGAGCGCCTCCGCGGTGAAAAGGCCAATCCTCAAGCAGATTTTTGGTGGGGTGGAACGCAATCCGCTCTCATTGTTGGAGCAAATGAAGACTTATTGCATGCTTGGCAGCCTAGCTTTATCGGTGCCATTGATGCCTCACACAAAGATGCAGATGGACGTTGGTTTGGTGAGATGTTGCTACCAGAGGTCATTATGATTAATAGTGATTTACTGACAAAAGAAACAGGGCCTCAGGACTGGGATGACCTATTAGATCCTAAATGGAAGGATCAAATTCTAATTAGAGGTGTGCTTGCGTCAGGTACAATGCGCACAATTTATTCCTCTATGATTGTACGACAGGGAGACGATTCACCTGATAAAGGCTATGAATGGTTATTACAATTAGATGCTAATACAAAGGAGTATACACAAGATCCTAATGCCTTATATTTAAAGCTAACACGACAAGAAGGTAGTGTTTCTTTATGGAATTTGCAAGATATTTTATTAAAGAAATATACGACTGATTATCCTTTTGATTATATTTATCCAAAAAGTGGTGCACCTATTTTAGTAGATGGTGTAGCCGTTGTAAACAATGCGAAAAACTTAGACAATGCAAAACTATTTGTAGAGTTCTTATTTGAAAAAGAAATGGTGACACAATTGGCGAACGATTATTATCAAATTCCTACACGTTCTGATATCGATAAGGCTTCCATGCCAGAATGGTATCAGGAATTAGATTTAAAAACGTTCGATATTGATTGGCAGCTAATGTCTGACAAAGAAGCTGAATGGATGGAATATTGGGATAACAATGTAAAAGGGCGCGGCAAATAATAAAATAGGTAAAAATTCGACTTGTGCTGCGAATTTTTACCTTCCTGTATCATCTGCATTCTTTGTTAGAGAGGAGTTTATGATTGAGAAGTGTCAAAATTGAAAATGTCTCAAAGCAATTTGGTCAAGTGTATGGCGTGAATGATATAAATCTTGAAATAAAAGCAGGGGAATTTTTTACTTTTCTCGGTCCTAGCGGCTGTGGCAAAACAACCACTTTAAGGATGATTGCAGGCTTTTATTACCCTTCTAAAGGTAAAATTCTTTTTGACGATCGAGATGTCACTCGACTTCAGCCCAATAAACGCAATATCGGTATGGTATTTCAAAATTATGCTCTTTTTCCTCATATGACGGTTGATGAAAATATTGCCTTTGGTTTACAAGTGCGGAAATTTTCAAAGACCGAAATTCAATACAAGGTTGACCGCATTAGAGGACAAGTACATCTAGCAGCTTATGGTAACAGAAAAATAAATGAACTATCTGGTGGACAACAACAACGGGTTGCTTTGGCTAGAGCGCTTGTAATTGAGCCAGATATTTTATTACTGGATGAACCTCTATCCAATCTAGATGCTAAATTGCGTGAGGAAACACGTATTGAAATCAAACGAATTCAATCTGAGCTTGGCGTTACAACGATTTACGTTACCCATGATCAGATGGAGGCAATGGCTATGTCGGATCGAATCATGGTCATGGAGAATGGTTTGATCAAGCAAATTGGGACTCCTCAAGAAATTTATCATCAGCCTGAAGATCGTTTTGTAGCTAACTTTATTGGTGAAACCAATTTAATCGAAGGCACTATACAAGCCATTAATGGTGAAAATGTACAAGTGAGAACCTTAAATGGACATCTTTTGACTGGGCGAAAGCAACAAAGCTCCCCCTCTTTAACGCATATGATTGGAGACAAAGTGTTTATTTCTATTCGACCGGAGTCTATTCAACTAGGTACTGGTGATAATACGTTAACAGGAAAAATTACATTTGTTGAATTTACAGGTATTAGCGTCAATTACATTGTAGATTTTACGGCATTTTCACTTAAAGTAATGATTATTAATTCTTATGACCAAATAAAGAAAATCGGTGAAGACATTACAATCAATATGGCTCATGATTCACTGTACTTATTAGGGGAATAGGAGGAAGCCAATATGGGAAAACAGTCTGTCAATGCCTCTCAGGAAAGCGCGTGGACACGAATTTTTCAATCCAATTGGTTTGTTTATATTTTAATATCGCCATTATTTTTAGTGTTGTTCGCCTATGTGGTTTACCCCTTCTATCAAACATTTATCCAAAGCTTTGCTGGTGATGAGGCTTTCTTTCACTATAAAAAATTTTTTGATCTGGCGAGCCCAGCAAACTTAGAGGCTTTATGGACCAGTATTTATATTTCGATCATCAGTGTTATTTGCTGTGCAGTCGTTGGGGTTACGATGGCCTTTTTACTGGAGCGCTATAATTTCCCAGGAAGGCGTACACTGTCTATTTTAGTATTAGTTCCTATGGCACTTCCTCCTCTAGTGGGTGTACTTTCTTTTTCATTTTTATATGGCGATAGCGGTATTTTCCCTCGAATCTTTCAGCATCTATTCGGATTAGACCATGTACCGTTTGCATTGAAAGGCATTTGGGGAGTTATCGTCGTTCATATCTTCACGATGTATACGTACTTCTACTTAACAGCTTCAGCTGCTATTAAGGGGCTCGATCCTGCTTTAGAAGAGGCTGCAACCAGTCTAGGTGCAGGGCGTATTCGCGTATGGACAAAGGTTATTCTACCAATGCTGACACCTTCCATTGTCGCCTCGTCCTTATTAGTGTTTATGATCTCAATGGCTTCCTATACAGCACCTTTAATGTTTGGTGTAGAGCGCACCATGACGATGCAAATATATTTATCACGTACAAATGGCAATCTTGAGATGGCTGCAACACAGTCGATGATTTTATCCTTTGTATCTATTACCTTTTTAATCATCATGCGTTGGTATCAGAATCAGCGAAATTATCAAAATCTCAGTAAGGGTATCAGTGTTCATCGTTCCGAGGTATCCTCTAAAAAAATTAAAGTTATGGCAACAATCGCATCCTTTGTTGGGACATTCATATTAATATTGCCGATATTAGTTTTGATATTGATATCTTTTTCTGTTGATGGTGCTTGGAAAACGCAAATTCTCCCGACCGACTATACGATCGATCATTATATTGCTCTTTTTACTGATGAGCGTACATGGCGGCCTATTTGGAATTCCATTCAAATGGGTGTCATAGCAACAATCGGCAATATCATTTTTGGTGTCGCTGCTGCTTATGCTATGGTTCGGTTAAACTTTAAAGGGAAAACATTGCTCGATATTTTGATTATGGTACCTTGGGCTTTACCTGGTACTGTTGTAGCGGTTAATTTAATCGCTGCGTTTAGTACAGAAAGTATTTTTAGTTTCAATCAAGTATTGATCGGTACATTTTGGATTTTGCCATTAGCGTATTTTATTCGACATTTACCACTTGTTTTTCGATCTACTTCCGCCTCTCTTGTACAACTAGATCAATCGATTGAAGAGGCTTCACGTGGCTTAGGCGCCAATTGGTGGTATACATTTAGACGGATTGTCGTACCGTTAACATTCACCGGAATTTTAGCAGGGACACTCTTAGCTCTCGTGCAAAGCTTTGGTGAGTTTGTTGCATCCATTCTAATATACAGTACATCTACTATTCCATTGTCTGTAGCGATATTCCAAAAATTATATGCATTTAAATTTGGGACCGCCTGTGCTTATGGTGTCTTACAAATTTGCTTAATTTTAGTTGTTCTTATTATTTCTGAAAAACTATCAAAAGGCAGTGCTGGTACAGCCATCTAGCTGCCAATCTATTAGGAGGCCATTACAATGTTTGAAGATTTTCGCAACAAAACGCAGCGGGAAGATGGGATGATATTCCCTTCTAACATCTATCGGAAAATTGTCTTACAGCCAGCTTATGATGAGGCGAAGAAAAATTTTTTAACAATCATGCTACAAATTAATATTGCTCATTTAAAAATGTTAGAAGAACAAGGACTCGTAAAAAAAGATGAAGCGAAACAAATTGGGATAGCTCTAAAAAAAATAGATTTAAATTATTATCGTTTAGAGGATTACAGTCCCCAATATGAGGATTTATTTTTCCGCATTGAAAATAAACTAATCGAGCTTGCTGGTGATGTTGCAGGAAATCTTCACATTGGCAGAAGTAGGAATGATATGGGGATCGCCATCTATCGTATGACCTTAAGGAAAAAACTATTATTATTAATGAAAGAGTTACTAACATTACGTGATGACTTAATCGCGGCTGCCGAGGAACATATAGATACCATCATGATTGGCTACACGCATACACAGCAGGCTCAGCCCACAACCTTTGCCCATTATTTAAAAGCTGTTATTGACCAGCTTGAGCGTGATTTTGAGCGGATGCAGCATGTCTATAAAACTGTCAATCGCAGTAGTATGGGGGCGGCGGCCTTAACAACGACAGGTTTTAATATTAGTAGAGAACGGATGCGTGATTTACTGGCATTTGATGATATTATCGAAAATGCATGGGATGCTGTTGCAGGCGCAGACTATATTGCTGAAGCGGCAAGTATTGTACAGCTTGCTGCACTCAATCTCGGCCGTACATCTCAGGATTTTTTATTATGGGCTACCCAGGAATTTAATGCATTCACACTCGCAAGTCCATATGTCCAGATAAGTTCCATAATGCCTCAAAAACGTAACCCTGTTTCCGTAGAGCATACACGTTCATTACTATCTGCGGTTGTTGGAGATGCAAGTACAGTATTACAAATGGTACATAATACACCGTTCGGAGATATCGTCGACACTGAAGATGATATGCAGCCCTATTTATGGCGTGCCATTGACCGTTTAAATGGTATTTACAAGTTATTTGGTTCTCTTGTTGTCACAATGGATGTTAATAAAAAGAAATTAAGAAACCGTGCAGAGAATAGCTTTGCCAATGTTACAGAGCTTGCAGATACATTAGTGCGTTCAGAGGGGATTTCATTCCGCCAAGCACATAGTATTGTTAGCAAATGTATTAAAGTTCTACTTGCCCATGGCGAAGAATCACTAGCAAGCCTTACATGGGGCCTTGCCAATACACAATCTAAATTGATTACGGGAAAGGAATTAGCTATTTCAGAAGAAGACTTTTATAAAACATTAAAGCCAGAATCTTTTGTTGGTGTGCGAACATTGCTAGGTGGCCCAGCTCCAGCCACAATGAAAGCAGCGCTCGAACGTTCAAAAATGAATGCTCAAAACCTTTATGAATGGGTCCGCTTAAAGGAAAATTCTATTATACAAGCGGAAAAGGAATTAACAGCCTTTCTTGAGGAATGGAATCAATGAAGGATTGGTTATTGATTATTGACGGTGGAGCAACAAAAACAGCATGTGCGGTCGTTCATGCTGAATCTGGTGACATTCACTATTCTACAACAATGCAAGGCTCGAATTATCAAGCCATTGGTGTCGAATCAGCTACAGCAAGATTACAAGGACTTTTAGCAAATGTACAAACATTTTTGCAAAAGTACCCCCATTCTCAAATTGCTGTAGCTACCTTTGCGTTAGCTGGCATTGATTCTCCTAAGGATCATGCCACAGTAACGGCCATTGTTCAAAATGCCCTAAAGGCCACACAGCTACAAATCAAGACGCTAATTATTGAAAATGATGCGGAAGCTACACTACTTGGTGTGACTGCTGGACAGGCTGGTGCATTACTCATTGCCGGAACAGGAGCCATCGCCTATGCCTATGACGGGCAACGAATTGTACGTGCAGGAGGTTGGGGACATCGAGCTGGTGATGAGGGAAGTGGATATTGGCTAGGGCAGGAAGTAGTAAGAGCTGTATTTAAAATGGAGGATGGTCGTGGTGAACCAACAATCTTAAAAGAAGCCGTCTATCATTTTTTAAATATACAGGATGTAACAGAGCTTGCGGAATGGTTATTCCATCCATCCTATACGAATGCACAGCTGGCCAAGATGAGCTCATTTGTAGCAAAGGCAGTCGAGCAAGAAGATGCTTGCGCCATGCAAATATCACTACAGGCTGCCTACGAATTAGTTCTTCTAGCAAGCGCTGTATTGAAAAAAATGGGCTATCAGAATGGACCATTTACACTTTATTGTAATGGTGGTGCCATCAAGCATAATCCACTCATTTTAAAGACTTTTACGGAGGAAATCACCTTACTATATCCACAAATTGATATTAAACTTTGTCAGCATCAGCCTATTACTTATTTGATTGAACGTACAAAAAGGGCATATGACTATTTATAAGTCATTGCCCTTTTCATAGTGTAAAAAAACAAAACCATCTATTTTGTGAAAGCTGAAGATGGATTTCCGTTGCAGGCTACTTGCTTTCCCGTGGGCTAGCGCCGAGCCGCTTCGTGTTTAGAGGCTCGCCAGTCTCGCGGGAATCGAGTAGCCTTCCGCTCCACCTCACAAAAGATTATCTTTTTAGAAAAAATTCCTAAGTAAAGTGAAGGTGTTCACTACTTATTTATAGAGAGGTGTGTAACTAATCACTTCTCCACATTGAAAATAAGAGCCTATCCTTTCTCTAATTATACAAATATTTTGATCGCTACGGCTAGTATAAAAGAGAAGGAAAAGACACCTTTGCCACATGGATTTAGTGAACTGCCCCCTGGAAAGGACGCTGGCGGAACGGAAATTACCCCCTCGCCTTTCAAAATGGCTGTTTGTGCCGTTGACATCACCTTTTTTATGTTAAATTAGAGAGCCATTCTCTTCAATTCATTCGTTGTGAAATAGAGGAAGCCATCCTTCACAAATATATCCTTTGTATCTTCCCTATTTAGTACCTGTTCTCCACTACCGTCTGGACGAATTTTTGTTAAATACGCCCCCCGAGAGTAATTACTAAAGTATAGCCACCCATCCGAGTAAACGATGTATTGTGCACGAGTATTTGTGACACGCTTTATTTTACCTGTCTTTATATCAAGCACATACAACTTATTGTCATCAGAGATATTACTAAAATATAATTGATCGCCAGCCTGTGCTGGGAAGTCTATATCATGATAATAACTATACATTGTGCTTGTTGCCTTTGGATAATCCTCAGCAATCCACGTGTGATCTTTCGCCATTGTACGATCATCTACTAAAAAGTATTGGTAACGAATGGCACCTTTGCGATCTGGTACTGGATCATTCCATGTCGTATCAAGGTGATACCACTGTCCATCCAGCTTGACCAAATTCCACGCATGTCCCTCTTGACCGACATAGCCCACGATATATTTTGTTTCAATTCCCAGTTTTTGAAGCATCGAGTGAGCTAGTAAAGCATAGCCCTGACATACTCCCCCATGCTCCGCAAGTACGGTATAGGCACTATGTGGACTAGAATTTGTTTGATCTGTATAGGCAGTATTAGCGACAATATAGTCATTGACTGCTCGTACCTTTTCTACTTCTGTCATAGAGTCTTTACTGATTTTGCTGATGATTTCTTGGACATTCATCTCGACAAAAGCAGCCTGTTCTGGCGTCATTAAATAGCTCTGCTCTCCAAAAATAGTTGCCTTATTTCGCCCATATTCATAACGAATTGAATGCTTACTAACATGACCATAAACATAATCATCTCGTTCAATAGCATTGTTGTAGGCCTCTTCCACAATTTGTTCAATTCGTTGTGTATTACCTTTATATTGAATTTCAAACTTCGGTGAAAAACTACTATAATATGCATACATGGCATCAGCCATCTCTTTGGCATTTGTCACGACTAGCTTCGTTTCTGGTTTCTGAATTGGCGGCGCTTTAGGTGCTACCTCCGCTTCATGTATATCTTCTATAGGTATGGCTGTTTCTATGGAGGCATCGTCTGAAAGTCTAGCAGTAACATCTACGATTTTCTCCTTTGTTGAAAGAAGCATTGTTTCTATTTCGTCATTATTTGTCCAATCCAGCACCTGCTGAACGACTGCCTTACCAGCCATATAAATGGGATCAATAAAAATAATAATAATGGCAATAATAGCTAATTTCTTCCACAAATTCCTCACCTCCAACCGTCTTCTTTTCATTATATACAAAAAAAGCACAAAGAACTCACTTAAGGGTCCAATTGTGCTTGTTAATATTTGTTTGTTGACTTAATTAATTTTAAGTTTATATTCTTTAGTATTCATAGTATACAGCAAATCATTGTCATTGATCTTTAAATTCGTTACTGGCTGCTTAACTAGCACTTCAGCTTTTAATGTTTTCAAATTCAGCTTTGTCAAATACCCACCGTTACTGTAATCACTATAGTATAGATAATCATTAGTTCCAGTAATATACAATGCACGTTTATCTAATACTTTTGTCTTTTTCCCACTAGTCATATCCAGCTTATACAGTTTATCGTTATCTGCCGTATTGCTAAAATAAACAGCATTATTTAACTGATACGCAAAATGAACATTGTGCATATAACTGTATTTTGTGCTTGTAGCAGTAGGATAATCGGCTTTAACCCAAGTGTGATCTTTGTTAAGCTGACTGTCCGTCACTAAAAAATAGTCATATGAAGCAGCACCAACACGATTTGGCAAAGGATCATTCCATGTTGTATCTAAATGATACCATTTTCCATCTACCTTTACTAAATTCCAAGCATGTGCCTCGTTCCCATTCACAAAACCTATAACATATTTTGTCTCTATCCCAGATTGCTCTAACAAGGCTTGTGCAGCTAATGCATAACCTTGACACACAGCTTGTCCTTCAAAAAATAAAGCATAGGCACTATGTGGGCTTGCCTTTGTTTTTGTTCCATACATCGTATTCGATACAATATAATCGTTAATAGCCTTTACTTTTTGGAACTCTGTCATAGAAGGTTTGATAATATTTTTCAGTATTTGATTAATCTTTTTTTGTACAGCTACTTCTTGTGTTTGATTCGTCAGGTACTTCACTTTATACGTTACATTTCCGAGAGAATCAGCTGAAACCGTCATACTTTCTAAATGTCCACTTGCATAAACAGCTTGTTGTTTAGCCTTTTCAAACGCATCCATCATTTCTTTTTTGAAATCACCCATAGGGCCTGTATACGTAAATTTTATTTCCGTCTCGAAATTTTGCATTTGCTTAGCAAGCTCTTTTGTCAATTGATCCCAAGTAACTACTGTTGAGTCAGCTACCACAGGATAAATTGGGGAAGTAATTTCTGTTTGTTTTGCATAGGCAGCAGTTGGGCTTAACATCAATAAAGTTGCTCCACATAACAACCATTTTTTCATCACTAATCACCTTCCCTTTGAATCTTTTGTTACTATTTAGCATAACAAAGAAAGTACCTACTAAGCTATCATACAAGTTCACTAACTAAGACTTTCATCTAAAAATATATCAACACTTACATGATATAAAATACCTAAGAACTAAATATAATTCTCGAATATAACTATTTTTTTGCAAAAAAATAAAACTCACCCCATTTATAGTGAGTTTTATTTGGATTCAGCTACTATTTTTTGTTCCGAAAATCGAGGTAATTATCTACTTTTCACAACCAAATTAACGGCTTCCTGAATGGCTTCATTCATTTTTTCGTCATCACCTTCAGCATTTTGGACACATTCTAATAAGTTTGTACTGACAATAACACCAACTGTACGATCTACAGCAGAGCGTACAGCCGATAGCTGTGTAATGACTGCCTTACAGTCCTTACCTTCCTCCATCATCTTCAAAATACCACGTAGCTGGCCTTCCATCCGTTTCACACGATTTTTCACTTGATCTGAATATTCCATAAACATTGCTCCTTCTTTCTATACTCGCTACGTCCTCATGAGTAATCGTTATTCTTTATCCTAGCTCATTATTTCAAATTTAAACCTAGCCATTCCTTGGTTTTAAATAATTCATCAGCATTCTTGTGATTATAGTGCTTGCATTGGTTATTTCATCGTACTGGATAATTGTATTTTTCTTTAAACGTAATTGCCCAATCTCTACCTCAAAAATTGGACACTTTCTTTTCAGTGCCGCAACTAGCATATTTGTATCATAATCATAGCGTTCGCCTTTCACCTTCATCAGCCAAGGCAACTCATTTATCGATATATATCGCAAACCCGTTTGTGTATCCATTAATTTTCGATGATACAGTAACTCAAAAAATAGGCTTGTTGCACGATTTCCCCAATAAGAAAGAAATGAACTATCGGCAGAATGGAAATTACGTACCCCTAGCACAATACCTTCTGAAAACACCTTTGTCATCGTTAAGACAAGCTTAACATCTTGCAGTGCATGCTGCCCATGTGCCCCCACTGTAAGGACACCATGACACTTTCCTTTTTGCTCTCGGATAAATGCAAAGGCTGTCTTCAATGCACCACCTTTTCCAATATTGCGATCATGCTGCAATACTTGACAACGATCAATTTTATTTAGATCTTCAAAAATATCTTTATATCTTTGATCACTCCCATCATTGACAATAACAATTTGTGTAATGGTCGTTGCTAATAATTGATGTACATAGGTAATGAGTGATTGTTGTGGATTATATGCTGGAATAATAGCTGCAATATTTTTCATTTCGATCCCCCACCTATAGGCTGACGGGCTCTCCGTAGCTACGAATTTCCCTTATATCAAATAGTATCATGTCACAGCAACAATTCAACTGATGAATCCCATTAAAACTTATCAATAATATAGATTTTTCTCCGATATATGTACAAAGAGATTTAGAAGAGGGGCTTTCAACTGGCTCGAAGAAAATTAGACGCAATGATGCCGAGGCATCATTGATGAAAGAGGTGAGGGTGATTGTTATGCATTACGAAATTCTTGAAGAACAATGTCAGAAATTAACGCAGCTGTCCTTCACAAAATTAGCAAAAAACCTACAGGATGCAAGTTTGCTCGCTATTTCAAACCCAGCTACATCTTTACAAAAATCTCTTTTTGTATTGGAAGAAATTCTTTATGAGATTTATCGGCTGGAAATGCATACTGAACCTAAAACGAAAAATATCCGTACACTATTAAATAATCGAAGTTTTGTAGCGCAAATTCACCCTCGTCGGATTTATTTATTAATGAATTTAGTTCATAAAATGACAAGTCATAATAGTAACGACATTGTGGAAGCCAAAGCGGCAAAAATTGTTTTGGATTATCTTAGCGATATTGTGGAATGGTTTATGAAACGCTATGATCGTAGTTTCAAGTCAGCAAGTCTAACTCCTCACACTACAGAGCTTCCAACCATATTGGATAAGAACATACTCCAGCACAATCAATCGCCAGAGGCTTATACACATGCAGCCAAATGGTTTGAAAGGGCAGCGCAAAACGGTGATGCCAGTGCACAATATAATTTAGGAACTCTTTACAATCACGGGCGAGGGGTGAAAAGGGACTATAAACTTGCGAAAGTATGGTATGAACGAGCTGCCGCACAAAATGACGCAAATGCCCACTATAGTCTAGGCGTACTCTTTCATTTAGGGCATGGGGTTGGACAAGATTATAAGGAAGCCGCGCACCATTATCAAATTGCGGCAGATCTCGGAAATGCAGATGCGCAATATAATTTAGGTGTCCTTTATAATCAAGGTCTAGGCCTTTCGCAAAACTTTCATGAAGCGGCTAAATGGTATACTTTAGCAGCCAACCAAGGCAATACAAGTGCTCAAAACAATTTAGGCTTCCTTTATCATAATGGCACAGGTGTCGAGCAAAGCTACGCAGAGGCCATCGCTTATTTCGAAATGGCTGCCTTAGCGGGCGATGCCAGTGCACAGTATAATCTCGGCTATATGTACCTTAAAGGTCGTGGTATTGTTCAAAACCTTGAAGAAGCGGCGAGATGGTTTCATATGGCTGCTTTACAAGACCATGTGAACGCAGAGTTTCAATTGGCTATGCTCTACAATACGGGACAAGGAATGACGAAGGATCATCTAGAAGCCTTAAAATGGTTCAAGCTAGCAGCATATAAAGGACATTTAAATGCACAGTACTGTCTCGGCTTACTGTATGAAAAAGAACAGGATCTTGTTTCAGCAGAAAAATGGCTTCTACGAGCAGCTGACAATGGGCATATTAGCGCCGGCTTCGAGCTAGGTCGGCTTTATGTCTATCAGCAAAAACAGCCTGCTAAAGCTATGTCATACTTTAAAGTTGCTGCTAACAAAGGCTATGCTGATGCTCAGTATGAACTTGGTCTATTACTGACATCAGGGGTTGATGTACCTATAAACTATACAGAGGCTGTAAAATGGTGGCGAGCCGCAACGGATCAGTCACATATTCAAGCGGAGTATCAATTAGGCTTACTGTATGAGCAGGGATTAGGGGTTGCTATGGATCTTGAAGAAGCTCGCAGATGTTATCGACTAGCTGCTATTCAGGGCCATGCAGGTGCTCAATATCAACTTGGTAATTTATTTGATAAAGGGAAAGGTGTTAAACAGGATTACACGGAGGCAGCTAAATGGATTGAACAAGCAACGTCACAAGGGCATATAAAGGCACAATATCAACTAGCTCAAATGCACATTCATGGACAGGGTGTACCGAAAGATTTTGCAAAGGCTGCCCAGCTTTATCGATTGGCTGCTAATCAAGGACATCAAAAGGCTCAATTTCAGCTTGGTATGCTCTACAAAAAAGGGCATGGGGTTGCACAAGATTATCAAGAGGCTGAAAAATGGCTGAAAAAATCGCTTGAAAATATTAAATAGACAGTTTAAAACCTACCGTATCATGAATTGTGATACGGTAGGTTTTTCTCTTGTTTCGGCATTCATCTCCTTTTTCTATAGTGGGAGATGAATATTTTTTCTCAACAGATTTTTACAGGCAAAATCGAAAAATTTTGGATACATTGTTTATCTGCGCGCTAGAAATGCGTAATGGATTAACTTTTTATATAGTCTTGTTGATGAATCATGAATGTTACTATAATAAATAAGGCAAAGCTGATTAATAGCGTAGTTCCACCTACAATAAAGAAGATTAATGTAAATGTACTACCAAAATTAAATGGATTTATATTGTAAAACCACATGCCAACTGTTAAACCCAAAACACCAAGAATAGCTGTCCAACCGTGAACGGCTACTAATTTTTGTGATTTCACTTTGAAGGCTCGATAAAAAATGCCCCATGCAAACATACTTAGCCAGCCGACAAGTAAAATATGTGCATGGATTGGTCTATATTCATAACTACCTGATCCTGACATATGTGAACCTAAATACGTACCGATGAAAGCAAAAATAGCCGCTAATCGAATAAGACGTATACTCCACTTCTGTTCCATACGAAAACTCCCCCTAAGCTTGTTTCAACTAAGTAGCAGTTTAACGTGTGAACATGAACTTTACATGAACTCCTTATGACAAGACTGGTAAATGAATATAAACCTTTGTACCGACATGCATCGTACTTTCCATCTGAATAGTACCTCCGTGTAGCTCTACAATCTGTTTGACAATTGCTAGTCCTAGACCTGTTCCTTGCTTTGTCCTGGAAGCATCTGCGCGATAAAAGCGGTCATATACTTTGGCTAATTGATCTGTCGTCATCCCCATCCCATTGTCCTCCACAAGGATTTCAAGTGAAGTAGATTTTTTCTGTAATTGTAGATGTATTTGTCCACCCTCTACATTATATTTAATAGCATTCGTCAGCAAATTATCCCACACATTTTGTAAAAGTCCTGCATCACCAGCATAACTAATTGGCTCTAGCTTGTAGGCTATTTGAAGCTGTGCCTCTTCTATTTGCCAGCGATATTTTCGCACAGTCTCCCTCAATTGTTCGTCTAATCGGTACGGCTCTCGTTTTACGATTCTTGTCGATTGGTCGAGAGATGTTAGTAATAATAATTGCTTGGTTAATGTAGATAAGCGCTTTGTTTCCAACTCGATGATCGCTGCATACTCCTGTCTTTCCTGCTCAGTCAGCAGCGGATTTTTCAGGAGGTCAACATAGCCTTGAATATTTAACAAAGGCGACTGAAAATCATGCGATACATTACTAATAAATTCCTTTCGTATACGATCATTTTCTTGTAATTTCTCGGTCATCCTATTAAAGCTTACAGCTAATTGACCAATTTCATCTGCACTATCAATATCTAACACCGTATCAAACTTTTCATGCGCAAGCTGTTGAGTTGCCGCCGTTAGCTTTGTAATCGGACGAATTAATGCTTTAGCAAACAATAGCATTGCTAGTAAACTCAGTACTGTCATAACCAACATTAACCCTGCAAGTATCGTATGCACTTCCGAAAATAATAAGCGAATATCAGGTCTTATAAATAATGCATATGGCTTGTTTTCATACGTAAATGGCACACCAACTGTATTAATCAATTCATTAGCGAAAAATCCTGTCACAAAGGTTTCTTTAGGGAAGTCTCGCATACCATGATAGGTTTCTCCTTGTAAAACGCGGTCAACAACAGATGCTGACAATGTTTTATCACGATAGTCTCCACCAAAAAAATACCCTTCCTCGCCTGATGTTACATATATTTGATAGCCAATTTCACCCAGTGTCTTCAAATAATTATTTAAATCCTCTGGCTTCGCTGTTTCAATATAATGAACGATATCCTTTGCTATGTTTACGTTTTTTGCATCATTCTTTTCTTTTACCACTTGATGATAATACGTATTCGTTGCTAAAAAACCAATACATAGGCTACCAATCATCACTAGCATCGTCGTCACAACAAATTTACTGTATAAAGTTTTCATGTTGTCTCCTCTAGCTTATAGCCAACACCTCTTACAGTTGTGATTTCAACAGCCGTGTCATAGCGATTTAATCTTTCGCGAATTCGCTTCACATGAGTATTCAACGTCTGTTCGTCTCCTTCATAGTCATAGCCCCATACTTGCTCCATAATATAGCTTCGCGTAAATACTTGGTGAGGGCGTGATGCCAATAAAGCAAGTAGTTCAAATTCCTTTAAAGGTAATATAAGTGTATCCTCTCCTATGACAACTTCAAAGCTTCGACGATCAATCACTAATTTGCCTACTTGGAAAGTTACTTGATTTTTCTTATCCAATCTCCGTAAAATAGCTGCTATACGAAACAATAATTCCTTTGGCTCAAAAGGCTTTACAACATAATCATCTGATCCTGCTAAAAAGCCACGCTCTTTATCCTCAAGCTCGCCTTTCGCTGTTAATAATAAAACAGGAATGTCATAATCTTGCGTTAAAGTCTCGGTTAATGTAAAACCATCCATCCCCGGCATCATCACATCGACAACAGCTAAATCAGGCAGATTCCCTTCTAGTAAGGCTAATGCCTGCTGTGCATTTTCTGCACATAGTACCTGATAGCCTTCCCTTGTGAGATAAATAGTAACTAGCTGTAAAATATGAGCATCGTCATCGACAACAAGAATTTGCATCTGCCTACCTCCAATCAATAAGAAAAAAACTCGCTCATATGGAACGAATTTTTCATCACAAATTACTATTATTTTATAACGAGAATATGGAAATCAACAGTAATAAAAGAAAAGGCAAACCAATAACAATATAACCTCTTGGATTTGCAAGGTTCATGGTCCAACCTACTCCAAAACGTTTCTCTACAAAAACGGAAGGGTCCTGTCGATTCATATAAATTAAGCCGCCTTTCCAATAACGATCTTCATCTACATCCATTACCTGTGAATCAACATTATCTTCATAACGCACTCTATGTTTACGCTTTTTCAAAATATAAATAAATAGTGAACCTAACACAACAGCTAGAAATAAAATAAATACTGGTAATAGCTTATAGCCAACAATCATGGAAGGATAAATATTGCTTAGTTGTAAAACCGTTAATAGAATGGTTAAGGCATAGCTCATCAGCAATATTTGCCAACTCATGTATTTTCGAGTCTTTAGCTGATCTTCCAACGATTCAGCTTTGCGGTTTACAGCTAATTTAATAGCAGAACGTTTAATAGAATCGGTAATTCCCCACATCATACATTGCATCATTAGCATAACAAGCGGCAGCGAAATAGCCGTAAAATAAGTCTTGTTTCTCCAAGCATCTGCTTCTCCACTTGGTCCCCAATGTACAGCTATATCATTTGGCATTAGGTCGTAATGGAGCAATGTGTAAATGATTAAAAACACCGCTATCCCTATAGGCACAGCAAAAAATGTCCAAGGAATCATTGCATCACGGCTTCGAGCAGTTAAATCAACCGCTCGTACTTGTTTAATATTTACGCCCCACTGCTCCTGCCTTTTCAACGTTGATACCTTGTGATGATTTATCCAGTACAGCACCATACTTACGGTAAGCATACTAAACAAACAGCTTAGTAAAACGATACTTTGAGTGGATTCAGAAGAAGCTAGACGATTGTAGCACATCAACATAATGATTAGAAATACTATGCCTGAGCCTCCTACCAATTGAACATACTGTTTTTTCAGCTTAGCTAATGCGAGATGCTTAATATGCTGATCAGGTACAGTAACCCCAAAAACAATAGTCTCCCTTACAATATAAGGAACCATCATTTGCATAGCTAATGTCATGATGTAGATTGTTGTAAAAACACCCAGTAGCATCTTGCTACACTCCCTCTGCTGGAATTTGCAAATCAGCGAATACCTTTTTCATCATGTGCTCAATTTGTTCTACTGTTGCGCCGAGCACCATTCCTTCTGCTACAACAGGCTTTAAATTCTTTTCGATTTGTCGTAGCTGCTCAGGTGACAAAGCTCTCTCCTCAGTTGAACTAATAATAGCTCCTGATTTCGGTCGAATAACAATAATTCCTTTCGCTTCTAATTCATGATAGCTCTTATTAACAGTATGCATATTCACACCTAAATCAGCAGCTAACCCTCGCACAGATGGTAGGGTATCGCCTGGTTTCATTTCGCCTCTTGCAATACCTTCAATAATTTGACGTGTCACCTGCTCATAGATCGGTACGTCTGATTGTGGCTCTATTTGAATAAACATGTTTATCAGCTCCAAATTTGTTATATAACTAGTATAACAAATTTACTGCAATAATGCATGAGATACAAGCTTATTAAATTGGGGAATTTCTAATTGTTTCAATAAATTTTTGCACAAGCATATTTTGTTTCTCGTTATTTCTCGTACAAATAGCGATTTTATGTTTAATAGCATGTATATCCTTTACATAAACCCTTGCCAATTGGCCACTCTCTACATACTCTCGAACTGCAAGGGCAGAAATAAAGTTTGCACCATAGCCTGCCATGACCGAGCGAATTGTTTCATTGATGCCATTAAATTGGAGGGCAATTTTCGGTGGTTTCACTTGGTATGTTTGACATAACGAAAACAGATGCTCTCTCATCGAGCTCCCTTCTTCCCTCATAATAAAAGGCTCCTGAAACATTTCAACCAATGTAATGGATTGATGTGCAAAGCGATGATTTGGAGACACAACAAACCATAACTCATCCTCATATAATTCATCCCACTCGATTTCTTTCGGCCTTTCAGACATTCCTCCACCATATATCGCAATATCCGCCTTATAGTTTATTAGTTGTTCAAAAGCGTCCTTCGTATTGGTTGTTGTAATCATTAAATCCACCTGTTCATTTGCAGCCTTGAAAGTAGCTGCCCATTTTGGAATTAAAAAATTGGCAGGCAGATAGGTAGCCACAATATGTAAATTCCCTGCTTTCGCCAAACGGTAATTTTCGATAAATGTTTCAATATGCTGTTCAAGAGCAATAAAATTTTGAGCTTTCTCTGCTAGAGCTTCACCAACTTCTGTTAGTACTACACCACGCCCTTGTTGCTTAAATAATTGGACTCCTAGTTCATGTTCAAATCGCTTCATTTGACTTGAAACGGCAGGTTGGCTAATACACAAGATCTCTGCAGCTTTAGTGAAGCTACCTGTAGTAGCAACCTGATAAAATAATTTTAAGCTATGACTGTTGATGATTTCACCCCTATTCATAATATAAAGTTATGTATAAATAATAATAATATATTTTTATTATGATTTATTCTATCATACACTTTATTGGCAAGCTTGCACTTTAAAATATAGGGAAATGAGGACTGTATCATGACAGAGTTAAATGTTTGGAAAAATGTAGATGACTATTTTATGGATAAGCTTCTACCAGAAAACGAACACCTTGATGCTGTACTACAGGCTAATAAAGAAGCAGGTATTCCAGAGATAGATGTATCCCCTACTCAAGGGAAACTATTATATTTACTAGCTAAAATAAAAGGAGCAGCAACTATTTTAGAAATTGGCACACTTGGTGGCTATAGCAGTATTTGCTTAGCGCAGGCTCTTCCTAAAGAAGGGAAAGTAGTGACTTTAGAAATTAATGAAGAGTTTGCCTTAGTTGCTCAGCAAAATATAGAGAGGTCTGGCTATAAGGAACAGGTTGAGATCATTTTAGGAAACGCCTTAGATTCATTACCAAACTTGAAAAAAGCAGGCCATTTATTTGACTTTATTTTTATTGATGCCGATAAGCCTAATAACCCCGCTTACTTGAAGTGGGCGTTAAAACTAGCTCATCCAGGCGCCATCATCATCGCGGATAATGTAGTTCGTAATGGTGCGGTAACTGATGAAATTAGTGAAGATGAACGTGTCAGAGGCGTACAGCAATTTATAGATTTACTAAAAGAGGAACCTAGAATTGAAGCAACAGCTATACAAACAGTTGGTGTGAAGGGGTATGACGGCTTCGTACTAGCCATTGTAAACTAAGACGGAAAAAAATCCGCGTAAACTGCTGCAGCAGCTACGCGGATTTATTTCAAAAAAGATGCCCTACAGCTCCCCATCTAAGCTAATAAGACATCTTTTCCCCCTTAAAACCTCTTAACTTTTATTTAGACCCCTTTTAATTCGATCATGCTTATCTCTTTCATTTAACGGGGGAACAGACCCCGTCACGTTATGTTAGTAGAATTAGGAAAGTTGAATATGTTAATAGTAGATTTTATCTTATGCTAATTTTTCATACCCTGGAAGTGTCAAGAATTCCGCGAACTCATCTTGCTCAATTAAAGATTTAAACAGTTCAGCAGCTTCTTCATAGCGACCACTGTTATAGGCTTGTTCCCCAACAGCCTCTTTAATTTTCACAAGCTCTTCTTCCAATATCTCTAAGACAAACGCTAACGTAATGCCACGTCCATCATCTAAAATACCTTTAGGATGACGAATCCATTGCCATACTTGTGTTCGAGAGATTTCTGCTGTTGCAGCATCCTCCATCAAGTTATTTATAGGTGCAGCACCGTTACCACGAAGCCATGAAGCAATATACTGTACACCAACACTGCAGTTAATACGAAGACCTTCAAGCGTAATTGTCCCTTCTGGTACAGCTACTAAATCTTCTGCCTTTACATGTACATCTTCGCGTTTTTTATGAATTTGGTTAGGAGTTGTCATAATAGCATCAAATTGCTCCATTGCAGTTGCCACCATACCTGGATGTGCTACCCAAGTACCATCATGTCCCTCTGTTGCCTCACGACGTTTATCTTCTGCAACCTTTGCAAATGCCACCGCATTCGCCTCATCATCATTTTTAACAGGAATTTGTGCAGCCATACCGCCCATTGCTGGTGCATTTCGCTTATGACATGTCTGTATACATAAAGACGTATAAGCCTTCATGAAAGGTACAGTCATCGTTACTTGGCCACGATCTGGTAAAATAACGTCAGCTTGATTGCGAAGACGTTTAATATAACTGAAAATATAATCCCAACGGCCACAATTCAGACCAGCTGAATGTTCACGTAGCTCATATAAAATTTCATCCATCTCAAACGCTGCTAAAATCGTTTCAATCAAAACAGTAGCTTTTATAGTCCCTTGTGGGATGCCAATATAATCTTGGGCAAACACAAAGATATCATTCCATAGACGAGCCTCTAAATGACTTTCAAGCTTCGGTAAATAGAAGTATGGCCCAGTACCTTGTGCTAGTGCATTTTTCGCATTATGGAATAGATATAACCCAAAATCAAAGAAACTCCCTGAGATCGGCTCTCCATCAACAAGCACATGCTTCTCAAGCAGATGTAAGCCTCGCGGTCGAACTAACAGCACTGCTGTTTCAGTATTTAATGTATACGTTTTACCATTGGAGGCTTGCGTAAACTCAATCGTCTTATTAATAGCATCACGCATATTAATTTGACCACCAATCATATTTTCCCACGTTGGAGAGGATGCATCCTCAAAGCAAGCCATAAACATTTTTGCACCAGAGTTTAAAGCATTAATCACCATTTTTCGATCAACAGGACCTGTAATCTCGACACGGCGATCTTGCAAGTCCTTTGGAAGTGGTGCAATTGTCCAATCACCTTCACGAATACCTTTAGTCTCTGGTAAGAAATCCAGTTTCTCTCCTGTATCAAGACGATTTTGTCTTTCCTGGCGAGCGTTCAACAGCTCCTTACGACGAGCATCAAAATTTTTATGCAAGGCAAGAACAAACTCAAGAGCTTCAGGTGTTAAAACTTCCTTCGTTTGCTCGTTTTGTTCTCCAACAATTTTAAGCTTACCTGTCGTTGCCTGTTCCATTAGTTGTTTACCCACCTTTGCTATTTTAGTTTCGTCATCCTCCGCCTTAGGAGGAGCGGAGGAGACTACTCTATGATTATGAATTTAGGAAAACACGTAATTCAATCAAGACTTATACAAACTGTTCAGTTTCAGTTGAACCTGCCATTGCCGTTGTAGAAGAAGTACCTCCAGAGATAACTTGAGAAATTTCATCAAAGTATCCAGTACCTACCTCACGTTGGTGGCGTGTAGCTGTATAGCCTTTTGATTCTGAAGCAAACTCAGCTTGTTGCAGCTTAGAATATGCAGCCATACCATTATCTTTATAATCGTGTGCAAGCTCAAACATAGAGTGGTTTAGTGCATGGAAACCTGCTAATGTTACAAACTGGAATTTATAACCTAGCTTACCAAGCTCACGTTGATACTCTGCAATTTCCTCTTCTGAAAGGTTTGCTTTCCAGTTGAATGATGGTGAACAGTTGTATGCAAGCATTTTACCAGGGAACTCTGCATGAATGGCCTCAGCAAATTCACGAGCTTCTTCTAGTGATGGTTTAGAAGTTTCACACCAAATTAAGTCTGCATATGGTGCGTAAGCTAAACCACGAGCAATTGCTTGTTTAATACCTGCTTTTGTACGGAAGAAACCTTCAGGTGTACGTTCACCAGTTATGAACTCCGCATCACGTGGATCAATATCTGAAGTAACCATATCCGCAGCATCGGCATCTGTACGCGCAATTAAAATTGTATCTACGCCCATAACGTCTGTTGCTAAACGAGCAGCCACTAAGTTACGAACAGCGTTTTGCGTTGGCAGTAAAACTTTACCGCCTAGATGTCCACATTTCTTTTCTGAAGCTAATTGATCTTCTAAGTGCACACCAGCTGCACCAGCTTCAATCATGCCTTTTACAAGCTCAAATACGTTTAGAGGACCACCAAAACCTGCTTCAGCATCTGCTACGATTGGTGCAAACCAGTCAAATTGATCGACACGTCCTTCAGCATGATCAATTTGATCGGCACGTTGAAGTGCTTGGTTGATTCTTTTTACTACTGCTGGTACAGAGTTAGCAGGATATAACGATTGGTCAGGATACATTTGACCAGAAAGATTTGCATCCGCAGCCACTTGCCAGCCTGATAGATAGATAGCCTTTAATCCAGCCTTTACTTGTTGTACCGCCTGATTACCTGTTAATGCCCCCAATGCATTAATAAATGGTTCTTCACGTAACGAATTCCAAAGTCGAGTAGCACCTTTTTGCGCCAATGTTTGTTCAATTATCACAGTGCCCTGTAATTTAACAACCTCTTCAGCTGAATATGTGCGTTCAATACCAGCCCAGCGTGGGTTTTCAGCCCATTGTTTTTCTAAAGCTTCGATTCTTTCTTGACGAGTTGACATATTGAAATTCCACCTTCCCCTTTGTGTACAATATACTCTGTTAAAAAACTTTTAATTAACTGTTCCATAACAGGTTTATTTGTTGTAAATTAATATATAACAGAGTGTTTGAATTTTCATTATTTTTGGATAAAAGACCATTTTTTCGGGATGAAACTACTTTTTTGAGCGATAAAATTTGGAAGACTGTTTACAAACAAGGGGGATATTCACAATGAACAATGAGTTAAAATTTTTTGAAAATGATATTTCACAACAGTATATTTTAATGTTGCAGGACTGGGTTCCTGCGAATTCATCCATTGCAATTGCTGTTGAACATTCTTATATTTATTTTCACCCAGGTCATCAAGATATTCAGTTAAAGATAGGTCAACAAGTAATGCCTGGGAGTATTGCAGAGCAAGTGTTACGCACTCACAAAAAAACAGATGCCATATTAGATAATTCTTTATTCAATACGCCCTATTATGGCATTGGCTATCCCATATCCATTCAAGATAAGCCAGCTGCATTAGTTGTTATCTTACCATCCACATTCACTATGAAAAAAGCAGAGCCATTCCAATTTTTAACGGGGAAACAAGAGGAGGAGTGGAATCCAGTAGCAATAAGTAAAATATCTCATATAGAAAGTCTGCAGAAAAAAACTTGGTTTTATGTAGATAAAGAACAGTTTAAAACGGGGATTACACTAAAAGAGCTGCAATTAAGGTTGCCATCATACTTTATTCGTATTCATAGATCCTATATTGTAAATATACATTTCATAAAAAAAATAGCCCGAGATTTAACATCAAATTTTATTATTACATTAACCGATGGAAGTGAATTGCCAGTAAGTCAATCCTATATCAATAATCTTCGAAGTGCTCTTGAATTTTAAGTGCGAAGACTGTCTTTTCAATTATTTTTGTACCGAAAGCAAAGAATCACTCCTCTATAGGGGATAACCATTGCTTATTTTGTTGCTATTTTTAGCAGATGTTCACATGTGATGAATCAAGCTAAATCATCTAGCGGATGTCACAGATTTTGAAGAGGAATTTTTCTAATGAGCTCGAAAAATCTAACTAGAAGAACCAAAAAAGACCAGAGAAATTATTCTCTGGTCTTTCACAATTGCCTAGCGACGTCCTACTCTCACAGGGGGAATCCCCCAACTACCATCGGCGCTAAAGAGCTTAACTTCCGTGTTCGGTATGGGAACGGGTGTGACCTCTTTGCCATCATCACTAGACTATGGTCGGCTTTCAATATACATCGCATTTCTTCGTCAGCTTCTGTCGTTCAGTCAGTTACGTACTTGAGTACGCTCCTTCCCTCTCTCCATTGCTTCCTCGAACTACTCGTATCTTGAAACCCTTCATAAAGGAAATTATTCTTTCAAAACTGGATAAACGGTTCATTGAATGGTTCAAACATTTTTGGTTAAGTCCTCGATCGATTAGTATTCGTCAGCTCCATGTGTCACCACACTTCCACCTCGAACCTATCTACCTCATCGTCTTTGAGGGATCTTACTTACTTGCGTAATGGGAAATCTCATCTTGAGGGGGGCTTCATGCTTAGATGCTTTCAGCACTTATCCCGTCCACACATAGCTACCCAGCGATGCCTTTGGCAAGACAACTGGTACACCAGCGGTGTGTCCATCCCGGTCCTCTCGTACTAAGGACAGCTCCTCTCAAATTTCCTACGCCCACGACGGATAGGGACCGAACTGTCTCACGACGTTCTGAACCCAGCTCGCGTACCGCTTTAATGGGCGAACAGCCCAACCCTTGGGACCGACTACAGCCCCAGGATGCGATGAGCCGACATCGAGGTGCCAAACCTCCCCGTCGATGTGGACTCTTGGGGGAGATAAGCCTGTTATCCCCGGGGTAGCTTTTATCCGTTGAGCGATGGCCCTTCCATGCGGAACCACCGGATCACTAAGCCCGTCTTTCGACCCTGCTCGACTTGTAGGTCTCGCAGTCAAGCTCCCTTGTGCCTTTACACTCTACGAATGATTTCCAACCATTCTGAGGGAACCTTTGGGCGCCTCCGTTACCTTTTAGGAGGCGACCGCCCCAGTCAAACTGTCCGCCTGACACTGTCTCCTGCCCCGCTAAGGGGCATGGGTTAGAATTTCAATACAACCAGGGTAGTATCCCACCGACGCCTCCTTCGAAGCTGGCGCTCCGAGATCTCTGGCTCCTACCTATCCTGTACAAGTTGTACCAAAATTCAATATCAGGCTACAGTAAAGCTCCACGGGGTCTTTCCGTCCTGTCGCGGGTAACCTGCATCTTCACAGGTACTATAATTTCACCGAGTCTCTCGTTGAGACAGTGCCCAGATCGTTACGCCTTTCGTGCGGGTCGGAACTTACCCGACAAGGAATTTCGCTACCTTAGGACCGTTATAGTTACGGCCGCCGTTTACTGGGGCTTCAATTCGCAGCTTCGCTTGCGCTAACCACTCCTCTTAACCTTCCAGCACCGGGCAGGCGTCAGCCCCTATACGTCACCTTACGGTTTTGCAGAGACCTGTGTTTTTGCTAAACAGTCGCCTGGGCCTATTCACTGCGGCTCTCATGCGCTTGCACGCTCAAGAGCACCCCTTCTCCCGAAGTTACGGGGTCATTTTGCCGAGTTCCTTAACGAGAGTTCTCTCGCACACCTTAGGATTCTCTCCTCGACTACCTGTGTCGGTTTGCGGTACGGGCACCTCTCACCTCGATAGAGGCTTTTCTTGGCAGTGTGAAATCAGGAACTTCGTCCATACGGACTCGCCATCACAGCTCAACGTTACAGTGTGCGGATTTGCCTACACACACGCCTTACTGCTTGGACGCGCATAACCAACAGCGCGCTTACCCTATCCTACTGCGTCCCCCCATTTCTCAAACGGTGAGGAGGTGGTACAGGAATATCAACCTGTTGTCCATCGCCTACGCCTATCGGCCTCGGCTTAGGTCCCGACTAACCCTGAGCGGACGAGCCTTCCTCAGGAAACCTTAGTCATACGGTGGACGGGATTCTCACCCGTCTTTCGCTACTCATACCGGCATTCTCACTTCTAAGCGCTCCACCAGTCCTTCCGGTCTGACTTCAACGCACTTAGAACGCTCTCCTACCACTGACATCGTAGATGTCAATCCACAGCTTCGGTGAATCGTTTAGCCCCGATACATTTTCGGCGCAGCGTCACTCGACCAGTGAGCTATTACGCACTCTTTAAATGATGGCTGCTTCTAAGCCAACATCCTGGTTGTCTGTGCAACGCCACATCCTTTTCCACTTAACGATTACTTTGGGACCTTAGCTGGTGGTCTGGGCTGTTTCCCTTTTGACTACGGATCTTATCACTCGCAGTCTGACTCCCGTGTATAAATATCTGGCATTCGGAGTTTGTCTGAATTCGGTAAACCGGGATGGCCCCCTAGTCCAAACAGTGCTCTACCTCCAGTATTCTCATCACGAGGCTAGCCCTAAAGCTATTTCGGAGAGAACCAGCTATCTCCAAGTTCGATTGGAATTTCTCCGCTACCCACACCTCATCCCCGCACTTTTCAACGTGCGTGGGTTCGGGCCTCCAGTAAGTGTTACCTTACCTTCACCCTGGACATGGGTAGATCACCTGGTTTCGGGTCTACGACCACGTACTATTTCGCCCTATTCAGACTCGCTTTCGCTGCGGCTCCGCCTTCTAAAGCTTAACCTCGCACGTAATCGTAACTCGCCGGTTCATTCTACAAAAGGCACGCTATCACCCATTAACGGGCTCTAACTACTTGTAGGCACACGGTTTCAGGATCTCTTTCACTCCCCTTCCGGGGTGCTTTTCACCTTTCCCTCACGGTACTGGTTCACTATCGGTCACTAGGTAGTATTTAGCCTTGGGAGATGGTCCTCCCGGATTCCGACGGAATTTCACGTGTTCCGCCGTACTCAGGATCCACTCAGGAGAGAACGAACTTTCGACTACAGGGCTTTTACCTGCTCTGGCGGACCTTTCCAAGTCGCTTCATCTAACTCGCTCTTTTGTAACTCCGTATTGAGTGTCCTACAACCCCAAGAGGCAAGCCTCTTGGTTTGGGCTCTTCCCGTTTCGCTCGCCGCTACTCAGGGAATCGATTTTTCTTTCTCTTCCTCCAGGTACTTAGATGTTTCAGTTCCCTGGGTCTGCCTTCAAGACGCTATGTATTCACGTCAAGATACTACGCGATTAAACGTAGTGGGTTCCCCCATTCGGAAATCTCCGGATCAAAGCTCACTTACAGCTCCCCGAAGCATATCGGTGTTAGTGCCGTCCTTCTTCGGCTCCTAGTGCCAAGGCATTCGCCGTGCGCCCTTAATAACTTAACCTAACGGCTTTCAATACATATTACATTTCGTTGTCAGCGTCACTCGTTCAATCAATCACGTACTAAAAGTACGCTCCTTCATTCACTCGATTGCTTCCTAGAACTGCTCATGTCTTGAAACCTTCTAATGTTATTAAGCCTATAAAAAAACTTAAAAAATAAATGTGTTTGTTACAATTTCAATGTCGTTTTATCCAGTTTTCAAAGAACAAAGATTGGTGGAGCCTAGCGGGATCGAACCGCTGACCTCCTGCGTGCAAGGCAGGCGCTCTCCCAGCTGAGCTAAGGCCCCAAGAGGTATATATGGTGGGCCTAAATGGACTCGAACCATCGACCTCACGCTTATCAGGCGTGCGCTCTAACCAGCTGAGCTATAGGCCCTCTTGGAAGTTTTATATTATTTAATAAACCTTCAAAACTGAACGCAAAACGTAATCTTACAAACCCTAGGTTTGTATTCCGAAATAATCCTTAGAAAGGAGGTGATCCAGCCGCACCTTCCGATACGGCTACCTTGTTACGACTTCACCCCAATCATCTATCCCACCTTCGGCGGCTGGCTCCAAAAGGTTACCTCACCGACTTCGGGTGTTACAAACTCTCGTGGTGTGACGGGCGGTGTGTACAAGGCCCGGGAACGTATTCACCGCGGCATGCTGATCCGCGATTACTAGCGATTCCGGCTTCATGTAGGCGAGTTGCAGCCTACAATCCGAACTGAGAACGACTTTATCGGATTAGCTCCCTCTCGCGAGTTGGCAACCGTTTGTATCGTCCATTGTAGCACGTGTGTAGCCCAGGTCATAAGGGGCATGATGATTTGACGTCATCCCCACCTTCCTCCGGTTTGTCACCGGCAGTCACCTTAGAGTGCCCAACTAAATGATGGCAACTAAGATCAAGGGTTGCGCTCGTTGCGGGACTTAACCCAACATCTCACGACACGAGCTGACGACAACCATGCACCACCTGTCACCGTTGCCCCCGAAGGGGAAACTATATCTCTATAGTGGTCAACGGGATGTCAAGACCTGGTAAGGTTCTTCGCGTTGCTTCGAATTAAACCACATGCTCCACCGCTTGTGCGGGCCCCCGTCAATTCCTTTGAGTTTCAGTCTTGCGACCGTACTCCCCAGGCGGAGTGCTTAATGCGTTAGCTGCAGCACTAAGGGGCGGAAACCCCCTAACACTTAGCACTCATCGTTTACGGCGTGGACTACCAGGGTATCTAATCCTGTTTGCTCCCCACGCTTTCGCGCCTCAGTGTCAGTTACAGACCAGATAGTCGCCTTCGCCACTGGTGTTCCTCCAAATCTCTACGCATTTCACCGCTACACTTGGAATTCCACTATCCTCTTCTGCACTCAAGTCTCCCAGTTTCCAATGACCCTCCACGGTTGAGCCGTGGGCTTTCACATCAGACTTAAGAAACCACCTGCGCGCGCTTTACGCCCAATAATTCCGGACAACGCTTGCCACCTACGTATTACCGCGGCTGCTGGCACGTAGTTAGCCGTGGCTTTCTAATAAGGTACCGTCAAGGTACAGCCAGTTACTACTGTACTTGTTCTTCCCTTACAACAGAGTTTTACGAACCGAAATCCTTCTTCACTCACGCGGCGTTGCTCCATCAGGCTTTCGCCCATTGTGGAAGATTCCCTACTGCTGCCTCCCGTAGGAGTCTGGGCCGTGTCTCAGTCCCAGTGTGGCCGATCACCCTCTCAGGTCGGCTACGCATCGTCGCCTTGGTGAGCCGTTACCTCACCAACTAGCTAATGCGCCGCGGGCCCATCCTATAGCGACAGCCGAAACCGTCTTTCAGTATTTCACCATGAGGTGAAACAGATTATTCGGTATTAGCCCCGGTTTCCCGGAGTTATCCCAAACTATAGGGTAGGTTGCCCACGTGTTACTCACCCGTCCGCCGCTAACGTCGAAGGAGCAAGCTCCTTCTCTGTTCGCTCGACTTGCATGTATTAGGCACGCCGCCAGCGTTCGTCCTGAGCCAGGATCAAACTCTCCATAAAAGAAATTTGAATAGCTCAAATTGTTTTGCTGGCATCATTTTAATGTCCAAAATTTTGTTTCGTTCATTAACCGAAGTTAGTTACTAAAAACTTTATTGATTACGTTTTGCTTGTTCAGTTTTCAAGGTTCATTTTAATAAATTGAATTGGTGGAGCCTAGCGGGATCGAACCGCTGACCTCCTGCGTGCAAGGCAGGCGCTCTCCCAGCTGAGCTAAGGCCCCATATATTTTTTAGGAAATGGTCGGGAAGACAGGATTCGAACCTGCGACCCCTTGGTCCCAAACCAAGTGCTCTACCAAGCTGAGCTACTTCCCGTTCGTTCTTTTGGCGCGCCCGACAGGAGTCGAACCCATAACCTTCTGATCCGTAGTCAGACGCTCTATCCAATTGAGCTACGGGCGCATTAAAAATGGTGCCGAGGACCGGAATCGAACCGGTACGGTAGTCACCTACCGCAGGATTTTAAGTCCTGTGCGTCTGCCAGTTCCGCCACCCCGGCACATTTGGAGCGGAAGACGAGGTTCGAACTCGCGACCCCCACCTTGGCAAGGTGGTGTTCTACCACTGAACTACTTCCGCATGTGCATAAGTTTTTTTATCTGGCAATGAAATAATGGTGCGGGTGAAGGGAGTCGAACCCCCACGCCTTGCGGCGCTAGATCCTAAGTCTAGTGCGTCTGCCAATTCCGCCACACCCGCTTATTATTATTTAAAAATGGTGAGCCATGAAGGACTCGAACCTTCGACCCTCTGATTAAAAGTCAGATGCTCTACCAACTGAGCTAATGGCTCTAAAAAATGGTGCCGGCTATAGGAATCGAACCCACGACCTACTGATTACAAGTCAGTTGCTCTACCTGCTGAGCTAAACCGGCATATGGTGGAGGATGACGGGCTCGAACCGCCGACCCTCTGCTTGTAAGGCAGATGCTCTCCCAGCTGAGCTAATCCTCCTGGGTAATATGCCTAGCGATGTCCTACTCTCACAGGGGGAAGCCCCCAACTACCATCGGCGCTAAAGAGCTTAACTTCCGTGTTCGGTATGGGAACGGGTGTGACCTCTTTGCCATCATCACTAGACTTTTAAAAGACAAGATTTATTATAACTTATTTCGTTATAAATGCAAGCTTTTTTTAAACTTTCTTGTTCTTTCAAAACTGGATAAACGTGCATTGAATGGTTCAAACATTTTTGGTTAAGTCCTCGATCGATTAGTATTCGTCAGCTCCATGTGTCACCACACTTCCACCTCGAACCTATCTACCTCATCGTCTTTGAGGGATCTTACTTACTTGCGTAATGGGAAATCTCATCTTGAGGGGGGCTTCATGCTTAGATGCTTTCAGCACTTATCCCGTCCACACATAGCTACCCAGCGATGCCTTTGGCAAGACAACTGGTACACCAGCGGTGTGTCCATCCCGGTCCTCTCGTACTAAGGACAGCTCCTCTCAAATTTCCTACGCCCACGACGGATAGGGACCGAACTGTCTCACGACGTTCTGAACCCAGCTCGCGTACCGCTTTAATGGGCGAACAGCCCAACCCTTGGGACCGACTACAGCCCCAGGATGCGATGAGCCGACATCGAGGTGCCAAACCTCCCCGTCGATGTGGACTCTTGGGGGAGATAAGCCTGTTATCCCCGGGGTAGCTTTTATCCGTTGAGCGATGGCCCTTCCATGCGGAACCACCGGATCACTAAGCCCGTCTTTCGACCCTGCTCGACTTGTAGGTCTCGCAGTCAAGCTCCCTTGTGCCTTTACACTCTACGAATGATTTCCAACCATTCTGAGGGAACCTTTGGGCGCCTCCGTTACCTTTTAGGAGGCGACCGCCCCAGTCAAACTGTCCGCCTGACACTGTCTCCTGCCCCGCTAAGGGGCATGGGTTAGAATTTCAATACAACCAGGGTAGTATCCCACCGACGCCTCCTTCGAAGCTGGCGCTCCGAGATCTCTGGCTCCTACCTATCCTGTACAAGTTGTACCAAAATTCAATATCAGGCTACAGTAAAGCTCCACGGGGTCTTTCCGTCCTGTCGCGGGTAACCTGCATCTTCACAGGTACTATAATTTCACCGAGTCTCTCGTTGAGACAGTGCCCAGATCGTTACGCCTTTCGTGCGGGTCGGAACTTACCCGACAAGGAATTTCGCTACCTTAGGACCGTTATAGTTACGGCCGCCGTTTACTGGGGCTTCAATTCGCAGCTTCGCTTGCGCTAACCACTCCTCTTAACCTTCCAGCACCGGGCAGGCGTCAGCCCCTATACGTCACCTTACGGTTTTGCAGAGACCTGTGTTTTTGCTAAACAGTCGCCTGGGCCTATTCACTGCGGCTCTCATGCGCTTGCACGCTCAAGAGCACCCCTTCTCCCGAAGTTACGGGGTCATTTTGCCGAGTTCCTTAACGAGAGTTCTCTCGCACACCTTAGGATTCTCTCCTCGACTACCTGTGTCGGTTTGCGGTACGGGCACCTCTCACCTCGATAGAGGCTTTTCTTGGCAGTGTGAAATCAGGAACTTCGTCCATACGGACTCGCCATCACAGCTCAACGTTACAGTGTGCGGATTTGCCTACACACACGCCTTACTGCTTGGACGCGCATAACCAACAGCGCGCTTACCCTATCCTACTGCGTCCCCCCATTTCTCAAACGGTGAGGAGGTGGTACAGGAATATCAACCTGTTGTCCATCGCCTACGCCTATCGGCCTCGGCTTAGGTCCCGACTAACCCTGAGCGGACGAGCCTTCCTCAGGAAACCTTAGTCATACGGTGGACGGGATTCTCACCCGTCTTTCGCTACTCATACCGGCATTCTCACTTCTAAGCGCTCCACCAGTCCTTCCGGTCTGACTTCAACGCACTTAGAACGCTCTCCTACCACTGACATCGTAGATGTCAATCCACAGCTTCGGTGAATCGTTTAGCCCCGATACATTTTCGGCGCAGCGTCACTCGACCAGTGAGCTATTACGCACTCTTTAAATGATGGCTGCTTCTAAGCCAACATCCTGGTTGTCTGTGCAACGCCACATCCTTTTCCACTTAACGATTACTTTGGGACCTTAGCTGGTGGTCTGGGCTGTTTCCCTTTTGACTACGGATCTTATCACTCGCAGTCTGACTCCCGTGTATAAATATCTGGCATTCGGAGTTTGTCTGAATTCGGTAAACCGGGATGGCCCCCTAGTCCAAACAGTGCTCTACCTCCAGTATTCTCATCACGAGGCTAGCCCTAAAGCTATTTCGGAGAGAACCAGCTATCTCCAAGTTCGATTGGAATTTCTCCGCTACCCACACCTCATCCCCGCACTTTTCAACGTGCGTGGGTTCGGGCCTCCAGTAAGTGTTACCTTACCTTCACCCTGGACATGGGTAGATCACCTGGTTTCGGGTCTACGACCACGTACTATTTCGCCCTATTCAGACTCGCTTTCGCTGCGGCTCCGCCTTCTAAAGCTTAACCTCGCACGTAATCGTAACTCGCCGGTTCATTCTACAAAAGGCACGCTATCACCCATTAACGGGCTCTAACTACTTGTAGGCACACGGTTTCAGGATCTCTTTCACTCCCCTTCCGGGGTGCTTTTCACCTTTCCCTCACGGTACTGGTTCACTATCGGTCACTAGGTAGTATTTAGCCTTGGGAGATGGTCCTCCCAGATTCCGACGGAATTTCACGTGTTCCGCCGTACTCAGGATCCACTCAGGAGAGAACGAACTTTCGACTACAGGGCTTTTACCTGCTCTGGCGGACCTTTCCAAGTCGCTTCATCTAACTCGCTCTTTTGTAACTCCGTATTGAGTGTCCTACAACCCCAAGAGGCAAGCCTCTTGGTTTGGGCTCTTCCCGTTTCGCTCGCCGCTACTCAGGGAATCGATTTTTCTTTCTCTTCCTCCAGGTACTTAGATGTTTCAGTTCCCTGGGTCTGCCTTCAAGACGCTATGTATTCACGTCAAGATACTACGCGATTAAACGTAGTGGGTTCCCCCATTCGGAAATCTCCGGATCAAAGCTCACTTACAGCTCCCCGAAGCATATCGGTGTTAGTGCCGTCCTTCTTCGGCTCCTAGTGCCAAGGCATTCGCCGTGCGCCCTTAATAACTTAACCTAACGGCTTTCAATACACATCACATTTCGTTGTCAGCTTCACTCGTTCAATCAGTCACGTACTCAAGTACGCTCCTTCATTCACTCGATTGCTTCCTAGAACTGCTCGTGTCTTGAAACCCTCTTAATGTTATTAAGCCTATAAAAAAACTTAAAAAAATAAATGTGTTTGTTACAATTTCAATGTCGTTTTATCCAGTTTTCAAAGAACAAGTTTTGAAGCTTTTCATTCAAGAAGAATGAACCTTCAAAACTGAACGCAAAACGTAATCTTACAAACCCTAGGTTTGTATTCCGAAATAATCCTTAGAAAGGAGGTGATCCAGCCGCACCTTCCGATACGGCTACCTTGTTACGACTTCACCCCAATCATCTATCCCACCTTCGGCGGCTGGCTCCAAAAGGTTACCTCACCGACTTCGGGTGTTACAAACTCTCGTGGTGTGACGGGCGGTGTGTACAAGGCCCGGGAACGTATTCACCGCGGCATGCTGATCCGCGATTACTAGCGATTCCGGCTTCATGTAGGCGAGTTGCAGCCTACAATCCGAACTGAGAACGACTTTATCGGATTAGCTCCCTCTCGCGAGTTGGCAACCGTTTGTATCGTCCATTGTAGCACGTGTGTAGCCCAGGTCATAAGGGGCATGATGATTTGACGTCATCCCCACCTTCCTCCGGTTTGTCACCGGCAGTCACCTTAGAGTGCCCAACTAAATGATGGCAACTAAGATCAAGGGTTGCGCTCGTTGCGGGACTTAACCCAACATCTCACGACACGAGCTGACGACAACCATGCACCACCTGTCACCGTTGCCCCCGAAGGGGAAACTATATCTCTACAGTGGTCAACGGGATGTCAAGACCTGGTAAGGTTCTTCGCGTTGCTTCGAATTAAACCACATGCTCCACCGCTTGTGCGGGCCCCCGTCAATTCCTTTGAGTTTCAGTCTTGCGACCGTACTCCCCAGGCGGAGTGCTTAATGCGTTAGCTGCAGCACTAAGGGGCGGAAACCCCCTAACACTTAGCACTCATCGTTTACGGCGTGGACTACCAGGGTATCTAATCCTGTTTGCTCCCCACGCTTTCGCGCCTCAGTGTCAGTTACAGACCAGATAGTCGCCTTCGCCACTGGTGTTCCTCCAAATCTCTACGCATTTCACCGCTACACTTGGAATTCCACTATCCTCTTCTGCACTCAAGTCTCCCAGTTTCCAATGACCCTCCACGGTTGAGCCGTGGGCTTTCACATCAGACTTAAGAAACCACCTGCGCGCGCTTTACGCCCAATAATTCCGGACAACGCTTGCCACCTACGTATTACCGCGGCTGCTGGCACGTAGTTAGCCGTGGCTTTCTAATAAGGTACCGTCAAGGTACAGCCAGTTACTACTGTACTTGTTCTTCCCTTACAACAGAGTTTTACGAACCGAAATCCTTCTTCACTCACGCGGCGTTGCTCCATCAGGCTTTCGCCCATTGTGGAAGATTCCCTACTGCTGCCTCCCGTAGGAGTCTGGGCCGTGTCTCAGTCCCAGTGTGGCCGATCACCCTCTCAGGTCGGCTACGCATCGTCGCCTTGGTGAGCCGTTACCTCACCAACTAGCTAATGCGCCGCGGGCCCATCCTATAGCGACAGCCGAAACCGTCTTTCAGTATTTCACCATGAGGTGAAACAGATTATTCGGTATTAGCCCCGGTTTCCCGGAGTTATCCCAAACTATAAGGTAGGTTGCCCACGTGTTACTCACCCGTCCGCCGCTAACGTCAAAGGAGCAAGCTCCTTCTCTGTTCGCTCGACTTGCATGTATTAGGCACGCCGCCAGCGTTCGTCCTGAGCCAGGATCAAACTCTCCATAAAAGAAATTTGAATAGCTCAAATTGTTTTGCTGGCATCAATTTTGATGTCCAAAATTTTGTTTCGTTCACTAACAGAAGTTAGTTACTGAAAACTTTATTGATTACGTTTTGCTTGTTCAGTTTTCAAGGTTCATTTCGTCAACCATCTTTCGACAGCAACTTTTATATTATAACAACATCATTTCTAGTTGTCAACATCTTTTTTCAAGAAAACTTTCATTCCCAGAAGAGACAACTTTTAAATCTTATCATAACCACTTTACCAAGTCAACATCTTTTTATTCAAATTGTTTTTGAAGTTTGATGTTAGTTCTTACGTCGTCTTAACGACAAGTAATAATTTATCACGTTATGATAGACTTGGCAAGTGTTTTTTAAATAAAATCTATTGAATTAAAAAAACACAAATTTATAAGCATTTTTGTGCATTTACGAGAATACCAAATTGAGATATTCTCTTTGCTTACTTAATTATTTGTTTTACTATACATCTCTTTCTTTTAAATCTCAATGTTTTAAAATAAAAATACTTATTTATTCTCAAGATACCATTTGTTTAGGAAAGGAAATCTCAGTGGTATTTGTTTGTAAACATTACTCCTTCAGATTTATAAATCAAAGTCTTGTAAATTGTAATCAACATAGCAATATAATTTCATGCTATAACGCTACTATGAATAAATCCCGTTGCCTTCTGGATAGTTTGAATCTAAGCAACCTTTCGCACAAACCTACTTTTAATTTTATAACCGCCATAACAACGTTTCCTATATAAGTCACTATAAAGCTCTATTTAGTTTTTCATTTCCTAACAAATAAGCAGGCGCTAAAGTGCTTCTACTGCACTTTAGCGCCTGCTTACTGCTATTTATGTCCCTATTTAAGGTCATCCGCTTGAGGATCCACAATATTTAAGCACCATAAGAAATTGTCCCACGCAGAATACCAGCCACTGAAAACTTCAGAAGAATCATCCCAACGAACGTCGAATTTCTTGTGGCCATCTATTTCTACTAAATATAAAGTAAGGTTCTCATCTTTTTTAGCAACCACTAATTTCATACCATTCTCAAGTTCTTCTTCAGTAAATGGCACATCAGAAACCGAACGTAGTTGTGCCTGTTCAAATACTTGTTTGTTAATAATTTTGTAATTCATTATAAGCCCCCAATAAAAATACTTCTTTTTATACTTTTTGAATTTGAAAAACATAGAACTATAAAAGTATAACCTAAATTTAATCCTCGTTTAAACAACTTAATTTTTTTATAGCTTAAAAAGAGGAGAACTCACCTATATTGTGAATTCTCCTCTTCATTCATTACTATTCTTTTATTGCTTCACGAAAAGACTTCATTACAATTTAACTATTTTGTAATATGACGCATTGTTGGGAATAATAATACATCACGAATTGATGGTGAATTTGTAAGAAGCATGATTAAACGGTCAATACCAATACCTAGTCCACCTGTTGGAGGCATACCGTATTCCAACGCTTCAATGAAATCGTTGTCCATTTCATGTGCTTCATCGTTACCAGCTGCTTTTTCTGCTAATTGCGCTTCAAAGCGTTGGCGTTGGTCGATTGGATCATTTAATTCTGTGAAGGCATTTGCATGCTCACGACGAACAATAAATAGCTCAAAACGATCTGTGAAACGCTCGTCCTCTGGATTCTTCTTCGCAAGAGGTGAAATTTCTACTGGATGACCATATACAAATGTTGGCTGCACAAGAGTCTCTTCTACTTTTTGTTCAAAGAATTCATTAATGATATGACCCACTTCATGAACATCTTTCACTTCTACTCCGTGCTCTTTTGCAAGTGCTTGCGCTTGTTCTTTTGTCATTGGCTGCCAGAAGTCTACACCTGTTGCCTCTTTTACAGCGTCTACCATGTGTACTCGTTTCCAACCTACTGCAAGGTTGATTTCATCTTCTCCATATTGAACTGTCGTTGTACCAAGAACTTCTTGCGCAACATGTGCAATAAGGTTTTCAGTTAGTGACATGATATCTTGATAATCAGCATATGCTTCATATAGCTCAATCATTGTAAATTCAGGGTTATGACGTGTAGAGATTCCTTCGTTACGGAATACACGACCGATTTCATAAACTTTCTCTAAACCACCAACTATTAAACGTTTTAAATGCAATTCGATTGCGATTCGCATATATAGTTCCATATCTAGTGCATTGTGGTGCGTAATAAATGGACGAGCAGCTGCACCACCAGCAATCGTATGAAGCATTGGTGTTTCTACTTCTAAATATCCAGAGTTATCTAGATAATTACGGATTGCACGGATGATTTTAGAACGAGTTATAAATGTTTTTTTACTATCTTCATTTGTCATTAAATCTAAGTAACGTTGGCGATAACGTTGCTCAACATCCTGTAGGCCGTGGAATTTCTCTGGCATAGGACGAAGTGCTTTTGTAAGGAACGTGAAGCCCTCCGCTTTTACTGAAAGCTCTCCAACTTGTGTACGGAATACGTTTCCACGCACTCCAACAATATCTCCTAAGTCTGCTTGCTTAAATAATTCATATGCTTCCTCGCCTACATGATCTTGACGAACATAAATTTGAATTTGGCCACCTAAATCTTGAATATGGGCAAAGCCAGCTTTTCCTTTACCACGTTTCGTCATAATACGACCCGCAATAACAACCTCTTGAAGGTTTTCTTCTAGCTGCTCTTTTGTTTGGTCTGCAAATTGCTCACGCACTTCTGTTGATAAATGTGTACGCTCAAAACGACTTCCGAAAGGGTCTTGTCCGTTTTCTAGTATTGTCGTCATTTTTTGGCGTCTCACCAAAAGTTGATCATTTAATTCTTCTATATTATTTGACACTTGTTTCACTCCTTAAGTAAATTGTCCGCGTTTACGTCCATAATATTTCTATTGTACACAATTTCAGTGCTGTAATCATCTGTTTCAATTTATTTTCAATCCAACAAAAGATGATTAATAATTCTAAAAATTAAAGTTAACAACACAAAGGCGCCTCTTTTAAAAATACCGAGACGCCCTATACATATCACTATACAATTAATTCCTTAGCTTCTGGACCGACTAAATTAAATTCGCTCTCTTCATATTCCTGCACAAGGCCATTTAATAGCGCACGAAGGTCTGCCGCCGTTTCTGTTTGGTTAATAGCATTACGTGCTTTCCCATTACCACGAATTCCTTTTAAATACCATGACGCATGTTTACGCATTTCACGCACCGCAATTCCTTCTCCTTTTAATTGGAGAAGACGTTCAAAGTGTAGGAGACATACATCCATTTTTTCTCGAACACTTGGTTCTTCCTTTAACTCACCTGTTTCTAGGTATTGAACCGTGCGGTAAATCATCCATGGATTACCTAATGCAGCACGTCCAATCATGACTGCATCTACTCCTGTAGTTTCAAGCATACGTTTAGCATCTTGTGGTGTTTCCACGTCACCATTACCAAGCACAGGAATGTTTACATTCTCCTTCACTTGACGAATGAAATCCCAATTCGCTTTACCTTCATACATTTGTACACGTGTACGACCATGAACCGCCACCGCTGCTGCACCTGCACGCTCAACAGCTTGTGCATTTTCCACTGCAAAAATATGCTCGTCATCCCAGCCAATACGCATTTTTACGCTGACTGGTTTTTTGACAGCATCCACAACAGCCGCTACCATTTCATATACTTTATTTGGATCAAGTAACAAGCGGGCTCCTGCTTCACATTTAATGATTTTATTAACAGGGCACCCCATGTTGATATCAATAATATCAGCAGTTGTATTTTCATCCACATATTTCGCCGCTTCCACTAAAGTTGCTTTATCTCCACCAAAAATTTGCAATGACAGAGGATTTTCACGTTCATCGATATAAAGCATCCCTAATGTTTTTTCGTTTTTTTGGACAATACCCTTATCACTAATCATTTCAGCATACACGAGACCTGCTCCGAACTCTTTAACCGTTAATCGGAAAGCAGAGTTACAGATCCCAGCCATTGGCGCTAAAACCACTCGATTGTCCATGACGATATCGCCAATTTGAAACGGCTTCTCTGTTGTAAGACTCAACGTTGTCTTCCTCCTCTAAAAGCTTTTACCTATTATTTGCTATCTATTGTTAATGCTATGCATTAATCTTTCATCCACATACTATTCTTAATACACCGTTGAAAACTCTTCAAACGGACTCCATAGGGTGATACCTTCATTTTCGCAATCCATTTGCTGCAACAGATCGTGCGCTTGTTGTAGCTGTACATCAAAGGGTGATGCTGCAATCTCTACTAATGGTACTAAGACGAATGCTCTTTCGTACATTCTTGGATGGGGAACTGTTAAACTCTCCGTTTCAATATTCTCTTGATTGTAAAGTAAAATGTCAAGGTCAATGATTCGTGGGCCCCAGCGAAATTCTCGAACACGCCCTAATTCCTGTTCTATGGATTGGCAGATCTTCAACATATCAGCAGAAGAAACATCTGTTTTTAGATGAACAGCAATATTTAAAAAATCTGCCTGATCTGTATAACCCACTGCAGCAGTTTCATAAACGGACGATACACGAACAAGCTTAATACCTTCCGTTTCCTTTAAAAGGGCAACTGCATGCTGAAGATTTTCATATCTCTCTCCCATATTCGTTCCGATAGATAAATAGACATCCTTCATCAGAAATCACCTCTCGTTACCTCAACAGACACCTCTTTGTAATAGCCATGAATTGGTGGGTCTGGTTTAATTAGCTCTACACGAACTCCTTTTACTTTATCAGGGTAGGTTGTTAATATTGCATCCGCTACTCTCACGACCAGAGCCTCAATTAGCTTAAACGGTTCCCCCTCCACAATATCACGGCATAATGCATAGACCTCTGCATAGTTCACTGTATAAGAGAGATCATCTGTTTCTCCAGCCTTTGTCATATCTACAGCAAGGGAAACATTTGCTCGAAAGCGTTGACCTAGAGTTGTTTCTGCTGCTAATACACCATGGTAGCCATAAAACTGCATGTCCTTTAAATGAATGTAATCCATCACGCTTCCTCCTTAAACAAACGTTTTCCCACTAAGACATCAGCCATATACGTAGCACGCGTCATTTCCTTTACATCATGAACACGTATCATATGACAGCCCTTTTCAATTCCATAAACCACTGTCGCACTTGTCCCTTCAAGACGCTCTTCAACAGGTAGTTTTAAGACATTGCCAATCATTGATTTACGTGACGTTGCTAATAATACAGGGTAACCCATAGCTACTAAATCCTTTAAGTGTTGCATCATAACTATATTTTGGCCAGTATTTTTAGCAAAGCCGATACCTGGATCTAAGATGATATGATGTTCAGGAACTCCTGCTTGCTGAGCGATGGCAATACTTTTCTCTAAGTCCATTTTTGCTGTCGCCCAAAAATCAACACCATAATCCATATTTTCGCGATTATGCATTAAAATAATAGGCACATGTAAATCCGCAGCAACCTGAGCAATTTCTGGCTCAGCCTTCGCACCCCAAATATCATTAATCATATGTGCCCCTGCTTCAATAGCAGCACGGGCTACATTTGCTTTATACGTATCAACGGAAATAACGGCCCTTACTTCTTTCGCTAATGCTTGAATAACGGGCACAATGCGGGCAATTTCATCTTCATCTGAAATTCGTTCATACCCAGGGCGTGTAGATTCCCCACCTACATCAATTATTTTAGCCCCTTCAGCCACCATTTTTTTCGCTTGAGCAACAGCAGCTTCTACATTGTTGTATTTTCCACCATCTGAGAAGGAATCTGGTGTAACATTGAGAATCCCCATAACAAACGTTTCTTTTGTATAGTCTAATGTAATACCATTAAGCGTTAATGGTTTCTTATATTTTTCTAGCATGTAAACGCTCCCTCTATCCTTGCTCCACTTCTTGAACAAATGCCTCATGTAAACACGAATAAATCGGCCCATTATTACCTAAAAATTGCACATTCTCTAAGCTACTAATCGGCACAAGCTCTTGTACTGAATTGGTAATGAAGCATTCCGTACTTTGTAGTAAGTCTTCTTTTGTATAAAAACCTTCTTTAACTTCTAAATCGAGTGCAGAGGCCTTCTCTATAACCCACGCTCGAATAATACCCGGTAAAATACCTGTCTCTAAGGAAGGCGTATATAGTATATCATTATTTACCCAAAAAACGTTTGATGTCACACCTTCAGCCACATAGCCCTGTTCTGTTAAAAAGAACCCTTCTCGTTGTGCCAATGATAGCATTTCAAAGCGGCCAAGCACGTTGTTACCATAATGGTGTGATTTAACTCGCAATCCTTGTTCAGGTGTATTGCGTGGCGTTGAAAGCCATTGCGCAATTTTCTCCGTCCCACGTTTTGTATTCTGAAGTTCTTTTCGAAAGATAATGACATTGGGTTGTTTATATTCTGTCGGCTGTAATCCAATATGATGTTCTCCAGCTGATACATTTAAACGGAAGTAGCCATCCTGACCGCCAGCCAGCTTGTTTAACTGTTGCACAACTTCAAGTAAAAATTTTTCAGGATAGGTTAAATGAATGTGATACTGAGATAAAGCAAGCTGTAATCTATCCATATGCTCTTCCCAGCGAAATATCTGACCTCTATATGTGCGGAATGTTTCAAAAAAGCCCAATCCATATAAAAAGCCATGATCAAATGGAGAAATCTGCAAATCCTGTGCGTCCATATAGTTTCCATTCATCCAGCACTGCATCTATTCCACTCCTTCTACATACTTCTCTATAAATTGACGCAATAGTTTTTTGCCTTGCTCTGTCATAATAGATTCTGGATGATATTGTACACCCTCTATCGAATATTCCGTGTGACGAAGCCCCATAATTTCTCCCTCTTCTGTCCAAGCGGTTACTTCTAGACATGCCGGTAACGTCTCTTTTTCTACAATAAGAGAGTGGTAACGTGTGGCCTGGAAGGGATTTGGCATACCTTTATGCAAACCCACTTCAGCATGTAGCACAGGTGATGTCTTACCATGCATAAGATGCTCAGCTCGTATGACATTGCCGCCAAACACCTGTGCAAGTGCCTGATGACCCAGGCAGACCCCTAAAATCGGAATATTTCCCGCGAAATATTTAATAATGTTCAGGCTTTCACCTGCCTCATTTGGACTACATGGTCCTGGAGAAATAACAATCATATCAGGTGCAAGTTGCTCAATCTCCTTTACTGTTATATCATCATTTCGTTTCACTACTATCTCATGACCAAATTCACCTAAATATTGTACGATGTTGTAGATAAATGAATCATAATTATCAATCATTAAAATCATTTTGCTCGCTCCTCTGCCATTGCCTTTGCCTGCCACATTGCCTTCGCCTTATTTAAGGATTCCTGATACTCCCTTTCTGGCACAGAGTCAATGACAATACCTGCTCCAGCTTGAATATGTGCAACCCCATCTTTTATAAATGCTGTACGGATCACAATATTAAACTCCATATCACCTGTATAGCCGAGCCAACCGATAGAACCAGTGTATAAACCTCGTTGTACAGGCTCCAGTTCTTCAATAATTTCCATGGTGCGGATCTTTGGCGCACCTGTAATCGTCCCACCTGGGAACATTGCACGGATAACATCTGCATTCGTTTTATCTTCCGCTATTTCTCCTCGTACATTTGAAACAATGTGCATGACATGTGAATAGCGCTCAATGACCATAAATTCGTCCACTTCCACTGTTCCATAGGCTGATACTCGTCCTAAATCATTGCGCTCTAAATCCACTAACATCACATGCTCAGCACGTTCTTTCTCATTATCAATCAACTCTTGTGCCAATGCTAAATCTTCCGCTTCGGATTTCCCTCTTGGTCGAGTACCTGCAATGGGTCTTGTCGATAATTCATTGCCATGACGTTTTACTAATAACTCGGGTGACCCAGAAACTACAGCAAAATCAGGCGCTTCAATATAAGCCATGTATGGCGACGGATTAAACGCTCGTAAAGCCTCGTAGACATCCATCGCAGTCGCATTTAAGTTCTTGGACTGACGAACAGACAAGTTTACCTGAAACACATCACCCTGTGCTATATAGGTTTGAATTTTCTTTACAGCTGCTTCAAAATCAGTTCCTGCAAATGAGACAAGCAATTCATGCTCATCATTAGCAACTTCTACAGCATTTGTTTTTTCAAATTTACGCGCCTCTAAACCAGACTGTGCTGCAACCTGCCAGTTGTTAGCCCATTCTTCCAAGTTAACGTCACTATCTTCTAGCTTCATAAGAGTAACTGTATTCGTTTTCACATCATGTACTGCCCAACTATCAAAAATATAAAAATAGATATCTGGTATTTGCAAGTCATCCTTTGCCATATTAGGAAGTACTTCAATTTTACGTGCATAATCATATGCAACAAATCCAATAGCCCCTCCTTGAAAAACAGGAAGGTCCACATTATAAGAAATTCGATATTCCGCTACAAGCTCTTCCAGTAAAGCTAGAGATTCACCTTGTAAAATTTCTTGTCTATCATTTCTCCAGTTTACTAAAAGCCCCTCCTCTACTGATTGTGCAGTAGCTAACGGATTCCAAGCAGCTATCGTAAAATGCCCTCCGCGTCCACTCTCTAAAAACACATGCGCTTGCTGTGTCTCTGTTTGCTTCTTATAGCTATAAAAAAATGAATCTGCATCCATTGTTAATGTTTTTGTAAGTATTGTTTTCAAGTTATTTTCCCCTTTAAACATGTGGTGTGATTCCATCTTAACTTGAATATTACATAGAAGCGAATATTTTTATAATTTTAATAGTGTCCATTTTTATGCACTAAAAAGGACTCCTTTTAAAAAGGAGCCCTTACATAAAAATCTTTATTTAGTCTTCAAATTGGTATAAAGGTGTTGAAAGGTAACGCTCTCCGTTAGAAGGTACAATGGCAAGAACATTCGAACCTTTACCTAAACGTTTTGCCGCTTCAATCGCAGCATAGATGGCAGCACCAGATGAAATACCACATAGGATACCTTCTTCACGTGCTACTTTACGTGCTACTTCAAAAGCAACCTCATTTTCAACAGGGAATACAGCAGAATAAACATCTGTATCTAGTACTTCTGGTACAAATCCAGCTCCAATACCTTGAATTTTATGTGGCCCTGGTTGACCACCAGAAAGAACCGGTGAATCTTTTGGTTCAACAGCAATGATTTCAATGTTTGGATACTTTTCTTTTAATACAGCACCTGCACCTGTAATGGTACCACCTGTACCAACGCCAGCTACAAATGCATCAAGTGTTAGGCCATCAAATGCTTCTACAATTTCAGGACCTGTTGTCAGACGGTGAATAACAGCGTTCGCTGGATTTGTAAATTGTTGTGGGAGGAAGTAGCCATGCTCAGCAGATAGTTCTTCTGCTTTAGCAATAGCACCCTTCATGCCTGCTGGACCAGGTGTTAACACAAGCTCTGCACCATAAGCTCGTAATAAGTTACGACGCTCTAAACTCATTGTTTCTGGCATAACTAAAATCGCTTTGTATCCTTTAGCAGCAGCAATCATCGCAAGACCGATACCTGTATTACCAGAAGTCGGCTCAATGATTGTACCACCCGGCTTTAATGTCCCGTCTTTTTCTGCAGCTTCAATCATTGCTAGAGCTAGACGGTCTTTTACTGAGCTTCCTGGATTAAAATATTCTAATTTTACATACACAGTGCCTTCATTTTCATTTGTTGCATGATTTAATTTTACAATTGGTGTTTTACCAACTAATTCAGCCACTGAATTCGCTAATCTACTCATTTACTAATCCACTCCCAATCCCTACTATTTTTATAGGTTTTACTTATTTTGTATTTTATCAATTTTTCCATTCGATTGTCAATAAATAAAACTTATATTTTCAGAATATTTATCATTACTTAAAACGGAAAAGCCTTATCATCTGTCTACAAAAAAAGAATCTGCATCCATTGGGTATGTCACTACGAATGCCTGCAAGTTTGATCAGACTCATTTTACCCCGCAAAACCTGCAGACTCTTTTCATGTATTATTTTTCTTTTTTAGACTCTCCATAATACCAAGTAGCATTAAATTCAGACCAAAATGCTTCCGGTGTAACAGATTGCGTCAATTGCTCTAAAGCCAATTCACGCTCAATATGTTCTTTCACATCGTCATATGTAAAGGATTGTCCTTCTAATACCTCTTGCACTTGAACAATTCCATAATGACCATTATCTAACTTAAAGGCTTTACTTACCTCATTTGCCTTAAGAGATTTCACAGTATTAATAATGGTAGGGTCCACATTCTCCTGATTCTCTGTGAGGAAACCAATATCTCCTCCTAGACTGGCTGAAGCACTATCAACAGATATTTCTCGTGCCAGCACTGTAAAATCAGAACCATTTTTCAATTCACCTAGTGCCTCATCAGCAGCTTTTTTTGAATCGACTTCAATAAAATTCGTACGATAGCTTGTTTTTGTATTATATAACCCCTGATTTTCCTCATAATACTTTTCAACACTTTCTTCCTCTATCACTACGTCCTTCGTGAGTACTTTATCCAATATAAGCTGTGAACGAATTTTTTGGCGTAGTTGCTCTACTGATAGATTTTGCATGGCTGTATCAAACTTATCTTGAGCAGAACGCATTAACGCAAGTTCAAGATCTATTTCTTTATCGGTAACTTTAATTTTATATGTTTTTGCTGCCTTTTCCATTACCGATTCATTTACTAAATTTTGTAGTGTTTCTTTACCATATCGTTCTTCCATGGCAATCATCCACTCTTGGCGCGTGATCACATCCCCATCAATGGCAGCGACTTGTTCGTCGCTACCAATTTCCTGACCTTTGTTTGGGATTAACCAGCTGATGAACCATAAAATATTTCCTAATAACAGAATCGCTATGACAGCTAAAGCAGGCTTTGTCTTTAAACGACGTTGCAGTAAAGGCGTTTGGTTTGGTGTTACAGTGGTTGAAGGTCGTCGATTACGCGTTGAGCTCATCAATAAACCCTTCTAGCTCATCCTTAGAAAAACTGTATGTCTCTAGGCAGAAGTGACACTCTGCTTCTGCTCCGCCATCCTCTTCAATCATTTCTCTAATTTCCGCTGCTCCTAAACCTAAAATTGCTGCACCAAACCGCTCTTTTGTACATTGACATTTAAATTCAACTGGCATGGAATCTAAAATTTGTAGATGTCCATTTCCTAAAACAGCTTCTAAAATTTGCTCTGGTGTAAAGCCTTTTTCAATCATTTTTGAAACAGGCTCTATTGTAGCAAGATGTTGTTCAATTTCATTGATTGTTTCTTCCTCACAGCCTGGCATTAATTGAAGAATAAATCCGCCTGCTGCAAGAATAGTGTTGTCTGGATTGACTAATACACCTAATCCAACTGATGATGGTACTTGCTCAGATGTTGCGAAATAATAAGTAAAGTCTTCAGCGATTTCACCCGAAACAATTGGTGTTTGTCCAGAGAACATATCTCTCAATCCAAGATCTTTAACAATTGTAAGAAATCCTTCTGTACCAACGCCTGCTCGAACATCTAACTTCCCTTGCTCATTTAAATCAAAGTGAACATGGGGGTTTGTAACAAATCCGCGTACTTCCCCATGTGCATTACTATCAATTACCATAGGGCCAATTGGACCGTCACCCTCAATTTTAATCGTGATTTTCTCTTCACCTTTTAACATAGCTCCCATCATGACAGCTGCTGTCATTGAACGACCTAAAGCTGCTGACACAACTGGCCAAGTATCATGACGACTTTGCGCTTCACCTACTGTAGCAGTTGTACAAGCTGCAAACACACGAACTTGCCCATTAAATCCTAACCCTCTTACTAAATAATCATTCATAAATGGAATGTCCCTCATTTCCTATTGGTTACGTTTATATAGCTTATATAAACCCTTCAAAGTTAAAAACGGATCCACAACATCAATGATTTGTGTCTCCCCTGCGATTAAATTTGCTAGCCCACCTGTAGCAATAACTAATGGCTCCTCTTTACTTTGTGCTTTCATCCGGTTAACAATGCCCTCTACTTGTCCTACAAAGCCATAAAAAATACCTGCCTGCATGGCAGAAACGGTCGTTTTCCCGACAATATGTGAAGGCCGTACTATTTCAATACGCGGCAATCTTGCAGCCTGTGTATAAAGAGCCTCTGTAGAAATCGTTATACCCGGCGCGATAGCACCACCCATGTAATCGCCCTTCTCATTCAAATAACAATAGGTTGTCGCTGTACCAAAATCAACTATGATACAAGGGGCTTTATATAAATCTAGAGCTGCTATGGCATTCACAATGCGATCTGACCCAACCTCACGTGGATTTTCGTATTTAATATTTAAACCCGTTTTCACACCCGGGCCAACTACCAAAGGCTTTCTTCGAAAATATTTCTGACACATCGCGTCTAATGAAAACATAATTGGTGGCACAACTGAGGATATAATAATACCTGTAATTTGTTCAAATGAAATGCCTGCATGATTAAAAAATGAAAGTACTTGCATAGCATATTCATCCTCTGTTTTATGAAGGTCCGTCACCATACGCCAATGGAAAGCTAATTGTTCGTTGTCATCATAGACACCTAATACAATATTAGAATTCCCTGCATCTAAAACTAAAATCAAGGCTGACACCTCCCCTATCATCATTGCACCTTTCATAAACCTAACATGACAGCTACAATCTAATTGAAATGAAGATAAAATACTTTAGAAAATGATACCATACTTTTTACCTTGATTCAGCATTCATCTCCTTCCTCTAAAGGCGTGAGCGGAATGCTTACTTTATTTTTTCAGTGGATGTTCATCTATAACGATGAAAGCTTCTTTAAAAAGGAGCTCCCTAAATTAGGCAGCCCCTTTGAAAATCATTTAAAATTAAATTTTTCTGGATCTGGACCACAACGTAGACCATCATTCAATGCATCCAACTGTGTCATTTCTTGCTCAGATAACGCAAAGTCAAAAACATCAAGGTTTTCAGACATACGTGCCGGTGTCATCGTCTTTGGAATTGTGACAACATGATGCTGTACATCATAGCGTAACACAATCTGTGCAGGTGTCTTGCTGTATTTAGAGGCTAATTCTTGAATCAACGCTTCTTCAAGTAGAGAGCCATTCATCAATGGAGACCACGCCTCCACCTGTATACCCTTATCCTCACAATAGGCACGTACTTCCTCTTGTGTTAAATGTGGGTGAAATTCAATTTGATTAATAACAGGAATAACAGTCGTTTCCTTCAAAAGGCTTTCTAAATGATGCACATGGAAATTACTAACACCAATTGAGCGTACTCGACCATCTTGATAAATTTTTTCTAGTGCTTTGTAAACCTCAATATAATTTTGATCAATTCCTGGCCAGTGCACTAAATACAAATCTAAATAGTCTAATCCCATTTTCTCTAAACTGCTATCATATGCGGCAAGTGTTTTTTCATAGGAAAGACCATCGTTCCAAACTTTGGATGTGATAAATAGTTCTTCACGAGTTACTAAACCTTCTTCAATTGCGGCTTGTATTCCACGACCAACACTTTCTTCATTGCGATATACTTGTGCTGTATCAATGCTACGATAACCTTTAGCAATAGCTGTTTTTACGGCTTCTGCTAGGTCATCTCCTTCAGGTACTCGAAAAACACCATAACCAACCAAAGGCATCTTAAGTCCATTATTCAATGTTACATTTCCCACGTTAAACACTCCAATCTGTTTTCACTAACTTTACATCTTCTCTCCACCCTAAGAGCAGAGTTATATGTAACTGTCTTACATAAATATATCCTAATGCTTATTAGCAAGAAAAGGCAAAGAAAAAGACTGTTTACCTAATTTTAGTAAACAGTCTTTTCTACTTTAATCACGTTTCTCATCGATACCTTTAGGAGCATCATTTGGTTCTTTACTTTCTTTTGCCAGATTTAAAGTTGTTGGGTTAGGCTCTTTGCTAAGTAGCTCTTTTTCAACAGTTGGTTCACCAATAGTATCTAATGTTGGCTTCGCTTCAATTTTCGGAGTGCTCTCCTCAATACTTTCTACGACCTCTGGCTCTGGTAAAATACCATGATCACGTAAATGTTCGATTTCCTGTGCATTTAATGTTTCTTTCTCCATTAAAGTATTGGCAATTAAATCAAGCAAATCACGTTTCTCCGTTAGGATGCGTTTTGTACGCTCATATTGTGTATCAATAATTTTTTGCATTTCTTTATCAATTTCATAGGCTACTGAGTCAGAATAATTTTGATCTGAATTAAAGTCGCGACCAAGGAATACATTGCCACCCTGACTTGAACCAAATTGCATAGCACCAAGGTTTTCACTCATTCCGTATTCGGTAACCATAGCACGAGCAATGCTTGTAACTTTTTGGAAATCGTTATGTGCCCCAGTAGAAACTTCACCAAGAACAATTTCTTCAGCTACACGACCACCAAGAAGGCCTGCAATACGATCTAAGAGCTCTTGCTTTGTTGTAAAGAAACGTTCTTCCTTCGGTAACATAATCGCATATCCACCCGCTTGACCACGAGGAACAATTGTTACTTTGTGCACTGTATCCGCTTCATCAAGCTCAAGACCTACTACTACGTGACCAGCCTCATGGAAGGATACCAGTTTTTTCTCTTTGGCTGAGTATACTCGACTTGCTTTAGCTGGACCCGCAATTACTCGGTCAGAGGCTTCATCGATATCCGCCATACTAATCGTACGTTTACTTTTACGAGCTGCTACAAGTGCTGCTTCGTTTAGTAAGTTTTCTAAATCTGCACCGGAGAAACCTGGAGTACGTTGAGCAACTGCAGCTAAATCAACTGTATCTGCTAAAGGTTTATTACGTGCATGTACTTTAAGAATTGCTTCGCGCCCTTTTACATCAGGATGACCTACAGTAATTTGGCGGTCAAATCGACCTGGACGTAATAACGCTTTATCTAAAATATCTGGGCGGTTTGTTGCAGCAATGATAATAATACCTTCATTTGCTCCGAAACCATCCATTTCAACCAATAATTGGTTCAGTGTTTGTTCACGTTCGTCATGACCACCGCCAAGACCAGCGCCACGTTGACGACCAACCGCATCAATCTCATCGATAAAGATGATACATGGTGCGTTTTTCTTCGCGTTTTCAAATAAATCTCGAACACGTGATGCACCGACGCCGACAAACATTTCTACGAAGTCAGAACCTGAAATTGAGAAGAAAGGAACGCCTGCTTCGCCTGCCACTGCACGTGCAAGTAATGTTTTACCTGTACCTGGAGGACCGACAAGTAAGATACCTTTTGGAATGCGTGCACCGATTTCAGTGAACTTGCGATGGTCTTTTAAAAAATCTACAACCTCTACAAGCTCTGCTTTCTCTTCATCAGCACCTGCTACATCTGTAAAACGAACTTTTTTCTTTTGGTCATCATAAAGTTTAGCTTTACTTTTACCAAAGCTCATCACTTTATTACCGCCACCCTGAGATTGGCTCATTAGGAAGAAGAATAAGAAAATGATGATGATGAAAGGAATAATTCCTGTAAAGAATTGAATCCATCCACTTGTTTCTGGTGCTGCTAAAAAACTAATATTACTATCTTTATCCTTAGCAGCCTCATCGATACGGTCCATTAAAGATTGGTTTTCACGAGGGATATTCACTGTAAAGCTTTGACCCTTCTCATAACCTTTCAGTGTACCTTCAACGATGTAAACTGATTTATCAGGTTGAATTGTAGCACTTGTTATTTCTTTCTTATCTAGAGCTTGTTGAAACTCATGATAAGATAACTCTTTCGTTGGTGAATTTCCACTATTGAAAGTACCAAAAATACCGATAATCACTAGGAAAATCAGTAAATAAAATATGGTATATCGAAATATTCGATTCATCTCCAGCCTCCTCATTACAAACAGAAAAATTATAAGTAAAATCTTAACATATCATGATTTCATCATACAACGAAAAGCCCTACTTAAAAAATGTTTCGTTCACTTTTGCCGTTATCAAAACAGTTTTAGGCCATCTTTATATGTCCCAGCGTAATTGTACCTGTTCCTTGGACTCGATATAGCTGAACATTGTGTCAAGATTTTGAATTATGTTAAACATAACAAAAAATACATGACTTGCGCTGGAGGCCTTTGCATTTATAGCTGGTTTTTGTAACTTAGAAAGAATAAACTTCAGGCTTCAGTATACCAATATAAGGTAAATTACGATATTTTTCTGCGTAATCTAAGCCATACCCTACAACAAAGCCATCCGGCACTTCAAAACCAACATAGTCAGCAGATAAGTCCACTTTACGGCCTGATGGTTTATCTAATAATGTAACAATTTTGATGGACTTTGCTTTGCGGTATTTAAATAAATCTACTAAATAGCTTAACGTTAAACCACTATCGATAATATCCTCGATAATTAATACGTCACGTCCCTCAACGCTTGTGTTTAAATCTTTTAAAATTTTCACTTCACCCGATGACACAGTAGCATTACCATAACTAGAAACATCCATAAAATCCAATTCGATGAAAGAATCGAAGCGTTTCATTAGGTCTGTCATAAATGGCATTGCTCCTTTAAGCACACCAACAGCTAATGGGAATGCATCTTTGTATTCCTCTGTTAATTGTGCACCTAAATGTGCAATTCTTTCTTGCAGTTGTTCTTCTGTAATCATAATTTTTTCGATGTCGTTTTGTAACATATCGATTCCTCCTCGTGATGTATCAAAAAATTTTCAACCAATTACGGTGAAATATTTTACAAAGACCTTAGTCTACGATGAGCACTGTATCATCGTTTGGTTGCGGAGTGGTTGAAAAAAATATTCCCATACGCACACCAATTACCGCTACCACCTCATCAGATTGAGAAATCAGTAACGGCCAGCTATTTCGCTCATTTAAAGGAATCTTTTCATCTATAAAAAGGCGAGATAAGCGTTTTGGCTGATCCATTCCTTTTAACAGCATTCTGTCTCCGTCCTTGCGTGCTCGAATATAGAGCGGTAGTTGGAGTTTGCTAGCGTTAAAATAAAAAAGCTGTGCAGTATCCGTCAGCAATTCAGACGATAAATCATGCAAATTGACTACGCATAAGCGTTCACCATTTGTCAGTGTTGTCCATCCATCAGCAGCCGTAATCATTTGTTTCTCAGGAGATGTTTGGCCTTCTAATGGCTTATTCTTCTGAATCGTTAATTTCCCGTAAAGGCGAACTGCTAGAAAATCTTCAGGCAAGTGAATTTCAGCATACCCTGCTGTTGTATCACAAAGCTTTAAAATTGAAGTCAATAAAGCATAACTTTGTATCGTATTTGAATCTTTGTAAAGATAGTTTAATAGTATTAAAATGAGCCTCCTTTGTAAAGCAAGTGGTACCAATTGAAAAGCCTCAATTTCCATGCTATATGTATTTTCGTTACTTCTTATGATGGTTTGAGAAAATACATCTTGGGCTAATGTCATTAAAAAGGTATCGTCTTCTTGCAATTGCTTTGTGAAATGGGCCACCTGCTCAGTCACTCTCGGATTTTCTGCCTCCAGTAAAGGCACCACATGATGTCTAAAGCGATTGCGTACATAGGTGTCTTTGGAATTGCTAGCATCTTCTCGATAATCCAAACCTTTTCTAAGTAAATATTCCCTTATTTCAGACTTTGTAACCGTTAAAAACGGACGAATTAATGATTTGCCTTCAAAACATCGTTGAGGACGTATGCCTTGCATACTGTTCATTGTTGCATTTTTTGTAAGGGCCATTAATACTGACTCCAGTTGGTCATCCGCATGATGTGCAGTTACAAGCTTATTGGCATTTGTTTTTCTCAAGATTTCTTTGAAATATCGATACCTCTCCCTACGACAAATTAACTGTGTATTACCATTTTCCTGTGCCATAATTGCAGGTATTGGAATATCTGTAGCATGTAAGTAAACACCATTGTCGTCACAATACTTTTGGACAAATGCTCTATCTGCAGCAGAGTTTTGCCCTCTCAACATATGATCGACATGTACTGCTTCCACCTGAATGTTCCACTGCGCCTGTGTTTGGATAAAGTAATGGAGTAACGCCATAGAGTCTACCCCACCCGAAACGGCGATGAGAAGATGATCGCCTTGCTGTAATAATTGCTCTTCTTCAATAAATGTTTTGACCTTTAATTCAAATGACAAACGCTTCTCCTCCCCTTTTCGTTGTTATTTTAAGATGAATTACTCATAGAATACTGAGCTGGTCTAAAGACAGCCCATGTCGGTACAACATGCGTCACCTCTAACATTAATACTGTACAGTCATCTTCTATTTCAAAATACCCTTGGAATGATTGCATGATCGTTGTTAGCTTTTCTTGAATGGTTTTATTTGTACTGGCAACCTGCTGTGCAAAAGCTAAAAATGTTTCCTCTTGCTCATCCCAATCATCTACACTTGAAAACAGGCCATCTGAGTGCATTAAAATAACGTCTCCTGCCTTCAGTTTTCTTTTTTCAGCTTCTACTGTTGAAATAGATAAAAATCCTACAGGTGCTGCATTACTTTCAACTTTCAGCACCTCTTTTCCACGTAAAATATAGGTCGACATACCTCCAGCCTTCCACGACCACAAATCACCATGCTGTAAATCAACAAGTGCAAAATCAAGTGTTGCATACATATCATCCTGTTGCTTTAATGACATAACATAATGCAATGTATGCATCGCCGTTTCCGGATTCATATTGTAATTAAGACACTCTCGCATCAAGTGGATCAATTTTCTACTTTCATGTTGTGCTTCTTTATTTTGCCCCATACCATCAGACAGCAAAATGGCAAATAGTCCTGGATGCAATTGGAAGAGGGCATGAGAGTCTCCAGAATATAGTGTTGCATCTTTCGACATGCTATATATATCATACTCTACTTCAAAGCTAATAGCTGATCTAAAGCATATTTGAACATGACGAAACGGTATTTCACAGGCTATTACTTTTTCTATTTCAAAAGGTTCATCGAAAATCTCATAAAGAATTGGCAGAATCATGCGTTCAGCTAATGTTGTATCTTCCTCCCAGTTGACACGTGCTGGTGCTAAAGCACAAACAATCTTTCTTGCACCTGGCTTATTGCTAAGCACATCTAGTTGAAAACATTCAATATTGGCATCCTTTAAGCGTTCAGCAATATCCTTTTCTACACTAACAAATGAAATTGTATCCTCCTTCATCTCAGCGATTAACTGGTTTAAATGGTTACTCATATCACGAAGTTGCAGGGCAATCATTTTTTTACCATGAAAGTACTGCCCATTAATGCGTTCCCTATAAAGCTCTGTATCTAATTCCTCGAAAATCTTCGTCGATTTTACGCATTTATAGCGTATTTGTTCTTCTACACGATGAATAGCTGATTCCTTGCCTACTCCTTTCATATGAAACCAGTCTGTCACAAGCTTGTCCATACCGTTATTTTTAGCACCCCAGCAATGTTCATAGCGGAAACAGCTTAAACAAGTGTTCATTGGAGATACTTCCTTCGCAGCTTCAACTGGAGCCGTCATAAAGCGATCAAATACAAGCTCCTTCATGAATTGTACAAAATGCTGAAAATGCTCTAATTTATACGTTACATGTTCGGTTAACCAATTCTGTCGTGCCAGTAAAATCTCCTCACGTTGTGGGAAAAGCTTGTCCCTCACCCTATCTGAATATTTCTTTGGGATCGTTAGAAAAAGAATGCTCCCGATGGCAATGGAGGTAAAATACACGCTATCTAAAGGCAGTGTGGCGTCATAAAATAAAAAAAAGACACTTGGCAAAATACTACCGATCGCAACACCAAATCTACCACCTTTAGCTCCCATTCCTGCACACAGCCCCGTTAAGGTCGCAACTGAAAGCATCCCGGTAAATGAAAGCTTAGCAATACCGATAAGAGTTCCCAGCACTGCTCCGATTACTGTTGCTAATGGGACACTGCCAACCAATGCACCAAAACAGATAAAAAGCTGCAATAAAAAAATGGGGAGTGAGAAATAGCTAATCACAACTGCTTGCATCCCAGTAAGCATGGCAGCAAACACGACTAATCCAGAGCCTAGCTTCTCATATGTCCAATGACTCGTAAACCATTCATACGAGTTAACAAATAGCACTTGCATAAACAGCGTCATAATAAGAGCTAGAGCTGCCTCACAGCCTACATAAAATTGTACAAGCACTGGTGGCAAGCCTTGATACATCACCCCTTGCCACATTATTTGTACCAGTAATACAGCTAAAGACACCGCAATACTTTGGGGCAACTGCCAGTAACGGAAACGCATGATACATTCATACATAACAATTTGTAACGCTAGAATGAAGACTTGTCCAAAACCAAGGAAAAAACAACCTGCTAAACTACCGAATAAAACGAATTTGGCATACTCCCTATACTTTGTTCGAATAATGGCCCAAAAAGGAACTGAGAACGGTACAGCTGCTTCAAATACAACAGATTGAGCTAAGAAAAAGGCGGTTAAAAAAAAGAGAGAACCTATTAGGATCTGCTTCTTTTTCATACCGATCTTTTGGTCATCTACATTCGTTGTATTATACCATTCAATACTTGTCATTTGATTATCCCCTTTCCGCACTTTTGGTTATTATAAAAAATTATGTGCGGAAAGATTGTCTGACGTTGACAGAAAAAAATATAAATATTTCGACTAATAGCTATTCATAAATACGAGAATTGGCAACAATTTCTTTCGCAACAGCCTAACATTTATGAAAAACGTTGAAAAATCCACTTATAAAAACAAAATTGTAATGACTTGCTATTCATCATAAAGCTTAGTGCGAGGGCATTCTATGAGCTATCAATCACTTTATTCAACTGTTACCACGATACATTTCTACGTAAGAACAAAAAATCCGCTAAAATACTCTTCTATGCTAGTTTTTACGAAATATATTTTTTTAAAAAACCTACTTGACACTAGCACGTTTGGCTTGTATTATTTAACTTGTTGCTTAAACGACTGTGCGGAAGTAGTTCAGTGGTAGAACACCACCTTGCCAAGGTGGGGGTCGCGAGTTCGAACCTCGTCTTCCGCTCCATATAGTAATTGGCGGCCTAGCTCAGCTGGCTAGAGCGTACGGTTCATACCCGTAAGGTCGGGGGTTCGATCCCCTCGGCCGCCACCATAGTAGGCCCGTTGGTCAAGTGGTTAAGACACCGCCCTTTCACGGCGGTAACACGGGTTCGAATCCCGTACGGGTCATCTCAAATAGGCGCCTCAGAACTAAATTCTGAGGCGCCTATTTTTATTGTAATCTATTTTGTCACTATTCCCATCTATCCGTCTGTTCATTTATAGCTATGTGACTGCGTATAAAAATATGGCATACTAAAGAAAAGAGTGTTTTTTAGGAGGTTAAATTCCCTTGAGTGCATTAACAAAAGCCGCGTTAATTTGCGGAAGTGGCTCGATGATTATTCTTATTTCAATTCTTATTAATTTACCTTTTTTTGTTCAAATAATCCTATTACTTTGTGGACTTGCCGTGAGTGTATATGGTGTTTTCTTACTTGTCAAAATGGTTACTCATCCAGTGGAGAAAACATCCATAGCTTCTGCCGATGAAAAAACAATAAACCCCACAAAAAAGAAAAAGAGACCTTCTTCTACTTTGTAGGTAAATGAAAAAAAGGGATTAGCTTTATTAAAAAGCTAATCCCAACTCTATTTCATACACTTTTTCTACGATTAAAACAGTCAGCAAACTACCCTCTTCTAGCTCCGCGACCTCCGCGTTTTGATTCTGTAGCACGTTTAAGTGTTGCTAGACGTTCATCACTATCTTTTAAGAAGCGTGCCATTTTTTGCTCAAAATTTTCTTTTGGCTGGTGGCGTTCGTTACGATCATTAGAACGATTATCACGACGTGGACGTGCTGGACGTTCTGGTCTCTCAGCTTGAGGCTTTGCTTTACGGATTGAAAGACCGATCTTCCCGTCCGCTTCAACATTCATCACTTTTACTTCAACTTCATCTCCAACTTTTAGATGCTCATTGATATCTTTTACATAATTGTCAGCAACTTCACTAATGTGAACTAAGCCTGTTTTGCCATCTGGCAGCTCAACGAATGCTCCAAAATTTGTGATTCCTGTTACTTTACCTTGTACCTTGCTGCCTACTTCAATTGACATAAAAAAAATGCTCCTCCTTAAAAATTAAGCGACTCATTTGAGCCATGTAATCAATTTAATCAAACCTTTTATTGCATTAAGCTTCTCTTTTCATTATATATAACAATAAAAGAGTGTCAACAATACACAGCTTTTCAGTCGTCTTTTTTATCTTCCTTATCTGGAATGATAAAAATAATCTCACCTTCATCAGATAAGTAATACTCTTTTCTTAATAGCTTTGCGATATATTCATCATCCTGTAATTGTTTGATTTTAAGATTTAATGTATCTTGTTCTTCTTTCAATTCAGTGAGATGCTGATTCGCTTCTTTCTTTAATTTCTCTTTTGCTGCTAAAGTTTCATTTTGATGTGATAGCACATTTAAGAGAAGAGCGATAATAATGACTGGTACAATCGCAAAAAAGACAATACGACGCAATTTACGTTTACGAGCCTGCTGTTTGCGATTTATAGCTCTATCCGTGTTACGGACATAGTCATTATCAAGCTTCGTGAAATTTTGTTGTTCATCATCTGATGAATGACGTCTAGTCATGCCCGCACCTCCGAAAATTATTGTTGCTTTCTATTATACTTCAAATATCGTAATTTTTTAAAAAAAGTGTAGGACAAATAGGAATAAATTTTGACAAAAGGTCTTATAACAAACATTACTATATTTATGAATAGCTGCAAAATTTGTCGAATAACAGCGACTATGAAGCGTACAATGAACCAGAAGGGTCTCCAAGTTATATTCACCACAATTCTAGCAATGAAACGTAAAAAATTTTGAAATAACGATTGATACAAAAAAATTCCGGCTATTTGCGCTAGCGGGTCATAAGCCCGCCAAGCGCCGTCTTTTAGCCAAAATAATAAATAGTATGTCGCTCCCCCAAGTAGAATCCATGTTATTAATTCAACAATCATCATCCACTTTCGAAGGCTTGACCTTTTTGGAGTTGAAAAAACTACGAGCCTTACACTATCAATAATGAAACCAACTGCTATACCGCTCAAAACCATGACAATTAATTGATATAATTGTTCACTAACAATCATCCAAATAACTTATGAAGGAAACCTTTCGAGAAGCCACTTTCCTCCTCGTCGTACTGTAAGGTTTTTACAGTTCCTTCAAGCGTCAATAATCCTTTATCAACATCTAAATGAACGATATGCAGTTCTTCTCCGCGAATTAACAAGTGCCCTTGGGACGTCTTAATGAAAAACTCTTCCTGATCAAAGCGTTCAATTGATTTTACAGAAGTCATGTCCATTCTTTTACGATTACGAATCGTTAAAATATGCTCTCCAGATGGAATTGTGTAACGATTACTTTCTTGATGTAGCGTCATTTTTTTCCTCCTTTAGTCGTCCTAGCTTCTGTTCACTTTATGCGGACAACCTTCAAAGCATGACAACTTTATTTAAGTTGTGTAATACTTTCATCCACAAAAGAAAGGTGGGACAACATTAGGAGGTTTAAAAAATAAATTTAACTTTAATCCTCATCATCAATAAATTCAGGTTCAACCTTTTCTAGTCTTTCTTCCTTCAAAATGGTAAACATTTTTGCGGCATCTTCTTTTTTCACCGTATCACGTAATTCTTCTACACGTGCAGTCACTATTTTTTGACCAAAACGAATAGCTAGCTCATCTCCTGCTTTTACTGTACTACTAGCTTTCGCTACCTTATCATTGATTGTGATACGACCTTGATCTGCCACCTCTTTCGCTAAAGTGCGGCGTTTTATTAAACGGGATACTTTTAAAAATTTATCTAGTCTCATCTTTTTACTCCTTTTCTAGTCGCTTTGCTTCATTCCAAAATGCATCTAATTGCTCTAATGTAAAATCGGAAAAAGACTTTCCACTGATCTTTACCTGTTCCTCTACATAACCGAAACGTCGTGCAAATTTTTCATTTGCATGTAGCATAGCCTCTTCTGGTGACAGTTTGTAGAAACGCGCTAAATTTACTAGTGTAAACAACACGTCACCAAATTCATCCAAACGGGATGCATTAGAGCCTTTCGTTACTTCCTGGCGAAATTCCTGCCACTCCTCAACAAATTTATCCCATGCCCCATCCACATCTGGCCAGTCAAAGCCCACTTTTGCAGCTCTTTTTTGGTAATTATATGCTGTTTGTAATGCAGAAGAGGATCTATACTCCTCGTCTAATAGTGGTTTATCGCTAGTACCCTTTTCTTCAGCCTTAATAGCCTCCCAATTGGCCACAACATCGTCCGCATCTTCCACTGCAACATCACCAAAAACATGTGGGTGGCGGCGAATCATTTTTTCACTAATGGAAGCTAACACATCTTCAAGCGTAAAGTAACCTTCATCTTCTCCAATTTGTGCATGTAAAAATACTTGTAATAGCACATCACCAAGTTCCTCGATCATTGCAAAATCGTCCTCAGCATCTATAGCAGCCAAATATTCATGTGCTTCTTCAAGTAAGTATTTTTTTAACGACTCATGTGTTTGTTTTTGATCCCAAGGACAGCCATTTGGACCTCTTAGCGTTGCAATAATCTGACGGAATGTTGTCCAATCTTTTAATGCCTCTTCTTGCGATTTGACAGGTGGTACATAGACTGTTGTTAAATTATTAACTTCTACACTTTGATCGAGTTCATAGAGAGGTACCGTAACAATCTGTTCTTGTGCAGACCCTGCAGCCGTCACAACCGTCACAGGGTACTCGTCATCATATTTCTCCATCAACGTTAGCTTTACTTCCGAGGCACTAAATGTATCGTATACTTGCGCGATCAAAATATGTTGACGCATGTTGATGTCATGCATTGAAAAACTGGTACCATCAAGCAATTGAAAACCTTCTATTGGATCAATTTTTAATGCACCAAAAATAGGATCTAAGAAACTCTGACCACCCTCAATAACTAACTTAATTTTGCCTTCATCCGCTGCTGCAATAAGCAGTTGCACTGTCTGTTCTGCAACTAATGGATGGCCTGGCACAGCATACATAATATCCTCAACAGCAGCAGCTTCAATAAGTGCATTTGCTATTTCCGCATAGACAGGCTGGAATGCATCATGTTTTTCATATACTTTATCAAAGCTTTCGAATTTAACACCCTCTGCTGCTAATTCCTCTAATACTGGGTGATCTATCGTACGTACATATAATTTTTTAGCAGCCTTTAATTTTCTATAAACACCCATTTGCAGCTGATTAAAATCCCCTGCACCTAAGCCAATAATTGTTAAAGTTTTCAATATTCACACCTACTTCTTTGAATTGAGCCAAAGTTGGTAAACAGCCATTCTACGTCCAAACGGCAATAAATACCACTCTTTCTCCATTAATACTCGTTTCTTCGCAATGACAGTCAGCATAACAAATGCCCCTATGGATACAGCTGTTAAACCCGTCACCATAGCTACCATACGTGAAGACAGTGAATGGCTTAAGATTGCCGATACAAACTGTAACCAGACAAGTACAACGACTGCCATACTGAAAGAGGCTGTCCCAACTTTTTTATAAAAATCGACAGATGCTAGCTGAATGCCAGTCAATGTTTTTAAATAAATAATTAGTAAAATCGCTGTTAATAATAATCCTATATCATTTACGATAGCCGCTCCTAATACACCTAACCAACCGATTAATCGTACATTCAGTATCATTTTTAGCAGAAAACCTAGCATTAAAAATAGAGCTGGCTTTTTTAATTTTCCATAGCCTTGTAAAATCGCTGTAAATGTAAGAATAATCGATAATGGTACAATTTGGAATACATAGACGATTAATACTTCGGATAAAGTATTCGTTTTGAAAAGCATTTCATTTAAATACGGCATAACTAGCATTAAACCCAAGGCTGCAGACCAGCCGAATAGTATGGACGCTTTGTACGTTAATTGTATAAATGGAACTGCACTGCGCCCCTCTTGTTTTTTAGATAAATGAGCAACAAGCGGAACAATAGCAAGCGACAATGAGGATGCAATGACAACACCTAGTTGAACTAAAGGTTGTCCACGATCATAAATACCTTTTGTTTCCTTCGCCATTGTAGGATTCATGCCATTATCAATTAATGCTGAATATATCGTAAACGAATCGACAAGCTGATATCCAAGTAGTAGAAGACCGCTCATACTGACACTTAAGCTTAGCCATGTCACCTCTTTAACAATGGGCAAACTTGAAATAGGATGTAGTTGTAGTTTAGTTAGCTTTAGCCCAAAACGTTTATATGAGATATAGGCAAGTAATAACAAGGCCGTAATTTCACCAATTACAGTACCAATAACAGCCATTTCACCTGCACCATAAAGGGATTTAGTAGTCGTCATAATGATAAATGTTCCTGCTAAAATAACAGTAACTCTTACCGCTTGTTCGAGGACTTGGGCATAAGCAATCGGCTCCATAATGCCTCTAGATTGGAAGCCACCTTTTAAAATAGCCAATGCTGGCATAACCAATACTACAAATGAGCCTGAGCGAATCAATGGTGCTAATTGAGCATCTCCCATCAATTGGGCAATTTTTTCAGCTCCTCCAAATAAAACAGCAAAAAACAGTAGCGATAACACCGTCAAATACCGAAAAACCACACGCATAATAGTGCTTCGTCTTTGATTACGTTCTATTGTATCAACAATGCAATCATTATCTGCAAGCATTTTAGAAATGGCTATAGCAAAGCCACTAGATGTCCAAACAACGAAAATCGATATAACTGGATATACCTGTTGATAGATATAAAAGCCTTCATCTCCAACTAGATTTTGAAAAGGTACACGATAAATTGCACTAAGAACCTTTACAATAAGAGCCGCTATTGTCAATAAGGCGGCACCCTTCATGTAGCTTTTCATGCCAAAACGTTGCGACATAAATTGCCCTCTTTCCTTCTTAACAATGCCAATAGTATAGCATATCTCAAAAGTTTGACGCGCTAAGGAGCTATACTGTTCCTATATTGACCAATCTTTATGTACGCAAAAAAAGTTATTGTTCAGCCTTAAAGGTCATCGCAATAACTTTTCCATGCATCAACTATTCATTTGTTTAGCTAAGAAGTTTGCAGCTGTTTCCACTACTTTTACCTCTACTTCACCGACAAAATGCACTTTAGATAAGGCAATAATGCAACCTATCGGATCACCGTTCACCATAATAGGTGTCGCACAATACGATTTCACTTGCTCATATTGCCCAGGGACAATTTCAATCGTTGTCTCCATTTTTTCTATTTTTGTTGAGCGCTCTTCCATGAAGCTCTCCGCAAAGGATGTAATGCGACGGTTAATATATTCCTTTTTACCAATCCCTGCAACTGCGATTACCTCATCGCGGTCAGTGACAAATGCTGGTGTTCCTAATGTTTCATAAAGTGTTTCAACATATTCTCTTGCAAATTCACCCAAATCATTGATGGGCGAATATTTTTTTAATATGACTTCACCTTCACGGTCCGTATAAATTTCAAGCGGGTCGCCTTCACGAATACGTAGCGTCCTACGAATTTCTTTCGGAATAACCACACGCCCTAAATCATCAATACGACGAACAATTCCTGTTGCCTTCATTCTAATGCCTCGCTTTCGCTACAATGAAATTTTTATTCAACTATAGTATGGTTTTTTTTTAAACAATCTATGCAAAAACTGAAGAAAAAGGATTTCACAACCATCAAATTTTTTCAAAAAACTGTATTACTTACATCAATCAACTCCTTATTAGATTACCCAAGGAACAAATTTCTATAATCAATTCATAAAAAAACTGGAAAAATAAAAAGGCTATCTTATCTCTTCCATAAAAAGATAAGATTAGCCTTTTGCTATTTTTTTGCCTTATCGATAATTTGCATTAGCTCTTCCAAAATATCAAAGGGTTGATATTTTCCGCTCTTACGCTCATCGATTGTTAATTTCAACTGCATGCCATCCATACCAAAGCCAACAGCACGCTCAAACTTCATTGACGCTTCAATAATCTTACTGCCATCGACATTGGCTGTCCCCTGTTCGGATAATAGGATAGTAATAATTTTTTGCTTTTCCTTTACAGATACTACTCCAGCACCTAAGCCCCAAACCTTCATTCTTGCTATTCGTAGTAGACGCTCTGTTTCTATTGGAAGATCGCCAAATCGATCCTCCAATTCCTCCATGATTTCTTCGTACTCCTCCACCTGATCCATTGCCTTAATACGTTTATACATTTGGATTTTTTGATACCCATCTGGAATATAGGCATCAGGGATATAAGCATCAACACTTAGCAATATTTCTATATCTGGCTTTTCTTCTTTTTTCACACCTGTTTGACGTTCAGCAATGGCATCCTGAAGCATTTGTGAGTATAAATCAAAGCCGACTGAATCGATAAAGCCATGCTGCTGCGCACCAAGTAAGTTACCTGCTCCCCGAATAGATAAATCACGCATAGCAATTTTAAAGCCGGAGCCTAGCTCAGTAAATTCTTTAATTGCCTGCAATCGTTGTTCTGCTACATCTGTCAATACTTTGTCACGTTGGTACATAAAGTACGCATAGGCTACCCTGTTAGAGCGACCAACACGTCCACGTAATTGATAGAGCTGCGCTAAGCCCATGCGATCAGCATCATGAACAATTAATGTATTCACATTTGGTATATCGACGCCTGTCTCAATAATGGTTGTTGTAACAAGCACATCATAGTCACCCTCTAAAAAGGCTAAAATCACAGATTCCAGCTCTGACTCTGTCATTTTTCCATGCGCAAAGCCTATACGTGCTTCAGGGACAAGCACTTGAATCTCCTCAACCTTTCGAGCCATATCTTCTACTCGGTTATATAAATAAAACACTTGTCCGCCACGCGCCATTTCCCGCTCAATAGCTTCTCGCACTAATGCGCCACTGTGCTCCATCACATACGTTTGAACCGGGAATCGGTTAGCTGGTGGCGTTTCAATAACAGATAAATCTCGGACTCCTACCATTGACATGTGAAGTGTCCTCGGGATTGGAGTTGCCGTTAAAGTTAAAACATCAACATTTGTCTTTAGCTGTTTAATTTTTTCCTTATGTGTCACACCAAAGCGTTGTTCTTCGTCAACAATTAACAAACCAAGATCTTGGAAAATTAAATCTTTAGATAAAATTCGATGTGTTCCTATAACTATATCAACGCGCCCCTCTTTTAAGCCTTTTAATGTGGCAGACTGCTCCTTTTTCGTTCGGAAACGAGATAACAGGCCAACATTAATGGCAAAATCCTGAAAGCGCTCACGGATGGTTTCATAATGCTGCTGGGCTAAAATCGTTGTAGGAACGAGGAATGCAACCTGTTTACCATCTTGAATAGCTTTAAATGCTGCACGAATGGCTACCTCGGTTTTACCATAGCCTACATCACCGCACACTAAACGGTCCATAGGGCGTTCTCGCTCCATATCTCGTTTCACTTCTACAATAGAACGTAGCTGATCCTCTGTTTCCTCATAAGGGAACAATGACTCGAAATTACGCTGGTCATCATTATCAGGTGTAAAAGCATGCCCCTTCTCAGCTTCACGCTTCGCATATAGCTTAATTAAATCGTCGGCAATATCCTGTACAGCAGAAGATACCTTCGCTTTAGCCTTTTTCCATTCAGCGCCACCTAATTTATGTAGCTTCGGTTCACGATCCTCTGACGCCACATATTTTTGGATTAAGTCTATTTGTTCTACAGGTACGTATAGTTTATCGTCTGCACGATAGCGAATATGCAAATAATCCTTATGTGTACCATTGACCTCTAATGTTTCTACACCAATATATTTACCAATCCCATGATGAACATGTACAACATAATCACCTGGTTTAATTTCCGTATAGCTTTTAATACGTTCAGCATTAGTCATTTTTTGTGTACGTGCTTTTTTCTTTGCCTGCTGTTTAAAAAGCTCGTCTTCTGTCACAATTGCTAAACGTTGCAGTGGCAACTCAAAGCCACTCGACAAGCCACCATCTACTATATAAATACCAGGTTCTGTTGGTTCACCAATAGCCGTATGAATATCGTATTCTCCAAGCATGTGCTGAACCCGTTTAACACGTTCTTTATCTCTTGCAACAATCAGTACGGTAAATTTACCAAGTAACCAACGTTCGACTTCAGTTTGAAGCAATGACATTTGTCCGTGAAATTGCTGCATTGGCTTACAAGAGAAATTAGTTGTCTTATTAAACGTTATTCCAGCAAATGTTCTTGAAAATAATGAAAATGATAGCTTCTGTTGTGACAACATTGCTTGTATTTCTTTTAATGTAAAGGCAGGTTTGACATCATGAACCATTTTTCCTTCTTCAATTAAAGATAAAAACCATTCATCCTCTTCACGTTCCCATGCATCCATCACTTCCTGAATGCGTCCAAGCTCGTCAAAGAGCACAATACCATCTTGTGCAAAATAATCTCCTAAATAAGCTGTTTTATCGTATAATAATGAGCCATATTTATTTACGTAGTCGGGTAAATTCCCTTGCTGTAACAATTCAATATCATATTGAATATATTGATACAGAAGTTCTTTTGTCTCCTGCTTTTTTACCTTCTTTAGGCTTGCAGCCAATGCCGCTTCTAAACGGCCTGCTAATGCCTGCCTTTCTAACTTAGTTAGAATGACCTCTGAAGCAGGAAGAATACGAATCTTTTGTAATTTATCAATCGAACGTTGATCATCTGCTGAAAATGTTCGTATGGAATCAACCTCAGTATCAAATAATTCAATTCGAATAGGTGCTTCCAAATAAGGTGGATAAATATCTAGTATGCCTCCGCGCAACGCAAATTCTCCAGGTGTCGTTACCATTGAATTACGCACATAGCCCATTTCAACTAATGTTTGTAACCAAGTATCTATTTCAATCTCATCGCCTACAGCTGTTTGTAAAAAATATTGTAGCCAATGTTCCTTAGGCTGCATTATTTTCCGTAAACCTGCCACTGGTATGACGTAGACAGCCTTCTCACCTCTAGCTAAGCAATCGAGTGTTGCAATTCGCTCCGCACGTAGTTCTGGTGAAGCAACAGAAAGGTCTGCTGCAATGAACTCATCCGCTGGATAATAATGAACATGCTCTTCACCTAATAATCCAGCAAGCTCATCAACCATCTTTTGTGCCTGCAGTAGATTAGGAGAAACAATGTAGATTGGCTTCTTCACATGCTCAAATAACGCATCGACCATTACGGGGCGTGCGCTTCCTGTTAAACCAGTAATAAGCTGTGATGCAGTTTGACCGCTCTGAATCTCCTGTAAAAATGATGTAATATGTTTATCCTGCGACACAAGCTGTCGTAAAACCTCCACAGTCAAAAGCTCCTTTCAGCATAAAATTCTAAATTTTCAATGCTATTATTCTAGTACTATTTTATTTATCTTTCTTATCAGCTATTTTATAAAATGGAAAAAGCCTTGAACACACATGAAGTGCGTCAAAGCATCCTTCCAATTATTGAATCCATTTATTGAGTGCGTGATAATCTGGATATTGTTTCAGCGAATCCTCACATTGCTCACAAATGCAGTGCACAGTCGTTTGTCCATGTTGATCTTTCTCAACATAATCATCTGCTTCTCCCAATTCAAAAATATGCAATTTTCGAATTGTATCATCTGCATCAAATGGTAGTGTCCCTATTTCTACTTCACAATGCCGACATCGGTAGCGAACTGACATCTCCAAATCATCCTCCTTTAAGCAGCTTTCTACTTAAAGTATAGACATTTATAAAACGGATTATGCACTTTCCAATGGCATCCGCATTGCAATAACTTGAAAATTAGAGAATTGATTTTTGCTTGTAGTAAAGACTAATCACTACAAACATCAGCTGTCATGATAGTAAAAGGTCTGTAGTCATTCACCTTAAACCAGTCCAATTATCCAAAGACTTTAACGGAAATTTATTAGTGGCATTCCATCTATTTGCTAGCGTTAAAGTGATTCATCACATCAAGAAATGGCTTTGAAAGAGATGCTTCAACAGCATTTACAGAATTTTCAATGGCTTCTTCAATAAGACCTTGATCGTCCTTTGAAAATCTTGCTAATACATAGTCTGCTACCTTCATACCAGCTGGCGGGCGGCTAATCCCTACTCGGATACGATTAAATTCCTGAGTACCAAGATGCTGAATTAAGGATTTAATGCCGTTATGACCACCTGCACTTCCTTTTTGTCGCAGACGTAATTTACCTGTTTCTAAATCTAAGTCATCATAAATAACAATCAAATCTTCTACATCAATATCAAAATAATCCATAAGGGGACCGACACATTCCCCTGATAAATTCATATATGTTAAAGGTTTAACAAGTAGAACCTTTCCCTCAGGTCGATGTACAGTTGTATACATCCCATTAAATTTCGAGTTTGTTAAAGGTGTTCCCCATTTTTCTGCTAATGCATCAATAACATCAAAGCCAATATTATGTCTTGTATGTTCATAAGGTTTACCTGGATTTCCTAATCCAACGATAATTTTCATAAGTACCTCTCTCTTCTTTCCAATCTAATAGTCATTATTTTACCATATAGCACACCTAGAAAGCATTTTGTACAATCCTACTGACATAAAAAAAGGCTAATAAGAAAGCCGTAGCCTCCTTATTAGCCTTACCCATTATTTACTTTTATACTTGCTCTTCCACACTTTCTGTAGTCTCTTCCCCTACAGAAGGAGGCGCCACAACGGTTACTAATATATAGTCATCTTCACTGATGATTTCAACAGGTATTTTTTCACGAATATCTGCTACCGTTAGGGTTTCCCCGATTTTCAATGCTGAAATATCAACATCAATTGATTCAGGTAACGCCGCAGGTTTTACTTTCACTTTCAATTCTAAGTTAGGCTGCATTAAAATACCGCCCTCACTTACTCCAACTGACTGACCAAGTAATTTAATCGGAACATCAGCTTCTAACTCTTCAGCCATATTAATAGCTAAAAAGTCGACATGATTTACTTCATCTTTCAATGAACATTGCTGTACCTCTGACACAACAGCATTCACTTTTTTCCCCTCTAACTCTAGTGAAAACACACTATTTTGCCCATTTTTTTGAATGGATTTTTTAAAATCTTTTGCAGCAATAGAAATTGGGGTTGAATCTAACTTATAGCCGTAAATAACTGCAGGAATGGCTCCCCCTTTTCTAAGTTGGGTTAATGTCGAACGATGCCCAGTTTCGCGCCTTGTAACACTTAATACTGTACTCATACCTCTTTATTCCCCTTCCAAGAAAATTATTTACGCCTTATCAACAATGTATTTGTTGAAGGCTATGATAATATTTAGCTCTATTTTTTAACTTAGAGTAAATATTATTAAGACACATTATCTATTATACCCCTTTGTGAGATGATTCACACCAAAAGCACTCATCTATTACGTCATCTTCACAAAAATGAATATAAAAAAGACAAATCCACCCAAAAAGGTAGATTTGTCTTTAACTCGCCATATTTATTAATCAAATAGAGTACTTACAGATTTGTTTTCATAAACACGAGAAATAGCATCAGCCATTAATTTAGCTACAGAAAGCTCCGTAATTTTAGGCGATTTTTTCTCTGCTGGCAACTGAATTGTATTTGTCACAACTAATTCTTTAATAGAAGAGTTTTCAATACGTTCAATCGCTGGGCCAGATAATACAGGGTGTGAGCAGCAAGCATAAACTTCTTTAGCGCCAGCAGCACGTAAAGCATCGGCACCAATTGTAATTGTACCTGCTGTATCAATAATATCATCAATCAAGATTGCCACTTTACCATCAACATTACCAACAATGTTCATAACTTCCGCAACATTTGGTTTCGGACGACGTTTGTCAATAATTGCAATCGGTGCTTTTAATCGTTCAGCCATTTTACGAGCACGTGTTACCCCACCATGGTCTGGTGAAACAATCACGATTTCATCATCTGGAATACCTTTAGATTTGAAGTAATCAGATAGTAATGGTACCGCCATTAAGTGGTCAATTAAGATATCAAAGAAGCCTTGGATTTGAGGTGCGTGTAAATCTAATACGATAACACGTGTTGCACCAGCAGTCTCAAGTAGGTTAGCCACTAATTTAGCTGTAATTGGCTCACGCGCCTTTGCTTTACGGTCTTGGCGTGCATAACCATAATAAGGCATTACAACGTTTACTGTACGAGCAGACGCACGTTTAACTGCATCTACCATAATTAAAAGCTCCATTAAATGTTCGTTTACTGGTGCAGAAGTAGACTGCACGATAAACACATCACAACCACGAATACTTTCTTCAATGCTAATTTGAACTTCTCCATCGCTGAAGTGCTTAACAGAAGATTTACCTAATTCAACGCCCATTTCCTGCGCAATTTCTTGAGCTAATGGATTATTGGAATTAAGTGAAAATATTTTTAATTGTGAGTTTGCATAATGATACGGCATGATGGCCTCCTGTTTAGTTGATAATTATTTTGAATTTAATTTGCTTACATAATTCGGTTTGTTTTCTTGTCGTGCACGAGCTATTGCTAGTGCGTCTTCAGGAACTTCTTTAGTAATTGTAGAACCTGCTGCAATAAATGAACCTTTTCCAACTTTCACTGGTGCTACTAAGTTAGTATTACATCCTACAAATACATCATCTTCAATAATTGTTTTGAACTTGTTTTTTCCATCATAATTTACTGTAATGGAACCACAGCCAATATTGACGTTACTGCCTATTTCTGCATCACCAATATAGCTTAAATGCGATACTTTCGTGTCATTATCTAGCTTGCTTTTCTTCACTTCTACAAAGTTACCAATTTTCACATGGCTACCGATGTCTGAAAGTGGTCGAATATGAGCAAATGGCCCAATAGCTGTATCATCCGCAATAGCGCTTTCACGTACAACAGAAGAATGTACAGTTGTGCGGTCACCAATGCGACTATCTACAATTTGAGTATTTGGTCCAATTATGCAATCTTCACCGATAACAGTGGCACCTTCAATCATTGAGCCTGGTTGAATAACCGTATCGCGCCCAATAACTGCGTCTGCGCTAATATGCGTTGTTTCAGGATGTATAATTGTGACACCATTACGCATATGTTTTTCATTGATTCTCGTACGCATTAATGTCTCAGCTTGTGACAAAGCTACACGATCATTGACACCTAATGTTTCTTCAAAATCATCAGTGACATAAGCTTCAACAATATCACCTTGCTTTTGTAAAATTTCAATGACATCCGGTAAATAATATTCACCTTGTGCATTGTCATTTTTCACAAGCTTCAATGTTTCAAATAACAATTTGTTATCAAAGCAGTATGTGCCCGTGTTTATTTCTTTTACTAATTGCTGTTCTGCTGAAGCGTCCTTTTGCTCAACAATTTGCTCAACCTGTCCGTTATCGCCACGTAAAATACGACCATAGCCAGTTGGATTTTCCGCAATCGCTGTTAAAATAGTTGCTTTAGCATTCTTTGCTTGGTGATGTTCGAATAAAGCCTGCATTGTTTCAGGACGAATTAGTGGTGTATCCCCACATACAACTAATGTAGTTCCTTCTTCGTTACCTAAAATAGCCTCAGCTTGTTGAACAGCATGAGCTGTACCTAACTGTTCGGCCTGCAGAACATACTCGCTTTTATCTCCAAGCTGTTGTTGCACTTTCTCTGCACCATGTCCAACAACCGTTACAATGCGATTTACATCTAACGTTTGAATATGATCCACCACATGTTGCACCATTGGTTTCCCACATACTGGATGGAGCACTTTATATAATTTGGACTTCATACGTGTACCTTGACCTGCAGCCAAAATGACAGCAAAAATATTGCTCATCTGTAAGTCCTCCAATACGCTCATTTTCTCTTATGACTATATAGCAAAATTCATCTATTTTCAAGGCATGTAGAGTTGACAAAAAGATGAATTACAAAATCCATTGCACCTTATGCTCGATTGTCATGAAGTATATCCTAAAATTACTCATATTCTCTTTTTATCAAAATAAAAAGAACCCTTCCTACTAGAAGAGTTCTTCCTCATTTTCTACACATTAATTTGTAGCAAATCCTTTAATAGGTATTTATTCCCTTTTTATTACACACCAATACCCTCTAATTCTTCCTCTTTGCCCGTTTCCTCTATTTCGCTAGAGTTATGATAGGCGTTTAAAATGATCTCTTGAATTTTATTTCGAGTGTCAGAATTAATTGGATGGGCAATATCTCTAAACTCCCCATCCGGTGTTCGTTTACTTGGCATAGCTACGAATAAACCAGTATTTCCATCAATTACACGAATATCATGAACAACAAACTCATTGTCAAGTGTAATGGAAGCAATCGCACGCATGCGACCATCCGTCTGTACTCGACGTAATCTCACATCAGTAACTTCCATTTTCTCACCACCTCTCTTCTTAGATGCCTTCATGAAAATATCATATCCTCAATTACCGAATATTTTCCTTTTAATAGTCTATCAAATTTTCTAAAAAATTTGAATACTTATTAGAATAATATTTTTTCTTATATACGGAATTTTTGACAATTGTTTGTCAGCTTAAAAAAATTCCCTAAAAAGAAGAGCGTTTCTCTTTAGGGAACTTAACGAATTATTTTATTTTACGATTGCGATAACTTCGATTTCTACTTTTACATCTTTCGGAAGACGAGCTACCTCTACAGCTGAACGTGCTGGTTTATGGTCACCAAAATGGCCTGCATAAACCTCATTCATTGCGACAAAGTCGTTCATATCTTTCATAAAGACCGTTGTTTTCACAACATGATCTAAAGAAGTTCCAGCTTCCGCTAAAACTGCTTTTAAATTAGCGAACACTTGATTTGTTTGAGCAGTAATATCGCCTTCCACTAATTCACCTGTAGCTGTTAATGGAATTTGACCAGAGCTATAAAACATACCGTTAACAATAATCCCCTGTGAATATGGTCCGATGGCTGCTGGCGCATTTGTTGTTGCTACTACTTTCATTTGTCATGTCCCCTTTTAGAAAAATAGTTACCTTCACTTAATGCAATTGTACGATCTTTTTCGTTCACTTCATGAAGCTTTACAAGTGAATAATAATCATCTACTAAAGTTTCGTCGGCATGCTCAGCCTCCACAAGCACCGCGATGCCTGCTAGCTGACAGTCAAATTCCTCTAATAGATTTTTCATGCCGTTCATAGTACCACCGACCTTCATAAAGTCGTCAGTAATTAACACACGTTGTCCACTCTTCATGCTTCTTTTTGATAATACCATTGTCTGAATTCTTCTGGAAGAACCAGACACATAGTTAATGCTAACTGTAGAGCCCTCAGTTACTTTACTGTCTCTTCTCACAACTACTACTGGTACATTTAAATGTCTTGCAATGGCATGGGCAATGGATATCCCCTTAGTTGCTACAGTCATTATGACATCAATTTGTTGATCTGCAAAGGCAGAAGCAAAGACCTTCCCTACACGATTTATTAAATCTGGGTTTCCTAGCAAATCTGTCATAAATAAGTAACCGCCTGGTAACAATCGATCTGAATGTTCAAGCTCTGCCTTTAAATCCTGAATGACTAAACGTACTTCTGCCTCGGACATCTTCGGAATATACTTTACTCCTCCAGCAGCACCTGGCACTGTCATCAATAACCCGATTCCTTTTTCTTCGAATGTTTCCTTTACAATCGTTAAATCCTCACTAATGGATGACTTCGCAGATTGATATAGTTCTGAAAAATAAGTTAGCGGGATCAGCTGATGTGGATGTTCTAGTAAGTAGTACGTCATATCAACTAGTCGTTCACTACGCTTCCATTTCATGCGACCCTCTCCTAAACACGAATATTTATAGGTAAAATTAACACAAATTTGCGTTTCTAAGCAAGCGTATTCCGCTCACCTAAAATTCGCACTGCATAAACTTCCTCACAAAAACCACGTAAACCATTATAAATGCGACTAACACGAGCTTCACTATCAACTAGTCCAAACACAGTCGGGCCGCTTCCACTCATTAACGTAGCATCTGCACCAAAGCGTTTCATTTGTTCTTTTAACATCACAACTTCTGGATGTAAGTTAAATGTTACAGTTTCCAAAACATTTCCTAATGAAGAACATAATAGCTCATAATCTTTTGTTTCTATCGCTTGTATCATTTGCTTGGTATTTGGATGTTTCAACCCTTCAACCTTAAGACCCCCATATACCTCAGCCGTTGACACGCCAATTTTAGGCTTTGCTAATACAACCCAACAGTTTGGAGGGGCTGGTAATTCAGCTATTTTTTCTCCACGGCCTGTAGCGAGTGCTGTGCCACCATAGACACAAAACGAAACATCCGAGCCAATTTTAGCACCCAGCTCCGCTAATTCATCTATCGATAACCCTAAATCCCAAAGCTCATTTAGTCCCTTTAATGTAGCTGCTGCATCACTACTGCCACCTGCAAGTCCAGCCGCAATGGGTATTTCCTTTTCAATAGTAATGGATACACCTTGCCTAATGCCGTATGTATCTTTAATGAGACGCGCTGCCTGATACGCAAAATTACGATGATCATTTGGTACAAAATTATCTGTTGAAATAATTTGAATAACACCGTCTTCTCGAGATTCAAGACTGATACGATCAGCTAAATCGACAGTTGTCATAACCATCTCTACTTCGTGAAAATTATCTGGCCTTTTATAAAGTACATCTAATGTTAAATTGATTTTTGCAGGCGCCTTTACATAAAGCATCTTTCTTCCTCCCTTATAGCTACACGTATAAACAGTTCTTTTTTTCGCGCAAGATTATTCATTTTATTTTACCATAATGAGAATGCGAAAATGGAAAAAAAGAACCGTTTACCCTGTTCGGAGTAACGGCTCTCTCTCGTCAGTTGTATTTGTTGTGTCAGTAAGGATTTTCATCCTTGCTGAATGAAACTTTATAAGATGACTACTTTAATAAAAATAGCCTACTTATGCTCTTGCTCATTACTTGCCCGTTCAGCCATTTCTATGGCACGTTTGACCATATTACCAGCATCTCGAGCTTTTATGCCGCCCCAGCCTTCCTTTTGCACAACATCATAAAATCCAAGCTCTTTTGCGATCTCTTCTTTTAATCGAGGTGACATGATACCTTTTCTAGGCATATAAACTCCTCCTTTAACAACTGACGAATTTAGTATGCCCGTGAAAACGCAAAACACTCATGTAGTTTTTAACATACATGAGTGTTTCTAAAATATAGAAATAAGTACTAGAAACTATTTTGCGACAGCAGCTTTTGCTTCGTCTAAAAATGTAATCTCTACTGCTTCAGTTAAAATATCTGTGTAGCTATACGATACGCGCTTGCACGTATTGTCTTCTTGATCGAGCTCTACTACAAAGATAGCGCGATATGTCTCACGTAATATCCCTGCACACTCAACCGTTTTCTTGCGACCACCATTTGCTTTTAATTGCAAACGTTTACCCAAATGACAATCCAACGACTTTTTAATGTCCGCTAAAGTTTTTGGCATTTTCGCTTACACCTCACTACTAACTAGTATAAGCGAATCGCCCAAAAATGTCAACAAAATATAATATTTTATCAGCCCATTATAAATCTTGTCAACTTATTTTTTATAAAAAGCATATATTTTTTTACATCCATGAAAAAATGTTAACAAAAATTCTTACTTTGCAAACACAGGATATAGTGCATCGGCTAATTTTCCAAACTCTTGAATAGTAAGTGTTTCTCCTCGACGAGTTGGCTCAATTGTAGCTGCCTCTAATGCCTGTAAAATTTGTTCCTTTTGTGCCTTCCCATTTGGTAAACCAGCTTGCAGATTATTGTAGATTGTTTTTCTTCTTTGAACAAAAGATGCTCGAGTCACAACAAATAAAAAATCCTCATCTATTACTTTTACTGGTGGCTCGTCATGCTTGATGAGCCGAATAACCGCTGAATCGACATTTGGTTGTGGCATAAACACTGTTTTTGGTACAGTCATAGCAATATCAGCCTTAACATAATACTGAATCGCAATAGATAATGAACCATATTCCTTCGTTCCAGGCTTAGCCGTTATACGATCAGCCACCTCTTTTTGCATCATGACAACAAAACCTCGGATTGGTAATCGGTCATTTAGCAATTTCATTAAGATTGGGGTAGTAACATAATACGGTAGATTGGCAACGACCATAATATCTTCAATACCTGGCATTTCCTCCGCAATAATCTTTGCAACATCTGCCTTAAGAATGTCAGAGTGGATAATAGACACATTATTATATGGACTAAGTGTGTCTTCTAGCACAGGTAATAAACGTTGATCAATTTCAAAGGAAACAACCTTTTTGGCACTTCTCGCCAAATGCTCTGTTAGGGCACCAATACCAGGACCAACTTCAATTGCGCCACTATTTTCTGTTAAATTTGCGTGACTTACAATATTTCGTAAAATATTAGGATCAATTAAAAAGTTTTGTCCTAAGCTTTTTTTAAATGAAAATCCATACTTTTTTAAAATTTCCTGTGTACGAATTGGTGTTGCAATATCCTTATGCATCATTTTCCTCCTGATCTAACTGTGCGACCGCCGCACCAAATTGCTGTTCTGTAATCTGAAACATTTTTAACCTTTTATGAAGCTGTTTACCGTTTGTAGCACCGATATTTAAAATTTCTCCCAGTCGATCACGTCGCTGTTTTGATTGTGGATAGCCAATCAAACGCGCTGTCATTAAATCTTCCAGTGTAATATCATCTTCGTTTGGCACATCTTGTTTAGGGGTATAGACATGTCGTAATGCTTCACGTATATCATCGTCAGCTGCATGCTCAATCCCCAAGCCTTTACCATTCTTCGCAATTGTTTTGGCTTTTGGTAAAAAGGCATGTTTCACTCCTTGAACACGCTCTTCAATAATGGCACGTATTCGACGTCCTGGGTAGTCAGGATCCGTAAATACAATAACACCACGCTTTTCTTGAGCATGTTGGATTCGCTTCAATGTTTCTTCAGAGATAGCAGATCCATTTGTTTCTATAGTATCTGCTTGTACGGCACGCTTAATAGCTGTCGTATCATCTTTTCCTTCAACGACAATGATTTCTTTTATTTGCAAAAAGACTCCTCTTTTCTATCTACCTTATCTTCTGACCATTTTACAACTGCAAGATACCGTTTGTACAGAAATACAGGGTTTGAACGAGCCTTCTAGCGAACGTACCGTCAAACATTGCTAATAATTAGCATTCCAACGCCTTCTTTCAAGGGGCGTTTGTTGTACTTACTGTTTAAACAGTTGTTAAAACAAAAAAAAGCCTCCCTGCCAGTCAAAACAGGAAAGCTCCATTAGTGAAATAACATTTTGATTAATTTTACAATTTTTTTAATTTAATACTTTAATACGCACTTTCTTACGTCCCCAGTTACGTGCCTGAGCATCTGTTTGTACAAGTATATCGATCTTATTACCCTTAATTGAGCCACCAGTATCTCCAGCGATAGCTGTACCATAGCCTTCAACCCATACTTTTGAGCCTAATTTAATAACAGAAGGGTCAACTGCGATTACCTTCATACCAGAATTTGAACGCAAGTTTATACCAGTTGCTGATGTACCAGTACAACCGTTGCAATATGGTGTATAAGCTGTTGCCGTTACATAGAATTCTTTACCACTAGCTGGCTCTGCTGAACCACGTGACACAGTTGCTGCACTTGCAACGACTGTTTTTGTGCCAACTGCAACGACTTGTTTTTTTGGCTCTTTTAAAACTGCCTCTGCTTGTAGGTTTTTAGCTACAACCTTGCCATTTTCTTTGACAACTTCATACGTACGAGAAATTGAGCCCTTCTCGCCCGTTGCCACTACCTTTTGTTTCCCCTTTTGCAATGAAGCATCCTGCTTCTTTTCAACTGCGAAATCTAAAGAGTCTTCCACTACATCGATAACCTTTTCTACGCGAACTACTGCGATTTTACTCTGTGGAGTAATAACGTCCTCCAGGTTATTTTCGACACGATCGAATTCATTTAACTGAATTCCTTGTTGTTTTAAAAAGTTAGCGACCGTAGTCGAAGTGGACCATACTTGTCTTTTGTTTACGCCATCGACAAGCGCTACTTGAAACGCTTTTTGAATATCGATTTTGTTCTCTGCTCCTAGTTCAGTATCTAGACCTTGTGCTAAAGAGTCGTGTTCAGATACTTCAATATTTGCTTCCTTCAAAATGTCTTTCACTAGTGTTTCAGTTGTCCAAACTTTTGACTGATTTCCATCAACTGAAATAGTTACTTCTTTTGCCTGTTCCCATTGAATTGCTAATCCATTAACAATTTTGGTGTTCAGAGAGGGTGATATTTTATCATGCGCTGCTACATCTATATTTCGATCTTGTAATAATTGTTCTACAGTTTTGGCATGTGTTGAAACTTCGATTGTTTCTCCGTTTGCTTCAAGCGTTACGGCTTTTTTCGTACCTTGATAAAGTACGAAAGAGATTACAGATACAAACAGGACAAGTGAAATAATTCTTATCACTGCTTGCTTACTCCTCAATGATCCTAAGAACAAGTTTTTCATGGAATTATTTGACATGAAAAAACGCCTCCTTAATACAAGGTTGGATTATACGGACTAGTTTTGGCACTGTCAACCCGAAAGTATTTCTCTGAAAATTGACTTCTATGTTTTTGCCAACCACAAACCCTGTATTGGAGGCATCTAAGCTAGTTAATTGTCAATCCCAAAAAAAATTTTCGCATTGGCGGTAGTTGCTTGTGCAATTTCCTCAATTGTTAACCCCTTCAATCGCGCAATTTCCTCCGCAACTAAGGGCACAAAGCTTGGTTCATTACGCTTACCTCGATGTGGATGTGGCGCCAAATATGGTGCATCTGTTTCAATCATCAAGTGCTCTAGAGGTATTTCCGTAGCCACTTCCTTTGGCAGACGTGCATTTTTGAATGTCACTGGTCCACCAAGACTAATCATAAAATTCATAGCTATACATTCACGTGCTGTTTCTACACTCCCACTAAAGCAGTGCATAACACCCCCTACGGATGCTGCGTTTTCTTCACGCAAAATTTGTACAACATCCCCTGTTGCATCCCTGTTATGAATAATGATTGGCAAACCTAACTTTTGCGCTAATTGAATTTGTTTGCGGAAAAGTGCTTGTTGAACTTCTTTTGGTGACTTATCCCAATAATAGTCCAAACCTGTTTCACCAATGCCAACTATTTTTGGATGTGCAGCTAATTCCTCAATCCAATCTAAATCTTGTTGCGTACAATCAATAGCGTCTACTGGATGCCAGCCAATGACACCATAAACAAAATCATATTGCTCTATTAATTGCATTGTTCTATTAATGGTTTTACGGTCAAAACCAATAACAACCATTTTCTCTACTCTAGCTTCAAGGGCTCTATCAATTACCTCTTGAAGGTCTTCCTCATACTGATCTGCATTCAAATGTACATGTGTATCAATAAACATCTTCATTCTCCTAACATCGATTTTATTAAAATTTATTATTTCATATTTTTCGTAAGCATTACAATTTTGTTACAAACCATTCGGTATTGTGACATTCCACTTAATCGACAATACTTGCAATAATTCTATATACCCATAAAATCACATTTTTCACACCATATAAATTATTTCAAAATAACAATAACCTAATTTCTCTAACAGATTTGAAAAGCCTGCTGAATAATATGTATTCAGCAGGCCTTTCTTAGTTTGTTACTTTACTTTCGCACCATTTTCTAGTTTTGGATCAACTGATGCTAATTTTAAAATTCCATCTTTTTCACCAGCTAGAATCATTCCTTGTGATAATTCACCACGTAGTTTAACTGGCTTCAAGTTTGCTACGACAATCACTTTTTGACCGATTAATTCATCAGGTGTATAGAATTTTGCAATACCTGAAACTACTTGACGTTGCTCATATCCAAGATCCACTTGAAGCTTTAATAATTTATCTGCTTTTGGAACAGTTTCACATGCCGTAACAGTCGCCACACGCAAATCAATTTTCATAAAATCATCAATGGTAATTTCAGGAATTTCTGGGTTTTCGTCAGTCTCTGGAGTCTTTTTAGTCTCTTCTTCTTGTGTTGTTTTCACAGAGCCACGCATTTCCTCACGAATATAAGCAATTTCAACTTCATTTTCCAAGCGTGGGAAAATTGGTATCCCTTTTTCTACCACTTTAATGTTTGTTGGAATAGTATTGCCGAATGTTTCAATTGTATCCCATGCTAAGAATTTGTCATCTAAACCTAACTGATCGATCATACGTTTCGGTGTTGTTGTCATAAATGGTTGTAACATGACAGCAATTTGGTGTAAGCTCTCTGCCAAATTTCGCATAACGGCTCCTAATTTTGGCTTATCTGACTCTTCTTTTGCTAACACCCAAGGCTGTGTCTCATCTATATATTTATTAGTACGCGACACCAGTGTCCATAAGTCAGCAAGAACAACACTAAATTGCATTTTTTCCATACTTTCTTCATATTTAATACGCACCGACTCAGCTTGCTCTTTTAATGCTGCATCAAATTCTGTTGATTGAAGATTTTCTGTAGGAATAATACCATCAAAATATTTATTAATCATTGAAATAGTTCGATTTAGTAAATTTCCTAAATCGTTCGCCAAATCAAAGTTTGTACGTTCAATAAATGATTCTGGCGAAAATACACCATCAGAGCCGAATGGTAATTCACGTAAAAGGAAGTAACGTGTCGCATCTAGGCCATAACGTTCGATTAACATTTCTGGATAAATGACATTGCCTTTTGATTTAGACATTTTACCGTCTTTCATCATAATAAAACCATGTGCAAATACTTTTTTCGGTAATGGTAAATCTAACGCCATTAAGAAAATTGGCCAATAAATTGTATGGAAGCGCACAATATCTTTCCCTACTACATGTACGTCTGCTGGCCAGTACTTGTTGAATAGTGTTTCATCGTCAGACAGGTACCCTAGAGCTGTAATATAATTCGTTAATGCATCCACCCATACATAAATGACATGCTTTGGATCCCCAGGTACTTTAATCCCCCAATCGAAGGACGTTCTTGATACTGATAAATCTTCTAGCCCTGGTTTAATGAAGTTATTAATCATTTCATTTTTTCGTGATTCTGGCTCAATGAATTCTAGGTTTTCTTCATAATAAGTTAATAAACGATCTGCGTATTTCTTCATATTAAAGAAGTACGATTCTTCTTTTACTTTGTGTACTGGTCGACCACAGTCTGGACAGTTCCCATCAACTAATTGAGTTTCTGTAAAGAATGACTCACATGGTGTACAATACCAGCCTTCATATTGGCCTTTATAAATATCACCATTATCTAAAAACTTTTGGAAAATCTTTTCGACAGCTTTCGTATGTCGCTCTTGCGTCGTCTGTATAAAATCATCATAAGAAATATCCATTAAAGACCAAAGCTTTTTCGCAGCATCTGCAATTTCATTTACATAATCTTGAGGGTGTTTCCCCGCTTCGGCTGCTTTTTCTTGTATTTTTTGCCCATGTTCGTCCATTCCTGTTAAAAAACGAACATCATAACCACGTAAACGTTTATAGCGTGCAATAGTATCAGATGCAACGGTTGTATATGCCGTACCAATATGAAATTTCCCACTTGGATAGTAAATGGGTGTTGTTATATAGAATGTTTTTTGTTTTTCACTCACAAGAACTGCCTCCATTGTTTTACAATATACTTTCTATTCTAACGAAGTACCAAATTCGTTTCAATGAAAGTTTATCATATGCGAAAATTGTCGAATAATATATTGAATCCATTAAATGACTTAAATAAGAATCTTTTTTACTATTGTTGAAAATATTTATTAAAAACCTTTTAAAATGAATAAAATAACTGCATTCTTCTCAAAAAAATTTTTTAGAAAGCATAATATTAGTGTATTAATTAATTGACGTTTATGGCATTACTTGGTATGATAACTATCAGACAAGGAAATTATGTCGAAATTTGACGAAATACCAATATAACTTTTAATAATTAGGAGGAAATCTATTATGAAATCAACAGGGATTGTTCGTAAAGTCGATGAGTTAGGTCGTGTAGTAATTCCTATCGAGTTACGCCGTACGCTAGGTATTGCTGAAAAGGACGCTTTAGAAATCTATGTGGATGACGATAAAATCATCTTAAAAAAATATATGCCTAATATGACATGTGCTGTTACTGGTGAAGTTTCCGATGATAACTTCCGTCTAGTTGGAGGCAAATTAATTTTAAGTCCAGAAGGCGCTGAAATGTTAGTAAAAGAAATCCAATCTAATTTAAAAAAATAATTGATTGCTCACCTAAATCAAATACAATGATTTAGGTGTTTCTATTTATATAATTTACTATACCCAATTTCTAAACCCCATATAATGTCCATGTCAGACCTTTCTATTTAAGGGTACTATTATTTACAGTTATTATCAATTTAAAATCAAATAAAGAGCTACCTTAGTAAGGTAACTCTTTACTATTATTGACTATGATATTCATTATAAACATCTCTTTTAGCTACTTGTCTCAACTTGGCTACTTCCTTAATGGCTTCTTTTGATGTTATATTCGATTGATTTATGATGAAATCAACATGTTCAATAATGGACATTGTCTCCCAATAAGCCTTTGCATGTTCATCTTCCTCTTCGGCAGAGCTATTGCCTTCAAGAACAATACAAAACTCTCCACGAATCTCTTGGGTTTGCGACCATTCTACAGCTTCAGCTAATGTGCCGCGTAAAAACTCTTCAAATTTCTTTGTCAGCTCACGCGCGAGGACAACGCGACGGTTTCCGAGTATTGCTTCCATATCTTTTAATGTATCTTTTAAGCGATGAGGTGCCTCATATAATAAGATAGTTTCTTGACGTTTTTTTAATTGCTCTAACTGCTGGCGTCGATCTTTTTTTCCACGATTCAAAAACCCATAAAAGAAAAATGGCTGTGGTGTTAATCCAGAGGCAATTAATGCTGAAATCGCAGCATTGGGACCTGGTACTGGCACAACTGGAAAGTTTTGGGCAATTGCTTTTTCAACTATGTCCGCACCTGGATCAGAAATACAAGGTAAACCCGCATCACTTACTAATGCAATTGTTTTCCCTTCGTGAAGCATAGATAATAATTTTTCGCCACCTACTGCTAAATTATGTTCATGGTAACTGATTAATGGTGTTTCGATATCAAAGTAATTACATAGCTTCTTTGTATTTCTAGTATCTTCTGCCGCAATAATATCGGCTTCTTTTAAAATGCGAAGTGCACGTACACTCATATCCTCTAGATTTCCAATAGGCGTTCCTACCAGATATAAACAACCTGTCAGATCGTGTATTGTACTTTTTTGTGATTTCACGATTCACCCCTCCTTATATAGTTTATTTTCTGCATTCTTGTTAATTGCTTAAAAGCATATTCAGCACGCATTGCTTCTTGCTTTGTCTCAAACATTTCTTTATAAATACATTTCACTGGGCCTCTAGCTCTTGTATATTTTGCCCCTTTACCAGCGTTATGTACAGCAACACGCTTTTCTATATTATTTGTATATCCTGCATAAAGGGTTTGATCCGCACACTCTAGCACATAAAAGTAGTGATTACTGCTCTTTTCCATAAAGAATGTCTCTCACTTCTGCTGTATATTCGTTATTGCCATCATAGACATACAAGGGTGGCAAGATTTTCAAATCCGGTTTTCCATCTTTTATTCCTTCTATTAATAATGTATTGGCTTCTTTGCCTTCTTTCGGATAAATGAGTTGCATCCGTTTGGGCTCTAAGCGATTTGCTCGCATAGCTGTAACAATATCTAATAATCGACCTGGACGATGGACAAATGCCGCCTTGCCACCTTGCTTTAATAATTTACTTGCAGATTGGATGGCTTCTTCTAATGTTAAATATAATTCATGTCGTGCAATGGCATGATGTTCACTGAGATTTTTATCACTTGCTTCATGTGCTAAAAAATAGGGAGGATTGCAGGTAACAACATCATACTGTTCTATGCCTAAGTGTTTTGGTATTTCTTTTACATCACCAAGAATCATTTGAATTTGGTTTTCCAGTTGATTGTAATGGATGCTTCTCTCTGCCATATCAAATAAACGGGGCTGAATCTCAACTCCCGTAATTTCCCCTTTTGTACGTGCACTTAAAAAGAGAGGAATTACGCCATTTCCTGAGCATAAATCAACAATTTTTCCCTTATGATAGGGAATATTGACAAACTTTGAAAGCAACACTGCGTCTAACGAAAACGAAAAGACGGAGGGACTTTGAATAATACGCAAATTCTCCGCCAATAAATAGTCTAATCGCTCATCATCCTTTAACCATTTTTCCATGCTTATTCCTCCTACGCTACAAAACAAAAGACTGATACCACCGTAGTGGGAATCAGCCTTCTATTACACATTTTGTTTATTTAAAAATGATAGACAAAACAGACAATCTTCACCTTTACGTGAACTTCCAAAATGAACATGACAAACGTGGAAGCCTTCCTGGTATAAGCGAGCTAGGTTATCATAACCTTCACCTATATCTAGAGGACTCTCTTTCTTTACTTCAGCAGCTTGTACGGAGTTTGTATTAGAAAGTAGTTCTTCCAGACGTGTACGAAGATGATGATTTTCTGTTTCAAGCGCCTTATGCTCTTCCATCATTAACGCTACAAATTGTTTCAATGCACCAAATTGCTCCTGCATTGCTTCGAGCTGTTGTTCGAACTCCATAACGGTATCCAAGAAATTACGGTCCTTCACCCAAGCCACCTCGTTAAATTCTCTATCTTAAATAAGATTTTTTTCGCATGCTAGCAGTTCTTCTAGTGTATACTCAACTGTGCGTTCCTGCTCATGTAAATATACTTGAATAAGTCTTTCCAGCACATTTAACCCTACAACTTTCCCGCGACCATCTGGTGTCATCGCTACCTCACCTATATCTGGCATGCCCTCTTTTGCCTCTTCATATTCATCATTTTCATACTTTAAGCAGCACATTAAACGTCCGCAAAGACCTGATATTTTTGAAGGATTTAAAGATAAGTTTTGATCTTTAGCCATTTTAATAGAAACTGGCTCAAAATCACCTAAAAATGTGGAGCAACAAAGCATTCTTCCACATGGGCCGATACCACCTAATAATTTTGCTTCATCACGCACACCAATTTGGCGAAGTTCGATACGTGTTCTAAAAACCGAAGCTAAATCTTTTACAAGATCCCTGAAGTCAACACGTCCTTCAGCTGTAAAATAAAAAATAATTTTATTACGATCAAATGTATATTCAACATCTACAAGTTTCATTTCTAAATTATGCTCTATAATTTTAGTACTAGCGAGTTCAAATGCACGTTTCGACTCAGCTGCATTTTCCTCTACTTGTATACGATCACGATCATCTGCTGGTCTAAGTACTTGTTTTAGTGGTAATACAACATCATTATCACCTACTACTTTTTGAGGGACAACTACTTTTCCATACTCTACCCCGCGAGCTGTCTCTACAATAACATATTGACTATCTTCTAGTAGAAATGATGCCGGATCAAAATAATATATTTTACCCGCCTTTTTAAAGCGGACTCCTACTACATTATACAAATGTATATCCCTCCTGCAGATTTAGCATTAACTGCTCAATCAATAACGTCCTATTCATGTTACGTTGTAAAGAGGCGCGCGCTTGTAAAATAGATTCCATTTGACTTGATAGTCGCTCATAAGTGGAATGTAACGCAACTTCTTTAAATAGTGGTAACATGTCTGGATAAGTACAAGCTGCCTCGGGATTAGCTTTTATTGACACTATATCACGGTAAGCAAATAGTAGTAAATCCAATGCTTGCTCCATCTCGCCTTTTTCTTTAAAATGTGGTAACCACTCTTCATGTGCAATAAGCATTGCCTCGTGTACATTTTGCCGAATGGCCTCCACTAATTTTAACACTGTTTTTCGAGCGAGTGCAAACTGCTCATCATTTGCCAAAAATATAGCCATTTCGAGCTCGTTTGTCATCATGCTTACTGTTGAAGCCATCGAATCCGAAATATTATTGTCCTGTAAGTGCTTCAACAAAACATGACGTGGCATTTTTTGAAATTTGATATGTTGGCAACGAGAACGGATTGTTGGAAGTATTGACTGCATTTGCTCTGTTAATAATATGGCAGTTACTTCTCCATCCGGCTCCTCTAAAAATTTAAGTATCATATTGGCTGATGCTGTATTCAGACGGTCTGCATGATGAAGCACATAGATTTTACGCCCTTCTTCTACACCCATCATTTTCATCTCGCCAATAAGTTCTCGCATTTGATCAATTTTTATAAATTGACCATCTGGATAAATTTGATGAATATTTGGGTGATTTCCCGAATCCACACGTCTGCAATTTCGACATGTTTCACATGGAACATTTCCATTTGGTTGCTCACATAGCATTAATTTGACAAAAAAGGTCATAATATCTGCCTTGCCTGTCCCTTTTTCGCCATCAAAAATATATGCATGTGCTAATCTATTTTTGTCAAAAATCGTTTGAAGTTGCTTCATTACGACTGGCTGTAGCGTGAATAGCTCTTCAACATTCTTGGCCATACATTTTAATTCCTTCCTGTATCTACAACAAAAAGTGTAACTGTCTCCAATTTTTACTTTTTGAAAAGAAACATTACAGTGCTTCCTAGTTTAGTGGCAAGCTGCCAAATCAAAATTTGAAAAAAGCCCGCGCCTAAATGAGAATGAGACACGGGTTTTACATATATAAATTAATTAGTAAGCCTTTAATCTCACCGATTTTATCAAGGAGGTCTATCGCTTCTTTTTCCTCGTCTAAGAGATCTTGGGCAAGTTCGACAAGACGTGTATCAATAGTTTCAATGATTTTTAATCGTCTGCCTTCGCCAAAACGATTCCATGTATGTGATTGTTTTAAATCCATTCCATGTTCTACTGTCTCTTGTAGAAATCGTTTTACAAGCATTTTAAACTTAGCAAGTTCCCGTAAATTACGTGACCTTGCAACACGATCACCAGCACTCGAAATATCTCCTAATAAACGTGTTAGTTGCTCTGTTTGCAGCTTGTTACCTTGCTTAACGACCATATCTCCAAATCGGTTATTTTGATTATTATTTTGTAGTGGCTCATTGCGATTTGTATTTAACCCGACACGTATATCTTGATTAATCTTCAAGCTGGTTTCGCCCCACTATCTTTATCAATTTCTCCCTGCATTGGGATAAATATCAGGATCATTAGATAAGCCTAATATCAGTGACCTCTTACGAATGGAGGCTACTTATTAAAAATGATGGAATTGTTCAATTGGTAAAACAAATACAGTAGCTCCTCCTACCTCTACCTCCACAGGGTAAGGTATATAGGAATCGGCATTTCCTCCTAATGGAGAAACTGGCGCAACCATTTGCTCCCGTGCTCGACAATTATCCCGAATAATATCTAAAAGTTTGGGTATGAGAGAGTCTTCAGTTCCTATAAGAAATGTCGTATTTCCTGAACGTAAAAATCCTCCTGTGCTCGCTAATTTAGTTGCGCGAAACTGATTTTTCGTTAAAGCATTTGATAAGCGACTGCTATCCTGATCTTGCACTACAGCTACGACTAACTTCATTCGCACTCACCCCTTTTATAAAATTCACCTAAATAGGTTTTCATACTATTCCTAAGCATTTATAAACATTAATACTTCGACTATTATCCATGTGAAATTAATTACACCTCGGCATAATTACGTCCATATTTTATCAAGCTTGCTCGTAATTCAGTAGGTATCTGCTGAATTAGATAAAATAATGGATAGTATCATTATATCACAATGTTGTGGACAACTTCATGCTTTTAGTGCATTGCTTCCAATAATAATAACCATACATCTTCAACAACATGCTCAATATGTTGGTCTGCATTCACTACACGTATACGTTCTGGGTACCGATCGACTAGTTGTAAATATCCTTCACGTACCTTCTGATGAAATGGCAAACTTTCAACATCTAAACGATTTACTTCTCTCTTGTCAGTTGCATGAATACGTGCTAATCCAACCTCTGGTGGAAGATCAAATAATATAGTTACGTCAGGTAATTTCTTACCGATAGCAAATTCGTTAATAGAAAGTACCTCATCAACACCTATTCCTCTTGCATAACCTTGATAAGCTAAAGATGAGTCGATAAAACGATCACATATTACCAACTGACCAGCATCTAAAGCTGGTTGTACTTTTTCAAAATAATGCTGACTTCTTGCTGCAGCATATAACAATGCTTCTGTTCGCTCGTCCATAGCTGTATGTGCAGGATTTAAAATAATGGTTCTTATCTTTTCTGCAATTTCGATGCCGCCTGGTTCTCTTGTTGCTAGAACGTCAATATTTTTTTCTGCTAGTCGCTCAGCTATCATTTGAATGATTGTTGTTTTCCCTGCTCCCTCTGGGCCTTCGAATGTAATAAATATATTGCTTTTCATGCTGTTATTGCCTCCAACTATCTAATGACCTGAATCATTTTTTCTGCTAATCGATGATTTCCTTGGAATGTCGCTCCTGCTGCTAATAGCTCTTCCAGTTGACTTAATTTTGCTACGGTTATTCTTTCTCCTGGAACAAGTAATGGAATACCAGGCGGATAAGGAATAATCATACTTGCTGAAACCCTTCCCATTGTACGCATATATGGTAACCATTCTTTACTTAATGATGCAATTTCATTAAAGGTATAAATAGGTTCAGTAATAGGTACAAAATGATAGGCTGTTTGAGAAGCAGCTATGCTATCCGTTTTAGTTGTGTTTAATAGCATTGTTATAGCTTCTTTTATGCGGACTCTTATTTCAGCAAATGGGTAAGGATGTCCTTGCTTCAGCAAAGGTAACACAAATAATACTTGATTCGCATCAGCTAGCTCTCCATAGACATGCTTGGCCTCCAGTACCTCCTGTAATTGAAAACCACTATAACCATTGACACGTAACAATACCTTAAGTGGATCATCTACTTCAATTACTTCTAAGGAACCAATTGATCGTAATGCTTCAATCCATTGTTTCTTTTTTTCTATTATATATGCCCCATCACTCTCCATATATGTCTGTACATAATAGCGAGCATCATCTAATGAGGCTAATAATACATAGGATGGGCTACTAGATTGCAGCATACGTAGATAGTGATGTATTTTGTCAGCATCAATTAATTTCGACTTAACATGCATAAAGGATGCCATCGTCATTGCTGGTAATGTCTTATGTGCTGATTGTACAACGACATCTGCTCCTAATGACAAAGCGGATGGTTGAAATAATGTACACGCATTAAAATGAGCGCCATGTGCCTCATCCACTAAGACAGGGATTTCTTTTTCATGACAATAAGCAATTTGTTGCTGTATTTCATTCGATGTCATCCCATAATAAGTAGGATATGTTAAAACGACCGCTTTCGCCTCTGGATAATTTTTCACTGCTTCTTTAAGATCTTTATAAGTGACATGCGTTGCCGTTAACGTTCGCTCATCCCAGATTGGTGAGACAAAAATAGGCTTAGCCCCCACAAGTTCAATGGCGTGGAAAATTGATTTATGGGCATTACGTTGGACAATAATGGTATCACCTTTATCACATGTAGCATAAATCATCGTTAAATTCCCAACAGTAGAACCGCCCACTAGAAAGAAACTCTTCATTGCTCCATATGTATCTGCTAGTAAATTTTCTGCTTCTAATATCATTTCCTCAGGGTAATGCAAATCATCTAAACCTGTTAATTCAGTTACATCATAACGCATAACATCTTTAAATGCTTGCGGAAGATGGGACAGTTCGCCATGCTTATGACCTGGGACATGAAAAGAAATATTTTGTTGTTGTCTAAAACGTTCTAATCCCTCTATAATTGGCTTTTTCTTTTGCAAAACAAACACCCATTTTCGTTAGATTCTTATTTAATTATACGAAATTATAACGAGATAAAAAAGCTATCCCTCAACAAGGTTCTCCATATTTATCTGTTGAACTAAAATTTTTCAACAAAACGTCTTATTATCTCTGTTTCCATTGCATCTAGATTACTTTGAGTTTACTCCAAAGGAATCATCGTTTAGAGGCTATGTGACAACATAATTTAGTCACGCCGGCATTCTATTTGAATAGATATTTGAATAGCCACTAAAAAGCAGACATTCTTTACCTCATTATCGAAGAGAGAACATTTAGTAAAAAAACATTTGCTCATTCCATATAAAAACCGATTATTGCCGTTATCTGCAATAATCGGTTCTCCCACCCTTTTCCACAAAACTATTCTTTCACCACTTTAACGGCCATTTCCTTTACTAATTGCTCCACTAGTCTTGGGACAAAATTATCTAAAACTGGATTCATCATTCCTGCTAAAAAGCCGCTAGCCTTCATTGTTAACTTACCAGTAAGTTGCAATGATTGATCTTGATTTTGTTTTATTTCAAATGAACCATCGCCATTTATCGGATCGGATAAGCCCTCCAAATCAAAAAGTATCTGATGAGCATCTGATTTTTTCACCTTCAGCTCCACTTTAACAGCTTTTTGAATAATGCCAAAATCTCCTTGAAAGACCCAAATCATATCATTTTCATTCAATAATTCGTGGTGTAAGTAACCTGGTATTAAAACAGCCCATTGTTCTTTATTTTGAATAAATTCCTCTAACTTTTCTTTCTGCATACTGATATTCTTACTATATTGTCCAGTTGCCATTACATTGCACCCCTTTGTGTGTTTTAATCACTCCATTAAACTTTAACATTTTATAGGTCTCTAAATAAATAAAAAAAACCACTGATTTCTCAGTGGTTACTTTGTTGCCTAGCGACGTCCTACTCTCACAGGGGGAAGCCCCCAACTACCATCGGCGCTAAAGAGCTTAACTTCCGTGTTCGGTATGGGAACGGGTGTGACCTCTTTGCCATCATCACTAGACTATGGTCGACCTTCAATACACGGCGTATTACTGCGTCAGCTGCTCTCGTTCAATCAGTCACGTACAGAAGTACGCTCCTTCAATCACTCGTTTGCTTCCTTGTTCTACTTGTGTCTTGAAGCTCTTTTTTTATTGAAAGTTTTGTTCTTTCAAAACTGGATAAACGGTTCATTGAATGGTTCAAACATTTTGGTTAAGTCCTCGATCGATTAGTATTCGTCAGCTCCATGTGTCACCACACTTCCACCTCGAACCTATCTACCTCATCGTCTTTGAGGGATCTTACTTACTTGCGTAATGGGAAATCTCATCTTGAGGGGGGCTTCATGCTTAGATGCTTTCAGCACTTATCCCGTCCACACATAGCTACCCAGCGATGCCTTTGGCAAGACAACTGGTACACCAGCGGTGTGTCCATCCCGGTCCTCTCGTACTAAGGACAGCTCCTCTCAAATTTCCTACGCCCACGACGGATAGGGACCGAACTGTCTCACGACGTTCTGAACCCAGCTCGCGTACCGCTTTAATGGGCGAACAGCCCAACCCTTGGGACCGACTACAGCCCCAGGATGCGATGAGCCGACATCGAGGTGCCAAACCTCCCCGTCGATGTGGACTCTTGGGGGAGATAAGCCTGTTATCCCCGGGGTAGCTTTTATCCGTTGAGCGATGGCCCTTCCATGCGGAACCACCGGATCACTAAGCCCGTCTTTCGACCCTGCTCGACTTGTAGGTCTCGCAGTCAAGCTCCCTTGTGCCTTTACACTCTACGAATGATTTCCAACCATTCTGAGGGAACCTTTGGGCGCCTCCGTTACCTTTTAGGAGGCGACCGCCCCAGTCAAACTGTCCGCCTGACACTGTCTCCTACCCCGCTAAGGGGCATGGGTTAGAATTTCAATACAACCAGGGTAGTATCCCACCGACGCCTCCTTCGAAGCTGGCGCTCCGAGATCTCTGGCTCCTACCTATCCTGTACAAGTTGTACCAAAATTCAATATCAGGCTACAGTAAAGCTCCACGGGGTCTTTCCGTCCTGTCGCGGGTAACCTGCATCTTCACAGGTACTATAATTTCACCGAGTCTCTCGTTGAGACAGTGCCCAGATCGTTACGCCTTTCGTGCGGGTCGGAACTTACCCGACAAGGAATTTCGCTACCTTAGGACCGTTATAGTTACGGCCGCCGTTTACTGGGGCTTCAATTCGCAGCTTCGCTTGCGCTAACCACTCCTCTTAACCTTCCAGCACCGGGCAGGCGTCAGCCCCTATACGTCACCTTACGGTTTTGCAGAGACCTGTGTTTTTGCTAAACAGTCGCCTGGGCCTATTCACTGCGGCTCTCATGCGCTTGCACGCTCAAGAGCACCCCTTCTCCCGAAGTTACGGGGTCATTTTGCCGAGTTCCTTAACGAGAGTTCTCTCGCACACCTTAGGATTCTCTCCTCGACTACCTGTGTCGGTTTGCGGTACGGGCACCTCTCACCTCGATAGAGGCTTTTCTTGGCAGTGTGAAATCAGGAACTTCGTCCATACGGACTCGCCATCACAGCTCAACGTTACAGTGTGCGGATTTGCCTACACACACGCCTTACTGCTTGGACGCGCATAACCAACAGCGCGCTTACCCTATCCTACTGCGTCCCCCCATTTCTCAAACGGTGAGGAGGTGGTACAGGAATATCAACCTGTTGTCCATCGCCTACGCCTATCGGCCTCGGCTTAGGTCCCGACTAACCCTGAGCGGACGAGCCTTCCTCAGGAAACCTTAGTCATACGGTGGACGGGATTCTCACCCGTCTTTCGCTACTCATACCGGCATTCTCACTTCTAAGCGCTCCACCAGTCCTTCCGGTCTGACTTCAACGCACTTAGAACGCTCTCCTACCACTGACATCGTAGATGTCAATCCACAGCTTCGGTGAATCGTTTAGCCCCGATACATTTTCGGCGCAGCGTCACTCGACCAGTGAGCTATTACGCACTCTTTAAATGATGGCTGCTTCTAAGCCAACATCCTGGTTGTCTGTGCAACGCCACATCCTTTTCCACTTAACGATTACTTTGGGACCTTAGCTGGTGGTCTGGGCTGTTTCCCTTTTGACTACGGATCTTATCACTCGCAGTCTGACTCCCGTGTATAAATATCTGGCATTCGGAGTTTGTCTGAATTCGGTAAACCGGGATGGCCCCCTAGTCCAAACAGTGCTCTACCTCCAGTATTCTCATCACGAGGCTAGCCCTAAAGCTATTTCGGAGAGAACCAGCTATCTCCAAGTTCGATTGGAATTTCTCCGCTACCCACACCTCATCCCCGCACTTTTCAACGTGCGTGGGTTCGGGCCTCCAGTAAGTGTTACCTTACCTTCACCCTGGACATGGGTAGATCACCTGGTTTCGGGTCTACGACCACGTACTATTTCGCCCTATTCAGACTCGCTTTCGCTGCGGCTCCGCCTTCTAAAGCTTAACCTCGCACGTAATCGTAACTCGCCGGTTCATTCTACAAAAGGCACGCTATCACCCATTAACGGGCTCTAACTACTTGTAGGCACACGGTTTCAGGATCTCTTTCACTCCCCTTCCGGGGTGCTTTTCACCTTTCCCTCACGGTACTGGTTCACTATCGGTCACTAGGTAGTATTTAGCCTTGGGAGATGGTCCTCCCGGATTCCGACGGAATTTCACGTGTTCCGCCGTACTCAGGATCCACTCAGGAGAGAACGAACTTTCGACTACAGGGCTTTTACCTGCTCTGGCGGACCTTTCCAAGTCGCTTCATCTAACTCGCTCTTTTGTAACTCCGTATTGAGTGTCCTACAACCCCAAGAGGCAAGCCTCTTGGTTTGGGCTCTTCCCGTTTCGCTCGCCGCTACTCAGGGAATCGATTTTTCTTTCTCTTCCTCCAGGTACTTAGATGTTTCAGTTCCCTGGGTCTGCCTTCAAGACGCTATGTATTCACGTCAAGATACTACGCCATTAAACGTAGTGGGTTCCCCCATTCGGAAATCTCCGGATCAAAGCTCACTTACAGCTCCCCGAAGCATATCGGTGTTAGTGCCGTCCTTCTTCGGCTCCTAGTGCCAAGGCATTCGCCGTGCGCCCTTAATAACTTAACCAAGTTATTAAGCCTATAAAAAAACTTAAAAAATAAATGTGTTTGTTACAATTTCAATGTCGTTTTATCCAGTTTTCAAAGAACAAGTTTTGAAGATTTTCATTCAAGAAAGAATGAACCTTCAAAACTGAACGCAAAACGTAATCTTACAAACCCTAGGTTTGTATTCCGAAATAATCCTTAGAAAGGAGGTGATCCAGCCGCACCTTCCGATACGGCTACCTTGTTACGACTTCACCCCAATCATCTATCCCACCTTCGGCGGCTGGCTCCAAAAGGTTACCTCACCGACTTCGGGTGTTACAAACTCTCGTGGTGTGACGGGCGGTGTGTACAAGGCCCGGGAACGTATTCACCGCGGCATGCTGATCCGCGATTACTAGCGATTCCGGCTTCATGTAGGCGAGTTGCAGCCTACAATCCGAACTGAGAACGACTTTATCGGATTAGCTCCCTCTCGCGAGTTGGCAACCGTTTGTATCGTCCATTGTAGCACGTGTGTAGCCCAGGTCATAAGGGGCATGATGATTTGACGTCATCCCCACCTTCCTCCGGTTTGTCACCGGCAGTCACCTTAGAGTGCCCAACTAAATGATGGCAACTAAGATCAAGGGTTGCGCTCGTTGCGGGACTTAACCCAACATCTCACGACACGAGCTGACGACAACCATGCACCACCTGTCACCGTTGCCCCCGAAGGGGAAACTATATCTCTACAGTGGTCAACGGGATGTCAAGACCTGGTAAGGTTCTTCGCGTTGCTTCGAATTAAACCACATGCTCCACCGCTTGTGCGGGCCCCCGTCAATTCCTTTGAGTTTCAGTCTTGCGACCGTACTCCCCAGGCGGAGTGCTTAATGCGTTAGCTGCAGCACTAAGGGGCGGAAACCCCCTAACACTTAGCACTCATCGTTTACGGCGTGGACTACCAGGGTATCTAATCCTGTTTGCTCCCCACGCTTTCGCGCCTCAGTGTCAGTTACAGACCAGATAGTCGCCTTCGCCACTGGTGTTCCTCCAAATCTCTACGCATTTCACCGCTACACTTGGAATTCCACTATCCTCTTCTGCACTCAAGTCTCCCAGTTTCCAATGACCCTCCACGGTTGAGCCGTGGGCTTTCACATCAGACTTAAGAAACCACCTGCGCGCGCTTTACGCCCAATAATTCCGGACAACGCTTGCCACCTACGTATTACCGCGGCTGCTGGCACGTAGTTAGCCGTGGCTTTCTAATAAGGTACCGTCAAGGTACAGCCAGTTACTACTGTACTTGTTCTTCCCTTACAACAGAGTTTTACGAACCGAAATCCTTCTTCACTCACGCGGCGTTGCTCCATCAGGCTTTCGCCCATTGTGGAAGATTCCCTACTGCTGCCTCCCGTAGGAGTCTGGGCCGTGTCTCAGTCCCAGTGTGGCCGATCACCCTCTCAGGTCGGCTACGCATCGTCGCCTTGGTGAGCCGTTACCTCACCAACTAGCTAATGCGCCGCGGGCCCATCCTATAGCGACAGCCGAAACCGTCTTTCAGTATTTCACCATGAGGTGAAACAGATTATTCGGTATTAGCCCCGGTTTCCCGGAGTTATCCCAAACTATAAGGTAGGTTGCCCACGTGTTACTCACCCGTCCGCCGCTAACGTCAAAGGAGCAAGCTCCTTCTCTGTTCGCTCGACTTGCATGTATTAGGCACGCCGCCAGCGTTCGTCCTGAGCCAGGATCAAACTCTCCATAAAAGAAATTTGAATAGCTCAAATTGTTTTGCTGGCATCAATTTTGATGTCCAAAATTTTGTTTCGTTCACTAACAGAAGTTAGTTACTGAAAACTTTATTGATTACGTTTTGCTTGTTCAGTTTTCAAGGTTCATTTCGTTAACTGCTGTTTTAGCAGCAACTCTTATATAATACCATGTCGTATATAATGTGTCAACATAAATTTTTAATTTATTTTCGTTTCAATCAGTTATATTAGCGACTTTTATAACTATATCATATTCTTTTCATATTGCAAGCTTTTTATAAAAAAAATATTAAAGCTGTTATTCCTAATACACCCGGAATACCTAAGACGGCAATAGTTAAGACTGAAAATAGATTGATGGGTACATTATATCCTATATAACCAATACCTAAATGGATTATAAATAATAATAGAAAAGCAAATGCAAATCTAAACCAAAACACCGATAACCCTTCTAAAATCTTACCTAGTTTAGCATGTCTTATTATTACATAAAGAAAAAGAAGCCCTACAGGAATACTAATACTCATAATTACTAACCAAGACAATATGGTTGCCCCCTCAATTAAATAATTATGAAAGTTTATGTTTCCTGTATCGCTTCTATGAATATTTAAATAAGAACTATTTTATTAATACCTTGCGAATTCTAGCTTCCTTAAATAAATAGAAATGAATACTTTCTGCTGTTTTGCGTTGAGCAATTACCCCGAGATCATAGTCATCCATTAATTCTTCTATTATCTTCGCCTGCTGTAAATCCTCTTTTGTTTCTTTTATAAGATTCACAAGCCTATCATCGAATTCTTTTTTTAACTTTCCTTTACTACGGAAGAACATATTAATCCCTCACTCATAATTCGCGTCGGCCTTCCATTGCCTTAGATAGCGTAACCTCATCTGCGTATTCTAAATCTCCCCCTACTGGCAATCCATGCGCAATACGAGTCGTACGAATCCCTGAAGGTTTGACAAGGCGAGATATGTACATAGCTGTTGCCTCACCTTCAATTGTTGAATTCGTAGCTAAAATAAGCTCTTGTACACTTTCATCTTGCAAACGCACTAACAAGGAAGCAACATTAATATCCTCTGGACCGATACCATCCATTGGAGAAATTGCACCTTGAAGTACATGATACATGCCGTTGTAGTCACGCATTTTTTCCATTGCAATAACATCCTTTGTATCTTGCACAACACAAATAATAGAATGATCTCGCTGCTTGTCTGCACAAATGTGACATGGGTCTACATCTGTTATATTGCCACAGACAGAACAGTAACTCAGGTTTCGTTTAGCATCAATCAATGCTTTAGAGAAAGATAATACATCGTCTTCTTTCATAGATAACACAAAAAACGCCAGACGAGCCGCGGTTTTCGGCCCGATACCTGGCAATTTCATAAAACTATCGATCAATTTAGATATTGGTTCTGGGTAGTACATATGATTACCTCCTAGAATGGAAGGTTTAAGCCTTGAGTGAATTTACCCATCGTTGAGTTTGTTTTTTCTTCTACCTTTTTCAACGCTTCGTTTGTTGCAATAACAATTAGGTCTTGTAACATTTCGATGTCTTCTGGGTCTACTACAGCTTCATCTAGATTTACTGACACTACTTCACGCTGACCAGAAACTGTTACTTTTACCATGCCGCCGCCTGCAACACCTTCAAATTGCTCAGCATTTAAAGCCTCTTGAGCCTCCATCATTTCCTTTTGCATTTTTTGCATCTTTTTCATCATACCTTGCATATTTCCCATTCCACGCATAAATGTCTTCCTCCTAAAAATTTAATCTTCAATAATTTCAACAAAATCTTTACCAAAGAGCTTTTCAGCCTCTGTCACAAGTGGATCTTGTGAAGCAAGAGGTTGGGCATCATCGATAAATGGTTCATCTGGCATTTCTGCCGGTGGTGGCTCTAATAATTCTTCTCCATGCTCTGAGACAGCCTGTGATTTCTTTTGCTGTAGACTGTGATCACGGATAAACTCTTCACGCATTTTCAACCAAGATTCTTCTGGTATACATAGCATCTCGTACATTGTACCAGTTTGCCCAGCAATTAATTGTGTAAAGTGAGCCTTTAAAGATTGGTTATCGGCAACCATCTGACAATGAATATCATACTTGAATTTTAACACAAAAGCACTCGAAGATGCCGCAACAGGTTCAGCCTCTGCTAAAAGAGCCGATTGAGATTTTTGCATTTGATTTAATGCTTGTGCCCAAACTGACTTGATACGTTGCACATCTTGCTTTGTAGCATCTTTCAACACTTCCTGAATACGACCAGTGGGTGCTTTATAGCCATTCGGGTTTTTAGCACGAGGTCTTTGCTCTTTTTGCGTTGACGTCATTTGCACAGGAGTTCCTGTTTGCAGTTGCAAGGATAATTGTTGAATCATCTGCTCAAGCGCTACCACCTTTTGCGTGAGTTCTGAGCTTTGTACAGTTTCGTTCATAGCCACCGTTTGATGCGCTAACCCTCCCGAAAATTGTGCCATTTTAAGCAATGCTGTTTCTAAGTAAATTTTCGTATGGTGAGAGAAACGCATCTCCTGCTGTACTTTTGCGAGTATATCAATATAGCCATAAAGCATATCTGGAGCAAATTCGTGTGCTAAAGTAAATACACGCTCCTCAGGGGACACTAACTCTAAAAGTTCAGCTAAATCATCACTTGTTTGAAGTAATAGTAAATCGCGGAAAAAAGTAATTAAATCTTCTGAAAGGCGCAAGGGATCCTTGCCATCAGCTATAAGTTGCTCTAAAAGAGCTAGCATTTGAGCAACATCTTTTACTTTCAATGCTTCAGCTAAGTCATAAAAAACATCCTGACTAATTGAACCTGTAACTAATAATGTGTCCTCAAGCTTTAATTTTTCCCCACTAAATGACACAACTTGGTCTAGCAAACTTAAAGCATCACGCATTCCTCCTGCGGCTGATTGTGCGATCACCTTTAAACCTTGTTCTTCATATGGTAAATCAATATCTTCTAGGACGACCTTCATACGTTCAATAATATCATTGGTAGAAAGTCGCTTAAAATCAAAGCGCTGACAACGAGAAATAATCGTTGCAGGCAATTTGTGAGGCTCTGTCGTTGCTAAAATAAATACAGCATGAGGAGGTGGCTCTTCCAAAGTTTTTAAAAGAGCGTTAAAGGCACTTGTAGAAAGCATATGCACTTCGTCTATGATGTACACCTTATATCTACTGCTTGCAGGAGCAAAGCGAACCTTTTCTATAATATCCCTAATCTCTTCAACACGTGAATTCGAAGCCGCGTCAAATTCAATGACATCAGGATGGGAGCCATCCGTAATACTTATGCATGTAGCGCATTCATTACACGGTTCTTTCGATGGTGCATGTTCACAATTTAAAGCCTTCGCAAAGATTTTGGCTGTACTTGTTTTCCCTGTACCACGCGGCCCAGAAAATAAGTAAGCATGCGTTGTTTTATTTGCTAGGAGAGCATTTTGTAGCGTTCTTTTGACATGTGCTTGGCCAGACATTTCTCGAAAAGATTGCGGTCGATACACACGATAAAATGCTTGATACGTCACTGATTTCCTCTCTCCTTCTCCATTTAATTGAATAGTTATATTATAGCATTTGCCTTCTTATATAGAAAATGAAGTTACTAAATTTAAAAATAAAAAAGCACCCGCCTTATAGTAGACGGATGCTTTGAATTGGCAAGTTAATGCCGTGCACCTTTCCTTGACAGCCGCACATAAGCGTTACTCTTGTCGTTAGCTCGGATTAGGCAACCCCGCGGCACATGGATAAGACCACTTAATGCTGCTTCCTTCCGGACCTGACATGGTTCATGGGTATCCATTGCGCAGGACCCAATCGTCAACACTACGTGCAAAAGGCAGACCAAACAATACGGACAGCCTCGAAAAAGGAATTCAGTCTCGCTAGAGCGGATTGCGAGTTACAGGACACCGCTACCTTCCCACCTAGCACGGCAATAACTAGTATACTGACAGTTTGTATAAATTGCAACTTAATGCACAAATTATTTATTTCCAAGCCCTGAATAAACTACTTAAATTTTTTTCAAAAAAAATATTGACGAGTGTTTCTAGTTATGATAAATTTATTTTTGTCGATAAGACAGCAGAGCAATATAACATGGAGGTATACCCAAGTCTGGCTGAAGGGATCGGTCTTGAAAACCGACAGGCGGGTAACACCGCGCGGGGGTTCGAATCCCTCTACCTCCTCCATTTTTAAAATTTCCGACTACAATTGTAGCCGTTTTTTTTTTGCCAAAATTGTATGTATTACTTGTTAGATACCACTTCCGCCTCGGTTGTGGTATTTTTTATTATATGAATGATGGGAGGTTGTAATATTGCAATCGAAATTATCTATGACACGTGCTTCCCTTACTTGGATTTTCATTATTGCTGTCCTGACCGCAATTGGTAGTGAAATTAAAATTATGCCATTTGCTAATACAACATTCCGTTTTGGTTTAGGTACGATCATCTTCTTTTTATGCACACTACTTAAACCTACACCGATTATTTTAGCTGGTATTGCAACAAGTATAGTGACAACAATTTTTCGTGTTATTAATTCCACGTTACACAACGTTCCAATTTCTGAGAGTCTATTTAACCATTTACCAGCCGCGTTATTTTATGTATTGTTTGCAGTGTGCCTACAAATTTTAGATATTCAACAATATAGAGAAAAACCTTTAAAACTTGGTTTACTCGTCGCCTTTAGTGAGGTCATTAGTAATTTAGCAGAACAAATTTTTCGATTTTTTGTCCAAAATTATACTTTTTTATTTCTTCATGACCTTCTGATCCTATTAGCCGTAGCTATATTACGTAGTTTTTTTGTAGTAGGTATTTATAGCTCCATTTTGATTGCTGAGCAAAAAAAACGAGTACAAGAAATGCTCAATATCGGTTCTGACCTCTATGTTGAGACCCTATACTTAAAAAAATCAATGAACCATATTGAAACTATTACAGCCAGCGGTTATGAATTATATCGACAGTTAAAAGTGCTAGGTTATCGAGCTGAAAGTTTACAGGCACTTCATATTGCCCAGGAAATCCATGAAGTGAAGAAAGATTCTCAACGTATATATGCTGGTATTTCGAAGATTGTGGGCGAAAGAAGCTTCGGCCCTTTCGTATTATCTGAATTATTGCATTATATTGAAGAAGGCAATAGGAAATACGCTGAATTACTTGGGAAGGATATACAATTTAATACATGTATAGACTTCGATTTTCAAACAAAGGAACATATTGCACTCCTTGCTCTTTTAAATAACTTATCTGCCAATGCTGTTGAGGCTATTGAAGAACAAGGTATCATTTCTATTGCTATTGGGCGCCAAGAAGATAATACTGTAATAACAGTATGTGATAATGGGCAAGGAATTTCACAAGCAGATATTTCTGTTATCTTTGAACCTGGATACACAACCAAGTTCAATATTGATGGTGTAGCGGCAACTGGCATTGGGCTTTCACACGTTGCTGAATTAGTAGAAAAATTAAAAGGCTCAATAACCGTTGATTCAGACGATCAATATACAACGTTTAAAATCATAATTCCTACGCAAACTATTCAAACGGGAGAGACTTAAATGAGGTATTTTATTGTAGACGATGATCGTGCAAGTCGTGTTATGTTAAAACAAATTATTGAAGATAGCGGGCTAGGTACAGTTATTGGTGAGGCACGTAATGGTGAGGATGCCATACCACAGATTTTAATGACGCAGCCAGAATTTGTGTTAATTGATTTACTGATGCCCAAGCTCGATGGTATAGCAACAGTTGAGCAACTTATGCAAAATCGTTTTGAGGGACAATTTATTATGATTTCACAAGTTGTGAATAAGGAAATGGTTGGTGAGGCCTATGAACAAGGAATTGATTTCTTCATTCATAAACCAATCAACCGTATCGAAGTAGAAAATGTTTTGAAAAAAACAACTGAACAATTTCGACTTAAAAATTCACTGTTAGTTATACGTCAATCACTTACAAACATTGAATTAACTGAACAAAAGGCTCATAAAGCAACATCACGAGATCATATTCAATCTATTTTAAATGATATGGGCATTGTCGGTGAAATTGGTAGTGAGGATATAATTGCCATTATAGAAACATTACTTGCTCATCAGCATAAGATTGCACCTCTTCCTCCATTAAAAGAGCTGTATGAAGAAATTGCAGCTGTGACAAAGGCTACACCCGATGACATATTAAAGGAAAGTAAAGCCATTGAACAGCGTGTGCGCCGAACAATATTAGCTGCAATGATTAATCTTGCTAATTTAGGGGTTGTTGATTATACAAACTCTGAATTCGAGTACTATGCCCCACGCTACTTTGATTTTAAAGAGATTCGCCAGCTCATGACACAAATTGAAGACCACGATAATCGTAAAGCAAAGGTTAATATTAAGAAGTTTATTCAAGTTTTATATTCAGACATTTTAACAAAAGTAAATTAATTTTCTCGGATTTTGTCGGATTCCGTAAGTCCTCTGTATTATTAAAGTAAGGCGTGTCCTGAAAATTTAATACTAGGGGAGGTACAAAGGATTTGAAAAAGAAATTTAAAATCAGTTTAGCCGCTCAAATTTTAATCGGTTTGATTTTAGGGATCATTATTGGTGGTATCTTTTACGGAAACCCCAAAATTGAGACATATTTACAACCATTAGGGGATATATTTTTACATCTAATTAAGATGATTGTTGTACCGATTATAATTTCGACTTTAATCGTTGGTGTTGCTGGTACTGGAGATATGAAGCAACTTGGACGATTAGGCGGGAAATCTATTATTTACTTTGAAATTATTACAACTGTTGCCATCGTAGTTGGATTACTTTCTGCGAACATTTTCCAACCTGGTGCAGGTATAAATATGAATGAACTATCTCAAGGTGATATTTCAAAGTATGTATCAACAACTGAAGAAGTACAGCATGAGGGGCCATTTGATATCATTGTAGGCATTGTCCCAACAAATATCATTCAGTCAATGGCTGAAGGTGATATGCTTGCGATTATCTTCTTCTCAGTTCTTTTTGGTTTAGGGGTTGCTGCAGTTGGTGATCGAGGAAAACCAGTCTTAGACTTCTTCCAAGGGGTAGCAGATGCTATGTTCTGGGTAACAAACCTCGTAATGAAATTCGCTCCACTTGGGGTATTTGGTTTAATTGGTGTAACCGTTTCCAAATATGGGTTTGCCTCCCTGGTTCCACTTGCCAAATTGGCCATTCTTGTATATGCAACAATGCTATTCTTTATCTTTGTCGTTCTTGGCCTTGTGGCAAAATTCGCAGGAATTAGCATCTTCTATTTAATTAAAGTATTAAAAGATGAACTAATTTTAGCGTTCTCTACAGCAAGTTCTGAAGCTGTATTACCACGTGTTATGATGAAAATGGAGAAATTAGGTGCGCCAAAGGATATTGTTTCCTTTGTTATACCAACTGGTTACTCCTTTAACTTAGATGGATCAACACTCTACCAAGCCATTGCAGCATTATTTATTGCTCAAATGTACGGTATTCACCTAAGCATTGGTGAACAAATTACGTTAATGCTTGTACTAATGGTTACATCTAAAGGGATTGCAGGTGTTCCAGGAGTATCATTCGTAGTACTTCTAGCAACTTTAGGTACTGTCGGTATTCCACTTGAAGGACTAGCATTTATCGCTGGTATTGACCGTATTCTTGATATGGGACGTACAGTTGTTAACGTAATTGGTAACTCATTAGCGTCATTAGTAATGGCAAAATGGGAAGGTCGTTTCGATCGCGAAAAGATGAAAAATTACTTTAATGATAATGAAAATCTAGCGTAAGTTAAAAAAATCCTCACGATGTTGGATGGCATCGTGAGGGTTTTTTTATTTTGCTAATATTTTATCTAAATAAGCTATAATGGATTCTTTTCCATTGACATGTGCTTCCTGTGCACGCTTTTCATCTTTTTCGAGTTTGGCTTCTGCTGCTGCTACAATTTTTTCAGCCTCTTGCTGTGGCACGACAATCACACCGTCTACATCCCCAATTATATAATCACCAGGGAGAACTGTTACTCCCCCTATGGCAATGGGCACATTTACTTGACCACCACCATTTTTATTGCCTGCAGCTACGGTAGTACCTAACGAGAATATAGGGAAATTTAGCTCCCGAATTGCTTCAATATCACGGATTACGCCATCTACAACAAAACCTTGTACACCAATGCCCTTTGCTAAGGAAATCACAAAATCTCCAGCTACCGCTCTATTCGTATTTCCTTTTGCATCAATTACTAAAATATCCCCTTCATTCGCTGCTCTAATTGCTTCCAATACTGCCCCGTTTTCACCATCTGGTAAACGTACAGTCACAGCTCGCCCTGCAATTTTAAAATGATCTGCTAACGGCTTGATATCACTACGCAAATTGGTATGCCCACCTGTCGCATCTGATATAGCTGTAGTTGGTAGATGCTGAAAGCTTACTTCCACTTTTGTCATACATAACACCCCTATTATGATTGATGAAAGCCTTACACTATTATTGTAAATAAAAAATATAGACTATTTCAATATATATCGAAAACAAGTGGAAAAAATGACAACAGTATTTCACCATTATTTTTTATGAAATATGTGTATTGATATTAAAATGGCATCATCTATTTAAAGGATAGTGCCATGTTTAAGATTAAATAATTTCGATAAACTGCTTGGATTGTTCATCTAATGCTTCAGCAGCAGATGCAATTTCACTAAAATCATTTGTAGTGACGGTAATTTGTTCATTCGTTTTATCCGCTTTTTCAGCTATCCTTGTAATACTGTCTGTCACCTGACTAATTTCTCGTTCAATCCCTTCAACATTATCTTTCACTTCTGAAATGGATTGCTCAACTCTTACAGAAAGCTTTCGAACCTCTTTGGCTACTACATCAAAACCTCTACCATATTCGCCAGCTCTAGCTGCTTCAATGGCCGCATTTAAAGCCAATAAATTAGTTTGTGAGGCAATCTCTTGAATCGTTTTGACAATGCCTTTTATAGAATCCGCTTGTTTTTGAAGCTGTGCAAGATTACTTACATTTTCATTTGATTCCTGTGACACTACTTGAATGGTTTCCAGTAGGTCCTGGCTATTTTGAATACCAGCTTCTGAACGCTGATAAAGCTCTTTAGACATACTCTTTAATTTGTCGGCTACGCTCATTATCTCATTTTGACGTTCAGTAATATTAGCAGCTATTTTAGAAACACCTATTACTTTTCTTGTATTATTTGCGAAAACAGGCATATATGTCGCTTCCAACCAAATTCTTTGACCGTTAGCATCGATTCGCTCAACTTTATCCTGATAGCTATTTCCAGCTGTTAGATTACGCCAAAATTTATCGTACTCGCTACTATTCGTAAAATCAGGCAAGCAAAGTTCTTTATGGTGCTTTCCTAACATCTCCTGTACGGTATAACCTAATGTTTGAGCAAATAGCTCATTGACGTATGCTACTCTTCTGTCCATATTAAAGCGGATAATTGCTATATTACGTTCAATGGCTTGTACTACTAAATCATCGGTTACTTGAGCATCTACACTGTGCATATACAACACCTCATTTATTTCTATTTTTTACTTAAAATATAATTATTTAACTTTTATCTTACATAAAAAACATGGGAATGCTCACCCATGTTTTTTTAATAAACGTAAAACACCTTTCGAAGTCGTTGCCACATGAAAGAGCGCCTTTTGTTCTGCACGTATAAAGTCTTCCTCTAACATTATTTTAAAATGCTTCAAAATTGCATTATAGAATCCATTTACATTATATAAAATGACAGGTTTTTCATGCAGTCCAATCTGTGCCCAAGTAAATACCTCAAAATATTCATCTAAAGTTCCTGCGCCACCAGGAAGAGCAATAAAGGCATCGGCTAACTCTGCCATTTTAGCCTTACGAATATGCATAGAGTCTACAAAATGAATCTCTGTTAATGAGGCATGTGCCAATTCTCTCTTCTGTAAATGAGTGGGCATCACACCAATTACTTCTCCACCCGCTGCTAAAACAGCATCGGCTACCTTCCCCATTAACCCTGTTTTAGAACCACCATAAACCACACCATGACCGCTGTTAGCTAGTGCTGTACCTAGCTCCGCCGCCTTCTCAGCATAAATAGGATTTTTACCTAAACCAGATCCGCAATACACTGCAATTCTTATAGTAATCCCTCCTATTCAAAAAACGTGCAACAATCAGCTATATATTGTCCCACGTTTTTTGGTCATTTACTTTTACTTTCGTAAATGGCTTGTTTGTTTTAGCATATGACTGATGCGGCTCACAATTGATTCAATGGCATCAGGATTTTTTAATAAATCATAATCGTTAATATCTAAACGAAGAACTGGACAGGAATTAAAGTTATTAATCCAGTTTTCGTAGCGTTCATGCATTTCTACCCAATAATCATTCGGTGTCTGTTGCTCCATGGCACGTCCACGCTCTTGAATACGACCAATAACTGCATCAATTGGTCCTTCAAGATAGACAAGCAAATCTGGATGCGGGAAATAGGGTGTCATCACCATCGCATCAAACAAATTTGTATATGTTTCATAATCTGTCGGACTCATTGTTCCTTTATCATAGTGCATCTTAGCAAAAATCCCAGTATCTTCGTAAATGGATCGATCTTGTACAAATCCTCCGCCATATTCAAAAATACGCTTCTGTTCTTTAAATCGCTCTGCTAAAAAGTAAACCTGTAAATGAAAGCTCCATTTTTCAAAGTCATCATAAAATTTATCAAGGTATGGATTCGTATCTACTTTCTCGAATGATGTACGAAAGTTTAGTGCCTCTGCCAACGCCTTTGTCATCGTTGATTTTCCTACACCAACAGTTCCTGCAATAGTGATGACTGTTTGTGGTGGAATATCATACTTCTCTCTTAAATTCATTATTGCAAACTCCTTTGTTGTAACGTATCTTTAATTATTTTTAAAACATGTTCTAAATCATTTGGATTTTTTACAAAATCAAGCTGATCTCCATTAAATCGAATAACTGGAATTTCAGGATGCATGTTCTCAAAATGCTGGATAAAGGAATGATAATCAGCCACAAGCTGCTCCATGTAATCTCGTGAAATCATCTTTTCAAATTCTCGACCACGCATGGCGATACGCTTCATTAATGTTTCAACGCTGGCATGTAAATAAACCACTACATTTGGAACAGGCATATCCTTCGTTAAAATTCTATAGATTTCCTCGTACTTGTCGTACTCAGTTGGCGCCAATGTACGTTTCGCAAATATTAAATTTTTAAAAATATGATAGTCTGCTACAACCGGTTTGGCATGCGCTAATCGAAATTTTTTAATATCCGTTAATTGCTTATAGCGATTACAAAGGAAGAACATTTCCGTTTGGAAACTCCACTCCTCAATGTTTTCATAAAACTTATTTAAAAAAGGGTTTTCGTCTACAATTTCTTTTAATAGATGGTAATTAAATGTCGCTGCTATCTCTTTTGATAAAGAGGTTTTACCAACACCAATCGGACCTTCTACCGTAACAAATGGAACCGTCACCAGAAGTTCCTCCTTTTTGTTCGATGGATTATCACGTTGTGCCCTACTTTGGCACCTCATTCATTAAATAAATCAGTACTTTTCATTCTATCATAGTAGGAAAATGAAAAACAGAATCAACCTATTGATTGTTCTAGTAAATTTCTCTGCGCGATTTTTCTCTAATTCATAGAAAAAAGACATCGAGAATATACTTCCCAATGCCCTTACAATTCTTATAATTTCACTCGCTGTAATCGTAGTGCATTCAATACTACCGATACCGAACTGAAAGCCATTGCCGCCCCTGCCACCCACGGAGCAAGTAGACCGATTGCAGCAATAGGAATACCTAATGTATTGTAGGCAAATGCCCAAAATAGATTTTGTTTAATATTACGCATTGTTTTTCGACTCATTAGAATGGCATCTGCGATACTATTTAAGTCACCACGAATTAGCGTAATGTCTGCCGCTTCCATCGCAACGTCTGTTCCTGTACCGATTGCCATACCAATATTTGCGGTTGCCAGTGCAGGTGCATCATTAATACCGTCACCTACCATCGCTACTTTTTTCCCTTGAGCTTGAAGCTTTTTCACTTCATCTGCTTTGCCTTCAGGTAATACTTCAGCAATTACATGATTTACGCCTACCTCTGTTCCTATGGCTTGAGCAGTCCGTTCATTATCACCAGTCATCATGATGACCGTAATGCCCATATCCTGTAAACGATGAATAGCCTCTTTTGATGTATCTTTCACTGTATCAGCGACCGCTACTAAGCCTGCATATCGACCATTAATGGCAGCAAGCATCGCTGTTTTGCCGTTGCGTTCTAGTTGCTCCATGGTTGGTAATATATCATCAATATAAATTCCATATTGTTGCATTAATTTACGTGTACCAATGACAATACCTTGACCTGAGACAGTTGCCTGCACACCATAACCAGGTATTGCTTCGAAGAATCGAACTTCACCTAAAGCGATACCACGATCTTCTATACCGTGTACAATGGCTTCTGCTAGAGGGTGCTCTGATTGTTTCTCAGCTGCCCCAATTAAAGATAAAAAGCGTACTTCATCCTGCTCTGATGCTAATAAAACATCTGTAAGCTCAGGTTTACCATGTGTCACTGTACCGGTTTTATCTACAACTACTGTATCAATACTTTGTGTTTGTTCTAAATGTTCTCCACCTTTAAATAAAATACCAAATTCAGCTGCACGTCCTGAGCCTGCCATTATTGACGTTGGCGTTGCTAATCCAAGAGCACATGGACAAGCAATGACAAGTACTGCAATTAAAACCTCTAAAGCAGGTGTAAATTCACCAGGTCGAACCCATATAATCCAAATTAAAAATGTGACAATTGCAATGCCAACAACGATTGGTACAAAAATTCCTGAAATTCGATCTGCCAAACGTTGAATCGGTGCTTTTGATCCTTGAGCATCTTCTACCACTTTTATGATTTGCGCTAATGCTGTATCACGACCAACCTTTGTCGCTATCATTTTAATAAAACCATTTTTATTAAACGTAGAACCAAATAATGGATCGCCTTGTTTTTTATCAACTGGTAGACTTTCCCCTGTTAACATTGATTCGTCAACGGCTGTTATTCCCTCAATTACCTCGCCATCAACTGGAATCTTTTCCCCTGGTTTCACTAACATTACATCGCCAATGATCACTTCTTCTAAAGGAATCTCTTTTTCTACACCATCACGTACAACAATAGCGGTTTTGGCTTGAAGTCCCATTAGTTTTTTTATGGCTTCAGATGAGCGTCCTTTTGCTTTTGCTTCAAATAATTTACCTAATAAAATTAATGTAATTAAAACTGCACTCGTTTCAAAATAAAGATGTGGACCATGATGTGATCCTATCGTCACAATTGCTTGATAGACACTATAGAAATAAGCTGCTGATGTCCCCATGACCACAAGTACATCCATATTTGCACTGCCATTGCGTAATGCTTTATAGGCACCTACATAAAATTGCTTACCGATAATAAATTGCACAGGAGTAGCCAATAGCATTTGGACCCATGGATTCATAAGGAATTCTGGCACATATAAAAATGACGTAAAGGAAAAATGGCCGACCATCGTCCAAAGCAATGGTAAAGAAAGAATAGCCGAAAAAATAAATTTCCGTTGTTGCTGTTTAATGGCTTTTTCACGGTAATCCACTGTTTCCTGCTCATCTGCCTTTTGATGAGCACCATAGCCTAACTTCTCTACCTTTGCAATGATATCTGCCATGGACACTTCTGATGGATTAAACTCAATCACCGCTTTTTCCAGTGCTAGGTTAACATTGGCAGAAGAAATACCACTTAGCTTATTTAACCCTTTTTCAATGCGAGTCGCACAAGCTGCACATGTCATACCCGTAATATCAAGCTCAGTCTTTTGTTTAACAACACCATAACCTAGTGCTTCTATTTTCTTTTCAAAATCTTCTTCAGTTAGCTTTTTTGAGTCATACTTAATAGATGATTTTTCTAGCGCTAAATTAACCGTCGCTTGTTCTACCCCATCCATTTTATTTAAGCCTTTTTCTATACGAGTGGCACAGGCTGCACACGTCATGCCTGTAATTTGCAAATTCGCTTCTTTTATATCAGAACTCATTTACCTTTCACCTCTCCTTATACCAACAGGGGGTATATAATTTTGAAAATAAGAGAGTGCTACAGGAGCACTCTGCAACTACTATTTTACATCATAGCCTTGATCATCAATTGTCTCTTTAATTTGATCAATGGATACCTGTGCATCATCAAATGCAACATCAACTAAACCATCTGCTAAATTAACTTTTACTTGTTCAACACCAGCTAAAGCACCAACATTTTTTTCAACTGCACTTACACAATGACCACATGACATTCCTTGTACATTTAACGTTACGTTTTGCATAATAAAATCTCTCCTTTTAATATGGTTTATATTTATTTTTTCATTAACTTTTGAATCGTTACTACTAACTCATCTAAAACCGCTTCATCGCCCTCTGATAAACGATCTACAACACAACCCTTTAAGTGACCTTCTAATAATATTTTTGCCACACTATTCAATGCGGACTGTGTAGCAGATAGTTGCGTAATAATATCATCACAGTAAACGTCTTTATCAATCATTCCTTTAATGCCGCGAATTTGGCCTTCAATACGATTTAAGCGCGTTGTTAAATCCTTTTTCACACGCTCAGGGTGATGACTTTTTCGACAAGACGTAGCTCCCTCTGTATGACAAACATCATCTTTTACTGTGTCTTCCATTCTACCCCTCCTATCTCAACTTCATAATACTATACCCAAGAAGGGTATGCAAACGATAAAAATTTTTTCTATTCATGATGATGCTCATGATCATTTTTAAATTGGCATAAAATTGTATTTTCATGTTGATGTGATGCCGTTTCTAATTGAATGGTTACATGCTTAATACCCTTATGCTCAAGATTATGTTCAATTTTTCGTAGAATATGCTCACCATCAGCTATTTTTAACTGTTCATTGACAACCGCATGACAGGACAATGCATTCGTTCCACTAGTAATTGTCCAGATGTGTAGATCATGGATACTTTTTATTCCATCCGTCTGTTCTATTAGTTGAATAATCTCCTGAACATCTACATTTGAAGGTGTTCCTTCCATTAAGACATGGATTGAAGCCTTTGTGACATAGTAGCCACTTCTTACTACTAATAAAGCAACAATTACGCTCGCAAGTGGATCTGCCCAGCCCCAGCCAAAAAACATAATTAATAAAGCCGCAACAATTGCCCCTACAGACCCTAGCATATCGCTAAGTACATGTAAAAAAGCGCCACGCATATTTAAATTATCTTTTGTGTCACTGCCACGCAGCATAATCCAAGCCACTAAAATATTAATGAACAAACCAATCGTACTAATAATAAGCATTCCTGAAGTAGCTACTTCAGGCGGATTGGCAAAGCGTTTAAACGCTTCATAGAAAATAAATAATGCTATCCCTATTAATGTAATACCATTTAATACAGCAGCTAAAATTTCAAATCGTTTATAACCATACGTTTTACTATAGCTAGCCGCCTTTTCTCCAAACATAAAGGCTAACATCGCAATACCTAAAGAGATAGAGTCACTTAACATATGACCTGCGTCTGATAAAAGAGCTAAGCTATTCGTTAAAAAACCACCAATTGCCTCTACTATCATATAGCCTGTAATAATAATAAACGACAGTAATAACACCTTTTTATTTGCACCATGTGTATGATCATGACCGTGATCGTGTTGATGTCCCATTTGTATTCCTCCATTTCATTTAATTATGTGTCGCATGCTCAATAGCTTGCTTCAATAAATTCATAATGTGATCGTCATCCTTAGAATAATACAAGGTTGTTCCCTCTCTTCGAAATTTCACTAAGCGTAAATTTTTTAAAAAACGTAATTGATGAGAAACAGTCGATTGGCCTAAATCTAAAATTTCAGCAATGTCGTTGACTGAATGTTCATCTGTACATAGTAAGTTTAAAATGCGAATTCGAGTCGGATCACTCAATGCCTTAAAGGTTTGAGATACTACAAATAATGTCTCTTCATCTAAATGCTGAATTGCAATTTTTTGTGTTTTTGAACTTTTTAATGTTTCATCCATAAAAGTTTACCCCATTCTTAAATATTTATATATGAGCATGTGTTCATGTATAAATATATAGGGTTATTTTAGGAATGTCAATAATCAACTATACCGAAGCCTAGTTGCATTCAGATTTAGCTTTGTGCTTACACAAAGCGTTCCTTTCTGATTCCTTGACACCCGCTGAAAGAAAGTTAAAAGTAGCAATTACCAATTAAGCAGGATAAACTACTTTATAAGGAGAGATTTTTAGTGGATATTTTTGAAACAGATCGTCAATTTATGAAACAAGCATTAGAAGAAGCCAAAAAAGCAGCTATACTTGGGGAAGTGCCTATAGGTGCTGTACTTGTTTATAATGGGGAAATTATTGCAAAAGCTCATAATTTACGAGAAACAACACAAAATGCAACAACACATGCTGAGCTAATGGTTATTCAAGAGGCTTGTAAAAAAATCGGCAGCTGGCGTCTCGAAAAAACAACACTCTATGTTACGCTTGAACCTTGCCCAATGTGCGCAGGTGCAATTTTGCAATCTCGTGTACCACGTGTTGTCTATGGTGCAAGAGATATCAAAGCAGGCTGTGTAGATTCACTCTATCGTTTATTAAACGATGCACGCTTTAACCATGAATGTGAAGTATCTGAAGGAATCTTAGCAGATGAATGTGGACAAATCTTAACCGATTTTTTTAAAGCTTTACGAGAGCGTAAAAAAGCTGAGAAAAAAGCACGTATAGCTTCGGAAAATGAGACTATCAATTAAAGAAGGTGCCTCCTAATGAGACACCTTCTTTTTTATCCTCAGAGTAATAGCAATATATATGAACTGTGTCGTAGCAGCAACAGCATCTTCATAGGTAATGAACATTAAGGTTAAATAGTTAATCGTCTGAAAACACATTCACCTTCGATATAACTTTGCTTGTAAAGATACATCTGGTGGTCAATGAGTAACGTTCCACCATTAGCTTCCTGTAACTGTCCTTTTCTTTCTTCATTTACTTAGTATAGCATCCACTTTCATTATGAAGAACTTGTGCTATAAAATCTTTCTCTGTTCTAGTTCCCCTGTTAATAAAATCGAAGCATTTTTCTTTGCGCTAAGACTGGCCTTTTCAAGTTGAGACTTCATTTCAGTGTTAGTCGTAATGAAACTTTCTAGACGATAAGCCGTATGATTATCTCAAGATAGTTTATGTCCCAGGAAATTATCTAAGTATTTTAATTGCTTACTTTCATAAAAATGCTTTGAGAATTCAATTACCTCCATAGCTTTCCATTGCTCCATAATGGGATAAGTTTAGCGATAAATAATTAAAACCATCTAATGTTGTAAGCTGTTGCCCATAGGTTAAAACGGATTTCCCTGATTGCATGACTTCAAAAACGGTACTTGTTTCAGGTGTTAAGCCACTTTCTAATTAATATATTTAAATTTGCTAGATTATAAAAAATTACAAAACCTTTCATGGGAGATTTCAATTTTGGAAAAGCAAAAAAGCTATTTTAGATTCTCCCCTAAAGGATGGTCTAAAATAGCCTTTATTTGTTTTTTATTTTGGTGCGATTACGTCTTTACCACCCATATAAGGTCTTAAAACTTCAGGAATCACTACGCTTCCATCAGCTTGTTGATAGTTTTCCAGGATAGCCGCAACTGTACGACCAATGGCAAGACCTGAACCATTTAATGTGTGAACATACTCTGGTTTTGCATTTGGTTCACGACGGAAGCGGATATTTGCACGTCGTGCTTGGAAATCCTCAAAGTTAGAACAAGAAGAAATTTCACGGTACATGTTTTGTGCTGGAATCCACACTTCTAAATCATATTTCTTCGCTGCAGTAAAGCCTAAATCGGCTGTACACATTTTTAGTTTACGATATGGTAATCCTAATAATTGCAGTACTCTTTCAGCATGACCTGTTAATAGCTCTAACTGTTCGTATGATTCCTCTGGTTTTACAAAACGAACTAGTTCTACTTTATTGAATTGGTGTTGACGGATTAAACCACGTGTATCACGTCCTGCAGAACCTGCCTCTGAGCGGAAGCATGCACTGTACGCAGCAAAACCTTGTGGTAAAGCCTCAGCTGGTAATATTTCATCACGATAGAAGTTCGTTACTGGAACCTCTGCTGTTGGAATCATGAAATAATCAGTTTCTTCTAATTTGAATACATCTTCCTCGAATTTTGGAAGCTGTCCAGTACCTGTTAAGCTATCACGATTTACAATGACAGGTGGTAGCATTTCCTCATAGCCATGCTCTTCTGCATGTAAATCCATCATGAACGTCATTAATGCACGTTCTAAACGAGCTCCAAGACCACGGTAGAATAAGAAACGGCTACCTGTTACTTTTGCGCCACGTTCAAAATCCACAATTTTCAAATCTGTCGCTAGATCCCAGTGTGCTTTAATATCAAAATCAAATGCTGGAATTTCACCCCAAGTATATTCCTCAACATTGTCGTCCTCTGTTGTGCCTACTGGTACAGATTCATGAGGAATGTTTGGTAAACGCATCATCATATCTTTAAAGCGCTCTTCTACATCATTTAATTGATTGTCTAATTCTTTAATTTCATCGCCTACCTGACGCATACGAGCAATGACTTCATCTGCGTTTTCCTTATTGCGCTTCATAAGTGAAATTTGTTCAGATACTTTATTACGTTCTGCTTTTAATTCTTCCGTTTTAGCAATTAATTCACGACGCTTTGCATCTAAGCCTTCAAAGTCATCTAAGTTACCTAAATCTTCATTACGTGTTAATAGCATTTCTTTAATTTCCGCGAAATTATCGCGTACACGTTTAATATCTAACATATTCATACCTCCAATAGTTTCTTTAATGATGGGAAATTGTTGCATCAAAATAAACACAAAAAAGCCCTCATCCCTGGAAAGGGACGAGAGCTACCCGCGTTGCCACCCTAATTGACTAGGCGTATGCCTAATCCACTTATTTTATAACGGCATTTCAGCCGGCTACAGCCTACTTCACTCACTTCGACTGTGCAACTCCAGGACGGATTCACAAGTGCTTTTATCAGCTTCCACCAACCGCTGACTCTCTAAAAAAAACGTGCTTGCTACTACTTCCCATCATCGTGTTCAATTATTTAAATTTTAACCATACTGTACTATATGAAAACAAATTTTGCAAGTCATACCATAGAGGAGACAAAATATTCAAGAATTCGCTTATCTGCTGTTAATTCAGGATGAAACGAACAACCTAATAAATGACCATCTTGCGCCAAAATTATTTTTCCGTCATGCTGAGCGAGAACATCAACATCTTTACCTACCGCTTCAATATGAGGTGCACGAATAAAAACTGCTGGAATACGTGCACCTATTTTAGGAATATCCAGTTGAACTTCGAAGCTATCTATCTGACGTCCAAATGAATTTCTTGCTACCGTCACATCCATAACTGCTAAATGCGGTTCGTCATCCACTAATTGATTGGCTAATAAAATTAATCCTGCGCATGTCCCAAATACCGGTAAACCTTGCTGTGCAAGTTCACGGATTGGCTCTAGTAGGTCAAAACGGTCCAGCAATTTTCGCATTGTCGTACTTTCCCCACCAGGTAGTACAAGTCCATCGAGATTCACTAAATCCTTCTTCTGTTTTACTAAAATCGCTTCACAATCAAGCCCTTCTAACATTTGGACATGCTCACGGACTGCTCCTTGTAATGCTAAAACACCAATTCGTTTCATTTTACCAGCCTCGCTCTTGCATACGCTCGTTTTGCCCAAGCTGTGCAATATCAATACCCTTCATTGGTACACCGAGCTCTTTAGATATTTCAGCAATTAGCTTATAGTCTTTATAGTGGGTAGTCGCCTCCACAATAGCACGTGCAAATTTTTCTGGATTTTCGGATTTGAAAATACCAGAGCCCACGAAAACGCCATCAGCTCCAAGCTCCATCATTAATGCAGCATCGGCTGGCGTAGCAACACCACCTGCCGCAAAATTTACTACTGGTAAACGACCAAGACGTTTAATTTCTCTTAATAATTCGAAAGGAGCCCCCAGTAATTTTGCCTCCGTCATTAATTCATCTTCTGTCATACCCACTACTTTACGTACCTGAGCATTTACTTTGCGAATATGTCGAACTGCCTCCACTATATTCCCTGTTCCTGGTTCACCTTTTGTTCGTAGCATTGACGCGCCTTCTCCGATACGACGGGCTGCTTCACCTAAATCACGACAGCCGCACACAAACGGTACTGTGTAATCACTTTTTAATAAATGGTATTCTTCATCTGCTGGTGTTAAAACTTCACTTTCATCAATATAATCAACCCCCATTGCCTCTAAAACGCGTGCTTCAACGATATGCCCTATACGTGCCTTTGCCATAACAGGAATGGTTACAGCCGCCATTACTTCCTCCACAATACGAGGATCAGCCATACGTGCAACGCCACCTGCCTTACGAATATCTGAAGGTACCCTTTCTAATGCCATAACGGCTACAGCGCCTGCTGCTTCTGCTATTTTTGCTTGCTCTGCATTAATGACGTCCATAATAACGCCGCCCTTTTGCATTTCTGCCATTCCACGTTTTACTAACTCTGTACCTGTTTGTTTCATTTTCTAACCTCCACCTTTATGATGAAGTTTAGTATAATAGAAATTGACCATATAAAAATATCCAGTTTTTAAAATAATCATAAGGTCAGGAGGTTATACAACATGGATATGCTTTTATTTCAGCTTGAAAGAGATAGTAATAAACCGCTTTATGATCAGCTTTATAACGGTATTAAGGATGCTATTATTTCCAAGAAAATAATGGTAGGAGAAAAATTACCGTCAAAAAGAAAATTATCCGATTTTTTAAATATTTCTCAAACAACAATTGAAATTGCTTATGCACAGCTATTAGCTGAAGGTTATATTATGTCTAAATCACGGGTTGGCTACTTTGTTGAAGAAATAGATGAACTACCCTACATTCAGCAAGACAATGTAACCTCCGTCAATGAGCATCCTAAGAAAAAAACATACAAAATTGATTTTAATCCTGGTTCTATTGATATCGATGCCTTTCCGTTTCAAACATGGAGAAAGTATGCGAAAGAGCTTTTTGACGATACCTCAAAAGAATTATTATTAACAGGTGAACCTCAAGGTGAACTTTCTTTACGTACAGAGATTGCAAATTATCTATATCAATCACGCGGTGTTGTCTGTCATCCAAAGCAAATCGTAATTGGCTCTGGTACTGAACAGCTTCTGCCTATGATCCTACGTCTTTTTAACGACGATACCTGCTTTGCCCTAGAAAACCCAGGGTACCCAGCCGTGCATCGTATGTTTTCGCAGCATAAGCGAAAAGTCTATCCGATTGCAGTGGATGAAGAGGGAATTATTATTCATGAGCTTGAAAAAACGAGCGCTAATGTCGTTTATATTACACCCTCACACCAATTTCCTACCGGTGCGGTATTATCTGCCACTAGACGGGCACAAGCTTTAAACTGGGCTGCTCAGAGCTCCTCACGTTATATTATTGAAGATGATTATGATTCGGAATTTCGTTATGCTGGAAAACCAATTCCTGCACTACATGCCTTAGATCGAAATGATACAGTGATTTACATGAGTACTTTTACAAAGTCATTAATGCCATCCTTGCGAGTAGCTTATTTTGTACTTCCACCTAAACTACTTGCCACATATAACGATGTCTTTAATTATTATTCATCTACTGTACCTCGCTTCGATCAGCATATCGTGGCAAATTTTATGCGAGACGGGCATTTTGCAAAGCACCTCAATCGAATGCGTAAAGTTTATCGAAAAAAACATGATAAGCTAACCTCCTTTTTAGAAAAATATTCTTCAGCGATTAAAATAACTGGTGAACAAGCTGGAATGCATATTTTATTAGAAGTACAGCACATTTTATCAGAAAAACAATTACAGCAACTTGCTTCTCAAGCGGAGATTGGTATTTATCCGTTATCTGCTTATAGACTAGACCATTATGAATCTTCACATGCTCAATTTTTACTTGGCTTTGGTGGAATACCTGTTCAAACAATTGAACAATCCATTGAACAGCTGATGGATTGTTGGGAAATAGAAAAAAATGACCCGTCTACTAGTTAGTAGATAGGTCATTTTCTTTTACGTTTCAATCAATTGAATCTGATAGTGTTCAAACCATGTATGAATTTGCCCTAAATATGCTAAAAGCTGAGGCCCTGCCATTAATTGCCCATACCATGGAATTTTAAAAGAGCTACCTCCCGATTCAATTAACTCTGCAAGCTTTTGTCGTTCAAATAGTTCATGTAAAATTGAATTTTTATCGTGAAGGATTTCTCTCAACCATTTTTGAACACCTGCTGTATAAACAGGGTGGTACGTTTTAGGATAAGGATTCTTTTTACGATACAACACTTCATCAGGTAATAAGTGTGCCATCGATTTTCGAAGTAATCCTTTTTCTATTCCATCCAAATTCTTCATTTCCCACGGAATATTCCAAGCATATTCCACAAGCCTATGATCTGCAAAAGGAACACGCACCTCTAAACTTGCCCCCATGCTCATACGATCTTTTCTTTCTAACAATGTTTGCATGAACCAGAGCATATTTAAATAAAACATTTCTCGATGTCTTGCTTCTGCCGGACTTTCTCCATCTAACAACGGTACTTCAGCCATTGTTTGTGTGTAGAGTTGATGTGCATAGGACTCAATTTTTAATTTTTTATCCCACTTCTCTTGAAGTAATCCACCTCTTTCAGACAATGAACGAATCCAAGGAAAACCTGAAGTTTTTTCTTGAAACCATGGGTATCCACCAAAAATTTCATCTGCACACTCTCCTGATAATGCTACAGTAAAATCTTTTTTTATTTCTCGACAAAACCATAATAACGATGAGTCGACATCTGCCATTCCAGGAGAATCCCGGACGATCACTGACTCTACTAATAAATCAATTAACTGCTGTTGCGTGATTTCCTCTGCATGATGTGTTGTCTGGAAAGTATCCGTCATTTTTTGAATCCAATACGTATCCGTTGATGTTTGGAAAGCATGTGGATTAAAGAAACGTTCATTATCTTCGTAATCGATAGAAAATGTATGCAATTTATGATTTTGTTGTTGAAATCTATTTGCTGCAATACCGGTAATGATACTGGAATCAAGTCCACCTGAAAGAAATGTACAAATAGGTACATCTGAAATAAGCTGACGTTCAATCGCATCCGTCAATAAAAAACGAACATGCTCAGTAGTTTCCTCTAATGTTTCTTCATGCCTTTGGCTTTGTAGCTGCCAATATGGCCACTTTTTCAAGCCTTCTCTGGAAAACCGCATAGCATATCCCGGTCTTAATTCCTCGATATTTTGAAAAAGTGTCTTGCCTGGTGCTCTAGAGGGCCCTACAGCCATCATACTTGCCAATCCTTCCACATTTACACTTGCTTGAACCATGGGATGTGCCAACAAGGCCTTCACTTCAGATGCAAAAAGCACACCGCCTTGTTGCTCTGTATAATACAAAGGTTTCACACCTAATCGATCTCGGCATAAAAATAGTGATTGTGTTTGCTCATCCCAAACACCGAAGGCAAAAATGCCATTTAAAAAATCTACACATTTTTCTTTCCATTCAATATAGGCAGTTAATAACACTTCCGTATCTGAATGTGTTGTAAAGCTGTGGCCTCTTTTTAAAAGTTCTTTACGTAACTCTTCCGTATTATAAAGTTCGCCATTGTATGTAATGACATAGTTTACGCCATCATGTATTTTTTTCATTGGCTGTTTGCCGCCAATTAGATCGATAACTGCCAATCGTCGATGGCCAAATGCAATATGCTCACTACACCAAATATTTTCATCATCCGGCCCTCTTTTATTTAATGTTTGTGTCATCGATTTTAAAATTGTGTCACTTGTTCTTAAATCCCTTTGAAAACTAGCCCATCCTGTAATTCCACACATTTAGCCACATCCTTTCGCCTATTAGCTTATGCAGGACTATGCTAAAATGTGAAAAAGCACATGAATGCTTTATAACATTCATGTGCTTATTAACTATAGATTAAAATAGTCCCCCAACAAAGTCTGTAATGCCTCCCCATAAATTGCCGAAGAAGTTACCTATACCTTGGAAGAACAATGAAATACCGCTAGCACGCTCTACAGCCTCTGTTGTGACAACATCGGATGAAATATCCTTGCCATCGATAAAGCCGTAATCAGTGCCTTCTGTGCGCTCAATAACGACCTTTCCTACAACAGTGTCTTTCTTAACATCTGCCTCTAAACTCTTTTTATCTAAAACCAATGTAGGTTTATATAAATCTTTATCAGAAGACTTAATCATAAATGAAATTGGTTCTTTTACTGCAATCGCTACTTTGTCTTCTTTACCTTTTGTCACTTTTACCGTTTTTTGATCTTTGAATGTATAGTTCGCTGGTAAAATTTCTTGTTTAGAGAATTGTGAAAAACCATAATTAAATAATTTTGCTGTGGCATCAAAGCGAGCTGCATATGATCCTTGTCCATTTGCATCAACAGCTTTCATAACCACCGCAATCAAACGAGTACCATTGCGCTCTGCAGTACCTGTGAAGCAGTGACCTGCAAAGTTTGTTGTACCTGTTTTTAATCCATCTACCCCTTGATATTCATACACTAATCCAGGTAACATAAAGTTCCAGTTAGACATTTCAATGGCATCATCTGTGCCTTCACGGAACGTTTTCTTTGTAATTTGAGATGTTTCTAAAACCTTCGGGTGGTCTTTTAATAGATGATACGCCAATTTAGCTACAGATTTAGCAGGCATTACATTTTCGTCTTCTGGACCTGTACCTGATGGATGCATACCAAATAAATCAGCGTTATTAAGACCCGTAGAATTGACAAATTTATAGCCCTCTAAGCCAAGTTCCTCTGCTTTTTTATTCATTAACTTTAAAAATTCAGTCTCAGAACCCGCAATCGTTTCGGCAATAGCTACGGTTGCCGCATTTGCCGAATAAATGGCCATGGCTTCGTATAACTCACGGATCGTGTAAGAGCCATCTCTACGTAAAGGTACATTACTTAATGCACGATTTTGAGACATACGATACGTATAATCTGTTACTTGATATTCCTGTTCCCACTTAACTGTCCCTGCATCAATCGCGTCCAGTAACAGGTATTCAGTCATCATTTTCGTCATACTTGCAATACCTAGTGAAGTATCTGCGTTTTGTTCATATAAAATTTTCCCTGAATCTGCGTCAATTAAAATCGCAGCATCCACTGTTAATCCCAAATCTGTTTCCGCATTTGCCTTTGCAGGAATACCCGCAAAAATACTAAATAATAAAACAGGGATTAGGAGTAAACGTAATACGGTGTTCATTTTCTTTTTCACCTTTAAAGCCCTCCAAAAAAATAATCTTGTCCTCGACATTTTATCATAGATAACAACAACCGTGTTGACTCTCTACCATAAAAAAATGCTCTCGCGCCATCTTTGTAGACGATGCGAAAGCATAAAAGTTGCAAGTAATTTATTACATGGAATAGTTTGGTGATTCTTTTGTAATCTGTACATCATGTGGATGTGATTCACGTAGACCAGCACCTGTCATTCTAACAAATTGTGCATTATCTCGTAGGTGCTCAAGATGTGGTGCTCCACAATAACCCATACCAGCGCGAATACCACCAATCAGTTGGTAAATTGTATCAGCTAATGGTCCCTTATATGGAAGGCGACCCTCAATACCCTCAGGTACTAATTTTTTCGCATCCTCTTGGAAGTAACGATCTTTAGAACCTTTTTCCATTGCTCCGATAGAACCCATACCACGGTAAACTTTGAAACGACGTCCTTGGAAGATTTCTGTTTCTCCAGGAGATTCAGATGTACCTGCAAGAAGTGAACCAAGCATTACAACATTACCTCCAGCTGCTAGAGCTTTTACGATATCACCAGAGTATTTAATACCACCATCAGCAATAATTGTTTTACCAAGCTCACGAGCTACTGTAGCACAATCATATACTGCTGTAATTTGTGGTACACCCACACCAGCTACAACACGTGTAGTACAAATAGAACCTGGACCAATACCTACTTTAACAACATCTGCACCAGCTTCAAATAATGCACGTGCACCTTCTCCTGTTGCTACGTTACCAGCAATGATCTCTAACTCTGGGTAGGTTTCTCGGATTGAACGGATTGTTTGTAAAACGCCTTCTGAATGCCCATGGGCTGTATCGATTACTACAATGTCAACTTGTGCTTCTACAAGTTTCTCAATACGCACCATTGTATCTTTTGATACACCGACTGCTGCTCCTACTAGTAAACGACCATGTGTATCTTTAGCAGCATTTGGGAACTCAATTACTTTCTCGATATCTTTAATTGTAATAAGACCAGTTAATCTACCTTCTTCATCTACAATTGGAAGTTTTTCGATTTTATATTGTTGAAGAATTTTTTCAGCATCCTCTAAAGTCGTTCCTACAGGTGCTGTAATCAAATCTTCTTTTGTCATTACATCTTCAATTTTTAAAGAGTAATCAGAGATAAAACGTAAGTCACGGTTTGTAATAATCCCTACTAGCTTTTGATTTTCCATACTATCAACAATAGGTACACCAGAGATTCGGTATTTACCCATTAGATGCTCAGCATCGAAAACTTGATGTGTCGGAGTTAAGAAGAATGGGTTTGTAATAACACCATTTTCAGAACGTTTTACTTTTTCTACTTGTTCAGCTTGCTCATCGATCCCCATGTTTTTATGAATAATACCGATACCGCCTTGACGTGCCATAGCAATCGCCATTTTAGACTCTGTAACTGTATCCATACCTGCACTGACCATTGGAATGTTTAATTTAATCTTTGGTGTTAATTGAACAGATAGATCAACATCTTTCGGTAATACTTCGGAATGAGCTGGTACTAATAATACATCATCAAAAGTTAAACCTTCTTTGGCAAATTTAGTCTCCCACATTTTCGTAACTTCCTCCTATAGTTAAAAGAATATTAATTGTAAGATTAACAACGTGGACTGCTACTGTCAAGAAACTTATAAAAGAAAGACAATTCAGATTTTTAATGATAGCAAATTTTAATTAAAAATCCAAATAAATAGCTACAGTAAAAATATAGAATGAGTTAGATATATTTAATTTTTTCATAATATTTCTTAGAAAGTAATTGTTTTTTGTAGAAAATCCTTTAAATTATTAAAGAATTTCATTAGGAAATAAAAAAACAGCCAGCACACAGCTGACTGTTTTTTTTGCCTAGCGATGTCCTACTCTCACAGGGGGAAGCCCCCAACTACCATCGGCGCTAAAGAGCTTAACTTCCGTGTTCGGTATGGGAACGGGTGTGACCTCTTTGCCATCATCACTAGACTATGGTCGGCTTTCAATATACATCGCATTTCTTCGTCAGCTTCTGTCGTTCAGTCAGTCACGTACTTGAGTACGCTCCTTCCCTCTCTCCATTGCTTCCTCGAACTACTCGTATTTTGAAACCCTTCATAAAAGAAATTATTCTTTCAAAACTGGATAAACGGTTCATTGAATGGTTCAAACGTTTTTGGTTAAGTCCTCGATCGATTAGTATTCGTCAGCTCCATGTGTCACCACACTTCCACCTCGAACCTATCTACCTCATCGTCTTTGAGGGATCTTACTTACTTGCGTAATGGGAAATCTCATCTTGAGGGGGGCTTCATGCTTAGATGCTTTCAGCACTTATCCCGTCCACACATAGCTACCCAGCGATGCCTTTGGCAAGACAACTGGTACACCAGCGGTGTGTCCATCCCGGTCCTCTCGTACTAAGGACAGCTCCTCTCAAATTTCCTACGCCCACGACGGATAGGGACCGAACTGTCTCACGACGTTCTGAACCCAGCTCGCGTACCGCTTTAATGGGCGAACAGCCCAACCCTTGGGACCGACTACAGCCCCAGGATGCGATGAGCCGACATCGAGGTGCCAAACCTCCCCGTCGATGTGGACTCTTGGGGGAGATAAGCCTGTTATCCCCGGGGTAGCTTTTATCCGTTGAGCGATGGCCCTTCCATGCGGAACCACCGGATCACTAAGCCCGTCTTTCGACCCTGCTCGACTTGTAGGTCTCGCAGTCAAGCTCCCTTGTGCCTTTACACTCTACGAATGATTTCCAACCATTCTGAGGGAACCTTTGGGCGCCTCCGTTACCTTTTAGGAGGCGACCGCCCCAGTCAAACTGTCCGCCTGACACTGTCTCCTGCCCCGCTAAGGGGCATGGGTTAGAATTTCAATACAACCAGGGTAGTATCCCACCGACGCCTCCTTCGAAGCTGGCGCTCCGAGATCTCTGGCTCCTACCTATCCTGTACAAGTTGTACCAAAATTCAATATCAGGCTACAGTAAAGCTCCACGGGGTCTTTCCGTCCTGTCGCGGGTAACCTGCATCTTCACAGGTACTATAATTTCACCGAGTCTCTCGTTGAGACAGTGCCCAGATCGTTACGCCTTTCGTGCGGGTCGGAACTTACCCGACAAGGAATTTCGCTACCTTAGGACCGTTATAGTTACGGCCGCCGTTTACTGGGGCTTCAATTCGCAGCTTCGCTTGCGCTAACCACTCCTCTTAACCTTCCAGCACCGGGCAGGCGTCAGCCCCTATACGTCACCTTACGGTTTTGCAGAGACCTGTGTTTTTGCTAAACAGTCGCCTGGGCCTATTCACTGCGGCTCTCATGCGCTTGCACGCTCAAGAGCACCCCTTCTCCCGAAGTTACGGGGTCATTTTGCCGAGTTCCTTAACGAGAGTTCTCTCGCACACCTTAGGATTCTCTCCTCGACTACCTGTGTCGGTTTGCGGTACGGGCACCTCTCACCTCGATAGAGGCTTTTCTTGGCAGTGTGAAATCAGGAACTTCGTCCATACGGACTCGCCATCACAGCTCAACGTTACAGTGTGCGGATTTGCCTACACACACGCCTTACTGCTTGGACGCGCATAACCAACAGCGCGCTTACCCTATCCTACTGCGTCCCCCCATTTCTCAAACGGTGAGGAGGTGGTACAGGAATATCAACCTGTTGTCCATCGCCTACGCCTATCGGCCTCGGCTTAGGTCCCGACTAACCCTGAGCGGACGAGCCTTCCTCAGGAAACCTTAGTCATACGGTGGACGGGATTCTCACCCGTCTTTCGCTACTCATACCGGCATTCTCACTTCTAAGCGCTCCACCAGTCCTTCCGGTCTGACTTCAACGCACTTAGAACGCTCTCCTACCACTGACATCGTAGATGTCAATCCACAGCTTCGGTGAATCGTTTAGCCCCGATACATTTTCGGCGCAGCGTCACTCGACCAGTGAGCTATTACGCACTCTTTAAATGATGGCTGCTTCTAAGCCAACATCCTGGTTGTCTGTGCAACGCCACATCCTTTTCCACTTAACGATTACTTTGGGACCTTAGCTGGTGGTCTGGGCTGTTTCCCTTTTGACTACGGATCTTATCACTCGCAGTCTGACTCCCGTGTATAAATATCTGGCATTCGGAGTTTGTCTGAATTCGGTAAACCGGGATGGCCCCCTAGTCCAAACAGTGCTCTACCTCCAGTATTCTCATCACGAGGCTAGCCCTAAAGCTATTTCGGAGAGAACCAGCTATCTCCAAGTTCGATTGGAATTTCTCCGCTACCCACACCTCATCCCCGCACTTTTCAACGTGCGTGGGTTCGGGCCTCCAGTAAGTGTTACCTTACCTTCACCCTGGACATGGGTAGATCACCTGGTTTCGGGTCTACGACCACGTACTATTTCGCCCTATTCAGACTCGCTTTCGCTGCGGCTCCGCCTTCTAAAGCTTAACCTCGCACGTAATCGTAACTCGCCGGTTCATTCTACAAAAGGCACGCTATCACCCATTAACGGGCTCTAACTACTTGTAGGCACACGGTTTCAGGATCTCTTTCACTCCCCTTCCGGGGTGCTTTTCACCTTTCCCTCACGGTACTGGTTCACTATCGGTCACTAGGTAGTATTTAGCCTTGGGAGATGGTCCTCCCAGATTCCGACGGAATTTCACGTGTTCCGCCGTACTCAGGATCCACTCAGGAGAGAACGAACTTTCGACTACAGGGCTTTTACCTGCTCTGGCGGACCTTTCCAAGTCGCTTCATCTAACTCGCTCTTTTGTAACTCCGTATTGAGTGTCCTACAACCCCAAGAGGCAAGCCTCTTGGTTTGGGCTCTTCCCGTTTCGCTCGCCGCTACTCAGGGAATCGATTTTTCTTTCTCTTCCTCCAGGTACTTAGATGTTTCAGTTCCCTGGGTCTGCCTTCAAGACGCTATGTATTCACGTCAAGATACTACGCGATTAAACGTAGTGGGTTCCCCCATTCGGAAATCTCCGGATCAAAGCTCACTTACAGCTCCCCGAAGCATATCGGTGTTAGTGCCGTCCTTCTTCGGCTCCTAGTGCCAAGGCATTCGCCGTGCGCCCTTAATAACTTAACCAAGTTATTAAGCCTATAAAAAACTTAAAAAATAAATGTGTTTGTTACAATTTCAATGTCGTTTTATCCAGTTTTCAAAGAACAAAGCTACTGCCTGCTTCTACATCTCGCAGCTTTGCGACGAAAGCGTAGCGACAGGAGCACATAATTAGAAGTAATTCATTCAAGAAGAATGAACCTTCAAAACTGAACGCAAAACGTAATCTTACAAACCCTAGGTTTGTATTCCGAAATAATCCTTAGAAAGGAGGTGATCCAGCCGCACCTTCCGATACGGCTACCTTGTTACGACTTCACCCCAATCATCTATCCCACCTTCGGCGGCTGGCTCCAAAAGGTTACCTCACCGACTTCGGGTGTTACAAACTCTCGTGGTGTGACGGGCGGTGTGTACAAGGCCCGGGAACGTATTCACCGCGGCATGCTGATCCGCGATTACTAGCGATTCCGGCTTCATGTAGGCGAGTTGCAGCCTACAATCCGAACTGAGAACGACTTTATCGGATTAGCTCCCTCTCGCGAGTTGGCAACCGTTTGTATCGTCCATTGTAGCACGTGTGTAGCCCAGGTCATAAGGGGCATGATGATTTGACGTCATCCCCACCTTCCTCCGGTTTGTCACCGGCAGTCACCTTAGAGTGCCCAACTAAATGATGGCAACTAAGATCAAGGGTTGCGCTCGTTGCGGGACTTAACCCAACATCTCACGACACGAGCTGACGACAACCATGCACCACCTGTCACCGTTGCCCCCGAAGGGGAAACTATATCTCTACAGTGGTCAACGGGATGTCAAGACCTGGTAAGGTTCTTCGCGTTGCTTCGAATTAAACCACATGCTCCACCGCTTGTGCGGGCCCCCGTCAATTCCTTTGAGTTTCAGTCTTGCGACCGTACTCCCCAGGCGGAGTGCTTAATGCGTTAGCTGCAGCACTAAGGGGCGGAAACCCCCTAACACTTAGCACTCATCGTTTACGGCGTGGACTACCAGGGTATCTAATCCTGTTTGCTCCCCACGCTTTCGCGCCTCAGTGTCAGTTACAGACCAGATAGTCGCCTTCGCCACTGGTGTTCCTCCAAATCTCTACGCATTTCACCGCTACACTTGGAATTCCACTATCCTCTTCTGCACTCAAGTCTCCCAGTTTCCAATGACCCTCCACGGTTGAGCCGTGGGCTTTCACATCAGACTTAAGAAACCACCTGCGCGCGCTTTACGCCCAATAATTCCGGACAACGCTTGCCACCTACGTATTACCGCGGCTGCTGGCACGTAGTTAGCCGTGGCTTTCTAATAAGGTACCGTCAAGGTACAGCCAGTTACTACTGTACTTGTTCTTCCCTTACAACAGAGTTTTACGAACCGAAATCCTTCTTCACTCACGCGGCGTTGCTCCATCAGGCTTTCGCCCATTGTGGAAGATTCCCTACTGCTGCCTCCCGTAGGAGTCTGGGCCGTGTCTCAGTCCCAGTGTGGCCGATCACCCTCTCAGGTCGGCTACGCATCGTCGCCTTGGTGAGCCGTTACCTCACCAACTAGCTAATGCGCCGCGGGCCCATCTTATAGCGACAGCCGAAACCGTCTTTCAGTATTTCACCATGAGGTGAAATAGATTATTCGGTATTAGCCCCGGTTTCCCGGAGTTATCCCAAACTATAAGGTAGGTTGCCCACGTGTTACTCACCCGTCCGCCGCTAACGTCGAAGAAGCAAGCTCCTTCTCTGTTCGCTCGACTTGCATGTATTAGGCACGCCGCCAGCGTTCGTCCTGAGCCAGGATCAAACTCTCCATAAAAGAAATTTGAATAGCTCAAATTGTTTTGCTGGCATCATTTTGATGTCCAAAATTTTGTTTTGTTCACTAACCAAGGTTAGTTACTAAAAACTTTATTGATTACGTTTTGCTTGTTCAGTTTTCAAGGTTCATTTTATGTTTTCTCTTTGTTAAGAGCTAACTTTTATATAATAACATGTTTAATATTTAATGTCAACAGTTATTTTATTTTTATATTTTAGTAGTTGCTTATCTCAACAGCAACTTTTATATAATAACACCTCATTTATTATTGGTCAATAGTTTTATATAAATAATTTTAAACGAACTAAAATTTCAACCTTGGCCAATTCCGTAAAAATTGAATTGTACGATTTCTTCCTATTTCTAAAAGAGTTTCTTTTGTCTCCTCATTTAAATCAAATTGAGTTGCACTATAATCTTCTACAGGAATAAAGATAATATCTCTTTCATGTCGCCTTGATATATACCTCTCATCATGTGCGTCTTTCATAGTTGAAAATAATGCTTCAAATAAGTTTAGGCCATTTTTAATTTCTTGCGGACATTGTTCTTCTCTCCTTCTGCTTAGCTTCAAACCCAAAATTGGTCGTACTTTTCGACCTTCTTTATCATCAAATATCCATAATGGGAAATTACTTAAAACCCCACCATCCACGATTACTGATTCTCCTTTGCCAGTTTTTAAGGTAACTGGTTCAAAGAAAAATGGTATACCACAACTCATACGTAGTGCACAAGCAACTGAAAAGTTCTTCGCATCAATCTGATATTTGTGTAGATCATCTGGTAAAACAATCATTCTACCATTGGTCAAATCTGAAGCTACTAATTTTAGTGAATCTTTAGGCAAATCTCCAAAAGTATATACACCTTTTGCAGCTAATTTTTGAAAAAACCATTTTTCTAATGCCTTTCCTTTATAAAGACCTAAATGATTATAAACATTTATCCATTTCATAAAAGGGAAAGGTAATATTGTTCTTCTAGGATCCAGTAATGAAGGTACATCCAATTCTTCTAGCATAGCTTCGATCTCTTTACCGCTATATCCCGCAGCAATAAACGCAGCTAAAATTGCACCTGCACTTGTACCAGCTACACGTTTAAAACGAAAATGTTCAGCTTCTAGTACTTGATATGCCCCAACCAGGGCAAATCCCTTCAAACCACCACCAGAAAAAACGCCATCAATCCACAAAATTTCCTCTCCTTTTTGATGTAATCTTTACAGTATAAGAGAGGGTAATGATGATTAGAACTAAAATTTATACTTTATTGTCGAAACCTAAAACATGGTTAACAACTTTTGTTTATGATCAAATTGGATTTTTTCTAATATACGGAATAAAAGGGATTTCACAAAAGGAAGGTAATTAGTACATACTGACCTATTAATTAAGAGAGACGTTTTTTCTATGGCTATTAAGAGTAAGTTACCCATTTGAAGTAAAATGAGGGCAAATGAAATGAAGTTGCTTGTATACCAGTAAAACAAGTACTAGAGGAACTGAATATAAAACATACACAGTTAAAATGCTATTGAAACAATTCGTAGAGGAGAAAGAGGCGAAACAGTCAGGTAAGGTAAGGGCAGGCCATACATTTCGTTATGGTTAAGGTGAAATCACTACATTTTTCAGAAATCTACCAACAAAAAAATAGTGTAACGATTTATGCAAAAATATAATTGGTCTTATTATGTCATAGTAGAGAAAGGAAGCGCACAGGACATTCCATACATATAGCTGAAAATAAATTTAAATTAGTCAAGATTTTTATGCACGAACAACCCTTCATGATCATTTGATCCTCAAGAATACTGTTGTCATTGACTATATATTTCTGAATGTTTTTTGTTTCTTCCTACTGTATCTACATAATATCCACGACATCAAAACTCCCTGTTAATATATTTGTATTTCAGATTCGCCTGTCAATCAAATTTCATTAAACTACCTTTCCCTTTCAAATAACCCATATGAAACACTTAATTTTGGAGAATTACTCACCAACATATGAATATAATCAGGGCAGGCTGTTGCTTCGATAATTTCTGCTCCTTTTCTTTCACCTAACTAGCAAAGGATTCTTCCTATATTAACTTTAATTTGTACACAAATAATCTGCCTTCTATATTTTGGCGCAAAGACAATGTGATACTTACAATTCCATGTTGTGTGTGCTAAACTCTTGTTATCTATTTGGATCCCCTTTCGTACGAAGTCGGTTGACCAGACCAGAATTCATTATACGATTGGGGATTTTTTCTTGTCCATAGCTAGAAGCTCTTTAGAACCCCTCGCATAGCAAGGGGTTTTCAAAAGATACAAAAATAAAAAAACAGCCAGCACACAGCTGACTGTTTTTATTATGCCTAGCGACGTCCTACTCTCACAGGGGGAAGCCCCCAACTACCATCGGCGCTAAAGAGCTTAACTTCCGTGTTCGGTATGGGAACGGGTGTGACCTCTTTGCCATCATCACTAGACTATGGTCGGCTTTCAATATACATCGCATTTCTTCGTCAGCTTCTGTCCTTCAGTCAGTCACGTACTTGAGTACGCTCCTTTCCTCTCTCCATTGCTTCCTCGAACTACTCGTATTTTGAAACCCTTCATAAAAGAAATTATTCTTTCAAAACTGGATAAACGGTTCATTGAATGGTTCAAACGTTTTTGGTTAAGTCCTCGATCGATTAGTATTCGTCAGCTCCATGTGTCACCACACTTCCACCTCGAACCTATCTACCTCATCGTCTTTGAGGGATCTTACTTACTTGCGTAATGGGAAATCTCATCTTGAGGGGGGCTTCATGCTTAGATGCTTTCAGCACTTATCCCGTCCACACATAGCTACCCAGCGATGCCTTTGGCAAGACAACTGGTACACCAGCGGTGTGTCCATCCCGGTCCTCTCGTACTAAGGACAGCTCCTCTCAAATTTCCTACGCCCACGACGGATAGGGACCGAACTGTCTCACGACGTTCTGAACCCAGCTCGCGTACCGCTTTAATGGGCGAACAGCCCAACCCTTGGGACCGACTACAGCCCCAGGATGCGATGAGCCGACATCGAGGTGCCAAACCTCCCCGTCGATGTGGACTCTTGGGGGAGATAAGCCTGTTATCCCCGGGGTAGCTTTTATCCGTTGAGCGATGGCCCTTCCATGCGGAACCACCGGATCACTAAGCCCGTCTTTCGACCCTGCTCGACTTGTAGGTCTCGCAGTCAAGCTCCCTTGTGCCTTTACACTCTACGAATGATTTCCAACCATTCTGAGGGAACCTTTGGGCGCCTCCGTTACCTTTTAGGAGGCGACCGCCCCAGTCAAACTGTCCGCCTGACACTGTCTCCTGCCCCGCTAAGGGGCATGGGTTAGAATTTCAATACAACCAGGGTAGTATCCCACCGACGCCTCCTTCGAAGCTGGCGCTCCGAGATCTCTGGCTCCTACCTATCCTGTACAAGTTGTACCAAAATTCAATATCAGGCTACAGTAAAGCTCCACGGGGTCTTTCCGTCCTGTCGCGGGTAACCTGCATCTTCACAGGTACTATAATTTCACCGAGTCTCTCGTTGAGACAGTGCCCAGATCGTTACGCCTTTCGTGCGGGTCGGAACTTACCCGACAAGGAATTTCGCTACCTTAGGACCGTTATAGTTACGGCCGCCGTTTACTGGGGCTTCAATTCGCAGCTTCGCTTGCGCTAACCACTCCTCTTAACCTTCCAGCACCGGGCAGGCGTCAGCCCCTATACGTCACCTTACGGTTTTGCAGAGACCTGTGTTTTTGCTAAACAGTCGCCTGGGCCTATTCACTGCGGCTCTCATGCGCTTGCACGCTCAAGAGCACCCCTTCTCCCGAAGTTACGGGGTCATTTTGCCGAGTTCCTTAACGAGAGTTCTCTCGCACACCTTAGGATTCTCTCCTCGACTACCTGTGTCGGTTTGCGGTACGGGCACCTCTCACCTCGATAGAGGCTTTTCTTGGCAGTGTGAAATCAGGAACTTCGTCCATACGGACTCGCCATCACAGCTCAACGTTACAGTGTGCGGATTTGCCTACACACACGCCTTACTGCTTGGACGCGCATAACCAACAGCGCGCTTACCCTATCCTACTGCGTCCCCCCATTTCTCAAACGGTGAGGAGGTGGTACAGGAATATCAACCTGTTGTCCATCGCCTACGCCTATCGGCCTCGGCTTAGGTCCCGACTAACCCTGAGCGGACGAGCCTTCCTCAGGAAACCTTAGTCATACGGTGGACGGGATTCTCACCCGTCTTTCGCTACTCATACCGGCATTCTCACTTCTAAGCGCTCCACCAGTCCTTCCGGTCTGACTTCAACGCACTTAGAACGCTCTCCTACCACTGACATCGTAGATGTCAATCCACAGCTTCGGTGAATCGTTTAGCCCCGATACATTTTCGGCGCAGCGTCACTCGACCAGTGAGCTATTACGCACTCTTTAAATGATGGCTGCTTCTAAGCCAACATCCTGGTTGTCTGTGCAACGCCACATCCTTTTCCACTTAACGATTACTTTGGGACCTTAGCTGGTGGTCTGGGCTGTTTCCCTTTTGACTACGGATCTTATCACTCGCAGTCTGACTCCCGTGTATAAATATCTGGCATTCGGAGTTTGTCTGAATTCGGTAAACCGGGATGGCCCCCTAGTCCAAACAGTGCTCTACCTCCAGTATTCTCATCACGAGGCTAGCCCTAAAGCTATTTCGGAGAGAACCAGCTATCTCCAAGTTCGATTGGAATTTCTCCGCTACCCACACCTCATCCCCGCACTTTTCAACGTGCGTGGGTTCGGGCCTCCAGTAAGTGTTACCTTACCTTCACCCTGGACATGGGTAGATCACCTGGTTTCGGGTCTACGACCACGTACTAATTCGCCCTATTCAGACTCGCTTTCGCTGCGGCTCCGCCTTCTAAAGCTTAACCTCGCACGTAATCGTAACTCGCCGGTTCATTCTACAAAAGGCACGCTATCACCCATTAACGGGCTCTAACTACTTGTAGGCACACGGTTTCAGGATCTCTTTCACTCCCCTTCCGGGGTGCTTTTCACCTTTCCCTCACGGTACTGGTTCACTATCGGTCACTAGGTAGTATTTAGCCTTGGGAGATGGTCCTCCCGGATTCCGACGGAATTTCACGTGTTCCGCCGTACTCAGGATCCACTCAGGAGAGAACGAACTTTCGACTACAGGGCTTTTACCTGCTCTGGCGGACCTTTCCAAGTCGCTTCATCTAACTCGCTCTTTTGTAACTCCGTATTGAGTGTCCTACAACCCCAAGAGGCAAGCCTCTTGGTTTGGGCTCTTCCCGTTTCGCTCGCCGCTACTCAGGGAATCGATTTTTCTTTCTCTTCCTCCAGGTACTTAGATGTTTCAGTTCCCTGGGTCTGCCTTCAAGACGCTATGTATTCACGTCAAGATACTACGCGATTAAACGTAGTGGGTTCCCCCATTCGGAAATCTCCGGATCAAAGCTCACTTACAGCTCCCCGAAGCATATCGGTGTTAGTGCCGTCCTTCTTCGGCTCCTAGTGCCAAGGCATTCGCCGTGCGCCCTTAATAACTTAACCTAACGGCTTTCAATACATATTACATTTCGTTGTCAGCGTCACTCGTTCAATCAATCACGTACTCAAGTACGCTCCTTCATTCACTCGATTGCTTCCTAGAACTGCTCATGTCTTGAAACCTTCTAATGTTATTAAGCCTATAAAAAAACTTAAAAAATAAATGTGTTTGTTACAATTTCAATGTCGTTTTATCCAGTTTTCAAAGAACAAAGATTGGTGGAGCCTAGCGGGATCGAACCGCTGACCTCCTGCGTGCAAGGCAGGCGCTCTCCCAGCTGAGCTAAGGCCCCAAGAGGTATATATGGTGGGCCTAAATGGACTCGAACCATCGACCTCACGCTTATCAGGCGTGCGCTCTAACCAGCTGAGCTATAGGCCCTCTTGGAAGTTTTATATTATTTAATAAACCTTCAAAACTGAACGCAAAACGTAATCTTACAAACCCTAGGTTTGTATTCCGAAATAATCCTTAGAAAGGAGGTGATCCAGCCGCACCTTCCGATACGGCTACCTTGTTACGACTTCACCCCAATCATCTATCCCACCTTCGGCGGCTGGCTCCAAAAGGTTACCTCACCGACTTCGGGTGTTACAAACTCTCGTGGTGTGACGGGCGGTGTGTACAAGGCCCGGGAACGTATTCACCGCGGCATGCTGATCCGCGATTACTAGCGATTCCGGCTTCATGTAGGCGAGTTGCAGCCTACAATCCGAACTGAGAACGACTTTATCGGATTAGCTCCCTCTCGCGAGTTGGCAACCGTTTGTATCGTCCATTGTAGCACGTGTGTAGCCCAGGTCATAAGGGGCATGATGATTTGACGTCATCCCCACCTTCCTCCGGTTTGTCACCGGCAGTCACCTTAGAGTGCCCAACTAAATGATGGCAACTAAGATCAAGGGTTGCGCTCGTTGCGGGACTTAACCCAACATCTCACGACACGAGCTGACGACAACCATGCACCACCTGTCACCGTTGCCCCCGAAGGGGAAACTATATCTCTACAGTGGTCAACGGGATGTCAAGACCTGGTAAGGTTCTTCGCGTTGCTTCGAATTAAACCACATGCTCCACCGCTTGTGCGGGCCCCCGTCAATTCCTTTGAGTTTCAGTCTTGCGACCGTACTCCCCAGGCGGAGTGCTTAATGCGTTAGCTGCAGCACTAAGGGGCGGAAACCCCCTAACACTTAGCACTCATCGTTTACGGCGTGGACTACCAGGGTATCTAATCCTGTTTGCTCCCCACGCTTTCGCGCCTCAGTGTCAGTTACAGACCAGATAGTCGCCTTCGCCACTGGTGTTCCTCCAAATCTCTACGCATTTCACCGCTACACTTGGAATTCCACTATCCTCTTCTGCACTCAAGTCTCCCAGTTTCCAATGACCCTCCACGGTTGAGCCGTGGGCTTTCACATCAGACTTAAGAAACCACCTGCGCGCGCTTTACGCCCAATAATTCCGGACAACGCTTGCCACCTACGTATTACCGCGGCTGCTGGCACGTAGTTAGCCGTGGCTTTCTAATAAGGTACCGTCAAGGTACAGCCAGTTACTACTGTACTTGTTCTTCCCTTACAACAGAGTTTTACGAACCGAAATCCTTCTTCACTCACGCGGCGTTGCTCCATCAGGCTTTCGCCCATTGTGGAAGATTCCCTACTGCTGCCTCCCGTAGGAGTCTGGGCCGTGTCTCAGTCCCAGTGTGGCCGATCACCCTCTCAGGTCGGCTACGCATCGTCGCCTTGGTGAGCCGTTACCTCACCAACTAGCTAATGCGCCGCGGGCCCATCCTATAGCGACAGCCGAAACCGTCTTTTAGTGTTTCACCATGAGGTGAAACAGATTATTCGGTATTAGCCCCGGTTTCCCGGAGTTATCCCAAACTATAAGGTAGGTTGCCCACGTGTTACTCACCCGTCCGCCGCTAACGTCGAAGGAGCAAGCTCCTTCTCTGTTCGCTCGACTTGCATGTATTAGGCACGCCGCCAGCGTTCGTCCTGAGCCAGGATCAAACTCTCCATAAAAGAAATTTGAATAGCTCAAATTGTTTTGCTGGCATCATTTTGATGTCCAAAATTTTGTTTTGTTCACTAACCAAGGTTAGTTACTAAAAACTTTATTGATTACGTTTTGCTTGTTCAGTTTTCAAGGTTCATGTTCATTATTTCACTGTCACCTCTTGGCGACTCATTTATAATATCAAGATTCTAAAACTATGTCAACACTTTCTCCGAAAATATTTAAATGCAATATAATTAAATGCGTTTAAACACCATCATAGCAAATAAGACTACTACCTAATGGATTAATATTGTCTGTTATTTTATAGAAATATACTATCCAGACACTTAGTAAAGAAGATGCAAACTATACTCAACATGGACACATACTTTACTAATGGCATGAAGGGTCAAAAAATGGCAAGCCATAATATATGGTTTGCCCTAATATTTTTTAAAGACTTGTTATAATTCGTGAAATATAAAAACTACGATTTTTTCCTAAATCAAAAATTTCTCCTGAATGGATTAATTTAATGAGTGGACGTGTTGGTGCAAATTTATTTACAAACATTACTTCACCACGTTCCAAATTAGACAGTTCAACAATCGTACCTATAGGAAGATCTGCAACAATATCGATTAAAGCACGTACTACTTTAATATCGAACTTCCCAAACTCAGATTCATTAATCATTTCTATAACTTTAAATGAAGATTGTTTTGATCTATATACTCGTTCACATGTCATAGCATGAAAGACATCTGCCACAGCTATAATTTGAGCAAAAATTGAGATATTAGCGATCTTTTCACCTTTCGGATAGCCACTTCCATTTAAACGTTCATGGTGTTGGAAAATTGCCTCTTTCATTGTCTCCTTTAAAATCGTTAAATCTTTTACCATATTATAGCTATAAATTGGATGTTTATAAATTTCATCATACTCTTGCTCTGTTAAAGGTGTCTTCTTATCTCTAATACGTGGGTGTACTTTAGCCATACCACAATCAGCTAATAAACCACCTATTGCAACTTGAATGGTAATCCCTCTATCATAACCAAGCTTTTGAGCAATCACTGCGGAAATCAAACCAGTTGCAACACAATGGTGATACAAGTAGTCTTTCGCATTTGAATACTCATTTAAATCAAATATAATTGTACGATCATCTAGGACCATCTCTACTAGAGGTAAAATAATTGTCCTTGCCTTGGCAATATCTACTTTTGCTCCGGCTTCCCAATTTTTAAATTCTTTTTTGAATTGTTCAACAGAATTATTATAGACTTTTCTAAAAGTCGGTATTTCTTCTATCACAACCTCAACATCATTTTCTTTCTTCTCTACTCGAGTATCGTTTTCATTTTTATAAACGGGGACGTTGAAAATATTAAACGCATGAAATACTTGCAAATGTACGTAGGAAATCATCGTATCTTTAAAAATGATTGGATACTGTGTATTAGCAAAAATATCTTCAGAAATTACTTTACCAACGCCTAACTCTGAAATCGGAACATATATAGTTTCCACGAAATGAACACCTCTCCACTGTTTCTTGCTTCAAATAAGGTATCTTCATTTTATCATGGAATTCTAAATAATTACTTATTTTTCATTATTTACGTAAAAAAACCGATGAACGACATGTAATTCTGTCGTCATCGGTTGAAATTATTCCTCTATTTCATCTTCTTCGTCTTCTGGAGACTCTTCAGCTTTTTCAACTTTAGCTACAGTCGCAACTAATTCGTCGTCTCCTAATCGAATTAAACGAACTCCTTGCGTACTACGTCCAATTAATGAAATATCATTGATATCCATACGGATCAACATACCGTTGATTGTAATAAGCATGAGATCTTCAGAACCATCAACTGTTTTCACAGCTACCATAGGTCCATTTTTATCTGTAATCTGGATGGTTTTCAGACCTACACCACCGCGACTTTGTAAACGATATTCATCTTCAGAAGTACGTTTACCGTAACCTTTTTCAGTAACTACTAAAATTTCTTGCCCTGGTTCGACAATCTCCATGCCTACTACTTCGTCACCATCACGTAGCTTAATGCCTCGCACTCCACCAGCTGTACGACCCATAGAACGAATGTCATCTTCTTGGAAACGAACGAGCATACCATCGCGTGTACCAATAATCACTTGCTTATCTCCATCTGTTAGACGTACAGAAATAAGATCATCATCTTCTCGTAAGCTAATAGCTATTAAACCATTTGTTCGAATGTTAGCAAATTGTGAGACAGGTGTACGTTTCGTAATACCTGTTTTCGTCGTAAAGATAAAGTAAGCATCTTCATCAAACGATCCAACGCGAATCATGGCTGTTACTTTTTCACCTTTATCTATGTTGAGTAGGTTTACAATTGGTAATCCTTTAGCGGTACGACCGAACTCTGGAATTTCATATCCTTTTGCTCTAAATACTTTACCTTTGGTCGTAAAGAATAAAATTGTATCATGGGTAGAGGTATTCATTAGATGCTCTACAAAATCATCTTCGTTTGTCCCCATTCCTTGTACACCACGACCACCACGCTTTTGACTACGATATGTATTCGCAGCTAAACGCTTGATATAGCCATTATGTGTTAAAGTAACAACTGAGTTTTCAACAGGAATTAAATCCTCATCCTCAATCATTTCTAGACCACCAGATGTAATCTCAGTACGGCGTATATCATTAAAACGTTCTTTCACCTCTAAAATTTCAGTACGAATAATATCCACAATTTTTTCTTCATCCGCTAAAATTGCTTTTAAATCCGCAATAAGAATTTGAAGCTCTTGGTATTCTGCTTCAATTTTTTCACGTTCTAATCCACTTAAGCGAACTAAACGCATATCTAAAATAGCTTGAGCCTGGCGCTCTGATAAGCTAAAACGCTCCATTAATTGCGGCTTTGCTTCTTCGCCGCTACGCGAACCACGAATGATGGCAATTATTTCATCAATATGATCGAGTGCAATTCGTAAGCCTTCTAAAATATGAGCACGATCTTCAGCCTTTCGAAGTTCGAATTCTGTACGACGACGAATAATTACCTTTTGGTGCTCTAAATAATGGTAAAGCATTTCTTTTAAGCCCAATACTTTTGGTTGACCATTTACTAATGACAGCATATTGATACCAAAGCTTGATTGCATAGCTGTTTGTTTATATAAATTATTTAAAACTACATTAGCGTTGGCATCTTTACGAACTTCAATGACTACTCGCATACCGCGACGGTCAGATTCATCACGTAAATTTGTAATACCATCTATTTTTTTATCACGTACAAGCTCTGCAATTTTTTCAATAAGCTTAGCCTTATTCACTTGGTAAGGTAATTCATGAATAAGAATGGTCTCCTTACCATTTGACTTTTGCTCAATTTCCACCTTCGCGCGAATAATGATGGAACCACGTCCAGTTTCATAAGCTCTGCGAATACCACTACGCCCTAAAATCAATCCTCCAGTAGGGAAATCAGGACCTGGAATAATATCCATTAACTCCTCAGTAGTAATGCCTGGATTTTCAGAAAGTGCTATAACAGCATCAATTGTTTCTCCTAACTGGTGAGGAGGAATATTCGTTGCCATACCAACGGCAATTCCCGCAGCACCGTTCACTAAAAGGTTTGGATAGCGACTTGGTAAAACAATTGGTTCTTTTTCTGATCCATCATAGTTATCAGTGTAGTCAATTGTATCTTTATTGATATCACGAAGCATTTCCATAGCTATTTTAGACATACGTGATTCTGTATAACGCATGGCTGCTGCTCCATCACCATCAACAGAGCCAAAGTTTCCGTGACCATCAACAAGCATATAACGATAACTAAAATCTTGCGCCATACGTACCATTGCATCATAAATGGATGAGTCACCATGTGGATGGTACTTACCCATTACATCCCCAACAATACGTGCTGATTTTTTGTAAGCTTTATCTGCGGTGTTACCTAATTCCTGCATCCCATATAAAATACGACGATGAACTGGTTTTAATCCATCACGTACATCAGGTAATGCACGCGATACAATTACACTCATTGCATAATCAAGAAAGGATGTTTCAATTTCTTCTGTGATATTAACTCCTTTAACACCGGAGCGTTCTTGTTCTGACAAAGTGTAGACCTCCTCTCAAGAAAAATTAGATATCTAAATTAGCGTATACGGCATTTTCCTCGATAAATTGACGACGAGGTTCAACTTCATCGCCCATTAAACGCTCAAATGCTTGGTTAGCTTTAATTGCATCATCTAATTCTACTTGTAATAATGTGCGGTACTCTGGATCCATTGTTGTTTCCCAAAGTTGCTCAGCGTTCATTTCACCAAGACCTTTATAACGCTGCACATTTGGTTTTGGCATTTTTGGTAGTCGTTCTATAATTTCTTTTAATGTTTCTTCATCGTAGCAGTACTCAATATGCTTACCTTGTTTCACTTGATAAAGTGGTGGCTGTGCAATATAAATATAGCCTGCTTCTATAAGTGGTCGAAGGAAACGGAAGAAGAATGTTAAAAGTAATGTACGAATATGTGCTCCATCGACATCGGCATCTGTCATGATAATGATTTTATGATAACGAGCTTTTTCTAAATTAAACTCTTCACCAATACCTGTGCCGAATGCTGTAATCATTGCACGAATTTCCGCATTCGATAAAATTTTATCTAGTCGGGCTTTCTCAACGTTAAGAATCTTACCACGTAAAGGCAAAATCGCTTGGAAGTGACGGTCACGTCCAGATTTAGCCGAACCGCCGGCTGAATCACCCTCAACAATATAAATTTCACAATCAGCGGGGATAGTAGAAGAACAGTCAGCTAATTTACCCGGTAAGCTTGATACTTCAAGTGCATTTTTACGACGAGTAAATTCACGTGCCTTTTTCGCAGCTACACGTGCACGGGCAGCCATTAAACCTTTTTCTACAACCTTACGAGCAACAGTTGGATTTTCTAACATAAAACGTTCAAAGCCATCTGAGAATAATGAATTAGTAATTTGACTTACTTCTGAATTCCCTAGCTTTGTTTTCGTTTGTCCTTCAAATTGTGGATCTGGATGTTTAACAGAAACAATAGCTGTTAACCCTTCACGTACATCCTCGCCTGTAAGATTGGCATCAGATTCTTTAAGCAATCCATTTTTTCGAGCATAGTCGTTAATAACACGTGTAAGGGCTGTTTTAAAACCAGACTCATGTGTACCGCCTTCATACGTATTAATATTATTAGCAAATGAAAAAATATTAGAGGAGAATCCAGCATTGTATTGCATAGCAATTTCCACTGAGATGCCATCCTTCTCTCCAAGAACATCAATTGGATCATGGATTGGCTCTTTAGATTGGTTTAAATGCTCAACATAAGATCGAATACCACCTTCATAGTGATATGTAGTTGAACGAACCTCTTCTTCTCGTTCATCAGCAATCGTAATCTTAATACCACGATTTAAATAAGCCAATTCTCTAATACGATGAGCTAAAATATCATATTCATAAACAGTCGTTTCTTTAAAAATTTCTGGATCAGCTTTAAATCGCGTTGTTGTACCATTGTGGTTTGTTTCACCGATCACCATTAATTCTTGAACAGTTTTCCCACGTTCAAACTTAATTTCATGAATATGACCTTCACGATGAACCTGAACAATTGTTTCAACAGAAAGTGCATTCACCACTGATGCCCCAACTCCATGAAGACCACCAGAAACTTTATAGCCTCCACCGCCAAATTTACCACCAGCATGTAAAACTGTCATAATAACTTCAACAGCTGGCTTACCCATTTTTTCTTGAATGCTAACTGGAATACCTCGACCGTTATCTTCTACGCGAATCCAGTTCTCTTTTTCAATTGTTACTTGTATATCAGTACAAAATCCTGCAAGAGCTTCATCGATACTATTATCAACAATTTCCCATACTAAATGGTGAAGCCCTTTAGAACTTGTTGAACCGATATACATCCCTGGTCTTTTACGTACTGCCTCTAAACCTTCTAGTACCTGTATCTGATCGGCTTCATAAGCTTGGTTTTGTAAACCTTCGTTCTCTATAGCCACGGCTTTCATCTACTCCTTCATAACATCATTGTGTGTAAATGAATGAACAGTCAACCGAGCTGACTATTACCATTCTTTTGTAATCTAAAAAACTACCCTGGCTAACTTTTTTCAATCGCACCTTGTTTCACGTGGAACAGTTGAGCCTGTTCCATCGTTTCATGATGAATTCCATCCACACTTGTAGTTGTTACAAAGGTTTGGACTTCACCTTGAATGGTATTTAATAAATGCGATTGACGATAATCATCGAGTTCCGACAAAACATCATCTAAAAGTAGTATGGGTGTTTCTTTTGTTTCTTGTTTAATTAATTCAATTTCAGCAAGCTTTAAAGACAATGCAGTTGTACGTTGTTGTCCTTGAGAGCCATAAGTTTGAACATCATAGCCATTTACTAAAAACTGCAAATCATCACGGTGTGGGCCAACAAGTGTCACACCCCTGTCAAATTCACGTTCTCTCGCTTCAATCAATTTTTGATGTAAAGTATTTTCAATTTCACTGGTAGAGTGTTCTTTTTCAATACCAGCTACCGTACGATATTTTATAACCAGTGTTTCCTTGCCTTGTGATATGCCTGCGTGTATAGGTTCAGCCCACTCCTGCAATAAATCCATAAATTGAAATCTTTTACGAATAATTTGGGTAGCTGCATGAATATATTGTTCATTGTAGACCTCATACATCACATCATTTGACATGGACTTGCCTTGATTCATCTTTAAGAAATGGTTACGTTGTTTTAAAACTTTTTGAAAGGTCAATAAATCATGTAAATAGACAGGCGAAATTTGCCCAATCTCCATATCAATAAAACGTCGGCGTATTTGAGGACTCCCCTTTACAACGTTCAAGTCTTCTGGCGCAAACATAACAACGTTCATTTGACCAATATAATGACTGAGGCGACTTTGCTCTATATGATTTATCTTGCCCTTTTTACCTTTCTTTGTAATCGTAAGTTCGATTGGTAAAATACCATGCCTTTTTTTAACGGCCCCTTCTATTTTACCATAGTCTGAATCCCAACGTATCAATTCTTTATCGTTCGTTGTTCGATGGGATTTAGCCATTGCTAAAACATAGATGGACTCCATAACATTTGTTTTTCCTTGAGCATTTTCACCAATAAAAACATTAATTTTTGGAGAAAAGTTTAAAGCTAAGGCATCATAGTTACGATAATTTGTAAGTTTTATTTGCTCAATATACATAATTTATTGTCCAGCTGGTCCTACGATTTGGAAGCGACCACATCCGGGAATATTTATAACGTCTCCGTCACGTAATTTTCGACCTCGACGATCGTCTACTTCTCCATTTACATATACAGCATTTTCTTGTAAAAACCACTTGGCCATGCCACCTGAACTAATGGCATCAGTGATTTTTAAAAGCTGCCCTAACGTGATGAACTCCTCATCAATTTTAATGTCCTGCATAGTGTGTTTCCCTCCGAATACAGACTGTCTATCTCTCTATCATACCTAAAATTACGCCATAAGTAAAAAAAGATAGTCACAATAGCGACTATCTTAGCAGTTATGAAATTTTTAATAAGTTCGTACAGGTAAAATCAATTGTAAAATAGCATCATCGTGAACGGAGCGTAAAATAAATGGTCTCATCGCTCCTGTAAATTGAATAACTACATCTTGGCCATCAATTGCTTTTAAAGCTTCCATCATATATTTTGCACTGAAGGAAATTTTCAAGCTTTCTCCTTCTAATGATTCAACAGGAATTTCTTCTTGCACTTTACCGATCTCAGGAGAATTAGAAGAAACTTCAACTGCTTGGTTATCTAATATTTCAAAACGTACAACATTGTTACGATCTCCTCGTGCAACAAGTGACGCACGATCGATAGCTTGTAATAAAGCTTTACCGTTAATCGTTACATTTGTTTGATATTCTTCAGGGATTAAACGCGTTGTATCTGGGTAATTGCCTTCCAGTAAACGAGAGAAGAATAATACATCACCAGTTTTAAATAATACTTGCTGGCTTGTAATAACAATTTGCACTAGATTTGTTGAATCTTCTAGTACTTTATTTAATTCATTTAAACTTTTCCCTGGAATAACTACGCTATGTTCAACTTCTGGTAAATTTTCCAATTGCACTTTACGTCTTGCTAATCGATGACTATCTGTTGCAACACAGATTAAAGTTTCGTTTTTGATCTGCCAGTTTACACCTGTCAACACTGGTCTACTTTCAGAAGTGGCAACAGCAAATACTGTTTCACGGATAATTGTTTTTAAAAGATCTGCCGGAATAGTAAATTTTTGATCTTCCGTTAATTCTGGTAATAATGGGTACTCTGCTGCATCAGAGCCAATTAGATGGAACTCAGATTTACCTGAACGAATATGCGTTTGGAAACCTGGTGTTACTTGGATTTCAACATCGTTTGTTGGTAATTTACGTACAATTTCATTAAACATACGTGCTTGTACAACAATAGATCCTGTTTCAGTAATGTGAATAATTTGTTGTCCATCTTCCTCTACTGGAATAAATGTTTGAATTGTAATATCAGCATCACTACCTGTTAAGCGGATACCTTCCTCTGTTACATCAATTTTAATCCCCGTTAAAATCGGAATAGTTGTTTTTGAACTTACTGCTTTCATGACATCATTTAAACCCTCTAATAAACGGTCACGTAAAATATCAAATTTCATTCTATTTCCCTCACATATTTATATTATTTATTTATATAAAATAAAAAGATATAGTAATAGGCCCTGTGGATTTGTGGATAAGTGTATTTTTATGAATAAAATCAGTCTATCCACATGTAGATAGACTGTGTATAAGTTTGTGTTTAAATAGTTGGTTTGTCCACAGTAATTACTTACCTAACATACTACGAATTTGTTTAACATCTTGTTGTAGTTGAACGTCATCTTTCAACATAGAAGATATTTTTTCGTGTGCATGGATGACAGTCGTATGGTCGCGACCACCAAATTCTTCGCCAATTTTCGGCAGCGAAAAATCTGTTAATTCGCGTGATAAATACATAGCGATTTGGCGTGGGAAAGCAATTAATTTTGTACGTTTTTTGGCAGAGAAATCTTCTAAACGTATATTAAAATGTTCCCCTACTGCATTTTGAATATCTAGTATTGTCACTGCTCGCGGCTTTGAATTTGGGATTATATCTTTTAATGCCTCAGCTGCTAATGTTGCCGTAATATCTTTGTTCACCAGTGAAGAATAGGCGACGACGCGAATAAGCGCACCTTCAAGCTCCCTAATATTGGAGTCAATCTGGTTCGCAATATAAAGCATTACTTCATTTGGTACCTCTAGACCATCTGCTTTTGCTTTTTTGCGCAAGATAGCTATACGAGTTTCCAAATCAGGCGGCGCAATATCAGTTATTAACCCCCACTCAAAGCGTGAACGTAGACGATCTTCCAATGTTGGAATTTCCTTAGGAGGACGGTCACTGGATATAACAATTTGTTTTGATTCTTCATGTAAAGTATTAAAAGTGTGGAAAAATTCTTCTTGAGTTGATTCTTTTCCAGCAAGGAATTGAATATCATCAATTAGCAGTACATCCACGTTGCGGTACTTATTGCGAAAATCAAGTGCTTTGTTATCACGAATAGAGTTAATAAATTCATTTGTAAATTTCTCGGATGATAAGTAGACTACTTTTGCATTTGGATTATGTTCTAAAACATAATGGCCAATCGCATGCATTAAGTGTGTTTTACCTAACCCAACTCCCCCATAAATAAAGAAAGGATTATATGCCTTTGCAGGGGCTTCAGCGACAGCTAACGAGGCAGCGTGTGCAAAGCGGTTACCAGAGCCAATAACAAACGTATCAAAAGTATATTTCGGATTTAACATACCTGGTGAAATATCATGGTGATCGTTATTTTTCGCTTGGATAATCGGCGCCGGCAAATCGAAATCGTCCGAATCCTGGTTTTTTTGAACAACAAATTTAATAAGCAAGTCTTCGCCTGTAAGCTCCGTTAATATACCTGTAATCAAATGAATATAATGATTCTCAAGCCAGTCTCGAGCAAACGAATTAGGCGCAGCTATTGTCACAGTGGAACCACTACCATTATAAGATAGTAGTTTTGTAGACTTTAGCCACGTTTCGAAGCTTGGTTTAGAAATTTTTTGTTCAACTTGAGCCAGGACATTATTCCATAGTTCTTCTAAATGTTCCAAGCTGCTAATCTCCTTTACAGTGTTCAATACATAAAAAAAAATCGCATTTATAGAAATGGTAAATACGTTCATATTACAACTCGTCCACATAATCACAAGCTGTGGATAAAAGTTAACCAAAGGCTGTGATAAAAATTATCCACAGCATATTAACAGTTGTGGATAATTAAAATGTTCATTTCAGTTTTCAACAAAGTGAAGCACAGTAATCGTATCAGAAAAACAAAGCTATTTCAATAGTTTATGAAACTTATCCACATAGCTTGTAGTTATGCACTTTAGAGTTGTCCACAAGCACTGCGTATGTGAAAAAGCTGTAGATAATCATTGTGGATAAAAAATAATGCAAAAAATACTATACACAACTCTGTGTAAAAAAAACAAGTACTCTGTGGATAAATATTTTATGTTCATGCAATAAATAATCTTTGAATTAGTAAAGATGCAATAGATTGATTTTGATACATAGATTAGCTGGTTAAAAGAAATTTATGAAATACATTGACAAAATAACTAGAAACTTTATATAATATTCGAGTCTGTATGTTGAAAAATTCAACTCATATCAGGAGGTGTCTATATAAATGAAACGTACTTACCAACCAAAGAAACGTAAGCACAGCAAAGTTCACGGTTTCCGCGCACGTATGAGCACGAAAAACGGTCGCAAAGTTCTTGCTGCTCGTCGTCGTAAAGGAAGAAAAGTTTTATCAGCATAAAATAAGTCCACTGAGCCACATCAGTGGTCTTTTTTTTCTTTATTTTTGGTAAACCTAGAAATGAGGATCAAAAGATATTATCTAATAGCAGGTGAAAGAAATGAAAAAACGCCAAAGAGTGAAAAAAAATGATGATTTTCAAAAGGTGTTTAAAAAAGGTAAATCTTTCGCTAATCGTCAGTTTGTTGTTTATTTTTTAGCAAAAGAAGGGCAAACAGAATTTCGTGTAGGTTTATCGGTTAGTAAAAAGCTTGGAAATGCGGTAACACGCAACAAAATAAAACGCTATATTCGACAAAGTATTCAAGAATTAAAGGATGATTTAAAGCCGAATATGGATTATGTTATTATCGCCAGACATCCGGCGGCCACTATGGATTTTCATGAAGTGAAACAAAGTTTGCAGCATGTACTACAAATCGCAAAGGTAATGAAGAAAGTGTAATGTATGCAAGCAAGTGGTGAAAATACGCCTGTACTGTTAGTAATGGAGTAGAAATAGAGCGGTTTTGCATACAATTATAAATAGAGGAATATACGCGTAGGGGTATTTGTAGCGTGCGATTTCATAAAAAAATATGTAAAATTCGCAACATAACTTAGGAATAAGTATATGTAGTTAGAATATTTAGTAGAGTGAACGTTATAGGCGTGATAAAATAACTGATAACTTTATCTTTATTGAGGACGTCCCAAACGCTGGCTAAATCATGATAAAGTAGCTGGCAGATCTTGAGGTAGGAAACTGCCAGTGAATGAAGAAATGCATATAGAATGAAGAAAAAGTGAATAGTAATTGTAGGGGGAAGAAGGTTGAAAAAACAACATTGGGTAATTTTGTCACTAGTATCAGTAGCCTTACTACTTTCTGGTTGTACAGAATTCAATGAACCAATTTCAAAAGACAGCACAGGCTTCTGGAATGAATTCATTGTTTGGCCGTTGGTATCAGCGATAAAATACTTTGCTGATTTGCTCGGTACGTATGCATGGGGGATCATTGCCGTAACGATTATTATTCGTTTAGCAATTTTACCTTTGATGATTAAACAAACAAAGAGCTCTAAAAAGATGCAAGAAATTCAACCAAAATTGAAGGAACTGCAGAAGAAGTATGCTTCTAAGGATGCTCAGACACAACAACAATATCAGCAAGAAATGATGAAGCTAATGAGTGAATCTGGAGTAAACCCACTAGCAGGGTGTTTACCAGTAATCATTCAAATGCCAATTTTAATTGGTTTCTATCATGCAATTAGTCGTATGAATGCTACATCTACATTTGATTTAGGAAATTTCTTTATCTTCCCGTTAGCAGATCCTGCACCTGCATTAGCAATTACGGCAGGTTTAATGCAATTTATCGTATTACGTACAGGACCAGCAATGGATAATCCTCAAATGAAAATCATGATGTATATTATGCCATTCATGATCATTGGTTTTGGTATGGCCTTACCAGCTGCATTATCACTATATTGGGTAATCGGGAATATTATTTCGATTTTCCAAAACCTGTATATTTATAAACCTTGGAATAAAGATAAAACACAACCTGCTCAAAATGGAGGGGCTAAAAAGTGAAACAACTTACGCAAATAGGCGCAACAACACAAGAAGCGATCTCATTGGCGTTACAGAAACTTGGCAAAACCCGTGAACAAGTAGATGTTGAAGTTTTACAAGAAGGTAAAAAAGGATTTTTAGGTTTTGGTGCACGTTCTGCAGAGGTACGTGTAACAGTAAAGGAAGTTCAGGTTCCGACAATTGAAAGTGACAAAGCCGAACCGCAAAATGCGACTAAATTAGACGAACCATTAGTAGTAGATGATGTTGAAACAATAAGTTCACAAGTTTCTGAACAACCAAGTGAAATCGAAGAAGTTCAACAAATCGTAAAAGAGCAAAATGAGGAAGAAGACACGGCAAACCCAATTGAAGAGGCAAAAGCTTATTTACAAAGTATTGCTGAACAGTTGGCTATTGATGATCTTGATATTGCTACGACTCGCGAGGGGAAATATGTATTATTTCAACTAAAAAGTGAGAAAGCTGCACTGCTTATAGGAAAACGTGGTCAAACACTAAATTCCTTACAGCAATTGACGCAACTCGTATTGAATAAAAGCGCTAAGCAGTTTTTAATGGTGAAATTGGATGTAGAAAACTATCGCGAACGTCGACAAGAAGCTTTAGAATTACTTGCAGATCGAATGGCGGATAAAGCATTACGCTTAAATCAACGTGTGGCATTTGAACCAATGCCGTCTTACGAGCGAAAAATAATTCATAATCAATTAGCAAATCGTCTAGATCTTGAAACGTATTCAGAAGGCACAGAGCCTAATCGTTATTTAGTGATTGAACCAGTAAATAATAATTAGTCTGCTGCTGTAAACATACAGACACTATATATTGAAAGGTCATTTTATCTTCGTGATAAAATGACCTTTTTTAGTGAGGCAAAGAATAGTGATTTTTGTCGAAAATAAGATAACCTAAAAAATTGATATTATCCACATTTGGAAATGATCCTTACTTTAGATTTTGTTGAAAATATGTTAGTCTAAGGTGTTAGTAAGTATTGGTCGGTTTCGATTATCCACATGTGGATAACGTTGAGGAGGTCATTAAATGGAGTTCGATACAATTGCTGCGATATCCACACCTATGGGTGAAGGTGCCATAGCTATCGTTCGTTTAAGTGGGGACGAGGCAGTGACAATTGCAGATAAAATATTCAAATCACCTGGTGGGAAAAGTTTAACAACGAAAGATTCGCACACCATTCATTATGGTCATTTAGTTGATCCTAAAACAAGTGAGGTAGTAGAGGAAGTAATGCTATCACTGATGCGTGGACCAAAAACATTTACACGTGAGGATGTAGTTGAAATAAATTGTCACGGTGGACTAGTTTCAGTGAATCGTGTATTGCAACTTGCGTTAACGAATGGAGCAAGATTAGCTGAGCCTGGCGAATTCACAAAACGAGCGTTTTTAAATGGACGTATTGATTTATCTCAGGCTGAAGCGGTTATGGATCTGATAAGAGCTAAAACAGATCGTGCGATGAATGTTGCTTTGGGTCAAATGGATGGAAAATTATCGAGACTTATTGGTGATTTACGCCAAGCTTTACTAGAGACATTGGCACAAGTAGAGGTTAATATAGATTATCCGGAGTATGATGATGTAGAAGAAATGACAGTACCTGTATTAGTAGAAAAATGTACATGGGTAAGAAATGAAATTAGTAAACTTCTACAAACATCTTCTCAAGGAAAAATTTTACGCGAGGGCTTATCAACTGTTATTTTAGGTCGTCCAAATGTAGGGAAATCTTCTCTTTTAAATAGCTTAGTACAAGAAAATAAGGCCATAGTGACAGATATTGCAGGAACTACTCGTGATATTATAGAAGAGTATGTCAATGTACGCGGTGTTCCACTTCGTTTAGTGGATACAGCAGGTATTCGGGAGACAGAAGATATTGTTGAACGAATTGGAGTAGAACGTTCTCGAGAAGCTCTTCGTGGAGCAGATTTAATTTTGTTTGTATTAAACTACGCAGATGAATTTACTGCTGAGGATGAGCGTCTATTCAAAACAATTGAAGCGATGGATTACATCGTTATTGTCAATAAAACAGATTTACCGCAAAAAATTGATTTAGCACGTGTCGAAGAATTAGCTGATGAGCATCGTATTGTAACGACTTCCTTGTTACAGGAAGAAGGCATTACAGAGCTAGAAGAAGCCATTGCTGCTTTATTCTTTGAAGGACAAATCGAAGCGGGCGATTTAACATATGTTTCAAATGCAAGACATATTGCACTTCTGCACCAAGCACAGGCAACGGTTGAAGATGCAATAGCAGCTGCACAGGAAGGTGTACCAGTTGATATGGTACAAATCGATGTAACAAGAACATGGGAAATACTTGGTGAAATCATTGGTGACACTGTACAAGAAAGCCTAATTAATCAGCTATTTTCACAGTTCTGCTTAGGAAAATAAATTGATAAGAGAAAGGAAGATACGAGCATGCCAACAAAATATGAGGCAGGCACGTTTGATGTTATTGTAATTGGCGCAGGTCATGCAGGTTCAGAAGCTGCACACGCTGCGGCTAAAATGGGCGCTAGCACATTAATGCTAACAATCAATTTAGATATGATTGCATTTATGCCATGTAATCCATCTATTGGTGGCCCTGCCAAAGGAATCGTCGTACGTGAAATTGACGCTTTAGGTGGCGTCATGGGGAAAGTTATCGATAAAACACATATACAAATGAGAATGTTAAATACAGGGAAAGGTCCAGCAGTACGTGCATTGCGCGCACAAGCGGATAAAGTTTTGTACCAACAAGAGATGAAACGTGTGTTGGAGGAAACTGAAAACTTAACAATCCATCAAGGAATGGTTGAAGAGCTGATTATTGAAGATGGGGAAGTTAAAGGAGTCATTACACAAATTGGTGCCGTTTATCGTGCTAAAACAGTCGTTGTGACAACAGGTACTTTCTTACGCGGTGAAATCATTATTGGTGATATGAAGTATTCAAGCGGTCCTAATAACCAACAACCTTCGATTCGCTTAGCCGATAATTTAAAAGAGCTTGGCTTTGACCTAGTTCGTTTCAAAACAGGTACTCCACCACGTGTAAATAATCGTACAATTGATTATGACAAAACAGAGATTCAACCAGGGGATGACGTTCCACGTGCATTTAGTTTTGAAACAACTGAGTTCATTATGGACCAGCTACCTTGCTGGTTAACCTATACAAGTCCTGAAACGCATGAAATTATTGAAGCAAATTTACATCTTTCACCGATGTATTCAGGAATGATTAAAGGGACAGGGCCACGTTATTGCCCGTCTATTGAGGATAAAGTTGTGCGTTTTAATGATAAGCCTCGACACCAAATTTTCTTAGAGCCAGAAGGCCGTAATACGCGTGAGGTGTATGTTCAAGGTTTGTCAACGAGCTTACCAGAACATGTCCAAACACGTTTACTAAAATCTATTCCTGGCTTAGAAAATGCGGAAATGATGCGTGCTGGTTATGCCATTGAATACGATTCAATTGTGCCAACCCAATTATGGCCGACATTAGAAACAAAACGCATTAAAGGCTTATATACAGCTGGTCAAATTAACGGTACATCTGGTTATGAAGAAGCAGCCGCACAAGGCTTAATGGCGGGAATGAATGCTGCTGCTAATGTACTTGGTAAAGAGGAGTTAATTTTAAGTCGCTCTGATGCCTATATTGGCGTTTTGATCGATGACTTGGTGACAAAAGGGACAAATGAGCCATATCGTTTATTAACATCCCGTGCAGAGTATCGTCTATTGTTACGTCACGATAATGCCGATTTACGTTTAATAGAGCTGGCTTACAAAATGGGCATGATTCCACAAGAAAGATATACAAAGTTCATTGAGAAAAAGGAACTGATTGAAACTGAAATTGCACGTCTTCGTGAAATCATTATTAAGCCAAATGAAGCAACCCAATCTGTTATTCGTTCTGTTGGCGGTAGTGAATTAAAGGATGGTATTCGTGGCGCAGATTTATTAAAACGTACTGAAATGCATTATGAGTTAATCGCATCTTTAATTCCTGCAGAAATAGAGTTTACGGATGAAGTAAAAGAACAAATTGAAATTCAGCTTAAATATGAAGGCTATATCGAAAAAGCATTACAACAGGTAGAGAAGCTACACAAAATGGAAAACAAAAAAATTCCTGAGAATATTGATTACGATGCGATTTCAGGTTTAGCAACAGAAGCACGTCAAAAGTTAAAACAAGTTATACCACTTTCTATTGCACAAGCTTCTCGTATTTCGGGTGTTAACCCAGCTGATATTTCCATTCTGCTTGTTTATATTGAACAAGGTAAAATCGCGAAAGTAAGCAGCTAATCAACAGCGTAAAGTGAATAAGGGGCGGGCATACCATTGTGCCCGCTTCCTATTTTTAAGGTTATACTGCTGAGTGAAGTAGTATAGTAAGATCGATAAAGGAGACTTTACATGAACGAACAACAATTTATTGAGGCTCTGAAAGAGAAAGGCATCGAACTTTCGGATAAGCAGATCGCTCAATTTAAAAAATATTTTGAATTACTTGTCGAGTGGAATGAAAAAATGAATTTAACCGCTATTACAGATTTAGAAGGCGTTTATTTAAAGCATTTCTTCGATTCGATCAGTGCCTCATTTTATTTTGATTTTTCAAAAGTAATTACTGTTTGTGATGTTGGAGCAGGTGCTGGTTTCCCTAGTATCCCTATTAAAATCTGTTTCCCGCATTTACATGTCACAATTGTCGACTCCTTAAATAAACGAATTACATTTTTAAATCATTTAAGTGATGAGCTACAATTAGAGAATATGCATTTTGTACATGCACGAGCAGAAGAGTTTGGTCAAAATACAAAATATCGTGAACAATTTGATGTGGTAACAGCACGCGCTGTAGCTCGTTTATCAGTGTTATCTGAGCTATGCGTACCTTTAGCAAAGCAAGATGGTTATTTTGTTGCTTTAAAGGCTGCAGCAGGAGCAGAGGAATTAAAGGATGCTAAAAAAGCTTTAATAACATTAGGTGTTAAACTGAGAGAAGAATTTTCTTTCAAGCTACCTGTTGAAGAAAGTGACCGCACTTTATATATATTTGATAAAATAAAAGGAACACCGAAAAAATACCCGCGTAAGCCAGGTGTACCAAATAAAACACCAATTCAATAATTAGTGTTTCATGTGAAACTTCTCAAAGTAGAAAATATTTTTTCTATTTTGAGCATACATACTAGTTATGGATGGTTCACGCAAAAGACATCTATGAACTATATACATTTGATGAAATATAATAAATAATAATAGAATGACACTTAGCAAGATAGTTACTTAAAGGTGGTGCCACTTGGATGAAAAGTCCTTTTTCACGTTTTTTTGGAGGCGGGAGTAAAACGGAGCCTATTGTGAAAAATGAAGTAGAACAAGCAGAGGCGGTTCATGCAGCGGAAGAAGTCATAAAGTTGCCTATTGATCAAATTGTACCTAACCGTTTTCAGCCACGTACTATTTTTGATGATGAAAAAATTGAAGAATTATCAAGAACCATTCATACACATGGTGTGATTCAGCCAATTGTTGTACGTAAAACATCAGAAAATCAATATGAAATCATTGCCGGTGAGCGCCGTTACCGAGCGATGAAAAAGCTACAATGGACAGAGGTCCCTGCTATTGTACGTAATTTAACTGATAAGGAAACAGCTTCTATTGCGCTAATAGAGAACTTACAGCGTGAGGAGTTAACCGCAATTGAAGAAGCGGTAGCCTATCAAAAATTATTAGAGCTTCATGAGCTAACACAAGAAGCTCTGGCCCAAAGACTTGGAAAAGGACAATCCACTGTAGCCAATAAATTGCGTTTATTAAGGCTGCCGGATGAAGTGCAGCAAGCCATTTTGAAGCGTAAAATATCTGAACGACACGCACGTGCATTAATTGCTATTAAGGATCAACCATTACAATTAGAAATTTTACAGCTATCGATTGATAATGAATGGAATGTTCGTCAGTTAGAGGAGCAAATTCAAGCCATATTAAACCCAGTCACAGACGAGCCGGAAGAAACAGTACCAAAGAAAGCAAAACCAAAACGTAAGGCTATAAGTAAAGATGTGCGCATTGCTTTAAATACCATTAAACAATCACTAACAATGGTAACGAAAAGTGGTATTACAGTAAAAACAGAAGAAGAAGATACAGAGGAATACTATCAAATTACAGTGAAGATACCTAAAAAGAAAAAGGTGCAATAAATTATTTTAAAAAAGTAATATATTGTTCTGTCCAATACTGAACAGAGGAGATATCTCAGAAAAATAAATGAGATATCTCCTTTTTTGTATATATTCTTAATATTTTATACAACTCTCTTCAATTTTTTTGATAGAATGAAAGTTAGATAGCGTATTAAATAGTGATTTTACAAATGATTTGTCAAAGTTAAGTTTGATAGATGAAAGCAGGTGCTTTTAAATGGGTAGAATTATAGCAATCGCCAATCAAAAGGGTGGCGTAGGTAAAACAACAACTTCGGTCAATTTGAGCGCTTGCCTAGCATATTTAGGTAAGAAAGTGCTATTAATTGATACCGATCCTCAGGGGAATACAACAAGTGGACTTGGTATTAATAAAGGAGAAATACAAGCTTGTATTTATGATGTGCTCATTGATGATGAAGATGTTGAAAATGTCATTCAAAAAACAAACGTAGAGAATTTATCAATCGTGCCAGCAACCATCTCACTTGCAGGTGCAGAAATTGAATTGGTTTCGACTATTTCAAGAGAAGTGCGTTTAAAACATGCACTGCAAAATGTGAAAGAAGATTTCGATTATATAATTATTGACTGTCCTCCATCTTTAGGGCTTTTAACTATTAATGCTTTAACAGCTTCAGATGCGCTCATTATCCCTGTACAATGCGAATATTATGCGTTGGAAGGGCTAAGTCAATTGCTCTCAACTGTTCGCCTTGTTCAAAAGCATTTAAATCAGCAGCTCTATATTGATGGCGTTCTATTAACAATGCTAGATGCACGCACAAACTTAGGGTTGCAAGTTATTGATGAAGTAAAAAAATATTTCCAAGATAAAGTATACAAGACGATCATTCCTCGTAATGTGCGATTAAGTGAGGCACCAAGTCATGGTCAACCAATCATCACTTATGACGCAAAATCGAGAGGTGCAGAAGTTTATTTGGAGATGGCGAGGGAAGTGATTAAAAATGGCTAAAGGTTTAGGAAAGGGTATTGGTGCACTATTTCCAGGAGAGTCTTTAGAACAAAGTGGTCAAGTGGAAGAAATTCAATTAGATTTAATTGTGGCGAACCCCTTTCAACCTCGTAAAATTTTTGATGAAGAAAGTTTACAAGAGTTAGCAGATTCGATTAAAGAACATGGTATTTTGCAGCCAATTGCTGTGCGCAAAAAAGGACGCAAATTTGAAATTGTTGCAGGGGAACGTCGTTATAGAGCATGTCTGTTAGCTGAATTAGAGGTTATTCCTGTCATCATAAAAGAGCTATCAGATGCACAAATGATGGAGTTAGCTATTTTAGAAAATCTTCAACGTGAGGATTTAACCGTTATTGAAGAAGCGGAAGCCTATCAGAGTCTAATGGAAAACTTACATTTAACTCAAGAAGAATTATCGAAACGGTTAGGGAAAAGTAGACCACATATCGCTAATCATGTTCGGTTGCTTGCTTTACCAGAAGATGTACGTAAATTTATGAATGATGGTACCTTATCGATGGGGCAGGGACGAGCATTACTTGGCCTGAAAAATAAAAGAAGAATCTCAGAAGTGGCTAATAAGGTCATTAATTTAGGGTTGAATGTACGTCAAGTTGAAATGCTAGTACAAAACTTAAATGAAGAAGTTTCACGTGAAACAATTCCACCAAAGAAGAAAGATATATTTGTATCAGCCAAGGAATCCCAATTACGAGACTACTTTGGAACAAATGTTCAAATCAAAAAAACAAATAATAAGGGGAAAATTGAAATTGAATTTTATTCTGAAGATGATTTAGAACGTATTTTAGAAATACTAAATTTACAGGAAGAATAAAATACATTTCTATAACTTAATCAGAGCGCCAAGCAAACAGGCGCTCTCTATTTTTTAGAGAGAAGGAAGGCTTAAGTGTGGTATTACTAGGGGCATTGATTAATGCTGTGCTAATAGTAGCAGGTGCATTAGTAGGGCGCATTTTTAAAAATATTCCTGAATCTATGAAATCTACTGTACTATCTATTATTGGCTTAGCAGTCACATTATTAGGGATAAAAATGGGCTTTGAAAGTGATAATTTTATTATATTAGTAGTAAGTTTAGTAGTAGGTACTGTAATAGGTGAGTGGTTAGATTTAGATAGACAAATGAATCGTCTAGGGAAATGGGTAGAGAGTTTATTTCGTACAAAACGAAATGACCAAAATCAAATTAGCATAGCAGAGGGCTTTGTCACTGCCTCCTTAATTTTTGTTGTTGGGTCAATGGCTGTAATCGGTGCACTCGATAGTGGTCTTCGTAATGATCATAATGTATTAATTACAAAAGGATTAATAGATGGGTTTACATCCATTATTCTAGCATCCACTTTAGGCATTGGTGTATTGCTATCTGCCGTACCTGTTTTTGTTTATCAGGGATTAATCGCACTTTTTGCAGGCGTTATCAGTTCCTTTATACCTGATGCTGCACTACAAATGTACATTACAGAAATGACAGCTGTAGGCGGTGTTATGATTATGGCAATAGGGTTAAATATTGCTGGCTTAGCTAAGATCAAAGCTGCTAACTTGCTGCCAGGTATCGTCATTGTTGGTATTATGGTGGCTATCTTCTACACTTTTCAATGAATAGCGATGGGAAGCCAATAATAAAGCTCTTGAAAGTTTTTCAGCCATAGCATAAGAAATATGAAGTCTTGTATTTTGTAAAACGAGCATTTCCATAAAGCCTCCAATATTGACGATTCCTTTAACGGAAATGTCTCCGATTGGGGGTAATTCTTTTTTTACAGCCTTGCCAGGGAAGATGGGTCCACTTTGCACTGAAATATGACCAACATTTTGTTCACTGCCTAGACAGGCATCAATCGCAATAATGAAAGGTTTTGTAGTATGATTGTGTAGCTGTTGCATTGTAGAATCAAGATTTAGAGCATGTAAAGGATCTTCTAAAGAACCTACAATTTCATAGGGAAAGCTGACAGATTTTTTTAAAAAGCTACCTGTTAATGGCCCAAGTGTATCGCCCGTACAACGGTCACTGCCAATACAACAAAAAATTAGTCGTTCATGATGAAACGGTATATGTTCTAAAAATAATGTACTTAATTGCCAAACGGCATTTTTACTCTCGTGATGAAGGGAATAAGGTAGTAACAAATTTGGTATAGTATTCATAAAAAAACTCACTTTCTTTTTATTTTTAGAAGTGCTCAATTTTTATGCAGTATACGCAAATTTTTAGCAAGTTATTCAAGAGGTGGTAATTATGGAAGAGAATAAAAAATTAATGGAGAGATACTGGGATAAGCTCACATCTGAGGACCTTTGGGAATCGGTTATTAATGCATCTTTAGAGATATTGCTCATTTTATTAGCATCATGGATTGCAGTAAGATTAGGTAAAAAATTTATTAAAAAAGTGTTTTTAATACGAATGCGTTCCCCATTAAACCACTCAGAGCGACGCCAACGAACAATTGCAAGATTATTACAAAGTGTGATTTCCTATGTTGTTTATTTCTCTGCAATTATTGGGATTCTTTCTTCCTTAGAAATAAAGGTAGCAGGTTTATTGGCTGGTGCAGGGATTGTTGGTTTAGCAATTGGTTTTGGCGCTCAAAGCTTAGTGAAGGATGTTATTACTGGATTCTTTATTATCTTTGAAGATCAGTTTGGTGTAGGGGATTATATAAAAATTAACGCAGCAGAAGGTACGGTTGTAGAAATTGGTTTACGTACAACGAAAATTAATGGTGCTACAGGTGAGCAATTCATCATTCCGAATGGTGCAATTGGTGAGGTCGTCAATTATTCTGTTAACAACTCCAAAATTTTTATAGATTTACAAATGGCTACTGAGGCTGATTTTGAAAAAGCAGAGGCAATAATTAATAAGTATTTAGAAACATTACCAAAAATGCATAAGGAGCTAATAGCGACGCCAGTATTTTTAGGTGTGCAAAATGTTAAAGGGACAGAGGTAACGATACGAATAGCTGCTGAAACATTACCGCAGCAGCAATATGGAGTAGCACGTAGTATTCGCCGTGACGTTACCAAACTTTTTGAAGAAAATAATATACCAATGGCCTATCCAAAAATGATGTTCTATGGGAAAGAAGAAGGGAGAAGTGAATAATGGAAGCGAAAAAATTTGGTTTAAATGATATTGTTGAAATGAAAAAACAACATCCATGTGGTACCAATAAATGGAAAATCATTCGTATGGGGGCAGACGTACGTATCAAATGCGAAGGATGTCAGCATAGTGTAATGATTCCACGCCGCGACTTTGAGAAAAAAATGAAAAAGGTTTTAATTTCTGCTAATGAGGCGTAACATCAGGCATATTAGACTTTTTATGAGTGAATCAATATAATAGATAAGGTTATATGAGAGAAAAAATTTGAACTGAGTATAGAAAGGTTGTGTCCATTCATGGCATTAACAGCTGGAATCGTTGGTTTACCTAACGTTGGAAAATCAACATTATTTAACGCAATTACAAAAGCGGGCGCATTGGCTGCAAACTATCCATTCGCAACGATTGATCCAAACGTTGGTATCGTTGAAGTACCTGATGCACGTTTAGATAAATTAACAGAATTAGTTGTACCGAAAAAAACTGTACCAACTGCATTTGAGTTCACAGATATCGCAGGAATTGTAAAAGGTGCTTCCAAAGGTGAAGGATTAGGGAATAAATTCCTTGCTCATATTCGTGAAGTAGATGCAATTTGTCAGGTTGTACGTTGTTTTGTAGACGAAAACATTACGCACGTATCTGGTGCAGTAGACCCAATTGATGATATAGAGGTTATTAATCTGGAGCTTGCACTTGCTGACTTAGAATCTGTAGATAAACGTTTACAACGTGTTAGCAAAATGGTAAAACAAAAAGATAAAGAGGCTATGGTGGAAGAGCCAGTTCTTCTAAAAATTAAAGAGCAATTAGAAAACGGTAAACCGGCACGTGCGGCTGAGCTTTCTGATGATGAACTAAAGATAATTAAAGGTCTTCATTTACTAACAATTAAACCAATGCTATATGTAGCAAACGTTTCAGAAGATGAAGTAGCAGATGCTGACAATAATGAGTATGTGAAAAAAGTACGTGAGTATGCTTCAGCAGAAGGTGCTCAAGTTATTACAATTTGTGCAAAAATCGAAGAAGAAATTTCTGAGCTTGATGATGAAGAAAAAGCTATGTTCTTAGAAGAACTTGGAATTAAAGAATCAGGCTTAGATCAGTTAATCCGTACTTCTTATGATTTATTAGGATTAGCTACTTACTTCACTGCAGGCGTACAAGAGGTACGTGCATGGACATTCCGTAAAGGGATGAAGGCGCCACAATGTGCAGGTATCATCCATACGGATTTTGAACGTGGCTTTATTCGGGCAGAAACAGTTGCTTATGCTGATCTATTAGAGGCAGGTTCTCAAGCAGCAGCGAAGGAAGCTGGTAAAGTACGTCTTGAAGGTAAAGAATATGAAGTACAAGATGGCGATATTATGCTGTTCCGCTTTAATGTATAAAAACTGACAAGGGCAATCGAAAATGGTTGCCCTTTTTCGATTGTATCATTATCAGAATTTTTAACGTATGGAGGCGACTAACGCATGAATGCTTTGCAAATTAAGGAACGTGGTTTAGAGTTTGAGCAACTGGGGATGCTACCACAGGACGTCTTAGATTTTATTTATGAGCAACAATTATTTAAATTGTTCACGTCAAAAGAATTAGGTGGTAAGGATTTAGATTTAGTAGAGGGTGTAAAAGTATTTCAGCAAATGTCTGCACTCGATGGTAATGTCGGCTGGCTAATTACTATTGGTACAGGTGGAAATGCATTTATCCCAACATTCAGCCAGGATATTTGTGAGAAAATCTATATGCCTAAAGAAGCAGTCATAGCAGGCAGTGGTTATCCAACGGGAATAGCTGTAAAAACAGATGGAGGCTACTACATAACGGGGCAGTGGAAGTATTGTAGTGGCTCTAACTATGCGTCAACATTTACAATGAACTGCTATATTGAAGAAAATGGTGTCAAAACAGAAAAAATTATTAGCTGCTCAGTGAACCCGCAAGATGTTGAAATTTTGAACGATTGGTGTGCCATGGGCTTGAAGGCAACAGCAAGTCATACAATCCGTGTGAACAATGTTTGGGTACCACAGGAAGCTACTTTTCAATTAGGTACAATCAGAAATAATTATGGCGATTCAGTACATAGCTTTCCATTTACCACTTTTGCGGAAGCTTCCTTTTTAAGTGTTTGTCTTGGGATAACAGAGAATTTTTTAGAAGAAGCAACCGTTTTAATGAAGCAACGAAATCATGATAGAAGCTGGGCTGAGCATATTGGATCCCTTCAGTTTTTATTAATGCAACAGCAGAAACGTTACAAGCAATACGAGGAACAATTCTATACAACATTATCTAAATATTGGGAATTACATCAACGTGGTGATCAATTATCCGAAGAGGACTTATCACAATTTACACAAATGAGTAAGGATATTGCTGCAGCTTGCCTAGAGATAGCGAATAATTTAATACGCAGTCTTGGTATGGATGCTATTACAGAAACATCCACTATTAATCGTATTTGGAGAAATTTATACACAGCGGCCCAGCACGGATTTTTAACGCCTTAAATTAGAATCTGTAGCTAGTCATTTCTACGCTACAGATTCTTTGAATGATGAAGTGTTACTTTAGTGAGCTATCCTTTTCCAGTGGTAGATAGACATAAAGTTTCGGCAATTTGGGATCATCCCGTATCAAAGCATCTCTTGGATATTTTCGTAATTCTTTATACATGGAAAAATCACCTACTGCTCCTGCTATTAAAAAAGCCCCAATCAGGATCAAAACCGTACTATTGAGATAAAACCCAACAATGGTTGGAAGGATGCCGGTTGTCCAGAATGGCAGTAATAGAGCCTTTTTCATAGCATGATTGAAAAGAGGCTGTTCAGTCGTCGCGTAGGCAATGCCAAGCTCTAAATTGATGCCGTATTTTAAAGCCTTAAAGGGCACTTTGCCAAAAAACATAAAGCCAATTAAATGAAAAACCTCATGTAGTATAATAAAAATAATATACAACGCCACGAACAGTGCTGTGCCACTAACCATGTTCCAAACAGAAAAATGAAAATCTTTAAAGCAAATATATTGAATAGCTGTAAATAATATGACAAGACCACTAGTGATCACAAAATTGTCGATCATTAATTTCTTTAAATCTAATTCGATAACAATAGGCTCTTTATTATTAGTTAGCATGAAGGCGCTCCTTTCAAATATACTGTCATTATATAATGAATTATTAGTTTGTGACTTGAAAGAAATGTATCTATATGTTACAATTCATTGATGTGAGTAATAATTAATTACTTGCTCCTTGCTCCCTTCAATAGGAGAGCCTAAGTCCATAAGGAGGTGTAAACAGATGAGAAAATACGAATTAATGTACATCGTACGTCCGAACATTGAAGACGAAGCGAAGAAAGCTTTAGTTGAACGTTTCAACGAAATCTTAACTTCTAACGGTGCAGAAGTCATCGAATCAAAAGAGTGGGGCAAACGCCGCTTAGCTTATGAAATTAAAGACTTCCGCGAAGGTTACTACCAAATCGTAAAAGTAAACGCTTCTTCAGATGCAATCAACGAATATACACGTCTTGCTAACATCAGCGAAGACATCATTCGCCACATTGCAGTTCGCCAAGAAGCTTAATAATTAATTTTTAACAAAACGCTGAAAAGGAGGTTGCATTCTGATGATAAACCGTGTCGTATTAGTCGGAAGACTAACAAAAGATCCTGAGCTACGTTATACACCAAATGGAATTGCGTCTACAAGATTTACAGTTGCTGTAAACCGTGCATTCTCAAATCAACAAGGTGAACGCGAAGCTGATTTCATTAGCTGTGTTGCATGGCGAAAACAGGCTGAAAACCTAGCGAACTTCATGCGAAAAGGAAGTTTAATTGGGGTAGAGGGCCGTATTCAAACAGGCAGTTATGAAGGACAAGACGGTAAGCGAGTATACACAACAGATGTCGTGGCAGATAGCGTACAGTTTTTAGAACCCCGTAATGGTAGCGGTGCACCTGCTCCTCAATACGGTGGTGGACAAACTTACGGTAATAACCAACCGTCATATGGCGGTGGTCAACCACAACAACAGTTTGGTGGCGGCGCAATGCCAGGACAGGGTTCCTATGGCGGCGATGCTTATCAGCAAAATCAACCACCTATGAATCAGCCGAATTATACACGTGTAGATGAGGACCCATTTGCGAATAGCAAAGGGCCAATAGAAGTATCTGAGGATGATCTTCCATTTTAATGCTTCTAAAATTATAATAAGATAAGGAGGAGACATACTATGGCACCACGTCGCGGAGGCCGCAAACGCCGTAAAGTTTGCTACTTCACTTCAAACAATATTACGCACATCGACTACAAAGATGTAGATTTATTAAAAAAATTCATCTCTGAGCGCGGTAAAATTTTACCACGTCGCGTAACTGGCACAAGTGCAAAGTACCAACGTAAATTAACTTCAGCTATTAAAGTATCTCGTATCATGGGATTACTTCCATTCGTAGCAGAAGACAAATAATATTAAAAAAGTACAACATTGGTTATTGAACCTTTGTTGTACTTTTTTTATGTACTTAATTTCAAATATATGTAAAAATATTATAGCAATAGCTGCGGATTATTGTAGAGGTCTTAGATTTTATAAATATTTTAGAACAAAAAGGATTATCATCAAATACTGTAAAAAGTTATTTAGAAGATTTAAAGGTTTTTTATTTATGGCTAAATAGGAGAGTTTGAAATTCTATGAAGTAAAGCCAGCAGATATACCGAACTTCATTGAGTTTATAGATAATCGTCAAGCTAGTAAAAAGGTTTCTCCTGCAACATTAAATCGTTACTTAGCAACAACTAGTTCCTTTTATAGTTAAAACAATAAAAGTGTGAGTTAATCTGAATATGTATCTCGTATAGTATTACCAAACCGTTTTATAAACTGAAATTAGAAGGAACAAGTCAGAATTTATTTTCGAACGCTTAGACAAAATAAAACTGTATTCTTTTACCTCTTGTTTAAAATCATCCTCAGTAAAAAAGAGTAGTCAAAGTTGACTACTCCTTAATACCACGGCTTTATTCATTTAATAAATATATTACTCTCTTTTTGCATCTAATCGCCGACGAAATACTAAAGCCGAGACAGCGAAAATAACGAAAGCTAATGTTGAAGCAGCCGTAACCATCTGTAACACAATTCCTATTGGAGATTTGAACAACAAGGCGACCGAGATGATTAAAACGGCACCAGTTAAACCCATTCCTAAAATCGAGATTGCCAAAACCTTATTCATCTAATCACCTCACAGGTAGTTGAAACAAGCTACCGCTCCAGCAATACCCCCTGCACCAATAACAGCATATGCTCCAATACATGCAGCACAGATTGGAGCAGTTACTGGTGTCGGTGCTGCACACGAACCGCCACACGCAACCGCAATAATATAAGCCACCGTACCACCGACACCAAGTACTGCTCCAAGACAACTTGCCACTGCTCCTATACCCATCGGTTGAATCATAGATGGCTCTTCTGCAAGTAATTCTTCATCCGTCATATAAGCAATCCCAGCATCCTGAGATTTAACAAGTGTTCCATTCAAATACGTCGAAATCTGGAAATTTCCTAGCTCATTCTGGGTAACCAGCATTTCATTTGTCTGCAATACATTATGATCCTCATCTAAGAATACCGTTATATTACTAGGAAGGCTATAATCCCCATGCAAAGGAACTGTAACCGCCGTAACTCCACCACCAACAGTGTACACACTCGAACCTTCCAAATCAAATGCAGACACAGGAGCTACATTCTCAACTTTCCCCTTCTCGACTGCACGGAGCGTTGTATTAACCAGTTCCTTAGCAAGTTTGCCGGTAACTACAACAATACTCGGAGCATCCTCAGCTTGCACAGAAACATCTTTAGCTGGAGACAAACCTAAACAAAAAACAGTAAAGATCATTAATACTGGCAAATACATTTTTTTTGCCATCGACATAATAAAACCTCCCATTTTTAGTATTTTGTTACAAATTATTAATTCTACACCAAATCTAAATTTCCTTCTTTTTGGTAATTAATATATTTATCTGCAACAAAAAAGTAGACATTATTTTTTTGAGTTGATAACTCGTGCAATTAACACTTAACAGCCCTTGAGATTGCATCAAATACAGGATAGCTCTGCCTAATTCTGTATCTAACATGATTCTATCCCTCAAGGGCTTTTGTGTTTAAAATACAAAGAAGAAAGGAGGGATTGGTCTAGAATAATAAAACTCAGATTATACATGTTTTTTTGTTTGATAGTGTTATCAATTGAATACACAAGGATTACATACTGTATGGTAAGAAGGAGACATACTATGGCACCACGTCACGGAGGCCGCAAAGTTTGCTACTGCACTTCAAACAATATTACGCACATCGACTATAAAGATGTGGATTTATTAAAAAAATCCATCTCTGAGTGAGGTAAAATTTTACCACGTCGCGTAACTGGCACTAGCGCTAAGATTAACTTCAGCTATCAAAGTATCTCGTATCATGGATTCGTAGCAGAAGGTAAATAAGATTGATGACGTTAAGGTAACGGACCTTACATCAACTTAAAAACCAGCATATTACGATATTCGAATCAGTATATGCTGGTTTTTTGTTATAGGTAAAAGTCATTTTTTCAAGCCTAATATACGTTTTCTCTTCATGGACCGTTGAATTTGCACCAGTAATGTACCAAAATATTTTATAAGCAAGCGCAGTAATACTAAACAAGAATGATAAAATTAATGGCAATGCATATAGTGATCTAAGTGATTTTTGTTCAATACTATGAAAAAATGGTACAATAAAGGGTAGTAAGTTTGACTGAAAAAAAGGAAGGTTTTCAATGCCGAATAATCAAACAAAAGCGCTTGTACAAGGCTCAATGATGGTTGCACTTTTTACAATATTAATGCTGATTTCTGCATATGTACCATTCATCTTTATAGTAGCTTTATTATTCGCTCCTCTACCGATTGCTTGGTATAGTGCAAATTACAAGCGTTCCTCATCAATACTCGTTGCAATAGTAGGCTGTATCCTAACCACTATCACGAGTGGAATAACCATGCTACCGTTTGCCTTTATTTTAGGGCTATTAGGTGTCATTATGGGTAATGCAATTTATCTGAAGAAAAGTAAGCTCTATTTATTTATGTCAACAGGGATTGCTAATCTAATCTCCATGGCAATGGTTTATCTTGCCTATGTAAAACTTGCAGGAATTGACTTCATTAGCATGAGTTTAGAAATGGTTCGTAAAAATTATGAACAATCTAATGAATTTGCAAAAAGTGTAACGGGGCAAGTAGCTTTACAACCAGAACAGCTTGAGGCGATGCTTAAAACAATCGAGCTGACGATGCCTGCAACGATAACAATATCAGCATTTTTTGCTGCATTTATTATCATCACGTTAAATTTACCAGCTTTAAAACGACTAGGAGTAGATGTACCGAAGTTTGCTCCGTTCCAAAATATGAGATTACCACGCTCTATTTTATGGTATTACATGATTGTTTTATGCATTAATCTGTTTATGCGTCCAGAGGCTGGTTCCACGTTAGATATAATTGTATTAAATGTTTCTTATATTTTATGGATTTTACTCATTCTACAAGGGATATCTTTTATCCATTATTTCATTTCTAAAAAGGGCATGCCAACGGGAGTAAAATGGGTAGCTACCGTATTAGCTATTCCGTTATCATCCTTCATGATTTTACTTGGTATTGTTGATTTAGGTTTTGACGTACGTGCACTTGTAAAGGGGAAAACTAAAGAATAAGGGGCTGATTGTAATGGGGACTTTTAGAAAACGACCAATTCGCTATCCGCTTTTTGTTCTTTCCATATTTGGAATTGTGACGTTCGTGCTTCTATGTATTTGGAATATCGGGATAGGTATCGGTTATGGGGTAGGTTTTATTTTATTAATGGCCTACACATGGAAGGTAGAAAAGATTGCTTTTGAAGAAACTGAAAAGCATATTGAATCCATTTCCTTCCGAATGAAAAAAGTAGGCGAAGAGGCATTGCTTGAAATGCCTATCGGGATATTGCTCGTTAACGAGCAATATGAAATCGAATGGTCGAATCCATATATGCAAGGTATCTTAAATATGGAATCATTAGTGGGAGAAGGTATTGTCGATATATCTGACGACATCTATGTATTAATGAAGACCGAGGAAACAAACGAGGCTACGATTACACTAAGTGATCGGAAATATCGTGTGTATTATAAAAAAGAGGAACGATTACTATACTTCTTTGATATAACAGAACAGATTGCCATTGAAAAGCAATACTATGCAGATCGTACAGTTATTGCTATCTTATTTGTCGACAATTATGATGAAATCACACAAGCTATGGACGACCAACCACGAAGTTTAACAAATACGATGGTTACGTCAATTGTCAATGAATGGGCTGCTGAGCATGGTGTATTTGTCAAACGAATATCATCAGATCGTTTTTTAGCGGTACTAAACGAATCTATTTTAACAGAGCTTGAAAAGAAAAAATTTGCTATTTTAGATACTATTCGAGAAAAAACAGCTCAGAAAAATTTATCATTAACATTAAGTATTGGTGTAGGGGCTGGATCATCATCACTAGTAGAGCTTGGTGAATTGGCACAATCGAGTCTAGATCTTGTATTAGGACGTGGCGGTGACCAAGTGGCGATCAAACAACCTACTGGAAAGCTTAAATTTTACGGTGGGAAAACGAATCCAGTTGAAAAGCGTACACGAGTTAGAGCTCGCGTCATTTCACACGCATTGCGTGATTTAATTCAAGACAGTGACCAAGTGTTTGTTATGGGACATAAAAATCCTGATATGGATTCCATAGGTGCATCTGTCGGTGTACGAAAAATGGCTCAGATGAATGATGTAAAAGGCTATGTCATTATAAACTTTGATGAATTAAATGGTAGTGTGACACGACTCATGAATGAAATTGAGAGTAAATCCGATTTCTATGAAAATTTCCTAACACCTGAGGAAGCTGCTGGGAAAATGACAGAAAAATCATTGCTCGTGATCGTGGATACTCATAAACCGAATTTAGTCATCGATGAACACTTATTGAAGCTAGCTGAAAAGGTTGTCGTAATCGACCACCATCGTCGAAGTGAGGACTTTATAGAAAATCCTACACTTGTTTATATGGAACCATATGCATCATCGACGGCTGAGTTAGTGACAGAGTTACTAGAATATCAGCCGAAGCGTGCAAAGATCAATATGCTAGAGGCTACTGCGTTACTGGCAGGCATTATTGTCGATACCAAAAGCTTTACACTTCGAACAGGAGCACGTACATTTGAAGCGGCTTCTTATTTACGAACGAATGGTGCTGATACAATATTGGTGCAGCGTCTTTTAAAAGAAGATGTGGACACCTATATTGAGCGCTCCAAAATTGTGCAAACCGTGCAATTTGTAAAACCTGGAGTAGCTATTGCTGTAGGAGAGGAATCGAAAGTGTATGACTCTGTTTTAATTGCACAAACAGCAGATATTTTACTAACCATGAAGGATGTTAGTGCATCCTTTGTCATTGCACATCGAGCAGATGGAAAAATTGGTATAAGTGCACGATCTCTAGGGGAGGTCAATGTACAGCTCATCATGGAAAGGCTTGGCGGCGGTGGACATTTAACGAATGCTGCCTGTCAAATAGAGGCTAAATCCATTGATGGTGTGAAAAAACATTTAGAAGAGGCCATAAATGAGGTCTTTGAAGGGAGTTCTGACTAATGAAAGTAGTATTTTTAAAAGACGTTAAAGGAAAAGGAAAAAAAGGTGAAATTAAAAATGTAGCTGATGGCTATGCACAAAATTTCCTGATTAAAAATGGCTATGCTGCTGAAGCAAATGCTCAAGCACTGAGTCAATTAGATGGACAAAAAAAATTAGAAGCTAAAAATGCAGCAGCTGAATTAGCTGAAGCACAAGCATTAAAAGAGAAATTAGAAGCGTTAACAGTTGAGGTAAAAGCAAAATCAGGTGAAGGTGGCCGCTTATTCGGCTCAGTATCAACAAAGCAAATTGCTGATTCATTACAAAAAGTACATGGCATTAAAATTGATAAACGTAAAATGACTTTACCTGATGGCATTCGTGCTCTTGGCTTTACAAATGTTCCTGTAAAATTGCACCATGAAGTATCAGCAACGTTAAAAGTACATGTAACGGAAGAATAAGGAGCGACGATCCATGAGTGAACCGATGATGGACCGCGTTCCACCGCATAACCGGGAGGCGGAGCAATCGGTTATCGGTGCAATATTTCTTGAACCACAGGCGTTAATAACAGCATCAGAAATTTTATTGGTGGATGATTTTTATTTAAATGCCCATAAGAAAATTTTCGAAACGATGCTACGCTTGAGTGATCAAGGAAAAGCGATAGATGTTGTAACAGTTACAGAAGAGTTATCAGCTAAAAAGGAGATTGAAGATGTTGGCGGGCTATCTTATTTACTAGAGCTCGCCAATGCTGTCCCTACAGCTGCTAATGTCGCACATTACGCCAAAATCGTTGAGGAAAAGGCGCTATTACGTCGATTGATTCGTGTAGCTACGAAAATCGTTGAGGACGGCTACACACGTGAGGACGAGGTAGAGGCATTATTAGGCGAAGCAGAGAAGAAAATGATGGAGGTTGCCAATCGAAAGAATGCTGGTGACTTTAAGCATGTTAAAGATGTGCTAGTGGAAACATTCGATAATATTGAGAAACTTCAATCACAAAAGGGAGATGTAACGGGTATACCGACAGGCTTCCGTGATTTAGACAATATTACGGCGGGCTTCCAGCGCAATGATTTAATTATTGTAGCAGCACGTCCTTCTGTAGGGAAAACGGCCTTTGCGTTGAATGTGGCGCAAAGTGTCGCCGTACAAGCGCGTGAGAATGTGGCAATATTTTCTTTAGAGATGGGTGCAGAGCAACTTGTCATGCGTATGCTTTGCGCAGAAGGCAATATTGATGCACAAGTTTTACGTACAGGTGCTTTAACTACGGATGATTGGGGTAAACTAACTATGGCAATGGGTAGTTTATCGAATTCAGGAATTTTTATTGATGATACACCAGGTGTACGAATCAATGAAATTCGTGCGAAATGTCGACGTTTAGCACAGGAAAATGGACTCGGAATGATCTTAATCGATTATTTACAGTTAATTCAAGGTAGTGGCAAACCGGGAGAAAACCGTCAGCAAGAAGTATCGGAGATTTCACGTTCCTTAAAGGGACTAGCCCGTGAATTAAAGGTTCCTGTTATTGCACTATCACAGCTATCTCGTGGGGTTGAGCAGCGACAGGATAAACGACCAATGATGAGTGACTTACGTGAATCGGGAAGTATTGAGCAAGATGCTGATATTGTTGCCTTTTTATATCGTGATGACTATTACGATAAAGAATCTGAGAGTAAAAATATGATCGAAATTATTATTGCAAAACAGCGTAATGGTCCAACAGGAACCGTTACACTGGCCTTTAAAAAGGAATTCAATAAGTTCATTAATGTGGATTGGTCTCAAATGCCACCACCACCGCCACGTGATTAGTCGTTATTCAGATAAGTTGCCTCTTAAGTAATGCAATATTACCCATAGATTAAATTAATCTGAATGTTCGATAATATTCATATCATTCTGTTATTAAACACGAACGTTGAATCAGATTTTTTGATTTTATGTTCGTGTTTTTTCACTGTTTTTTATTGACGGGGCGTTTCTATCATTGTTACAATGATTGAGGCTTGAAAATTGAGATACAAAGGTATCTAACGGAGGTGCTGATTATGACATCAGTAGTAGTTGTAGGAACACAGTGGGGAGACGAAGGGAAAGGTAAAATTACAGATTTCCTTTCGCAAAAAGCCGATGCAATCGCTCGCTTTGCAGGTGGAGATAATGCAGGACATACCATTAAAATTGATGGTGAAACATACAAACTACATTTAATTCCATCAGGGATCTTCTATAAAGAAAAAACTTCAGTAATTGGTAATGGATTAGTTGTCAATCCAAAGTCATTAGTAACAGAGCTTAAAGGTTTACAGGAGCGCGGCATTAATACAGATAATCTACGTATTTCTAATCGTGCACATGTTATTTTGCCTTATCATATTAAGCAAGATATTGCAGATGAAGAAAGTCGTGGCGATAATAAAATCGGCACAACTTGTAAAGGGATTGGACCTTGCTATCAAGATAAAGTAGCGCGTATTGGAATCCGTATGGCTGATTTACTTGATAAGGAAATCTTTGAAGAAAAACTACGTCATAATTTAGCCATTAAAAATAAATTATTTGAGAAATTCTATGAAGTTGAAGGCGTAACATTCGAAGAAATTTTCGAGGAATACTATGGCTATGGACAAGAAATCGCAAAATATGTCGCAGATACATCTAAAATCTTAAATGATGTCCTTGATGAAGGCGGCAAAGTGTTGTTTGAAGGTGCACAAGGAATTTTACTTGATGTCGATCAAGGTACGTATCCATATGTAACATCTTCAAATCCAGTTGCAGGTGGTGTAGCGATTGGAGCAGGTGTTGGTCCATCACGTGTGACAAGTGTTATTGGCGTATCGAAGGCCTATACATCTCGTGTAGGAGATGGTCCTTTCCCAACAGAATTATTTGATGAAGTGGGTCAACAAATTCGTGAGGTTGGTCGCGAATATGGTACAACAACAGGTCGTCCACGTCGTGTAGGTTGGTTCGATACAGTCGTTGTTCGTCATTCACGTCGTGTAAGTGGAATTACACATCTTGCACTTAACTCTATTGACGTTTTATCTGGTTTAGAAACAGTAAAAATCTGTACAGCATATAACTATAAAGGTGAAACAATTACGGAGTATCCAGCAAATCTTCATATTATTGAACAATGTGAGCCGATCTATGAAGAGCTTCCAGGCTGGTCAGAGGATGTAACGAGCTGCCGCACTTTAGAAGAGCTACCTGAAAACGCACGACGCTATGTAGAGCGCATCAGTGAGTTAACTGGCATTCAAATTGCTACTTTCTCAGTGGGACCTGCTCGTGAGCAAACAAATGTTTTAGTGGATGTTTGGGAAGCCTAATAAAGTAAAATAAATTGAAATGGGCGTGCCATATGAGGTACGCCCATTTTTAGTGAATATCCCTTTTCTTAAAGCGACCGCCTTTTACCTCGGCGATATTACCGATGGCTAAAAATGCATTGTCATCAATTTCTGCAACAATTGATTTTAACTTCGCTTCTTCTAAACGAGTAATAACGGTAAAGATAACTTTCTTATCGTTCCCCGTATAAGCCCCCTCCCCATGAAGGAAGGTAACACCACGACCAAGTCGATCCATAATCGTTTGTCCAATTTCATCAATTTCATCACTTATGATATAAACCGATTTTGATTCTTCTAATCCTTGAATAACAATATCAATCATTTTATAGGCAATATAGTATGCAATGATGGAGTACATGGCCTGCTCCCAATTAAAAACAAAACCTGCCACTGCAAAAATAATGACGTTGAAGATCATAATGATTTCCCCGACTGAAAACGGTGTCTTGCTATTAAATAAGATGGCTAATATTTCAGTTCCATCCAATGAACCACCATAACGAATGACAATACCGACACCAACGCCTAAAATCATTCCACCAAAAACTGTAGCCAATAGTGTGTCTTCCGTAAATGGATGTATGTTATGTAAGGCAAGTGTTGCTAACGAGAGTACAGTAATACCGAGCCCTGTAGAAATAGCAAAGGTTTTCCCAATTTGTTTATAGCCTAAAAAAATAAAAGGTAAGTTTAAAATGAAGATGAAAATACCAAGGGGTAAATTTAATAAATGAGATGTGATAATGGAAACGCCTACGATGCCTCCATCCATGATGTGGTTAGGTACTAAAAATAGCTCCAAGCCCAATGCCATTATTATTGCACCTAGCGGAACCATAATAATCCTAAGAAAAATTTTACGCATATTATTTTTCTGCATTCTCAACATTTTTGTTGAGATCTCAGAGGTTTGTGAATCACTCAATTTAATCGCTCCAATCAAATAATGTATTTTCTTTTATAGTTTATCGGAATATTAAAAAAGTAAAAAGTATTAAGTCGAAATTCACTTGAAAAAATTTAGAGATTAATATACCAATGGCTCAATATAGTTTATTTTATCCTTCTATAGGCAGGTGTTTTTTATAACCTAATATATGAATAAAAATACAGTCATTACTAACTATATAAAATTTATTCTATGTAACAATTAGTAGATAAATAATACATTTACATTACAAAAGGGTGAAATCATTCAAACGCCATTTTCTTTATGGTAAATTATAAGGGTGCAAAAAATCCTTGTGGGTAAATCATCCTACTATAGGGTAAAGTTGGAAGGGGCTTTATTGATGAATTCGTTTTGGAAAAGAAAAGAAGAAAACAATAGATTCACCTACAATTTTTCTTCTTTTAAAAAGGCTTCAATCGTTGCAGTTTTAATGACCAGCCTAACGATTAATATGGGTTTTGCTAAGGAATATAATAAAGAAAACTTAAATAAAATTTTCCACGTTTATGTGGGTAATGAATATATTGGTGCAGTATCTGATGAGAAAGCTATTCAAGAAATCATTGCCTCAAAGGAAAAAGTAGCGAGTCAGCAATTCAAAGGATTATCGATTGATGCTAGTTCAGCTGTTAAAATAATCCCAGAGCAAGTATTTGCGAATGAAACAAAAGATGCGGAAACGTTATCCAAACTTGAGCAATCTTTAGTAGCAAAATCCGATGCTTTTACATTATTAGTTGATCATAAACCAGTTGTATCATTAGAGAATACAAAGGCTTATGAAAAGACTGTCCAATTGTTAAAGCTACAATATGTTTCTCAGCAAGAATTAGATAAACTTGCTGAAACCCAGCAAGCTATTAACAATTTACCTGAATTACAAAATGGTGAATCTCGTCTATTAGATATTTCGTTTAAACAGGGAGTTTCGGGATTGTCGCAAAAAGTTACACCGACTGAAATTGTATCGCCTGAGCAAGCGGTAAAATATTTAATGACAGGCTATCTTGAGCAAGAGACATATAACATTCAATCAGGTGATGTGTTAGGGTCGGTTGCTAAAAAACACAATTTAACAACAAGCGAACTATTAGCATTGAATCCTGACATTACAGTGGATACAGTTTTACAAATTGGACAAGCACTAAATGTTACAGTGGCAAAACCGTTTGTAACACTTGAAGTGAAAAAAGAAAAGAAAGTTGCAGATGAAATTCCATTTAAAAAAGTGGTCAAAGAAGACCCTACAATGTATAAAGGCGAAAAAGTAATTAAACAAGAAGGCGCTAATGGAAAAAAAGAAACAACCTATGCATTAACGTCTGAAAATGGAGCACAAACTTCAAAAGTTGCATTAGCAGAAAAAGTTATTCAACAACCAGTAGATCAAATTGAAGTAGTTGGTACAAAGGTAATTTCTTCACGAGGAACTGGTGAATTTGCATGGCCAGCAGTAGGAGGCTATATTTCAAGTGGCATGGGTGAACGTTGGGGAGCCTTCCATCGAGGTATTGATATCGCTCGTCCAAGTAACTACAATATTTTAGCTGCTGATAATGGCGTAGTTGTTGCAGCTGGTACTTCAGGCAGCTATGGTAATCGCATTGTTATCAATCACAATAATGGCTATACGACACTTTATGGGCACCTATCTTCAATTAATGTTGAAGTGGGCCAAGTAGTGGAAAAGGGTTCTGTAATTGGAATAATGGGTTCTACTGGAAATTCGACAGGTACACATTTACACTTTGAAGTTGAAAAGAACGGTTCATTAGAGAATCCGTTATCTTATGTAGGTCGATAAACATGTGGAATAGAAGGCAGTCCAAATGGTGGGCTGTCTTTTTTCAATTATTTCCCGAGAAATAATTGTTGGAATATATCATTTTCTGTCACTGTATAAGATGGATTGAATATCGATTAATGCATAGAACTCGAAAGCATGATAGAGTTAAGAGTAGTGAATTTACAAATACACATTGTTTAAGAATAGATAAAAAGCGAAAGGGAGAGAATGAATGAACAAAACCATTTTAGTTGTTGACGATGAAAAACCAATCGCAGATATTTTGCAATTTAATTTGATAAAAGAAGGCTATAAAGTTATTTGTGCTTATGATGGTGATGAGGCATTAAAAAAAGTAGAGGAAGAGCAACCAGATTTAATGCTTTTAGATATCATGCTACCAAAGCGCGATGGAATGGAAGTGTGTAGAGAAGTACGTAAAAAATACGATTTCCCTATTATTATGCTAACTGCTAAGGGCTCTGAGATTGATAAAGTATTAGGATTAGAGATGGGCGCAGATGATTATGTCACAAAGCCATTTAGTACACGAGAGCTGATTGCACGTGTGAAGGCTAATATGCGCCGTCTACAAGTTGTTGCTCCTGCAGCAGAAGAGGCTGAGGAAGAGTCTAATGAGATTGTTGTGGGATCTCTTGTTATCCAACCAGATGCTTATTTAGTAATGAAGCGTGATGAAGCAATTGAACTGACACATCGTGAATTTGAATTACTTCATTATTTAGGAAAACATATTGGTCAGGTCATGACACGAGAGCACTTACTACAAACAGTATGGGGCTATGATTACTTTGGTGATGTACGAACAGTTGACGTAACAATTCGTCGTTTACGGGAAAAAATTGAGGATAATCCTAGTCATCCCGCTTGGATCGTCACACGACGTGGTGTAGGTTATTATTTACGAAATCCTGAACAGGAGTAATAGGAATGCAGAAAGTGAGCTTCTTTAAATCCATTCATGTCAAACTAGTGCTGATTTATATTTTATTAATATTGCTTGCCTTACAAATTATCGGTATCTATTTCGCTCGTGAATTAGAACGAAATTTGAAGAGCAACTTCCAAGATTCCATTTTTCAGCGTGTCGACTTGATGCAATATAGTATTCGTGAAGAAATATTAAAGGAACGCGATGAAAGCATGCCTAAATTAGAAGAAAGTCTAAAATCCATTGTGATGGAGTTTTCTACTGGTTTAAAGGATGTTTCGAATGGAGATATTTTAGAAATTCGTGTTATTGATGATAGACAAAGAATTCTTGCCACATCGGAGCTTGAAAATCAAAATTTAATCGGACAACGTTCTAATACGGATCTAGTGCGTCGAGCCATATCTGCTGAAACACTCTTTGACATCATTAAACTAGACAATAAAACGAGAAATCGAGTGTGGGTATTAGCGAATCCGATTAGAGCTGGTGCAGGACCAGACGATGAAATTATCGGTGTTCTCTATATTGAAGCTAATATTGAATCCGTTTTTGAACAAATGAATGACATTAACCGAATTTTCCTTGGTGGTACGGCTATGTCCTTAGTTATTACCATCTTCTTAGGTATTCTTGTTGCACGAACGATTACACAGCCAATTGCTGATATGCGAAAGCAGGCTCAGGCGATGGCAAAGGGGAACTATTCTCGGAAAGTACGAGTATACGGTACGGATGAAATAGGACAGCTAGCCATTACCTTTAATCATTTAACCAACCGTTTACAAGAAGCACAATCGACAACAGAAGCCGAACGTCGAAAGCTAGATTCGGTTCTGACTAATATGACAGATGGCGTTATCGCGACCGATCGCAAAGGACGTATAATTCTGATTAATGACCCTGCACTAGAATTACTGCATATTTCAAGAGATATTACATTAGGACGTCCTATCGCCTCTGTATTGGGAATTGATCAGGAATATGGCTTTGAAGACTTAATTCATATGAATGATGCGATCAATTTAAACTTTAGTACAGCCGATGCACCCTATATACTTCGTGCTAATTTCTCTGTTATTCAAAAAGAGACTGGTTTTATTAACGGTTTAATTACTGTACTGCACGATATAACAGAGCAGGAAAAGATTGAAATGGATCGTCGAGAATTTGTATCGAATGTATCACATGAGTTAAGAACGCCGTTAACAACGATGAATAGTTATTTAGAGGCACTAGCAGATGGGGCATGGAAAGATGAAAATATTGCTCCGACATTTTTAAATGTGACACAAACTGAAACAGAGCGAATGATTCGTCTAGTGAATGATTTATTACAATTATCAAGAATGGATAGTTCGGATTATGAGTTGAATAAAGATATTGTGTTATTCAATTCATTCTTTAACCGTATTATCGACCGATTTGAAATGTCTAAATCGGATAAAGTCCAGTTTGAACGATTATTCCCTGAAACATCATTCTATGTAGAAATTGATACGGATAAGGTGACACAAGTCATCGATAATATCATTTCGAATGCCATTAAGTATTCACCAGATGGCGGTAATATTCGCTTTGGCTTTACTGGACAAGAAGACATGCTGAAGGTCATGATTTCTGATGATGGCATGGGTATTCCTAAAGAAAATGTAGGGCGTATTTTCGATCGTTTCTATCGTGTGGATCGTGCACGTGCTCGTTCTATGGGAGGAACAGGCTTAGGATTAGCTATTGCGCGGGAAATGATTGAAGCTCACGGTGGGAAGATTTGGGCTGAAAGTGAGGAAGGACACGGTACAACGATTTTCTTCACATTACCATATGATGCAGATGAATTTGGTGAGGCAGGTGAGTGGGAATGAAATATATAGAGCCAGTTAAATCTGTTGTATTATTTCTATTTGTCATGCTAAGTGTGGTCTTAACTTTTTTGATTTGGACCTACACACCTGATTATAAATTTATTGAAAAAACAACAGGAGAGGAAATTCTCATTAAGCCACAAAAGGATATGGAGGATATTATTCGTCCGTATAAGGCTATTTTCCGTTCCGATGAAGAATTTACAGGTACAGTATCTAATGCTGCAATGAAAGATATGATGAAGACTTTTAAAGGCTGGAATATTCTTGACCTAGTACCTGTTAACAATAATCTATCTCCAAACTATGTGAATCAAATTATTAGTGCAGATAATCGGATGACCATCTTCTTTACTGGTGAAATTCCGTTTTCAGCCTTTAATACGATCTTTCAGTTTACGGACAAGGAATTACCCGAAACAACGTTCAATCGTATGATTATCGATTGGAGTAATTATAATAGCAAGGATCTAATGCTTTATTATATTAGCAGCAATAACCAATCATTATTCCGTTCACATGTCAGTGTGCCAAACGTAAATCAGTTTATCAAAGAAGTCATAGAGCCTGCGAAAAAATATGAAGCTTTTAAAGAAGTTGAGCGCGAAGGCCAGACATCTCTTTATGTAGCTAGTAATAAAATGGAATCTGTAAAATTTACGTACTATATTGAAGAAATCACACCAGAATTATTTAAAAATGTGTTATTCCCAGAACCAAATATTGTCCAGCGTAATGTTGAAAGTGCATCCTCTGAAAAATATACAGATGGTATGTCCTTAATGACATTAGACACAAATCTCAAATCATTAAACTATGTTTATCCAGCGGCAGAAAGCAGTATACGAATTGAGCCATCGAAGCTTCTTAAAGATAGCTTTGAATTTATCAATGAACATGGAGGATTTACAGCAGATTTTCGTTATGCTTCAACGAGCATCAATAAAAATCAAATGGATTATCAATTATACTTACAAGGTTTACCTGTCTATAGCAATCATGTCATTACTCGAATGACGACAATTTGGGGAGATAGCCGGATTTTCCATTATAAGCGTCCATACTTTTCATTAGATATGGATATTGAAGCAGAGAAGGAAATTAAAGAACTACCTTCTGGTACAGAGATTGCTGAGAGATTAAAAAATGCTAATAACATTGCCTTATCAGACATTGAGGAACTTGTATTGGGCTATTATTTAACGCAAAATCAAGAACTGAATATCTTTACATTTGAACCTTGTTGGTTTGTTATTCGTAATGGTACATGGATTAAACTGACGCCTGAAGTTTTAGGAGGTGTTAAAAATGGATTGGAATAGAACAAAATCTATTTTTATATTCGTTTTTTTAATTCTCAACATCTTCTTATATACACTTTATGTAAATCGCTATAATGAAGCAAAAGATATTGAAGTACCTGGTGAAAAAACGATCGAAGCTCGTTTAAAAGATGATAATATTACGTATGGCTCATTACCAAATAATATTGAATCGGCCTCTTATATTACAGCCCAAGTACATAAATTCACAAAGGCTGAATTTAAAGATACTAATCAACAGGTCACCCCTACGGATGACAATACAAAGGCTCGTGCTATTTTCATGAAGCCTGTTAAATTACGTAATGTGAATGATGATGCAAGCTTTACAGATTTTGTTCTAGCCAATGTCAATGAAGGAGCATCGTATGCTTTATGGAAAATAGATCGAGAAGAACGCGTCGCTGTTTTTTTCCAAAAGACGAATAATCGAATGTTCTATTATAATGGTTCATTAAAAATAAAATGGAATACAAATGACGAAGTAATAATGTATGAACAAACAATGATTGATAATATTGAAGAAATGGAGCAGCAGGAAACGGTTATTCCACCACTTCAAATTATTCAAACATTGTATGCAAAAGGACCGCTCAAGCCAGACTCGCGCATTACGCAAATGAAGTTAGGTTACTCCACGCTTGTTAAATTAACGCGTACACAGGTACTGGTGCCAACGTGGGAGGTTCAAGTGAAATTACCTGATGGAGGAAAAGAGGAGTACTTTGTCAATGCAGTAGAAGGTAAAGTCATTGAAATCCAGGAGGACAAGCAGGAGAGCGGAGAAGAAGACTGGGGAGTTGAATAATGCGATTTAGTGTTTTAGCAAGTGGCAGTACAGGAAATTCGATTTATGTAGAGAATGACGACCATGCTTTTATTGTCGATGCGGGACTTAGTGGGAAAAAGATGGAGCAGCTCTTTACAAAAATCGACCGTAATATGAAGCAGCTTAGTGGTATTTTTGTTACACATGAGCATAGTGATCATATTAAGGGAATTGGTGTACTGGCACGAAAATATAGTGTACCAATTTATGCAAACGCCAAAACATGGCAGGCAATGGATGGGCTAGTTGGTGATATTCCTATAGAACAGCGTTTTGAATTTGAAATGGATACAGTGAAGTATTTTGGTTCTTTAGCTGTTGAGTCCTTTGCTGTGTCACATGATGCAGCAGATCCAATGTTCTACACTTTCCATGAGAATGATCGCAAGCTGGTCATTATTACAGATACCGGTTATGTTAGTGATCGTATGAAAGGGATTATCCGTGGAGCAGATTCCTTTGTTTTTGAAAGTAATCATGATGTCAACATGCTTCAAATGGGACGTTACCCTTGGTCCATTAAACGTCGTATATTAAGTGATGTAGGACATGTGTCTAATGAGGATGCAGCTATCGCAATGAGTGAAGTTGTATTTGATAAGAAGACCAATATTTATCTTTCGCATTTAAGTAAAGATAATAATATGAAAGAGTTGGCACGCATGAGTGTCTCTCAAACTTTGCAATCTTGTGGCATCCTTGTCGGTGAGCATGTTCATCTCTTTGATACAGATGCAGAAGAACCAACAAAATTAGTCACGGTTTAATCATAAGCTATTTAGGCAAAACTTGGAGCTGTTCAAGGCATTTTAAAAAATGCTTTGGGCAGCTATTTTTATGCCCATTTTATTTGTTTTTCATCTGATTTTAATGTTTGAATTGTAAGATTAGGGTAACAATTAACAAATAGCACTAAAGGAAAGGATGAGGAACTTGAGTTATTTCCAAGATGATGATAAAAACAGTGATTTCTTAAAAAATGATGAAGTACCGAAATCACCTCTTCAAGAAAGATTAGAGCGTGAGGAGCAAGAAATGCAAGCCAAGCGGCATAAAAAGAAAGGCGGTGGCGGAGGAAAGGGAGGCTATTTCTTTAGTGGTCTTATCGGTGTGATTATAGGTGCTTTACTTGTATGGCTTATGTTACCTGGACTAGTCAATCAAATGCCTGGGACAACATCAAGTGGTACAGGAAAAAATAACACAACGATAAACCAAGTTGCGACAGAGATAACAACCGATGTGACATCCGCAGTAGATAAAGCTTCAGCAGCCGTTGTGGGTATTACGAATATTCAAGAAATAACGAGTGGAGGCTTTTGGAGTCCACCATCAACAACGACAAAAGAAGCAGGAAGCGGTTCAGGTGTTGTTTATAAAATCGAAGGAGATAAAGCCTTTATCGTTACAAACAACCATGTGATTGAAGGTGCAAAACAGTTAGAGGTCACAATGCCAGACGGAACGAAAGAACCAGCTCAATTAGTAGGTCATGATGTTTGGACAGACCTTGCTGTTATTTCTATTAGCGCTAAAAATGTAAAAACAGTTGCGACATTCGGTAATTCTGATGTATTAAAACAAGGCGAAACAGTTATTGCAATTGGGAATCCCCTTGGCTTAGATTTCTACGGCTCAGTTACAACAGGTGTAGTTTCTGGGAAAGACCGTTCTGTACCAGTAGACTTAAATGGTGATGGTACGGAAGATTGGCAACAAGAAGTATTACAAACAGATGCTGCGATTAACCCAGGAAATAGTGGTGGAGCCCTTGTCAACTTAGCTGGAGAATTAGTAGGGATTAACTCCATGAAAATCGCTCAATCCTCCGTGGAAGGTTTAGGATTCTCTATTCCCATTAATTCAGCTATTCCAATTATCGAGGAATTAGAGAAAAATGGTGAAATGAAACGTCCAACAATGGGAGTGTCACTAGCAGATCTAACAGATGTCCCATCATTCTATCAGCAACAAACATTAAAATTACCTGCAGAGGTGACAACAGGTGTTGTTGTAACAGATGTCATGAATAACTCAGCTGCATCAAAAGCAGGTGTTCAACAATATGATGTTATTGTGGAAATGGATGGTCAAAAGATCGAAACAACTATTGATTTACGCAAGCATTTATATAATGAGAAAAAAATTGGTGATAAACTAACATTAAAAGTTTACCGTCAAGGTAAATTAGTCGAGCTATCACTAACATTAACAAACGGTAATACATTGTAAAGAATATAAAGAGCGATGGAGATCTAACAATTCTCCATCGTTTTTTTTGCGAGGATGAAGAAAGGCTTTTATGAAATATTGTGGATAACTAGAAAATTGTGAATACTATTTCTGTACAAGTAAACGTGAGAAGAAGGCACTTCTTCCATACATGCCATTCCTTTGTTACAATAGGTTGTGGATAACATAGACTGATTTGTGAATAAGTTTGTGGAAATTTCGGAAAATAAGGAGACGTAAAAAAATGGAAAAATACAGTTGTGAAAGCCATATAGAACACGCTTTAGACATGTTTGTAGCAGAGCAAAAAGTGTTCCCAATTATGGATAAAATCAAAGAAGATAAAAAGTTATCCACAAAGTGTAACTACTGTGAACAGCCAGCAGAATATATTGTATCAAGTAAATAACTTTACACAATATATAGAAGTAGCTTGTGGATATGTTGATAACTTTTGTGGATAATTTGTTTGTAAATGAATTGTAAAGGTGGATAACGTGTGAATATAACGATTGTATCAGTCGGCAAACTAAAAGAAAAGTACTTAAAAATGGGAATCGATGAGTACGTAAAACGACTTGGCGGCTATGCAAAAATGGATTTGATTGAAGTACCAGACGAAAAGGCACCTGAACAACTAAGTGAAGCCGAAATGGACATCGTCAAGAAAAAGGAAGGCGAACGCATACTAGCCAAAATAAGCCCAGATGCCTACGTCATCGCCCTAGCCATCAACGGCAAAATGAAAACCTCCGAACAAATGGCAGCCGATATCGAATCCCTCATGACCTACGGCAAAAGCAAAATCACCTTCGTCATCGGCGGCTCCCTCGGCCTACATGATGACGTGCTAAAACGTTCTGATGAACAACAATCTTTCGGTAAAATGACGCTCCCTCACCAGCTCATGAAGCTCGTGCTAGTCGAGCAGGTTTATCGGAGTTTTAGGATTATGAAGGGTGAACCGTATCACAAGTGATAGTAAAGCGGAAGTTTGAGATAGAAATTTTTTATTGAATAGTTTCACATAAAAATCTCTTCAACAAGTTATATGAACATATTGAAGGGATTTTTTATACCAAAACATACATATTTAGAAATATACTACATTGGTAATATGATACAATAATTTATAGGTGAGAAGTAATAAAGGGATAACACTAATTTATTTTTTTGTAAAGGAGAAATTATGGATCCATACATTATAAATGATGAAGATGTTCAGAACATATTACAACAAAAAGGATTAATAGTAACATCTGTTAATAAGTTACCTAGAAGTGGGCAGAGGCAGGTATTCCAAGTAGCCCTTAGTACTGGAAATGTAAGTATGCTTAAATTTGTTGATGTTTCACCCTATATCACGTTTAACAAATTAGCATTTAGAGAAATATCAACTAGTGACTTTGAATCCGAACGAGATTATGAAATAGAGGCTAAATCTAAAAGAATTATCAGAGAGCTTAATGCATCAAAAAAATGCCCTATTCTACCCCAATTAGAGATTTTTGAAGAACATCAAATGTTAATAAGGGAAGATTACCATTTTATTTATTATTTTGAAACAAGATTTGAGGGAGATACTTTAAATAGTAGTGAGTTATATCGTAGTTCCCAAAATATTGATGCCGTTATTACATTTTTATTCCAAATGGTTAATCAAGTTAAAGTAATGCATGATAGTGGATACGTACACAGGGATTTAACTCCAAGGAATATTATATATTATAAAGGTAATTTTAAAATAATAGATGCTGGATTGGTAAAATCAAATGAAGAGGAGAAGCTTACTGGTACAAGAATGGCAATAGGAACCCCTTATTATATGGCTCCTGAGCAGGAAAAAAGAACTTCTAATTATACTTGGGACTTTAGAACAGATTTATTTCCATTGGGATTAATTGCAATAGAAATATTTCTACCAGCAACTCGGTCGATGGGGATAAACCAAATTAGAGATATGTATCACATATTCCAGCTATGGAAAGATAAAGATTCTAGTTCTAGGTCTTTAATGCTATTTAGTAAAGTAATATCTAGATTGGCAACACCACAAAGGCATCGAAGATGGTCAAATTTAGATGAATTATTATGTCAATTAGAAAATCTAATGGGTCAGGAGGAAGAATAATGATTTTTGCACAACATGGTCCTGCTTGGAAGCCAAAGATAGATAGATTTTATACTAACAAGTTAATAGACGGAGTAATTTGGGATCCAAGAGAGGAAACTATAAGTCGAATTAAGGATGTAAGGGAAGATAATGAAGCATATTCTTCTGGTAAAAATATAGTAGATTTAAAATTGTATTATAAACAATTTTCTGGATCGATACCAAAAAAATTGAATGACCTTCCTTACTTTCCTGAGCAAGATATAGATAGAAATTTTTTAAGAAACACAAGCAATATCGAAAATTTAGTAGAGAGTTCAATTGATTTTCAATTAGATTTTAATGTAAATGCATTAATGGCTCCGTCTCTATATTTATATAGTTTTAATGATCGAATAGTTGATAAACTTTTCGATATGTGGGAGATTTTTAGCGAGGAAGTATCTGATAGAGGAATAGAAGCTGAGAAATACGTTTCAATTATTTTTAGCGAAAATGCTCTTGAAAATAAATCATATATTGCTGACTTTTTAGACGATTTTAGTGATATATCTCATAAATTCCAAGGTATATATATTACTATTGATCGGGAGAATAATAATAAACATAGGCATGATTTTAATCCAACTCGACTACAAAATATGCTTCAATTTATCTATGATTTAAAAAATCTTGGTTTAAAGGTTATCATTGGTTATGTGGGGATAGAGAGTATCCTATATTTTGCAGTTGGAGCTGAGGCAATTGGTACAGGCTGGTTTTACTCATTAAGAAACTTTAATAAGGAACAAAAAGGTTTAGAACCAGTTGACGGTATGGGAAGGCAAAAGAAAAGATATACTTCTATGAAGATGCTTTTTGAATTAGCAATAGAGGACGAAATATTTAGTATTCCTGAGAAATATAAAGAGGAAATGTATGGTAGGATTCTGTGTGATTGTGAGTTAGATGACAAAATTAACTCAGGAAATATTGAAAGTATAAACTTAAATGAAATTTATCAACAATATTTTGAGGCTTTGAAGAAAGTGGTTGAAGAAATTGTAGAAAAAGGAAGTATAGATGAAAAGTTAAGGCTAGTAAATGAAATAATTGATAAAGCAGATTCTAATATAAAACGATACAATGAACTGAATCCATTACAAAAGATTAATGGTAGGCATATAGAGAATTATAAAAATGCCTTAAATGGGTTTCAAGAGGATAACTTTATTTTTTTATAAACAGTACAAACAATAAAGAAGCTATTCCAGTTAGTAATAGCTTCTTTTTATTGAGCTGAAATAGAAAAGGTAGAAGTTTCTATTTGATACTTAGCAATACTAGAAATTAACGAAGGATTAATTGTAAATTTCAAAGTTTCCTTTTTAGGATTGAATAGGTATTCAATTTTATTATCAGAAACACCAATCAGGCCAACATTATAGGTTTGAAAATAATTTATTTTATTTTGTTTTAATTTGTATGCTAATTCAATTGGTAATACAACATAAGAATAAGACGAGAATTTTTTATTAATGGAAGCTTGAAGTATAGCTTTTTTCCATTTTTGTAATTTTGCTTCATAAGATATGAATTGTAGTATAGGGAATTCAAATTCTTCTGAGATAATGTACCGATTTGAATTAATTTCTGTGACTATGTTTGCTTTAATTAACTTAGATAATATAGAGCTTAACGTTTTCTCTCCATAATCCGTACATTTTTGTAGATAGGTGAAGGTACGAATTGCTTTTTTATGTAAAAAGGCTAATACCTTAGCAAATTGGTATGTTGAAAGTAAATTGGCTTGATCATAACTGAGTAAGTTAGAATCGTTAATAAATACCTGAACCATATCTACATTTCCGAATCGCGCATTAAACTCTGTTAGAATTTTTTCATTTTTGTTTAATTCGGCTTCTTTTAATTGTATAAATTTATTTTGTAAGCATAATTCGCTTGTAAACATTTAAAACACCTCTCATTAATCTTATATCATATTTTATAATTATGTGTAACTATATTTGATTTAATAAAAGGAAATTTATTGAGTATTTATCGGTGTTTAAATACACCCATTGATATTTAATTGCTCATAAATTAAAATCATTTTATTTTAAGTATATGATTGTTAAAGATATTCCATGCAATTCTTCAAACTATAAACAAATTAGAGAATTATTAAAATGATAGCAATCTAATGATTAAGAAAGTATTGGAGAAAGTTATGAGCAGAGAGAGCCTTTCAATAAAAAATATAAACGTAAATAACTTTTTGTTTTGAATGACATCTTGCTACAATTAGGAAGTAAAAAAAGGGCAATTGAGGTCTAAAATAAAATCTTACATTGTAATACTTGAAGAAAAAATACAAGGAGTAAATAATTTAAACATTAGAGTATATTAAAAAAAGTCGCCCTATGTATATGGAGCGACTTTTACTTGTCTTTGACTTCTATCAGGTCAATGATGTCTCTAATATCATCTAGCTCTAAAGTATCTGCGATTTTCTCTATATGACTAAAATTTATGTTTTGTCTTTTTTGATTAGCTAATTCGCTTAAAGCAGCATGGCGTATATCAGTTAATCGAGATAATTCCCTTAATGAAATTCCTCTTTGATTGACTAGTTCATGAATCTTCACTTTGACTTTTCTTGTCATAGCTCTCCCTACAATCGATTGATATTGACTATTAAGGAAAACTTACCATATACTAAATAATATAGTGGTACGCTTAAGCGTACCGATTTTTGTATGATTTTTTATAAAGAAAGACGAATACTCAAAAAGTAGGAGGAATATATTAATGAGTGAGCTAAAAATGGATGATGTATTGGTAAAGAGGAAGCCTATATGGAAAATTAAGGTTATATGGGCTATCGGAATTATCGTAGTATTATTTTTAGCCTATAAATTAGGTAGCTCTCCAAATGTACCAGAAGGTATTGGAGAAAATTATTATAGTAATGCTCTATGGGCGTTCCATGAACTAAACGTAGCGTTTGAAAATGGTGAATTTCCGAGTAATGAGGTTACAAAATCTATCTCTGATAACGCAAGAGAAGTAGAAACTAATTCGGCCAATTACACTGATAAGGAAAAATATATAAGTGAACAATTTATAAAAATGGTTCTAGGAGTAGGTGAAGGTTTGGAAGAGCAAGTATATGAAGCTCGTTCTAATCTCGCTAACGTGTTGGAAATAGAAGAAACGTATTAGAAATAGGTGGGGGGCTTATTTTAATAATATATAGAAAGTTCTCTCGATAAAAAATATATACAGCTCTCGAAATCTCTAATAACTAAGAAACTTATTTATTAGCGAGGAGAAAAAAGGGTCTCATAAATACGATAGAAAGAAGTGGAAAATATGAAGAACGCTTATGAAGAACTATCTAACGAACGAGAAGGATATGTGATGGAAAATGAAGAGAGCGGTGTGGAGATAACTTGTACTGAAAAATTTGTGAAGGCATGGGAAGAAAGAGGTTTTGTGATTATTAAAAAAGGTCTTGTTAAATTAGTTAATGAAAAATAAGCAAATCCCCAATGGCTATAAAGCCCCTTAGGTGATAACTGGTTGCTAAACTTCCAGAAACCACCTAAGGGGCTTTTGACGTAATAATTATGGTAGTTTAGCTGGGGAAGATATAAAATGGCAAATTCCTTGTTTAAAAAGCCCTTAACCATTTGAAACTAGGGATTGAGTTTGTCTTTAAATTACCAGGTTCCTTCGAAAGGAAAAAGATAGATAACGGCACTTAGTAGTTAAAGATTTTTATGTGCATTTTTATGTGTGATCGTGCTGTTAAGGATTACTGTATTTCCCACGCCTCGTTCTAAATCTATGTGGAAATATGAAACTATAAGTCGCTTTAAGGTGATAAAGCCCCACACGCCCACTTGTGTACTTTAGCGTTTTAATGCTTTAGATAAAATATAGGTGGATATTAAGAAGTAGAATGAAATTTACATCTGAATACTCTACTGAAATTTGAATGAACAGAAGCTAGAGCATATAAATGGATATAGAGAAACAGAGACACAGAAAATTGAAAAGGACTTAGTTGAAAGAAAGTGAAAAAAATAGCACTTCAGAAAGAGAATGAAATAACCAATTAATTTGCAAAAGAGTTCCCCATGATGTAAAATAGGAACAAGCGTTCCTTTTTATTTAGAGGAAAAGAAAAAATAGGGGGTATATAGTGAATAAAGAATCTAAAGGTAGTGTATTTCCAGTTACAACGTACTTAAATCAAAATGTAGTATTTGATTTATTGGCAGTTATTGAAGATGGATTTGCACAAGTAACAAATTTAAATGTCACGAACACTGATGGAAAAAATACTAATAGCAGCATTAATGGAGAGGCTGGATTTGGTTTATACGGGATAAAAACAAAAATTAAAGCAGCAATGGGTGTAGAGAAAAAATCGTTGGAAGAAAAGAATTCAAGTGAGGAAAAAGTACACACGCCAACGTCTTTATTCGCAAAATTACTTTCATATTTAGAAGAAAATCAATTAATTAACGATATTGAAGAGCAAGGAAATTTAGATAATTTAGCATCAGGGAGTTTTGTCAGATTTAATAGTAAATTGGAAAAAAACCCGTTGATTGCCCTTTTAGAATCAATTGAACAAATGATGGTCTTAGCAATGACGTTTCAACCTGCCCAAAAAAGTAACAAAAAGGATGGAAATCAAGAGATATTAAAACAAGTAAAAAGCATGAGAAATAGTTTAATGGAAAATGATAACATGGATTTAATTTGCACTATTAATGAAGAAGAATCATTAAAAGCAGTTCTTCCTGTTTATTTAAATTATTTCATTCATAAAAATACTAATGAAATCATTGATGGAAATTATACTGTTTTTGGAAAAGTTGTGAAGGTTGTTACTAATGATCAAGATGAAATTAATTTATTTAGAAATACAGCATTTAAATTATTCCAACAACAAGCTTTAGATAGCCTTCTTCAATCTATGAACACTGGATTAGATGAACAACTTGATTTTCCTAACATTGTTTCAAGAATCTCAAAACCTGCAATACTAGTAATTCCAATAGCAATTTATTCATAATCTATAAATTTGACAAAAGTTCCATATAGCTCCACTAAAGGTAATGTAAATAATGGTTCTAAACCCTTTGAATCAATTCTTTAGTAATGCTTTCAAACCACATTGCATATAGTAAAATTTTGAAAAAATCCATTTGACGTTCTGTATTATTTTTTGTACGATATTGAAGAAAAGAATGCCCGGACTAGAACGGGAGAGGTTCATAGCGGATACCCTCTATAAAAAACTATGGAAACATGACAATAATGCCATGTCCATATTGGACGTGGCTTTTTTTTATGTGTTTACGTATGTTTTAAATAGAATGCTTGGTGATGCCTCTCTTGAAAAGTGTTGGGAAACATTTTACAAGGAGGTTTTTTTATGTCTGGCCGAAGTCATGAAGAAGGATTAAAGGATTTAACCCTGTTAGGTAATCAAGGTACAAAGTATTCCTATGATTATGCACCAGAGGTATTAGAGGCAGTGGATAATCTACATGCCAATCGAGATTATTTCATTAAATTTAATTGTCCAGAGTTCACTAGTTTATGCCCGCTTACAAATCAGCCTGATTTTGCCACGATGTACATCTCGTATATCCCAGATAAAAAAATTGTTGAAAGTAAATCACTAAAGTTGTATTTATTCAGTTTTAGAAATCACGGTGATTTCCATGAAGATTGCGTTAATATCATTATGAATGACTTAATTGCATTGCTTGATCCACGATATATTGAGGTTTGGGGGAAGTTTACGCCACGTGGGGGTATTTCGATCGATCCATGGTGTAACTATGGGAAGCCAGGAACGAAATACGAGGAAATCGCCAATTATCGTTTAATGAACCACGATCTTAATCCAGAAAAAATTGATAATCGATAAATGGAGATTTAAATAGTTCCATCAAGAAAGAGGTTTTTAGCTACCCTCTTAAAAAAACTAAGAAGAAAGCAGCACTTTTTCTTAGAGTGCTGTTTTTTCGATATAAGGGAGTTTTATAGATGAAGCAGGAAAAAGCAATTGTTGTATTTAGTGGAGGTCAGGACAGTACAACTTGTTTGTTTTGGGCAAGGGAACGTTTTAAAGAGGTTGAGGCAGTCACTTTTGATTATGGTCAAAGGCATCGTCTTGAAATTGAATGTGCAAAAGAGATAGCGAGTGAACTTGGAATCAAGCATCATATTCTTGATATGTCACTCCTAAACCAACTTGCTCCGAATGCTTTGACACGACAAGATATTACAGTAGAAGACGGAGATAATGGTGAGCTGCCATCGACTTTTGTGCCTGGTCGTAATCTTCTCTTTCTTTCATTTGCTGGTGTTTTAGCGAGTCAAGTAGGAGCGAAGCATATCGTGACTGGCGTTTGTGAAACAGATTTTAGCGGATATCCGGATTGCCGAGATGTTTTTATTAAATCCTTGAATGTAACGTTAAATTTATCGATGGATGATTCTTTTGTTATTGATACACCGTTGATGTGGCTGAATAAGGCACAGACATGGGAGCTTGCTGATCGTTTTGGGGCATTGGAATTTGTTCGAGAAAGAACGTTGACTTGCTATAACGGTGTTATAGCGGATGGTTGCGGTGAATGCCCGGCCTGTAAACTGCGAAAAAAAGGGCTAGATGAGTATTTGCGTTATAGGAAGGAGTCTTAAGGCATGTCAGATTTTAAAATCGTCGATAAGCTCCAAAAAATAGATGAAGATATTCAAAAAGATCAATTGAACTATCATGCAAAGCGTGTTCTTGTAAGTAAAGAATTTACCTTTGATGCTGCTCATCATTTACATCATTATGAGGGGAAATGTAAAAACCTACATGGTCATACCTATCGTGTAGTATTGGGATTGAGTGGCTACACAGATGAACGCGGTTTGATGATTGATTTTGGCGATATAAAAAAAATATGGAAACAAAAAATAGAGATTCATTTGGATCATCGTTATTTAAATGAAACGCTTCCACCCATGAATACGACAGCAGAAAACATTGTTGTTTGGATTTATGAAAAGTTGGCAGAGGCCTTGCTTGATGAACCAAGGTATAGCGGTGCATGTGTAGAGTTTATTAGGTTATATGAAACTCCGACAAGCTATGCAGAAGCGAGACGGGAGTGGATGGAAGGTGAGTAAGGTACCTGTTATCGAGATTTTTGGACCGACGATTCAAGGTGAAGGAATGGTCGTTGGCCAGAAGACAATGTTTGTGAGAACTGCAGGTTGTGATTATTCCTGTTCTTGGTGTGATTCATCGTTTACTTGGGATGGCAGTGGAAAGCATCTGATTGTCCAAATGACAGCGGAAGAGATTTGGACTGAGTTGAAATGTCTTGGAGGCAATGGCTTCTCATTTGTCACGATTTCAGGCGGCAATCCTGCACTCAATCCACATTTAGCTGAGCTCATTGCCATTTTAAAAGAAAACAACATAAGAATTGGAGTGGAAACACAGGGAAGCAGGTGGCAAAAATGGATGCATGAAATTGATGAATTGACCATTTCTCCAAAGCCACCTAGTTCTGGAATGACCACGGACTATTCGGTGCTCTCATATATCTTCGAAAAACTTAAAAATCAAAACAGCAATCACCAGATATCTCTCAAAATAGTCGTTTTTAATCAAGAGGATTACGATTATGCTAAACAAATTCACCATCGATATCCAATGATTCCTTTTTATCTTCAAGTCGGTAATGATGATCTTATGACAACTGATAATTCACAATTAATTATGCATTTATTGGATAAATATCATGCACTGATTGATAGAGTGATGAAGGATGAAGAATTAAGAGATGTTAAAGTACTGCCACAGTTACATGCCCTTGTTTGGGGAAATAAAAGAGGCGTATAGTATGCCATTACAAAAATGTTTTTAAATTGAGGAGTAGTAGTATGAGAATATTGTTTTATTTATTATCTATTGTCATCGCTAATGTAGTAACGGCAGCATTTGCGCCATTGCACTTCGGTATGTTTATTGTTCCAATGGGGACGTTTTTAATTGGGGCAACCTTTATTTTTCGGGACCTTGTACAAAATAAATATGGTAGAGCAAAGACGTATTTATTTATTATTACAGCTTTAATTTTATCAGCAGTAGTGTCATTCCTACTGGGGGATACACTTTTGATTGTGGTAGCGTCAGCACTATCATTTGTTGTCGCTGAAACAGCTGATACAGAAATCTATACTCGATTAAAATTACCAATGGCTTGGCGCGTGTTCTACAGTGGTCTTGTTGGAGGATTTTTGGATTCTGCAATTTTCGTAGTAATCGGCTTGAGTCCACTTGGAGCTAATATATTACCTTGGGAAGCCGTACCAGCCGCCATTTTCGGACAAATTGTTGTGAAGACAATTATTCAAATGTTTGGCGCAATGATTTTAAATCAAGTTGGTACAATGAAAGAAAAACATCTAACTACAGGATAACTCGTTGAAAACATTGATTAGGCATATTCCACAAGAGATGCCGTTCATTTTGACGAGACAGAGCGATAAGTAAAACAGGCAGATTCGCTTTATAATGCGAATCTGCCTAGTTTAATTTTAAAGGTCTTATTGCATTTTCAATTGTTTCTATCATTTTTATGCTGATTTCTCTAGTTTTTGATCTAAATGGTGACTAAGAAAAGTTAGCAAACTTGCACAGACGGCAACAATCCCACCGACCCATGTAACATTCATTAAATTTCCCTGATGATAAACAATTCCACCTAATGCAGAACCAAAAGCGATACCTACGTTACTTGCTACAGGCATAAGTGAAGCAGCCAATCCTTTCGCACTGGGTTGGTAAATTTCAGCGAGGTCTATTAAATAAAGCTGAGTAGATGTTGTTAAGAGGATAGCCATTAATGACATTAAGCCAATATTGACCAGCCCTAAAATAAAATGATTTGTAGTCCAAAATAAACTTGTCAGAACAATAGCCTGCACAAGAAAAACAAAGCGAAGGCGACCGATAGCATTATGACTGGCAATTTTACTGGCGAGGATATTGCTGAAAATCGAAATAAACCCATAACCAAATAAGATTAGACTAATAGAATTATTTGGTGCTCCCATTCCCTTCAAAATAGGAACAAGGTACGTAAAGACAGCGTAAGTTGCCCCAAATCCTAGAGCAGGAATGAAAAAGGCCATTAAAATACGCGGCTTGATCATTAAAGAAAACTGATCCCGTATCGAACTACGTACTTGGCTGAGTTGATTAGGTAAGACAAAAAAGGATGCCAAAAACGCCAAACCACCTAGAAAGGTTGTTAACATGAAAGTGGCATTCCAACCATACCAGTCTGCGATTACAATACCAATTGGTACTCCAACGACATTTGCTAGTGTGAAACCACCAAAAACGAATGATATAGCAAGTCCGCGTTTGTTTATGGGCATGGTTTCGCTTGCAACAATCATGGCTAGAGAGATTAATACTCCTGTTACAATCGCTGTCATAATACGAAGTACAAGCAGCATGATGTAGCTCGTTGAAATGACGCAAAAAGCATTGAGGACGATGAAAGAAAGGATCAAAAACAACATCCATTTACGCTTTGGAAAATGACTTGTTGCTGACATCACTAGTGGTGTGGCAATAGCAAATGTAATGGCAAATGCAGAAACAAGTGTGCCTGCTTTTGCATTAGTCATTTGAAGGCTTGAGGAAATATCAGTTAAGATTCCGACTATAACAAATTCGCTTGTCCCTAGTACAAATGTCAATAACGTAAGTGTTAAAATGAGTAACCAATGTCGCTTGGATAATTGTGAGTTGTGCATAGATACCTCTTTCTAAGATGAATATAAATGTGTAGTAGATAAACAACCTAAACATCATATCATAAAATATTTTAGCGAGAAAAAATCTTTCTAGATTAAATCGGAATGAATGGATTCTCAAAATCGACAAAACTACAGAGAAATCACATTCTGTTGCTAATCCTAAAGGATATCAATAAAGATGCTTTTGTATTAAATATGTACATAAAAAATAATTCCTAGTACCTTCCACTTTTCCTTAAAGAAGGAATTTACTGATTTTGCTCGAACTCTATAAATAAGAAATTCCTGTTCAAAATCTAAAATACTCACTTAAAGATGCTCCCTTTTAAAAGGGGAAAAGGAAGGTTCATGATGATTCAATTCCAAAAAGATAATATTACTGTTTTTCAAAGTGCATTGTATATGACTACTTCGGTTATCATTCAAACGAATGAAGCGATAATTATGACAGATCCTAATTGGTTACCTAGCGAAATTGAGGAAATTCAGGCTTACATAAACAACATGAAGGGTGATAAGCAACTATATATTATTTACACTCATAGCGATTTTGACCATATTATTGGTTCAGGGGCCTTTCCAGGAGCAAAGGTAATTGCATCTAAACAATTTGATAAAAACCCGAACAAAGCAAAAGGCATTCAAAAAATCAAACAATTTGATCAAAGTTATTATATACAGAGGAGCTATTCCCCTGTATATCCAACAGTAGATATTGTCGTTTCAGAGGATGGGCAAACATTAGAGTTAGATTCGATAACTATGACATTTTATCAAGCACCTGGTCATACGGATGATGGTTTATTTACAGTGATAGAGCCGTATGGGCTATTTCTTTCGGGAGATTACTTGTCAGATATTGAGTTTCCTTTCATCTTTAGCAGTTATAAAGACTATGTCAATACTATTCGTAAAGCTGAAGATATTTTACTGCATCATCAAATAACAACCCATATACCAGGACACGGAACGACAACACAGAACCAACAAGAAATCCAAAAAAGGATTCATTTTTCTAAACATTACTTAGCACAGCTTCCGCAGGATAACGGAGAGTTAGAGAAATGTTTAAGGGAAGAGTATTCGTTTTTTGAAGGAATAAAAAGCATTCATACTGACAATAAAAAGATGATCAATAAAGAATGTTCAGAAGAGAATCTGTAGTCGATAATCTTTTGAGATGTATTACAAGTAAAACAAAAAGGAGATTGGCTTAGTACCCATAGAAAAAACACCTCCACGTTGAATGTTTTGTATTTAATACCCGTTTTTCAACGAAAGGTGTTTTTATTTGTCTCCTTTTTTTAGGTCAGTGCGAGATGGATACTCACTGGCTTTTTTCCTATTAAGGATATGACATTGAGGTTAACTTTAAGGTAAGAGTATTATCTACGTTCAGGCAAATGTGCCAACTCCTCGGTTATTTCAGCCCTCCCGTACAAAAGTTGTAGAGGTTTTACTTTTGTGTCGGGCCTTTCAATGTCTAATAGAGGTGAGGGCACAATTGCTCTTTAGTTCATGTGAAAATGTAATTACAGAAAATGATGTTTTATTATAAAACTACTATTCTAAATAATATTGTAAAAGTTTAATATAAAAATTTTACGAAAAATTTAGAATATTAATATTAAATAACAATATATTTATTATTTTTCTGTTAAAATTACTATGTTAAACAATATTTTGGCAATGTTTAATCATTACAATTAATTGTATTGATTGGATTCAAAATCATCCTTATTAAATAGGAATGGGGAGGTATTACTCTAAGTATGCGTAAATGGGGAAAATCGAAGTATTTAAAAGCAATAACAGCAATGGCATTAACGGCTTCAGCGGTAGTAGTAGCACCGATTGCATCTGAAGCTAGTAGTTTCAAGGATGTACAACGAACGCATCCATTTTATGACGAGATTAAAAATTTAAATGATCGTGGCATTATTAATGGGTTCCAAGATGGGACATTTAAACCTGAGCAAAACATAACACGTGGACAAGTTGCTAAAATTATTACGGGTGTATTAGGACTGGATACATCGAATGTTAGCAATCCAAACTTTAAAGATATTCCTACTAATCATGTATATTTTGGTGCAATTGCTGCATTAAAGGAAAAGGGGATTATTAATGGTTATGAGGATGGAACATTCCGTCAGGATGAATTTATACAACGTAACCATGTAGCAAAAATTGTAGCGAACGCTTTTAATTTAAAAGCTTCAAATACGAATTCATTACCGTTCACTGATGTGCGTGCAGATTATAAAGAAGCGATTGCTGCTTTATATGAAAACAACGTAACGACTGGTAAGACAGCTACATTATTTGATGGTTCTTCCAATGTAACACGAGGACAACTGGCTGCATTTATTACTCGTTCAGAAGCTGTTAGTAATCCGACTACTCAACCTTCTCAAAGTGTAACGTTTAAAGTTGAAAAATATACAGCGAATGAAATTGCTATTAATGGTAAAACTTATTTATTTGGTGATTCAGTAAAGTCAATTTTTACAACTAAAAATAAAACCGCACTAACAGGAGCAAAAATTACAGCAACTATTGAAAATGGGATTATAACAAAAGTAAATAATGTTGTTTTAAATAAGGCAGGTTCAGCAGAGATGGGCGTTGTATTCAATACAAATGCAACGCTCGATTCGATAACAATTAACGCAGATGGTGTGACCGTTAAAAATGTATCAGTTACAGGAAATGTAATCATTACCTCAAATGTTAAGAAGAAAATGGAATTTGATGGTGCTACAATTACTGGCGATTTAATTATAGCTGATGCAATTGATGGTCAAAGTACACTTGTATTGAAAATCAAAAATTCGCACACAGAAAAAGTACAAGTCAAGCGTCAAAATATTTCGATTGTGACGGACACGGTGATTCCTGAAATTATCATAGCAGCTACCATTACTGCTATAAATATTGACGGATCAGCAACGAAGGTAACAATTGAATCTACGGCAAAACTGAATATGACTGGGAATGTAAAGTTTGAACGATTGTGGCTTCCTACTGCAGTGGAGTTAGAATTGAATGCTGTTGGTTTAGTGAAATATTTAACGGTTCTAAACGCTGATGCCCGAATTACAATCGGTTCAGGTTTACTAATAAATGACTTGTCGATTCCAGCAGGTTCAACGGTAACAAAAATTATGACCAACTATGCCTCGGTTGCTTCCCAAATTAAAGCCATTATTGGAGGTTCTTCGCCAAGTACAGGGGTTCCAAACGCAGGTGGAGGAAATGTAGCACCCGATCCGGTTGTTCCACCAGAAAAAGTGAATGAATTTAATGTAAAGAATGCCGAGGAATTAAAACAAGCATTAAATAAAGCGAAAGCAGGTGACTTGATAAGGTTAACAGCTCCAGTGACTGCAGATGTAACGCTAACAGATTTAGTAATGATTGATTTGAATGGTCAAACCTTGAATGGGAATGTAACGCTAACAGTACCTACAGCTTCAGGGAGGTACTCTTTAATGCCATCTGGTAGTACTGGTACTATTGCAGGGGATTTAATCATTGCTGCACCAAATGTGAATATCAGTTTAGATGGGTTAACCGTTGAAGGGAACACAATAATTGAATAATAACTTCTAGTAAATTCCTTTGTAAGATAGGGAAAAAGTTGATTGTATAGATAAAAAATCATAAGGAGCTAAACGAATGAAGAAATATGAATGTAATGTCGTTTCCAAGATAGCTTTATCATTTTTACTTGTAATTTCTATGATTTTGCCTTACTTAACAATTGCAAAGGCGGAAACGACAGAAGCTATTGGAGTGGGGGAATCGGTCAGTCAATTGGATCCAACTTCTGACTTAACAATTGCTGAAGCTCGTGCAGCGGTTGGAACGGACCGCACAGTCCAAATTCAAGGGACGGTTACGACAACACCTGGTAGCTGGGGAGGTAAGGCCTTCTATGTACAGGATGATTCAGCAGGAGTATATGTTTTCTCCAGTTCTCCCGAAGCAGGGAGCTTAGCTGTTGGAGATATTGTCAAAATCACAGGGAAAACGAGTTTATATAGCGGAGAGGTTCAATTTAATTCACCGATAATTGAACGAATTTCAACTGGGACAGCACCAGCGCCACAAACAGTGAATCTACCGATTGATGACAGTATGCAAGGTGAATTAATTACACTTGAAAATATGAAGATTAAAGATTTAAAGCCATCTGGTACGTCTGGTACATTTGAATTTAAAGCAGTCGATGCAGCATATAACGAGCTGTTAATTCGCCATGATAACCGTACAGGCTATCAGTTCTCTCAATTTGAAGCAGATGGGTTCAATAACAATGATGTGATTACCGTGACAGGGATTGCTTCAATTTTTAACGGAACTTATCAATTAAAAACGTTAAGCTCGAAAAGCTTCCAATTAGTATTAAATTATGAGCCAACACAAGTAGCGAATATTAAAGCTGTTCCAGCAACAGGAGAAATCTATGCAGGAACAAAAGTAACATTGTCTACAGATACACCAAATGCAACAATCTATTACACGATAGATGGTTCTGAACCGTCTACAGCTAGTATGGTTTATGATGCGGCAGCTGGCATTGTTGTCAATGAAGCAATGACGATCAAAGCATTTGCTACAGCAACTGGCTTAAACGATAGCGTAATTACATCCTTAAATTTTACAGTTAAAGATGCGCCATCCACTATTTCAATTACGGAAGCTCGTCATAAAGAAATCGGACAAACTGTCATCGTATCAGGTATTGTAACAGCAAAATTAGAAACTGCTACAGCGCACATTCAAGATGAAGATGGTGCGGCGATAGCCATTTATCCTGTAGATAGTCTTACTGCTAATATCGGTGATCGGGTGACGGTGCAAGGTCAAGTAGCTGAATATAGCGGACTAAAGCAATTAACGAATATTTCGCTTGTTGGCAAGCCCGTTCCTTCTACAATACCAGAGCCACACATTATTAAAAGTATTGAGGTTGCAGAGGATAATGAATCGAAATTAGTAACGATTAAAAATGTTGCCATTACTGGTTCAGGTCAAAACTTTACCGGAACAGATGATGTAGGTACATTTGCTATTTACGATAAAACACGTGACTCAGGTTTAGTGAGTGGAAAAACGTATGGGGAAATTACAGGAATTATTGGTCAATATACAAACCACCAACTGCTTCCGATACGCATTATTGAAGATGTAACAAAGGTTCAGGATATCAAAGCATCTCACGTTGGGGGCGTAACAGCGGGCACGAAAGTCTCACTTTCTACAATGACAGAAGGTGCAACCATTTATTACACAGTGGATGGCTCAACACCAACTACAGCCAGTACAAAGTATACAGGAGAAATTCTTGTTAATAAACCAATGACGATTAAAGCGATTGCGGTGAAAGAAGGTTTAACGAACAGTGCGATTGCTACATTTGCTTATGAAATTATTGATACTAAAAATGCAAAAATTAGCGATATTCAAGGGGCAAGCCATAAATCACCATATGTCGATTTAACAGTAAATGATGTAGAGGGAATTGTTACATTCGTTATCAATTCAACTAGCTTTATTATGCAAGAAAATGGGCCGACGTTCGATGGCGTAAAATCAACAGCAATCAAGGTAAATAAGTCGGCACATAATGTAAAAGTAGGGGAAGTTATTAAAGTAGCAGGAAATGTAATAGAAGCAGGTGGAAACTCTCGATTGACAGATACGCAAATTTCAGCAACAACTATGACAAAAACGGGTACGGCAGTAATTCCAGAAGCTCTTGTGATAGGGGAGGACCTTTTCCCACCTAATAAAATTATCGATAATGATGGCTTTGCCATTTTTGACCCACAAGAAGATGGCATCGACTTTTGGGAATCCATCGAGTATATGCGGGTATCATTCCCGGATGCGAGAGTAATTGGACCGATTTATAATAATGATTCACCAATTGTTGTACCGAGTACAACAAATAATACATTTAATGTGAATGGTGGTTTAAATATTGCTGCCGACGATTATAACCCTGAAAAAATTATGCTTGAAGGGGTTTCAGGGAAAAATTATGATTCAGGTGACCGTTTTAATGAAGCGCTTATCGGATTTGTAGAAAATTTTACAGATGGCTATCGACTGAACACGAATAAAGTCTTTCCTGATGTGATAAAAGCAAACCTTCAGCAAGAAGTCACACATCTTGAACCAGTTGTGGACAAGTTAAATGTCGCTTCTTATAATATCGAAAACTTTTCGAATAATCCTGCCAATACATCTAATGAAAAAGTGGACAGAATTGCAGCGACATTTGTGAAAAACATGAAGTCACCAGATATCATTACATTAGTCGAAGTACAAGATAATGATGGGCAAATTGATTCAGGAAATGCTGATGCATCGGAAAGCTACATGCGATTAATTCATGCAATTAAAGCTGCGGGTGGTCCTGCCTATGATTGGATTGATGTCATGCCAATTAACAATACAGTAGGTGGTGCACCTGGTGGTAATATTCGTGTAGGTTACTTATATAACCCGACGCGTGTTTCATTAGTGACAGGTATAAAGGGAGTAGGTGACCAAGCGAATACGTGGACAGCAGATGGAGGTCTTGCCTTAAATCCTGGCTTTGTTGATCCATCAAAATTTGTAGATACACGTAAACCAATTGCAGCAGAATTTGAATTCCAGGAAGAGCGTGTAGTCATTATTGGAGCTCACTTAAATTCTAAAGGTGGGGATGGTTCACTTTGGGGGCCAACACAGCCGCCAGTGTTAGAATCAGTAACGAAACGTCTTCAGCTAGCTCAAGCCATCAATGACTTTATCGATAAAGGTCTTGCAATGAATCCGAATTTAAATATCATTGTAGCAGGGGACATGAATGACTTTGAATTCACACCAGCACTTGAAACGTTAAAAGGTGATGTTTTAACGAATATGGTAGATAAAGCCCCAGAAAAAGACCGTTTTACGTACTTCTTCCAAGGGAATAATCAAGTGTTGGATCATATTTTAGTTTCGAATAATCTTGCTGATGTTACCGAAATTGACTTGATTCATATTAATGCGAACTTTACAGAGGCACAAGGCCGAGCATCGGATCATGACCCAGTATTAGTTCAAATTGATTTGAAGGCAGGGAAAGAAGAAATACCAACACCAATATTACCTGAAAATGTATATAGCTTTAATAACTACAAAACAGGTAAATTAATAGTGAATCGCCCAAGTGTTTCGTTAACGTTAGGGGACAATACAAATATTAAAAATGGGATTGCGGTATTTAGTCAATATGCTGAATTCCATGGTGAAGGATTTGCGGACAAAACGGTAACGATTAGTCCCAAAAAAGGAAATGCGATTATTGACTTTAAAGGAACGAAAATGGGTGAAATTATTATTGAAGGGGAAAATGTAAAAGAAATTCGAAATTTACCTGTTGGAGCGAACATAACATATACTAAAGGAGCTTCGGAAGAGAAAATTAAGTTTAAATAAAAACTAAGGATGCTAAACACAAATTTTATTGGCATCATCATCTTCTGAAGCAAGTAATACATTTTTAATAGTTAGGCATATTCAGATTATATGAATATGCCTATTTTTTTTGTTGTAAAGCTAGTCCATACGTTTTAGAAAATTTTGATATGTATATCAACAAATAAATATCCTTATTTTTATAATTAAAAGGAAAAAATGTTGAAAAATACTTTATTTGTAATATAATCATTTAATAGGGTTTAATATAGTATTTATGAATTGATTGGAGGTGCTTATATGTCAGACAGAAATTTTGTAGCAACAGTATTACTTTGTTTCTTTTTAGGAAGTCTAGGGGCTCATCGTTTTTATGTTGGTAAAATTGGTACAGGTATTTTAATGTTTTTCACATTAGGTGGATTGGGTATTTGGACATTGATCGATTTGATTATGATTATCGTTGGTAAATTTACTGATAAAGATGGTCATCTTATAAAATCTTAATAGTTAAAATGATTGAAATAAAAAACGGCTGGCTCATACATACATACTTTTAAGCTTGTTGCTTTTATTTATAGCCATACGATAAAAAGAAGGGAGACATATAAATGTCTACCCTTCTTTATTGTTTATGGTGGAATAAGCAGATTACCATACCAGACCACTGTGGCAGAATTATTTAATAATAATAGCTATCATTCATCATTTCTGCTACAACGCCTATTACAAATGCAATAATCATCATAATAACTGAAAGAGCTAGCCCACATAATGCAAAGATTAAAGCAGACTTTGCTGCTTTTGGTTGTGTGTCTTTCCATATAAAATAGAGGATAATGCCAAGTAGAGGGAAGCAGCATAAGCTGAGGACATTAACCCAAATATTTGGGTTATCATTTTTTGCTACATTTACTTGGTTGTTAAATTTTAATACGTTGACACCACAATGTAGACATATTTCGGCATTTTCGTCAACGCTAGAACCACAATTAGGACAAAACATATTAGAACCCCTTACATACTAAAAATTTCTTATTTATTAATCAACTTGCCTTGCTGTTTTTTCTTCGTTTAATGACATTAATAGGCGTAATAATTAAAGTAGATAAGCTCTTTTGACATATTTCCCATTATCATTGGCTTAAACAACTAGGAAAAACTTACAACTCCTCTAATTGCAACGTTATTAGAATCTGTAGCTTATACTAATTTTTCCTTTAAGTATAATATTACTGCTAATACACATTGCTTGATTAAAGCCTAATAAGAGACAGAATTTTGTCATATGTATACCTAATTTAATAACTCGATAATCCAATAATGAACATTATAATATAGAATAATATGGTAATTCCTATGTTAATAAAGAAGAACATTAAGGCTGATTTAGCCGCAACTGGTTTTTCGTTTTTCCAAACAAAGTACATAATTAACCCAACAAGTGGCACACAGCAAAGTGTAATTATATTAACAGCCCAGTTTGGTGTGTCTTCTCCACTTGCATTTTTTACGCGGACACCACAGTGGACACAAATTTCTGCGTATTCGGAAATATGTTCACCACAGTTTCTACAATACATAATTGTACCTCCGATATTTTGTTATAGTCTTCTTCCAACATATTGACCAAATAAAAAAAATTGGTAACCAATAGTGTAGAAAATATAAATAATGCCGATTCCACCAATTAATCCAGTAAGGAACCGTCTATTATTATTACTTGTCCATTTACCAAATAATTGACCTGTACCGTCAATAGCCATTGGTAAAATTAATAAGGCTATTATCCATAAATCAAATATGCCTAAGAGTATGACTAATATGATGGATAAGAGGTAACCTACTGCCATACCAGTACATCTTGCACATAGAGGGAGTTTCCGCCCCTTATAATGGAAAGAACGGTCCGGTCTTTGATGGCAAAAGAAAAATACCCGCAGTATGAAATTAATATTATTTACCAAATTTGTAAACCCCTTTATTATTCTAGCGTTTAGTATATAACATAAATAGAAATTATGGAATATACCTTATAATTTAGTTTTCACTCCCTTTTAAGGTCTAATATGTATTACAAGTAAAGCAAAAAGGAGATTGGCTTATAGCCAGTCTCCTTTAGCGTATGTCGTATCTTATCTGAAGATTTACTCAGCAGTGTAGGCTGCTAGAAGATCACGTACTTCATCGGTGGAATTTGCATTTAGTAATTGAACTCGTAATTGACTAGCGCCTTTAAAGCCGCGCACATATATTTTAAAGAAACGTTGCAATGCTTTAAATGAACGCATTTCGAATTCCTTAGAGTAGTGATCATGAAGGTTGAGGTGCAAGTATAGTAAGTTAAGGTATTCTTTGGCGTTATGCTCTGATGGCTCTTTTTCAAAAGCAAATGGGTTTGAAAATATGCCTCGGCCAATCATGACTCCATCGATGCCGTATTGCTCCACTAGTTTTAGACCTGTTAAACGGTCAGGGATATCTCCATTGATTGTCAGCAACGTTTTAGGAGCAATTTCATCCCGTAGCTTTTTGATGTCTGCAATTAATTCCCAGTGTGCTGCGACCTTGCTCATTTCTTCTCGTGTCCGAAGATGGATAGAAAGATTAGCTATATCCTGTTTAAAAATATGACTGAGCCACGCACGCCACTCTGCTACATCTGTAAAGCCAAGTCTTGTTTTTACACTAACAGGTAAGCCACCTGCTTTTGCTGCTTGAATTATTTCTGAGGCTAGTTCAGGGTGAAGAATTAAGCCGGCTCCTTTACCTCTCTCAGCCACATTATCGGCCGGGCACCCCATATTAATATCGATACCTTTAAAGCCTAGCTCCTTCATACCGATGCTCATTTGACGAAAATGCTCAGGGTTGTCTCCCCAAATATGGGCAACAATTGGCTGCTCATCTTCAGTGAAGGCTAAGCGGTTACGTACATTTTCGAAGCCGCCAGGTTGACAATAGCTTGTTGTATTGGTGAATTCCGTAAAAAATACATCAGGCCTCCCCGCTTCACTAATGACATGACGAAATACAACATCTGTCACATCCTCCATTGGTGCTAAAATGAAAAATGGCCGTGGTAAATCAAGCCAAAAATTATGTTGATGCATTGATGAAAATCCTCACTTTCGAAAATAATACCTTTGCAAAAAGATACCATATTTACTGTCCTTCTACATAGCTAGGGGCTTAGCTTGATACAAGAAACGGTATCTTATTTGAAAGTGGGAAATTTGATGAGAAGGAAAAGGGGAAAAACCTTGATAGGTCCTCGCTGCCGTTTAGGGTCTTGAACATGGTAAAAGATATAATTAGTATTTCATAGAAATATTGACATTTATTTTTCAGACAACTAAGCTTAATGAAAAATAGAGCTGGGGAGGGACTGCCAGTGGAATTAATTCAACTAAATTGTCCGAATTGTAATGGGAAAATTGAATATAAAGAAGGGCAATCATTTAAATGTCCTTTTTGTGAAACTGAAATAATGCTGAAAGAAAATAAAGTCTATTATGTAGATCAAACGATTAATCATTATTATGGTACAGCTGCTCCTAATACAGCTACACGTCCCAAAACGAATTTAAAGGCACTTCTTATTGTACCGATTGTCTTCTTGTGTGCCTTTCTTGGGTATTTTCTTTTTAGTAGTAATCAAACAGAGCATGGAAACCATGAAAAAATAGCTGTTCGAACAATGCCTGAAAGTGAAGTGCTTCTATTCTTTTTAAGGGACATTTTTGATAAGGGTGGAGCAATGCCAACTAAAGAAGAGATTGCAAGTATTCGATATTTGGCCCCCTACTACTCTGATGATCAATGGCATTTTGATTACAGTCTAGACGATCCATTTACAAATAAGGAAGCTGAAATTTCTACCTATATCATGATGGATAAGTTATTAAATACGCAAGAAATCGAACAAAAAGAATTTGAAGCCTTTACTGGACTAACTGTATTGAAGCTCATGAATGATTATGAAATAGCACAAAGTGAAAAGGTAAGCTTTCGACATCTGAAAAACTTAAAAAGCTATACAGGTAGCTTTAATGAATCATTTAGTAAAATTGCGGAATATTTTAGCGATAAGTCTAATATTGTAGAGCTCTCTATCCAAATTCGAAGTAATGAGGAACTTGCTTTATTATTAGAGTTTCCGAATCTCCAATCACTTGAAATATCTTATGTGACTGAAGAAGTTAAGGATTTTGAGCTTCTTAATAAATTGTCACTAAAATCATTGTCTTTAAAATTTTCCAATGATTTGAAGTGGTTGTCTACATTAACTGATTTAGAGTCGTTAGCGATAGACAATAGTGAAGCGACCGATTTTAGCTCCTTCTATTCACTGAATCAATTACAAGAATTGAAGCTTACATCGGTAAGAAATTTAAAAACGCTTGATTTTTTACAAAATATGCCTAACCTACAATCGCTTGATCTCGAAAATATGAACATTGCCAATTTAGAAAAGCTTAGAAATAAATCATCTTTGACAAAGCTACGTTTATCTTCTCCAGGTCAATTTGAATTGCTTGATATTGTGAACAGTCTGACATCACTCACTGAGTTATCATTAGCTGGTTATTATGGCGATACATCGCCGATTGCAGCACCCAATTTGAAGAAGGCGGAGCTAAAGGGTTCTTTTATACAAAAGTTAGAGGCACCCACTTTAAAAGATTTGACTGTTTATATAAGTGGATCGGAATCGCAATTGAATGGTGCAGCATTTCTGAAATACCCACAGCTAGAAAAGCTTACAGTCAAGGAGTATGGGGTTTTCACGGGCGTTCGTTCCTTAAATGACCTACCTAGTTTGCAAACAATTCATTTTAATGAGACCATTTTTTATGAAGAAACAGGTGATTTATTCAATTTACAGCACGTAAAGACATTAAATTGTTCTGAATGCAATTTTCAATTTAATAGTCAACAACCATTAACAAACAACGTGTTGGAACATTTAACTTTGAATGATGTATCGATTCAAATAGGTAATAGTGATTGGATAGATGAGGTTGATAAGATCATGCCTTACTTTGCTGGCCTTTCAGCTTTACGTTCATTCACATTACAGGATAGTTCACTTCAATCGTTACATTTCATGAAAAATTGGCAACAAATCGAGGTGCTTCATTTAGAAAATAACGCTATTTCAGATGTAGAGCCTTTAGTGAATATGCCTAACCTAAAAAGGCTATATATTTTAGGAAATCAGGTTCAAAATCAATCTGTTTTAGACAAAGGAATTCTCATTTATTAAAGTCAAGTGTATTTTTAACATGAACTCACTTAGTAATCAAATTAGGTACCAGTCATAAAGGAGGCTGGTACTTGTTTTTAGATAGAATAAGGCTCGAGATGAGTATAGTATTACAAACTAAATATCGGGTCGATAAGGAAGAAACGATAGGAGTATTGGATTTATTTGTTTTAAGCAATCGGATAGTTTTATAATGAATAGATGGTTAAGTAGAGGAGCTGAAAAATATGTTCGCACGTAATAAAGGTGTTTATTTAGTGTTATCATTACTAGCAATCACTTTTGTTTTAACAGGCTGTGGTACCGCTAAAGACACAGCAAAATCTGAAGGAGACACAGTGGATTATGCGGCGGAAGTGAAGGAAAATCCAATTGTGACGATTACGATGAGCAATGATGAAAAAATTGTCATTGAATTAGAACCTACTGTCGCCCCAAATACAGTCGCTAACTTTATTTCCTTAGTGAAAGAAGGATTTTATGATGGTCTTATTTTCCAACGTGTAATTCCTGATTTTATGATTCAAGGTGGAGATCCTTTAGGGAATGGTACTGGTGGACCTGATTATTCAATTGATGGTGAGTTTTCATCAAATGGATTTGACAATAATATGAAGCATGAACGTGGTGTTATTTCGATGGCTCGTTCGCAAGATCCTAATTCTGCAGGTTCACAATTTTTCATTATGGTAAAGGAAGCATCACATCTTGATGGGGATTATGCTGCTTTTGGGAAAGTGATCGAGGGTATGGAAACAGTCGATGCCATTGTTGCGGTTGAGCGAGATGCCACAGATAAGCCGCTAGAAGATCAGCAAATGAAAAAGGTAGAAGTGGATACAAAAGGCTTTGATTATCCAGCGCCTAAGGTCAATAAATAGTTAATCTAGAATTTATTGATAAAAACAATAATATAGACATAAAAGAGTATGTAAGAGGTGAAATCTTACATACTCTTTTTACTTGTCAATTTCCTTTGGTATTGAAATAAGCCATAAAAAATCGTCCTCTATCAGTATTTGGATGTCGTGCCCTTGAGTAACTAGCTGTTCAGCCTTATGCTGTTTGCTACTGATGCCACGACGTTTATCTCCAAGGATGACGAAATCCGTTTGCTGTGTAACAGCTCCCTGCAAGGACCCTCCACAGGCTTTTACTTGTTTGGCAGCCTCTGAACGGGTCATTGTAGAAAGAGCCCCTGTAAAAACGATTTGTTTTTTATAAAAGGGGTGTGTTCGGCTTTCAGCTGAATCAGGGTGGAAAATGATTTCTAGGTTGTCCTTATTCGTCATATGGGTACTCCTTAACATTCTCTTTTCATTTTAGATAATAAATAAATCCACAAAATTTTGCATGTATGCTACATTAAAAATAAAAAATTTAAAGAGGTACATACACATGAATTCGCAATTGACTGCTTTTATTACTCTTAGTTGTACATCGGGTTTTCTAAATTTGTATTTATGTTTATACGTATTTCTACAACGCTACAATTACGCAAAAATTGCGCAATTGTTTATAGGGTATACGGCGTTAATTACGGTATATTGTTTTGCCTCTGCTTTTGGTTTAATAGCTACAACACTGGACGCAATAAAGTTTTGGACAGCCATTCAATATGTAGGTATGGCTTTTTCAACACCGCTCGGTTTATTGTTTATCATGCAATATTTGGGCTTTCATTTGTCAAGGAAAAAGATAATGGCCCTTCTAGCTATCCCTTTTATTAGTTTAATAATGGTTGCTACAAATGATATGCACCATTTTCATTATAAGATATTTGAAGTTGATCCCGTGTTAGGGGCTCCTTATGTTTATCAGGAAATCGGTATATGGTACATCATTCATGGTATATTTACGTTTGGCTGTATGTTTGTATCCTTTTTACTAATAGTAAAGTATTGGAAAGAAACAAGTAAAACTTATCGCCAACAACTGATTGCCTTAATGTGTGGTCAGTTAATTCCTATGATCACTGCTTTTATATACTTATTGGGTCTAACACCTCAAGGGGTTGATCCTGTTCCAATGGTCTTATGGATTTCTTCTCTGTTGTATTTATGGTCTATTAATTCCTCCCGTTTATTTAGTGTAATGCCTGTTGCCAAAGATGCTATATTCCAAAGTATTAATGATGGGGTCATTGTGTTAGATGAGTCGTTTCGATTAATAGAGTTTAATCAAGCATGTAGCAAGGTGTTCCCTCAACTAACTCGGTCTATGTTTGGTGTGGATTTTAGGAAGCTATGGCTTGAAGTAACTGGGCAAACGATGCCATTTACATTAGAGACGACGATGAATACGCAAGAAATAGAGCTTGATCTTATGAGTCATACTTACCAGGTACGCATATCAGCGCTACGGCATGTTAATCATGGTAATGGGCATTTACTCATTTTTACCGATATTACAGAGTTAAAGAAGCTACAACGGATGTTAGAACAACAGGCTTATTATGATGAACTGACACAAATCTATAATCGTCGAGCATTTTTTCAACAATGTAATCAAGCCTTCAGCGAGATAAGAGCATCATCAACAGCATTTACAGTAGTATTAATGGACATTGATTATTTTAAAAGTGTCAATGATACGTATGGTCATGCTGTCGGCGATCAGCTACTTGTTCATGTTGTACAGGTTTGTCAGAGTCAATTGAAAAAAGGCGAGCTTTTTGCAAGATATGGTGGTGAGGAATTTGTTCTTGCACTCAAGGGCTATTCATTGTCTAAGGGGGAAGCATTAGCTAAGCAGCTCTGTCACTGTGTAGAAACACAACCTCTTATGACTATTGAGGGGGCTATTTATGCTACCATTAGCTGTGGAGTAGCTGAAGGAACAAATGAAGAAGAGACATTGTATCAGCTTTTAAATAAAGCGGATAAGGCACTGTATGGAGCAAAGCAAGCAGGGCGTAATCGAGTACATGTTTATTTAGAATAAAAAAGGCTAAAATATACGATCATTCATGGAAGGAATGATGTATATTTTAGCTTTTTAATTACCAATTTGTATGGAAAACACCTTCTGCATCAGTACGTTCATACGTATGGGCGCCAAAATAATCACGTTGTGCTTGTAACATGTTCGCATTAGATGAGCCTGTTCGATAACTATCGTAATATGTGAGAGAAGCACTTAGACATGGGAACGCATTACCTGCTTGAATGCCTTCACAAACTATTTTTCTTAAGCCGTTTTGATAGTCCTTTGTCTTTTCTGCAAAGTAAGAGTCAATTAGTAAATTATCAAGTGTAGGTTGCTGTTGGTAGGCTTCACTAATCACATTTAAAAATTCTGCACGAATAATACAGCCACTGCGGAAAATTAAGGCAATATCCTTTAATGGCAAGTTCCAGTTGTAAAGCTCAGATGTCATTTTATATTGTGTGAAGCCTTGTGCATATGCACAGATTTTACCCATATATAAGGCTTGACGTACGTTTTCTATCCACACATCTTTATCTTGATTTTGTGGATTGTAGTTCGGCCCTGACAGTATAGCTTCAGCTCGAACCCGCTCCTCTTTTAATGATGAAATATAGCGAGCGAATAAGGCTTCTGTAATAATCGATGTAGGGATACCGTTATCAATGGATTGCATACTAGTCCATTTTCCAGTACCTTTTTGACCTGCTTTATCAAGAATCATATCGATTAGTGGTAAACCTGTTACTTCATCCTTTTTTCTTAAAATTTCAGCTGTAATTTCAATCAAATAGCTTTTTAATTCGCCTTGATTCCATGTTTCAAAAGTATCAGCAATTTCCTCAACAGATAATCCTACATTTTTTCTTAAAAACGTATAGGCCTCAGCAATTAGCTGCATATCTGCATACTCGATCCCGTTATGCACCATTTTAACAAAGTGGCCTGCACCTTTAGGACCTATATACGTACAGCATGGTGTACCATCCACTTGTGCTGCGATTTTTGTAAGTATAGGTGCTACTTTGTCATAGACCTCCTGATCACCACCAGGCATGATAGATGGCCCTGTCAATGCGCCCACTTCACCGCCTGAAATCCCAATTCCTAAATAACCGATTTCTTGTGCTTTTAATTCATCATATCGACGCTCTGTATCTTGATAGTGAGAGTTACCACCGTCCATAATAATATCGCCTTTTTCAAGGAATGGCACTACAGATTGAATAACGGAATCAATAGCCTTCCCAGCTGTCACCATCAAAAATATCTTTCTTGGTTTTTCTAAAGATTGTACGAACTCTTCGATATCATAGTAAGGAGTAAGCGCTTGTCCTTCGACCTTTTGTAGTAGTTTGTCGGTTAAATCTCGTGTGTAATTATAAACGGCCACTTGCTCGCCCTTATTAGCCATGTTTAAAGCAATATTACTGCCCATAACACCTAAACCAATAACGCCTATTGTATTTAACATTGTGCTCGCTCCTTTTTTACATTTCTTAAACGAATAAACTAAGTAATAAAATAAATCCTAAACCAGCTACAGATACAATTGTTTCTAGCAACGTCCATGTAGCAAACGTTTCCTTCATGCTTAACCCAAAATATTCTTTAAACATCCAGAAACCAGCATCATTGACATGTGAAGCAATTAAGCTTCCTGCACCCGTTGCCAGCACAACCAAAGCGAGATTCACGTCACTTTGACCTAACATTGGAATGACTAGCCCTGCTGTTGTTAAAGCAGCCACTGTAGCAGACCCCAATGAAATACGTAAAATAGCGGCAATTATCCACGCAAGTAAAATCGGTGATAAGGTAGTTCCATGGAATAGCTCGGCAACGTAATCCCCAACACCCCCATCGATTAATACCTGTTTAAAGGCGCCACCGCCCCCAATGATTAAAAGCATCATACCGATATGTGAAATGGCTGTTGTACAGGATTCCATTACCTGCTTAATCGGAATTTTTCTGGCTATTCCCATTGTATAAACAGCTACTAATAAGGAGATTAGCATGGACGTACCAGCTTCACCGATGAAGCGGATACCTGCTAAGAGGCCATTATCTTCAAAGCCCATTGTTTTTTGTAGCAGTGTAATAATAGTGGCAAGGGACATTAAAATCACAGGTAATAGTGCAGTGAAGACACTTATGCCAAAGCTAGGGGTATCCTCTAATTCAAATGTTTTTTGTTCACCTAAAGAAGCAATATTCCCAGTTTTGTTGAATGATTCAGGCACTAATCTTTTCGCCAACTTTGTAAATAATGGCCCTGCCAAAATAACGGTTGGAATGGCGATGATAAAGCCATAAAGCAAGACCTCACCAATATTTGCCCCGAATTCACCAGCGATGACGGTTGGTCCTGGATGTGGTGGCAAAAATCCATGTGTGACGGATAAGGCTGCTGTCATAGGAATTCCTAAATATAAAATAGAAACTTTTAATTGTCTTGAAATGGCGAAGACAATAGGGATTAATAGCACAAGCCCTACTTCAAAGAAAAGAGCGATACCGATAATAAAGGATGCGGCTACAACAGCCCATTGGATGTTCTTTTCACCGAATTTGTTTACAAGGGTCATGGCAATGCGCTGTGCACCGCCTGAATCCGCAATTAACTTGCCAAGCATAGCTCCAAGTCCAAATATTAATGCTAAGTGACCTAGCGTACCACCTAATCCTGCTTCAATCGTTTTCACGATGACATCTAAAGGCATGTCGAGAGCCAATGCCACACCAAATGAAACAATGATTAATGAGATAAATGTATTTAATTTAAAGCCCATGATTAAAATTAATAGCGCAATAATACCAATACCTACAATAACTAATGGCATGTATTCTCCTCCTCTTTAGTCGGGCTTAATTAAGCTCCTTTGATAATGAGCAATTGACGCATAATCATCTGCTAACACTCTAGATAAACGAATGAAAATGGGGAGCAATTGTCTATATTCTTTGGCCGCCTCTTCGATTGGGGTATGTTTATAAGTGTCACCAACCATATCAGCGACAACATCAAAGGAATCAATTTTTCCAATCGCATATAAGCCTAAAATACAAGCACCGAGACAGGAACTTTCATAGCTTTCAGGTACTACTACTTCCGATTCAAAAATATCAGCCATCATTTGTCTCCAAATCTCAGAGCGTGAAAAACCACCTGTTGCTTGGATACGTGTGACAGGGCTTTCCATACACTCGAGTAATGCTAAATAGACCGTATATAAATTGTAGATAACCCCTTCGAGAGCGGCTCGTATCATATGTTCTTTTTTATGTGACATTGTTAAACCGAAAAATGAACCACGTACATCTGGATTCCATAAAGGTGCACGTTCACCTGATAAATAAGGATGGAATAGCAGTCCATCAGCACCAGGTCTTACACGTTCTGCAATTTTTGTTAACACTTCATATGGATCAATACCTAGTCTTTTGGCTGTTTCGATCTCAGAAGAAGCAAACTCATCACGAATCCAGCGTAATACCATACCACCATTGTTTACGGGTCCGCCGATAACCCAATGATTTTCTGTTAAGGCATAACAGAAAATTCTACCTTTCACATCTGTTTTGGGCTTATCGATAATAGTACGGATAGCACCACTTGTCCCAATTGTGACAGCAATTTCACCTTCTCTAATTGCGTTAACACCTAAATTGGACAGTACGCCATCACTTGCACCAATGATAAACGGTGTTTGAGGATCAATACCAATTTGTTTAGCTAAACGGACATTACAGTTAGAAAACGATTGCGTTGTAGGTACAAGAGTCGATAATTGTGCTTTCGTAATACCTGCTATGGCTAAAGCTTCTTCGTCCCAATCTAATGTATGGAGATTCATCATACCCATACATGAAGCTAAAGAATAATCCACAACGTATTGATCGAAAAACTTCTTAAAAATATATTCTTTAATGCCAATGTATTTCTTTGTTTTTTGAGCGATTTCAGGATGCTCGTTTACAAGCCAAGTAATTTTGCTTAATGGAGACATTGGATGAATAGGTGTACCAGTTCTTTTATAAACCTCATGTCCATTCCATTCATCTTTAATTTTATGTGCCCATGCCTCACTACGATTATCCGCCCAAGTGATAACAGGTGTTAAGGGTTGATCATCCTTGTCTACAGCAATAACACTATGCATAGCACTACTAAAGGAAACAAATAATAATGATTTGTCAGAATGGACTTTCATAATGTGGGTAATGGCTTGCAGCACAGCTTGAAAAATCTCTTCTGGATTTTGCTCAGCTGTTGAAATATCAGGTGTATATAATGGATACCCAATATTCTCTTGTTGAATAACCTTGCCTTGTTCACTAAATAATACGGCTTTGGTGCTAGTAGTCCCTATATCAACACCTAACATATAGTTAGTCATTTTGTGGCTCAACCCCTTTAGATAGCATTTGCTGTGACCGCCATAGATCTTCTACCTTGCCTTGAACATCATCAAAATTTTCATGTAAGGATTTAATCATGAGCTCTCGATCTTTTGCTCTGATCGCATCAATATACAGCTCATGGTTTTTCACAATACGAGTGAAATCCTCATATTTTTCTTGGAAGCGCATGCGCATAGATAACAAAATAAGGCCTTCCATTACTGGCTTTAAATTATTCCAAATCATCGTCATATAAGAATGATCGATGGAACGAATAATTGCCTCGTGGAACATAACATCCTGATAAGAAAATTCGTCGGCATCGTTATATTTAATGGCAACCTTCATCATTTCTAATGTTTTGCTCAGCTCTATTGCTAAGCTAGTTGTATCCATTTTTATGAGACGTTCAAACACGAATGTTTCAATCAACAGACGAACATCATAAATTTCTTCAATTTCTTTTTCTGATAAACCAATGACAACAGCGCCCATTTTCTCTAATCGAATGATATTTTCAGACGCTAGTATTCTTAAGGCTTCACGAATAGGTGAACGACTTACTTCAAAATCAGCTGCTAGTTTGTTTTCAGAAAGAATGGTACCGCTTTCAATTAAGCCTGAAATAATGCGCATTCTAAGTTCATAGGCTACACGATCGCCTGTTGAAGCTTTAGAAAGCCATTTTTGTGGGTATAAATAGTCCTTAGATTGGCTCATAAAATCACCCTTTTTGATTTTGAGTATACTTGTATACAAGTATTATAGTCAGAAAGAAAATAAGATTGCAAGCGACTTACTAACAATTAGAAATGGAAAAAAGCCTCAACACTATACTTAGCTAAATAAAAAATTTAATGCACATTGTTTTCTTGCTCTATGGACAAACTTGAGAATGAAAAGTTCATAAAACATTTAGTCGATGTTAGAGCTTTTCAAATACTCGATGGAGGATGGTTATGTCAAATATGAAAACAAATCGTAACAATGCAAAAGCAACTGGAACGAGTAGTGCAAACAAATCAAATAAACAGCGTCAAAAACTCCATCAGGAAGAGTTTGGAGCTGAATTTGAGCTTGATGCGTCTTCAGCACAGGTCAATAATTTTGCTGAAACACAAGGGAAAACAGGCATCAAGCAACCTGTCAGTGAACGGACTGCATGGCACTAATTGATATTTGACAACTATTCATGACATTGGGAAAAGAACTAAGGCAGCGGATGCCTTAGTTCTTTAAATATCGCCTGGGAAATATTGTGTTGGGAGGATTATTTACCATACATATTTTCGAATCAATTCATAATACTACATCTAGAACAATGAAATTTTTTAAGAAGGGAAGATGTATACATTGGCTAAACATTCCGATACAAGTTGGAAGCAAGATCATCCTAGTACATTGTTTAGTAACTCAGTGCTAAAGGCAGATCGTTTGTTGAAGCATGCTAAATTACATCCAGAGGAAATAGCGTTAGAGCATGCTTTCAATCAAATAAAGCATGCCGAAAATGCACGTTTCAATGCAGAGCAATATGGTGAACATTTAGATATTGTGCAGCAAAATAAAGAAAGCCTAGAGCAGATTAAACAGCAATTACATGAAATGAAAGATGATATGAATAGGTAATCACAGAGGAAAGCGGCTTAAATTCTCGTAATGAGGTTTAAGCCGTTGCTTATTTCAATGATGAGGTTAACACCAAACAATGATTTCGTATGGTGTGGTTTGGGCAGGAATGCTCCGAGTGGTAGGTCCATAAAAGACAATGAGGTTTCGATTGGCAGGGCTTTTAGAAAAGGGCTGCCCATTTTTAAGCGAGATAACAGTAGTAGGAGAAAGGTTTAATTGCAATAGGCCATCACTACTTAGCAATTGATGATTAAAAAAATCTACCTTTACATTTTGATAGTTGCTATCTTTAACAATAATTAAAGCACGATATTGGGGTGGATAAATCATTGGTACAGGTGCATCCCCATCATAATAGCCTGTGACCCATTCCCCTGTCGTAACGATTTCATGATGAACAAAATAAGTAGAAGGAGAAATAACAAAGTTGACGACCCCGCCAGCTCCATCTTCTAAGGTCATCATTTTATAACAACCTTCCTTATCCCCGTTTTGCCCTACTGGAAAATCACTGATTTGTGTGACGACACCACGAAAAGATTTAAAATTGACCATAGTCATTCCCTTCTTACATAATTCTAAATTGTACCGTATCATTTTAATGTATGTAGTATAGGAAATTTAGGTGACAGGCAGTAACTAGGGATTACTATTTTTTATGAACCCATCTATACTGAAAATGTTTACTATAAAGCTAGAGGAGTGGAATCTATTGAAGTGGATTTCTAAAAATAAGAAAATCTTTCTGTTTTTAATTTTTGCTGTCATTGTTATTGCTGGTGTACTCGATATTAAATATGAGGGATTATTCTTTCAGCTATTACCTACATCAATACAAACATTTTTAGCTGATTTATTCTAGCATGTTGAGAACCGTACCTAAAAGAGTGCGGTTTTTTCATTAGGATAATTTTTGCCCCACATGCAACCAATTAATTAAAACAGAAAACGTCATTATGGATTTTCTGTTGTTTGAATAGTGTAGAATAAAAAATGACATAGCAAAAAGGAAGTCCATGATCAATGGACAAATGGACATTAGCACTTGAAACATTCTTGAAAGATTGGAAAGATCGAGGGGATGTCGTAGGAGCACTAGTTTGTGGGAGTTATGTTACAGGGTAACCCTCAAAACGCTCTGATATCGATATACATATTATTTTGGCAGATCATGTGGAGTGAAAAGAAAGAAGCAATCGAGTAGTGAATGGCTTTTTAATTGAATACTTTGCGAATCCACCAGCTCAAATTCGAAAGTATTACCAAGAGATTTTAATAGACGGAGAACCATGTCGATGTTGCAATTTAAAACAAGTAGAATAGTATTTAATTATACTAGAATAATAAAAAACTAAAAATTTGAAGCAGAAGAGTGGCTCAAAAAAATATAAAGTAATGAATAAAACAGTAATAGAAATAAAAAAATATGGAGTATGGAATGCACTGGATAATTTAAAGGACTGTTATGAGCAAGAGAGAAAAGACTTTAACTTTACCTATCATAACGAATTAGCAAATTTGTTTATGGAGTACTGTCAGTTTTTGAATGTAGAAATAGTTCCTTCTTGTCAAATCTATGCCCTATCTTGAAGATCCAATCTATTTTCAAAAATATAGTAAGCTAGCATTTCTAGATGTGGCTTTTAAAAACATGTTTGTCCATGCAATGCGGGAGGACAACGCACAACAGATGATGACATTATATGAAGCATTAGTCGATTATGTGTTACTGCAAATGAGTGGTTTTCATAGTGATGGCGGGCATATTAAAAGCCCAATCGACAGTTCATCTTGAAGAATGGGGAGCTAGTTCAAAAACAAGACGGGCTGCCTATCGCTATGTTATTATAGAGATATAATAATAAAAAGAATCTATTTTTTATGAAAATGTCAACCATTTTTAGGGCGATTATTCCATAAAGCTTAAAAAAACCAAGTTTTAACTAGAATAAAAAGTTGTTTTTTTGCTTGAGTTATGAATGGAAAGGCTCGAAAAAAGCTGATAACTCTCATATAAATAGTTGATATTTTATTCTTGAACTAATTGTGATAAACTGCAATAAGGTAATAATTGATACAGAAATGGTGTGCTCCAAGGTTGCTCCATGGCTTACAGTACTTCTAAAGCGGGAGTGCTAACATCCTTTCTGCAAATCTTAACATATAAGGAAGGTAAAAATGAGTAACAGACAAATTAAATCAGATGTTATCTTAATTGGTGCCGGAATCATGAGTGCAACTTTGGGAACATTGCTCAAAGAATTAGCACCAGATTGGAAAATTACAGTGTTTGAAAAGCTTGAGAAAGCAGGCGAAGAAAGTTCTCACGAATTGAACAATGCGGGAACTGGACATGCTGCATTATGTGAGCTGAACTACACTTCAGAGAAAAAAGACGGATCAATCGATATCAAAAAAGCGATTAATGTTAATGAACAGTTCCAAGTTTCAAGACAATTTTGGTCGTATCTTGTAAACAATAAGCTGATCAATAATCCACAAGACTTCATTATGCCTTTACCACATATGAGTTTAGTACAAGGGAAAGAAAATGTTGAGTTTCTAAAGAAACGTCATGAAACGATGATAAAAAATCCTTTATTTGAAGGAATGGAATTTTCTAATGACCCTGAAACACTAAAAAAATGGATTCCACTTATTATGGAGAATCGTCCAGCGGGTGAAGACATTGCTGCAACAAAAATTGACACGGGTACGGATGTTAACTTTGGTGCTTTAACACGTATGTTAATTGACCACTTAAAATCCAAAGATGTGGATGTTAACTACAACCATAGTGTTGAAAGTTTAAAACAAGCTAGTGATGGTTCATGGGAAGTACGTGTGCATGATTTAGACGGCTGTAAAATGGAATATCATTCAGCAAAATTTGTCTTCCTTGGAGCTGGTGGAGGAAGCCTAGAATTATTACAAAAATCAGGTATTCCTGAAGGGAAACATATTGGTGGGTTCCCAATTAGCGGTCTATTCTTAGCATGTAATAATCCAGAAGTGGCTGAACAACATCATGCAAAAGTTTACGGAAAAGCAAAAGTTGGTGCTCCACCAATGTCAGTTCCGCATCTTGATACACGTTATATTGATAATAAGAAATCATTACTATTTGGACCATTCGCAGGTTTCTCACCTAAGTTTTTAAAAACGGGTTCCAATATGGATTTATTTGCTTCTGTAAAACCGCATAATATTACAACATTATTAGCGGCAGGCGTGAAAGAGATGGGATTAACAAAATATTTAATCCAACAGCTTATGCTTTCAAAAGAACAACGTATGGAAGAGTTACGTGATTTCATTCCAAATGCGAAGAGCGATGACTGGGATATTATCGTAGCTGGTCAACGTGTACAAGTTATTAAAGATACAGAAGCTGGCGGCAAAGGAACACTCCAATTTGGTACAGAAGTTGTAAGTGCTGCTGATGGATCGATTGCAGCTTTACTTGGAGCTTCACCAGGTGCGTCTACGGCTGTGCATGTTATGCTTGAAGTTCTTAATAAATGTTTCCCTCAACATATTAAAGAGTGGGAAACAAAAATTAAAGAAATGATTCCATCTTATGGTTTATCATTAGCAGAAAACCCAGAGCTTCTAAAAGAAATTAATGCAACAACAGATAAAGCTCTTTGTTTAAAATAAAGGCAATTCATATAAGCGTTTAAGACAGGCCCTCAATCTATTCAGGATTGAGGGCTCCTTTTATTTTGCAAATATCTTTTCCTGGGAAATGTCTAACCTAGTTGCTTTTTTAATAAATGAACCTTGAAAATGAATATAAATATCAGTTGTTATTGATTAAACTGTAGTCCTATTTCCTGTTGTTTTGTAAGTAGTTGTTTTCTATACTCTTTATAAATGTATGAAGGAGGCCAATCTAAAGATGATTAAGCTACAAGACATTGGAACATTTAGGGAAATCCCGGAGCTTGCAATGCATATCTATGCTGGAGATTTAACTGCGTTGCAAGAAGCCAAGGATAAAGGCTGGAATATTGAAGAGGAAATCCATTTAAGTAAGCATACATCATTAAGCCCATTGGATTTAGCATTAATTGCACAGCAATTTGATGTAGTAAAACTATTAGTTGCGTATAACGTAAATTTAAATGTTAAAAAGAATCCAGCTTTTTTACGAGCTGTTCGTTATTGTAAGGAGGAAATAGTGCGTTACCTTGTTGAACAAGGCGCAAAACTAGATGGACATAATCAAGTTGGCTCTGGAGCTTATTTACAGGCATACTATGGAAATAAAAGAAATATCCCGCTTATTCATGAACTCGGACTTGATGTGAAAGAGTATGGAGGGGCAGTATTACGACAAGCTGTATCTGATTTTGATAAGAAAACAGTCAATTATTTACTTGAACAAGGAGTAGATATTAATTACCAAAAGCCTGACATGGTCTATCCCTATGGAGCAACACCATTAACAGTTGCAACACGAATGGGCAATATCACTATGGTGAAATATTTAATTGAACGAGGTGCAAGTATCACTTTAACGGAGAAAGATGGGCAACGCCCTTATACTATTGCACTAGGTATGAAAAATAAGGAGCTTGCCAATTATTTAAAAGCACTCGAACCTATAGAGCTTCATTCGATAGAGAATAAAAGGTGTGCGTTACAAAAATATAAATTACCAAAGGAATTGCTTGATTTTCTGACAGGTGATCAATTGCATCTTAAACTTGCACCAAATGATTATGACATTCACTATATCGATTTTTTTAACCTAACGGATACAATTGAGATGAAGTTTGGTCAACAAAAGCTGCTTCTTCTTTCAGCCAATGTCGACAATTATTCTGATTTACAAGTAGTTTGGAACCCGGAAGGTGAGGGACAAGTTGGATGCTATGATGTGGAGCATGAGGAATATGCAGATTTATGCAATTTCACAGAGTTCCTAGCTAAGCCTGAGTTCTATCTTATCCAATTTCTTGAAGGGGAACTTTAGTAATATTGCGTCCATGGTTACTTTCTGAATTGGGATAGGACAGGAAAGATAATTTTCACATGTATTATCATACTGTTCATTATTTATATTTAACAGGTGAGGGCAAAATAAACGATTTTGGAGTATCTCTTTTCATTTTTATAATGAATGTCATATTCCCAATTGTACCAATCACGAAAATACGATGTATGGCTTTTATATAGGTTCATCTTGTGGTTGTCAGTATCATATTTGTGATTTTGCCCATTGGTGCTGTTTTCGCTGGATTGCATCTCCTAAGTTACTATTGAAAGTTTTGCTATTTTTCTCTATTTACTATGTCTTCTATTAAAAATGTAAAAAGGCATATTCCATTAAGAATACGCCTTTTTCTAAAACTAGTAACAAATATTAATTCATGACTTTTATTGTCAATCCTCGGAGTTCCAATTGTGCCTGAATACACTAGATTAACGAAAATGGAAGATTGTTTAATCATGTTATCTAAATTCGAAGCTTTGATAAACAAAATACCATAGAGCGTTTGATATAGGTGGCACAAAGGAATAGTAGTACAGCTACTAGCAGTGCTAGGGGGATGCTGAATAGAATTGGGAGGTCTACATCATACCAGATGCTCATTTTAATTTGATCTAGTCCGAATGTTCGTAACATGCCAGCGAGTATAGATAGAACAGCACTTACAAGTAAGCCAATGTAAAGAACGGATAAGACAACTAGGGCTAATGAGCAAAAAAAGGCTTGTAGCATTTTTAGGAATGTCATTCTTTTTCCCTCCGTATAATGTGGTATACCTTTGCGTTTGAAGCAATCGTATAATCATCTGTATAGTAAAGCGTCTCAATTAGACAGTTTTCTCCCACTCTAACTACTTCGCCGTCAACAATGTGTGCATCTGTATACGATAGTTGCAGTTGTTTTCCTTTGATTGTATGGCAACTTAACCTTTTCTTAAATAATGGAAGAAGTGTCACTCGATCTTTTTCTATCACTACATTGTCCGCTAGTAGCTTGCTAATTTCACTTTCCCCCGATAATTTCAACTGAAAATGATTAGCCACTATTTCTTCAGCTTTTACTACACCAATAGCGTCGAACCGTCTGCTCTGTAATTTCTCCTCAATTATGAATTTCCCAGAACTATTGATCTTGTGGACACATCCATTACGTATTTGAATGTTTCCAGCGTTTGTTAGTTCTTCGATCTCACAATAATCCTTTAATGTGCATGAGCCTGAACTGTTAAATACCTGGGCAGTAACAGAGCAATAAAAGGAGCTATGACCATGAGTGGACACCTTTTTTAAGTGTACTTCTTGATGTAAAGCTACAGCTCCTCGAATATTTAATTGCTCATACCCAGTATCCAGATGTTTAATGCGACCATTCGTTAGTGTTAGCGTACGCAGTTTTTGAAACATAAAAAATCACCTCATTTTATTTTAATTAATATATATTTTAATTATTGAAATATATATTAATTAAAATATATGCATCTCCCTTTTGTCAAGAACAAAAGAATTCCCTAAAATTTGAGCAATAAAAAAAGGATTTCAATTTGTTGAAATCCTAAAAGATATTATTCATTAATTGATTTACTTCACGTAAGATATTAGCCATGTCTGCCAGTTTATCCTGAGAAAACTTTAAGAAAATTTCTTGGACCTTCTGATCACCATTATTGGTTAAAGCCATTTTGACAACACGACGATCATTATTTTCTCTAATTCGTTGAATCAGCTCTAGCTTTTCCAGCTTATCGCACATGGAAGTTACAGCTCCAGGTGTTACACTAAAGAAGTCAGCGATTTCTGTTGCCTTCATTCCATTATTTATTTTTAGTTGCAGAAGTAAAATCAATTGGTTTTGCGACAATGCTTCCCCTTTAGTTAAAAGTTCCACAAACATTTTTGATTTTTGCTGAATGTCCAGCATTTCTTTCATAATGATTTCTACATTGTGTAGATTATCTGCCATATAATCACGTCCATTAAAATATTTAATAATTAAATTATATAGCAATTAAATAAATCTTTCCAAGCATAGAATAGCTCTAAAAAAATTTATTGTTTAAAAGTCACACGCATCCATTCAAAAAATCTATCTTTTTCTTCGAACTGTGGGTAGTGTGCAGAGTTTTCGTATGCTATAAATTCTTTTTTCTCGGCATCTATTTGGTCGAAGTATTTTTTAGCGGTATTCGATGATGTTTGATAGTCGTAGTCACCCATTACAAAATAGAAGGGGAGGTCTAGTCTATTAACTTTAGTAGGTAATGGATGTTGCATGACCTCTTTTAATAATGCTTCTTGAGATAATGATAGGCCTTTGTTGTAGCGGATCATATCCAATAAATTATATTCTGCACTGAATAGCATTCCTAACATATTGCCGTCAGGGTTATCAATGTTTCTTGTGGCTCCTCCATATTTATTTACGTAATGGCGGGGTGTAAATGTCTTACCCTTATTTATGTCTTCCGTTAACCTTTGTAAATATACAACATCTTCTGTGTTCCCTTGGAGTTGAGCCTGTAGGATGGTGTACTGTAAACTATCCATTTCACTTTCAATGGTATTACTCATTTGACCAATACCAATGTAGGCTTCATATTTTTCAGGAGCTTTAGCAGCTGCTTGTGTGGCAATATATGTACCATAGGAATGACCGATTAAGATGATTTTTTCTTTGTCTAGGCGATTAGCTATATAATCAGTCAGTGCTAATAAATCCTCCACAAGCAGGTCAGATGAAAGATTAGAATAGTCCTCGAAAAAATGATAGGATTTCCCGCTAGCCCGTTGATCGTAATGGACCACGGTAAATTCGGTTTCCAACAAATCTTGATATTTTTTGGCATAGGGGATTTCAGAACAGCCAGGTCCACCGTGGACAAAGATGATCACAGGATTATCTTTGTTTTGCCCACGTATCATAATTTCATGGTCACTGTCGTTAATTGCTACCTGCTCTAATGTACTAATGCTATTAGTTCCCTTTATAGATGATGTCCATGTTGGGAATAGAAGTGCTAGTAAAAGTAAGGAGCTCATGATAATGACAAGATATTTGACGAATTTTTTAATAGCTTTCATAGAATCCCTTCTTTACATGCGTTTCGTAAAGGTAGCTTGATACATTTTTCTTTTATACACATAAAAATACATACTTAGCGGCCACCATAGCGTAACAAAAATAGGGTAGATCGCCCATATAACCGTAGGTGAAGAAACGACGTTAACAATAATGAAAAAGCTACTAATTAGCAATGAAGCTGTCACGGAGAATGCTACAAACGTTTTCCGTTGAGCATGATATAAAGCTAGAGGCCACCACATAATTAAAAACGCGGGATAAATCGCCCAAGGATATTGAGGAGACAGCATGATATTCAGGAATGCATAATAAATAATTGTGGAAGCACAGCCGATGAGTGCTGTTTTTAAAGTTTTTGCTTTTTCACCTAAGTACATAAGAATCGGCCACCAGATAATTGGATAAATAGCATAGATAAACCATAAATGATTTGGTGCATATAAATAATTTTCAACGATAAGAAATGCGATAATCATTGCACTACAAACGATAGAGTATTGTTTATACATTTTATTAGACATAAAAAATAGCGTAATTGGCCATAGCAAGAGCAGCAGGCAAGGATATATAAACCACATTGTTTGCGGTGATGTCGTGTAATTGACGATCCCTAAAAAAATCATGGTCATCAGGCTCCCGGCTAAAGAAAAGTTAATAAAGTTCCTCATGTTCATTCACCCCATTTCTTACGTGACCATACAAAGTACATTGATAAAGGCCACCAAAGTATTGCGAAGATTGGATAGATGGCCCAAACTGTATGTGGAGTGTAATAAAGATTAATAAAGATAAAAAATGCAATGATTAAGCCACTCCCCCAGATGGAAAACTCTAAATTTAGTTTTGCCATGTTTTTCTTAGCAGGCTCCTTAACACCCAATTCCTTTTTCAAATCTTCAATATCTCCGAATTCTACAATCGCCTTATTGATGGCATCTTCTTGTTCCTTTCCTTGATCCATCAAGTAAAATACTTTTTCTTCAAGATTTTCAATGATTTCTTGTTTGACCATTTCAGTCTCGTTATTACGAGGAATATCCTTAAAAAGCTCATCAATATGGTTTTTTATTCTTTTCATTCAAAGCCCTCCATAAATAAATCGATTATTTCCTTTACTTCTGACCATTCTTTCACTAACTCATTTAAATAGGCTTTACCTAATGAGGTAATACGGTAATACTTTCTTTTGCCTCCATGTGAAACATCGCCATAATAGGCTTCAATAATTTCTTTTTTCTCGAGACGTTGAAAAACGGCATACAAAGTTGCTTCCTTGATTTGAAATCGATTGTTTGTACGGAGACTTATTTCCTGAGAAATTTCATAGCCATAACGATCTTTTTCTGAAATTAGCCGTAAAATAATCGAATCCAAATGTCCTCGGATAATATCACTGCGAACCATAAGTCACCTACTTTATTTTATTGCTCTATCTGTCAGAGTAATAGTAGCAAACATTACTCTACCTGTCAAAGTAATTTATTTTTCCTTTTTGGCAATTATGTCCAATTCCTCTTCATGAAAAAACTCCATTCACTGAAATGCCGCAAAGGACAATTTCATAGCGAATGGAGCTCAAACAATACTTTTACATATATAATGCTGCAAGAAAAATTCCGAGGGCTTCCTCATAAATTTCGTCAAACTGACTGATTGGCAAAGGATTCGTACCGCTTCCTAGCTCAACGGTAAAGCCAGGTCTACGCCAATCTTGGATGAACCAATCTTTATAGCCTGCATAGCTTCCTGCAGATTGAATGGGTTCATAGCCGCTGACTCTACTAAATTCATTCACAAGTACCTCTGATTCTGGAGGCTCAAGATTTTCAAAGCCCCAATAAATAACACGCCCCTGTGTATGAAAGGCTAGTACTCTTGAAAAATCACGTAGTTTAGTCAAGTCAGCCATCGCAATAGCTTCAGGTTCAGATAAAGGTCTGTCACCACCATAATCTCTAGGCCCTGGTGTCTTAGGGTTACGGGCACTTTCTAACTCCCATTGTGCAGGAAATTGATCATTTAAATCGACGCCATGGATGTTTGCTTTCCAGCCAGAAAAATCAGAGCTATCATTATTCCATGTAATTAGTTGATTTCTTAATGTTGTATCATTTGGGGGACCTTGTATTACTAAATCCACTCCATCAGGATTCACCATGGGTACGATAGAAAGAGAGGTTTGCTGGTAAAGAGAGAATGGAGAGATGCCACGAATGCTACTTTGGTTGGTGAGGGCGAGCAAATAGTCGTTTAAAAATGTTAGAATAATAGGTGTAGTAATCCATTCATTTGCATGGAAGGAGCCGTTATAGTGAACACGTTTAGCTCCATTGCCAATCAACAACTCAGGTAGACCTTTCCCTAAAACGGAACTGCCAATAGTTGAATTGTGAAGAAAAGGATAAGCATCAATTAGTTTATTAAGATCATTCATCATACGGGTATACGTATAATTTTGCTTACCATCAACTAAACGCCACGTAATACGTTGTGGTATATGAATCATCTGACCAATTTGTAAGCGATTTGGATTGAGACCTGGATTAACGAGTAATAGAGCGACTAGGGGGAGGTTTTGACTCTGTGCAATTTGCCAAAAAGAGTCCCCTTGTTTCAATTGATAGTCGATGGTCACAAAACCAGGAATACGAATGCGTTGTCCAACTCTTAAAAATTGGGGATTTATATTTTCATTGGAATCTAAAATTAGTTGAAGTGGTATTTTAAACACTTCACTGAAATGCCAAAGTGAATCTCCTGGTCTTACGATTATGTCCACATGTATTCTCTCCTTAATTTAGAAATGGCTCAATATAAAATGTATATGAAAAATGCATAGACTTATTAATACGAAACAGCAAAATTTCTTTGTTGCTCATGTCAAAAGAAGAGATAATCAGTTATTTTTACATGTATACTAGTAATAAAATAGAGTGAAAGAAAGGTAAAGGTAGGAAAACCAAATGTTAAATAGATTGAAATTGGGTATACGCTCTAAGATTACATTAGGTTATATCGTAATCATTCTTTGCTTACTTGCAGCCGTTGTCATATTAAATAATCAAATTAATTCTTTGCAAAAGGAAAGAAATTATATTATTAAGTACGATTCCAATGTTCAAACACTAACCAATGAAATTGAAAAATATATATTGGATATGGAATCGAGTCAGCGAGCTTTCATTATTACAGGCAAGCAAAGCTATCTTGAGCCTTATAATAAGGCAGCTGATAATTGGAAAATAGATTTTAATGATCTCTATCAGCGAATGACAGATAAACCATCACAGCAGGAAAAACTAAAAGAGATAGAGGAAACGATTGAACATTGGATTGCCACTTCGGGAGAGCCAACGATTCAATATAAAAAAGATAATAATATAGAAGCGTTAAATGAGTTTTTTAAAGTAGATACTGGGCGCCAAGATTTGGAGAAAATGCGTAAGTTATTTGATTCGTTCCGTTCAACTGAAAATGTTTATACACAGGCGAAGGCAAGTCAATTAGATAAACAAAATAATAAATTAACTAGTGGTTTATTTGGGATTTTAATTTTAGTTTCTATTATAGCAATTGTCATAGCTAGTGGCATTTCACGTTCTATTGTAAAAACGATAACAGAAGTTACACAAACTATACAAGAAATCGCAGCTACAAAAGGTGATTTTACAAGAAGAATCTATGTGAATACCAATGATGAAGTGAATGATCTTGCTAATGCAACGAATATACTGCTAGAGTCAGTCGAAAAGAGAGAATGGCTACAAAGCAATATTGCGGAAATTGTGACAAAATATCAAGGAGTTTCAGCCATCACAAAATTGGCTGAGACCTTCCTGTCAGAAATCGCGCAGAAAACAGAGGCATCGCTTGGTGCATTTTATGTTCGTGAAGTAACAGAGGACCAAGTACAATTTGTGAAAAAGGCTGCATTTGCTGACGGAGATGATCGCGTCGGTATGGAAAGCTTTAAAATAGGACAAGGATTAATTGGGCAATGTGCATTAGAAAAACGAATGTTATTTTACGATAATATTCCAAAAGACTATCGTTTAATCAGAACAGGATTAGGCGAGGTAAGACCGCATAATATTTTATTGATTCCTGTCATTTTTGAAAATGAAGTGATAGCAGTTGCAGAAATAGCGACAATGACTAAATTTAGTAAGCTACAGCAAGAATTAGTAAAGCAGGTCACAGAAACTTTTGGGCTAACAGTGAATAGTGTTTTAGGACGCATGGAAATTGTTCGTCTATTGAATGAATCTAGAGCAATGACTGAGGAGTTACAAGTTCAATCAGAAGAGCTGCAGACACAATCAGAAGAATTACAAATGCAGACCGAAGAGCTGACAATGATTAATGAGCAGCTTGAAGAACGTACAAAAGAGGCAGAGTCTAAATCAAGAGAGCTAGAAAAGGCGAAAAAGGAATTAGAAGAAAGTGCCGAGCAGCTTATCTTGAATTCAAACTACAAATCCGAGTTTTTAGCAAACATGTCACACGAATTAAGAACACCCTTAAACAGCATATTAATTTTATCGGAGATGCTAGCAGAAAATAGTCAACAAAATCTAACAGACGAGGAAATAGAGTATGCTCAAGTCATTCATTCTTCTGGAGAGGACTTACTTGCTTTAATTAATGATATTTTAGATTTATCAAAAGTCGAGGCAGGAAAGCTTGATATTATTTTTAATGAAGTGAACATGAGCGAAGTACCTGTACAAATTGAACATACCTTTGCACCTGTTGCGATGAAGAAGAATTTAGCATTCCATATTTCAAAGGCAGATCATGTTGTAGATGTATTCTATACAGATGAAAAGAGATTCCATCAAATCATAAAGAATTTATTATCCAATGCCTTTAAATTTACGGAACATGGTTCGGTAAATTTAGCTATTCATCAGCTTACACCACAGCAGTTAACAAATAATATGCAGGATATAAGTACAGATTGGCTTGAAATTACTGTATCGGATACGGGGATAGGTATTCCAAAAGACAAGCATCAGCTTATTTTTGAATCATTCCAGCAAGCCGATGGCGCTACGGTTCGAAAATATGGTGGGACTGGACTTGGTCTTTCTATTTGTAAGGAGTTTGCTAAATTGCTTGGTGGCTGGATTACGCTGCAAAGTGCTGAAGGACAGGGGAGTAGCTTTACGTTAACGATTCCAAGCTTACCAAATGGAATCGAAGAGGAGCATTGTCAAAAGCTTGCCATGAACGAAGTGGCCGTTACATTGGTAGAGGAGCCAATTGCAGAGCAGTCAAAGGAAATAGAGGGAGCCCTTCAACAAGAGGTAGAGGTTTTCCAAGGGAAAAATATTTTAATAGTAGATGATGATAACCGTAATATTTATGCATTAAAAACGGCATTAGAAAAAAGAGGTATGAGCATTCTAGTTGCTAAAGATGGGCTTGAATGCTTAGAGGTAATGCATGCTCATCCTGACATCGATCTCGTTCTAATGGATATAATGATGCCGAATATGGATGGCTATGAAGCGATGACTATTATTCGACAACAAATGAAACGAATAGACTTACCGATCATTGCATTGACGGCAAAGGCTATGAAAAATGACCGTGATAAATCATTGCAGGCTGGCGCATCTGATTATATTAGCAAGCCATTAAATTTAGATCAATTACTATCGGTCTTAAGAGTCTGGCTCGTTTCTAAAGGGAGTTAATGAACATGGAGCAATTTCAGCCTTTGGAGCAAAAAATACAATTAAATAAACAAACAAATTTAGAAATTGATTTATTACTAGAGGCTATTTATCGTTTATCAGGCTATGATTTTCGTCAATACAATCGTTCATCCATTTCACGTAGAATTTATAATAGGATGGGGATCAATAACATTCCAACGATTTCCCGGGTACTAGAAAAGGTCATTCATGATCAAGAATTTTTAGAGCAGATGTTGAATGATTTTTCGATAAATGTAACCGAGATGTTTCGTAATCCTAGCTTTTTTAAAGCTTTTCGTGAAAAAGTAATCCCCATTTTAAGAGAGTATCCAGAAATACGTATTTGGCATGCTGGGTGTGCGACAGGTGAGGAAGTATATTCTATGGCTATTTTACTTCAGGAAGAGGGGCTTATAGAGAGGTCTATTATTTATGCAACAGATATGAATGAGCAAGTATTAGAAAAAGCGAAGAAAGGGGCTTTCCCTATTCATAAAATGCAGGCATATACGAAAAACTATATGCTTGCTGGAGGAGCCCATGCGTTTTCAGAATACTATCAAACAGATTATCAATATGCTTACTTCCATCCAACACTATTGAAAAATATTATTTTTGCTCAGCATAATTTAGTAACGGATCATTCCTTTAATGAGTTTCATGTTGTCTTGTGCAGAAATGTCCTGATTTATTTTTCACCTAAGCTACAGAGCCAGGTACACCACTTGTTTTATGAGAGTCTAAGTGACAAAGGATTTTTATGCTTAGGGGATAAAGAAACATTGCGGTTTGAAGAGATTATTTCAAAATATCGAGAAATTGTAGGCAACGAAAGAATTTATCAAAAAATGTCTTAATGAGTAAGAGGCTATCTTCATGTGATAGCCTCTGCTTTTTATTTATATGGAAGTAGTGCTAGCTTGAATCATTAATACACACATATCATCAGGCTGGTTTTCTTGTTTATCTTTAGGTAATAGGTTGTCAATGAGGCATTGTGAATAATCCCACTTAGTGGATGTTAGCGTTTGCAAATGCTTTTCTGATTCGATTTCACAGGGGCCCATTGCCTCTAAAACACCATCTGTAAATAACACAATTTGAATATCTTGTTCATATTGAATACATTGCTTTTGAACTTTCATTTCATCGAAAAAGCCGACCGCACAGCTACCTTGATTTAATGGAATACATGTTTTTTCATCTATTAGTGCGTATCCAGGAGGGTGACCAGCGTTTATGTATTCGACTGTTTTTTGCTCTGTATCAATGATGAAATAAATCGCTGTAAAATAATAAAGATTATTATCTTTTCCATCTTGTAAAAGAGTCATATAACGATTCAGTTCTTTGATGACAAGCTCTGGGTCGTTTAGTTGTTTAACGGCCTCTCTTAAAACAGAGGAGATAAACATACAAACAAGCGCTGCAGATATACCGTGACCCATCATATCCAATAAAATGATAGCATAGCGATGATCGTCTATTTTGTACCAATAATACATATCGCCTGCTAAATTAGAGGATGGTAGATAAGAAACTTCTATCCGGATATCCTTCTCGTTTAATGGTGGACTGAGCAGGCTTCGTTGTACATGAGTGGCTAGATCTAGTTCATATTGAATTTTCTTGTCATGCTGGGTGTGCCAGTCTAATTCAGCTTTTAAGCGTAAGGCAACACGAATTCTTGCAAGCAGCTCCGTTTTATTAATTGGTTTTGTAATATAATCTACGCCACCAATGTCTAGTGCTTCTGCTAGTTTGTTTTTATCTTCCAGTGCTGTGACAAATATGATTTGAATATCTTTCAATCTTTCATTTTGCTTAATGCGTTTGCAGGCCTCAATACCATCTACTTCCGGCATCATAATGTCTAACAATATTAAATCTACAGAATTTCCTGTTGGATTTGGTGCATCTAATTGTAAATAATCAAATAGCTCATAAGCAGATGAAAGAGAAACACAGTTATCATAACCTGCATTTTTTAGTATTTTTTCAATGACAAATAGATTGACTTGATTGTCATCTACTAGAAGAATGGTCATAGTTAATTCCCCTTACTCTGATTGAATTGTGCAGATTATTCATGTATATAAAATACTTTCAACTTTATCATTATACAAAACATCAGAGAATAAAGGTATTTTAGCGATTTGAAGAGGGGGATTTTATACTTTCGCTTTTTTAAATCCTTGATAAATATCAAATGCATTTGCTAAAACAGCAATAATTATACTGACGAGTAAGATTTTATCTATAGTATAGGCAACCTTAGCGGATGTTGTTTCTAGGATAGCAGCCATGTAGGGAATCGAGGCACTATGAATAAAATCTTGGTGTATCGCCATTAAAATAAAGACGATCGTTCCTACACTTTGAAGTAGTGCATTCGTGATGGCGATGAGCATTGTCCACTGACCAGCACGCCATTTTATAAAGGTTAATGCGAGACTAAGAACAATACATAATAAGACGATAGGAGCAAATGATTGTAAAACATTTTGATTAAAGATTGGCATAACAAATTTCAAGCTACCATTGTCATTCGTTGTATAAATCCCTAAAAGACGATAAGCATTCCAATAGACAAAAGAAAATATTAGAATTCCAACTAGGCTAAAAATCGTATCACTTAAAGTAATGACTTTAACTTTGGGAATGGGTTTCATTTTAACTAAATCATCAGGAGACCATTGCTTGGCGTTTTTCAAAAAGGGTAAATAAATCTTTTCAGAACCAGAGCGCTCGATGATGATGAAAACAACGGTAATCCAAAACAATACGTGAAATATTACAGCAATAATCGCCACAATAATCATGGCAAATGCCGAAATAATGGTTGAAAGAAGCGCTTCTTCACCTGAATAGAGCACAATTTTTTGGATTACATGAATAATAACCGTAATGAAAATAGCCCAAGGCATAACTAGCTTGATTGTTCTTGTATATTGATCAAAAATCTCTGGGCCAATTAAAAAACGAGGTGTATCCTGAAAGCTTGCCGCAACTTCGGTAGGACTTCCAAGTTTTTGGAGTACATCCTTAACATCGGATTCAGAATAGGACTCAGGCAGCATATCCTCAATCGTAGCTTTTAGTTCAAGCTTTATGTCTTCACGCTTATTCTTATGTAGCCTTTTAGACACTTCGTGAATATACGAATCAATTAAAGACATTTATTTTCCTCCTTTAATCATTTTCATTGTTCATTATTTCGGTGTATAGGTTATTTGTGGGATATAAAAATTAATATGAAAAATGCACAAACAACATGCAACACTTTGAAAATGGAGGGGATATGATGAGAGTAATAGAGAAGTTATTAAAAGAACAAGATGTTTTAGACTTTCTGAATATCGTTGTAAAAGACTATCCAGGAAGAATGGGACAAAAGAGCAGCTGAAAAATCGCTTGATAATTTTTTCAGTATTATGGACTTTGGGAAGATGACAAACTCATTGGTGGTATGCAACTACATGACTTTCAATTGAACCTGTTTTCTAGTAATTGGTGGGGTAGGTCTTGTTGCAGTTGTTTTATTACATAAAAAGAGAAGGTTGCTAAAGAACTCATCTAACATCTCTTTCAAATTTTTTTAGCAAAAAACATTCATTTTGTTGTTTTGTTTCCGTTTATTTTTATAAGAAAATGGGTTTTGGCTCTGGACCGAGCTTTCTTCGCTGGTGATGGGTGTAGTAACGATCCAAGAGCTATATTTATAAGACTTATTGCAGTTTTTCTATGTGTTTGAAAAGCCTACATGTATTTCGACATTTTAGAATAGGAATAGCTCTTACTACCGGTCAGTGCTCCTTTTTTATAAAAATAGAAGATCGCGTTGGTCTTTCAAGTGGTGTGATATTAATAATAAAATAGCTTATGATTAATATCAGGATAATCAATGAATAAATTAAAGTGTTTAGAGGGTGATCATGCTCCACAATAATTAAACGAATCATCGCTGTGATACCTATATATATAAAGTAGCGCAGTGGAAAATGATAATCCTCTTTAAAATATTTAATAATCATTGTGATGAACTCAAAATATAAGAAGAAAATAAGAATATTGGCAAGGAATAATTTATAATCGCCACCTTCCTTGGCGAAGATTAATATTTTAAGAAATTCGATTAGCTCCTTAAAAAGCAAAAATGATAGGATAAGAGCTAGTAGCACAAGGCAAGCGTTGAGAAATAGCTGTAGAGATTTCGGCACAGCTTTAATGAGCTGCGAATAAGTAAAATTTTTTTGATTCATACATTTCCTCCAATCGAGTGTTAGTATTAGGTTTGTTAAATACATCATCATATGGCTGAGCAGTGGCTTATTATGATATAAATATAACAATTTGCCGTAAATCTTGTCTTTATTTTTTGTAAAGTTTTGGTATATTTTCATGAAAGAAAGTTTTCAAAATAATTTAGTGGTATGCTAAAATAGATGTGCATGAATATAAAATATAAAAGGGGTTTTTAAAATGGCAAAGGCTGCAAAAACTGATGCGAAAATTACACCAGAACGTTTAGAAGAAGCGTTAAACGTTCGTGATCGTCTTATTATCGAGCTACTGGTACAAGTACTTGATGAAAAATTAGTAATTGAGCGCCCTGTATTACGTGAACGTCTAGGAAACCTTGTAGAACTTGCTGATCATGATGCAGAGCTTAAGGAAACAATCCACGCAGTAATTAACAAACTATAATGTTAAGAAGAATGCTACGCCTAAACCGTAGCATTCTTTTTTCTTGTCATGTAAAGCGTTCTACTAAGTCGTACATGCGCTCTGCCTCTGTATGAAGTTCCATAGAGGAGTGCATAATCGAGTTCACTGCTGACTTTTGTTCGTCTATGGAAGCATTAATTTGTTCCGTAGCTGCGGCAGATTGAGTAGCTACACTGGCTATTTCTTTGATAGCATTCATCACCACTATGCGATTTTCCGCCATGTCGTTCATCCCCTCATCTAGTGAAACGAGATGCTTTGTAATATCGTGAATGGAGTCTGCTAGGAATGTAAAAGCTCCTTTTACTTCAGTAATCGATATGGCTTGATTTTGTGAAAGTTGGAGCGTGTGTATCATCTTTGCATCAGAGTTTGCAGTACCCACCTCAATACGCTGTAATAGATTTCTGACACGCGTAGTAGCTTCGTTTGTATCCTCCGATAAATGCCGGACTTCCTCTGCCACAATGGCAAAACCTTTACCGTGTTCACCAGCACGCGCTGCCTCTATGCTAGCATTGAGTGCCAAGAGGTTTGTTTGTTCAGATATAGATGTAATTGTTTGTACCACTTGATGAATCTCCTTCATTTGATTCGTCAAACTGGAGAAATTAGTTCTTAACTCCTCAATCACCTGTGTGAATTCACTTGAATTTTGCAGTAAACCTTCTACTTTTTGTCTACCATTTTCTTGTGATGAATTGATGATAATCATATTTTCAGTGATCTCACTATATTTATTTGTAGCAAGTGAAATAAGTGAAGATAGTGTTTCAACCTTACTAATGGCCATCTCAGCTTCTTCTGCTTGCACAACAGCCCCTTTAGAGATGTCATTGATTGCTTGATGAATTTCGTCAGCAGAAGCGGTTGTTTCCTCTGTAATAGCACTAAGCATCTCTGAAGAAACTCTCATTTGAGAGGCGCTATCCTTCGTATTGTTGACCATTTCATATAAGCTATGTTTCATATTATTCACGTTATTAGCCAGTATACCTAGTTCATCTTTTGTGGTAACAGGTATGTCATCGCCAGTTAGCTTACCTTTAGCAATATCTGAAGTAATCACCATGATTTTGCGTATGTAGGTAGTCATTCGTCCAGAGAAGAACCAGAAGAGTGCCACACCAATAATCGTTGCAAGGATTGTCATACCAAGTGTGTAATAGAAAACATTTTTAGTGCCTGCATTGAAGTCCATTTCGTATGTACCAGCTGCAATAATCCACCCCCAATGTTCGTCCATTTCTACATAAGTAATTTTAGGTGCAACGATTTCAGGGGTGGAGGGTAGTGCCCAATCATAACGGACATATCCTCCGCCAGCCTTAGCTGCTTCAATCATTTCGCGTACAAAATAGCGTCCATCCTCTGTTTGTAATTCAGCAATATTTTGCCCTTCAAGAGATGGATGCGTTTCGACTATGCCGCTATCTTGAAAGGCATAGAAATAAAAATTATCCCCATATTTAACAGGATTATCGATGGATCGTTTATTGTCTTCAACTCTTTTACCAACAATTTGTGTTCTTGCACTTTCCTGAGCTTCCTCTAACGTTATATTTCCCTTTTGGACTTGAGCATCTAATTGTGCAATTAATTCAAGAATGCCTAGTGTGCCATTTTTAAGACTTTGTCGACCTACTTGATCTAGTTCACCTTTCACTACGATGTAATTGACGGTTCCAACTAGTACTGTTGATATTAGAATAACTATGATGGCAAGACTAACAAGTTTATTACGTACTGATTTCATGAAACAAAACCTCCGTTCCTCCAATATAGTTATATTATAATATATAGTTTTCTAATAAAATAGAAAATTCTGATAATAAATGTCATATTTTAATATACTATGTATTCATGATGCTTATAGAACAATTGATGGGGAAGGTCTCATAAAAGAACCCCAATAAAGAACAAGTAGTTCTTTATCGGGGTTACTGTGGATTAGTATACTTTATCTCCATTGAAGATAGAATTTTTTACGATAACATAATCAACATTTCGAATAGCCTCTAGTTTTGTGCCACCAGCATAAGAAATAGATGATTGTAAGTCTTGCTGCATCTCGATTAATGTATCTTTGATGCTACCTTTATGCTCAACATACATTTTCTTTCCTTCGACATTTTTGCGTTCGCCTTTTTGGAATTCAGAGGCAGAGCCGAAGTATTCCTTCACCGTTTTACCATCAACCTCAATTGTTTCACCTGGTGATTCTTCATGACCAGCAAATAAAGAACCAATCATCACCATTGAAGCGCCGAAACGTACAGATTTAGCGATATCGCCATGTGTACGAATACCACCGTCAGCAATAATTGGCTTTGTAGCAGCCTTTGCACACCAACGTAGTGCAGCTAGCTGCCAGCCACCTGTACCAAAGCCTGTTTTGATTTTAGTAATACAAACTTTACCTGGTCCAATGCCTACTTTTGTAGCATCTGCACCAGCATTTTCTAGTTCACGTACGGCTTCAGGTGTTCCAACGTTTCCAGCAATGACAAAGCTGTTTGGTAAGTGCTTTTTAATATGCTGAATCATACGAATAACAGCATTTGAATGACCATGTGCAATATCAATTGTAATAAATTCAGGTACTAAATTAGCAGCTGCTAATTCTTCAATAAACGCATATTCATCTTCTTTTACACCAACACTGATCGAGGCAATTAAGCCCTTTCCTTGCATTTCTTGAATGAAGTTTATACGAGTTTCTGGTTGGAAACGGTGCATAATATAAAAGTAACCGTTTTCAGCAAGTTTCTTAGCAAGATTTTCGTCAATAATTGTTTGCATATTTGCAGGTACTACAGGAAGCTTAAAAGTATGTCCACCTAAAGTAACCGAAGTATCACACTCTGAACGACTTTCTACAATACATTTTGCGGGAATTAGTTGAATATCCTCATAGTCAAATACGTTATCCATTATATACACTCCTAAAATACGAATATTTTTAAAGATTTATTTTAAATTGTTCGCCATTTGGTAATTTACATGATTTTTGAGTAAATGTCAAAGCTTTTACGAAAATAAATGAAAAATTTAAAAATAAGGGGGAATAAATTTATTTGTAGATGAATGATTCCATTTATAATTTGTGCTATGTTTTGTAATCCATGTACAATAGAATTGTTTCAAAAAATGACAAGGGAGTGTTGGAAATGGCAGTAGAAGTGTATTTGATCTTTAATGGAAATTGTCGAGAGGCTGTTGCGTTTTACGAAAATGCTTTTAATACGGACAAGGCTGAAATTATGACGTTTGGAGATTCACCTCAAAATCCTGATTACCCACTACCAGAGGAAGCGAAAGATCTTGTGATGCATACAAGACTTTCTGTATTTGGTAGTAGAATTATGTTCTCAGATACATTTCCAGGCTCACCGTTCTCCGTTGGGAATAATGTTACATTAGCGGTTGTTTCCGATGACGAAGAGCAAATGCGAGCAGCATTTGATAAGCTGAAAGACGGCGGAAAAGTAACGATGGAGTTACAAGAAACATTTTGGAGTAAATGTTACGGTTCGCTGACAGATAAATTCGGTATTGAATGGCAATTTAGCCATGAGGCAAATGAATAAATAGCTAATTAAAAGCACGATGATCTTGGAAAGTCCAAAGATCATCGTGCTTTATTTTAATTCATCCATGTCTTTTGTCGAAAGCCAAGCGTTATGGATAATTAGTAATTAAATCGGTCTACATAGCCTTGTAATTCGTCCGCCATATCAAGTAAAGTTTTAGCCGAAGAAGCGATTTCCTGCATGGAGGACAATGTTTGTTCCGTTGAAGCGGCAACTTCTTCAGAAGCTGCTGCATTTAGTTTTGCATGGTCTGATAGCTCAATTGCTGTTGCGGATACTTCTTCTACAACGGCAGACATTTCTTGTGCCGAAGCTGATATATCTTCCATTTTCGGTGCAATCTCTCGAAGACTTTCAACGATACTTGTAAATTTCTTTTTCGTATCCTCAGATTGCTGTAACCCTTCTTGGACATCTGATGAAGCTTTCATCATCGTTTGCACAGATTTAGCCGTGTCCTGTTGTATGCCTGTAATAAGCGTAGAAATTTGTTCTGCTGATTGATGGGATTGTTCCGCTAATTTACGTACTTCATCTGCTACAACCGCAAAGCCTTTGCCTTGTTCACCAGCTCGGGCTGCTTCAATAGCGGCATTCAGAGCAAGAAGGTTCGTTTGGTCAGAAATGGCACTAATAATTTCTATAATGGAACCAATTTCTTTTGTTCGATCAAACAGTGATTTAATCATTGTGTCGGACTGTGTCACAGATTCATGGATGGAAACCATTTGAGTCACAGTTTGTTCAACAGATTGTCCGCCTTCCTCTGCTAATTGGATAGCCTGACTGGACAGGTCTGAAACTTGTAGGGCACTATCTGCCACTTCTACAACACCTTTAGCAATTTCCTCAATGGAAACAGCATTTTGATCGATTCCAGTTGTTTGTTTTTCGGTGCTGATAGCTACCTGCTGCATAGCCTCTGTTACCTGTTCAGATGCAGCTATGTTTTGTTCAGCATTAGCTGAAAGTCCTTGGGCAGAGGTTTGAACATGCTGAGAGCTTTGGTCAACATTGCGTATCAGTTTTTTTAAGCTAACTTTCATCGAGACAAATGCCTCACCAAGCTGTCCAATTTCATCCTTTGTATGAATATCAATAAACTCCGTTAAATCGCCCTCACTAATTTTTAATGCACTTTGTTGAAGTCGTTTAATAGGGTTCACAATAGATTTAATCATAGAGAGCATAAAAATAATTCCTACAATAATAGAAATACCAATGATGAGCAATGTGAGAGTAAATGAAGCAGTAGCTGCCTCTGTAGCCTCTGCGATGAACATTGTACCAACTATTTTCCACCCTGTAAGTTCATTGGTTTCAAAACGTAACTGGCGATCATCTTCCGTAATCATACCTTCCTGTTGTTCGTAAACTTTTGCCATATATTCTTCTGTTGCTTGTGAGCCGCTTTCTTTATCTTTTTGCGCAATATATAGCTGATTACGATCTAGTAAGGATGCAAACCCAGTTTCTCCTATACGTGTTTCGTCTGTCAGTGCACTAAGAACCGAGATATTTACATCTAAGGCCATCACACCAGAACTATCTGGAAGAGCTTGCATGACAGTCACTACTACATTATTTGTTGATTTTGAGATATATGGTGAAGTAATGGATACTTGCCCTTTGTTCTCAATTGCTTCTACGTACCAAGGTCGTTTACGTGGATCATAATCACTTGCATAATCATGGACGGGTTCATCAATTATTTGACCATCTGCTGTTCCAATATATAACAGCTCTACCTCAGGATGAGTATTAATATATTCTTGAAAAAGTTTTTTTAATTCAATTTTTTTATCTTCTTGTAAATAAGATTGATTTATTTTTTTGGAAAAATATCCAATGTCATGAACTTTTGGCGCAATTGTATTTGTAATATTGCTGTTAAGCATACGCACACTTTCCTTAGCGCTTGCTTGTTGCTCTTCTAAAATCTGATTTTTAGTACTTTTAAAGGAGGTATACCCGATTAAAAGTGCGGGAATGAGGAGTATCATTAAAAATGCAAAAATGAGTTTCTTTCTTAAGCTAATCTGTTTCATATAGTATTCCTCCTTAAAATGACATTAGTTAATTGTCATAATTTGATAACTGGTTCAATAGACAAGTCATTCCAATGTTTAATCTGATTCTAAGAGGAAAATGAATAATAATCAACATAATTTTCTGAAAAATCTGGAAAATAAAGTTATACTATAGTACTTTTTGTAGAAAAATATTTTATTTTGTAATTTCCCCTGTTTTTATATGTCAAATTAGTACAGAAAAAATCTGAGCTCCATAATAGAACTCAGATTCTGAAAGGATAATTTAATATTCAAAACGATTTACGTAACCTTGCAATTCATCCGCCATATCAAGTAACGTTTTGGCAGAGGATGCCATGTCCTGCATAGAGGATAAAGTTTGCTCAGTAGAAGCAGCAACTTCCTCTGTAGCTGCAGCATTTAATTTGGCGTGATCTGATAATTCAATAGCTGTAGCGGAGACTTCTTCCACGACTGCAGACATTTCTTGTGCAGAGGCAGAGATATCCTCCATCTTTGGCGCAATGTTTCGTAGACTTTCAATAATGCTGGCGAATTTCTTACTTGCTGATTCTGTCAATTGTAAGCCATCCTGAACATCTGCTGAAGCCTTGACCATAGTCTGCACAGATTTAGCTGTATCCTGCTGAATACTCGTAATGAGCGCAGCAATTTGCTCTGCTGATTGGTGAGATTGCTCTGCTAATTTTCGTACTTCATCGGCTACTACGGCAAAGCCTTTGCCATGTTCTCCAGCTCTTGCTGCCTCGATAGCAGCATTGAGGGCTAGTAAATTTGTTTGGTCTGAAATGGCACTAATCATCTCTAAAATGGAACCGATTTCTTTCGTGCGATCATATAGAGTTTTAATCATTGTATCTGATTGTGTAACAGATTCATGAATAGAGTTCATTTGTTGTACAGTTTGCTCGACTGCTTGTCCACCTTCATCTGCCAGTTGGATAGCATGGCTAGAAAGGTCTGATACCTGCATAGAGCTGTCTGCGACCTCAACAACCCCTTTAGCAATTTCCTCAATGGAGATAGCGTTTTGGTCAATACCTGTTGTTTGCTTTTCCGTGCTGACTGCCATTTGTTGCATAGCATCCGCAACCTGTTCAGAGGCAGCAATATTTTGTTCTGCATTGGCAGATAAATCTTGAGCAGACTTTTGAACATGCTGGGAGCTTTGGTCCACGTTGCGAATTAGTTTTTTCAAGCTAACCTTCATGGAGATAAAAGCTTCCCCAAGTTGTCCAATTTCATCTTTAGAATGAATTTCAATAAACTCTGTTAAATTACCTTCACTAATTTTCAACGCGCTTTGCTTAAGTCGATTAATTGGATTAACTACAGACTTAATCATGAAGAGCATAAACATAATACCAACTAGAATGGACACAACAATAATGATCAAGTTGATATTTAAAGTGGAGGCAGCAGCCTTTGCAGCTTCTGCAGTAAACATTGTGCCTATTATCTTCCAGCCAGTAAGTTCATTTGTAGCAAACTGTAAATGACGGTCTCTTTCAATAATTGTGCCGCTTTCTTGCTCATAAATTTTAGTGATATAGTTTTCTGTTGCCTCAGTACCACTTTCTTTTTCAGGCTGTGCGATATAGAGCTTATTGCTATCTAGAAGAGAGGCAAAACCAGTCTCTCCAATGCGGATATTATTCGTAATATCACTTAATGTAGAAATGTTAAGATCTAATCCTATGACTCCAGAACCATCTGGTAAAGCCTGCGTAATTGTAATGACAATGTCACCCGTTGATTGTGTAACATAAGGGGCAGTGATGGAGACCTCTCCATTATTATCTAAAGCTTGCTTATACCAAGGTCTTGTACGAGGATCGAAGCCATCAGGATAGTCTTGAGCAGGCTCGTCAAGTAGTTTGCCATCGGCAGTACCAATATAAATCAGCTCTACTTCAGGGTGCATATTAATGTATTCGCTTAGTAATGATTGAAGTTTCGGAATGTTATGATCTTGAAAGTAGGTTTTACTAAATTTTTTTGAAAAATATTGCACATCTTTTAGTTTGGGTTCAATGGTATTCGTAATATTAGTATTAAGAATACGTACACTTTCAGTTGCACTTGCATGCTGTTCTTCGGAAATTTGCTTTTCTGCACTTTGGTAGGAAACAATTCCAATCAACAGGGTTGGGATGAGAAGCATTGCTAAAAACGAAAAAATAAGCTTTTTTCTTAAACTTAGTTGTTTCACTTGTATTATCCTCACATAATTTTTTTAGTCTAAACTTTTCCCTAGAAGGTAAATAATTCTCATTCTATCAGAAATAAAATAAAAGTTAAGTACTTTGGAATAATAATTTACAAGTTATATATATTATGGTCAATTATTCGAAATTTCGCTAAATTGAAATCGTTAGAAGCTATATAAAGCTACAGTTTGATATATACTAATGCTCAAAAGAGGAGGGAAATAGGTTATGATTCATCAAATTGGGCAGGTAATGCTATATGTTAATGACCAAGAGGTAGCAGTAAAGTTTTGGACAGAAAAGGTGGGGTTTGTTGTCGTTGCTGATCAGGAAGAAGCAGGGATGCGCTGGATTGAAATTGCGCCAACGAAGGATGCACAAACATCATTTGTGTTGCACAATAAAGAGATCATAGCTAAAATGCAGCCGGAGCTAAACTTAGGAACTCCGTCTATCATGTTTTATGCTGATAAAATTGAAGAAATGTACCAAGATTTTCAGGCAAAGGGCATTAAAGTGGGCGATTTAGTTATGATGCCAATGGGTAGGGTATTTAATTTTGCTGATCCTGAAAATAACTATTTTGCCTTGGTTGAAAAACAAATATAAATGATGGAATCTGCTCGTATTTTGCTTTGTTTTTAAGCAAAAATGAACAGATTCCTGTTTTTTTTATCTTATTTAATAGAGAGAGTCTTCTATGATAAATCCTCTCCAAAAATACTAACCGTTTGTCGATCTATCATAAATTCATGACCATTCCATTTTAAAACATTTTCTACATAGCCTAGTCCATCGGCATGATACCTACCTGCAATTCCTTGATAACCTAAAATTTCATAAGTTCCATCTCGATCATAATCAATGGGATATAGTCCGCTAAAAGGGTCTACCCAGCCTTCTATAGGTTGCTTTAATGTACCGTCCGGATTATAAATTTCTGCTAAGTAGTCCGCTCCTTTATACTGTAAATCGATTGTGTATCTTTTAGCGGGATTCGAACTTTGAACTACAGCCTTGTAGTGATCTACATAATTGACGCTATATTTGAGTTTATTATTAAAAGACTCTGCGTCAAAAATAGAACGAACTTGATTGTTGATGGATGAAAATATTTCACCGTTTATAATTCCTCCGCTACCCCCAGTATCAGAGACAACCAGAATATCCTCAATATGATTACCAGTAAAATCGCCTAGAAAAATAGTCGGATTATAGCCCAAATTCTGTTTCAAGGGAAATTGTTGCATTTGTTGTGTTTGCACATAAAAAATAGTGAGTGTGATATTTTTCCACAGAGGGCTATCCGGTTGTTGAACGCCCACTAAAAAAATTGTTTCCAAAAAACCATCGCCATTAATATCTCCAAACTTAGTTTGAATTACTTGTGGAGCCAAATAGGATAAGGTGCCAGCACTTTGTGGCGAATTAAAATGATTAGTCATGTATACACCTCTTTCATTAGTCTTAGCATATGTTGTAAACAAAGCATGGTGCATAAATTAAAGGGTAAAATTGAAACATTGTAATTCATATTAAACTAACAAAAAAACTTGAGTTTCACCCATTGACATTTTCAAATGTGAAAAGTATTATAAATGTCAACGAATCAGAAAATTCAGTACCGAATAGTGTCTCACTACAATATGTAGGCAGAGATTTTTTTTCACTACTAATTCTTAGTAATTTTATATGATTTATATATATTAGGAAGAAGGAGATTTACTTGAAGGATTTATTTGTAAAAACAGAGCGACAACGGTTTTGGTTAGATCAGCTAGCAGCTATTGCAGAGCCAATTAAGGCTGAGGCTGTTGAGGTAGACGAACAATCTCGTTTCCCGTTTGAAGCACATCAATTGCTTTTGCAAATTGGCTATCCACAACTAACTTTACCGAAACAATATGGCGGAGAGGGTTTATCGGTCTATGATATGGTCCTTGTGCAAGAAACATTAGCAAGCTATGACGAAAATGCATCTCTTTCTCTTGGCTGGACATTAGGCGTTGTTGGTGAAATATATGAAACCCACTTATGGACTGAAGATGTATTAACAGCATTCGCTCAAGAAATAAAGAGCGGTGCCATCATTAATAGAGCAGTTAGTGAGGCAGCAACGGGTAGTCCAACACGCGGTGGTCGACCTGGAACATATGCTGTTTCGACAAAAGAGGGCTGGCTATTAAATGGACGCAAAATCTTTACGACTGCGTCACCGGTGCTCGATTATTTCCTTACCTCTGCTTGGATTGAAGAAAAGCAACAAATTGGTTTCTTCCTTATTCATAAAGATTCTGTAGGGCTAACGATTGAAGAAAATTGGGAAATGTCTGCGATGCGAGGTACTAGTAGCCACGATCTTGTGTTAAAAGATGTCATAGTGGCAACAGAGCATTTAGTAGAGTTACCAAGTCATCCTAGTGGTGGCAAGATAAATGGCTGGATACTCCATATCCCAGCAACATACTTAGGTATTGCACAGGCTGCCCGTGACTATGCGATCCATTTTGCCAATCATCATCAACCGAATAGCTTGAATGCTCCGATTAGTACGTTGCCAAATGTACAACAGCTTTTAGGAGATATTGAATTAAAGCTTCATCAAGCACGTTTTGTCTTGTATGGAGTGGCTGAGGCTTATGATGATCCAGCTAGACGTAGTTTATTAACAAATGAAATGGCTGTTGCTAAACATACAGTAACAAACATGGCAATAGATATAGTCGATAAGGCAATGCGTGTAGTGGGAGCGAAAAGCTTGCAGCTATCCAATCCATTACAACGCTATTATCGTAATGTCCGTGCAGGACTTCATAATCCGCCCATGGATGATATGACGATTATAAAGTTAGCGACTGCCGCTATTGAACAACAAAGATTAAATGGAAATTCATAATGATTACATGGAAATAAGGAGAAATGACAGATGAAAAAGAATAGATTATTTCAATTTGCCGCAATTGGTTTGGCTTCTATAGCACTTTTGACGGGGTGTAATTCAGGGGAATCAGCAGATAAGGATCCAGGTGATGGTGAACAGGTTCGTACAGTAAAGGTCGCCTACGATCAAGCCTCCAAGCCTATTAGCTATATCGACGATAATGGAAATCCAACAGGGTATGATGTAGAAGTAATGAAATTAGTAGATGAATTATTACCTGACTATCAATTTGAATACGTAGGTACAACAAGTGATGATTTGTTGATTGGTGTTGAGCAAGGGAAATATCAAGTAGGGGTTAAAAATGCCTTCTTTACACAGGAGCGTACAGAGAAATTTATTTTCCCGAAGGAATTTTTAGGGTTAAGTAGTGCGGGGCTCGTTTTACGTAAAGAGGATGAAGGTGTGAAAACATTAGCCGATTTTGCAAAAAAAGGTTATTCTTTAGCACCGATTGCTGCTAATAACGCGCAATATACAATTATCGATGAGTATAATACGGCAAATCCAGACAATAAAGTACAACTTCAAGCTGGTGATGCATTTACCGTAGACGTTGTGCAGTGGGTAAATGAAGGGCGTGTTGATGGGGGCGTCATGATTGAGGGACCATTTAAACAACAAGTGCTTGCTAAGGATGGCCCTTATTACAACTTAAAAGATGAGGTTGTCTATAACGAATTTGCTGTCATTAAAACATGGCCTCTGTTCAATAAAAAAGAGCAAGAATTTGCTGATGCCTACGATAAAGCGATAGCTCAAATTAAAGAGCAGAAAAAACCAAATGAATTAAGCACCAAGTTCTATGGTCGCGATTTATTTGAAGTGCTAGAAAATGTTAATCGTTAGTTTGAAACGGAACGAATAATAAGGCTGTTGAGTCTTTAATGCTCAGCAGTCTTTATTCATAAAAGGAAAAGTTGGTGAGGAAATGGATAAATATTTTGATGCAACCTACATTTGGAACGCAATCCCAATGTTATTACCATTTTTAAAAATGACGTTCTTAGTTGCAGGGTCCTCGATTATCTTAGGCACACTATTTGGTTTATTGTTGGCGGCAGCTAAGCTATCTTCAATAAAGTGGTTACAAAAATTCGCAAATTTATATACAACGATTATGCGTTGTACGCCATCCATCGTTTTGTTATTTCTTGTCTATTATGGTGTGCCAGCATTAGCAGAAAATGTTGGTCTTAACCTCCATTCAATTGAAACAGCTATATTCGTTGTCGTAACATTCACCTTACAATTTGCTGCAATCATGTCTGAGGTGATAAGATCAGCCTATTTAGCTATTCCAAAAGGTCAGTTTGAAGCAGCGGTTAGTGTGGGCTTAACACCATTTCAGGCATACTGTCGAATTATTTTCCCTCAGGCACTTGTCGTTGCTTTGCCGAACTTTGGGAATGGTATGATTGCTTTGCTACAAGAAGGTGCACTAGCTTATACAATTGGTCTAATTGACATTGTGGGCAAGGCAAATTTAATTATTGCCAGTAACATCAATGCTCATGCCTTAGAAATTTATATTGCATTAGCCATTATTTATTGGGTGTTATCAATTATTATAGAAAAAATATTTACTATATTAGAAAAGATATTTGGGAAGGGTAAGAAAACTTTAGAAACAACTTAAGGAGGAGGCGTGAACGTGAATTATCCATTTTTACTTGAAACATTTTTCATTGCATTATCTGGTGTTCCCATTGCACTCCTTGTCACAGTTGTTGCTTTATTGATAGCTCTGCCACTTGGTTTTTTGTTGGCACTCACTAGAATTAATAAAATTCCAGTTATTCATCATCTAGCAAAAATTTACGTTTCATTCGTGCGAGGAACGCCAATCATTATACAAATCTTTATTATCTATAGTAGTATCCCGTTAATGTTAAAAATTATTTTTGAAAAATATAATATTGCGTATGATATTTATAAAATCAATCCAATTTGGTATGCGTTTATCGTGTTTGCATTCAGCTCAACAGCCATTTTAATAGAGGTCTTTCGTTCTGCGTTAAGCACTATTGAAAAGGGGCAATTAGAGGCTGCACACTCAGTAGGTTTGACAACATTCCAAGCTTATACTCGAATTATCATTCCACAAGCATTAGTAGTTGCGCTACCGAATATTTGTACAGCTACCGTCAATCTTATTAAAGCTACCTCGTTAGGCTACGCAATGTCACTTCCTGAAATTACACTGAAGGCAAAAGTAGCTGCAAATGTTGGCTACAATTACGTGGAAGCCTATCTGGATATCTTTATCGTGTACTTAATATTATGTAGTACGGTGGAGTACTTGTTTAAGCGCTATGAAAAATATTTAAGCAAATATAAAGTGGCAAATGCCTAAGGGGTGAATGAGCATGTTAGAAATTAAAAATATTCATAAATCATTTGGTGGTAATGAAATTTTAAAGGGTGTTGATTTAGCGATTGATAAAGGCGATGTTGTTGTTATTTTAGGCCCTAGTGGCTCGGGAAAAACAACATTATTACGTTGCATCAATTTTTTAGAAAAAGCGGATCAAGGACATGCGACATTTGGAGATATTCAAGTGGATTTTCAACATGTGAAGAAAAAAGACGTACATGCAATTCGCCAACGTGTCGCATTTGTCTTCCAAAATTATAATCTTTTCACTAATAAAACGGCATTAGAAAATGTGACGGAAGGTTTAATCATTGGACGTAAAATTCCTAAAGCACAGGCTGTGGACATTGGTAAAAAGGCACTTGATAAAGTAGGTTTATCGGAAAAGTATGATGCCTATCCAAGTCAACTGTCAGGCGGTCAGCAGCAGCGAGTAGGAATTGCACGTGCAGTAGCATTGAACCCAGATATTATTTTATTTGACGAACCAACGTCCGCACTTGATCCTGAATTAGTAGGTGAGGTCCTACAGGTCATGAAAAATATTGCAGCTGAAGGCACAACAATGCTTGTGGTGACACATGAAATGGGATTCGCCAAAGATGTTGCTAAACGTGTGATTTTCATGGATGGAGGCGTTGTCGTAGAAGAGGGGAGCCCTCATGATATTTTCGTAAGCCCAAAAGAGGAGCGCACAAAGAAATTTTTAAAACGTGTCATTCCAGAAGATTACACTTTCTATATATAAAAACACAGGAGGATCTGTCAGTAACAGATCCTCCTGTTATGTTGTTGAAGAAAGACGAAGTAAATAGCAGAAAAAGACTTTTTGGCAAGGCGAGAGGTTGATTTCCGTTCCGCCAGCATCCTTCTCAGGGCACGTCCGATGAGCCGCTTCACGCATTCCGTTCGCTCTAGGGTCTCAGCTGTGATGCTGGCTCCACTCCAACCAACCATGTGCAAAAGTGTCTTTTCCTTCTCTTTCATACTAGACGTAGTGGGCTCGGCGCTCGCCCACAGGAAAGCAAGTAGCCTGCAACGGAAATCCATTTTCACCTTTCACAAGAATTCTATTGATAGTTTTGTTTTTCAGCACTATGACAGGAGGATCTGTTAGCTATCATTGAAGGAAATGCGTTAATTTGTTGATGGAATAAATGTGTAGCTCATGCATAGCCCTTGTGCAGGCTGTATAAAAATAGTACCGTTCGTTTTCCTTTGCGTAATTAGCAGCAGATGCATTATAAATAAGCACAGCATCAAATTCGATACCTTTCGCCATATAAGCTGGAAGTAATAAAATACCCTTTTTAAACTGCTTCGTATTATGGTTAATCAATTGAATATCTACTTGATTACTTAATTGCCCATATACTGCGGAGCATTCAGCAGCAGTTTTACAAATGACAGCAATGGTTTCAAATTTAGCAGAGAGGTGATGGATGTTTTGGGTAATTTCATCTATCAGTTCCAATTCATTAGGAACGACAGTAATTGATGGTTCTGGACCAGTTCGGTTAAATGCCTCAACTTCGCTACCATCATTTAAAATTTTTGCAGTAAGTTGAATGATTTGTTTTGTCGAACGATAGCTTTTCGTTAAAATCATTTTTTCAGCCTGCTCACCATATAATTGAGGGTCGAGCAGGGAAGGGTTATCGAAGGTATGTGGATGAATCGTTTGATGTCCATCTCCTAAAATAGTCATACGTGCTTTTGGGAATAACTGCTGTAATACAGTTAGTTGGAATGGAGAATAATCTTGCGCTTCATCAATCAATACATGATGGATCATCGTATTAGTCTGCTGCCCTTCAATTTTGTCCTGTAAATATAAAAATGGTGCTGCATCTTCATAAGCTATAAAACGTTTCGCTAAATTTGGAAGTGTCTGCTGGCAAATATCCTCCCAATCGTTTGGCATAAGATGCTGTAAATCTTTAGTAATGGGATTATTCAAATCAAAGAGTTGGCGATACGTACCTAACATATGCACAAACTTTAATTGGTGAACGGAATTGCGTAACGGTTTAAAGTATTTTTTAACAATTTGTCTCGCTAATTTTTGTCGTTCTTGATCTAAATCATCGAATGAATTTTCAGTATAGCGCCCTTCGTATAAAAGCTCACTGTAAGACTTGGAGTAGTCCTCTTTATCTAATAGTTCAGTCGCTTCTTCTACCCATTCTTTTGTACGCTCAGCCTTTTCAAATTTCGTCAGTTGCTGCAATAACCATTCTTTTACGAATTGTAGGCGATTTGGTATCGACATAGTGGAAGGGAAAGAATAGAAGTATTCAGTAATTTCCTGTGCTGTAATAATTCGTTCCCCACGAAATACGATATTTTTAAATAATAAGCCCTTATTGGATAAATAGCTTACATATTGATCCATCAAATGCTTGTAAGCAAGGCTCGCTTTATAAGATATACTACTTAATTTTGTTTGATAATGAGCTTCATCTTTTTCTGTTAAAAGGCCCTCTAATTGCTCGTACGGATATTCCAATTTAAACTGTCGACCTAATCGTTTTTCTACATACTCTATAAACGTTAATTGCTGCATATTGTCCTCGCCTAAATCAGGTAAGACCGTATGGACATATTGGTTAAAAAGTTGATTAGGTGTAATCAGTAAAATTTGATCGGCCGTCATTTCATTGCGATAGCGATACAATAGATAAGCGACTCGTTGTAAAGCCACAGCTGTTTTACCACTACCCGCAACACCCTCTACAATAAGATAGCGTGATTGAACATGGCGAATAATTTTATTTTGCTCAGCTTGAATCGTTGCAACGATACTACGAATATGCTCGTTTGCATTTTGTGCAAGGATATCAAGCAATAAATCATCCCCAATGGTAAGACCAGTATTAAACATCGATTGTAGCTGCCCGTTTTTAATAATAAATTGCCGTTTCAGTAGCATTTCACCATGAATCTCTTCTGCTGTTGTGTCGTAGGAGGCTTTACCTGGTGTGCAATCATAGTACATACTTGATATAGGTGCACGCCAATCATAAATAACTATATTTTCATCTTGTTCGTCCAATAAAGTGGCAACACCTATATAAATTTTTAATGGATCTTGCTGCCCATCTTGTAAAAAGTCAATACGAGCAAAATAGGGTGACTGTTGTAAACGTTCGTATACCTTTACATTCTGAATTGCACGCTGCTGTGCAAGCTCTGAGTCAGAGAGAAGCTCTACCTGTTGCTTAATCGCGAAAAAGGTTTCGTCAACATCTTCAGCAGTGTCTAAATTGACTCTGACATCGTTCCAAAAAGTTTTCTTTAGAGCGACAGCATTTTCCTTGAAGCTCTTTTCTTTTAGCAATAATTCGTTCTTTTTGTGATCAATGAGGTTTAAACTTTGCTCAAGATGATGTTTTTCTTCTAGCCAGTCATTTTGATTTTCCAACGTTTACTCACATTCCTCTCCATATTTTTCTCTTCTGTTAGTAGTAATCCTCACCTATAAATATGGTGAAAAGAAAATAATTGTGATTCTCCTTTAAATGGTTGTCCAAACACCTTTTTTAGTATATAAACGTATTTAACCTAAGAGGAAATGTAGGGTGATTGAATCAGGAAATTTATCATACATCTACTCCGCAATGAAGTATAGTCTAATAATTATTGTAAATTTATGCTATAATAAAATTATAAAGAAACCTGCGTTTAACGATAAAGGCTGTTCCACAAATAAGTGGAGCAGTCTTTTTTATATGTAGGAAAGTCTAACATTATGCCTGTTTTTTAAGAATTTGTTATTAATATTTAGTTTTTATTTGTCCTAGAAGTAAAAATAAATTTAACTGAATTGTCGAAATATATTGACATTTCATCTTCTGTTTTTTATTCTTGTGTATAAAGTTTCCGTTAATCGGAATGTTTTTCCGTTTGGTGGAAACTTGTAGGTGTGTAAGAAATGCTTAATGGATACGTTGTCTGTGCCTCAGTTCAAAGCTAAAGAAAAAATTATTAGGGGGAGACGGTTATGGTAAACCTACAGCAAGATAAAAAAGAAGATGAACCACGGATAAAGGGAATTAATGCATTTGTATTAATGTTTATTATTATTTTAGTCATGTCGTTACTGACCTATATTTTACCAGCTGGACAATATGAAAGAGTTGAGAGTAATGGCAGAATGATAGTAGATCCAGAATCCTTTCAGTATATCAAGTCAAATCCTATTGGCTTTCTAGAAATATTCAATAGTGTGCATCTGGGAATGCTTGAGGGTGCTTCTATTATTTTATTTGTCTTTTTATTTGGAGGCGCTTTAGGGGTAATGCAAAAGACTGGAGCTATTGATTCCTTTATTAAAGTTATGGCCTCGAAATTTGGAAAACAAGAGTACGTATTAATCCCTATTCTAGTTTTAATATTTGCTAGTTTAGGGACACTAATTGGCTCAGCAGAGGATACGCTTGTCTATATAGCGATTATTATCCCGTTAACGATGGCACTCGGAATGGATGCGATTACAGGCTTTGCGATCGTCATGCTAGGTACATTAGCAACTGGCTTTACTTCAGGCATTACGAACCCATTTAACATTGGTGTAGCTCAAACTATTGCAGAGCTTCCAATGTATTCAGGAATGTCATATCGAATCATTGTGTTCATCGTTTTTTATAGTTTGACAGTACTTTATATATACAGGCATGCAAAAAAAGTGAAGAGTGACCCATCGAAAGGGATTTACGGAAAGTTTAAAAGAGAAGAGAGCATCAAAATTGATTTAGACTTTAAGATGAGCCCACGTCATTTGATAGCACTATTCGTATTATTGGGAAATTTTGTTGCATTGATTGTAGGGGTAATAAAGTATCAATGGTATATAAGTGAAATTGCCGGTGTCTTTCTATTAAGCAGCATTATTATGTCTATTATTTGTAAGATTGGACCAAATAAAATGGCTGAAGGGTTTATTTCTGGTGCCCGGGATATGGTAGAAGGGGCATTAATTATCGGATTTGCCCAAACCATTTTAGTTATTACTACAAATGGAGGATTAATTGATACTATTCTTCATTTTGTTTCAAATACTGTAAGTGTATTACCTGCTTCTATCAATGCGATAGGAATGTTTTTGCTTCAGCTCTGCTTAAATTTCTTAGTACCTTCTGGAAGTGGACAAGCTGCGTTAACGATGCCGATCATGACGCCTTTAGCCGATTTAATTGGTGTAACTAGGCAAACAGCCGTACTGGCTTTCCAGTTTGGTGATGGTATTTCAAATATGGTCATTCCAACAAGTGGTGTTTTATTAGCGGGACTAGCAATAGCAGGTATTCCATTTTCAAAATGGTTCAGATGGGTATTTCCTTACTTCCTTATACAGACAGGCTTAGCGATTGTCTTATTAGTCATTGCGCATCTCATAAATTATGGACCATTTTAATAAAATAAATAATAAATTAGGAGTGATTAGATTGATAGAAACGGCTAATTTAAAACAACAGGTTGTTGAATGGCGTCGGCATTTGCATATGCATCCTGAATTATCACATCAAGAGCATAAGACAGCTCAATATATTTATGATCAATTAATAACGTTTCCTCATTTAGAAGTAAGACGTTTAACAGAAACAAGTGTATGTGCCTTTTTAAGAGGTACAAAAACAGAAGATAAAGGACATACCATTTTACTACGAGCTGATATTGACGCATTGCCGATTGAAGAAGAAACGGATCTACCATTCAAATCAATAAATCCAGGGGTCATGCATGCGTGTGGACATGATGCTCATCCAGCCATGTTACTTGGTGCAGCAAAGGCATTGGCTGAGCGTGGGACCCATTTTAATGGAGAAATTCGTTTTGTTTTTCAGCATGCTGAAGAGGTGACACCAGGGGGGGCTGCTCAACTAGTTGCACTAGGAATAGTAGAGAATGTCGATTATGCTTTCGCTTTACACGTGAGCCCTGATTATGAAGTAGGGCAATTTGCTATGAAAGATGGTAAATTTACTGCAGCAGCAGATGATTTTGAAATTAAAATTTATGGTCGTGGCGGTCATGCATCAACACCAGAGGTCGCTATAGATCCTTTAATAATTGGTTCTGAAATAGTTGTAGCTTTACAAACAATAGTGTCACGTAAAGTGCCAAGTACACATGCACCTGTTTTAACTGTTGCAAAATTTCACTGTGGAACGGCATTAAATATTATTGCAGATACAGCAGAGCTTGGAGGAACAATCCGTTCCCTAGATGCGAAAATTCGTGTGGATACACGAGAACATTTAGAAAAGATAGTGACAGGTATTGCAACTATGCACGGTGCAAAAGTAGACATTAATTGGGAGCTAGGTTGCCCTTCCGTCACAAATGATAAGGAATTAACGGCATTATCTCGTCGTATAGCTGGAGAGATTGTTGGTGCTACAGGTGTGAAGGTATTGCCTGAACCTATATTTGGCACAGAGGATTTTGCCGATTTTTCAGAAGTTGTTCCCTCATCTATGCAATTTATCGGGGTACATAACGTAGAGTTTGGTGAAGCGTACCCATTGCACCATCCTCGTTTTAAAGTAGATGAAGAAGCTCTTATATATGGTGTTCGTTACTTTGAAAATATAGCACGGACACTTTGCCCATAAGTGACGTAAGCTAAAAAATAATGAAGGCATGAGTATTGGTGTGGTAATGGCTCATGCCTTTTAAATTGCTTACAGTATGTATTGAAAACTAAAGGATTGTTCTTTTAATACGATATAGAAACTTGAAGGGAGGTGCAGAGGATGAAGGTAATCTTTACAGTGGGGTTGCCTGGAAGTGGAAAAAGTACATTTGTGAAACAGCTAGCGAAAAGTGAAAATGCGATTATTCTTTCCAGTGATGCAATACGTCAAGAATTGTTTGGTGATGCCACCAAGCAAAAATCACGAGTAGTCTTTCGCACGTTATATGAGCGTCTGAATGATTTAGTGGCAAAAGGTTATTCTGTCATTGTAGATGCCACCAATATAGAGCGGGAGCGTAGAATGTTTGCACTCCGCAAATTGTCGAGTGCGGTTAAGAAGGAATGCTATTACTTTGATACCCCTTATTCAATCTGTGTAGCCAGAAACCAACGGCGGAAGCGGCATGTACCATTATTGGTGATGGAAAAAATGAGAAAGCATCTAGAGTTTCCTACAGCAGGAGAAGGGTTTGATGAAGTGCATATTGTACATGAATCAAGTCCCTATGATATCTCTCGACAGCAATTTGTCTCACTTATACAAAGCCAACCCACTTATGAAGAACTGTTTCAAACACTTCGATCAGTCCCACTTTTTAAAGAAATTTATCATTTCAATCAAGAAAATCCATACCATCAATTTTTACTATGTCAGCATACGTATTTCGTGTTTGCCTATATCAATGAATACTACTTGGAAAGCGATAAACTGGCACTACAATTGGCTGCATTGTTCCATGATGTCGGCAAACCATTTTGCAAAAAATATAAACCATTGCAACAACGATATGGCTATTATGGGCATGAAAATGTATCTGCCCAATTGGTTTGTCATTTTCTCGTAGAGTTGGGCTTTGAAGAGGATTTTGTGTTGAAGGTTGTTCATTTAGTGCAATTTCATATGTTAATCCAGTATGGGGGCGATAAAGGCGGAAGCCAAATTTATCACTTATTAGATGGTGATTTATTAACAAGACTTTATTTCTTCCGAGAGGCAGATCAATTTGCTAAATAAAAAGGAAAGGAAGTGGAACTATGACGAAATTAATGAAATACCCAAGAAGCTTTCATTTACCCTGGAGCAGGGGCTATACCCATGATGATAAAGTTGCTAAAAATGTGAATCATTTTATAGGAAAAGAAGTGGTGGTCACTGAAAAACTAGATGGGGAAGGCACTACGCTTTACAAAGACTATATGCATGCCAGAAGCATCCATTCAGCCAATCATCCTTCTAGACATTGGATAAAAACATTTCATGCAAGTTTTGCGTATCGAATTCCTAATGATTGGCGCTTATGTGGAGAAAATATGTATGCGAAGCATTCCATTTATTATCAAGCCTTAACAAGTTATTTTTATTTATTTAGTATTTGGAATGAAGATAATATTTGTTTAAGTTGGGATGAAACGGTCGCTTTTGCAGCTGAGTTAGGTATTGAAACAGTACCCGTTTTATATCGGGGTATTTTTGATGAAGAACAAATAAAACGGACATTTACTGGTAAATCCATTTTTGATGGTGAACAAGAGGGGTATGTGATTAGAAACGCTGCCTCATTCCATTATGATGATTTTCGCTATAATTTAGGAAAATTTGTGAGACCGCAACATGTTCAAACAAGCGATCATTGGCTACAGGTAGAAATGATTCCAAATGGCTTAAAATAAAATGGATCTAACAAAATTACTTTGATTAAAGATTAAATAAAAAGGACTGAGAAAAATGTAATACTAAATCAATTACTCCAAAAATATATAATATGAGGAAGTGTGCAAGGAATGCATATCCCTTTTGAAAAGGGCTTACAGGTTCGATTCCTGTCATCCTCACGCAAAGGTAAATAAAAATGAACTCTCATTTCTACACGAGAGTTCATTTTTTTTATTTAGTATAGTTATCGAAGTAACCTTGAATATAAATCATAGGTGTTCCTTTGTCACCTGAGCCAGATGTTAGATCAGATAGCGAACCGATTAGGTCTGTTAAGCGACGAGGTGTTGTTCCTTGTGCAGCCATTTGACCCGTTAAATCTTCATCTTTATTTTGAATGTATTCAGAAATAGCGGCTTTTAATTCTTCACCTCGAAGGTTAGCAAAGTCGTTATCTGCTAAGTATTTCAATTTAACCTCGTTTGGTGTTCCATGCAATCCAGCCGTAAACGCTGGTGAAACAACAGGGTCTGCAAGCTCCCAAATTTTACCCACTGGATCTTTAAATGCACCGTCACCATAAATCATGACTTCTACCGTTTTGCCTGTTGCCTCTTTAATTTTTGCTTGGATTCCATCAACAATTGGCTGACAAGTATGGGGGAATAGTTTTACACTATCCTCTGTCGCTTTGTTAGAGCCAAGAAGACCATATTCTGCATTGAAGCCAGACCCATTAATAGACTCAGCTAAAATATTATCAAGGCTGTAAACTTTTTCAGCACCATTTGCTGTTAAAATGCGCTTTGTACGGAAGCGTGTATGAATATCACATGTTAATACACTCTTTGTATAATTTAAAATTGTTTTTGGGTTATTAGAGAAGATGACTTCACATTTAGCGCCTTCTGCTTCAATTAACTCTTTATAGTATTCGATATAATCTACACCCGTGAATGTATGTTTTTGGTAGCCAAAATGTTCACGGAATTCAACCTCATTTAATGTATCTGTCCAAGGGTTAATGCCTTTTACATCTAACTCATCAATATCTACAAGGTGATTACCTACTTCATCGGATGGGTAGCTTAGCATTAGTACAACCTTTTTAACACCTTTGGCAATACCACGTAAACAGTTGGCAAAGCGGTTTCGACTTAAAATCGGGAAAATAACGCCGACAGTATCATCGCCGAACTTAGCTGCCACATCTACAGCGATATCATCTATTGATGCATAGTTACCTTGTGCACGTGCTACAACAGATTCAGTTACTGTGACAATATCACGATCCTCGATTGCATAGCCTTCAATTGTCGCAGCATTTAACACTGTATCTACAACGATTTGTTCAATATTATCGCCTTCGTTAATAATAGGACCACGAAGACCTCTTACAACTGTACCGATTACACGTTCCAACTTAATCTCTCCTCATTCTATCAATCGTAAAGTGAAATAAAATCCATATGATTTTACTATACGCTCCAGTAATGATATAAGTAAAATTAATAGTTCATATAATAGCTATAAGAGGTGCTTATATGATAGGGAAATTAGATTTATATCGTATTTTTAGTGTTGTAGCAAAAAATAATAGCTTTTCGAGTGCGGCTAAGGATTTATATATGACACAGCCTGCTGTTAGTCAGGCAATGATGCAATTGGAGAAGGAGCTTGGAACACGTCTTTTTAATCGAACTCCAAAAGGTGTGACGCTGACAACAGAGGGTAGTCTTCTCTTTGAATATACGAATTCAGCTTTAGGGCTTTTAGATGCTGGTGAAGAAAAGTTGCTAGAGTTTAAAAATTTAACAACAGGGCAATTAAAACTAGGAGTAGGGGATACCATTTCACGCTTCTTTTTAATGCCTTATTTAGAAGCATTCCATACAATGTATCCGAATATCAAATTACAAATGTTGAATGGTACAACATCTGAAATATGTAATTTTATTAAATCGGGTGAGGTCGATATCGGATTTTGCAATTTTCCAATAGAAGATTCAACATTACAGTTAACCGTATGCACGAATATTCAAGATATCTTCGTGTGTGGGGAGAAATACAAGACACTTGCGTCTAAAAGTTTAAGCTATGAGGATCTTTTGAAATTTCCACTTATCTTTCTAGAGAAAAAATCGAATTCACGAAAGTATGTGGAAGACTATCTCTTTGCAAGAGGTATCCATATTGAACCCGAATTTGAGCTAGGTTCACATGATTTGGTGTTAGAGTTTGCTCGTAGTAATCTCGGTATTGCATGTGTAACCAAGGAATTTTCAAAGGACTATCTCCAGCGAGGTCTTCTCTATGAATTAACCTTAATGGAAAGTATTCCAACAAGGAGTATTGGTATGTGTTATTTGAAAACAGTACCTCTTTCTAGAGCAGCGACAAAATTTGTGGAAATCATTGAAACTAAGCGTTTGAATACGAGAAGAACCATAAAGAAAGCTTAGCGACGAGAAAAAGTCAGCTAAGCTTTCTTTATTAATATATCTATGAGTATGTCGACATTGCGCTTATTTTTCATCGTTGGTGAGCAAAGATAAGAAAATGTCCGCAGAAAATGCTGTCCTTCAAGGGGCAAAATGGTCATATCTTCATTTTTTAATTCACGTTCAATAACACAAGCGGATAGTAAGGAAAGACCAAGTCCCTGCATAACGCTCTCTTTGACCCCCTGATTACTACTAATCGTCAAAAGTGATTGGATTTGTAGACCGTTAGCTCTGAATAAATGATCTAAATAATAACGTGTCCCAGAGCCTTCTTCACGGGCAACCCAGTTTTGCTGTTGAAGTTTATCAGGGGTAATGGGTTGTTGCTTTGTCAGTGGATGATTACTGGCACTGACAATAAATAGTTCATCCTGCATAAATGGCTTAATTACCAGTTCATTATCCTGTGCTTGCCCTTCTATCAGACCAATATCAACTTGCAATAATTTTGTATATTGAATGATTTCTTTTGTATTGCCAATAATAATTTGAAGCTCAAGTTGTGGGAACTGTTGCTGCAAGCTTGCTATGATGGGGGGCAATATATATTCGCCAATCGTAAAGCTTGCTCCAATGACTAATGTACCTTGGACCTCTTGATGATAGGCCGCAATATCTTCTTTCGCCGCTTCAGTTATAGCCATGATTTGCTTCGCTCGTTTATATAGAATTTCACCAGTTGGTGTAATTTGCACGGATTTTGGTGAACGAATAAACAAGGTTGTTTGTAATTCTTGCTCTAGGTTTTTAATGTGTAAGCTAACACTTGGCTGTGAAATATGAAGTATTTCAGAGGTTTTCGTAAAATTATTGACCTCAACTAGTGTGACGAACGTTTTTAAAGCTTCGTATTGCATACTTTCACCTCTATTATTAGAAATGTTAATGATAATGATTATATATATGTATTTTACTAATAGTTCGCTTTTTATTAAAGTAATAATCAACAAGGGAGAAAGAAGTGAACAACATGGTTAATAGACAGAATAAAGTGAAATCCACCCTTAATCCTAATTTCTTGAAAGGAGTATTGTTAACACTCCTTATTGCTTTAGTAGCGAAATATATTGCCACATTTCCTTTCTTTTCAATATTAGGTCAGTTGGTTATTGCCATTATATTAGGAATGGCTTGGAGAGCAGCTTTTAAAGTACAAGATTCATGGCAAGTGGGTATTGCCTTCTCTAGTAAGAAGCTATTACGGCTTGGCATTATTTTATTGGGCATGCGTTTAAATTTGGCAGACATTTATCATGCAGGGGCAAATGTTTTTTTGATTGCAGTCATTAATTTAGTATTTGCTTTACTAGTTGTGTACGGATTAACAAAAATGTTTAAAGTGGAACAGAAGCTAGGGATATTAACGGCTTGTGGGACAGCAATTTGTGGGGCTGCTGCTGTAGTGGCAATCGCACCTCAAATAAAAGCAAATGAAAAAGAAACGGCAGTAGGGGCAGCAATTGTTGCCTTATTAGGGACTATATTTACGCTTATTTATACGGTTATCTATTCCATCATCGACTTAACGCCAACGGAGTACGGTATTTTTGCAGGTGGTACATTACATGAAATTGCCCATGTTATTGCAGCAGCGTCTGCTGGTGGAAATGAAGCCATTGATATAGCGGTTATTGTGAAATTAACACGTGTTGCCCTACTTGTACCAGTAGCGATTATGATCGGTATTTTCTATCGAAGAATAGACAAAAATAAAGAGAAAAAGGCATTTTCCTTCTCCATCATTCCGTGGTTTATTTTAGGGTTTTTAGCGATGAGTGCTATTAATTCATTGGGGATTATACCAGCTAATGTAGCACAAGCATTTGTCAATATTGCGTATATTTTAATCGCTATGGCCATGGCTGGCCTTGGGTTAAATGTGGACATTAAAACCTTTAAGGAGCTTGGTGTAAAGGCATTTATTGCTGGTTTAATTGGCTCTGTTTGTTTATCCGTTTTGGGTTATATACTAGTCATTATTTTATCTTAAAAAAAGACCCTGCATAGTCGGTTCAACATGCAGGGCTTTTTAGATAGAATCAGAAGATAATGTATAAATAATTTAATTGTCGTTCATTAACGTAAAGCTTCGATGGAAGATGCTAATTCAGCCACCACAATTTTGCTGCCAATCATTGGGCTGTCCGCTTTTTCTCCCTCAGAACCCGAACTTGGACGCTGATGGGCTGCTGCGAATGCATCGCTATTACGCCATGCTTGGAAATGCTCTTTGGATTCCCAATACATATTAACACTCATCTCGTCATAAGTAGGATCGTCGGTCGAAATTAACACCTCTACTTTATGGAAGCCTTCAAATTGTTGTAGTGGACCTGGCTTTGTAAAGTTAGGTGCCATTTTCGCAGCAAAACCAGGTTTCACTTGAATACGATTAGTTACAATAATCATGCTTTTACCCCCCTTAATTTCATTTACTTAAATTTTGAATGAATTATCATTGATTATCATTCGCAATCAATGATAAGTGGCTTAGGAAGACATTGTCAATAGATGCCCCTCTATATATTATCTCATAGCAGTTTATGGGCTGTATATAGGCTGACATTTAACTGACATAATCTGGTGCTATAATGAATGTAAGAGCGAACTAGTATCGAGGTGAATGCCTATGGCAAATATTTTAGTAGTAGAAGATGAATATGCAATAAGTCAGGTGTTAAAGGTATATTTACAAAAAGTGGGTTATGATGTGACACAATGTTTCAATGGTGGTGAAGCCTTGGACATGTTTCGGGAAATACAGCCAGACCTAGTGTTACTAGATATTATGTTGCCAGAGAAAAACGGCTGGTCCATTTTAAAGGAAATTAGAGAGCTAAGTACTTGCCCTGTTATTATGTTGACAGCATTAGGTGAAGTAAACTACCGCTTAGAAGGGTTTGACCATGGGGCAGACGATTATATTGCTAAGCCTTTTATTGCAGATGAAGTTGTTGCAAGGGTGAGGGCTGTTTTAAGACGTGCTGAAGGAAGCACAGATTCATCCGTTATAAAACGTTATGGTTCTTTAACCATTGATAGTAAAGCACATAGGGTATTTCTTGGTGAAGAAGAGATTGTATTAACGCCAAGAGATTTATCGGTGCTTATGTTTTTAGCAGACCATCCCAATCAAACATTTACCCGTGATCAGCTCATAGATCAAGTTTGGGGTTGGGAGTATGAAGGTAGTGATCGAGCAGTAGATTTAGCTATAAAGAGGCTTAGAAGGGCATTAAAGGAATGGGATGGGGCAGAAGGAGAAATAAAGACACTACGTGGATTGGGGTATCAGCTAAGTGTTCAAAAAAAATAAGCGAATATCTTTACTCCAATATTGGACGAGCCGTTATTTATTAACACTTTTTATTGGCTTAGCTATAATTTCCTTCATCTCGGCTGCGTGGATTCGTCATACAACATTTGAAAATCGATTAGAATTGATGGCGTTTTTAGCAGACGAGACGGTCTATCGTTTAACTGATACAACAAATCCTAATAATGGGCCGATAAATGGTATTCCAGGCTTTATTGGGGATCGTGAGCGCTTCAATATGAGAGAGATTGATCCGATTTTGTATGTTGTTGACACAGAAGGCAATATACTGACGAGTAACCGCCCTGTGCCTCCTGGCAGTGCCAAAAATGTGACTGGTTTGTTGGATGGAGAAGAAGGAACGAAGGAAGTAACTGGGGAAAGAGAGCCCGAATATGTGGTTATAAGAAAGATAGAAAATAATGATCAGTTATTGGGCTGGGTTCTCGTGATGGAGAAGAAGGTAAATTTAACAAGGGTTAACCAAGCATATGGTCAGCTCGCCTTATTGATTGGAGCATTGGCTTTATTAGGCTGGATAGCCATTTACTTTTTATCAAAGCGTTTAGCCCGTCCAATCAAGCAAGTAGCAGAGGCAGCCAAGCATGTCCAGGAAGGTCATTATGCTGTTGATTTACCTCAAGATAGTAAAGAAAAAGAGGTCTATGAGCTTGTTACATCCTTTAAAAATATGGCGAGTAAGCTAGAACAACTGGAGAAAACGCGAACGGAATTATTAGCAGGTGTCACTCATGAGTTGAAAACACCTGTTACCTCGATAAGTGGTCTATTACAAGCTGTAAAAGATGGCGTTGTAACAGGGCAGGATGCGATAGAGTTCATTGAAATGGCGATGGTTGAAACAACAAAAATGAAAACAATGGTTGGTGATTTACTTGCCTTTAACCACTTTGCTGTGGATGCTATCCCCGTGAAGATCGAATCTGTAGATGTTAATCAGTTATTGCGTGATGCAGTGGCTCAGTGGGAAGTCATGCAGGATGATGAGCTTGTAAGTGTGAATTTGCACTTATTAGATCAACCTGTACTGGTAGAGGCTGATATTGTTCGTATCCAACAAATCATGACAAACCTTTTAACGAATGCCAAACAGGCGATGGACAAAGGAACAATCACCTTAACGCTGACAGATCAAGGGGATACGTTATCGATGATAGTCAAAGATACAGGGCGCGGTATCCCTCAGGAGGAACAGGCATTTATTTTTGAGCGTTTTTATAGAGGAGAAAATAAAAAATATACAGTTCGAGGCTTGGGTTTAGGACTACCACTTAGTAAAATGATGGCACAATCTGTCGGGGGGGATTTACGATTAATCGAAAGCAAGACCTCTGGTACATCCTTTGAATTAGTATTACAAAAGGCTACTACGCTGTAAGAGCGTGGTAGCTTTTTTATATTGATGCAGCCAATCATTGTACCGAGAGTAGAGGAAGACGATAGTTATTTTTTTGCATGTCTCATAGAGATGGTGGTGAGCATTGAATTGTAAAAAATAGTTGAAGAATATGTAAAGCCGACATCTGCCTGACACAAAAGCTCTTTATAGTAAATGGTGTAGACGAGGAGTAAACAAAAGGACGAGCCTTATGAAGGCTTTGCCATCTTCCTGTACTAGCTAGTAAACAATTCAAATGGGAAAGTAGCTGTCAGTATAACACTAAGACAAGGGAGCGTGATGAGATGCCGATAGTAACTTCATTTAATCCAAATGGTCGCCAAGAAATTAAACAAGCGATCTCCTACCCATATTATGCTTTATTAAAAGCTAAGCTTCAGCATGTTATGCAGCTAGACCAGCATGCGGGCAAGGACGGTAAATATTTGATCCGTAGTACGTATTTCGATAATTTGGCCAATAAAGTGCTAAATGAGAAAAAAGAGGGCTATATCAATCGGGATAAATATCGGGTACGCATATACGGGAAATCTAGTGCCATTATTAATTTAGAGCGAAAAAGTAAGCGTAACAATGTCACTTTTAAATCGAAATGTAAGATATCTCAGGCTGAGTATGAACAAATGCGTGTCGGGGATATATCCTGGATGGAGAATGACGACCGAGCGCTAATTCGAGACTTATATCAAGAAATGAATTATAGCCAGCTTAGACCTACAACGGTAGTAGACTATGAGCGAGAGGCGTACATTTATCCGTTCGGAAATGTCCGCGTAACGTTTGATAGTAAGGTCCAATCGAGTCTACGCAACACAGATATGTTTAATCAAAACCTGCCGATGGTAGATGTACTGGAGCCGAACCTTGTGGTTTTAGAGGTAAAGTATGATGAATATTTACCAGACATTATCAAGTATTTACTACAATCTGTAGATACACGTGCAGAGGCCTATTCCAAATATCAGCTTAGTCGTATGTACGGCTAAATACAAAGGAGAATGAACAAATGGATACAATTAAATTTAGCGATATATTTAAATCCAACTTTTTAGAAAAAACAACATCATTTTCATTAATCGATTCTATTATTGGCTTAGTAGTGGCATTTTTTATAGGGCTTTTCATTTACGCCGTTTATAAGAAAACTTTTAATGGTGTCATTTACTCTCATTCATTCAATATCTCATTACTTATTATGACAATGGCAACTGCACTTGTAATTATGGGGATTAGTTCAAATGTTCTGTTATCACTTGGTATGGTTGGTGCTTTATCCATCGTACGTTTCAGAACACCTATTAAAGATCCAATGGATTTAGTCTATATTTTCTGGGCAATTGTTTCTGGTATTTTATGTGGAGCAGGGTTTATTCCATTAGTAATTATCGGTGCTGTGTTAATCGGTCTTGTACTACTAGTGTTCGTGAATAAAATTACGGTAGAGAATCCTTATTTATTGATTGTAAAGTTTGAAGAAGAGCTAGCAAATGCTGAGGTGGAGCGAATTATTGCTGCACAAACAAAAAAATTCGCACTCAAATCAAAATCCATTATGCATAATGATGAAATTGAAACAACTTACGAAATTCGTGTAAAGCAAAATGATGCGAAGCTGATGGATGAACTAACAAAAGTTGCTGGTGTTAAATCAGCCATTATGCTTAGCTACGATGGGAATTTCACAGCGTAATGACCTCATTAACAAAAAGGACTACGATGAGAGGTGATGGCTATGATTAAAACACGAATTGTCTACCTGTGCATGGCAATTTTACTCCTTCTCTTTGTCGTGATATATGCTGTACTTCCAAATGCAGGAATTGAAACGAAAAATTCCGAGTTCTCCTATGAGGATATGGTATTTAATAGCAATAAAGTAACCACTGTCGATATCGAGATTGCTGAGGAAGATTGGACTGACATGCTTGAAAATGCAGCGGACGAGGAATTAAAACAGGCGGATATTACAGTAAACGGCAAGAAAATTGAGAATGTTGCTATTCGCACAAAAGGCAATTTATCATTACGATCAGTTGTCAATAGTGACTCGGATCGTTATAGTTTAAAAATCGATTTTGATTACTATGATGATACTCAAAGCTTATATGGTTTGAAAAAATTAAATTTAAATAATAATTATAGTGATGCTACATTGATGCGGGAATATATCTCCTATGAAATGATGGAGCAAATGGGCTTACCAACACCAGCACACTCCTATATGTATGTCACAGTAAATGGTGAGGAACGGGGCTTGTTTTTAGGAGTGGAAGCAGTAGATGAGACATTCCTAGCCAATAACTATGGTTCTAATGATGGCTTTTTATTTAAGCCAGACGGAACTGGCAGTGATTTGAAATATATTAGTGATGATATTGCAGACTATACAGGCATGGGATTAAAAACAAATGAAGGTCATATGGATCAATCCAAGCTTGTGGAGATGCTAAATGCTATTAATAACGGTGGAGACATCGAAAAATACCTTGATGTCGATGAAATGTTACGTTATTTCGCTGTCAATACAGCACTTGTCAATTTAGATAGTTACCAGGGGAATATGAAACATAACTATTATTTGTATGAACAGAATGGTGTGTTTTCAATTATTCCATGGGATTACAATATGTCCTTCGGCGGCTTTGGTGTTGGCGGTGGAGGCGGTAGAATGGGTGGAGAAAACAGTCAAAATCCAGCTGATGCTCCGACAACTTTAGAAGAATCAGTAGCACAAAACAATGAACAACTTAATCAGGCAGGTGGGGGGAGGTTACAACAGCCAGATGGAGGCTTCAATAGGGGAATGGAAATGGGGATGTCAAGCAACCTGTTAGCCGAGAGTGCTATTAATTTTAGTGTGAAAACCCCTGTTTCTGGCACAACGTTAGAGGAGCGGCCACTGCTGAATGCCTTGCTTACTAATGAAGAGTACCGTGCTAAATATGAAGGTTATCTAGAAGAGCTAGCGACAACCTATTTAACAGAGGATTATGTACAAGCTATTACTAAAAACTTAGCACTATTAATAACGACCTATGTGGAGGCAGATCCCACAAAATTCTCTACTACAGAGCAATTCTTAGAGGCAGTTGAAGGTGAAAATAGCTTACCTGAATTCGCTAAACAGCGCTCCCAATCTATTTTAAAGCAGCTATCTGGAGAGCTGGTTGTAGAAGCGTCTACGACATCACAAGGAAATATGGGCGTACCAACTCCAAATGAAAATGGTGAGATGAATTCAATGCCAGAGAATTTTGACCCGAGTCAACTACCAGAGGATTTTGATCCATCACAGAGCCCACCGTTTAATAGAGAAGGCAATGGCCCACGAGAAGGACAAAATGGCGAATCAATGCAACGTCCTGATGGAAGCGGAGGCCCAATCAGTATGCCAGGTGAAAATGATGGAGCGTCTAATCAAGCAACTGTAATTGATAAAAATACAGTGTTTACAGCCGCAGCCTGCCTTGTATTGCTTCTCTTAGCACTTCTCTTTGTTGTTAAATTTAAACGCAGAGGTCGTTGAAAAATAACCATATCCAACATGTTTGGGTATGGTTTTTGCATTTTATCGTGTTAAAATAAAGCATTCTTTTCTGAGGAGTCTTTTCATATGAATGAACAGCAGTTTGATAAATATTTGCATATTAACACAGTGGGAGAACAATACGGTTTCCCAAAACTCGCACACTATCACCGATATGAGCCAACACCATATAGCGGGTTGGAACAATTGTTTGAAGCGTACGAGATGCCGGACAATCCAGTATTCATTGATATGGGATGTGGAAAAGGAAGAGTACCCATTTATGTGCATCATAAGTTCCGTATTCCGACTATTGGGATAGAAATGGATGCAGGATTTTATGCAGAGGCTGAAGAAAATAAACGTAGTTATCTCCAAAAAATGAAAGCACATGCACCCATTTCGTTTATTCATACAATAGCTGAGGCTTATGAAATAAAGTCACGTGATAATGTGTTCTTCTTCTTCAACCCTTTTTCGATTCATATTTTTCGTACAGTCATTCATAATATTTGGAAATCCTATGAACAGCGAATGCGAGATATTCATTTAATTTTATATTATCCGCCTTATGATTATTTACAATTTTTACATCACGGAACATCATTTGAATTACTTCATGAGGTTCATTTAGAAAATGAAACCAATATTAATGAACGTCTTTGTGTGTTTGTCTTAAAAAGAGCTTAGAGCTTGGGAAACCAACTCTAAGCTTTTCTAATTTAAATAAAGTAACATCGCAGTAATTATTTTCAGGGAAATAATGATATGAGAAAATGAACGCTCTTACTTAGACTTTATTGTAAAAAAGTAATTTCATCTAATAGTTTTGTACTAGTCTTTATGTAAAATTAAAAGATAATTCACAAATAACTAATTATACTGAAAAATCACTCTAGACTAAATATAAAGAATGTTTTACAATGTAAAAGGCTTATATGAATAATATTTTTCATTCGTTTTAGGATAGTTATAAATAATTATTTTTGCTATTGAGTAAATGAATTTAATTGTTTATAATTATCAGAAATATCTAATATTTTAGAAATTTTCAGGGGGAATTTAATTATGAGAGAGAGCAAAAAGCTTAAGAAGTTCGGTTCACTTTTAGTAGCATCTTCATTACTTGCTGGTGTTCTTGCAGGTTGTGGTAACGGAGACGATTCAAGTTCTGGCGGAGGTTCATCATCAGGCGGAGGTTCATCTGATGGCGATACAATTAAAATTGGTGCCAACTTAGAGCTTTCGGGGAATGTAGCATCTTATGGTTCCTCTATTGGGCTAGGTGCAGAACTGGCTGTAAAAGAAATTAATGATGCTGGCGGTATTGACGGCAAGAAAATTGAACTGATTAAAGTAGATAATAAATCAGAGAACTCTGAGGCAACCTCAGCTGCTATTAAACTAGCAACGCAAGATAAAGTAGTAGCAATGCTAGCGCCTGCAACTTCAGGAAATACAGTAGCAACGGTTCAAATAGCCAATGATAATAAAATTCCAATTGTAACTGGTTCTGGTACAGCGCCAAATATTACAGTAAACGAAGATGGCAGTGTGAATGAATATGCATTCCGTACATGCTTTATCGATCCATTCCAAGGAATTGTAGCGGCTAACTTTGCCTCAGGCGAGCTAGATGCGAAAAATGTAGCTATTTTCGCAGATAATGCATCAGACTATGCAAAAGGTTTGGCAAAATCCTTTAAAGAAACAATTACTAAGAGTGGCGGAAAAGTTGTGAAAGAAGAAGCTTATGTAGCGAAGGATACAGACTTCCGTACACAGTTAACAAATATTAAAGCATCAAATCCAGATTTCATCTTTATCCCAGGATACTATGAAGAAGTTGGTTTAATCGTTAAACAAGCACGTGAAATGGGTATTGATGTACCTTTAATGGGTGCTGATGGTTGGGATTCTCCAACTTTAATAGATTTAGCTGGTGCGGATGCATTGAATAACACATACATCACAAACCACTATTCTGCTGAAGACCCAGACCAAAAAATTCAAGATTTCGTAAAGGCATTTAAAGCGGCAAATGGTGACAAAGCACCTGACGCATTTAATGCACTTGGTTATGACTCAATTTACTACATTGCAGATGCGATTAAACGTGCAGGCTCTACGGATGGTGAAGCAATTAAAAATGAATTAGCTGCAACAAAAGATCTTTCTTTAGTAACAGGTACTTTCTCAGTTGACGAAAACCATAACCCAATTAAAACAGCAACAGTTCTTGAATTCAAAGACGGTAAACAAGTGTTCAACTCTAAAGTTAATCCTTAATGTTTTGTAAGCAAGGGGGAGGCGGGTAAACACGCCTTCCTTTTTATGTTTTAGATAACTAGAATGCTAACGTAATTCATAACTTTCTAGTATAGATGCATGTACAGATTTCTCATTTTTCAGAAAATTCAAAGGAGTGAATGCGCATGGAATGGATACAGCAACTTGTGAACGGTATTTCACTTGGAAGTATCTACGCGTTAATAGCGTTAGGGTATACGATGGTATACGGTATTATCAAGCTGATTAACTTTGCTCATGGTGATGTTTTCATGATCGGGTCATTTATTGGCTTTTACGCAATTGCTAAATGGGAGCTTGGTTTCTTCCCGGCTCTATTATTGGCAATGACCGTTTGTGCGATCTTTGGTGTTTTAATTGAACGTATTGCCTATAAACGTTTACGAAATGCAACACGTATCGCAGCATTAATTACAGCGATTGGTGTGTCATTGTTAATTGAATACACTACTATTTTCTTCAGAGGTGCTCAACCAGCAGCTTATCCTGAAGTTTTCAAAAATAAATCATTTGATATTTTTGGTGTACAAATTAGCAGTACATCCATTTTAATTTTATCAGTCGCAGTTGTACTGATGATTCTTTTACAATTCATCGTACATAAAACAAAAATCGGTAAAGCGATGCGTGCCGTTTCTCACGATGCAGATGCAGCTCGCTTAATGGGTATAAACGTTGATAATACAATCTCTGCAACATTTGCTATTGGTTCAGCTTTAGCTGGTGCAGCGGGTGTTATCTTCGGTGTTTATTATACAAAGATTGATCCTTTAATGGGTGTTATTCCTGGCGTTAAAGCATTTATCGCAGCTGTTCTTGGTGGTATTGGTATCATTCCGGGCGCTATGGTTGGTGGTATGTTACTAGGCGTTGTAGAGTCCTTAGTAAGTGCGCTTGGCTTCTCATTATGGCGTGATGCAGCGGCATTCGTAATTTTAATTTTAATTTTAATCTTCAGACCATCGGGTATCTTTGGTAAAAATGCCCGTGAGAAAGTGTAGGTGAGCGGTTTTATGAAAAAGTCTAAAATTTTTTGGGGCTATGCCGTAATAGCGCTAGTCATCTATGCAGTTGTGCAATTATTGATTACAACAGAAGTAATTGATTTGTACTACAAAAATATGTTAATCACAATGTGTATTAACATCATGCTGGCTGTCAGCTTGCATATTGTTATTGGGGTTACTGGACAATTCTCAATTGGGCATGCTGGGTTCCTAGCAGTTGGTGCATATGTGTCCGCTATCATTACCACAAAATTAATGCTGCCATTCCCATTGGCTATCTTTTTAGGGGCAGTCGCAGCAGCGGTTGCTGGTCTAATAGTAGGGATTCCCACTCTGCGTTTAAAAGGAGATTATTTAGCAATTGCGACACTAGGCTTTGCTGAAATTATTCGTATTATCTTTTTAAATACGGATTATGTTGGTGGCGCAGCGGGGATGCAGGTTAAATATTTATCTAACTGGACATATGCATTCTTTGGTGTTGTGTTAACGATTCTCGTTATCTCGAACTTTACAAATTCTCGTCATGGTCGTGCGTGTATTTCCATTCGTGAGGATGAAATTGCAGCGGATGCTATGGGTATTAATACGACCTATTATAAAGTTGTTGCATTCGCGATTGGGTCTTTCTTTGCAGGTCTAGCTGGAGCTATTTTCGCACATAACTTTTATATTATCCAACCGACAACATTTGGTTTCTTAAAATCATTTGATATTTTAATTTATGTTGTACTCGGTGGCTTAGGGAGTCTTTCTGGTTCAGTGATTGCAGCGATTTTCTTAACTTTTGTATCAACTTATCTAGCAAACTTCCCTGAAACTCGTATGATTATTTATAGTTTAGTATTAATTATTGTCATGCTGTATCGTCCAACCGGCTTAATGGGAACAAAGGAAATTACGCAGTTATTTAAGTTTGGTAAAAAGGGAGGTACAAAATAATGACTGGAAACCTTCTTATAAAAGTTGAAAACATGGGGATTCAATTCGGTGGTTTAAAGGCGGTACAGGGTGTGAATATGTACCTTAATCAAGGTGAATTAGTAGGGCTAATTGGACCTAATGGTGCTGGGAAAACAACCAGCTTTAATATGCTGACAGGGGTTTATACCCCAACGGAAGGTATAATTACTTTTGATGGTATGAGATTAAATGGACTGGCACCATATCAGGTGACGCAAAAGGGTATTAGCCGTACGTTCCAAAATATTCGCTTATTTAAAGAGCTATCTGTTCTAGACAATGTTAAGGTAGCCAATCATTCTCTTGCTAAGCATTCCATGTGGTCTTCTATTTTCCGTTTGCCAACTCATTTCAAGGGTGAGGCAGCAATGGAGCATCAATCAATTGAATTCTTAAAAATCTTTGGCTTAGATGTCTATAAGGATGAACTAGCGAAAAATTTACCATATGGAATGCAGCGTCGTTTAGAAATTGCTCGTGCTTTAGCAGCGAATCCCAAGCTACTATTATTGGATGAGCCAGCAGCAGGGATGAACCCACAGGAAACACATGATTTAATGGAGTTAATTGCATTTATTCGTAAAGAATTTGGCTTAACCATTTTGTTAATTGAGCATGATATGAGCTTAGTTATGGGTATTTGTGAACGCATTTATGTACTCGATCATGGACAATTAATCGCTGACGGGACACCAGAAGAAATTCGCAACAATCCTAAGGTAATTGAAGCGTACCTTGGTGAGGAGGTTATCGGCTAATGCTAAAAGTACAAAATATCGATGTTTATTATGGCAACATCCAAGCATTAAAGGGCCTCTCTTTAGAAGTAAACGAGGGTGAAATTGTAACGTTAATCGGTGCAAATGGTGCTGGAAAAAGTACATTGTTAAAGACATTATCAGGTTTACTGAAGCCAAAAGGTGGCATTATTGAATACGAGGGCTTCTCTATTGCTGGGAAGGCAGCACAAACTATTGTTAAATCGGGGATCTCCCACGTTCCCGAGGGTCGTCGTGTTTTTGCCAATATGTCAGTAGAAGAAAACTTAGAGCTTGGTGCCTACCTACGTAATGATAAAGCTGGTATTAAAAAAGATATGGATCATGTTTTCGAGTTATTTCCGCGCTTATTAGAGCGTCGCAAGCAGCAGTCAGGCACATTATCTGGTGGGGAACAGCAGATGCTTGCGATGGGCCGTGCCTTAATGGCAAAACCAAAACTGTTATTAATGGATGAACCTTCGATGGGTCTTGCACCGCTAATGGTTAAAAACATCTTTAATATTATTGAACAGGTCAATAAAGAAGGTACAACTGTATTGCTTGTTGAGCAAAATGCTAATATGGCTTTATCTGTTGCTAATCGTGCGTATGTACTTGAAACAGGACGTATTGTTTTAGCTGGTTCAGCAAAAGAGCTTCAAGAGAGCGAGCAAGTAAAAGCAGCTTATTTAGGCGGATTATAGAATTTGAAGGGCATCTCAACAAAGAGATGCCCTTTCAGTTGATCTTCGATATATCAAGATTACCTCTTGATAAAGCTGATCCCTTGAAAAATCAAAGGTAGCCTTTTTACTTTATTTTTTGGTAAGGTGGAAAAAAGGAGTGATACATGTTGAAGTTTTCAGCACAATATTTTATTAAACAATTAAATTTAGCCGAACATCCAGAAGGAGGCTATTACATTTCATCATTTCGTGCCACAGACGAGCTAGCAGTGAGAGATGTTCAGAGACCTATTTATACGAGTATTTATTTCTTATTACGCTCACAAGATATCTCACATTTACATCGATTGCAATCAGATGAGCTATGGTATTACCATGCGGGAAGTCCACTAACAGTTCATATGATTTTCCCCGATGGTACCTATGAGGCGAAAAAGCTTGGTTTGAATGTAGAAGCTGGTGAGGTACCACAAATTGCAGTTCCGAAAAATACCATTTTCGGCTCATCGGTGGAGGATTCCGAGTCGTTTAGTCTAGTCGGGTGTATGGTTGCACCAGGATTTGACTTTGCAGATTTTGAATTGTTTACACAGGAAGAGCTTTTAGCAGACTATCCTCAGCACGAGGGAGTTATTCGTAAAATGACTTACAAAACCATTAAATAGAAAAGTAGCCGTCTCAAAGTTTTTGAGACGGCATGATTTGTTCACCATAGTATTTCTTCAGGATAATTCAGTTGTATTTGGATATCATGTAATGCTTGCTTAGTCGTAATAGCTGCTTCCATTAGAGTTGATTTTAATGCCAAATATTCATGATCCTCTACCATTAATCGCACCGCAAATGCCGCTAAATGTGCTTTTCGCTCCTCTTTACTTAATTGAATATATTCTAGATTCAGAACATCAACATATTGCGTAGCAAAACGGAAAGTGAATGGATTTTTAGCATGTAGCATTCGGACAAACATAACATAATCCTCCTCATCAATCTCCTGTTCCAAACAATCGGCAATAGCCGCTTGAAACTTGCGTAAAATGGCAATTTCATAATTCCACATGGACGCATTGTTTAACTGCTGATGCAAATCAATAAAATCATTTAAAGCAATCGCACTAAATATTATTTCTGGCCAAAGAATTTCTGTGGCAAAATAAACATTTTTATTAGGAAAGATCAGTTCATGTTGTGTCAGGACATTTTTATTAAGTCCGTTACTCACAAAATCAAGGTGATGTTCCCCGAGCATAGCATGTCTTAGTTTATAGCATACGCTTAAAATACGTAGTCGAGGACCTTGATAATCATAGTATTTATTTTCATCACCAGTTACTTTATAGATCGCATTGATTAGTTCATCTAAATCCCAATAATCCCCGCTAACCCGTACCCCTGTTAGTTGCTCTGTGCTTTGAATAGATATCATAGTCCTCGCCCTCCTTTAAGTGCTTATTTAGGTGTGTAGTTGAGTAGTTTGAATAGTTCTGTTCGTTCCTTATCTGTTAAATCACGCCATTGGCCCACTTTTAAATTACCAAGCTTAATATTCATAATACGAATACGCTGTAGGCGCTTAACGGAATAACCTAGCGCTGAGCACATTCGGCGGATTTGACGATTTAAGCCTTGCTCTAAAATGATTTTAAAAACTTTGTCCGAAATCTTTTCTACACGACAAGGTAAGGTTGTTGTATCTAGAATATCAACACCGGCTCCCATTTTTTTAATAAATTGCGCTGTTATAGGCTGATCAACTTGAACGATGTATTCTTTTTCATGATGGTTTTCTGCACGCAGAATTTTATTGACGATATCGCCATCATTAGTTAATAACAATAATCCCTCTGATTCCTTATCGAGACGTCCGATATGAAAAATACGTAAGGGATGATTGACGAAATCAACGACATTGCCTTTTATATGACGCTCTGTTGTACTTGTAATGCCGACAGGTTTATTCAGAGCAATATAGACAAGCTGTTGTTCTTTCTTTACCTCTTTTCCATCAACGCAAACTATATCACCCGTTTCAACCTGACTACCGACAGTCGCCAACTGACCATTAATGGTTACTTTTCCTTCAGCAACCCATTTATCAGCACCACGACGGGATATGATGCCTGTTTCACTTAAATATTTATTAATACGCATATTGTTCTCCTATATTTTATATTATTTTTAAGTATACCTTAACGTGTACATGCCGTGAATTCTAGAAGCTTTTCTAGCAAAAATAAATTAAATGGAAAAGTTTTTGAAAAAGTTGAAATTATTTTACGTTTCTGACAATATAGTAGTTGAGAGGGTTTCTATGAAAATAGTGTTATTCCGATATAAAATAACGTTTTTTCTAGATAGTTCTCATTAAATTGTGTAAAGGGGAGAAGTAAAATGGTTTATGCATTTCCAAACACTGAAGGATCGGTAGTTCAATTCAAACAGAAATATGATAATTATATTGGTGGCGAATGGACACCCCCAGTGAAAGGTCAATACTTTGATAACGTCACTCCTGTTACTGGACAAGTTTTTACACAAGTAGCACGTTCCACAGCTGAGGATATTGAACATGCACTCGATGCAGCACATGCTGCTAAAGATGCATGGGGCAAAACATCACCAACAGAACGTGCAAACATTTTACTTAAAATTGCGGACCGTATTGAGGAAAATCTAGAAAAGCTAGCCGTTGCTGAAACATGGGATAACGGTAAAGCGGTGCGCGAAACATTAAATGCAGATATCCCTCTTGCAATTGATCATTTCCGTTATTTTGCTGGAGTCTTACGTGCTCAAGAAGGTTCCGTTAGCCAAATTGATAACGATACAGTTGCTTATCACTTCCATGAGCCGATTGGTGTAGTGGGTCAAATCATCCCTTGGAACTTCCCACTATTAATGGCAGTATGGAAGCTCGCACCAGCACTTGCAGCTGGGAACTGTGTCGTATTAAAACCTGCAGAGCAAACACCAGCATCTATTATGGTGCTTGTGGAATTAATAGAAGATTTATTACCACCAGGAGTCATTAATATTGTGAATGGATTTGGTTTAGAAGCAGGGAAACCGCTTGCATCCAATCCTCGCATTGGTAAAATTGCCTTCACAGGTGAGACGACGACAGGTCGTTTAATTATGCAATATGCATCTCAAAATCTTATTCCTGTTACATTAGAATTGGGCGGTAAATCACCAAATATCTTCTTTGAAGATATTATGGATAAAGATGATGCCTTTTTAGATAAAGCCGTAGAGGGCTTCGTACTATTTGCTCTCAATCAAGGAGAAGTATGTACATGTCCTTCACGTGCACTGATCCAGGAATCTATATACGATAAATTTATGGAGCGTGTACTACAGCGTGTAGAGGCCATTAAAGTGGGCAATCCGCTTGATCCAAACACAATGATGGGTGCACAGGCTTCAAGTGAGCAAATGGAAAAAATTCTTTCTTATTTAGATATTGGTAAGCAAGAGGGTGCACAATGCCTAATTGGTGGCGAGAAAAATAATGTAGGCGAGGGCTTCGAAAATGGCTACTACATTAAACCGACAGTCTTCAAAGGAAATAATAAAATGCGTATTTTCCAAGAGGAAATTTTCGGACCAGTTGTTGCTGTAACAACGTTTAAAACAAAAGAGGAAGCACTAGAAATTGCTAATGATACATTATATGGCTTAGGTTCTGGTGTTTGGACGAGAGATATTAATACAGCTTATCGCTTCGGTCGTGAAATTCAAGCAGGTCGTGTTTGGACAAACTGTTACCATGCTTATCCGGCACATGCTGCATTTGGCGGCTATAAAATGTCAGGTGTTGGTCGTGAAAATCACAAAATGATGTTAGCGCATTACCAACAAACGAAAAACCTATTAGTTAGCTACAGCGAAAACAAACTTGGTTTCTTCTAATTTGTAGGGAGGTGCATGAGCGTGGTTGAACGTGTACTAGCTACAGAAGAAGCGCTGGCACTAATCAATCTATTAAAAGATAAACATGGATCTGTGATGTTTCACCAGTCCGGCGGATGCTGTGATGGCTCCTCGCCAATGTGCTATCCAGAAGGTGATTTGCTATTAGGAGATCAGGATGTGTGCCTTGGAGAGATTGGTGGTGCGCCTTTCTACATGCACAAAAATCAATATGATTACTGGAAGCATACACAAATCATATTGGATGTTGTTGCGGGCAGAGGAGGCATGTTCTCATTAGAGGGCGTAGAGGGAAAACGTTTCCTAACAAGGTCAAGAGCCTTCACATCTGAGGAGTTACGAGAACTAGGGTTAATTTAAATGAAGGATAGTACAGCGGCAGAAAAATTTGCCGCTGTTTTTTATATTAATTTTTGTGGAATAGAGTATGTAAAGCGATATTGGTTGATGAATTTCTTAAAAATAGGAATAAATTTAATCGATCCTTTAAGGTGACGGTAAATAATAGTTTTCTTGTGGTTTTTGCTATCATCCTCAAGACCTCCTTTTATAGTTGTTAATATTTCCTATTAAATCAGATAAATGAAGTAACATACATTAAATTAAGTTTACTTTTTATGTTAATTGTTACAAAGAGGATTGAATCTTTCACACAGATTGTAACGTAAAATGGGTAAAGGAGTGTGCTAAATATGGATTACGCGCTGATTGAAAATGAACTTACAAATACAGTTGAGGATGTATCAAAGGCTGCTGGTTGGACAGTCGATCGTAAAATTGTTTTAGCGATTGCTAGTAAATTTGTAGCGTCAGGAAAAACTTTTGATGCAATAAGATATAAAAATGTTCTGCAAGAGATGAAGAAGCAATCCTCGTGGATGTCCCCTTTACGAACAACAGTTGGGTATAGTATTGCCGCCAATTTATTGGAGCAAGAAGATACTGAAAAGGCAGTCGAGAATTTACTTACAAACGTGAGTATCTTGAAGGAAGCAAAATTTAGAAGCGGCAATTTCAGCTATATCGGAGCACAGTTTTTGACTGAGGATGAACAAAATAAAAAAGCACATGCACAGGCAGCTAGAACTTTATTCGATGCTATTCGTAAACATCATCCATTTTTAACATCTTATGAGGACATTCCTTATGCAGTGTTATTGAGTAGTCCATCTGATGATGTTGAGCTACGGGCGGAAACAATGAATCAATATTATAAAGAATTACGAACATATAATTTTAATGCTGGTAATGAACTACAGTGGCTATCACAGGTATTAACATTTTTATCCCCACAATTTGATGTTAATCTAGCACCAAATGTTGTGGCACTCCGTGATACACTCAAAAACCAAAATGTAAAGGTCAAGGCTATGCATTATCCTTTACTCGGCTTTTTAGCCATACTAAGTCTTACTAAAGCACAGCTTCAAGATATTATTGATTTATATCATGAATTAAAGGACTTGAAATTATTAAAATGGCACCGTGAATTTGTTCTCTTTATGGCTGTACAAATCGCTATTTATGATATGGCGAAGGTGCAAAAATCTTTGTCCATGACCATTATGTCTTCCATTGAATTATTAATCCAAGCACAGCAAGCAGCGATGATAGCTGCGGTTAGTGCAGCTGCTATTGCATCAAGTTCAAGTTCTTCATGATAGAATAAAGGAGAACTTGATTATTTGGAGGTGCATTTGAAGGATGAAGGAAACAAAACTATGGATGAATGGTCAGTGGCAAGATGCCAAGGAAAGCTATGAGCTAACATCTCCGTATAGTGGTGAGGTTATTGCTCAGGTAGCAAAAGCATCGATACAAGATGTAGAGAGAGCTATCGAAGGTGCACAGCAGGCATTCCAATCGTTTAAAAAGACTACAGCCTACGAACGTGCCGAAATATTATATAAAGTTGTTGAGATTATGCGACAACGTAAAGAAGAATTTGCTGAAATTTTAGCATTAGAGGCAGGGAAGCCTATAGTAGCAGGATTAGCCGAAATGGATCGTACAATCGCAACCTATCAATTTGCGGCAGAGGGAGCTAAACAGTCTAAGGGTGAGACTGTTCCGATGGATGCAGCACCTGGAGCTGGAGATCGTATAGGCTGGACAAAACGAGAACCATTAGGTGTAATCTCAGCCATTACGCCGTTTAATTTTCCATTCAATTTAGTGGCACATAAATTAGGCCCAGCATTTGCAGTAGGTAATACGGTTGTATTAAAGCCAGCAACACAAACGCCGTTAAGTGCTATTGTGATGGCTGAAATTTTTCGTGAAGCAGGATTACCTGATGGCGCGTTGCAGATCGTAACAGGAAGTGGTGGCGAGCTTAGTGATACACTTGTTACGCATCCATACGTCAAAAAAGTAACCTTTACAGGCAGTAGTAAAGTTGGTTTGAGCATTAAAGAAAAGGTCGGTTTGCGTAAAATAACGTTAGAACTAGGTTCTAATGCAGCCGTAATTGTCGAACCATCGACGCCAATTCATAAAATTGTTAGTCGTTGCGTAAGCGGTGCTTTCAACTTTGCTGGACAAGTATGTATTTCGTTACAACGTATTTATGTGCATTCGTCCATCATTGATGAATTTACTGAAGCATTCGTTGAAGAAACGAAAAAACTTATAGTAGGAGACCCGTTAGATACAAAGACAGATGTCAGTGCCATGATTAATCCAAATGAGGTAGAACGTATCCGAGCGTGGGTTGAGGAAGCGCAAGAACAAGGGGCAGTTATTGCAACAGGTGGCGAATTTACAGAACGTACTCTAACACCAACAGTTATGACGAATGTAACAGCTGACATGAAAATTGTCTGTCAGGAAACATTCGCACCAATCGTCTCAATTGTTTCATATGAAACATTAGACGACGCGATTCGACTTGTGAACGAGTCGGACCTTGGTCTAAATGCGGGTATTTACACGAATATATTGTCAGATGCCTTATATGCAGCAGACGAATTACAGGCTGGTGCTGTCATTATTAATGATATTCCGACATTCAGGGTAGATAACATGCCATATGGTGGTGTGAAGATGAGTGGTTATGGACGAGAAGGAATTAAGTGGGCCATTGAGGAAATGAGCGATATGAAATTTATTTCGATGAAAAAATCATTCTAAATTTGCATCAGCTCTTCTTCTGCGATACGATGACGAAAGAACATTACATGAAGGGAAGTTGCAAGTATTATGCCAAACAACGCTGTACCAATGAGCCAATCACGTACGGTTCAATCGCGTCTCGTATTACCCCCAGACACAAATAATCACAATTCTATTTTCGGTGGAAGAGTGTTAGCTTATATTGATGAAATCGCTGCTATTACAGCAATGAAACATGCGAAGGGACTCGTAGTTACAGCATCTATTGATTCGGTTGATTTTTTATCGGCTGCACATGTAGGGGATATTCTTGAAATCGAGAGTATTGTTTCGTCTACAGGACGTTCTTCTATGGAAGTTTACGTTCGTGTTGTTTCTCGTAATATTGAGACTGGCGAGGAAAAATTAACGACAGAATCCTTTGTTACGATGGTTGCAGTAAATGAGGAAGGGAAACCAGTACCAGTTCCTGCGATTTATCCTGAAACAGATGAAGAAAAACGTTTGTTTGAAACAGGGCCAGCAAGACGAGAGCACCGTAAGCAAAAACGTGCATTACCACATTAAGGAGAAAGGGAAATTCGCTTTTAAAAGTGAATTTCCCTTTCATTTTACATATTTAGTTCATTAACTACATTAATAAGAGAGTCAGAAGAAGAAGAAACGAGCGTAGCTCCCTGTGATAATTCAGTAATTAGATTAGAGATGGCTGAAATATCTCTTGATGTGTTGACATATTGCTGTTGAATGCCAGAAACAGCATCGGCAATATCATTAAATGACTTGGATAAATTCTCTTGTGTATTGACACTGTGCTGAATTTTTTGATCCACATTAAGAACGGAATTGGCCATCGTTGTAATATTGCTTTCTGTTTCTTTAATGAGGTGTGAAACATTTTGTACGGCATTTTTTGTTTCCTCAGCAAGCTTGCGTACTTCCTCAGCCACCACCGCGAAACCTTTCCCATGTTCTCCAGCTCGAGCAGCCTCAATGGAAGCATTTAAGGCTAATAAATTGGTTTGATCAGCAATACCTGTAACAAGTCCAACAATCTCAGAAATTTTCTGAGAAGAGGTACGTAGCTGATTCATCGTTACCTCCAGACTGTTGACACTTTGTAAAATGACTTGGATTAAATCATTTTGTTCTTTAAGCTGCAGTTGACCACGTCTTGATTTTTCTTGGGTATCTGCTACGAAGCTTAATCCTTGCTTTGTCGCCACAGCAATATCATCTGTCTGCGAGGAAATAACCAATAGTGATGCTGCTGTTTCTTCACTAATAGAGTTGAGCTCCTCTGCTGTACTCTGAATGGTTGTAACAAGAGAGTTTTTTGTTGCATCAGCCACTGAGCGAATGCGTTCTTCTTCATTTTCATAGGCCTCAATCACAAGCTGTTGCTCGAAATTAATGATTTTACAAAAAGCATTTATGGCACGAATGGCATCTTGTTTTGAGATGTCCACCTCGCTCACAAAATTTGTAAATGTAGAAGTGAGTGATTGGAATGAGGCAATATACCATTTGGATTGTAAACCAATTCGCACGTGAGTCTCGGCAATTGCCTTTCTTTCGGCAATGTAGGCATCATTTATATGACTCTCAAAAATATCACTTAAATGTTTATGTAATGTAATTTTCAAACGGTCAATATGTGATGTTCTATTAATAATATCGATTAGATCTTGGCTCAAACTAATGGCAGCATAAAATTGCTCCACCATTGCAGGGATGAGATCCTTTGCAAGCGGTTGTAGTTGTTTAATGATTGCTAAATCGTCTACTGTTAAATTTAAAAGTTGCAATTGTTTTTGAAGATTCGGGTAGTTCGATACATCTAGTCGAACATCATTCTTAAAATTTTCAGGTGTTAATGTAATTGAATAGTTAGCACTACTGTTTTTGGAAAACCAACTCATTATTATTTGCTCCATTCCTAATATCCATAATAAATTGTAAGTAAAAAAGCCTTTTGAAATTTGTTAGGTTTGTAAATTTGATAAATAATTGGTATTAAATCTATTTTACTATTATTTGCTGAATATTTGGTTAAAAATTTGGTTATTTCTTTATTTTTTTACTTTATTGTCAGTTCAATTAGTGAAGCGAAGTAAATTTGAATTTAAAATAGGAAACCTGTAAAATACGAACTGTTTAGCAAGATAGAGACTGTACGTAAAAAGGGAGTAGAGGAGGTATTATATGGAGAAAAAGCGTTTTAAATTTGTCATCCCAGTCATGGTTATTGTCGCAATTGGCTCTGTTTATATGTTACGAAACTATTATGCTGAGGTACCCTCTGTTGAGCGATTATTAATTACAATCTGTGCAACTTTGGGATCAGGCGTACTAGCATACTTTTTATTTCCGCAGCAAGGTGATAATAAAATTGATGACAGGGGACCCTATTAACTTCTTGAAAAAGGAGACTGCTCGTTTCATGACAAAACGAGCAGCTTTTTTTATGGTTTAAATAATTTAAACCAGCCTTTATGTTTAAAGATAGCTAGCATAAAGATCGCAATAATAATCATGGAGCCTAGTACAATAAAATAGCTGTAATGGCCATGAAGCTCAGGCATGTTATCAAAGTTCATGCCATATACACCAGCAATAAAAGTAAGCGGGATAAAGATAGTTGATACAATGGTTAAAGTCATCATAATACCGTTCATGCGACTTGAGCTCATAGCCATATAGCTATCACGCATATCCGCTGTCAGTTCTCGATTGGATTCAACCATTTCAGTTAGTTTAATGAGATGGTCATAAATATCTCCGAAATAAGCTCTTTCTGATTTGTTTAAAGAAAAACGGTAAGAATTAAGAATTCGATATAAAAGATCTCGCATCGGTAAAATAGTGCGTCTTAGGTCAAGTAAGTCACTACGGAATTCGAAGACAATCTTCATGGCATTTACGTTGCTTTGGTATGTAAGTTCGCCTTCAAGTGCATTAAGATGATCTTCAATTTTATAAACAAGAGGGAAATAGCTATCCACGATTTTATCAATTGTTTGATATGTTAAATAAACCGTTCCCCGTTCCCAATTCTTTGGTTGGCTTGCTAGTATCTTTTGTACCTTATCTATTTCAGGAACAGGGTTTTTATGGAACGTCACAATAAATTTATTGGAGGCAAAAATATTAACCTCTTCTGCAGCAAGGTTCTCTTCATTTACTCGATGAATAACAAAGAAATGAAAATCATCATAGAAATCGAGCTTTGGGCGCTGTAATCGCATTAAGCAATCTTCAATAGCAAGCGGATGGAAATGGAAAAATGTATCTAATAATGATTCTTCTTCGGCTGTAGGGCAATTAAAATCAACCCAATACCATTCAAATTCTTGCTGATGTATAACTTCCAATGGAAAATCTTTTAGTAATTGTTGTTGTTTTGTAATACCAATGGTGCTTATCACGGTTTTCACCTCAAATTATTTACTACAAAATATTTATTTAGTGCCCCTCTTTAAAGCATACCCAACCAGCAAATAAAGTAGTGGCAAAAAATCTAGAAGGTTTTGTAAAGCCCGCCTTTTGTAGCAGTGTTAAAATATCCTCTTCACGCATAAACGAAAGGGAGCGAATGGATTTTTCCATCTCTGCTACATCAGATGCAGAAAGCTTTGTATGTTGTAGCCAATAGGAACGCCATAAATCAAATTGTAGTTCAGTTTCTAAAGAGCCGGGCTGACCATATTTCGAGACAAGGACAAACGGTGCTCCAGGCTTTAAATGTCTTGCGATTTCTTCTAATGTAGATAGCTTTTCTTCATAACCCAGAATAAAATGCAGAACGAGAACACAACTTGCTGCATCGTATTTTATGGAGGGTAATTGAGTACCTAGTATTGTTCCTTGGTGGAAAGACAGCGTATTGGGTAGAGTGTGTAGACGTTCCTTTGCTATGCTGAGCATGGACTCTGATGGATCAATACCTGTGAATGACCAGTCGGGCCTTCCATCTGCAAGCTGTAAAATTTCATTGCCGCTTCCTGCACCCACAATTAACATATCAGCTTTATCTGGGAGTGTAGAATGATAAAAGGTTTGTATTAAACGTAGCATGGCATCATAGCTTGGCAATGTACGACGAATACCCTTTTCATATTCGTTTGCTAATGTGTTGTTAAATTCCATCTCTCATCACAGCCTTCCAAAAAAATTTTAATAAATCTTATTTAATGTGAAACTATTACGGGTATAGTTCCGTAAATAGTAGTACATAAAACATAGACAAAGTACAAAGAAAGGGTTGATATATATGGAGACTAAATGGTCTAAAGTAATCATACACGCAAGTGCATTTTTTGCGCCATGGTTAGTACCTATTATTTTCTTCTTAATTAGTTCGGATGAGGAAGTGAAGGCGATTTCTATTCAAGCATTGCTCTTCCAAATTGTTATGGGTATTTTAATCGCTATCTCAGTTGTTTTAAGTTTTGTTCTTATTGGGTTACCGTTTTTAATCATTTTCGGCATCATGTTATTTGTTGTACCAATTATCGGTATCGTAAAAGCATTGTCTGATGAGCCTTGGCGTTATCCAATTGTTGGTCGTTGGGTATAATTTTCATAGACGCAAGTATATGCTAGTTGCATATGCTTGCGTTTTTTCTATGACTAATAAGGGTACATTAGGTATATGAGCAAATTATAACCCGCGCAGTTTTAACTGAAAAAGTGCTGTTTTTCGTACTAAAATAGGCATTTTAAGACTTTTCACTTTTCTATGGGCGAAATCATTGCAATTTTTTTGAAGCGTTTTGTATAATATACTAAAAGAAAGTCAAAGATAGTCAAAGTCAGTGAAGCAAGCGAGGTGTATTCCTAAAATGCGTAATATATCAGACATCATAGAAGGTTACTTAAAGCAAGTACTTGAATTAGGTGGAGAAGGGCATATTGAAATTAAACGGAGTGAGATTGCTGATAAATTTCAATGTGTGCCATCACAAATAAATTATGTAATTAATACAAGATTTACTGCCGAGCGAGGTTACCTTGTTGAGAGCAAACGTGGTGGTGGTGGGTACATACGAATTTTACGTGTCCGCGCGCATTCACAGATTGATTTAATCGACGATGTTCTCAGACAAATAGAAGGTGGAGCATCTCAAACGATGGCAGAAGATTTAGTATATCGGCTCATCGATGAGCAGGTAATTTCAAAACGAGAAGCGAAATTAATGTTAGCAGCAATTGATCGCTCCACAATCGATTTACATCTCCCTTTAAGAGATACTATTCGAGCAAAGATCTTGCGAGCAATGCTGACAACAATCAAATATGAACAGCAAAAATAGTGAGGTGATGGAAATGATATGCGAACATTGTAAACAACGTAATGCGACAGTTACAGTAACACAAGTTCAAAATGGGCAAAAGGTGGAGCACCATTATTGTGACGTCTGCGCCTCACAGTTCCATCCATTTCATGCAGAGTTTAAACAAGAGCCAGTGTCTATTCAACAGCTATTGTCGAACTGGTTCGGCTCGCCTACATGGCAAAAGGTGGGGGAAAAACAACAAGTTCAACCACAACAGCAAACATGCCCACAATGTGGATTTTCGTATAAACAATTTTTAAAAGAAGGTAAATTTGGATGCCCGAGCTGTTATGACACCTTTAGTGAGCATTTGCCTAAGCTCTTTAATCGCATACAGGCAGGCCCTCAACACATTGGTAAAATGCCTGGTGCTCGTAGTAATGTGTATGTCATTAAAAAGCAAATAGAGGATATCCGCAAGCGTATGAAGGCCGCTGTAGCAGAAGAACAATTTGAGGAGGCGGCGAAGCTCCGTGACGAAGTTAAAGAGCTAGAGAAGCATCTACAATTTGAAGGTGGTGATGTGTCATGATGATTGATTCATTTTTAGAGCGTGCGACCCCAACGTGGATGCATATCAAGGATGATTATTCAGATATTGTCATTAGTACACGTATTCGCCTTGCTCGAAATTTAGATGGCTATCGATTTCCATTAGCTTTCTCAGAGAATGAGGCACTGCAGGTGGAACAGGCAGTTACACATGCACTAAGTGATAGCCCAACGCTTCAAAATGATTATGCTTATTTTGCTATTAAGGATTTAACGCCTCTACAGCGTCAAATTCTTGTAGAAAAGCATTTGATTAGTCCACAGCTAGCTAAAAAAGAGCAAGTAGGCTCCATACTTCTTTCTGAAGATGAATCCGTTAGCATTATGGTGAATGAAGAGGATCATTTACGCATTCAATGTATGACAGCAAGCTTTCAACTTCAAAGTGCCTATGAACAAGCAAATAAAATTGATCGTATCCTAGAGAAAGTATTACCGTATGCCTTTCGAGATACTTTTGGCTATTTAACAAGTTGTCCGACGAATATTGGCACGGGTCTTCGCGCATCGGTCATGATGCATCTACCCGCACTGACATTAACCGGGCAAATGAATCAAATTATTAATGCCATGACCCGCTTAGGAATGACTGTAAGAGGTATATATGGGGAAGGCAGCGAAAATTTAGGAAATGTTTATCAAGTGTCGAATCAAATTACACTTGGGAAGACAGAAGAAGACATTTTAGCAGACATACAAAGTGTCGCTGAAAAGATTATCCAAAAAGAGCGACACGCAAGAGGGAAGTTGATGGAAAAGGCAGAACTTGCTCTAGAAGATAGAGTATATCGGGCTTTAGGTACCCTTACACATGCGAGAATTCTAACAAGTGAGGAAGCCGCTACCTGTCTATCTAATGTTCGTTTAGGAGTAGATCTACAGTTAATTGATGGGATTCAAGCAACAACCTTAAATGAATGTGTTGTTAGTATGCAACCAGGTTTTTTACAGCACTATGCAGGTGAGGCACTGCCCCCTGCTGAACGGGATCGTGTCCGAGCGGAAATGCTCCGTGAGGCATTATCTCAAGAATATGCGAATAAGCCTATAAATGGGGAAAAAGGAGAGGATTTATATGATGTTTAATCGTTTTACACAACGCGCGCAAAAAGTATTACAGCTTGCTCAGGAAGAGGCTATTCGTTGGAAGCACGAATCTATTGGAACAGAGCACATTCTATTAGGGCTTATACGTGAAGGCGGCGGTATTGCTGCGAAAGCGTTAGAAGCCATTGATATTAGTCCTCAAATGATTGAAGCTGGTATTGAGGAATTAGTTGGTAAAGGTAAAGAAGATGTCGGCCCAATTGTTCACTATACGCCAAGAGCTAAGAAAGTAATTGAACTATCTGTGGATGAATCACGTAAATTAGGTCACTCGTATATCGGCACAGAGCACTTATTATTAGCGCTTATTCGTGAAGGTGAAGGCGTGGCAGCTCGCGTCTTAAACAATGCGGGTGTCGGCTTAAATAAAGCACGTCAGCAAGTATTATTGCTATTAGGTAACAACGATAATGCACAATCTGGGCAACAAGCAGCTCAAGCTGCCAATACCCCAACTTTAGATAGCCTAGCACGTGATTTAACACAAATTGCACGTGAAGGCACATTGGACCCTGTTATTGGTCGAAGCAAGGAAATTACACGTGTGATTGAAGTGTTATCGCGTCGTACGAAAAATAACCCTGTATTGATTGGTGAGCCAGGTGTTGGTAAAACAGCGATTGCTGAAGGGTTAGCACAGCAAATTATCCATAATGAAGTACCAGAAATCCTACGTGACAAACGTGTCATGACTTTAGATATGGGGACGGTTGTTGCAGGTACTAAATATCGTGGTGAATTTGAAGATCGTTTGAAAAAGGTGATGGATGAAATTCGCCAAGCCGGCAACATCATTTTATTCATCGATGAATTGCATACATTAATCGGTGCAGGTGGTGCAGAAGGTGCGATTGATGCCTCCAATATTTTAAAACCATCTTTAGCACGCGGTGAGCTTCAATGTATTGGTGCAACAACATTAGACGAGTACCGCAAATATATTGAAAAGGATGCAGCATTAGAGCGTCGCTTCCAACCAATCCAAGTGGATGAACCAACAGTGGAAGAAGCGATTCTAATTATTCAAGGCTTACGTGACCGTTATGAAGCGCATCACCGTGTAAAAATTACAGATGAAGCGATTGAAGCAGCGGCTAAAATGAGTGACAGATATATTTCAGACCGATTCTTACCAGATAAAGCAATTGACTTAATCGACGAGGCAGGTTCTAAAGTCCGCTTACGTTCATTTGCAGTGCCACCAAACTTAAAGGCACTTGAAGATAAACTTGAAAATGTGCGCTCTGAAAAAAATGCAGCCGTATCAGGCCAAGAATTTGAAAAGGCAGCCTCTCTAAGAGATACAGAGCAAAAGCTGAAAGATGAAATTGAAGCTACACGAAAAAATTGGAAAGAAGAGCAAGGCAAAGCGGAATCTAAAGTGACTGTGGATGATGTTGCAGCAGTTGTATCAATGTGGACAGGAATCCCAGTAGCTAAAATTGCTTCCGAGGAATCTTCGAAGTTATTACAACTTGAAGAAGAGTTACACAAACGTGTAGTAGGGCAAGGAGAAGCGGTAGAAGCGATTTCTCGTGCGATCCGTCGTGCAAGAGCAGGCTTAAAAGATCCAAAACGACCAATCGGCTCATTCATTTTCTTAGGACCTACAGGTGTTGGTAAAACAGAGTTGGCAAGAGCACTTGCTGAAGTGATGTTTGGCGATGAAGATGCGATGATTCGTGTCGATATGTCTGAGTACATGGAGAAGCATTCGACTTCTCGTTTAGTAGGTTCACCTCCAGGCTATGTGGGCTTTGATGATGGTGGTCAATTGACTGAAAAGGTTCGCCGTAAACCATACTCGGTCGTATTATTAGATGAAATTGAAAAAGCACATCCAGATGTTTTCAATATTCTACTGCAAGTTCTTGAAGATGGCCGTTTAACAGATTCTAAGGGCCGTGTAGTAGACTTCCGTAATACAGTAGTCATTATGACTTCAAACGTTGGTGCCGATGCTTTAAAATATCAAAAGAGCCTTGGTTTCAATGTAGGTGGAGCAGAATCTAAGCATAAAGATATGAAGGGTACGATGCTAGAAGAATTGAAAAAGGCATTCCGTCCAGAGTTCTTAAACCGTATCGATGAAATGATTGTCTTCCACGCATTAGATAAAGAGCATTTAAAAGAAATCATTGCAATGATGGGCAATGCACTAACAAAACGCTTAAAAGAGCAAGATATTTCGTTGGAGCTAACTGATGCAGCACTTGAGAAAATTGCTGAGGAAGGCTATGACCCTCAATATGGTGCTCGTCCGTTACGCCGTGCATTACAAAAACAAGTAGAGGATCGATTATCAGAAGAATTACTGAAAGGTAATGTAGAGAAGGGTAATCAGGTAATCATTGATTATGTAGACGGTGAGTTTATTGTAAAGAAAAAAGAGGGAGTATCCATCTCTAAATAATTTTATGCAAAGACAGCGAGGCTTTAAGTGCCAAGCTGTCTTTTTTTCTGTACAATTAATGATAAGAACAAATATTCGAGGTGAAAGCAATTTGGCAAAGAAAAAAACAAAGTTTGTATGTTCAGGCTGTGGCTATGAAACTGCAAAATGGATGGGAAGATGTCCAGGGTGTGGAGAATGGAATAAGATGGTGGAAGAAGTTGAGATGGTCGCAAAGGGACCACGAGGAGCATTCCAGCATTCTGCTACAGTTACCCAAAAGGCTCTCCCAATTATTCAGGTCGAAGCGACTGAAGAATCCCGTGTAGCGACGGAAATGGGCGAACTGAATCGCGTATTGGGTGGTGGTATTGTACCCGGTTCGCTCGTATTAATCGGGGGAGATCCGGGGATTGGGAAATCTACACTATTACTACAAGTTTCAGCATTACTTTCGAATAAAGGGCATCGTGTGCTTTATATTTCTGGAGAGGAGTCCATTCGTCAAACAAAATTACGAGCAGAGCGTCTAGGAGTGGTTTCTCAAGAGCTTTACATATATTCCGAGACGAATCTCGAATTTTTAAACCAAACCATTGATGAAGTACAACCGAAATTTGTCATTGTCGATTCCATACAAACCGTCTTTCATCCAGAAGTAACAAGTGCACCAGGTAGTGTATCGCAAGTTCGTGAATGTACGGCAGAACTGATGCGAATCGCCAAGACAAAAGGCATTGCTATTTTCTTGGTCGGGCATGTAACAAAAGAGGGGCAAATTGCCGGACCTCGTATTTTAGAGCATATGGTTGATACAGTGTTATATTTTGAAGGAGAAAGACATCATAATCATCGTATTCTACGCAGCCAAAAAAACCGCTTCGGCTCTACCAATGAAATTGCGATATTTGAAATGCTTCAAGGGGGATTAAAGGAAGTGCTGAATCCTTCTGAATTATTTTTGCAGGAGCGGTCACAAGGAGCAGCGGGATCCACTATTGTTGCATCCATGGAGGGGACAAGACCCATCCTTGTTGAAATTCAATCTTTAGTAACACCTACAAGCTTTAATTACCCTAAACGTATGGCAACTGGTGTCGATCAAAACCGAGTGCAATTGCTAATGGCAGTGCTAGAAAAACGGATGGGCCTCATGCTACAAGCTCAGGACGCATATATTAAAGTTGCTGGTGGTGTCAAATTGGATGAGCCAGCAATTGATTTAGCGGTGTTGACAAGTATTGTCTCAAGCTTTAAAGATCAAGCTGTGCGAGCAACGGACTGCTTTATTGGTGAAGTAGGGCTGACAGGTGAGGTACGTCGAGTATCGCGGATTGAACAGCGTGTTATTGAAGCGGCAAAGCTTGGGTTTAAAAGAGCTTTCATACCTGCCTCCAATATTGGCGGTTGGGATTTTCCACAGGGAATAGAAATAGTTGGAGTAGAAACGATCAAAGATGCATTAAATGCATGCTTTAGAGAGTTGTAAAGGGAAATTGTGCATGTTGGATACCATTCTGACATGCATTTTCCGTCATTTTTTAACGTTAAAATCGGAAACTCAAGTAAGGGGATAGGCGTCCTAGATAATAGCAGGATAAAGTCATGCAAGAGTGTCATCGAAAACACAGTAAGATAGAGGTTGGAAAGAATGATGTCTAAATGATTTGTCCCTGTGAATGAACATCAAAAATAATGATAATTTGATGAGCTCATGAAGGATTTTCTACAGTAAACTATGTATAATCTTAACTAACAATAGGAGGTGACAGCTTGTGAAAAAATTTGTTCAAATTGCCTTTTTACTGATTGGAGGAGCATTGGGCCTTGTTTTCTTACCGCCATTATACGAATTGCTTCATTTATCATCTAATCCTTGGCTAGATAATCCTTACGTATCAGTAGCATTAGGCGCGCTTTTACTATTTACACTGTCTTTTGCATTTTCCGATTATTTTGTGAAGCTCATTAGCTGGATGGAAGAGGTCCTGTTTAAGGTGCCTATCGGTGATTTATTTTTTGGTACGCTTGGTTTAATCATGGGACTGATTGTAGCTTATTTTTTAGGCTTCGCCATCGATAGTGTGCAATTCCCTGTAATTACAGAAGTACTCCCTATTATTCTGTCATTTGTATTAGGTTATTTAGGGTTCCGTTTAGGTTTTAGAAAAAGAGATGAATTAATACAGCTTTTTACTTTACGTAGTAATAATACAAAGAAAAAGGCTGCTGAAGGTGCTGAAATTCAAGAAATACGTGGGAGTTATAAGCTGTTAGATACGAGCGTTATTATTGATGGTCGTATTGCTGATATTTCTGGAACTGGCTTCATAGAAGGAGTCTTAGTCGTACCTCAATTTGTCCTTACAGAGCTGCAGCATATTGCCGATTCTTCCGATACGTTAAAACGTACAAGAGGACGTCGTGGATTAGATATTTTAAGAAAATTACAAGATGAACGTAAGACCAAAGTGGAAATTACGGATGAAGATTTTGAGGATGTACAAGAGGTGGATTTAAAGCTTGTACGTCTTGCAAAGAAAATGGGGAATGACACACAGATTGTCACAAATGATTTTAACTTGAATAAAGTCTGTGAGCTCCATCATGTGAAAGTATTAAATATTAATGATTTAGCGAATGCGGTGAAGCCTGTTGTAATCCCAGGTGAAGATATGCAGGTTGTGGTCATCAAGGATGGTAAAGAGCATAATCAAGGGGTTGCCTATTTAGATGATGGAACAATGATTGTTGTTGAAGGTGGCCGTAGCTATATCGGACAGGCCATTACTGTGACAGTAACGAGTGTGCTGCAAACATCAGCGGGTCGAATGATATTTGCCAAGCCGAAGGACGATTAGGATGTGGAAAAATGCAATATGAAGTAGTACTACCTGCGGCAGGAAGCGGAAAACGCATGGGTGCGGGACAAAATAAATTGTTTTTAAAACTTTTAGAGAAGCCTATTCTGATCCACACGCTAGAAGTGTTTCAACAAGATCCTTTTTGCACTGGTATTTGGCTGGCTGTAAAACCAGAAGAACGTACTTATATTCAAGAATTGCTAGAGCAATTTGAGATTACAAAAGTGAAGGGCTTACCTGATGGCGGTGCTGAGCGACAGCATTCAGTCCATTCATGTATGAAAGAGATGCAGCAGGTAGATATTGTGCTTGTCCACGATGCAGCTCGGCCTTTTATTACACATGGTATTATCGCTAGCCTTGTACAAAGTGCTCATGAGTTTGGGGCAGCTATTGCAGGGGTTCGAGCGAAGGATACAATGAAAAAGGTTCGTAATGGTATTATCGAAGAAACAGTTGATCGTGATAGCTTATGGATGATTCAAACGCCACAAGCCTTCCAATTTGATTTAATTGTGGAGGCAGAGGATGTTGCTGAGAAGGTGGGCTTTCTTGGTACAGATGAAGCTATGCTAGTTGAACGCTTAGGTCATGCAGTGCATATTGTAGAAAGTAGCTATGAAAATGTCAAAATGACGACACAGGAAGATTTAATATTTGGTGAAGCTATTTTACGTAAACGAGCATTGCAAATAAACGAATAGTAATCTAAAAATCTCATTGGCAATTGTTGCTAATGGGATTTTATCTTGATTTAGCCAATGTTTATAGAGCCAGACGCAGGCTTATGCTGAGATGTAAGTGAGGGAAAATGCTCACTATTTGCTATCAGCTCAATTTCCTAGGAAATATGTTAAAATGTGAGGGTATAATAGTGAGTAAATATAAAAGTGAAAGAAGGTGAATGAGACTGCGATTACAGCAGGCAAGGAGCTGTTTTGATCCACATGTTTTGCTAAAGTAGTCTCTCTATCATATGTTTCGAATTGGACAAGGTTTTGATGTACATGCATTTGAAGAAGGTCGTCCATTAATTATTGGTGGTATTACGATTCCACATGAAAAAGGGCTAGTAGGGCATTCTGATGCAGATGTTCTTTTACACACGGTTACGGATGCAGCTCTAGGGGCAATTGGAGAAGGAGATATCGGTCGTCATTTTCCAGATACGGACCCAGCCTTTAAAGACGCTGATTCAGCAAAACTATTAGCGTATATTTGGAAAATTGTTGAGGACAAAGGCTATGTGCTAGGGAATGTAGATTGTACAATTATGGCACAGCGCCCCAAGATGGCGCCTTATATTGGACAGATGCAAAATCGCATCGCTGAATTGCTCCATGCAGAGCCGTCTCAAGTCAATGTAAAGGCAACGACAACTGAACGTTTAGGTTTTACAGGTCGTGAGGAAGGTATAGCGGCTATGGCCACAATTCTATTGATGAAGAAATAAATGCGGATTAACTCCGCTTTTATTTCCTGTAACAGAGTGGTAAAATGAACAAAGTCAATTTTTTGATCGAAAATTTAGGAGGCTTTTAATATGACGAAAGAAGTTCGCGTTCGATACGCGCCATCTCCAACAGGTTTTTTACATATAGGTGGAGCGCGTACAGCATTATTCAATTATTTATATGCAAAACATCATAACGGTAAATTCATTGTACGTATTGAAGATACGGATATTGAGCGTAATGTAGAGGGCGGAGAAGCATCTCAGCTAGATAACCTAAAATGGTTAGGTATTGAATATGATGAGTCCATTGATATTGGTGGACCTTATGCGCCTTATCGTCAAATGGAACGTCTTGATATTTATAAAGAGCACGCTGAGAAATTATTAGAACAAGGTGTCGCTTACAAATGTTTCTGCTCATCAGAAAAGCTTGAAGCATCACGTGAAGAACAAAAAGCAAGGGGTGTAGCGGCCCCTACTTATGATGGGACATGTCGTCACTTATCAGCAGAGGAAGTCGCAGCTAAAGAAGCAGCGGGCGAGCCATATACAATCCGTATGCGTGTTCCTGAAAATGTAACTTATGAGTTTGAAGATTTAGTTCGTGGACCAGTTACATTTGAATCTAAAGACATTGGTGATTGGGTACTTGTAAAAGCAAATGGTATTCCAACATATAACTATGCGGTTGTGCTAGACGATCACTTTATGGAAATCTCGCATGTTTTCCGTGGAGAAGAGCATTTATCGAATACGCCAAAGCAAATGATGATTTTTGATGCATTTGGCTGGGAATATCCACGCTTCGGTCATATGACATTAATTATTAATGAAAATCGTAAAAAGCTATCTAAACGTGATGAATCAATTATTCAATTTATCACGCAATATAAAGATTTAGGATATCTTCCTGAAGCAATGTTCAACTTCTTTGCGCTACTTGGATGGTCTCCAGAAGGGGAAGAAGAGATCTTCTCTAAAGAAGAGTTTATTAAAATCTTTGATGAAAAACGTCTTTCTAAATCACCATCTATGTTCGATAAGCAAAAGCTGACATGGATGAATAATCAATATATTAAAAAACTATCTTTAGAGGAAGTCGTAGCATTGTCTTTACCACACTTGCAAAAAGCAGAGCTATTACCTGAAGAACTTACGGCAGAGCAATATGCATGGGCGACGGATTTAATCGCACTTTATCACGATCAAATGAGCTTTGGGGCAGAGATTGTGGAGTTATCTAGCCTATTCTTTAACGACCATATTGAATATGATGAAGAAGCAAAAGAGGTTTTAGCGGGAGAGCAAGTGCCTGAAGTAATGGCAGCATTTAAAGCAGAGCTTGAGCAATTAGAAGAATTTACACCAGATGCAGTAAAAGCTGCTATTAAAGCTGTGCAAAAAGCAACAGGTCATAAAGGTAAAAATCTATTTATGCCAATTCGTGTTGTAACAACAGGTGAAACGCATGGACCAGAGTTACCAAATGCGATTTGTTTAATTGGTAAAGAGAAAACAATTGACCGCGTAGAAAAATTTGCCCAATAAAGAGAAATTTATTGACAATCCATTCTTTCGTTGTAAAATGTATTTACATTGAAAAAGCGTTGATAAGGAGAAGTAAGTGGCGCATGCTCTTAAGAGAGGACCATCACCGGCTGAAAGTGGTCTGAGCCCAGGCAAAACTGAAATGCACCTTTGAGCATAGAGCTGAACTATAGTAGGCTTTATCGAGTCGTTCCCGTTAAAGAACGTCCAGAGTGGAAGGCATCTTTGCCTTCAAACAGAGTGGAACCACGCATTTTAAGCGTCTCTGTCATTCCCTTTTGGGGATGATAGGGGCGCTTTTTATTTTTTAGAAAAAGGCAATGATGCAGGCTTCATTAATTTACAAGGAGGCGTCAATACCACATCATCTACGCAGGGAATCTGAAGGAAATTGGCAATTGCTATCGTTTTAGTGTGTAGGATTTCAAAGGATTTGAGCAAGACCAACATGAAAAGGGGGAGTTTTTGTGTTTAAAAGAATGAAGGAAGATGTGGAAACAATTTTTGAGAATGATCCAGCAGCGCGTAGTGTATTTGAAGTGGTGTTAACCTATTCTGGTTTGCATGCGACATGGGCGCATCGAGTGGCGCATTGGTTCTTTAAAAGACGTTTTTATTTTATAGCTCGTGCCATTTCGCAAATTAGCCGTTTCTTTACGGGGATTGAAATTCACCCAGGTGCAAAAATTGGTCGTCGTTTCTTTATAGACCATGGTATGGGTGTTGTCATTGGTGAAACATGTGAAATTGGTAATAATGTTACTTTGTATCAAGGTGTAACATTAGGTGGTACAGGGAAAGAAAAAGGAAAACGACACCCTACGTTAGAGGACAATGTGCTTGTTGCAACGGGCGCGAAAGTGTTAGGTTCTATCACAATTGGTGAGAATAGTAAAATTGGTGCGGGATCAGTTGTTTTAAAAGAAGTACCGCCAAACGCTACAGTTGTCGGTATTCCTGGTAAAATAGTAATTAAGGATGGAGTTCGTCTAGAGAAAAAACTAGATCATCAAAATATACCTGATCCTGTGGAAGAACGTTGTCAAGTTTTCGAGAAGCAAATCACTGAATTGCAGCAGGAAATCGAACGCTTACAAAAGGAGAGAGAAACACAATGAGTATTCAAATATTTAACTCATTAACAAGACAAAAGGAAACCTTCGTACCGCTAGAAGAAGGAAAAGTTAAAATGTATGTCTGCGGTCCGACTGTTTATAACTATATCCATATTGGAAATTCACGTCCTGTCATTGTGTATGATACAGTTCGCCGTTATTTTCAATATAAAGGCTATGATGTAAAATTCGTATCCAATTTTACGGATGTAGACGATAAAATCATTAAGGCAGCAAATGCGTTAGGCGAAGAAGTGCATGAATTAACAGAGCGCTTTATTGCTGCGTACTTCGAGGATGTTACAGCACTAGGGTGCAAAAAAGCGGATGTTCATCCACGTGTAACAGAGCATATGGACGATATCATTCAATTTATTCAAGTATTAATTGATAAAGGCTATGCTTATGAATCTGCTGGGGATGTGTATTATCGCACACGTAAGTTTGATGGCTATGGTAAATTATCGCATCAATCAGTAGACGATTTAAAAATCGGTGCTCGTATTGAAGCAGGCGAGAAAAAAGATGATGCATTAGATTTTGCTTTATGGAAAGCTGCGAAGCCGGGTGAGATCTTCTGGGAAAGTCCATGGGGAGATGGTCGTCCAGGCTGGCATATTGAATGTTCTGTAATGGCTCGTGAGCATTTAGGAGATACTATTGATATTCATGCTGGTGGGCAAGATTTAACTTTCCCTCACCATGAAAATGAAATTGCTCAATCAGAAGCACATAACGATAAAACATTTGCACGTTATTGGATGCATAACGGGTATATTAATATCGATAATGAAAAGATGTCTAAATCTCTTGGCAATTTCATTCTTGTTAATGATATTCGTAAACAAATTGATCCACAGATACTACGTTTCTTTATGCTATCGGTTCATTATCGTCACCCAATTAACTTTGCTAAAGATTTAGTAGAAGCTGCTGCAACGGGCTTAGAACGCATTCGTACAGCTTACAATAATGTGAAGCATCGTCTTACAACTACAGCAAGCTTAGGTGATCACTCGGAAGAATGGCTGAGCAAAATTGCTGAACAAAAAGCACAGTTTGAAGAGGCAATGGATGATGACTTTAATACTGCAAACGCTATTTCAGTATTATTCGAGGTAGCACGTATTGCTAATATTTACTTAAATGAAGCAAATACTTGCAAAAAAGTTTTAGAAACATTTATGGAAACTTTTGAAGTAGTAGGCGACGTCTTAGGTATTGAATTTGTAAAAGAAGAAGAGCTATTAGACGAAGAAATTGAAGCATTGCTACAAGAGCGCGTAGAGGCACGTAAAAACCGTAATTTTGCTCGTTCTGATGAGATCCGTGACCATTTGCAAGCCCAGGGTATCATTTTAGAAGATACACGACAAGGAACTAGATGGAAACGAGGGTAATAAAGTTGGATAAACTTCGCAATGAAGATGTTAAGCAATTAAATGCGCTGGCATTAGCCTATATGGGGGATGCCGTATTAGAACAAAAAATACGTGAGCATTTGCTACGTTCTGGCCGTGTTAAGCCGAATACGCTGCATCGAGAGGCAACTCGTTATGTTTCAGCAAAAGCGCAATCTATGATCGTTCATCGCATGATGGATGAAAATTATTTAACAGAGGAGGAATTGGCTGTGTTCCGTCGTGGACGCAATGCCAAATCCGGCTCTGTACCAAAAAATACAGATGTCCAAACCTATCGTAATAGCTCAGGCTTTGAGGCAGTGCTTGGTAGTTTATATTTATTAAATGAACTAGAACGCGTGTATGAAATCATTGCATATGCTATTCAAATAATCGAGGAATCAAAGGGAGTGTCTAAATAATGGCAGAACAGAATGGTGAAATTATTGCCGGTAAAAACCCAGTGTTAGAAGCACTTCGTTCAGGCCGCGATATGAATAAAGTATGGATTGCAGAAGGTGTCAAAAAATCTGGTGTGAATGAATTGCTAGATTTAGCCCGAGAACGTGGTGTAATAGTTCAGTTTGTCCCAAAAAAGAAAGTCGATCAATTATCGAGTGCTAATCATCAAGGAATTGTTGCATCTGTTGCCGCTTATAAGTATGCTGAACTTGAGGATTTATTTGCAGCTGCAGCCAATAAACAGGAAGATCCTTTTTTCCTAATTTTAGACGAGCTAGAGGATCCTCATAATCTAGGGTCTATTATGCGAACGGCTGATGCTATCGGAGCACATGGTATTATTATTCCAAAGCGTCGATCTGTTAGTTTAACAGCTGTAGTGGCAAAAGCATCCACAGGTGCTATTGAACATGTTCCAGTTGTACGTGTGAACAATCTTGCTCAAACGGTTGATGAACTAAAAGAACGAGGTGTATGGATCGCTGGTACAGATGCGAAGGGCTCGGTGGATTATCGAAAAATGGATGCCACATTACCGTTAGCCATCATTATTGGCAGTGAGGGCAAGGGAATGGGTCGTTTATTAAAAGAAAAATGCGATTTTTTATATCACTTACCAATGGTTGGGCATGTTACATCATTAAACGCATCAGTTGCTGCAGCGCTTTTAATGTATGAAGTGTATCGTAAACGTCAAGAAGCGAATGAGTAACAATGAAAAACATTTTGCTTGTTGATGGCTATAATATGATTGGATCTTGGAAAGAGCTGCGGCCATTGCGTGATACAAATTTTGAGGATGCGCGCAGAAAGCTGATAGAAGTTATGGCTGAATATAAAGCGGCTATGGACTGGCGCGTAATTATTGTTTTTGACGCACATCTTGTACCAGGAGTTGAGCAATCTTATATAGAAAATGGTGTAGAAGTCATTTATACCCGTAAAAATGAAACGGCAGATGAACGAATAGAAAAAATGACGCGTGAACTAAAGGCTAGAAATGTACAGATACATGTAGCAACGTCCGATATGGCAGAGCAAAGCGTTATCTTTGGTAATGGTGCTCTAAGGAAATCGGCTAGAGAGCTAGAAATTGATACAAGCATTATCCAACATAAAATTTCACATGACGTGAGGCGCAAACAAGAAAGCAAGCCGCCTTCTCGTATAGAATTAAAGCCAGATGTTGCACTTGCTTTTGAAAAATGGCGACGAGGATTGAAATGATAGATTGACGCATATTTTCCAATTCCGTTATACTGTTCCTAATTATCTGTTGTGGCTGAGGTGATACCATGTTTAAAAATAGCATTGTACAAGTGACACAAGATTTTGAACGATTCAATGATGAAGAACTTATTGAAATGGTGCATCAAGGTAATACAGATGCGTTGGATTACTTAATTACGAAATACCGTTTGTTAGTAAGAGCAAAGGCAAGGTCCTATTTCTTAATTGGAGCAGATAAGGAAGACATCGTGCAAGAGGGTATGATCGGTTTATATAAAGCGATTCGTGATTTTAAAGGCGATAAACTGGCTTCTTTTAGGGCTTTTGCAGAGCTGTGTATTACAAGGCAGATCATCACGGCGATTAAAACAGCTACTAGGCAAAAGCATATTCCACTAAACTCCTATATCTCTTTGGACAAGCCTATATTTGATGAAGAGTCAGACCGAACGCTAATGGATGTGCTAACAGGTGCTATTATGGACGATCCAGAAGAATTGATGATTCATAGAGAAGAGTTCGGCTATTTAGAAGAAAAAATGAGTGAGATTTTAAGTGAATTAGAACTACAAGTTTTAGCTTTATATTTAGATGGTCAGTCTTATCATGAAATTTCTGAGAAATTAAATCGCCATGTGAAATCGATTGATAATGCATTGCAGCGGGTCAAGCGTAAATTAGAGCGACATTTGGTCCTTGAGGAAATGTCTTAGTCCATATAGGCCTTTATTGACATTGACAAATATAGGTGTTAGTCTTAAAAAGACAAAGTGCCGAAAAAGGTGAGTATATGGCAAAAAAAGTCGTGCTAAATTGCGAGAAATGCGGGTCGAGAAATTACACGTTCCCAGCTAAAGAAGGTTCAACTGTACGTCTCGAATTAAAGAAATTTTGCTCGCATTGCAATGAACATACAATGCATAAACAAACGCTATAAAATGATATGTAAATAGACAGATATGATTGATTCGGAGGTTAAGCTAGAATGGGCAAGATCAAAGGCTTTTTAAGTGATGTAATGTCTGAAATGCGCAAAACAAGCTGGCCAAAAAGTAAAGAACTAACGAAATATACAGTCGTTGTAATTTCAACTGTTGTCATTATGGCTTTATTTTTTGTATTAGTTGACTTAGGTGTTTCATCATTATTCCGCTGGTACTTAGATTTATAATTTAGTAAATAGCATATTTTTGAAATAGCCCGTCCATTGTAATAACGGGTTTTTTCGTTTGTTTTATCTTCATTCAGCAGAAAACTTTATCTATTGGTTTGATGACATGGTGAAGTGAAGGTCAGTAAAATACGCTCATGATGATAAGGATGCTACTAGGAGAGTATGATAGTAGTGATTGATGACTATGCTAGTTTCGGTATATATCATCGGGCTTTCGCTGGCTATTAGCGAAAGCTATATTTTTCTAATGAGATGTTTGTGAAAAGAGTAAGAATGCGTTTAGCATATCGCGATTCATTTTCACTTTTATTTGTAAGGGAGGGACGGACGAGGAGTCCTAGTAGTTATGGAGAAAAATTGGTATGTTGTTCATACGTATTCAGGGTATGAAAACCGTGTAAAAGCAAACCTAGAAAAACGTGTAGAAACAATGGGAATGCAAGATAAAATCTTCCGTGTAATTGTTCCTGAGCACGAGGAAACAGAAATGAAAGATGGGAAAAAGCGCACGATGATGCGCAAAGTTTTCCCTGGTTATGTGTTAGTTGAGTTAATTATGACAGACGATTCTTGGTATGTAGTACGAAATACGCCAGGCGTTACTGGCTTTATCGGCTCATCAGGTGGAGGAGCAAAACCAACACCTTTACTACCAGAGGAAGCAGATCGTCTACTACAACAAATGGGTATGACTGATAAGGTTGTAGAAGTTGATATAACTGTTGGTGAGGCTGTTGAAGTATTAGAAGGGCCGTTCGCTCATTTCCAAGGGCGTGTTGAGGAAATTGACACGGAAAAAGGAAAAATAAAAGTGTCGGTTGATATGTTTGGTCGCGAAACAATTATGGAGCTAGATTTCGAACAAATTCAAAAATTATAGTTCCAGTAATTGATCTATGACATGTCAATTGGTAGATGTTTCGCAGATTTTGTTAATTACTACTTGCTTAAAAAAATTAAAAGTGGTATCATTTCATAGGTCAGACTGTCATACTTTTAGTTGACGTCTGTATTGATAATTTTAATGTTATCGGCACTTAGCTGACAGACAGATATTGAGTGGGAGGGGCAACCCAATTACCACATCACGGACTTAAGGAGGTGTGTCTCGTGGCTAAAAAAGTTATTAAAGTTGTAAAACTTCAAATCCCTGCTGGTAAAGCTAACCCAGCTCCACCGGTTGGTCCTGCATTAGGTCAAGCGGGTGTGAACATCATGGGATTCTGTAAAGAATTCAATGCGCGTACTGCTGATCAAGCTGGTCTTATTATTCCAGTTGAAATTTCAGTATTCGAGGACCGTTCTTTCACTTTCATTACAAAAACTCCACCTGCAGCAGTGTTACTTAAAGTAGCAGCTGGTATCCAATCAGGATCTGGTGAACCAAATCGTAAAAAAGTGGCAACGGTTAAGCGTGATAAAGTTCGCGAAATCGCTGAAACTAAAATGCCAGACCTTAACGCTGCTTCAGTGGAAGCTGCTATGTTAATGGTTGAAGGTACTGCACGAAGCATGGGTATTGTTATCGAAGACTAATCCCATTTACTTGATGTTTTGTTTTTTGGAAGGTTGCGAAGTTTCTTTGTGAACACGCAACCTTTATTCGTGGGAGGTAAAATCCGCTATAACCACAATCAAGGAGGAAATATATAATGGCTAAAAAAGGTAAAAAACTGCAAGATGCAGTAAAATTAATTGATCGTAACTCACTATATAGTGCACAAGAAGCAATCGAACTTGCTCAAAAAACTAGCACAGTTAACTTCGACGCTACTGTAGAAGTTGCTTTCCGTCTAGGTATTGATACTCGTAAAAACGACCAACAAATCCGTGGTGCAGTAGTGCTACCAAACGGTACTGGTAAAACTCAACGTGTATTAGTATTCGCAAAAGGTGAGAAACTTAAAGAAGCTGAAGCAGCTGGTGCTGACTATGTAGGCGATGCAGAATACATCCAAAAAATCCAACAAGGTTGGTTTGATTTCGATGTAATCGTAGCAACTCCTGACATGATGGGCGAAGTTGGTAAACTTGGTCGTGTATTAGGACCTAAAGGTTTAATGCCAAACCCTAAAACTGGTACAGTTACTTTCGATGTAACAAAAGCGATCGAAGAAATCAAAGCTGGTAAAGTAGAATACCGTGCTGATAAAGCTGGTATCATCCACGCTCCTATCGGTAAAGTTTCTTTCTCAGCAGAAAAATTAGTAGAAAACTTCTTAGCTGTTTTTGATGTAGTGCAAAAAGCAAAACCTGCTGCAGCTAAAGGTACTTACATGAAATCTGTAAATGTTACAACTACAATGGGCCCAGCTATTAAAGTTGACGCTTCTAACGTAGTAGTAAAATAATTTATATATATGTGTTGACGACAGTGAGTATACATGATATTATAGTTGCTGTTGTGAATTATCCATTTGTACCGTAGACAGTAGGGGTGACTTGTCACTTAATGATCCTACCGAGGACATCGGAATTCAGATTCTTATTTTAAAGATGATGACTTTCAGCCTCTGCGTCTATTTGACCCAGAGGCTTTTCTTTTGTCGGTATAAATGACCCATTCTAATAGGAGGTGTCATCATGAGCAAAGCAATCGAAAACAAACAAGTACAAGTTCAAGAGATTACTGAAAAATTCCAAGGCGCTGCTTCTGTAGTAGTTGTGGATTACCGTGGTCTTAATGTTGCACAAGTAACTGAGCTTCGTAAACAACTTCGTGAAGCTGGCGTTGAGTTCAAAGTTTACAAAAATACTTTAACTCGTCGTGCTGCTGAGGCTGCTGGTCTTGAAGGAATCAACGACGTATTAGTTGGTCCTAACGCAATTGCGTTCTCAAATGAAGATGTTGTAGCGCCTGCTAAAATCATCAACGAGTTCGCTAAGAAAAACGAAGCTTTAGAAATTAAAGCGGGTATTATTGAAGGTACAATCTCTTCTGTTGAAGATGTTAAAGCACTTGCAGAACTTCCATCACGCGAAGGTCTACTTTCTATGCTTTTATCTGTACTTCAAGCTCCAGTGCGTAACTTCGCACTTGCAACAAAAGCTGTTGCAGAACAAAAAGAAGAACAAGGCGCGTAATTTAATACGCACTCAGACTTCTGCGGCCTGATCGCAAAAAAATAAAACATTATCCAATTAGGAGGAAATTATAATGAATAAAGAGCAAATCTTAGAAGCTATCAAAGCTATGACAGTTCTTGAATTAAACGATTTAGTAAAAGCAATCGAAGAAGAATTCGGTGTAACAGCTGCTGCTCCTGTAGCAGTAGTTGCTGGCGGTGCTGCTGCAGCTGAAGAAAAAACTGAATTTGACGTAGTATTAGCATCTGCTGGTGCAGAAAAAATCAAAGTAATCAAAGTGGTTCGTGAAATCACTGGTTTAGGTCTTAAAGAAGCTAAAGAAGTAGTAGATAACGCTCCTAAAGCTCTTAAAGAAGGCGTTTCTAAAGATGAAGCTGAAGAAATCAAAGCTAAACTTGAAGAAGTTGGCGCATCTGTAGAAGTTAAGTAATCTCGTATTACTTTTTAACAAAAGGAAAGCTCGTCATTTTGGCGAGCTTTTTTCTTCATTCTGAGGAGGCATGAAAATGTCAGATCATTATTATACAAGTAAGCCTCAAACTGAGAGTAAACCTCGTCACTGGACATTCAAGTTACTAGGGCATTCGTTTTCGTTTGAAACGGATGCAGGTGTATTTAGTAAAAGCGAAGTAGATTTTGGATCCCGTGTTTTAATAGACGCTTTTAAAATGCCTAATATTAATGGTGCGATATTGGATGTAGGTTGTGGATATGGGCCGATAGGATTATCGATTGCCAAAGCGAATCCAGACCGTACCGTTTATATGATGGATATAAATGAACGCGCAGTTACACTTTCGCAGAAAAATGCGCAAGTGAACGGTGTTCAAAATGTGCGAATATTTGTGAGTGACGGCCTATCGATGGTTGATACAGATGTAGAAGCTGCAGCTATCTTAACGAATCCACCAATTCGTGCAGGGAAGGAAACGATTTTCCGCTTTTACGATGGAGCTTATGATCGACTAGTGCCTTCGGGTGAGCTTTGGGTAGTCATCCAGAAGAAACAAGGAGCACCATCGACAGTAAGTTACCTAGAAGAAAAATTTTCAGAAGTCGATATTGTCGAGAAGAAAAAAGGGTACTGGATAGTACGCGCAAAAAAATAAATGAAATATGTATAATTTATTGACTTGACAAATCGGCTATGATAATATGATACAATGCAAAAATATTATTTTGAGGTCGTATGCCCTTTTGTATAGAAATGTTTTTATATGGGTATACTTGCCAAGATAAGTTTAGTTAACCGAAAATGAGATCTTTTTGAAGACTCGTTTTCTTTTTGTCTTTCGAAATCATACACTATTTGTATGATTTTGCAAAGACCTAATATCGCTTTATTGAGGGGTGAATGAGTTGACAGGTCAACTAGTTCAGTACGGACAACACCGCCAGCGTAGAAGCTTTGCGCGTATTAAAGAGGTGCTTGAGCTTCCAAATCTGATTGAGATTCAAACGGCGTCTTACGAGTGGTTCCTTGAAGAAGGTTTACGTGAAATGTTCCGTGACATTTCGCCGATCGAGGACTTTACAGGTAATCTTTCATTAGAATTCATCGATTATTCATTAGGTGAGCCTAAGTATGATGTTGATGAATGTAAAGAGCGAGATGTTACTTACGCAGCTCCATTACGTGTGAAAGTACGTCTTTACAACAAAGAAACAGACGAAGTGAAAGAACAAGATGTCTTCATGGGTGACTTCCCATTAATGACAGAAACAGGTACGTTCATTATCAATGGTGCTGAACGTGTTATCGTTTCACAATTAGTTCGTTCACCAAGTGTGTATTTCCATGATAAAACTGATAAAAACGGTAAAAAAGGTTTCGGCGCAACAGTGATTCCAAACCGTGGTGCATGGTTAGAGTATGAAACTGATGCAAAAGACGTAGTTTATGTGCGTATCGATCGTACTCGTAAGCTACCAGTAACAGTGTTACTACGTGCACTAGGTTTCGGTTCAGACCAAGAAATTATCGATATTATCGGTGATAACGAGTATTTACGTAATACGTTAGAAAAAGATAACTCTGAAAGTACAGAAAAAGCACTTTTAGAAATCTATGAACGTTTACGTCCAGGTGAGCCTCCAACAGTAGAAAGTGCGAAGAGTTTATTGTACTCTCGTTTCTTCGATGCAAAACGTTATGATTTAGCGAATGTTGGTCGCTACAAAATGAATAAAAAGCTTCATATTAAAAATCGTTTATTTAACCAAACGATTGCTGAAACGCTTGTAGATCCTGAAACAGGCGAAATTTTAGTAGAAAAGGGTACAGTGCTTGACCGTCGTACTTTAGATAAAATTCTACCTTACCTAGAAGATTCATCAAAAGGTATTGGTTACCGTACTTTATCGCAAGTTGGTGGCGTGCTTGAGGACGATGTAACAATCCAATCTATTAAGATTTATGCACCGAAAGATGAAGCACAAAAAGAAATTAATATCATCAGTAATGCGTACATTGATGAAGAAGTGAAGAATATTACACCAGCTGACGTTTTATCTTCAGTAAGCTATTTCTTCAACTTACTTTACCAAGTAGGCGCAACAGATGATATTGACCATTTAGGTAACCGTCGTCTACGTTCAGTAGGTGAGTTACTACAAAACCAATTCCGTATCGGTTTATCTCGTATGGAACGTGTAGTACGTGAGCGTATGTCCATTAACGACACAGCTGCAATCGTACCGCAACAATTAATTAATATTCGTCCTGTAATTGCGTCTATTAAAGAGTTCTTCGGTAGCTCTCAATTATCTCAATTCATGGACCAAACAAACCCTCTAGCAGAGTTAACACATAAACGTCGTTTATCTGCATTAGGGCCTGGTGGTTTAACACGTGAGCGTGCTGGTTTTGAAGTGCGTGACGTTCACTACTCTCACTACGGTCGTATGTGTCCAATCGAGACACCTGAGGGTCCAAACATTGGTTTAATCAACTCATTATCTTCATTTGCCAAAGTCAATAAATTTGGATTCATCGAAACGCCTTATCGTCGTATTGATCACGAAACAGGCCGAGTAACGGATCAAATTGATTATTTAACAGCTGATGAAGAAGATAACTACTATGTAGCACAAGCAAACTCGCTATTAAATCCAGATGGTACATTTACTAATGAAGAAGTAGTAGGTCGTTTCCGTGGGGATAACACAGTATTCAATAAAGCTCAAATGGACTACATGGACGTATCTCCTAAACAAGTAGTTTCTGCTGCAACTGCCTGTATCCCGTTCTTAGAAAACGATGACTCTAACCGTGCACTTATGGGTGCCAACATGCAACGTCAAGCAGTTCCACTTCTTAACCCAGAAGCACCATTCGTTGGTACGGGTATGGAACATGTTGATGCGCGTGATTCAGGTGCAGCTGTTGTAGCGAAATACGATGGTATTGTTGAGCACGTAGAGGCTCGCTCTATCCATGTTCGTCGCATTGAAGTTGTAGACGGCAAAGAGGTTAAAGGCGATTTAACAAAATATAAATTACAAAAATTCATTCGTTCAAACCAAGGTACTTCATATAACCAACGTCCACTTGTAAAAGTTGGCGAGCGTGTGAAACCTCGTGATATTTTAGCAGACGGTCCATCAATGGAAAGAGGAGAACTGGCTCTTGGACGTAACGTACTTGTTGCATTCATGACTTGGAACGGCTTTAACTATGAGGATGCTGTTATTATGAGCGAGCGCCTTGTAAAAGACGATGTCTATACATCTGTTCATATTGAAGAATATGAATCAGAATCTCGTGATACAAAGCTTGGGCCTGAAGAAATCACTCGCGATATTCCGAACGTTGGAGAAGATGCACTTCGTAACCTAGACGAACGTGGTATTATCCGTATTGGTGCGGAAGTACGTGATGGCGATATTCTGGTAGGGAAAGTAACACCTAAAGGGGTTACAGAATTAACTGCGGAAGAGCGTTTATTACATGCAATCTTCGGTGAAAAGGCTCGTGAGGTTCGTGATACTTCATTACGTGTACCACACGGTGCTGGCGGTATCATTCTTGACGTTAAAGTATTTAACCGTGAAGATGGCGATGAATTACCACCAGGCGTTAACCAATTAGTTCGTGCTTATATTGTTCAAAAACGTAAAATTCGCGTTGGGGACAAAATGGCCGGACGTCATGGTAACAAAGGGGTTATCTCTCGTATCTTACCGGAAGAAGATATGCCATTCATGCCAGATGGCACGCCTGTTGATATCATGTTAAATCCGCTTGGTGTACCTTCTCGTATGAATATCGGACAAGTTTTAGAGTTACACTTAGGTATGGCTTCTCGCTACCTAGGCGTCCACATGGCAACACCAGTATTTGATGGTGCTAATGAAGAAGACGTTTGGGAAACAATGGAAGAAGCAGGGATGAACCGTGACGGTAAAACAATCCTGTATGATGGACGTTCTGGTGAACCATTTGATAACCGTGTATCTGTTGGGATCATGTACATGATCAAACTTGCTCACATGGTTGATGATAAACTTCACGCACGTTCAACTGGTCCTTATTCACTTGTTACGCAGCAACCACTTGGTGGTAAAGCGCAATTTGGTGGACAACGTTTTGGTGAGATGGAGGTATGGGCACTTGAAGCATACGGTGCTGCATATACACTTCAAGAAATCTTAACGGTTAAATCCGATGACGTTGTTGGTCGTGTGAAAACATATGAAGCCATCGTTAAAGGTGAAAGTGTACCAGAGCCAGGTGTTCCTGAATCATTCAAAGTATTGATTAAAGAACTTCAATCTCTTGGTATGGATGTTAAGATGTTAACAGTTAATGATGAAGAAGTAGAGCTTCGCGATTTAGACGAAGAAGAAGATCTTCAACCAGCTGATGCACTTAACATTGCACCACAGCCAGATACAGAAGAAGAGCCAGTAGAGTCTTTTGAATAATGGAAACCCAAATTCACAATGGTGAATAAGGTCAAACTTATTTTTCAAATTAGCCGGGCAGGATTTAACGCCCTGCCTGGCTTTTTCTTTTAATAAATCATTCTATTTCTAATCCTTTGCCAAAGAGGCAATTCTTTGCAAGCGATTATCGAGCTGCGTAAAAGAGTCTTTATAAAGACCTATACTAGAGGGAGGTAGGCTCCTTGATAGACGTTAATGAATTTGAATATATGAAAATCGGTTTAGCATCCCCTGACAAGATTCGTTCTTGGTCATATGGTGAGGTTAAAAAGCCTGAAACAATTAACTACCGTACATTAAAACCAGAAAAAGATGGTTTATTCTGTGAACGTATCTTTGGTCCAACTAAAGATTGGGAATGTCATTGTGGTAAATATAAACGTGTACGCTATAAAGGCGTAGTTTGTGACCGTTGTGGCGTTGAAGTAACACGCGCTAAAGTTCGTCGTGAGCGTATGGGACACATCGAATTAGCAGCACCAGTTTCTCATATCTGGTACTTCAAAGGTATTCCAAGCCGTATGGGTCTAATCCTAGATATGTCACCACGTGCATTAGAAGAAGTTATTTATTTTGCTTCATATGTTGTGATTGATGCGGGTGCTACTAACTTAGAAAGCAAACAATTACTTTCTGAAAAAGAGTACCGTGCATACCGTGAAAAATTCGGCAACACATTCGAAGCTGCAATGGGTGCAGAAGCAATCAAAAAACTATTAAGCAAAATTGACTTAGAGGATGAAACACATTCTTTAAAAGAAGAGTTAAAATCTGCACAAGGTCAAAGACGTACTCGTGCTATCAAACGTCTAGAAGTTGTTGAATCTTTCCGTAACTCAGGTAACTCACCTGAATGGATGATTCTAGATGTTCTACCTGTTATTCCACCAGAGCTTCGTCCAATGGTGCAATTAGATGGTGGTCGTTTTGCAACTTCCGATTTAAACGATTTATACCGTCGTGTAATCAACCGTAATAATCGTTTAAAACGTTTATTAGATTTAGGTGCGCCAAGCATCATCGTACAAAACGAAAAGCGTATGCTACAAGAAGCTGTTGACGCATTAATTGATAATGGTCGTCGCGGACGTCCTGTAACAGGTCCTGGTAACCGTCCACTAAAATCACTTTCACATATGCTGAAAGGTAAACAAGGTCGTTTCCGTCAAAACTTACTTGGTAAACGTGTTGACTATTCTGGTCGTTCCGTTATCGTAGTAGGTCCAAACTTAAAAATGTACCAATGTGGTTTACCAAAAGAAATGGCTATCGAATTATTCAAGCCATTCGTAATGAAAGAGTTAGTAGAGCGTGGTCTTGCTCATAACATTAAATCTGCTAAGCGTAAAATTGAACGTTTAAACAATGACGTTTGGGACGTTTTAGAAGATGTTATTCGTGAGCATCCGGTATTACTAAACCGTGCACCAACGCTTCACCGTCTTGGTATTCAAGCATTTGAACCAACACTAGTTGAAGGTCGTGCTATTCGTCTTCACCCATTAGTATGTACAGCGTATAACGCTGACTTCGATGGTGACCAAATGGCGGTTCACGTACCGTTATCAGCAGAAGCTCAAGCAGAAGCTCGTCTTCTAATGCTTGCAGCACAAAACATCTTGAATCCAAAAGATGGTAAACCTGTTGTAACACCTTCTCAAGATATGGTATTAGGAAACTACTACCTAACACTTGAACGTGAAGATGCTCGTGGTGAAGGTACTGTTTTCTATGGTCCAAATGAAGTCTTAATTGCATATGATACAGGTCATGTACATTTGCATACACGTATCGCGATTAAAGCAAGTTCGTTAAATAACCCAACATTCACAGAAGAACAAAATAATATGTTCCTATTGACAACTGTTGGTAAAGTAATCTTTAACGAAATCTTGCCAAAATCATTCCCTTATATTAATGAGCCAACTGATTTCAACTTAGAGCAAGTAACACCAGAGAAATACTTCGCTAATTTAGTAATTGACGAAGATACTCTGAAAGAGCTTGAATCAGATAGCGCTTATAATAATTTAGATGAAAAAGGGAAAATTGATGCACAACGTACAGCTGTATTGCGTAAATATTTTGCATCAGTACCAGTTGTAAATCCATTCCGTAAAAAATTCTTAGGAAATATCATTGCTGAAGTGTTTAAACGTTTCCACATTACTGAAACATCTAAAATGCTTGACCGCATGAAAAACCTAGGATTTAAATATTCAACACGTGCTGGTATTACTGTAGGTGTATCTGACATCGTGGTATTACCTGATAAAGGTGAAATTTTAGCTGTAGCTCAAGAAAAAGTGGATAAAGTTCAAGCGCAATTCCGTCGTGGTTTCATTACAGAGGATGAACGTTATGATCGTGTTATCTCAAGCTGGAGTGCTGCGAAAGACGAAATTCAAGCGAAACTGATGAAGTCACTTGAGAAAACAAACCCAATTTTCATGATGTCTGATTCAGGTGCCCGTGGTAACGCATCTAACTTTACGCAGTTAGCTGGTATGCGTGGTCTGATGGCCAACCCGGCTGGTCGTATTATTGAACTTCCAATTAAATCTTCATTCCGTGAAGGTTTAACAGTATTAGAGTACTTCATCTCTACTCACGGTGCTCGTAAAGGTCTTGCCGATACAGCCCTTAAAACTGCCGATTCAGGTTACTTAACACGTCGTCTTGTTGACGTTGCACAGGATGTTATTGTACGTGAAGATGACTGTGGTACTGACCGTGGCTTAACAATTGGTGCATTAATGGAAGGCACAGAACTGATTGAAGCTCTAGATGAACGTATTGTTGGTCGTCATACGAAGAAAACAATCGTACATCCTGAAACGGGTGAAGTTATTTTAGGAAGAGATGGTTTAATCGACCAAGATGTTGCTCGTGCAATTATTGAAGCAGGTATCGAGGAAGTGACAATCCGTTCAGCATTTACATGTAATACAAAACATGGCGTATGTAAAAAATGTTACGGCATGAACTTGGCAACAGGTGAAAAGGTTGAGGTTGGAGAGGCAGTTGGTATTATTGCAGCTCAATCAATCGGTGAACCAGGTACACAATTAACAATGCGTACATTCCATACAGGTGGGGTTGCCGGAGATGATATTACACAAGGTCTTCCACGTATCCAAGAGATCTTTGAAGCACGTAATCCAAAAGGTCAATCTGTTATTTCAGAAATCACAGGTACTGTTTCAGATATCACAGAAATTCGTGAAGGCTTAAAAGAAATTACTATTCAAGGTGACGTAGAAACGCGTAAGTATCAAGCACCTTATAATGCACGTTTAAAAGTTATCGAAGGTGATAATGTAGAGCGTGGTCAAGTTTTAACAGAGGGTTCTATCGATCCAAAACAATTGTTAAAAGTCAAAGACGTTTCAACTGTTCAAGAATATTTATTAAAAGAAGTTCAAAAAGTATACCGTATGCAAGGGGTAGAAATTGGTGATAAACATATCGAGGTAATGGTTCGCCAAATGCTTCGTAAAGTACGTGTAATTGAAGCTGGAGATACAGATTTATTACCAGGTTCATTACTAGATATCCACCAATTTGCAGAGGCAAATGCAGATGCTGTTATGAATGGCAAAAATCCTGCAACTTGTCGTCCTGTTATCCTGGGTATTACAAAAGCTTCTCTTGAAACAGAATCATTCTTATCTGCAGCATCGTTCCAAGAAACAACACGTGTGTTAACAGATGCAGCAATTAAGGGTAAACGTGACGAGCTTCTTGGATTAAAAGAGAACGTAATTATCGGTAAACTTGTTCCTGCAGGTACTGGTATGCAACGTTACCGTCAAATCCGCATCGAAAAAGATGAGCTTGACACAGAAGTTGTTTCTGCCGAATAGACATTAAAATAGGACCGAAGAGATGGAATTTCACCGTCTCTTCGGACTTTTTAAAGATATTAGTTGACAGTGTAAATTGGTAATGATAATATATTGAAGGTTGATAGTTAACTGTCTGTACTTCGGAGGATATGAAAATGTCTTATGATAAAGTAAGGGCTAGTCAAACAATCATAGGTACAAAGCAAGCAGTAAAAGCAATGCGAGCCGGTTCAGTGAAAGAACTTCTTGTGGCACTTGATGCAGACAATTGGGTAACCGATTCGGCCATATCTTTCGCGAGAGAAATCGGTATACCAGTTATTCTTGTTGAGTCGAAAAAGGAACTGGGCAAGGCCTGTGGAATCCATGTTGGAGCTGCGGTAGTTGCGATTACTGTAGAGTAGTTTTTGTGTATTAAACACAAAGACTTTGTTTTTACCCAAAAAATGAACCACCTGGATGTGTGGTATTAACAAGGAATAAATGAAGGGAGGAAATATCGATGCCTACAATTAACCAATTAGTACGTAAGCCTCGTCAATCTAAAATCACGAAATCAAAATCACCAGCGTTAAACAAAGGATATAACTCATTTAAAAAATCTTTAACTGATGTTAAATCACCACAAAAACGCGGTGTTTGTACTCGTGTTGGTACAATGACACCTCGTAAACCGAACTCAGCGTTACGTAAATACGCTCGTGTACGTTTAACTAACCAAATTGAGGTTACAGCTTATATCCCAGGTGAAGGCCACAACTTACAAGAGCACAGTGTTGTTCTTATCCGTGGCGGACGCGTAAAAGACTTAGCGGGTGTTCGTTACCATATCGTACGTGGAGCTCTTGATACAGCTGGTGTAAACGGTCGTTTACAATCACGTTCTAAATACGGAACAAAACGCCCTAAAGAAAAAAAATAATTTAACGTTAAATAACGTTATTTAATACTGAGCCTCATACTAATTGTCACAAATATCGAATCTTGCTAGCAGATTTGATATTTGATCGACAAATACGAAAAGGCCAACTTTATAAAATAATCGATAACTATTCGAAAGGAGGAAAACACATGCCTCGTAAAGGTCCTGTTTCCAAACGTGACGTGTTACCAGATCCAATTTATAGTTCAAAACTAGTAACTCGTTTAATCAATAAAATGATGGTTGATGGTAAAAGAGGTACTTCTCAAAAGATTTTATACGGTGCGTTCGAACTTGTTAAAGAACGTTCTGGTGAAAATCCAATTGAAGTATTCGAAGCCGCTCTAAACAACGTAATGCCAGTTCTTGAAGTTCGTGCTCGCCGTGTTGGTGGTTCAAACTACCAAGTACCGGTTGAAGTACGTCCAGAACGTCGTACAACTTTAGGTCTTCGTTACCTAGTTAACTATGCTCGTCTTCGTGGTGAAAAAACTATGGAAGAACGTTTAGCTAACGAAATTCTTGATGCTTCTAACAACACTGGTGCATCAGTTAAGAAACGTGAAGACATGCACAAAATGGCAGAAGCGAACAAAGCATTCGCTCACTACCGTTGGTAATTTAACCTATGTGTTAGCCAGTTAGCTAACACAAGGTCTCTTATACAGTCTTTACCCCAATATGGAAGGAGAAATTTCCTATGAAACGCGAATTCTCACTTGAGAATACTCGTAATATTGGGATCATGGCTCACATTGATGCTGGTAAAACAACAACAACTGAGCGTATCCTTTATTACACTGGTAAGATTCACAAAATCGGTGAAACTCATGAAGGCGCTTCTCAAATGGACTGGATGGAGCAAGAGCAAGAGCGTGGTATTACAATCACTTCTGCTGCAACAACAGCCCAATGGGCAGGCCATCGTGTAAACATCATCGATACTCCTGGACACGTAGACTTCACTGTAGAAGTAGAACGTTCATTACGTGTACTTGACGGTGCTGTTACAGTACTAGATGCTCAATCTGGTGTTGAGCCTCAAACTGAAACTGTATGGCGTCAAGCTACAACTTATGGTGTTCCACGTATTGTATTCATTAACAAAATGGATAAAACAGGAGCAGATTTCTTATATTCTGTAGGAACTCTACATGATCGTTTACAAGCAAACGCTCACCCTATCCAATTACCTATCGGAGCTGAAGATCAATTCTCAGCAATCATCGACCTAGTTGAGATGAAAGCTACTTTCTATGGCGACGAAAAAGGTACAGCAGTAACTGAAGGAGAAATTCCTGAAGAATACCGCGCACAAGCTGAAGAATACCGTGAAAAACTAATCGACGCTGTTGCAAGTGTTGATGAAGAAATCATGGAAAAATATTTAGAAGGCGAAGAAATTACTGTTGCGGAACTTAAAGCGGCGATCCGTCGTGCTACAATCGCAGTAGAATTCTACCCAGTAATCTGTGGTACAGCATTCAAACACAAAGGCGTACGTCCAATGTTAAATGCCGTTATCGATTACTTACCATCTCCAGTTGATGTACCAGCAATCAAAGGTACTTCAGTAGATGGTGACGAAGAGTTAGAACGTAAATCTTCTGATGCAGAGCCATTCTCAGCTCTTGCATTCAAAGTTATGACTGACCCATTCGTAGGTAAATTAACTTTCTTCCGTGTGTACTCTGGAACATTAGATTCAGGTTCATACGTGCAAAACTCTTCTAAAGGTAAACGTGAGCGTGTAGGTCGTATCCTACAAATGCACGCTAACTCTCGTGAAGAGATCTCAAAAGTATTTGCTGGAGACATCGCGGCAGCAGTAGGTCTTAAAGACACTACTACTGGTGATACTCTTTGTGACGAGAAGAACCTAGTTATTCTTGAATCAATGGAGTTCCCTGAGCCAGTAATTTCTCTTTCTGTAGAACCAAAATCAAAAGCTGACCAAGATAAAATGGGTCAAGCTTTACAAAAACTTCAAGAAGAGGATCCAACTTTCCGTGCTCATACTGACACAGAAACTGGACAAACAATCATCTCAGGTATGGGTGAACTTCACCTTGATATCTTAGTTGACCGTATGCGCCGTGAATTTAAAGTAGAAGCTAACGTAGGTGCTCCAATGGTATCTTACCGTGAAACATTCCGTAGCTCTGCAAAAGTTCAAGGTAAATTCACTCGCCAATCTGGTGGTCGTGGACAATACGGAGATGTAACGATTGAGTTCTCTCCAAATGAAGAAGGTAAAGGATTTGAATTCGAAAACGCTATCGTTGGTGGTGTAATTCCTCGTGAATACATTCCTGCAGTTGAAGCAGGTCTTCGTGACTCTCTTGACCGCGGTGTAGTAGCTGGTTACCCTCTAATCGACATTAAAGCGAAATTAGTATTCGGTTCTTACCATGACGTTGACTCGAATGAGATGGCGTTCAAAATTGCTGCATCTATGGCTCTTAAAGAAGCTTCGAAACAATGTGACGCTGTTATCTTAGAACCAATGATGAAAGTAGAAGTTGTAATTCCAGAAGAATACCTTGGCGATATCATGGGTAACATTACTTCTCGTCGCGGACGCGTTGAGGGTATGGATGCTCGTGGTAACTCACAAGTTGTTCGTGCGATGGTTCCTTTAGCAGAAATGTTTGGTTATGCAACAACACTTCGTTCTGCAACACAAGGTCGTGGTGTATTCTCAATGACATTCGATCATTATGAAGAAGTACCAAAATCAATTGCTGCTGAAATCATCAAAAAAAATAAAGGTGAATAATTGAATTTTCATCTTGCATAAAGTATAACTAATTTGTAAGCTATGATTGCAGGATAGGGGATGGGCCCGTTCTCTATCGGCATTCATTCTATAAATTTCAAAAATAAAACATATAATTTTGAGGAGGCAATCTCTAATGGCTAAAGAAAAATTTGACCGTTCTAAAACGCATGCTAACATTGGTACAATCGGACACGTTGACCATGGTAAAACTACTTTAACTGCTGCAATCGCTACAGTTCTTTCTAAAAAAATGGGTGGTACAGCTAAATCATACGCTGACATCGATAACGCTCCAGAAGAAAAAGAGCGTGGTATCACAATCAACACTTCTCACGTAGAATATGAAACAGAAACTCGTCACTATGCACACGTTGACTGCCCAGGACACGCTGACTATGTTAAAAACATGATCACTGGTGCTGCACAAATGGACGGCGGTATCTTAGTAGTATCTGCTGCTGATGGCCCAATGCCACAAACTCGTGAACACATCCTTTTATCTCGTCAAGTAGGTGTTCCATACTTAGTAGTATTCATGAACAAATGTGATATGGTTGATGACGAAGAATTATTAGAATTAGTAGAAATGGAAATCCGTGATCTACTATCTGAATATGACTTCCCAGGTGACGATATTCCTGTAATCAAAGGTTCTGCTCTTAAAGCTCTTGAAGGTGAACCAGAATGGGAAGAAAAAATCGTTGAATTAATGGACGCTGTAGATTCTTACATCCCAACTCCAGAACGTCAAACTGACAAACCATTCATGATGCCAGTAGAGGACGTATTCTCTATCACTGGTCGTGGTACAGTTGCAACTGGCCGTGTTGAACGTGGTCAAGTTAAAGTTGGTGACGTAATTGAAATCATCGGTATCGCTGAAGAAGCTAAATCTACTACTGTAACTGGTGTAGAAATGTTCCGTAAATTATTAGACTATGCTGAAGCTGGTGACAATATCGGTGCTTTACTACGTGGTGTTGCTCGTGAAGAAATCCAACGTGGTCAAGTATTAGCTAAACCAGGTTCAATCACTCCACACACAAACTTCAAAGCTGAAGTTTACGTTTTATCAAAAGAAGAGGGTGGCCGTCATACTCCATTCTTCTCTAACTACCGTCCTCAGTTCTACTTCCGTACAACTGACGTAACAGGTATCTGTAACTTACCAGAAGGCGTTGAAATGGTAATGCCTGGTGATAACATCGAAATGACAGTTGAACTTATCGCTCCAATCGCTCTTGAAGAAGGTACTAAATTCTCTATCCGTGAGGGTGGCCGTACTGTAGGCGCTGGCGTAGTTGCTTCTATCCAAAAATAATTTTAGCTTTCGCTAATTATCAAACCAATCTGTAGGGACGCTTACAGATTGGTTTTTTGTGTTAAAATAAGGGAAATCAAATGATTTTAATTAGTGTATGTATACATAACAGCTAGCATGTCATCTAGGAGAAATAAAGAAAAGGGGAATTGAACATGGACATGAAAATCTTGCTCATTGAAGATGATCCATCCATTTTTAACATGATTCAAGAACGTTTTGCACATTGGTCATTACAAGTGGTTGGTCCTAAAAATTTTCAAAAGGTGATGGACAATTTTATAGAGGAGAAACCACATCTTGTGCTGATTGATATTCAATTACCTGCCTATGATGGCTTTCATTGGTGTCGAGAAATACGTCATTTATCCAAAGTACCCATCCTTTTTCTTTCGTCTCGAGATCATCCAATGGATATGGTGATGGCTATGCAAATGGGAGCAGATGATTTTATACAAAAGCCATTCCATATGGAAGTGCTACTCGCGAAAACACAGGCGATTTTACGAAGAACCTATGACTATGTTGAGGAGAAAATGGACGTTACTCGTTTTAATAATGCCGTTATTGATTATACAAGGAGTGAGATTGTGTTTAATGGGGCTACTGCTTCCTTAACGAAAAACGAGCTCTTCATTTTACGAATTTTAGTGGAACAGGTTAATCAGATTGTTTCAAGAGACGAATTAATGAGAAAGCTTTGGGATGATGAACGTTTTGTCAATGATAATACTTTGTCGGTAAATGTTAATCGATTACGTACAAAGCTAGAGGATATTGGTTTACCAGAAGTGATTCTAACTAAAAAAGGACTTGGATATATGGCAGTCAGCCAGAGGACGTGAAAAACATGCTATTATTATTTATAAGAGAACGCTTTGCATGGATTGGTTTTTTTATTTTCATTTTTACACTTCTAAATGTGCTATTTTCTTTAGATGTTGGTTTAAATAGTATTTCAATATGGTATGTAAACATTAGTTTGCTTGTTAGTTTTACACTCTTTTTTGTGTGGCGTTATGTCAATGAAGTTGGGAAATTAAAAGATTTCCTGGGAAATATGGACGACTACCTTGATGAAGCACATAAAAACAGACTAGTTTTAACTCCTTTTCAGGAAGCATGCTTTCAAAAAATAGAAAGTGTCTTTTCTGAGAAGAACATGGAGTTAAATCAAGCTAAAGTGCAACTACAAGAGTATTCAGATGAGCTGTTGGCTTGGGTTCATGAAGTAAAGGCCCCTTTAACAACGATTAATTTATTGTTAGAGCATATTGAGGATGTATCACTGCGCCGAAAATTAGAGAATGAATGGCTGAGACTACATCTTTTAGTCGATCAACAGCTACATCAAACAAGATTAGCCTCTATTGAAAAGGACAACTATTTAAATGAGGTCGAGCTGAAACCGATTGTCTATAAAGAAATCAGGGGTATGCAGGCTTGGTGTATTGAAAAAGGTATTGGCTTTGAAGTCGCTGAGCTTACAGATACGGTTCTGACTGATGGCAAGTGGCTGGCGTTTATTGTTCGGCAAATTCTCTCAAATGCCATAAAATATAGTCCAGTAAATTCTGAGGTCACAATTTTTACTGAACATGACCCAACAGGTGCGACATTATTACATATAAAAGATGTAGGTATAGGTATTCCTTTAGAGGATTTACCTCGAATTTTTCAAAAATCGTATACGGGAACAGCGGGAAGAGAATCCTCACAATCTACAGGAATGGGTCTTTATTTGGCATCCAATGCAGCCCGAAAAATCGGGATTCGCATCTATGTTCAATCGAATGTTGGAGACGGCTCATTATTTACACTGCGTTTTCCCTTACAAAATGAATATGTCAAACTAACAGGTAGATGACGAAATTGTCACCTACCTTTTTATATTGTCATGTAAAACGCACGAATGAATAGCTATGACAGGGTACACTTGGATTATAGAAAGGGGCGTTATCACGTGACAGTTTTAATTGGTCGTAAAATAAAGAAAGTATATGGCAAAAAATCAACGGCTCAAGAAGTGCTAAAGGGTATTGATTTAGAAGTAAATAAAGGTGAGTTTGTAGGCATTATGGGACCTTCAGGTTCAGGTAAAACAACACTTTTAAATGTCTTGTGTTCTATAGATTTCGCAACAGAAGGTGTAATTGAAATAAACGGTCATAATTTGCGTGATATGAAAGAAAAGGCATTAGCGAATTTTCGACGAGAGCAGCTAGGATTCATATTTCAAGATTATAATTTACTGGATACCCTCACAGTAAAGGAAAATATCCTTCTGCCATTAGCTATCAGTAAGTTACCAAAAGCTGTTGCGGAAAGTCGAGTGAAAGAGCTAACATTCCTATTGGGTATTACAGAAATTTTAAATAAATATCCCAATGAAATATCTGGTGGACAAAAGCAGCGTACCTCTGCTGCACGTGCACTTATTACGACCCCATCGTTGGTATTTGCAGATGAGCCTACTGGTGCATTGGATTCTAAATCGGCTACAGCCTTGCTCCAAAATCTCCAAAACATTAATGAGACGAAAGAAGCGACAATAATGATGGTTACACATGATGCAGTAGCTGCAAGCTTCTGCACACGTGTTTTATTTTTAAAGGATGGCCTGATCTATAGTGAACTTTATAAGGGTGATAAAACAAGGCAGGCATTTTTCCAAGAAATCATGCATACGCAAAGTGTGCTAGGCGGTGACGGGTATGAGTCTTAGTAAGCTAGTGATTAGAAGCATGAAGAAAAATATGAAGCACTACTATCTATATTTCTTTGCTCTTATTTTTAGTGTTACTTTGTATTTTTCCTTTGTTACATTGCAAAATAATTCTGAGGTATGGGATGCTGTTCAAATGAGTGGAACGGCTACGGCAGGATTTAAAGCAGCCACTTATATTCTCTATTTTATCGTTTTATTCTTCGTCCTATATGCAAATCATTTATTTATGAAACGTCGTAGTAAGGAAATAGGCTTGTACCAATTGATAGGCATGACAAAGGGGCTAATCGTGCGTTTACTAGCGATTGAAAACATTCTCTTATTTATTGGTGCTGTTATTCTAGGGATGCTGGTAGGTTTCTTTAGCTCACGCGTATTTGCTATGATTTTACTACGTGTCCTTGAAAAAGAAGCTCTTGTAACCATGACATTTAGTACACAGGCATTACAGCAGTCGATGATCGTGTTTGCTATTCTTTTGGTTATTGTTCTTGTACAGATGGCTTGGATGATTCATCGTGTTTCATTATTATCACTGTTTAGCGCGGCAAAACAAGCAGACGAGCGTGTGAGACGTTTTAGTGCATTACAAATGGCAATTGGCTTTATGGGTCTTGTGCTGATTGCTTACGGCTACTATGCGTCAACAAAGCTATTTGATATTGATTCAGCTGGTCATTTATTTATCAATATGATGATAATTTTAGCTACGACTATTGGTGGTACATTTCTTGTCTTTCGTTTCTCCGTAGCCTTTATTATGAATACTATTCGCTTGAAGAAAAAAGGGCATTTATCTATCAAGGATGTATTAGCATTAACACCGATTATGCATCGCATGAAGAGCAACGCAAAGTCATTAACACTTATCACTGTATTAACAGGTGTGTCTCTAGGTGTAACGACGCTATCCTATATCGCCTACTATTCCTCAGAGGCATCGGCTTATAGCCAAGTACCTGGTGATTTCATATTGCTAGAAGAGCAGGGTCAGACCTTCTTAGAGGAGTTAGAGAAAAATAACATTACGTATGATAAAGTAGATTATCGTTTACAAGGAGTAACAGCCTCTGTAGGTCAATTAATGTCTAAAAAGCAGCAGGACAATCCTTTATATGATATGGAAGGAACAATCTATACTATCCCGCTTTCTGATTATCAGCAAAGCGTTCCTGAAGCATCGCTATCAGGCAACGATGTTATCTTAACCAACTATGGCGGTTATATGGCTGAAATGTTTCCATTAGAAAAAGATCGTGATGTAGTGGTATCTGCAGGAGAGCTTGAAGAAACTTTCCATGTAGTAGATGTTCATGATAAAAGTGTTATAAGTGGTATTGTCACGGCTGGAGGTGGCGGACCTATCTTTGTTGTGACAGATGACATGTTTACAAGTTTAACTACGCAAGCAGCGCTTTATCCTTGGCATCAACAAACGACCATTACAATAACAGCAAAAGAAGAATTAGAAACAGCAGAGAAATTATATATTCAAACAAATGCAGGAGTTATTACGGCTGTAGAAGGTGATGGTAAGACACAGCAATATACACAATCTTCCTTTGAAGAAAAACGTAAAGATAATATTGAAACATTAGGTCTTACGATTTTTACAACAGCATTTTTAGGATTAGCATTTCTAATGACAACTGGTAGTATTCTATACTTTAAACAAATGTCTGAGGCAGAGGAAGAAAGAAGTTCCTATACAATACTCAGAAAAATTGGTTTTGCCGAGAAAGACATCATGAAAGGCATTTATATGAAACAGGCCTTTAATTTTGGTGTCCCATTAGTTATTGGATTATTGCATAGCTACTTTGCTGTTAAGTCAGGATGGTTCTTATTTGGTACAGAGTTAACGGCTCCCTTGTGGATTGCGATGTGCTGTTACGTAGCGTTATATACGATCTTTGGCATACTTTCGGTTGGCTATTATAAAAAAGTTGTTCGTGAATCGTTGTAACAATTAAATATGAAGAAACTCAAAAACAGTGTAATGATTAATCCTTTACACTGTTTTTTTATATAAACATATTGAAATTGTGAAAACTATTGACTTTCAAATATCAGAATAATAAAGTTTAACATGTTAGTAATTTAGTGTATGAAAGTGAAGTGTAACAATGAATGCAGTAATTGCGGCGGTAGCCGTTATGTTGATATTAAGCTTGCTTCGCATCAATGTCGTTCTTTCCTTAGTACTAGGAGCTTTTGTAGGTGGTCTTACAAGTGGAATGGGCATTGAGGCAACAGTACAATCATTTACAGAAGGGTTAGGCGCAGGGGCCACTATTGCATTGAGTTATGGTCTCCTTGGTGGCTTTGCTATTGCTATTGCCAAAACTGGAATACCAGAATTGATGATTGCAGGGATGTTAAAAATTTTAAATGGCGAAAGTAATAGAAAAGGCTTAGTGAAGGTTTTAATTTTTTTCCTTATTTTCGTGATGTCTATTTTATCTCAAAATGTTATTCCTATTCATATTGCCTTCATTCCATTATTGATTCCTCCTATTTTAAAAATATTAAATATGTTGGAGGTTGATCGACGTATCATTGCGGTCCTAATTGCAGTAGGCTTAATCGGTACTTATAGTTTCGTGCCAGCTGGTTTCGGAGCCATTTTTCAAGATATCGTTGCTACACAAGTGTCAGAGGCTGGAATGGCTGTATCTTCACGTGATGTACCGGCAGCAATGGCGATTCCGGTGCTAGGAATGCTGATTGGGCTGCTTGTCGCCTTTGTTGTATACCGCAAGCCAAGACAGTATAAGCACAATGAAGTAGAGACTGAATCTTTAAACGTGAACGTCAGTAAGTTTGTGATGTTTTCTACAGCTCTTGCATTAGTCGCATCACTTTGTGCTCAAGTATTAACAGATTCAATGATTGTCGGTTCGTTTACAGGGATTATGTTGATGTATTTTACAGGTGCACTTAAATGGAAAGAGGCAGATGACATTCTCTCTGAAGGGATGAAGATGATGGCCTTTATTGGCTTTGTCATGATTGCGGCCAATGGCTTCGCAGCCGTTATTAATGCTACTGGGGATGTGGATAGCTTAATTACAAGCTCAATCGCTGTGCTGAAAGGTAATAGAAGTCTCGCTGTCTTTATCATGCTAGTCATTGGATTAGTTGTGACGATGGGTATTGGTTCATCTTTTGCTACAGTACCTATTATTGCTACGTTATTTGTTCCTCTTGCACAAGGGTTGGGATTGAGTCCATTAGCGATTCTTTGTTTAATTGGTACAGCAGGTGCTTTAGGCGATGCAGGCTCTCCAGCTTCAGATTCTACGTTAGGACCAACAGCAGGCTTAAATGTAGATGGACAACATCATCATATTTGGGATACTTGTGTACCGACATTTGTTTTTATTAATATCCCTTTGATCCTGTTTGGTTGGATGGCATGTGTATTCTTTCTATAAAATAAGAAGTAGTTTCTTATCTATAGAAACTACTTTCTTAAAGAATTGTTTGAAAAGTACGGAAATGTTGATATGACAACCTTAACTATTGCAATATGTAATAAAATTTTATATACTAATAAACGGCTTAATAAAGCGAAGAAGTAGTAGTACTAAGAATATCTACAACATTTAAAAGAATTTAGCGAAAAGACTTGCTTATTCTTTTTTTATTGTATATAATGTTGAATGTTGGTCTTTGACTGCGATGAAGCGAGAGGTTGCCGACACACCCGGCCGCTTTGCCATGGCGGTGTGTGGGAAAATTTTCGTGGAGAATGTCTAGAAAATAGGCGAGAAGGAGGGAAAATAATGGCAAAACAAAAGATTCGTATTCGTTTAAAAGCGTATGATCACCGTATTTTAGATCAGTCTGCTGAGAAAATTGTGGAAACTGCAAAACGTTCAGGTGCAAGTGTATCAGGTCCGATTCCACTTCCAACTGAGAAGTCTGTGTACACAATTCTTCGTGCGGTTCACAAGTACAAAGATTCTCGTGAACAATTCGAGATGCGTACGCATAAACGTCTGATCGATATCGTTAACCCAACACCACAAACTGTTGATGCGTTAATGAAACTTGATTTACCATCTGGCGTTGATATCGAAATCAAACTTTAATGGTAAAAATAATATAACTTTTCAAAACTTACAGGAGGTGTGACAAATGGCTAAAGGAATCTTAGGTAGAAAAATTGGTATGACACAAGTTTTCGCTGAAAACGGCGATTTAATCCCGGTAACAGTTATCGAAGCTGCGCCAAACGTAGTTCTTCAAAAGAAAACTGTTGAAACAGACGGCTACGAAGCAATTCAAGTTGGTTTCGAAGACAAGCGCGTTAAGCTTTCTAACAAACCTGAACAAGGTCACGTAGCAAAAGCGAACACTGCTCCTAAGCGCTTCATTCGTGAATTCCGCAACGTGAACGTTGGAGAATACGAAGTTGGTCAAGAAGTCAAAGTAGAAATTTTCGCAGAAGGCGATGTAATTGATGTAACAGGTGTTACTAAAGGTAAAGGTTTCCAAGGTGTTATTAAACGCCACGGACAATCTCGTGGTCCTATGGCCCACGGTTCTCGTTACCACCGTCGTCCTGGTTCAATGGGTCCAGTTGCTCCGAACCGCGTATTTAAACAAAAGAAATTACCTGGTCAAATGGGTGGCAATGTAGTTACAATCCAAAACTTAGAAATCGTGAAAGTTGATGCTGATCGTAACTTACTACTTGTTAAAGGTAATGTTCCTGGTTCTAAAAAAGCTCTAGTTACAGTAAAAACTGCAATTAAAGCTAAGTAATCACTTCAAGAAAGGAGGAAACAGGAATGACAAAAGTATCTGTACTTAGTCAAACAGGTGCTTCAGTTGGTGAAATCGAATTAAACGATGCGATCTTCGGAATCGAGCCAAATGAAGCAGTATTATTCGACGCAGTAGTAGCTCAACGTGCTTCTCTTCGTCAAGGTAATCACAAGGTTAAAAACCGTTCTGAGGTTGCTGGTGGTGGTCGTAAACCATGGCGTCAAAAAGGAACTGGTCGTGCTCGTCAAGGTTCTATCCGTTCTCCACAATGGCGCGGCGGTGGTATCGTATTCGGTCCTACTCCACGTAGCTATTCTTATAAATTACCTAAAAAAGTTCGCCGCTTAGCTCTTAAATCTGCTTTATCAGCTAAAGTAGTAGAACAAAACTTCTTAGTTCTTGATGCTCTAACTCTAGCAGCACCAAAAACAAAAGAATTCACAAAAATTCTTAAAGATCTTTCTTTAGAGAAAAAATCTTTATTCGTAACTGCTGACCTAGATGAAAACGTAGCATTATCTGCTCGTAACATCCCAGGTGTAACAGTTTTAACTGCAAATGGAATCAACGTTCTTGATCTATTAGGTCACGACAAAGTTGTATTCACTAAATCTGCAGTAGAAAAAGTTGAGGAGGTGCTTGGATAATGGAAGCACGTGATATTTTAAAACGTCCGGTCATTACTGAGCGTTCTTCAGAACTTATGGCAGAGAAAAAGTATACTTTCGAAGTAGACACTCGCGCTAACAAAACTCAAGTAAAAGACGCTGTAGAAGAAATCTTTGGCGTAAAAGTTGAGAAAGTAAACGTTCTTAACTACAAAGGTAAATTCAAGCGTGTTGGCCGTTACGGTGGTTACACTAACAAACGTCGTAAAGCGATTGTTAAATTAACTGCTGATAGCAAAGAAATTGAATTATTCGAAGTGTAATCCTTAATGGATTTATGATTTGAACACTCAAGAAGGAGGGAAAACACAATGGCGATTAAAAAGTATAAACCTACCTCTAATGGTCGTCGTAACATGACGTCATTAGACTTTGCGGAAATTACAACTAACAAGCCTGAGAAATCATTGCTTGAACCAACTAAACGCAAAGCTGGTCGTAACAACCAAGGTAAAATCACTGTTCGTCATCATGGTGGTGGTCATAAGAAGCAATACCGTGTTATCGATTTCAAACGTGTTAAAGATGGCATTCCGGCAAAAGTTGCTACTATTGAATATGATCCAAACCGTTCTGCGAATATCGCATTAATCAACTACGCTGATGGAGCAAAAGCTTACATCTTAGCACCAAAAGGTCTAGAGGTTGGTCAAACAATCGTTTCTGGTCCAGATGCTGATATTAAAGTAGGTAATGCATTACCATTAGCAAACATTCCAATGGGTACTACAATCCATAACATCGAGTTAAAACCTGGTAAAGGTGGACAATTAGTACGTTCTGCTGGTACTTCTGCTCAAGTACTTGGTCGTGAAGATAAGTACGTAATCGTTCGTCTTCAATCTGGTGAAGTACGTTTAGTGTTAGCTACTTGCCGCGCTACAATCGGTCAAGTTGGTAACGAACAACACGAACTTGTACACATCGGTAAAGCAGGTCGTAGCCGTTGGTTAGGTAAACGCCCAGAAGTTCGTGGTTCTGTAATGAACCCTAACGATCACCCACACGGTGGTGGTGAAGGACGTTCTCCAATCGGACGTAAATCACCAATGACTCCTTGGGGTAAACCAGCACTTGGTTACAAAACTCGTAAGAAGAAAAACAAATCGGATAAATTTATCATCCGTAGTCGTAAAAAATAAAGTGGTTAAACTACGGTTCTATGTGAGAGCCGTGGTGGAATCACGGAGGGAGGTTCCTACATGGGTCGCAGCTTGAAAAAAGGACCTTTTGTTGATGACCACTTAATGAAAAAAGTGGAAGTACAAGAGGCTTCTGAGAAAAAACAAGTTATCAAAACTTGGTCACGCCGTTCTACAATCTTCCCGAACTTCATCGGTTTAACGATTGCTGTATATGATGGACGTAAACATGTTCCTGTATACGTAACAGAAGATATGGTAGGCCATAAACTTGGTGAGTTCGCACCGACACGTACTTACAAAGGTCACGGTGCAGACGACAAGAAAACAAGACGCTAATTTTGAGAGGAGGTAAATCCTAATGACACAAGCTAAAGCTATCGCTCGCACAGTACGTATTGCTCCTCGTAAAGTACGTCTAGTTGTAGACTTAATCCGAGGTAAGCAAGTTGGTGAAGCAGTTGCAATTTTACGTCATACTCCAAAAGCGGCGTCTCCAGTCGTTGAGAAAGTATTAAAATCTGCAGTTGCTAATGCTGAGCACAACTACGATCTTGACATCAACTCTTTAGTAGTTTCTGAAGTGTTCGTTGATGAAGGTCCAACTTTAAAACGTTTCCGTCCACGTGCGCAAGGACGTGCAAGCGCAATTAACAAACGCACAAGCCACATCACTCTAGTGGTATCTGAGAAGAAGGAGGGTTAATCCGTGGGTCAAAAAGTACATCCAATAGGACTGCGCGTTGGTATTATTCGTGACTGGGAGTCAAAATGGTACGCTGAAAAAGACTATGCAACTCTACTTCACGAAGACATCAAAGTGCGTAAATATATTGAAACGGCTCTTAAAGACGCTTCTGTTTCTAAAGTAGAAATCGAACGTGCTGCAAACCGTGTAAACATTACAATTCACACTGCGAAACCAGGTATGGTAATCGGTAAAGGTGGTACTGAAGTTGAAAACCTTCGTAAATACCTTAGCGAGTTAACTGGTAAACGCGTACACATCAACATCATTGAAATTAAACGTGCAGATCTTGACGCTCGTCTAGTAGCTGAAAACATCGCTCGTCAATTAGAAAACCGTGTATCATTCCGTCGTGCGCAAAAGCAAGCGATCCAACGCACAATCCGTGCTGGTGCAAAAGGAATTAAAACACAAGTATCTGGTCGTTTAGGTGGCGCTGATATCGCGCGTGCTGAACACTATAGTGAAGGAACTGTTCCACTTCATACTCTACGTGCTGACATTGACTATGCACACGCAGAAGCTGACACTACTTACGGTAAATTAGGCGTTAAAGTATGGATCTACCGTGGTGAAGTTCTTCCTACGAAGAAATCTGTGGAAGGAGGCAAATAATATGTTATTGCCTAAACGCGTAAAATACCGTCGTGAACACCGCGGCAACATGCGTGGCGAAGCGAAAGGCGGCAAAGAAGTATCATTCGGCGAGTGGGGCTTACAAGCTCAAACTGCTAGCTGGATTACTAACCGTCAAATCGAATCTGCACGTATCGCGATGACTCGTTACATGAAACGTGGCGGTAAAGTTTGGATTAAAATCTTCCCACACAAACCTTACACTAAAAAACCTCTAGAAGTCCGCATGGGTTCTGGTAAAGGTTCTCCTGAAGGTTGGGTAGCAGTAGTAAAACCAGGAAAAATTATGTTCGAAATTGCTGGTGTATCTGAAGAGATTGCACGTGAAGCACTTCGTTTAGCATCACATAAGCTTCCTGTTAAATGTAAGATCGTAAAACGTCAAGAAACTGGTGGTGAATCTAATGAAAGCTAATGAAATCCGTGACCTTGCCACTTCTGAAATTGAATTAAAAGTGAAATCACTGAAAGAAGAGCTTTTCAACCTTCGCTTCCAATTGGCGACTGGTCAATTAGAAAACACAGCTCGTATTCGTGAAGTGCGTAAAGCAATCGCGCGTATGAAAACTGTTATTCGTGAAAGAGAAATCAGTGCAAATAACTGATAAAGGAGGTTTTCAAGTATGACTGAGCGTAATCAACGCAAAGTTTACACGGGCCGCGTTGTTTCAGATAAAATGGACAAAACTGTTACTGTTTTAGTTGAAACTCACAAAAAGCACAAGCTTTACGGTAAACGTGTAAAATACTCTAAAAAGTTTAAAGCTCATGATGAGCAAAACCAAGCGAAAATCGGTGATATCGTACGTATCATGGAGACTCGCCCGCTATCAGCTACTAAACGTTTCCGTCTAGTTGAAGTTGTAGAAAAAGCGGTTATTATTTAATAACTATTTCGGAACAACCATTTCCGAAGGGAGGTAACCTAAGTGATCCAACAAGAAAGTCGTATGAAAGTTGCTGACAACTCAGGTGCACGTGAAGTTCTTACAATTAAAGTGCTTGGTGGCTCTGGCCGTAAAACTGCTAACATCGGTGATATCGTTGTTTGTACAGTTAAGAAAGCAACACCAGGTGGCGTTGTCAAGAAGGGTGACGTTGTTAAAGCTGTTATCGTTCGTACTAAATCAGGCGTACGTCGTAAAGACGGTACGTACATCAAATTTGATGAAAATGCTTGTGTAATTATTCGTGATGATAAATCACCACGCGGAACTCGTATTTTCGGACCTGTTGCACGTGAATTACGTGACAGCAACTTCATGAAAATCGTTTCTCTAGCTCCAGAAGTTCTTTAATTTCATGATAGTGCCAATCAAGGAGGTGCGACAGCATGCATGTAAAAAAAGGTGACAAGGTTAAGGTTATCACTGGTAAGGACAAAGGCAAAGAAGGAGTAATCCTAGCTGCTTTCCCTAAACAAGACCGCGTTCTTGTTGAAGGCGTTAATATCGTGAAAAAGCACGTTAAACCTAACCAATTGAATCCACAAGGTGGGATTGTAAGCCAAGAGGCTGCAATTCACGTTTCGAACGTAATGCTAATCGATCCTAAATCTGGCGAGCCGACTCGTGTAGGTTATAAAATCGAAAACGGTAAAAAAGTTCGTGTTGCAAAAAAATCAGGTGCAGTAATCGACTAACTAGTAAATAAAAGAAGGGAGGTACACACATGAGCCGCCTAAAAGAAAAATATTTAAATGAAGTTTCTCCTGCTCTTATGAGCAAGTTTGGATATAAATCAGTTATGCAGTTGCCGAAAGTTGACAAAATCGTTATCAACATGGGTGTTGGTGATGCTGTTCAAAACTCTAAAGCATTAGATGCAGCTGTAGAAGAATTAACAATTATCACTGGTCAAAAACCAGTTGTAACTAAAGCGAAAAAATCGATCGCAGGTTTCCGTTTACGTGAAGGTATGCCAATCGGTGCTAAAGTTACATTACGCGGTGAGCGTATGTATGAATTCTTGGACAAATTAATCTCAATCTCACTTCCTCGTGTACGTGACTTCCGTGGTGTTTCTAAAAAAGCATTCGATGGTCGCGGTAACTACACTCTAGGTGTTAAAGAGCAACTAATTTTCCCAGAAATCGATTACGATAAAGTTTCAAAAGTACGCGGTATGGACATCGTGATCGTAACGACAGCGAACTCTGACGAAGAAGCTCGCGAGTTATTGACACAATTCGGTATGCCGTTCCAAAAGTAATTTAAACAAGGAGGGCGAAAACGTGGCTAAAAAATCTATGATCGTTAAACAACAACGTAAGCAAAAGTTTAAAGTGCAAGAATATACACGTTGTGAACGCTGTGGCCGTCCACACTCTGTATATCGCAAATTCAAACTTTGCCGTATTTGTTTCCGAGAACTTGCATATAAGGGACAAATTCCTGGCGTGAAAAAAGCCAGCTGGTAATCCCCTAATTTGGGAAGGAGGTAAATGTAATGACAATGACTGATCCGATTGCAGATATGCTTACTCGCATTCGTAATGCGAACATGGTTCGTCACGAGAAGTTAGAAGTACCAGCTTCCAACGTGAAAAAAGAAATCGCTGAAATTTTAAAGCGTGAAGGTTTCGTACGTGACGTAGAATACGTGGAAGACAACAAGCAAGGTATTATCCGTATCTTCTTAAAATACGGTAAAGATAACGAGCGTGTTATCACTGGCTTAAAACGTATTTCTAAACCTGGTCTACGTGTATATGCTAAAACAAATGAAGTGCCTAAAGTACTGAACGGTCTTGGTATCGCTTTAGTGTCAACTTCACAAGGTTTATTAACAGATAAAGAAGCTCGCGCTAAACAAGTTGGCGGCGAAGTTCTAGCATACGTTTGGTAATTAGCAATAAATGAATGGAGGTGCAACTAAATGTCTCGTGTAGGTAAAAAAATTATCGAGGTACCAGCTAACGTAACTGTTACTGTTGCAGCTGACAACACTGTTACTGTTAAAGGTCCTAAAGGCGAACTTGTTCGTTCTTTCCACCAAGATATGAAAATTGAGCAAGAGGGTAACGTAATCTCTGTATCACGTCCTTCTGAATCAAAAGAACACCGCACAAACCACGGTACTACTCGTGCGCTTCTAGCGAACATGGTTACTGGTGTTTCTGCAGGTTTCGAAAAAGCTTTAGAACTTATCGGTGTTGGTTACCGTGCGCAATTACAAGGCAAAAAACTTGTACTTAACGTAGGTTACTCTCATCCAGTAGAGTTCACACCTGAAGATGGTCTTGAAATTGAAGTTCCTTCTAACACTAAAATCATCATTAAAGGTATTAGCAAAGAGCGCGTTGGTGCTCTTGCATCTAACATCCGTGACGTTCGTCCACCAGAGCCATATAAAGGTAAAGGTATCCGTTACGAAGGCGAATACGTTCGTCGTAAAGAAGGTAAAACAGGTAAATAATGCTGCCTAAGCATTAGAAAGGAGTGACCCTTGTGATTACGAAACAGGATAAAAATCAAGTTCGTAAAAAACGTCATGCGCGAGTTCGTTCTAAAATTTCGGGTACTGCTGAGCGTCCACGCTTAAATGTATTCCGTTCTAACAAGAACATCTACGCTCAACTTATCGATGACGTAGCAGGCGTAACAATTGTTAGCGCATCTTCTCAAGAAAAAGATTTTGAAGGCACTGGTAGCAATGTTGCAACTGCATCAAAAATCGGTGAAACAATCGCGAAACGCGCTGCGGAAAAAAATATTACTGCTGTAGTTTTTGACCGTGGTGGTTACTTATATCATGGACGCGTGAAAGCTTTAGCTGAAGCTGCACGTGAGAATGGTTTAGAATTTTAATAAGAAGGAGGGACACATTTCATGAGTCGAATTGACGCAAACAAACTTGGAGAACTTGAAGAACGCGTAGTTACTATTAACCGTGTTGCTAAAGTTGTTAAAGGTGGACGTCGCTTCCGCTTCACAGCACTAGTTGTTGTTGGCGATAGAAACGGTCATGTAGGTTTCGGTACTGGTAAAGCTCAAGAGGTTCCAGATGCTATCCGTAAAGCTGTTGAAGATGCGAAGAAAAACTTAGTAGAAGTGCCACGTGTTGGTGGAACAACTCCACACTTAGTGCTTGGTCGCTTCGGTGCAGGAGAAATCTTAATTAAACCTGCTGCTCCTGGTACAGGAGTTATCGCTGGTGGTCCAGTACGTGCTGTACTAGAACTTGCTGGTATTACTGATATTCTTTCAAAATCTCTTGGATCTAACACACCAATCAACATGGTGCGTGCAACTGTTCAAGGTTTAACTGAATTAAAACGCGTAGAGGACGTAGCTAAATTACGTGGTAAATCAGTGGAAGAAATATTAGGATAAGGGGGGAAAGATAATGGCTAACAAATTAGAAATCACCCTTACTAAATCTGTGATTGGTACTAAACCTGCACAACGCAAAACTGTTGAAGCTTTAGGTTTACGTAAATTACACCAAACTGTAGAGAAAGCTGATAATGCAGCTACTCGCGGTATGCTTGATAAAGTAGCACACTTAGTTACTGTAAAAGAAATTTAATTTTCAATAATTGAACAAGGAGGTGCCACCCACTATGAAACTGCATGAGTTAAAACCAGCAGAAGGTTCTCGTAAGCAACGCAATCGCGTTGGTCGTGGTATCGGTTCTGGTAACGGTAAAACAGCAGGTAAAGGTCATAAAGGTCAAAACGCTCGTTCTGGTGGCGGTGTACGCCCAGGATTTGAGGGCGGTCAAAACCCATTATTCCGTCGTTTACCAAAACGTGGATTTACGAACATTAATCGTAAAGAATACGCGATTGTTAACCTTGATGCTTTAAACCGTTTCGAAGACGGTGCAGAAGTTACTGCTGCATTATTACTTGAAACTGGTATAGTGAGCAACGAGAAAGCTGGAATTAAAGTTCTTGGCAACGGAGCTCTTAATAAAAAGCTTACTGTTAAAGCTCATAAATTCTCAGCTTCAGCGAAAGAAGCAATCGAGAATGCCGGCGGAACTACTGAGGTGATTTAATGTTTCAGACAATCTCTAACTTTATGCGTGTTCGAGATATAAGAAATAAAATCATTTTCACACTTTTAATGTTAATCGTTTTTCGTATTGGAACTTTCATTCCAGTACCAAACGTTGACGCTGATGTATTAAAGGCAACTGATGAGTTTAACCTCGTTGGTTTCCTGAATACTTTTGGCGGTGGTGCTTTAAAGAACTTCTCCATCTTCGCGATGGGAATTATGCCTTACATCACAGCCTCAATCATTGTTCAGTTATTGCAAATGGACGTAGTACCGAAATTTGCTGAGTGGGCAAAGCAAGGTGAAGTCGGAAGACGTAAACTTGCACAATTTACTCGCTACTTTACTATTATTCTTGCTTTTATCCAATCATTCGCAATGTCATTCGGTTTTAATAGAATGTATGGTGGATCTTTGATTAAAGAAGAGGGCGTTCTAACTTATGTTACAATTGCTATAGTATTGACAGCGGGAACAGCATTCCTAGTATGGCTTGCTGAGCAAATTACTGCTCACGGTGTTGGTAATGGTATTTCTGTTGTCATTTTCGCAGGTATCGTTGCAGCATTGCCTACAGGGATCAACCAAATTTTTGCACAGCAAATCGAGGGTGCTGGAGATAAATTATTTATCAACATCATTGTCCTTGCATTGCTTGTATTAATTTTATTAGCAGTTGTAGTTGGGGTTATATACGTGCAACAAGCACTTCGTAAAATTCCAATTCAATATGCGAAACGAGTTACTGGACGTAGTCAGCAAACTGGTGGTCAACAAACGCATCTACCGTTAAAAGTAAATGCTGCAGGGGTTATTCCGGTAATCTTTTCAGTAGCGTTTCTTGTAACACCTCAAACGCTTGCTGTGTTCTTTGGTGAAAATAGTGTTACAAATTGGATTACGAAAAATCTGCAGTATACGCAGCCTATCGGTATGACAATTTATATTATTTTGATCGTCGCGTTCACATATTTCTATGCATTCGTTCAAGTGAATCCAGAAAATGTGGCAGACAACTTGAAAAAACAAGGTGCTTACATTCCAGGTATTCGTCCTGGTGAAAACACTCAAACGTATTTAACAAGCGTGTTATATCGTCTAACTTTTGTTGGTGCGATATTCTTAACTGTTATTGCTGTAATGCCGATTTTATTCATTAATTTTATGAATTTACCTGCCTCAGTGCAGATCGGTGGTACTAGTATTATTATCGTAGTCGGTGTAGCGCTGGAAACGATGAAGCAGCTAGAATCTCAACTTGTTAAACGTCACTACAAAGGCTTTATGAAATAATGTTGGTTTTTAGGGAACGTTCCATCGTTTCCTTAAATCAGCAAACCTTTTGTGGGAGGAATATTTCCTAATGAATATCGTTTTAATGGGTCTGCCAGGTGCTGGTAAAGGTACTCAGGCAGATAAAATTGTTGAGAAGTACGCGATTCCTCATATTTCTACAGGCGATATGTTCCGTGCTGCAATTAAAGAAGGTACTGAACTAGGCTTACAAGCGAAATCGTTTATGGATCAAGGTGCACTAGTACCTGATGAAGTAACGATTGGTATTGTTCGTGAGCGACTGGCTAAACCTGATTGTGAAAAGGGCTTCTTATTAGATGGATTCCCACGTACTGTTCCTCAAGCTGAAGCATTGGATAGCATTCTTGCTGATCTAGGTAAAGCGATTGAGCATACATTAAACATTCAAGTTGAAAAGGATGAGTTAATTGCTCGTCTTTCAGGTCGACGTATTTGTAAAACTTGTGGTACATCATATCATTTAATTTTCAATCCTCCTACGGTGGAAGGAAAATGTGATAAAGATGGCGGCGAGCTTTATACACGTGCAGATGATAATCCTGAAACGGTTGCAAACCGTCTGGAAGTAAATATGAATCAAGCACAACCTCTACTTGATTTCTATCAAGCTAAAGGTGTGTTAACTAACATTGATGGACAGCAAGATATTAACAAAGTGTTTGCTGATCTTGATGCTCTATTACAGGGCAGCCGCAGCTGATACCCGGCTCCGGGCGCAGAGTACTGCTTCCGCGGGAGGCATGCGGGAGCAACAACGAAACATAATTTTTTTGAGAGTTGCAAAAGCATATTGTGCCCGGTATATATTTCTTCTAAAGAGTGCAACATACCTTTTGGAGGAGTATAATGGGTTTCGTGGAAGCATCTGTGTAACGGGTATGAATATCTCATCAAAGACATTCCGGTATTCGTGTAAACATGGGAGGTTCAGTGCCCTTATTGGTTCTGTAAATTCCGTGGATTGTGTGAAGCGAAACCAGACGAGCGTCTTTCAAACATCTCTCATACAATCCAAACATATGTTGAAACGAGGTTGCTTCTAAAGTTGCAGCAGATATCCGTTTGATGTAACGATGAGAACTTTAATTTGCATATAGAGAGGAGACAGAGTAGATGGCGAAAGATGATGTAATTGAAGTCGAAGGGACAGTTGTTGAGACTTTGCCAAACGCGATGTTTAAGGTAGAATTAGAAAATGGACATGTGATTCTAGCACACGTATCTGGTAAGATTCGTATGCACTTTATCCGTATTCTACCTGGAGATAAGGTTACTATCGAGTTATCTCCTTATGATTTAACTCGCGGTCGTATCACATACCGTTTTAAATAATCTTTTGCGCTCCGGACTACTAAGGAGGTTAGGTTAGATGAAAGTGAGACCATCTGTGAAACCGATCTGCGAAAAATGTAAAGTAATTCGCCGACGCGGTAAAGTAATGGTAATCTGTGAAAATCCTAAACATAAACAAAAACAAGGTTAATTCTAAAGGAGGTGCACAACGTACATGGCACGTATTGCTGGTGTTGATATTCCTCGCGACAAACGCGTGGTAATTTCATTAACGTACATTTTCGGTATTGGTAAAACTACAGCTCAGAAAGTACTAGCTGATGCAGGTATTTCAGAAGATACACGCGTACGCGACTTAACTGAAGATGAGTTAAACAAAATCCGTGAACAATTAGATTCATACAAACTTGAAGGTGACTTACGTCGCGAAACTTCATTAAATATTAAACGTCTGATGGAAATCGGTTCATTCCGTGGTATCCGTCACCGTCGTGGCTTACCTGTTCGTGGTCAAAATACGAAGAACAATGCGCGTACGCGTAAAGGTCCTCGTAAAACTGTTGCGAACAAGAAAAAATAATTGGTAAAGGAGGTTCCTTCTTAACATGGCTCGTAAACAACAAACTCGTAAACGTCGTGTGAAAAAGAATATCGAATCTGGTATTGCACACATTCGTTCTACATTTAACAATACAATTGTAACGATTACAGATATGCAAGGTAACGCTGTATCTTGGTCAAGTGCTGGTGCTCTTGGTTTCCGTGGTTCACGTAAATCTACACCATTCGCTGCTCAAATGGCTGCAGAAACTGCTGCTAAAACATCCCTTGAACATGGTCTGAAAACGTTGGAAGTAACTGTTAAAGGTCCTGGTGCTGGTCGTGAAGCTGCTATTCGTGCACTTCAAGCTGCTGGTTTAGAAGTAACTGCTATTAAAGACGTTACTCCAGTTCCTCATAATGGTTGCCGTCCGCCAAAACGTCGTCGCGTGTAATGGGTGCGTCTCATATTGTATGAGAACATCATTTTTTGTACAGACTGTCTTGTGCAGATAATAAACGATACGTCATTGACGATCGAATCTATGATGGAAAGAACCTATACATTCGATGTTTTGAAGGAGGGTAAATAAAATGATCGAAATTGAAAAACCAAAGATTGAAACGGTGGAGATCAGCGAAGATTCCAAATATGGAAAGTTTGTTGTAGAACCGCTTGAACGCGGATATGGAAACACTTTGGGTAATTCTTTACGTCGTATCCTTCTGTCTTCATTACCAGGAGCTGCTGTCACTTCAATTCAAATTGATGGTGTTCTTCACGAATTCTCGACTGTAGAAGGCGTAGTAGAAGATGTAGCTTCAATCATTTTGAACGTGAAAAAACTAGCTCTTAAAATCTACTCTGACGAAGAAAAAGTTATTGAGATTGATGTAAAAGGCGATGGTACAGTTACGGCTGCTGACATTACACATGACAGTGACGTAGAAATTTTAAACCCAGATCTATATATTGCAACAATCGCTAAAAACGGTCATTTACGTATGCGTATGTATGCACAACGCGGCCGTGGTTACACTCCTGCTGATCAAAACAAACGTGAGGATCTTCCTATCGGCGTGATCCCGATCGACTCTATTTACACTCCAGTATCACGCGTCAATTTCCAAGTGGAAAATACTCGTGTAGGTCAGTCTTCTGACTACGACAAACTTTCTCTTGATGTGTGGACAGATGGTAGCATCGGTCCGAAAGAGGCGATTTCGCTCGGAGCAAAAATTTTAACCGAGCATCTTAACATCTTCGTTGGCATGACGGATGAGGCACAGACTGCTGAAATCATGGTCGAAAAAGAAGAAGATCAAAAAGAAAAAGTTTTAGAGATGACTATCGAAGAACTTGATCTTTCTGTTCGTTCTTATAACTGTTTAAAACGCGCTGGTATTAATACAGTACTAGAACTTGCGAATAAATCAGAAGACGATATGATGAAAGTTCGTAACCTTGGACGTAAGTCACTAGAAGAAGTAAAAGCGAAGTTAGAAGAGCTTGGTTTAGGATTACGCAAAGAAGACTAAGCGATTTAAACAACACTAATAAGATCAGATTTTTTCTATAAAGGAGGGAAACATCCATGGGTTACAGAAAACTTGGTCGTACAAGTTCTCAACGTAAAGCGATGTTACGTGACTTAGCTACTGATTTAATCATCAACGAGCGTATCGAAACTACTGAGGCTCGCGCTAAAGAAGTACGTAAAGCTGTTGAAAAAATGATTACTTTAGGTAAACGCGGAGATTTACACGCACGCCGTCAAGCTGCTGCATTCATCCGTCGCGAACTAGTAACAACGACTGATGCTGAAGGTAACGAAACAACATCATTTGCACTTCAAAAGTTATTTGATGATGTTGCACCACGTTATGCAGAGCGTCAAGGTGGTTACACTCGTATTCTTAAAGTAGGTCCTCGTCGTGGTGACGGTGCACCTGTTGTTGTGATTGAACTAGTTTAATCATAAGAGAAGACTTGTGGTGAAGAGGGTGGGAATCACCACCCTCTTTCTTTATAAATGATTTATACGACAAATAATTAAGCTGAGCGTTATGATGAGCGGGCACTTTAGGGTGTGGCGTCTCGTTTAGCTCTCCGCACCTCATTCAGGAGAAATAAGGGCTTGAGCACCCGTATTTCTTGTAAATGTAACGACAAGCGCATTTCTATCGAATGAGGTGCGCGCTTTTTTATTATGTGGGATAGCGCCAATTTGTGGTGCTTTTTTTAATATATGGGTTTTCTTTAGACGCTCAAAAGTGCACCATCAAATTGAGTTGTTATAGTAGTATTTTTCTTTTATCGACATACGGATTGTAGTAGAATTCATACATAAAAAAGTGTAAGTTAGTTAGTAGAGCTGAGCATGTAGAGAGGAGTTCTAGAAATGCCTGAAATTTTATCTTTAAATAATGTGACTTTTTCATATACACCAGAAATTCAAGACAGTCGTAATGCTGTAGAACATGTTAGTTTCGCTGTTGAAGAAGGCGAATGGATTGCCATAGTTGGACATAATGGTTCAGGTAAATCCACTATTGCCAAGCTGATGAACGGCTTGTTATTCCCTCAGCAGGGGGATGTGCGAATATTACGAGAACCCTTAAGTGAAGAAAACCTTTGGGAATCTCGCTCCTTAATGGGTATGGTTTTTCAAAACCCTGATAATCAGTTTGTAGGTGCCACTGTACAGGATGATGTTGCATTTGCCTTAGAAAACAATGGTGTGCCTTTTGAAGAAATGGTGAAACGTGTACACGCGGCACTAGAGCAAGTAAAAATGGACACGTTTTTAGATCATGAGCCACATCACTTATCTGGAGGACAGAAACAACGCGTTGCCATTGCTGGTGCACTTGCACTAAAGCCAAAGCTTCTCATTTTAGATGAGGCTACATCGATGTTGGATCCTCAGGGCCGTGCAGAGGTGTTACAAACTGTCCAAACATTACGTGCAGAAACGGGATTAACAGTAATATCCATAACACATGATTTAGAAGAAGCCATGTTAGCAGATCGAGTTCTTTTTATGAATGATGGCAAGAAGTTTGCAGAAGGTACACCTGCTGAAATCTTTGCACTTGGGGACAAGCTAGTTGAGTTTGGACTAGATTTACCATTTGCCTTGAAGTTATCAAAGCTATTGCAAAAGGAAGGTGTTCCATTAATGGGACAACATATGACAGAAGAAGAGTTGGTGAATGATTTATGGACATCAAACTTCAACAAATAAGCTATGCCTATGCACAGGGGACACCTTTTGAAAAACGGGCATTATTCGATGTAGACTTTGACATTCCATCCCATACTTATCAGGCAATTATAGGTCATACGGGTTCTGGGAAATCAACCATACTTCAGCATTTTAATGCACTTCTAAGACCTACTTCAGGAGAAGTACATATAGGGGATCGCCTGATTGTAGCTGGGAAAAAAGCAAAGGATTTAAAAGCTGTAAGACAAAAGGTCGGTATTGTCTTTCAATTCCCTGAGCATCAACTATTTGAAGAAACAGTGTTAAAGGATATTATGTTTGGGCCAATGAACTTTGGTGTATCAGAGAAGGAGGCTGAAGCGCGTGCAAGAGAACTTGTCAGCTTAGTTGGATTACCGAACAACGTGCTTGAGAAGTCTCCGTTTGATTTATCGGGTGGTCAAATGCGCCGAGTGGCAATTGCGGGTGTTTTGGCGATGGATCCAGAGGTAATAGTGTTGGATGAACCAACAGCTGGACTTGATCCACGAGGTCAAAAAGAGATCATGGATATGTTTTATCAACTCCATCAAGATCGTCGTCTTACAACGATTCTTGTCACACATAGTATGGAGGATGCGGCTCGATATGCAGATAATATTGTAATCATGCATGAAGGAAAAAATGTCTTAAGTGGACCACCACAAACTATTTTTAAAGATGGTGAAACATTAAAGAGTTTCCGCTTAGAGCCACCACGTATTGTCCGCTTTCAACAGAAGATTGAGCACATGATGGGTCGGTCCTTGTCAAAGGTTTGCTTGACGGAAGAGGAACTCGCTGCTGAAATTGCTCAAACGCTTAGAGAGGAGCGTGCAGAGCCATGATGGAAAAAATGATCTTTGGACGCTTCCTACCAGGTGACTCACCTGTGCATAAACTAGATCCACGATCAAAACTAATCTTTGTTTTTGCCTTTATTATTATTGTGTTTTTGGCCAACAATACAGTGACGTATGCTATGCTACTAGCATTTACGCTCTTGATTGTATTAGTATCACGTATTCGTCTGTATTTTTTAATTAATGGTCTCAAACCTGTTCTCTTTTTAATGGCTTTCACATTTCTTCTTCATATATTTATGACGAAGGAAGGCGTCCCTGTTTTCGAGTCAAAGTTTATCACGATATACGATGAAGGAATTAGGCGAGGAATATTTATTTCGGTACGTTTTCTAGTATTAGTATTTATGACATCTATCTTAACGTTAACGACATCACCGATCTCCATTACAGATGGTATTGAGGTTCTTTTAAATCCATTAAAAGCAATAAAAGTACCAGTTCATGAATTGGCTTTGATGATGTCCATTTCCTTACGCTTCATACCAACTTTAATGGATGAGACAGATAAGATTATGAAGGCACAAATGGCCCGAGGCTCAGATTTATCCTCTGGACCAATAAAAGATCGTATAAAGGCAGTAGTGCCATTGTTAGTACCACTTTTTGTCAGTGCATTTAAAAGAGCTGAGGATCTAGCAACTGCGATGGAAGTAAGAGGCTATCGTGGTGGTGAAGGTCGTACAAGGTACCGTAGGCTAAAATGGGATATGGGTGACACATTTGCACTTGTGTTACTAGTAGCAATAGGCGTATTGCTATTCTTTTATAGAAGTTAAAAGGAGTAGGCTTGATGCGACGATTAAAGGTAATTATAAGCTATGATGGAACGCTTTTTTCTGGCTATCAAGTACAGCCTGGAGAACGCACAGTACAGGCTGAGCTTGAGCGTGTACTGTCCATTATGCATAAAGGAGAAAAGATTAAGGTAACTGCAAGTGGACGTACAGATGCAAGAGTTCATGCTACAGGACAAACATTGCATTTCGATACACCTCTTGCCATTCCAGTTGACAAGTATAGCAAGGCTTTGAATGTGCAACTACCAAGAGATATTCGCGTACTATCGGTAGAGGAAGTGGCACATGACTTTCATGCACGCTATAGTGTGACAGGGAAGCGCTATCGCTATATTTGGTCTTGTGAGCCTATCCAAAGCCCATTTCGCAGATATTACACAGTCGAGACAAGTGGCGTCAAACCTAATGTAGAGGCGATGCAAGAGGCAGCTAAGGCTATCGTTGGTACACATGACTTTTCATGCTTTTGTGCAGCGAATACAAGTGTGAAGGATAAAGTACGTACTGTCACGACACTGCAATTTGAATGGCATGGAGAAGAACTTCATATGGTGATTGAAGGCAATGGTTTCTTATATAATATGGTGCGTATTATTGCAGGTACACTTTGGGAGGTTGGCTTAGGTCGCCGCACGATTGACAATGTGGCACTTGTAGTCGCCTCTGAAGATCGCGATAAGGCAGGAAAAACCGCGCCACCACAAGGGTTATACTTAGAAAAAGTGTTCTATTAGTGACGTTTTAGAATTCTGAACAACTTTACCAGGCGTTTAATGAAATTGCTTGACTTTAAAAGTCATTCATTATATGATAACAGATGGTATTTTCATTACCACCACAAATAAGCCCCGAAACTTATAGTGTAGTCTAATGAAAAATAACGGTAATCGAATCGATTAGGAGGATATATACATGCGTACAACATTCATGGCTAAAGGTCACGAAGTAGACCGTAAATGGTTAGTAGTTGATGCAGAAGGCCAAACTCTTGGACGTTTAGCTTCTGAAGTAGCTGCAATCTTACGTGGTAAACATAAACCAACATTCACACCAAACGTTGATACAGGTGATCACGTAATCATCATCAACGCTGACAAAATCCATTTAACTGGTAACAAATTAGAGGGTAAACTTTACCGTCACCATACTCAATTTGCAGGTGGTTTAAAAACGCGTACTGCTGGTGAAATGCTAGATAAGTACCCAACAAGAATGATCGAATTAGCAGTTAAAGGAATGCTTCCTAAAAACTCTTTAGGTCGCAAAATGTTCACTAAACTTAACGTTTATACTGGAACAGAGCATCCACATGCTGCACAAAAACCAGAAGCATACGAGCTTCGCGGATAATATAAATTAAGAGGAGGATATTACTTTGGCACAAGTTCAATACATCGGCACTGGTCGCCGTAAAAGCTCTGTAGCTCGCGTACGTTTAGTACCAGGTACAGGTAAAATTGTTATCAATAAACGTGAAATCGAAGAATACGTACCATTCGCTGCATTACGCGAAGTAATTAAACAACCATTAGTAGCTACTGAAACTACAGGAAGCTATGATATCCACGTAAACGTTAACGGTGGTGGATACACTGGTCAAGCTGGTGCTGTTCGTCACGGTATCGCTCGTGCTCTACTTCAAGTAGACCCAGATTTCCGTGCTGCATTAAAATCAGCTGGATTACTTACTCGTGATTCACGCATGAAAGAACGTAAGAAATACGGACTCAAAGGCGCACGTCGTGCACCTCAGTTCTCAAAACGTTAAAACCCTTATGTATCAAGGCTTCCGCCCATTTGGAATTATATTCAAATGGGCGGATATTGCCTTTAAAAACCGAATTGAATGTAATTTGAATGTAATTTTTTTATTAATTCCATTACCTACTTGTCATTATAGCTCTTGAATAGGTTTTTCTTTGTTGGATTCTGTTTCCGAGTCACTTTCGTGATTTAAATAATCTGCTAAAAGATTACTTATATTTTCTTCGCTTTGTTTTGTGACATGAGTATATATATCCATGGTTGTAGCGATTCTGGAGTGACCTAGACGCATTTGAACATCTTTCATCCTTGCACCGCTTGCAAATAGCATAGAAGCGTGTGTATGCCTTAAACCATGTACAGTGATATGTTCTATCTTGAAGCGCCTACAAGCGGCTTCTAGGGCGTTATTAGGGTAGGCTAGGCGCATGGGTTTTAAATCTTCTCTAGGAAAAAGAAAGTGCTCTATGTTGTCAGGATTTCCCCATTCTTCTCGTAATTCTTTATTTAATTCCATTAAGTGAAGTAAAATGTCAAATGTCTTTTCGTCTAATTTTATTACTCTTGTACCATTTAATGTTTTCGGTTTGAGCAATACATAATTTTTGTCTCTCCAATATAAGTTTTTGTAGATTTTTAGCTCTTTCGTATCTTTTAATACATCTTTTTCTTCTAGAGCTGCTAATTCACCTTTACGTAGGCCTGTAAAGATAAATAGCCTAAACATGGCGTATTTTCGATAAGACAGCTCATTCTTACAATATTTTAAAAACTTATTGACTGTTTCTTTATCCCAAAATTGAACTTTCTCTATACCCTTATCTGCCTTATGTTCTTCTTCTAAAACAGGATAATCTATTTTATTCATTGGATTATTCTTAATATAATTATTTTGTATAGCATATCTAAACACTAAATTTAATTGTATGCCATAATCTTTATAAGAAGCCATCTGCTTTGACAATTTATCAATAAAACTTTGGCAATAAGCGGTATTGATATCTTGCATGTACAACTTTGCAAAATTGGGTAAAATATGATGATTAAATTTTGATTTTTTACTCATAATTGAAGATGGCTTTAATTTTTTTTCTTCCCTTTCTATCCACTCATTGTAAACATCTTCAAAAGTTATGTTTGCTTGATTTATGAACGTACCTGAAGACACATCATTTAGTATTTCTCGTACAGCATCCTCTGCATCTTGTTTTCTTTTAAATCCTCGCCTAGTCGTGTATTTGTATCTTCCAGTAGCTGGATCTTTTCCTACGCTAAACTGGACAGACCAACGGACTCCTTCCTTAGTCTGATACTTTTTATAAGACGCCACTTTTTTTACTCTCTCCTTTTTTTGTGACAAATCCATGTTGTCTGAGTAACAATTCTCTTTCCTACTTCTATCCTCCTTTCGTGAGAAATGTTAAAAAGAATGTGCATATGTAACTTATTATTTAGCTGCACGGTATAATGACATTCTATTTATTGCAAAGTTTTTGTCAACGGTAAATGTATTAGATACAACCTCAATTGCTTTGTTAGGATCAGAAGGGATATTCATATTATCTAACATGAAGTCCGGTACACAAAAATAATAGGCAAAGTGACTGTTTTTAGTAATAAGATTTTCAGAAACCTGAGAAGGTAGGTTAACTTGTTTTAAAATTGCTTCATAATAAATACCAACCAGAAGACCGAACTCTTGCCATAAGGTAAGGGGATCTTTGGTTTGATTTAAAAAGAACCTCCATTTACCGTCTAAATTGTTTAATTCAGATGAATAAGGGATGTAATAAGCTTTTAAACCAAGATAAGCACAAGTTTTTTCAATCTTATTTTGAACAGCTTTAAAAAAATTATCTACACGATCCATACTGATTAACTCCCCGTTGGCGTAGACATCTTTAATGAATGCATCTAATGTTTTTTCCATCTTCTTGTTCTCCCATCTATTCTAGTTGTTTTCAGTTTTGAATATTAGCAAAAAATAGTCATGTTTTTGTTAATTATTCTACAAACTTCAAATTAATTCAAATGGTATCATCTACGCTGTGTAATTAGAACTATATTTTCAATAAAATAGGATGTCTATGGGTAATTGGATATACAATTGAAATAATATCGGAACTGATGTTCTTATAATGCTTAAAAAAAATTCCCATCTTCATATGAGCATCAACATCAAAGTTGATGCCAGTAAGAAGTAGGGACTATTTACTTAGTTCTAATCTCTCGTCTATATGTTATTTCTTTTCCCCTTTTATTAAGTTCCACATTGTTTTTAGCTTTTCTAAATCTTCCTCAGATGATTTTGGTAATTCCAAAATCCATCTTTTTAATTCCAGATTTTCAATTGCTCCAAAAAACTCTTTTTCATCATCGTTTATCTCTACAGTATTAGGGTTATCTGTCCTTCCTAATAAATAGTCTAAAGAAACCTCGTATAATTCAGCAATTCTTTTTAAATTACCAGTATCAGGTTCTCTTATGCCATATTCCCAATTAGCATATGTCGATAATGTTTTATTTAATCTTTTGGCAACATCAGTTTTTGTCCAGTTTCTATTTTCTCGTAAAGTCTGCATTCGTTTAGAAAGTACTTTTTTCTTTGTATTATCCATTTCATAGACTCCTATTTCCTAATAAATTTTCTAATCAGTCCTTATAGTAATATTGACATCAATAAAAATTTTTATGACTATTTTAAAAACATATTAGCATACTTACACAAAATAAGAAAGTTATTTCTCAAAATGACTAAAAAATAATTTGACATACACGTAATGAATAGTTTACTATAATCATGAACTACTCAATATGGGTAACATTATATTTGATGAGGTGAATTAATGTTAGAATATACAAATTCTTCTGCGTTGCTTAAATCGATTAAGCAAATTAGGGAAGAAAGAAGTATCACAATTACAACAATGTCTAAAAAACTTGGTTTTAAGACTCCCAGCGGATACTCTAATATCGAACGTGGAAAGCGCAATCTTAGCTTTATTAACGGTGTAAAAATTCTACAAATCCTAAAAATAAGGTTTGTAGACATTTCAATAGATAATTTTACACTCGAAAAATTAGAGAAGTACAGAAAAGAACGAGGTATTACAAAGATCTTTATATCAAAGAAACTGGGGTTTAAAAATTCTAGCGGTTACGCATATATCGAGTATGGGGAGCGAAACATTAGCTTTATCCATGCGGTATTAATTGCTGAGATACTAAATGTTGCTGTTGAAGAGCTTTTTTTTGCATAAAATATACACAAAACGAATAACTTTTAGTTTTTTTACTTAATACACACTATGAATAACATTTAGGAGTGATTTGAAATAGGAATTATCAATTATTTCATTTTTTCTTTAAAGGTGGGTGAAAGTATGTGAGTTCGATTATTCAACAATTGAAATCAGATTTAATAAAAGAAGAAATTAAGGAAGTTGTTAAGGAAGCCTATTTATTAGGAATAGAGGACGGAAGGTCAATGTTTGATTATCCCTATTTATTGACAAAAAAAGATTTGGCAAAAATATTCCAAGTTGAACCATCAACGGTAAATAAAATTGTTGGAAGAAGAGGATTTCCCAAATCAAACTTTGTGTCCGGTAGATATCCTCGTGATGAAGTTTTTAAATGGATGAAAGCTAATTGCCAAAGTTTTACTTAGTTGTTGAATTAAAAATAAGGGGGAAATGAGAATGGGTTCATTCTTTGTTGTACAAGTAAGAACAGGTTTTGAATTGGAAGTCAAAGAGATGTTACAAGTGGTTTTGAAAAGAGCTGGTATTTCCGATGTTAAAGGAATTTATGCAATGGAGACTTATACAGAGGTTATCAACGATGCAAGCTTGGTTAGTGAGTTTACTTCGTTAGATGAATTCGAAATATCCGATTACTTACACATTAAACGTATTCAATCCTTCATTACAAATTTACGAACATCGTGTGATAAGTTGAAAGAGAATAAGCATGTCGATTCGATTTCACTTTTAGAAAGTTATCAAGAACAAATACGTTCACTTACAAAAACACTTAAAGATGTCAGAAAGAATACTACAAAGGTCAGTTCACTGTTAAAAGGATATATTCTAATCGAAACATCTGCCAATTATTCCTTTCTCCCAGGACATTTGTGGCACTTGATTAAATCGGTTCCCAAAGTTGTAACCATTCCTAGCAAATACAATGTTCCGATGGAAGAAATCAAAAGCTTCTTTGAAAATAACGATATGACTCCAGAAATTGAAATGGAGTTTGATGAATTATTGTACTCAGTTGAGGAAATTGAGAGTGTAAAAAAAGATTTGTTGCATGAAGCCAATCAAGTAATCGGTACTGAGGAAGAAAAAGAATTAATCATGAAAATGGAAAACCTCAATAACAACTTAGAGGATGAATTTAATGAGATATTTAAATCTGTTCAACAGCCGGATTTTCAGGAATCTATGGCCGCGTCTTCACATCGGTTATTTAAGTTGTTGAGATTGGTTAAGTTTAATTTTAAGAAAAATCGTGAAAGAGTAACAATGCCATTAACCCTTTTTAACTTACTATTTCCTGATAAACGCCAAAATCACTTTTCATTTAAACGAATAATTTTCTTAAACAAATTACGCAATTTTATTCATAATAGTTTTCAAAGTAAAGGAGTTGAAGTAACATGACAAGTTTTTAGAAACAGAAGATGTTTTGTTGGAAAAATTTCAAGGAACGTTAACTTCAATCTTTTTTAAACAAGATGATTTCGTAATAGCAACTTTAGATACTGTTGACAATCAGCAAGTAAAAATAAAAGGTAGACTTTATGGTGTTAAAAAAGGAGAAGAAATTGTTGTAGAGGGGAAATGGGAGACTCATTCTAAATACGGTAGGCAGTTGGCTATTGAACAGTGGGAAAGACCAATCCCGAATACAAAGGAGCAAATTATAGCATTTTTATCTTCACATTTAGTGAAAGGGTGTAGTGCTAAACAAGCTGTGGTCATTGCTGACAAGCTTGGTGAAAATGCTATTGAAATTATTAATCAATTAGGCGTTGAAGCAGTTAATAATATAAGAGGTATTGGAAAAAAACGTTCTATGCAAATTGTAGAAAGTATACGTTCTACATTTGAGATTCAAAAAATCATTAGCTCTTTGCTTGTTTATGGCGTTACAGCAAATATGGCTATGAAAGCCTATAAGGAATTCGGATCTGAGACACTGAATGTCCTACAAAAGAATCCCTATAGCTTAATCCAATTGAGATTAGTTTCTTTCTTAAAGGCTGACGAAATTGCGAGAAAAATGGGAATCATGCCATTATCCACTTTTCGTATTGATTCCTGCGTAGAATTTGTATTAAAAAAAATCTGTTTCGATTTTGGGCATTGTTATGTTCATGAAGATAAATTATATGCAGAGGTATTAAAAGCATTAAATCATAATGCTTCAGATCATCAAATTGTTGAGCTACAAGATGTTCAACAAAGCATTTATAGGCTAGAAGACAAAATAATCATAATTGATAATAAGTGTGTATATCCTAAGTACCTGTATAATTATGAAAACAAATTAGCCGAGAAACTATCGTATATGAAAGTTTCTGCGGTTGGCGAAGCCTTGCCTTTTTTAAATAACCTAATTGTTGATTACCAAAAAAAAAATCAAATTATTCTTGCCGAACTGCAACGTGAAGCTATCAGGCTTCTGTTCCATGAGCAAATACTTATTCTTACTGGAGGTCCCGGTACAGGCAAAACCACTACTGTTAAAAGCATGTTGGATATATATAAATACGTATACCCTAAAGCACGTATTGCTTTAGCAGCGCCAACAGGTAGAGCAAGCAGGAAGCTTTCAGAAGTAACAGGAATGGACGCTTCCACGATGCATAAATTAATTGGATACCGACAAGGTGAAGCTCCAGAGTATAATGCCAATAACAAATTAGGTATTGATTTTTTAATTATTGATGAAATGTCAATGGTCGATATACAATTGGCGAGCTTGGTTCTTGATGCAGTACCTAAAGAAGCGGTAGTCGTGTTTGTTGGTGACATAGACCAACTTCCTTCTGTTAGTCCTGGAAATGTTCTCAGTGATTTGATTAAAGCAGAATTGCCAACCGTGAAGCTTACTGAGATTTTTAGACAGGCACAAGAAAGTCAAATTGTTACTAATGCCCATAGAATCAACAAGGGGAAATCTTTATTAATTGATCGAGATAAAAATGACTTTTACTTTATTGAGAGAGAAGATCCTGAACAGATCGCGCAGTTAATCGTATTAAGCGTCAAAAGGTTCTTGAATCTTGGTTATTCCCTTTCAGATATTCTTGTATTAAGCCCAATGAAGAAAGGGGCTGCCGGTACGCATCTCCTGAATGAAATGATTCGAGAAGCCATCAATCCTTATTCTCCTGAAAAAAAAGAATTGATATATGGAAAAAAGATATTTCGTGAAGGCGATAAGGTTATTCAAATTCAAAACAATGAACCAAAGAATGTATCAAATGGAGATATAGGTATTGTTGTACGTATCACAAAAGTTAGAAATGATGATGGTGAGTTAGAAGATGTAATGTTATGTAATTTTTCGGGTAGAATAGCAACCTATAGTAAAGACGAACTTGGGCAGATCGAGCTGGCCTATGCTATTACTATTCATAAATCACAAGGCGGTGAATCGCCTATAGTGATTATTCCAGTGACAACAAGTCACAAGCTTATGTTAGCAAGGAACCTGATGTATACAGGATTAACAAGGACTAAAAAAATTATAGTGTTTGTAGGTACTTTAAAGGCTATGAATATTGCCATTGCTAATGATGAAATTACCAGAAGAAATAGTCGATTGGCAGAGCGAATTGTATCAAATATTCAATACAACAATCGTTATAAGTCAAAAACTAACCAACTTTAACAATTAAAGAGAAGAAAGGTTGTACTATGGAGAATGAAACAAATTTAGTATTCATGACTTAATTAATTTAATGGAAACCAAGGGCGTTCTAATAAGAGCGTCCTTTCTTTTGCTTTATTTCCATAGTGAAAGGCTAGGAAGGCGGTACAAAAATGAGTCTAAAGGAACAAATAGATATTGCCGAAAGAAATGCGAGGTTAAGGGATTTTCAAAATAGCGTTGATTTAGCAGCAGTGGTTGAACAAGAAAAGAAAGCAAATAGCTTGGGGTATGGTTTGTATAAAATAAAGGAATCTAATAAATGTCCATTTGCACAGGATATAATAGACAACTTTGATGTTATTAATCGGACTAACTATTTAACAACAGGGGAGTATGCCCTTGTACAAATGATTAAACCATTGGTGGCTATGTCCACAAATGAAATAGTGGATAGAAATACACAAGAATCCATTAATGTTGCTGGAATTGCTAAATACTTAAATAAGGATCGTTCGGGAATTAGTCGTACGGTTAATAAGCTAATTGAAAAGGGAATTCTCTTAGAAATTGTTGAACCCGATGATCTCATCTTATTTAACCGCACAGTGACGGAAAGACCAATATTAATGAATCCGGAAATCGTATACAACGGTGATAAGAACAACATTAATAAAACATTAATCAAACTAATTACTTCAAATGATGTTCTTGAAAAGAACAAAATTCATCTTCCCTGGAAGGTTTGGTTTAATAAAGGTAACAGAAGCGGTCGTTTATATGCCAGAAAGACTTATTTGAAGTTCAAGGGGAGTGAAAGTAATGGAAAAGATGATTCAAATTGAACAAAATATTAATTTGCTGCTGAAAGAAAAATACATCACTAATGATGATTTACGGTTTATTAATAAGATCAGTGGCATCATTCAAAGTCATACTAATACTATTTCAACTAATCCTGTGGGGTTTATGACCGTTCAGGAAATTGCAAAGCATGTAGATATGAACGTTGTTGAAGTGGAAAAGCGTATTAGTTCATTAGTCAAAAAAGGCATTTTCTTCGAATTTATAAATAAAGTGAACATAAGTGAATATAATCCAATGACATCTAAAAGGCCACTATTCATGAATCCAGAAATTATGTATCGAGGGGATGTACACATGGTAGACGCTACATTATGCACTCTTGTATCACATTTCGATAAGATTGAAAGAAAAATAAATATGCCTTTCAAGGTTTTTATGGGTCCTGATATGGAGTATGGCATCATTTACCCTAGAGAATGGATAGAACATTTTCTGAAAGAGATTCACTATAGTATTTGATAGGTGTAGATTATTATCTACACCCTTAAAGGTATATTGATGAATATCCGAACGTGTATTATTTTACGTTCTTATCAACAATTTATATTACAGGGAGTGGTGTTTTTTCTAGGTGTAGATAAAAGTCCTCACATGTGAGGATAATTATCCACACTTTAATTTGTCATAAAGCATTGATATTACTATGTTATTAGAGTCAAACAGGATGTGCTTCTTCTTATTCTTTATATATACAAGCGAAGTAAATAAAAAAAAGAGTTGTTTGCAAATTTAATTTTGTAACACAACTCTTTTTTTGCTGAATAGGAGTTTGATGAAATGGATAAAGCGTTGTTCATAAGCGACCTAGATATGAAGAGAGAATTTGTTATAAATCAGTTAGTAAACAGAGGAGTATTTATTTCAAAGAATGGTGAAAGCATATATTCACTAAACTATCGCCAGCTCATTGCTGAACTGGCACTTACTAAGGCTAAGGAAAATTAACCGCACGGTATTAAACGAAAAAGATAAGAATCAAAATACAAAAAAAACGGGCTGGACAGATTTGTGGCTAAGGGTTATTGGCAAACCAAAACTCTAAATTCACCAGCCCCTGTTTTTCAAAATGATAATCGGAGCAAGAATATCTGGTACTACTGATATTGCTACGGCTGTATTTATTGGGGTGCTCATTGCTCTTGTTATTTGTGAGTAGGAATTAAACATACGGATCTATTAATCTGTTTACTAGGAGTTTTTATACTTTGGTATTGGTGATAAAGACAAGCCGGAAAGTGAGGTATTTATGGAGTGGCAAACACATATGGTATCCGGCGTTCTTGCAGGATACGTTATAACTGGTGATTGGAAAGGTGCCGTGATAGGTGGAATTGCTGGAATTGTACCGGATCTAGACGAGCCCCAATCTAAATTTGGTAAGCTTTTTTTCTTTATTTCGATTCCACTAGGGCTGTTATTTGAGCATAGGTCGTTTACACATTCATTGTTGTTCCTATTGATAGCTTGGGGCATTGTGTATCCTTTTTATGGGTTCAATGTAACATTGGCTATTGTGGCAGGTTTATTAGCGCATATTTTAGGTGACATGTTAACTGGGAAAGTGAAGTTTTTCTATCCCTCAAAGAAAGGAATTGGTGTACCTACTCCAATTTCATTATTTGTAGTAATTGATAGATTGGTTAGATACACATTATTACTATTGATTGTATGGATTATAATTACTGACTTGATAAATAACTTCATGTAATTTATAGTAACTACATGAAGTTTAATGTATAATAAGTCAAGATAAATAAAACGAATGTAACTTTTAGGGAGGAAAATACTTTGAATAATTATATATCAGTTGATTTAGGTTATGGGTTTGTAAAAGCTACTTCATCATTAGGGAAACGAGCATTATTTCCATCACTTGTAGGGAAAGGGTATGATCGAGCAATCACAGATGTTTTTAGTGATGAAAAAGATGATTTGTTAAATATGCAAGTTTTTGTTAATGGTGAAAGTTGGTTTGTAGGTGAGCTCGCTAATGAATCACGTTCACTATCCCGGATCTTCGAACGTGAGCGGTTTGAACATTTATATACTCGTATTATGCTTAATATTGCTATCCAACTTGTTTCTTCGAATGATGCGGGTCCTATATATTTATCAACAGGCTTACCACTAGATTTTTATAAGGCGCAAGCAAAGGACTTCCAGCAATCTATTATAGGATTACAACCCCAAATAGAATGGATTTCTGGCCCAATAAAAGGGCAAACAATAAAGAATAACATTGAGAAAGCAATTGTTTTCCCGCAAGGAGCTTCGGCTATCTTTGCAGCTCTTATCAATCACGAAGGGAAGTATGTCTATCCGCAATTTATGGTTAAGGGTTCATTAATTGCATTGATTGACATTGGATTCCGTACAACGGATTACGTTGTTGTTGAAATTAAAGAGAACGGTGCTTTTACCCCAAAAGGAAAACTTTCTGGCACCGTTGATGATGGAGTTGTTAATTTACATCGGGATATTCGCCAAGCGTTTAAAACGAAAACTGGTGGAGCTGATTTGAATGAGTTTCATTTGAATCGGGTTCTGAGAGACGGAATGCTAAGATATAAGGGTGAAAAAATTGATTTTGAGGACATTATCAAGATGAGTAAGAAATCAATTGCTGCTAACATCGTGGATCGCTTGAAAAGTGTGTGGGGTGAAGAATCGGACTTATTCGATGCTATTTTCCTAGCCGGCGGCGGTGGCAATATGTTTGAAGATTTGATTCAACCACAGTTTGATAATCGCCTTATTAAAGTAACAGAAAGTCAATTTGCTAATGCTATTGGTTATTTTAGACTTGGTAAACCTGTCTTTGATAAATTACTTAAAAATTAAAAAAGAAGTGATGGCAAATGTCTAATAATAATGATTGGGAAAAACGCTATTCCTTTCGATTAACAAATGATGATCAAGAGCTTTCAAATTTACTTGAAAATGTTCCGAAAAATAAGCGTAGTGAAGTTATTCGTAAGATGCTTCACTACGCCTATAATGGGATGACCCAGAAGAGAAAAGAGCAAGAACAAATTAAATTACTAAAAGAAGAAATTAGTCAGTTAAATGAAGTTGTATTGAACAGTCATAAAGAAATTATGAAGAAGCTAGAAGCTGGAATTGTTATGAAAGGATCTACACAGGAAGTTGAAGATGAAAAAATTTCTGAGGAAGCAATTGAAGATTCAGCTTTTGCAATGCTAAATATAGAAATTGATTAAAATATTGCAATGGAGTGGGAGGAAAAATCAGATGGTTAAATTCGCTTATGAAAGTTATGAAACAGATATTCCGAGCTGGGCGCAGCATCATCAAATGATAGGTGTTCATGTTAAGCGTGAATACAAAAATGGAGAAGTGGTTGAAACCGAAAACGAACTGTTAAAAGCTATTATGAATAAAAACAGTTCTATATTAAAGGGTAAACCTGTTACTTTATATAATCGAGAAACAGGTAAAAGAAGCGAGGCTACGGATTACTATTTACCGCTGAAAAATACAGATTTTAAACCAATCATTAAGTATTATGAAACTGGTGCTTCCAATACTCGCCAATCGATAGGTATTCGTTATAAGTTTTTGTTAGAAAGAAGCGTATTCATCCTGGATCATACCTTCACAGCTCAAGGCAACTATCCTTTGACCGATGTATTAAATGATATAGAATACATCATAGAAGAAAAAACATACAACAACAGTAAATTGGAGGAAGTTGGTATTGCTAAGATTGATGAATCTAATGAATATGAGATTGTCGTTGTCGATGAATATGGAGAATGTACATCTATTCAAATGGAGTTAACTGAGTTGTTGAACTATTTAATTGGGATTGAAATTTACAATTATCAAATAGAAATTTTGGATTAGTTTTATTTAAAAGTAGGAGTAAATAATTTTAAAGTTAATGTTTGCATTCCTATAAGAGCTGTGGTAATATACTAAATAGTTACACATAACGAGTATTTAGGTTACTCCAAAAAGAAATGTTTGTTTGATTGAAAGACAACTTTTACTAATTGTAAAGGTTGTCTTATTTTTAATTATTAAAAAGGATGTGGTATATATGTCTCTTATGAGTTTGGAACAAACCTATAAAGCTCTTGTTTTAAAAGGATTCTTTGAAGAAGAATTAAAGCAACTAGAAAATATAAAAGAGCGCATTATAGGTAAAGGTACAATTGAAAATGACAAACTACTACGAATGGCAATGAAATCCGTTTTGTATCTATCACTTATTATGCTTGCTTTGAATTTTTGGCCGCGTCCTTTTTGGACAACGCTCTTTTACTATCCGATTCATTTGTTTGTATCAGTAGCCATTGTTTTTCCAATTGTATTAGCAACTCACTTTTACAATGTTTTTTTGAAGAAGATTAATATTGCAAAAAATAAAAAGGGTAGTGAGCTACTGTTCTACCAGCAAAATAAAGCAGCAGTTGAAACGAATCGTAATACCATTTTAAATATGTTGAAAGTAAATTCTAAGATTCCTGTTAAGTATCAAGAAAAGGAAATACTAGAAATCTTAATTCAATATATGAAAAGTGGAAAGGCAATAAGTGAAGGTTACGCTATGCATTTGTTTGAAAAAGAACATCCTCATTACTTTAAAAAAGCATGCGAATCATGACATTGGTAAGGTGGTGATGCTTAGTGTAGAGAAGTAGGTCAAATGAGTATTCGCTTTGATTTAGTTTAGGTGAAGGAGGATTTGCTATGTTTAAGTTAATTTTCGGTTCTTTATTTATGATTCTTTTAATTGCTGTAATTGGAACTGTTATATTGGATCAGTTCCCGGCATTGGTGCCACTGTGGGAAGAATTTCAGATGCATATTGTTAATCTTTACAATATGTCTAATGTTAGATATGGAACAGGCATTACATTTTTAATTATTATTGGTTTGGTTGTTTTATTTGGTAGTTCTAAAAAGCTTTAATAGGATAGTGAATGTAAAATATGTTGGATTCACTTGATACTCAGGTGAAAGGAGATTGATTATGGCTAAAAAGCTAGGAAATAGAACTAAAAGTAATGGTAAGTTCAAAAAAATTCTGACTATTGTAAAAAAAGCTAATGAACAAGAAAAACGTAAAAGTGAAGCTAGGAAAACGGAAAAGAAAAGTAAACCAAGAGGGTATCGAGCTAAACGCTTCGGTGTAATCTCCTTTTGGTTTCTTTTTATTCTCATGATCTTGATATTCTTTATTAACACTGTATCCTCAAACGGGAAAAATGATATGAATCAAGTGTCCATAGAAATGAACAAGGCAACATCGGCAGAAGCCATAGAATTTTCGAAGGATTTTCTTTATAAGTACTTTACATGGACAAATATAGGGGCACACAATTCTGATGAAAAAGAAAGACGTAAAGAATTAATTAGCCGTTTCTTAGCAAAAGAATATGTGGATTATGCTACAAACGCTACATCAACAGTATGGAATTCTGAATTAAAATTTGAAAGTATACTACTTAAAGGTATTGAGGATCTTGATGATAATAAAGCAATGTTAACTTTCAAAATTAGCCCTGTGTTTATTAAGACGAAAGAGGCCATTGAAAATGAGAAAAAGACGGTAGAGGAGAATCAAATAATTAAACAAATAAAGAAAACTAAATTTGTGAACGTAAAACTTATCTATGATCAAAAAACAAATAAGTTTTTAGTTTTCGAGCTTCCTAACTTCACCTATGTTGAAGAAGAGGGGAGCGAAATAAAGATTGTACCAGAAACAAATAATTTAAAAACAGATGACAGCGAGAGTAAGGAAATCGAGCTGTTTTTAGAAACATTCTTTGATTCATACGCAAATGACTCTAAAGAGAAACTATCATATCTGTTTGAAAATCCTGATAACATTACTGGTTTAAATCAAACAATGGAATTTGTTAAATTTGATAGAATGGTCGTTTTTAAAGGCAAAACGGATAAAGAAAAGGTTGTAACAGTGGATGTCAAATTTAAGGAGCCTGATACAAATATTGAATTTATCTCGCCATATACCCTGATTATTAAGCATACTGAGCAAGGCTATTTAGTAAAACATCTTGGTGATAAAAAGTATATTGATGAATTGAAAAAAAAGAATAAGGAGGAAGAAGAAAAGGAGGTTCAATAAAAAAAGATGAGGGATTTTATTAACAATCCCCCCTCTTTTTTAATAAATCTTCAACAGCTTCGTCAAGCAGTTTACTTATAGGAACTTTTGTTTTTTTGTGTAACGATCTTAAACCTTGATCCAATTTGTTATCTATCGTGCTTGATATAGGTGTTCTATTTTTAAGCCCTCTATTACTGGAGGAGTTGTTACTCTCTTTATTGTCCATGAAATCATCCTTTCTTATATAGGCTCATTATATTTCATCAAGTAATTCCTTGCAACTACATGAAGGTATGATGTAGAATAAATTCAAACAAAAAAATGTTAATGATTAACATCTAGGTTATCGATTAACATAAGGAGGAATTGTCATGAAGATGAAAAATAAATTATTCTTAACTACTCTTGCCGCTGCAATTGCTATTCCTGTTCTAACTGCACCAATCCCTACTCAGTATGCAGAGGCGAAAGGGGCTGTTGTATTAGCGAATAATCCATTCAAGGATGTAAAAGTAACATATACTCATTACAATATCATCCATGAGATGAGAGATATAGGAATCATTAAGGGATATGATGACGGCACTTTCCGTCCAGGTGAAACACTTAGCCGCCAACATGCAGCAGCGTTAGTCAGTCGAGCGCTAAAAATTAATGATTTAACACTTGAGCAAACAACAGAGTTTAAGCAGCCGAAAGATTTAACTACAGCTAGTCCTTATTACGAAGACATTAAGTTGTTGGTAGAAGCAGGGCTATTAGAAATGGATAGTAAAGGTAATATCAATCCAAGGCAAGAGCTTACTCGTGGTGAAATGGCAAAGATTATTACAGTTGCTTTCAATCTTGATGTGAAGGCAGACTACGTGTTTGAGGATGTTAAAGGCTCAAAGTATGAGGATTACGTGAAGGCTTTATATTCTAATGGCGTAACAAAAGGTTACGAAGACTATACGTTCAAACTGGATGGTTCCTTAACTCGTATGCATTATGTACTGTTCGTATACCGTGCAATGAACCTGGACGTTAACTTTGTAGCTGAGCCTATTCCGACCCCAACACCTAAACCAGATCCAACGCCTACTCCGAAGCCAGACCCTAAACCAACAAGTAAAAGCCCGGTCAAGTACAGTGATTTGAGCCGACAAGACATTAAAACTAAAATTCCTCATCCAGCAGGATATATAGCAGGTGAACATGAGAAAAAAAATGCGGAGATTGTTAAAGAAATAATGGCTGAAAATGGTCATGGCTACACATCCAGTTTTACAATTGAAGCTAATTCATCATTCTATGATGATTCTTTTACATTCGAAGATAAGCTTCGTTTAAGTGCTGAAAATGCTGGAACAACCTATGAGGAATTTGTAAAGGTTATTAATCAAGTAATTGATACAGGTGAAGTTTATAATGGAGAAACGTATACGGTTTACTTTAATTACCAACAAGGTATGATTTATGTTTCCGGTGTTCGTAACCACGCAAAATAATTCTGAATAAGAGAATCTAAAGAGACTTTTCATTTTGAAAGGTCTTTTTTCTTTTCCTTGAAAGGGGTGATATTTATATAAAAGTTGAATTTTTGGTTTTAACATCATACAAGAGGAGTGAAGCTATTTGAAGAACTTAATGAAGCGAGTATCCCTAACAATACTTGGTGGAGCACTCCTGTTGACAGGTTTGGCCAGTAGTAATCCTGTAGAAGTAAAAGCTGCTGAACCGGTCAAAGATACAATTACGCTATCTATTAAGTTTCCTGACACGATTAAAGAGGATTTTGGGGTGTTTACAGGAATGGAACCAACAAATCCAAGTACAATTCATCAGATGGTGAAGAGTGAAGGAACGAGTCATCCTGAACGAACAGGATGGAGTGGAGTTGCCTATGTATGTAATAGAATTGATAAACCTTATGTTGCTGGGTATGACTATTGGGGAAACCCTATATGGGACACTTATACAGAATCGGGATGGGGAGTTGAAGGTAGTTATGCCACTGACGATAGTCATAGAACATATAGCCCATCCACAATTCAAAATGAAATCACTAAAAAATATGGTCAAGATTTGTATGATCTAGTGGTTGCCTCTGGCGCACAGTTTCAGTATGATCCTAATTCGGAAGTGCCAGCACGTTTTAAAGCAAATAATTATCAATTTGGTTACGGTGATACAGGGCGTTATATCATTTATGCCGCTGAAACGCTTTATTACGGTACTCACTGTCAAGCTAATGAAAAACAGTATTCCTATAAAAACTTTGAATTCTATGTAACAACAACATTTGATGTTTTTTGGAAGGAGCCAGAAGATAAGAAGGGGACGGCATTAGGCAGAGCCTATTGGGAATTAGAGAGAACAGATCAAAATGCGCCTAGCGAAGTTGCGGTATTTAATGAATTTGAAAGCGACTTCGATAAGCATGTCGCTGTACGAAATATTAAGCATAAGGTAAAACTGGGGAATCGCAATGTTGAGCAGCAGGGACCAATCCAATTTCATACTAATGCACAGCAAGTAAAAGGGCAGAATATGGAGTATTCTTATGAATATGAATACACTAACAAAGAAATCGGCTGGCAATGTTCCGGTAGCGGGGAAAATGCAAAATGTGTTTGGAACTCGAATCCTGATTGGAGAGCTGTTCAGAAGTTTGAGGTTAAAGGTTCTATTCCTGTCGATCACCAGCAAGGGGAAACCGAAAAATGGGATACTTTGGATAATGTGCTAGGTAAGAAATGGATCGTGGGTCGCGAAGATAAGTGGAGTCCTGAAAAAAGTTCGAAGGTTTTCCACGAAGAATGGAAGCGCTCAAGCTCTAACAATGTGCCAACATCATTTAATTTAAAGACGCAATCCACTTTACCTATTTTGCAAGGTGCGCTCGACTATAGTGTTGAGGTGCCTTCTGAAAAACATAAAGAATCGTCTTTTGAACCATTATTAAGGAAAAAAAGCTCAGGGTATTACTTCCCTACGGACGTAGATGATAGCTTGAAATCAGAATATGTGAATGCAACAAGCTATGGTTACAATTACGCATTTCCTTTACAACAACATGTGATGAATGATAAAGGCAGCAGTGGTGAGAAACGTTCATTTACGATGGATTACACAACTGATTTGTTCATGCTTTCACAGCACACTGGTCATCTTGTAGGTGTGCCATATGCAAATGCTGCGAAACAAAGCATGATGAGTAATACTTCAATTCCAGATGTAAGCTCGTATATTGAACAAGGAAAAAACAAAGTCAAGTCAAGCTTTGAAAGCTCTACGGGACAAAAATTTAATGATACGGTCTTGTATGCAAATGCTTCAAGCATAGCTAAGCTACAACGCTACTATCTTCCAGTAGATGCATCATCAACATTACATCCAAAACAAACATACAAGAATCATATCGTTTATGAAAATATGGGATTAAGTGATGCAATCTTTGAATTTGATCAAACATTTACATTTGATCATTACTTATTTGGTTCTGCCGCTAATGATACATGGATTGTTGAGCAAGTAGATTCACGTACTAGCATGAAAACATTAAGTTCTAGTGAAATTAATAAGGTTTATATTTCACGAGATCAAACAAAAGATTTGATAAATGCTAAAGCGACTCGTACAGATGTGCAAATGCATGGTTTCCGCTTTTCTGATCGTAATTATATGGACACAGTAAAAAACATAGTTCGCTATTAAAGCAAAGAGTGTTTAGTTAATCTAAACGCTCTTTTGTTTTGAAGTTTTTGACTTCTTTTGTGGACTTTTTATGGACTCCATTGTTTTCGAGAAATGTTAAGGTGATTTTGAATCCCTACTTTTACGACATACCTGAAGGTTTATTAAGATACAAAAGGTGGTGATGTGAAAGAAGTAAAGATAATTAAATGAATAAGTAAGAAAGGAGAAATACACATATGTCAATTCAAGGGGTTTTTGAATGGATATCCGGGGAAGCAAAATGGGCAATATTTATTGTATTGATTGTTTTATTATGTGTAACAGGATTTAAGCGTGCATGGATTGCGATGGTCTCAGTACTTGTTGGCGTAGCGTTTATTGCGATGTTTATTATTAAACCAGATTTAATTATCACGTTAGCAGAATGGCTTACAGGTTTATTGAAATTTGGTGGTTGATAATATTAATACTATTAATGAAAAGAGGTCTATGTTCTTATGTAGATCTCTTTCTTTTTATTCAATAAATAGGTTGGTGGTGACATTTTGAATAATAACAAAATACCTTTGTATGTACTAAATAACTTTCTTAAATTTGAAAGAAAAATTTATCAAGTTTTTGGATTGCAATTAGGTAGAGCTCTAAGTGTAAAGGCAATAATATATTTCTTTGTCCTTGGCATTATTGAAATAGTTGTTTACAACTTACCAATGATTGGTAGTTTAATAAATTGGCTTCCATTATCTATTCTTGTGATGATTCCGATAGGTTTTGCTTGGTTACTAGCAGATGTGGGTACGGAGGGAAGATCACCCGTTTACTTCTTCCGTTCTTTCTTTGCTTATCAAATAAGAAAGTATATACACAAAACAACAATGTACAGAGGAAGAATGATTCTAAAGCCAACAAGTTTTCAATTTCGCAATTATGTTACGGTGAGTTTTCCTGTTAATGAAAACGAAGCTCGACCGATGACTTATTCAGAATTGGTCAGAGATGATGATATTCATTCAGATGAGGCTAAAGTTAAAAATGATAAAAGTGACAATATTTACGAAAATGAATCACACTCTAAATTAGATGAAGAACAAGAAGCAGCTAGTGAAGAAATAATTAATTTATTAAAACAGGACAAAAAAGAGTCTAAGGATACTATTGATGAATTGGAAATACCAGAACATAACATCCAATCTAGTAAGCCTGTGATTATAGAAAAGAAAAATAATAATACTACTACCGCAGCTCTTTTTGATGAATCAAGTAGTCCTGATCAAATGAGTCAAAAATCGTATCAGTTTCCCTTATTGAACGTTATTAAAACAGAAAAACCTAACAAACAAAAGAATTCGTTAAGTGAAGCAACTTATAAAGAGAATGAGAAAAAAACATCGATATTTAAGTTTTTTGTTATGGTAATGCGGTATAAATCGAGAAATAAAAATACCAAATCAAAAAAAGTAAGATAAGAGAGAAAGGATTGACACATAATAATGAAAATTGACTTTCCTGTTAAACATATAGATGGAAATTTAATCTTCGGTCATGATGATACTGTTTGGGCTTGGTTTAAGGTTGGAGGCTTCAATTATGATTTTTTAGATGATAATGAAAAATTAAGCCCCTTCGGACAGCAAGTATCATTTCTTGCAAACGTTGGGTTAGATTTACACTATCTCTCTATGCCAAGTCCAACAGATATTTCTGGAATATTAGATGCTACTATTGAAGAAATTCAAAGAAAAAAATTCCCATTAAGAGATAATGGTGTAGCATTTATGGAAGAATTGAAAAAAGCATTAGAAAATGAAAAGGAACTAAATGAGTCGAACGAATACCATGATTATATTGGCATTCAGTTAGATAAGAGTAAAAATAAATACATTTCAGGAAACGTTGGTATTAATGCAATTAATTCAATCAAAACATTTATTGATGGTTTTAATTCACCTGTCTATCAAGCAATAGGGCTTTATCCGAACGATATTCTTGAAAGTGAAATTAAGGCGTTCAGAGGTCAAGCATCATCTATAGAAGCGACAGTTTCTAATGCCTTCTCAATAGTAAGTAACGTGAAAACTTATGAACTAGTCTATATTATAGATAAATTATATAGCACTAGAAATAACAATTCAGACGTGCAAGTAAGACACGATTTTACAGTTGGGCAAGTAGTTGAAGGAGTAGACGAAAGGAAAGTTAAACACAAAGCAATTCGTAGCAATAAAAAAGACTTTATGGATTTGCAAAATACAAACATTGATGAAATTAGCCCTAAAGAGCTTTTATTAAGCCGAATTACAGAAGATAACGAGATTGAAGATTTATATGTGCAACATTTAGTTATTGCTGATATGGGAGATGTAAAATTTCATCCTGGTAGTGAGTGGCTGTATAAAATAAAAATGCAAATGCCATTCCCTGTGACAGTTTCAGTGCGTGTGGATCATCAACCTAATGAAATGGTCAAAAAGAAATTGAGTAACGCTAAATTAGAAATTCAGGATCAACGTAAAGAGGCGTATAAAGGAGGGCAAAATGTTGATTTAAATGTAGATATATCAGAACAAGGCACAGTTCAAATGGAGAATTATTTTACTCAAACAGGCTACCCAGGATTCGCTTGTTCCTTTATTTTGAAAGTCACTGGCGAAAGTTCAGAGCAATTAAAAACTCGTGTGGATTTATTGCGTGATGAACTTTCTAAATATGGGATTAAAATTCTTTCTCCGTATGGCGAACAAGTTTCTTTATTCTTAGAAATGATTCCTGGATCTAAAAAAATACGTGAAGATTATAAAATTGAAGTAGCACCGGGAATATTGGGAGGGATGATGTTTGGAGCAACCACAAATATTGGGGACAATCGAGGTTTCTATATCGGGCATACAGTCCCCCTATCCAAACCAGTATTTATCCAGCCCGATTTAGCGGCTAAAGCATTTGATGGTCTAGGTAATATAGTTGACTCTATTTCTATTTTGGTGGCAGGAATGACCGGAAAAGGGAAGTCATTCTTAATGAACTTACTCATTTATCTTTCAACTCTTACTGGATCAAAAGGGCTCATCATTGATCCAAAGGGAGATAGGAAAAATTGGGATAAAGGGCTACCGTTAATTCCAAAAGAATATATAAACATTTGGACATTAGGTACGAATGCAAATGATGCGGGTTCACTTGATCCTTTCCGAACAAGCACAAGTATTGAGGAAGCAAAAGATGTTACAATGGATATTCTTTCGTATTTAGCCAAGATCAATATAGAAGATGATGGTTATAGTATTTTAAGTGAAGTTGTTGAAAATGCAGGAAAACATGAAGATCCATGTGTTGGTGTAGTAATAAGTAATTTAAAACATATCTATAATAATAGGCCAGAAAATATGTCGCAGAAGCGTTTCGAAGCACTAGAATCGCTGCTTAATACATTAGCAACGTTAAAGCGTAATCAGTTGTCCATGTTGTTGTTCGGTGAGGTAGGACAAAAATATAAAACACTTGAGCACGATATGCCTATTCAGGTATTAATGATTCAAAATCTAAATTTGCCGTCTGAAACAGAATTGAAAAATAAGCGTCCAATTCATATGATTTCAGAAGCGATAATGATTTCAATTACGGCATGGACTAAACAATACATGTTTAATAGTGATCGTAATAGTCATAAATTTATACTTCAAGATGAAGCCAGTGCAGTTAAACGTAGTGCCATTGGTTCGGATCTGATGGACTTTATTGTTCGTATGGGACGTTATTATAATACAACGCTAATAGAGGGTTCTCAAAATGCTTCGGATCACGATGATAACGTGGCCAATATGGGGATGAAGTTCAGTTTCGGTTTGCGAAAAACAGAAGAGGCAGAAGAAATGCTTGATTATTTGAACCTACCAAAAATTAAAAACAACGTAGAAAAACTACAAAACTTAAACCGTGGAGATTGCTTGTTCCAAGATATTTATGGTCGCTCTGCTGTCATTCGTATCAATCCAGTATTTATAGAATTAAAAAACGCTTTTGATTCATCTACTTCTACTTCCGAAGAACGTGAACGTGAAAAAGAAAAAACAAAACAGTAGTAAAGAGTTCTTCACAACTCGTAGTTAAAAATTGAAAATTATTAAATAATTTGTTACACTAATTGTATATTGGTAATTGTCAAGCTACACACTTTGTAGAAGTCGTTATATTCTTGTTTCGCAAGAAAGATTCGGCATGGGTATTTTCTTAGTTACTCCAATTAAGGGGATAATGAAGCAAATAATCTATGCCTATTTTATTTGTTTAAAAAGTGAAATGAAATACAATAGAGCCACAATAGAATAGATTAATAAGAGTGAAAGGATGTTAAAAATGAAAAAAAAGTCTAGAAAAACAGCTTTAATTTTTCTGCTGTTATTTGGTTTAATTATAGTAGGCATGATGTTCTTATTTAGCAATGGAGCTAATAGTAAAAATCAAAAAGAAGATGCTCTTGTTGCTGTAAAAAAAGAAGATCATAAAAATAATGAAATTCATTTGGAAGAAGAAAACGCAGAAGAGTTTGAAAGAATGAAGTATGATCAACAGTTCAAGGATGCTGATGAATTTATTTATGACTACATGATTGCCAAGATGGATGGTAATAACCCAAAAATTCTTGAAGCTATGTTAAAAGACACATCTTCATATCAAACATTTATTGATTCAACTGATGTAAACAAGATAGAAAATGAAGGGAAATTTGATAAAGACGTATATTATTATAGAATTACTCGATACGCATCTGAATTTAATAAAACAGGGCGTTTATACTATGACTACAGTATCTTGAGCTTGAATGCTCTAGGGAAAACGGATAATTATGTAGATACACTTGTACTTGTAAAGAACGAAGGGGAATGGAAAGTCGAAAAAATTATACGTTCTTTACCAATTGATTTAGAAACGAACGGAGCAGCAGTCTCAGATAAAAAAAATATTTTAAATCAGGAATTATACGAAAAATATCCCTTTAAGTAAAAACACACATATCTTACCTCATTTGGAAAGGGGGGAATGGTATGAACTGTCCCTTGTGATTGATACAGGGGATTTTTTTCATGCCTATAAATTTGAAGAAAACTTATATTTCAAAACCACTTTTTATAGTGGTTTTTTTGTATGCTTTATTTTTTTTATTAGGCAATAATATTCCCGTAGCGTATGCAGAACAAGATACTCCAATTGAGAAAAATACAAAACTTAGTGAAGCGTTTATGATAGGTCAATATGGGGAATTTAAACTTAATCCGAAGTACTATGAAATTGACAGTGTGAGTGATCAGGATGCAGCAAAATTAGAGGAAAATGGGATATTTGATGATATTAAAGATGCATTATTTGGATGGGCAGATGTCGGAGGTAAAATTACAGACAAATTTAATTATGCTTTGAATTCAATGGTTAATATCCTGTTTCAATTTAATATTTTTATGACAAGGGTTATGATAATTTGTTTAGAATTCGGTTACGACTTTAATGTAATTGATAAATTAATTGACGAACTAGGAAGCATTATGCCTAGTATTACAGGTATTAAATCAGGCGGTCTCGTTGGTGGAGGTATGTTTGGTAATCTAATGCAAATTGTTGTTCTTATTACAGCTTTATATACTTTATATATGTACGTAGTAAAAAGAGCACTTATTGCATCTATGGGAACAATATTTAAAACTGTTGGATTACTTTCAATTTCATTTTTATTATTTTCAAACTATGCTTCTTTCTTGAAAACAGCAAACAATTTATCGGAAGAGATTTCTTCTTATATTGTTGCTACTTCTTCAAGTAATGAATTATTAAATCAAGACGAAGGCAAATCAACATTAAGTAGTATGAAAGATACATTATGGTCTATGTTTGTTGACAGACCATATCTTTATTTACAATATGGAGAACATGATATTGATGCTATTGGAAAAGATAGAATTATAACTTTAATGAAGATGAAACCTGGTGAGGATCGTTACAATTATGTACTGGAAAATGAGGTTGCCGGACAAGATAATACACTTATGCTAAATAGTTCGGTTAGTGAAAAAGTAGCTTTTACACCGTTTTATTTAATCATCAACGCTTTTATTTCAATTCCGATCTTTTTATTGTCCATAATGTTAGTGATGCTACAGTTTTGGTTCATTATTATAGCAGCAATTGCACCGTTTGCATTATTAGTTGGTGTAATACCAGGATTTAATGGGGTTACAAAGCGATTTTTTGTTGAATTAACTGTACCATTAGCATTGAAGGTGTTCTTCTCCTTTTTTACACTCTTTGTTTTAATTCTTTCAGAAGTGTTATATAGATTAGAATTTAATCGTACAAATGATATTACGAGTTATGTAGGTATAGGTATCCTAGAATTTATTTTATTTATAACACTATTCTTGTTAAGAAAACGAATTAAAGATATTTTCGTTTCTGGTTCACAAATTATATCTGGATTAAGGGATGCAACAGGTACATTTACAGATCCAATTAAAAAGGCTGCTCAAACGACTACAACGCTTGCAGGAGCAGCAGTAGGAGGAATGGTAGCTGGTCCACAAGGTGCTATGATGGGAGCCTCTGTTGGTAGTACAGCAGGTCGAGTAGTTACAGGTGAAGCAGGAGCGACAGAAGTAGCAAGTACAGCAGTAAGAACAGCTCAGTTTGCTCAATTAAAAGCCAATGGTACCCCTGCTCCTGCTCTAAATCAATTGGAAGACGGCAAAAAACAAATGATTAATGACTTCTTACAAGATAAAGGCTTTGATGATCAAACTATTAATGACACAATCTCTCAATTTGAGAATAATGGAATTTCAGATGTAAATGAAGTGGAGTTAAACGAACAATTTGATAAGTTGGCAGAAAACGCAAAAGGTGAAGGGTTACAAAATGATTTTGCTACAGAATTTGTTAGAGGAGTTAAGGATAACAGATCTACTAATAAGATTCAAAGTCAGTTAAGGACATTAACAGGAGCTGCAGAAAAAACATTGCCAGAAGCTGATATGCTTGTAAAAAAATCTATGACAGCAGAGAGTACAGCGCAATTCTTCCTTAACAAAGGATTAGGCACAACTGTCTCTTCTGAAACGATGGGGAGTATCGTAAATACTTTAGAAAGTAAAGGGTTGAATGATGTATCTTTAAATGAAATGGAAACGCAATATGGCAAACTTGAACAACAATATCAGGATGGCAAACTAAATCAAGATTTTGAAAAGTCATTCACACAGGGCATTATTAACGATAGAAATAAAGCAGATATTCAAAACCAAAACAATCAGATATTTGGCGATTCTGCTAAAAACAATATTATGTCGTTTGGTCCAAAAAAATTGGATGAAGGTACAACAATTTCACCAGTAGGAACAGAACAAGCAACAGAGCCAATGAATACTGCATTAAGGAATAATCAAGATATTCCTGTTTATTCAATGGGAAGTGATTCTCCTATAAATAATTCTACGCAAGGTGAGATAGTTAATAATACTCCTATAAAAAACAACTCTTCAAATGTAGGGAGTTCTTTAGGTGACACACCAATTGAAAATAGCTCAATGGAAAGTAGTACAATGGGCAACCAACCAATGCAAAACGGCTCTATAAGTGGAGCGACAATTAATAGTGAATCAATGCAGCAAGGTAGTTCAATGAAGAGTGGACCAGTTCAAGGAAGTTCATTTACTAATCCTATTGATCGAGTACGTGATGTTAATAGAATGCGAACATATACTGATACACAAAGGTCTTGGGAAGAAACTAAAAAAAATGTCGAGTCCACTGAAACAAATATAGAAACAAATATAGAAAATGGAAATAACGAAAATTAATAAAAAGTGTAGCGTGCTGGTTAATCCATCACGCTTTTTAGTCATTTTTTTTAATTTTCAAGGAGATGATTTTAATATATGACCGAAACAAATAAACCGACAGAAGGTAAGGGGAAATTTTTTCTTTTAGGTTCAGCATTACTAGGGTTGGGCTGTATGCCTTTGGTTCTGTTCTTTTCAATTGTTGTTGGACTATTAGCGTTTGTAATCATTGCAGATGAGGATAATGGAAGTAGTAGTAATTTTGGCGCTTTTTGTAGTTTAGAAGGTAGTGTTGACATGGACTCTTTTAACAACATTCTATCTAGTGCGGGTGTTTTCGCAGGGAAGGAATCAGCTTTTTTATCAGTGGCAAGTGAATTTGGCATAGACCCTGTGTTAATGGCTGCTATTGCCTTACACGAAACAGGATTTGGGACATCAAGTGCAGTTGTAAATAAAAACAATCCTGGAGGGTTGATGAATCCGGCTACAGGAAGCTCACAATTATATGTTTTTACAACTTTAGAGGAAGGCTTACATGCTATGGGGCAAACACTGCATAACAGAATTATAAAAGATGGACTGAATACCATAGAGAAACTAGGGCGTGTCTATGCTCCTGTTGGCGCCGCAAACGATCCCAATAACCTTAACAGCCATTGGGTTCCTAATATAACTAAAATTGCAAATGACTTAGGTGGCTTGATTATGAACTGTGAAGAAAATATAGAGATGCTAGGAAATGATGCTTACCAAATTATTTTAAATGAGATGTTGAAATATGAAGGTTGGTCTTATTCTTGGGGCGGGTATAATCCTTCAATGGGTTTTGATTGTTCAGGATTAATGCAATGGGCCTATAGAAAAGCAGGTATTAATTTACCTAGAACATCTTATGAGCAGTACAAGGCTAGTACATCAATATCAAAAAACGATCTGCAACCAGGAGATTTAATTTTCTTTAAAACAGCAGACTATGCACCAGTGACGCATGTAGGTATATACGTAGGGAATGGTAGAATGTTTAACTCGAATAATTCCGGAGTGATGTATAACAATGTGTTTGATACTTACTGGGGCTCAAGAATTGTAGGCTATGGCCGTGTAGGGAACTTTATAAAACAATAAAAGGAGCTGCTGATTTATGAATAAAACTTTTAAAGTTATTTTGATTTTAGCATTTGTATTGTTAGGAACCTTCTTAATTTCATTGAAATTCTTTAATACTGATGGAACAAAAGTGATTTCGGTAAACAATGAGATTAAAGAAAAAGAAAAAAAAACTCAAACAATACAGGGTAAAGGGACAATGGATGAAACGGAAGTAGAAATGTTGGATGGAGAACAGGATAACGAAAATGAACCAAAGAAAAAAGTCTCCTTTGGACCAACAGAGCCTGATTTCGAGAATGATATTATAAAGAAGTTTGGTATAGAAGAAGTAAGGCAAGCGAAAAAATCCGCTAGTGCTGCCCTTAGCTATTGGATACTGGATAAGGATGTACAAACGGAATGGGAGCAGGTCGCTACTCTTGATTTCTACGAAAATGAGGTGAAAACAAAATCAATTTTTGAAGACGTCCTAACACGAAAAATTGACAGCTTAGAAATATTTCCAACTCAACCGGCTAATGAAGATGAGATGCGCTTCTCTATTTTTGCTGAATGGAAGGTGTTGAGTGGGAATGAAGTAGTTAATAATCAAAGAAAACTCTATTATGTTAGCATGGTTGAATCAAATGACAGCTGGCTCGTAAGTGAGATTGAAAGTTTTTAAGCTGTTGAAATTGAAATACTTAATGTTTTAATCATTTACTACCTTTCAATAGCATTAATGAGCTGTTGTGACGTAAAAAGATGGGTAAAACATTGTTCTATCAACGTTTGTATTCTTAGCGTCTGACGTAAAACTAATAGTGCGTCGGACGTTATTTTCTTGATAAAACAATGATATAGCAACATTGTGAAGGCTTTTTATTTAATAACGTCATAATAGTGAGAAGTACTCAAAGAAACACAGCTTTGCACGTCTGACGTAATAAATTTACATCCTTTGTTTATCAGTGTTTTAAAAGGAAATAACGTCATAACTAATAGGAAAGGAAGGTTTGATGCAACTTTTAATGGAGAGCACATTAAAAAACTTAGAGTTGTTAAGGGTTAGTCTCATGTTAGATCAAAGCGAATTAGATATACAGTCTTACACCAAGATGAATTGGAACAGAAGCCAGTTTTACCAGCCCCTTATGATCAGCGGCTATCCAGTTTTTCAATTCAGGTATGATGGCGCAATGCCATTGTATGATGAAAAGGATAAGAAGTATGTGGCGCTTGTCCGAAATTACTATTATCAAGCGACGTTAAATATGTATGAGTTTCCGAAAATCGAAATTCATTTCGGGAGAGCGGTATTAATTATTCAGCATATTTTTCCTAATGGAATTATTAGAGATCTGGATAATCGCAACAGGAAATATCTAATAGATGCAATACGGCACACCGGATTAATTGATGATGATAATTTCATGCATTTATCCATCTTAGAAGAAGGCTTTATTAAGAGAGAGAGTTCGCCTTATCTAAACGTTTTTTTACTAGAAGAGAAAAACTTGCAAGACTTCCTGTCTCATAAAAATGAACTAGCTTTATTAGAAAAGGATAGTTTCAAAAATGTTATTCAGTGGGACGAAGTGAAGCAACAGATGGAAGAGGATGAAGCTAAACAGAAAGCAAGTGACCAAAAATTGAAAGAAGAAATGTCGGAGCTATTCTAGTATGTGTGTCAATTAATTTGTACACAAAAAAAGCATTAAATTGAACATATTTTTTTGAAGTCAACTAGTCTGTTCTTATGTACAAATTAAACCATTTTTATAACCCTTAAAATGTACATGAATTTTAGAAGTGAATTGTACACAAAAAAACGGCAAAACATCTGGTTTTACTTAGTTTTCCGTAAACAATTCAAAAATGGCTAAAAGCCTGAAAAGAAAATAGTTTTGTTAGTCATGTTCGATTTTATGAGAATGTGGCGTAACGAAACAGCCCTGTCGCGCACATGGCTTATCTCAAAAAAACTTGGAGGGGGGAGAGCGCTGCATGGAACATAATCGCTATACTAAAAAAGATGGTATTAAAAAAATACAACCGCTTGATCACGATATTTTGCATGGCTTGTACGAGTACCGTGTAATGAGTACGGATCAGATCGAACGACGATATAAAATGACCGCTTCGTACACATATCGCAAATTACGCTTGTTAAGAGTGAGCGGTTATATTAGTAGTCATCCAATCATGCGCTACCGCTTCGGTCAAAGAAGTCAAGGGAAGTATCATCGTTTAACAAAAGAAGGTCTTACTGTATTACGAAACAAAGGAGTGTATGTGGATAAAAAAATTCATCAGTTGGATGTGGCGGAAAACTTAGTACCGTTTTTATTGGCAACAAACGACTTAATGATTGACTTAGAACCATATGGATGGATCTTAACGGATAGCCGTGAAATTAAGTTACGTTACCAATTGAATCGTAGTGATAATATACAGGGAACGCTACAGAACATTTGTACGGGCGGTAAGGAATATGGAATCTACACCTACCTGTATAGCGTCAGTGACAAGAACGTTGAAAAGATGATTAGAGAAATCAAAAACTATTCTTCGAGCACCTTGGAAAACAAACCAGCACTAATGGAATATCTTATTTTCAAAAAAGGCGAAAACGGATTTAACGATATAATTAAAACTTTTACAGAAGAAAGAAATCGCGACATTCTGGCGAAAGTACGAAGTTTAAAAATTTTGCCTTATACATTTGGCAAATATTACTTGCGACTATTTGAAAATGAGGACGAAATACTGCGCTATGCGTGCTCGATTCCAGAAAACGCATTGTCATTCAAAAGACGTTTAGAATTTCAAGAAGTCCGTGCTAAATATGCTGGATTAACTTGTGTTGTTGTTCACAAAGGAGAGGAAAAATACTTTGTTAACTTGGTGGATAACGATTTGAAAAAAATATTTGATATTCAGCAATATAAAAAAGAAGATTTCCAACAGGACGGAAGGAAGGTGTTGGCATATGTGAACAGCTCAATGAAACACATACATGAGGAATCACTAAAAAATTATCGTCACGTAGAGTATTTAGAAGCGGGAACGGAGATGATTGATTATTTGTTACGTGTTCAACCAATAGGAAATGGTTAAGAAGGACGTTCTAGTTTACCATTCAAAACTCGTTTTGAAATTCGAGGTTATAACGAGTCAAAAGACGTTTTGAATATTGACATTTTGTTTGAAATGGAAAGGTGTGTATGTATTGAAGGAAATTATTTTAATTGAAGATTTAAAGCGAGTAACGAGTATTTTGGGTTGTAATGAAATGGAGTATTTAAATAAGGAAATTGCAGAAAATCTTAATAAAGAATCTCAAATTAACTTGTTCGCTGTGCTGCAACAAGTTTTGAAAGACGAGATATCATTCCTACTTGAAATAGAAATCAGACGACAAAATAGTAAGGGAACAGAAGTAAAGAACGACGTCTTGATTAATTAACTGCTTCTTGTGGGTTATGTAGTAAGGTCAGAAGGAGTTGGTTGTATGTTGCAATTAATTGTAGCAATAATCAGTTTTGGTTTGAGTGGTTATGGTTTGATGTTGTTATGGGAAGGTGATTTCATACCTAAGCCCGTATGGTTCATTGTGCTAGGTGTCCTTACGATAATTATTCATGTAGTTATTCGTTATATGACACAAGAAAATAAAAGAAAGACAAATAGATTGGTGTCGGTTACAGTTTCGATTTATGCAGTGCTAACGGCGTCCAGTTTTTTTTATTACAATTGGACATTTGATAAATTCATTAGCGCCGGGTTCATGATGAAGATTATTTTGTTTTTACTTTTATTTGTATCGCTATATTTGAATTATGTAGTGATGAGAGCAGAAACATCCTATAAAAAGAAGCGTGGAAATCAACGTATCAAAGAACAGCCTAATGAAACAATCATTCAAAAGTGGAAAAAGCGGAAGGACAATAAGAATGCAAATCAAATCTATATTACGTTAGGAGAATCAACTGAAAGTGAGGATTAGTAGTTACCAGGATAATGAGTATAGAAAACTAAGTTTTTACAACAAAAAGGCAAGGAACAGTTTAGTATTTATAAACACTGTTCTTTTTTTATTTATTTTTTTAGTTGTCGCTCTATTTATTGGATTTAATATGCATGGTAAACGATGGCAAGAGCCAATAAGTGGTGAGGATATTTATATAAATGAAACCTATGAAATAGAAAGGTGATTGGTAATGCAAGAGAAACAAGGATTATATGCGGGATTCTGGATTAGATTTTTTGCAATAATGATTGATGGGCTTACTATCGGTATACCTTTTTGGATTATTCAAAGTGTAGTTACATTCACCTTTATCCTACCGAAAACAAATAACTTTGTAACAATGCTCGAAAATGGTGGGATCTCTACAATTGAGGAATTTAATTCGAGGTTATTTAATATGCAAGTAACTTTTGTCCTGTTGAGCATAATTCTCATGGTAATTGTGACTACTATGTATTTTGTTTTATTGGAAAGTTCGAAGAAACAGGCGACAATAGGAAAGCTTATCTTAGGAATTAAAGTGGTTAATGAAAATCAGGGACGCATATCACTTAAACAAGCAGTTGGAAGAACGTTTGCTCGTGTGTTATCAGGGCTGCCGTTATGGGCTGGCTATCTTATGGTCGTTTTCCATTCCGAAAAGAAATCACTACATGATTTGTTGGCGAAAACGCATGTTGTGAAGAGCAAATGAAGCAGTATCAGTTATTCAAAAATCGTTTTGAAACAGAATAATATAGTTAAAAGGATGTATTGAACATGAAAACAACTCTAAAAGCGCAAACAGACAATGGAACGTTAATACAGGCTTTTTCTTTTATAGAAAAAGACGGATATGAAATTAAAATCGGTTTTGTTGTGTCGAACTACAGAAAGTATCGAGATAAAGTGCTTGTGAAGCAGCAAACAGCTTTACAAGAATCGGGTAGAAATTGCTTTTCTCCTTATACTCAATCTTTATTTGATTCCTGTTTTAAAAAATGGTGATGTACCGATGCTCAATTAGGTGAGTTCACTTGAAGGGAGGTAAGTGCGCCATGACACAAGATAAAGAAACCAGGGATAACAAGTCTCCGCTTCTATTACCAATTACTCTATTACTCACGTTATTAGCTGGATTCAGTTGTTGTATTTTGCTTACAGATGATTGGGTAAATTTGATTCCTAGAGTCAGGCCGATCATTTGGATGTACGGTATCAGTTGGATTCTGTAAGTAAAAATTCAAAAATTATAATTAGGAAAGGATTAGGTAGTTATGTTTAGTTGGTTTAAAAAAATTATGCAGCAAGGTACAAAAGAAACAAATGCAGAACAAGGTGAAGATCAAATTGTTTGTCTGAAATTAGATGAAGCAGATATTGCCAGTGACTTTTTCGTTATGCAGAAGGAAGATGAAACGAAGTATGCATTCATTAATGTATTGAAGAAGCTTGCAAGTGAGGAATCAACCGATTGCGAAACTGCTTCTTTACACTTAGGGGAGCAATTACAAGAAATTAATGCAATGTTCATAAAGATGTCCTATGAGTTATTACGTGAACTATCCACTGATGATTTTTCTTATAAAGCACGTTTCTTTTTTAAACGATTGGAGCGGGAAGCCAATGAAACGGATGCACAAACTTTGTATAACTTCGTTGTATATCAAATAACAAATGACCTATATGAATTGCCTGAATTGATGGTAAAAACTGCTGCGGGGAAAAAACGATTTAATCGTGAAATTATTACACTTGCAGGTTGTTATTCCAGCTTAGTCAACATGTGCGATTTTATTGGCTTGAAAGAACGGAGGGAAGTAATCTTAGAGAGTTTAATTAAGATTGTTCCCGAATTAGAGGTTTTATCTAAGGTGGTTGTGAATGGTGAAGCGGAGATAAAACGTATTTCAAATAATAATAATGGTTCAATGATTGGGGGAGAGAGAACAAATAAAATGGGTGAAAGAATTGGTAGTGGAAATGTTAAAACGTCAATGTCAGGCTCCTTCAATGAGTGACATAAAGGCGTTTTATTTTTTTGGCACAAACCTACACATTTTGAATATATTTATTACTCGTTTTAATGAGTGGAGGGATATGTAGTCACATGATGTACTTTGGTCCAATAATTTTTGTTTTATCTATTTGGGGATTAAATGTTGTGGAGTTAAAAAAGGAAGAATCCAATCCAAGCTTTATTCTTTTTTACAAAGTAATCGCAGGTTCTTTTACAATAATGCAATTTGTCGTGATGCCTATAGCTCAAGCTCAATCGTCACTTATTCATATCATTTTGTCCATCATATTAGGTTTATTCAATTTTGCGATTACAACATTTATTTGCATGCCAGTTGAAAAGCTGCCTGCTTGGTATATAGAAAGATTGAAAATTCCTGTTAGTACACCTAATGAAACGATAAATGAAACCGCTTCTGAAATTAGTAATGATGAAAGGAGTTCTGACAATGAAGAGCAACTTTGAAAATCAGAACCTATCTGTTCAAAGAGAAGCGCTGCTTGAAATAACTGCTATTACAAAAGGACTCACGACTTTTAATCAGGCGTATAAAAAAATTGACGATATTGCTTTAGAAGCATTAGAGAAGTCAATTTCGCATACACGTTTTTTTGAAATACGGAAACCACATTATGCCTTGATTAAAGCGAAGTCTGTCGAGCAAGCGATTGAGCTATATGCTGATTTAGTAGTAATTGATGATGGTGTAAATACGGAGTTTAAGGAAGTGTCAAATGAATATGCCCTTGCTCTCTATAGCTATTTGTTAGTTAAGAATCAATCCCGAAATTTATCAATAGAAGACATCCTGGACAAGTTCAGGAAAGAAAAAGTTGAAGTTCTGATCATCAATCACCCCTAGCAGTTTGAAAAATTAAATAAGGAAGGAGGGCGAGCATGGGACTACCTATAAAATGGGGTGGGGATGATATGTTTACACATATGCTCGTTGTTGGTCCTACTCGTTGTGGAAAAACGGCTACCATATTAAAGCCGCTGATTTATCAATTGTTACTGCTAAAGGCTAGAGGTATTCCTTTAGGTTTATCTGTTATTGAGCCAAAAGGAGATGTGGCCGCAATGGTTGCTGAAATGTGTGAAGAAATGGGCATTCCTCACACCCATATTGATCCGTTGAATCCCAATACGGATCGCTTCAATCCGATGGAAGGGGAAATTAACTCTGTAGCGGAGGCAACCGTTATTGTACTAAAAGGCTTATTTGGTAAGCAAGATGCTTTCTTTGCAACGGTACAGGAATTATCAGCTAGAAATGTAACCAAATTATTAAAAGAGTTGCATGGAGATAACATGGACATTGTTGATGTTATGAATACCTTGCGGGATGAAAACGTGCTTACGGAGAAAGTAGCGAAATTAAAAGCAAGAGATGGTATGACTGATTTAGTTCACTTCTTTGAATCTGAATTATTAGGCAGCATGAAGGAAAAGTACCGTCAGTTTGTTATTGGCTTACGAGCACAGTTAGAAAACGTAGTGTCCAATGATGCTTTGCGTCGTATTATGACAGGGAAAAGCAGTATCAATATTGACCAGCATTATGCAACAGGCGGTGTATTGGCAGTTAACACAGCATTGGGGATGTTGCGATCATCAGGTGATGCATTCGGACAATTTGTCGTGATGCATTTACAAAATGGTGCTTTTAGAAGACCTGGGACAGAAAGAACACGTATTCCTCACATCATAATTTCTGATGAATACTCACGATATATCAATCCAGATGTTGAAATCTTTTTGAACCTTGCCGCTGAGTTTCGAGTAGCAGGAATTTTTGCTACTCAATCGCTAGGGCAGTTAGAGATAGAATCAGGGAAAATTAACGCTAAAGCAATGAAGCGGGCTATTTTAGGCGGTTGTCGAAATATAGTTGTGTTTGGTGGAATTAAAAGTGAGGATGCGAACGAATTTGCCGAGGAATTGGGTAAAGATAAAATAACGATGCGACAAAGCACTTATAAGAATAGAATCCTCTTACCGAATCTCTTTCCAGACTCGTATAGAGATACAGAAGATCAAGAATATCGTTTTGATGCAACTGATTTAATGGATGGCTTACCACGATTTCATTTTGTCCATAAATTATTGCAGGATGGGCATCCCCAAAAGCCGGCAGTTGCAATAGGACAGTTTGTACGCAAGGATTGGAAGGAAGCGCGGGAATGGGAATACAATCTTATGAATGACATGCAACTCAAACGTTTATCTAGAAGCGGATTATTTAAAGGTGTTCCGCTTCTGAATACTCTTTTTGAACAGGCAAAAAGAAAAAAACGAAACAAAATAACTTCTGTTCAAGATACAACGGAGACATATGATGAATTTGATCAGAGTATTCAAGGTGGTCATAAAGAAGAAGAATCAAAAGTGTTGACTACAGTTAACAACGCTGTTGATAAAACTGTGAATAATATTGTGGATAACTATGATAATCCACAGGAAAAATATGTTGAAATACCTAGGGAGTCGTTACATGTTAATCAAAGTGAACAAAACAACATGTTTACATCTATTCCGTTACAACCATCGACTGAGATAAACCACCAACCATATAAAGAGTATGAACAACATGAATCATGGGGACCTGTAGATAATTCGCAGAACCGACATAAATTCCATAAATATACAGAGGTAAAGCCTTTGCCAAGTGGTGAAGAAATTCAACAAAGTAATCAACAAAAGAATGTTGTTCAAGAAAGTAAACCTAAATCAAGTCAAAAAGTTAAGCTAAATTCAAGAGATAGCTTTTGGGATTAATTTTTTTTTGAAAAAGTAGTTGCTTCTTGCTGACAAAAGTTATACAATATGTGTAGAAAGAAGTGAGTTACCCAATAAACATTGTCATAATGAATAGAATGTTAAAGGAAACTTATCTTGCCCCCCTCTTAAATATATATAATAGAATGACCTAGAAGGAAAAAACCTTGTAGGTCATTTTATTACGGTTTGTTTTATGGGGGCAGCCCAGATGAAGGGAGTGATTTATGGAATAACTTTCAAAAAATCATTTCAGTATATATTTAAGAATCTAGTTATTATGCAAATAAAACACCTCTCATGAAGAAGATTGAAAATTTCATGAGGGGTGTTTTAGTATTCATTTTTGGAAACTAACGGCTTTTACATTGAAAATTAAAGGAGTGTTTTTATTATGTTAAATTCTAAGTTTGTTGTTGGTGGTACTTTTTCTGGTAAAACAAATTACAACCACGCTAAAAGTGTTGCTCTTGTTGGCCCAATTGCTTCAGGCAAGACGGAGCAACTGAGTATCTTTGCGGAAGAGTTAATCTCGCAAGGTAAAAAAGTGTGCGTGATTGAAGTGAAGGAGCAATCTAGCATACAAGAGCGAATAACGGTTGACCAAGAAATCATTACTCATTTTGACCCGATTCAGAATGAATTTCCTGACGAAGTAAAACAATTAATGTTTATAAAAGTTCCTATGACTGCTATTCAAAAAGGGGAAACGGTATTTAATGTAACGTTAATTGTCAATTTGCTAAAACACTTTGAGGTACTTCTAGTAGATGAAACAACGTATGTGCTTCGTGATCTTATTAATGCTGGTATGTTCAAAGACTTTGTTAAAGTCTGTGTGGAAAATGAAGTAAGTATAGTTGTAACTGCACATGATTTGAGTCAATTAAATGTTTCTCAAAAAGATTTTTTATTTAATGCAATTATTAAAGGTTATTCAGTCAGAGGTAATATTGGGCATGGTTGCTCAATAGGCTCGATTTCAGGGGGAGTAATTGAACAAAGTGTTTCGACAACATCAAAACAAGAAGGCAAACAAAAAATCAGTTTGGAATTACTAATTGAACAAAAAACGGAAGAAGTTAGACGTTTGATGGGTTACGTTGATTTTCTTAATTACTTGAAGGAGTATCTCGAAACGTTGGAACTTTATTTTAGAGGGCATCAAGTTAAACTAATCGAAAAAACTCGAAAAAAATTAGAACAAACTGAGGATGCCAAGCCATCTGTTTCTAACTTTATTGAGGAACTTAAAAATGAAATCAATTTAACTGATCGTCCTGAATTATATTTAGGTTTAGCATGTGCCATAGAAAGTTATGAAAGGAAATACTGTGGTCAATAATTTAGTCATGGAACGATACGTTATTTAGTTAATGCAATTGTTAAAGGTTGTTCAGTCCCAGGGCATGAAGCTGTCCATAGTGAGTGTTTTACTAGGTCAACAACTTATTAATATAGCTTGGATCACTGATGTCAAAGCGCAGTAGCAGTATTTGCTATTGGCGCTTATTTTTGTTCTTAAAAATCATGTAACGGCTGCCTTATTTCGGCAACTGAGCATGACGAGTTCAAAACAATATGATATCAACATCTCTATATAAATAGAGATTGATATAAATAAAAAACGCATTTTAAAGGAGAGATTTGGATGGCTATTGAAGAATTGAATAGTGTATTAATTGAAGGTTTTGACTCTACGAAGATGATCGCAGAAGAGGGCTATGACAAGGATTGGAAGACGGTTGTTAGTGCAAAGCAAAATAATAAGATTCTACAAGCCGAAATTACAGGGATTGAACAGCTTGGCGGTAAAGAATGTGCTGTTGTGAGTGTGGGACATATTCGTGGATATATTCCAATTGAATTTACAGGAGTACAAAATCTTCGCCAGCTCCGGGCAATGTCTGGCAAACCATCGGTATTCAAAGTTCTGGAATACCTTGAGGAAGATGAGAAACGAATTTTCATGGCTTCTCGAACTGATGCCCTGAAAGAGATGGCTGCCATTACACTGCGAAAAATCAAGGTGAATGACCATATCCTCGCAGTAGTACGTAATGTAAGTCCAACGCTAGTAAGAGCTGATATTGGCGGCATTGAAGTTCGCATTCCTTTGACTGAAATGAAATACGGTTGGATCGATGATTTAACAGAGCATGTTAAAATCGGTGATCATATTAAGGTAAAGGTGCTTTCCATCGATGAGGAGGAACAAAAAGTAACCGTGAGTGCGAAGGCTTTACAGGAAGACCCATGGGAAACGGCAAAAGAGCGATACAAACGAAATAGTGAATATGTTGGCAAAGTATCCGGTGTTCGTGATTTTGGTATTTTCGTTAATTTGGAGGATGGGGTTGATTCACTAGCAAGTCACTTGAAATTCCAAAACGTCAAAAAAGGTGATAGAGTTCTTATTCGTGTAAACAACCTTGATGAAGGCAATAAACAGATTCGTTGCAAAATCATTCGAGTAATTAATTAATAGCATAAAAATTTAAAAAGGGATTACTTTGTGTAATCCCTTTTTAAATTATAAAAATGTGGGAAAGGAGGATTCGCGAAAAATGTCGGTTAGTCCTTTTTCGTTGTCAAGGAGCTGGTCATTATATTGGAATAGACTACCTTCAAATTTTAAAAGAATGGAACATTTTAACGGAGAATCCCCTAAAGAATTACTAGCTATTAAAGCCTTAGCCACTGTTGGCGTAATTGGGGGGCAGCAGCTTCAAAAGATTTTTTCTATTGATAAAAAGAGATTGAAAAGCATGGTGATTGAGCAGAAGATTGTTCGTCATGAAATTAAGTCAGGTAATAAAACTATACCTATTTACACTTTAGGGATGAATGGGGCTGTGATGGCTGGTATATCTGATAGTTATTCTTTGAATTATTGGGTTTCTTACAAAACAGAAGATGTTTTGAAATGTATTCTATATTTCCAACTGTACAAGCATTTTGATACGGGTTCGTATCAATCTATTGTTCAACCGACACCAAAACCATTCGTGGGAGCTCTTACATTAAGGGGGAAGCGGTTTTATGTTTACGTAGTTCGTGGTGATACCAATGATCTTAATATGTTTTTGAAATGGAATGAACATTTTAGTGAACGAGTCATTATTTTGACGGAATCCCTCCAGCATTTAGAGCCATTAAAGTGGGTTTTATCAAATTTGAAGATCCGCATTGCTCTTGATGAAGATTTAATAAATGAAGTTGAACATATTCAAAACCTGTTTTATTTCATGGAGGATGGGGAGTTTGTTAGGGAAACAGTAAAGGTTCAATAAGCAAACAAAAAAAGGATAGAAAAACCATCGCCCCTTTTCCAGCCTAACACAAACCAGACTAAAAGAAAGGGAATTAAAAAGGAGTGATACTGTTGGCAATGAATTCGAAAGAAACGGAAGCAACCGCTTCTCGAACTGTTAATGTAATTGATATGGTTGTTTATAAGCCCTATTTTAACGGCGCTTTATGTGTAAGTAATGTTCCGCATACTTTGAAAATTGATGCAAATACCAGTAGTAAAAGAGGACGCATACGAGAAGAATTTGTCACGTCAGAGGTATTTCAACAATTGGGAACAATTTTTGAGTATATGGAAAGGTATGCTCTAACTGAATTGGATTATCAACATTTTGTAAGTGATCATACTTCATCTATGCCTTCATTATCCGATAATTTTTCAAAGTCTATAAATGATCGGGAAAAAATTATTAGTTATGTTATGAAGGAATGGATTGAAAAATATTACAAAATGAACTTGCAAGCAAATTCGAATGTTCATTTTAATTCTAAGGAATCAGAAGATAAAAAATTAATAAAAGAGAAACTTGAGTTTTTTCATTCTCGATTAGAACAACTACCAGAGTTACATCGTGACATTATTAAGTTAAAGTATCTTAAATTAGAAAGTAACGGCCGCTTTCCAATTGATGATTTTATCTATGCAGAATTGCATATTGGGAGAAGTTATTATTATAAACAAAAGAAAGAAGCCTTATATTGGTTGGGCTTGTCCTTGTTAAATCAATAAAATAAGGCTTAGCAATTGGTGGACTTTTTATGGACTATTTGAGGACTATTCGTGGACTTTGATAGATTGTACAGACGGTATAGTAAAGGCATAAGGAAGCAAAACACTTTCTTAACCCCCAAAAATGAATAAACCAAATTAGAAGGGAGCTATACAATGGGAGAACATAAGGGAGTAATTACAATAGTAATTGCTGTGCTATTACTATTCGGTTTATGGGTCGCATTTGGAGAGAACGTAATCAAACCACTACTTGACGACATTGGTTCAAACTTTAGAGCAATGGTGCAAAGCGTACTACCATCACCGAAGTAACCATTAGCTGCTGTACAACAAAAAATTGAATACAATGCTTTCGTTACTTATTAAAATCCATTATCACAGTTTTCTATCCTTTTTTAAGAACCCCTTCGATAAATTGTCGAGGGGGTTTTTGGATAGGACGATGAAATATTCAAAAAAATGAAAGCGAGGAGGGAGCATATGTCTACCACTTTGAAGTGGGTATCTATTTTTCTAACTGTCTTATTTGTTGCGTTCTTTATTGCTTACACTGCTGCTGTACAAAATACAGCCGTTCGTACTACCTCAGAAGTAGAAACATTAGCTGAAAATCTTAGTGTTGGCTTAATTAGAGGTGAAATTGAGGACTCTAATGACGGATACCCTTACTTTGATAAAGATGAGGTGGTTGCCAACCTGATTTCAAACGTAGCAAATGTTCAAAAAAATCATGGGTATGATATTGAGCTTCTATATGTGTTTTTGGATAAAGAAGGGGATATCACCGAAAACAAAAGTGAAATGAGAGGGATTCAGTTTATCGTTCAGTACATGGACGATGAAGGAAAAGTAAGGGCTTCGGCAGAACGACGTGTAACTATCGACACGTTAAAGCGATAGTGGTTTTATTACTAACAATTGAGGTGGTGTATTTATGGGAGAACATAAAGGTGCACTACTAGTATTTGTATTCTTAATTGCTTTTGTAGTGCCTGGGTTGTTTATGTTTAGTATTGATGCCCTACATCAACAAGCTTTTATGAAAGTTACAGCAGAGGTTGGCGAAATCGTTAAAGAAGAAGGCGGCGTGACTGAGATAGTAGCTGGTACGGTCAACGAGCTTCATAAGCTAGGGTATGTTGTAACTTTTAAAGATAGCAAGGGGCAGACGCTTATGAGTGCCGTTGAGTATGGTGAAACCATCGTTGCTGATTTCACCTATACGTATACCAATGTCTATAAGGAGAGGAAACTTGAAACTAAAAATAATATCCAGATCTTGAAACGTAATAGCTCTGGGAGCGGAAATATTGATCAAGGAGGTGTTTTCAAAAACATAAGTTTAAAATCGAATGAAACTGATAGTAGTAAAGATCTTATTCAGACATTTAAGGTGCCTGGCTTAAAAAGCATTAGAGGACTTTCCAGTGATAGTGGCTCCGCACAAGTAGTCAACATTAGCGGTGAAGATGTAACAATCCGCATGAAGAACGGTACGCCGATCCGTCAGGAACAAATAAATGATGGTGAAGATGCGGATCAGAAATATGTAGTCGGGGAGGATGGCCCGTATTATGACAAGGATGGTTATACTGGCACCCTTGAAAAATATGTAGCTAGTGGAGAATATGTTGAAGGCGATTCAAAGATGGTTACTGGTTATGATTTTGAAGACTACAACGTAGATGGCTATACCGGCAAACTTGAGAAGTATCTTGATAGCGGTAACTATTTGCCAGAGGATAGCAAAGAAGTATCAGAAACATTAACAATAGAAGCTGAAATAGAGGAAAAGACAGTAACTGAAACAGTTACAACAGATGTAAATTCATTTGCGGACACGATCAATTATGATAAGGACGAATTTAGAGGCGTTTTATCAAAGCAAGGCAATTCTTCAGCTAAAGTAATTGATGGAGAATATACTCCGTCAGAAAGTAAAGAAGTGATGGATTCTATCACATCAAATAAAAATTCTTTCCCCGATACACTTAGTTATTTAAAGGATGAATTTAAAGGGACATTGTATAAAAATGGTCACTCTACTAAAGTTGTCGTTTCAGGTTCATATACACCAGCAGAAACAAAATATATAGAGGGTTATGACTTGGCCAACTATAATGTAGACGGATTTAAAGGAACTCTTGAAAAATATGTAGCCAGTGGTGAGTACATTCCAGCAGATACTAAAGAAATAAAAAATTATGAGACTTCATCTAACAAATTATATTGCGAAACCAACCGTACTTTTTATACAGATGGTTCTATGGAAGCTCCTATTGGTAATTGGGTTACTAGGTCAGTAAGCGGTGGCTATGCTTATTACAATTATCAAGAAGACGGTTACGAAGGTTTGCTGATGTCTGATTCTTGCGGAAGTCTATCTTCAAAATACTATAATAAAGAATTTAATGATGAATTTAATGATTATTTCAAATCTTTTAGTCAGTCTTTAAATTTAACAGGAAGAAAAATGCAAGAATACTACAATCAAAACCACAACAAAAAACACTATATTCAATCGTACAAGTATCTAACTGAGTTCACATTATTCAGACAAGATTTTAAAGACTTACAAAATGGATCTTACAGTGCTACAGCTTTTGTAGGTTATAAATTTCCGTTAAATGGATTGAATTTAAAGTATAGCGGTACAGTTACAAGGCGAGGAAAAGATACAAGAGTTTACAAGTATCGTGGATATGTCACGAAACCTGAACAAGACACTCGGGTATATAGCTACAAACAATCTTACACAGGAATAGTAACAAAACCCGAAAAAGATACTCGTGTTTACAAATACGAACAGAACTATACGGGGACTGTTGTCAAAACCAATAAAGATTCCTTCCCTGAGACAATTGAATACTCACAAGGCGGCTATAAAGGCACTTTAACAAAAGATGGAGATGTAGAGGAAAGAATTATAAGCGGCGAATATATTACAGCGGATAAAAAATATATAGAAGGGCATGACTCGTCGAACTATGATCAAGATGGTTATAGCGGAACATTAGAACGTTATGTGAAAAACGGTCAAGTTATACCAGAAGAGACTAAATGGGTAGAAGGTATTTCTACTGCCGAATATAACCAGGATGGATTCACAGGTACGCTTGTGAAGTATGTAGCAAGTGGAGAGTATCTACCAACAGATACCAAATATATCAAGGATTTTGAAGCTCCCGTTAATTCACCAAATACACTTTTCAACTTCTACTATTATCCTAAAAATAATTTAGATTCTCTGATAGATTTTACAAGTGTATTATCTGGTAATAATTATGGTGGTAGTTCTGGTTATATTGTTTGGAAATATAAAGACTCTGATGGGTATGAAGGCTGGTTATACCACCTTGATAAGAATGGTCAAAAGATGAATAGTTTTGATTATATGAAAACTTTTGATCAAGAAGTTGCTATTGAAGCTGTTGATTTCTTGAATGCTAATGGTCTTTATACAAATAAAGACCTGGTGGAGTATCTTGAACAAAATAAAGATAAACAGGATCTTCAAGGTAGAATCAATATACCACTAAAACATGATAATTATAAGTTTTTGAGAAAAGGCGCTGGAATTGATGTTTCGGCAAATAGAATTACTATTTACTTAAAGTTTTTAGAAGATATTTTCCCAAACACAAATGTAAAATATAGCGGTGACGTAACAAGAACGGAAAAAGATACTAGAGTTTACAAGTATCGTGGATATGTTACGAAGCCAGCACAAGACACTCGTGAATATGCTTATAGGGGATATGTAATAAGACCTGAATCAGATACTCGTGTTTATGAATATGTTCAGAAGTACAAAGGGATTGTTACACACCCAGAAACAGATACACGCATTTACAAGTATCAAGGCATCGTGGAAAGACCGCTTCTTGACACCCGTATATTTAAATATCGTGGATATGTTACGAAGCCAGCTACACCTAACTCGGGCGAAACAAAAGAATTCTATCAATACAATATGATTTTGGAGTATGAAGCTTGGCGGTAATCGTAAAAAGAAGATTTTAACGTAAAGGTGGTGCTCGGTTATGGGTGAAATGAAAGGTGCAATTATTGCCATGCTTTTGTTTGTCGGAATATTCGTGCCTGGCTTTATACAATTCGAATTAAACTCCTTACACAACCACGCCTTCTTAAAAGTTACATCAGAAGTTTCTGAATTGGTCAAGGAAGAAGGCGGCGTAACGGGAAGGGTAACAAATTATATCAACCAACTATCTTCAATAGGTTATAGTATCAGTTTTAATGATAGTAGAGGCAACCCGCTTCATGGCTCCATGAAATATGGAGAAACCATTGTAATTAATTATCACTACACATATGAAGGGGTATTTAAAGAAGAAACCCTAACTACCCAAAATAAAGTGTTTAATATGATTCGAAACAATTAATAAAAAGGAGTGTTGAACTTTATGATTACTGAATTAGTCAGGGAAGAGAAATTAAAAGAGATTTTGAAATATTACAACAAAGATTCAAAGGTTTTTTTCAAAACACGGTTAATTTTCTTAATTCTCTTTACTCTTATTGCAGGGTTATTCATTTATTATTCAGAGAAATACCATTTGTTCTATGTTCCTATTATTGCAATGGTGGTTGGTTTTAAATATCCGTACTATACGTTACTTACAAGAAAGAAAAAAGATGATTATCTTAATTCCTATTTGTTTCCGGAGATGATAGAAAGTTTCATGGCGTTAATTCCTTCTGCGGGGAATGTATATCAAGCTTTTATTGCTTTGTTGCCTTATACTCGTGGTTCGATAAAAGGACGACTTGAAGAATTAATTAAAAAAATTGAAGTGGACAATAAACGTGAGCATTATTTAGAATTTGCCAATTATGTTGGATCAAGTGAAGCCTATATGATTATGGATATGATCTACCAGTTCAGTGAATTTGGTATCAAGAAGGAAGCAATGAAGGAATTGCAGGCATACATCACAGAAATTCAGAAGAACAGAGTTGATGAGCTAATAGAGAAGAAAATGGGCAGTATGGAAACGCTAGGTTATATTCCAATTTTTATTTCCATGTTTACAATTGTAGGCTTTGCTGGCGTTATATTTGTGTATTACATGGCTGGAGTTACTGGCTCTATTTCAAACATCGGACAATAAATCTAATAAGATAAGAAAAGGGGTTATGACTATATGATGACTGAGCAATTAAATGAATACGAAATTCGCATTAAAAAAATTCTGGAAAGTAGTTTTATAGCAGACTACTTAAATGATGAAGGTATAACAGATATTAACTTTGATGCTGATAAGGTAAGAATCCAACATAACCAAAAAGGTCCCCAAATCCTAGATGAAAAACCAAAATTACAAGAAGTAAGACGCTTAATTAAACAAATTTCGGACGTTCAAAAAAAGGAGTTTACTGATAATGAACCGATATTAGATACAGAGTTTGGCTATATCCGTGTAAATGCTGTTCATGATGCTGTCAGTCCGGATGGAGATACATTAGCACTACGTATTTCCAGACCACGACTAGCTGTAGATAATCTAAAAGAAATGACATTCGGTAATAATCAAGATATTGAAGACTTATTGACGATCTTGGTTAAAGCAGAAAGTAACATTATTATTGCTGGTCGTACGGGATCGGGGAAAACGGAGCTTCAAAAGATGCTTGTGGGTCCAATTGATAGTAGCAAAATTATAGCTCTGATAGAAGATACAAGAGATAGTCATATAAAAGCTTTGTATCCAGACAAGTTTATTTATAGTTGGCGAACTTTATTATCTGAACAGCGTAATAAAAAAGTTACAATGTCTGATCTTGTTAAAACAGCATTACGTAACAATCCTGACTGGGCTATTATTTCTGAAACACGTGGAGCGGAAGCTGCTGATATTCTAGATAGTGTAAAAACAGACCATGCGATTATCACAACGATTCATGCTAAAGGTGCTGCGAACGTTCCTGCTCGCTTAGTACCAATGATTCGTCAAGCACCTGCATACTCCATCATGAGTGATTTAATTGTTGGGAGAGAGATTGTAGAGTTCCTACGATTTGGGATTTACATGCAATATGCAATTGAAGATGGTCTAATTGTTCGTAGAATTAAGGAAATCATGGAGTACAACGATTATACGGAAAAGGGAGCTGTTGGAACTTATTTATATCGTCATATTCAAGAATATGATGAAAAGAAAAAGAAATACGTTTCAAAAGAGATTTTTAATCCGTTATCAGAAAAAAGCTTAGAGGAAATTAAGGATAAACAGTTGTATCACTTACTGCCTGATATTTTCAAAATAAAGCAGCCTATAGCTGTGTAAGAAAGGTCGGAAAATAAGATGAATAAAATTCGGGGTTTTATCAAAAATGTAATTGAAATTTATAGTCCAATAGAGCTTATCATATTATTTGTTGTATTGTTCGGTGGTGTTTTTCTCTATTTCTATACTATTTCAGAGAATAAGGTAATTAGTGTTTTTGTAGGAATTGTAGGATTGGCATTCTTTTTCTACTGTTTCTCTTATCAAACAAAGAAACTAAATCAGTATCAAGAACAATTAAGTAATCTGTTAAAATACGTAACTAACATGAAGTTTTTTCTTCAAACAGGCGAAAACGTCCTTTATTCGCTTAACTCAACATTGCCTACATTAACAGATAAATTTATTAAGCGGGATGTCGAAATCGTAATCGAAGGTTTGGAGAATGAAGCGGAATTAAAAACGGAGCATTTTAATAAATATAAATTTCCTTCGTTAGAACAGTTTCATCAAAATCTGAAAATAAGTTACGAACGCGGAGGTAATCCAGAAGAATTATTTGATGCGGTACAAAAGAATATGATGTTTGAATTGGATAAGCGAGATGAGCTTTACAAGAAACGAAAAGGACTAGCATTGAATATATATATTTTGTTAGCAATCGTTTCTATCATGCCAGTAATGCTACGTTTTCTTGTAGCCAACCTGTGGACGATTTTCTTGAGTTATACGATTATTAGTTTAGCTATCTTGCTTATGACGCTTGCTGCTATTCTAACTGTTTTGTTTTTCACACAGAAAAAGAAAATGGACATTTCAGTACGAATTTAATTTTAGATTGAAGGCTCCTACTTGATGTAGGAGCTTTCTTTTGGAGGAATTGGTAAAACATTGGGGAGGTATCTATTTTATGCTAAAAAAATTTGGTGCTAGTGTTTTTGGTTTGTCGAAAATTGGCGTGTTTATATTGGGGGAGGATCTACGTAAAGCAGAAGCAAGTAATTATATATTGGATCAGTTCGAGCAGATTCATTATTTAATCAAGACTAAAACTGACGAGTATTGCTTTACGAATCGTGCTCTTATTCATGTAGATGGAACAAGTTCTGAAAGTAAAAGGAATGTGTTGCATCGTTATGATTATCATTCCTTTATTATTGAGCAGGTCTACTTAGAAACAGCCGGCTCGAATGATATTGACGCAGAGATTAAGATTACGATCAAGTCAGTATCTGAATTAAAGCCAAAGGAATATGACAAGCATCCTCCTTTGAAAATGGCTTTAATACAAAAGCCATCTGAAATTGAGTTCTCCATAGATATTCATAGGGATCATTTGGATAACTTAAAAGCACTATACAAGACACTGGTATCGGTTGGTCAGAAACAGAAGCAGAACATTCAATACTTGGATTCGTCTGAAAAGACTTTGAACATGGCATTTAATTCATTTGTAGCTGGAAGAAATGTAGACAGCTCGCCATCAACTGTTTTTCAAGAGATTACGAACTTTGCAGATCAGTGGATGCTAAATAAAAAAGATATGTATGCTAATGACAATTTCGAAAGCATTTTTATAGCCAATGCACCTACAAGTTATTCCGAGCTGCCAGAAGAATAGTAAGGGCTCCCTGGTTAGGAATCCCTTTTTATTACTCTTAAAGCCAGAGTTAACAAAACGAGTTCTAATTTAGGATAAGAAAAGGAGATAAGGGAATGAGCATTAAAAAAACGTTATGGGCAAACATCGTATTTTTATCTATGGCCACATTTTTATTTTTTGAAGGAATCACAACTAATAGCGCTGCTGCGGCAACAACATCAACGGAATTAAACGTAGTCGAACAAAAGGAAGTAAAGGTTACTACAACGGATAAAAACAAAACAGCTTTCAATTTGTTAAAGGATATGAGAAATGGGGATGAGTTTGCTTTTGGAGGGAGAATGTGGGTCCTTATTGATCCAGCCACAGGTTATGCCATGATGAAAGAAGAAATAGCGGATATGACATTAGAAAATGCCGATTTCGAAAAGGGAAATTCGAATAAAATATTGGAATACTTCGATTCTACCTATTACAACGAATTAAGTAAAAAAGATGCAGCTTTAATGGAATTCAAAACATTTGGTTTAACTAAAATAAATGAAGGCTTACACGTTACTGCTAAGTTTAAATCCGAAGCAGGGGTAACAGAAGGAGGGGCATTATCATCATTACAAGATGTTTCTAGAGCAACAAAAGAAACTGCTTTAGAAAAAGATGATAAGGAATTAAAATCCCCTGTATTAATAAAATTAATAATAGTTGGTTCTTTAGTCGTTTTAGTGGGGATTGTAGTTATCGTTGTTCATCGTAATAAAAATAATAAAAACAAATGATGAATACAGTAAGTGCCTAGTTCGACTTGAATTAGGCACTTTTTTTATTTCACCTGTTATTCAAATAAAGATAAAAAATACTCAAAATGAATAGGTTTATAATTGACTTACACAATTAGAAAATATTACACTATTGATATAGACAAATTAAATAAGTAGGAGGGGGTGACGTGTTGATGATAACAGCCAAAAGTTATTTTAGTGGTGCTGGCGGAATGGATTTAGGAATGATTGAAGCGGGCATTGATGTAATCGAATCATTTGAAATTGACCAAAAAGCCTGCGCTACCTTACGCAAGAATTTCAAGCACACGGTAAATGAAACGGATATTACTAGAATCACAGTATTAGATCAACAGGACGCTGACGTTTACATTGGAACCTTCCCTTGTACAAGGTACAGCAACATTGCAGACATACATGGAACACGCACAGGTGACGATCTTTTTCTACACTTTTTCCGACATGTAGCCCTAGCCCAGCCAGAAGCCTACGTTATCGAAAATGTTCCAGGTATGAAAAAATTTCAGGTAGTTATGGAGTGTATGACGAAACTGCCTAATTACTATGTAAGAGTAGAATGTCCGGTTAATGCAAACATGTGGCTTCCGCAGGAGCGTAAGCGATTAATTGTAATTGGCACCAAAAGCCCTTTTTACAACTTAGAATATCCTGAAAGCAAGCCAGTAAAGATGCGTGACATTATTGATGTAGGAACAGAAGTATATGCTCCTGCTTATGTACAGAAACGCTTAGATGGTCACTATAGAGATAAGCCAATCATTACGGATCTGGATGGCATAGCACCAACATGTGTTGCTCACTATGGGAAGGACCGTTCTACAAGGCTTATAAATGATAGTGTCAATGTTCGGCCTTATTCTGTTCGTGAATGGGCGAGGCTCCAAGGATTTCCTGATTGGTTTGTGTTCGATGGCACGGATAACGATGCATATAAAATGATTGGAAATGCTGTACCTGTAGATATGGGAATATGGGTTGGAGGGCAGCTCAAAGAGTATTTTGCCAGTAAGGATAGAGTTCTTTGGACAGGAGCGTGGTAGCGTGAAAGAATCGGATTTGTTTGAACCAGTAAAACAGCTTCTGCTAGAGAAGATAGGCTGTGAAAAAGTATATGCAGAGGTACTTCATTATGATGTTGTAGGAGTCATCGGAAATCATATTATCATCGTGGAAATGAAAAAAGCGCTTAATTTCAAAGTGATTGAACAAGCTGTTGACGCTAAACGTCATGGACATTATGTATTTGTAGCCGTACCAATGAAAAAAAATGGTTTTTCTAGGTTAGTAGAGAATTTTTTGAAATATGTTGGAGTCGGCTTGATTGTCATTCAAGAGGATAGCTGTGGCGGCTATGCTGAAATACCTTATGGCATGTTTGCTAAATTAAATCGTAAAACTGTGGATATTCGAAAATTCATTAAAGACGGTTATCACGACACAATCACTGGTGGTCACAAAATGGGAGATTTCAACTATCAAAGTAACTATACATTGATGATGGATGAGGTAAAACAATATTTACAACGATACCCTGATAGGTGGATCACTGTTAATGAAATACTGAATCATTGTCAATGTTATTATTCAAGTCCTAAAGCACAACTTGCAGCTGCTTTAAAAGCTAATTGGGATACTGGTTGGGTAGAACACAAAGTAATAAATCGTAAAATACATTTTAGATATAAAGCGTTTGAGGATCTTTGAAAGATATTGTTCAGTTGAAGAAACATTATGTTGAGGAAGGAGGAAAAAAAGATTGTCGGAGGACGAAAAGGTATACAAGCAGGCTATGGAGCGTATGGATGAACTTGTTGAAGAAGTAATACAAATTTGTATTGACGTTGCCGATGAAAACCATTACGAAAGAGAATGGGTCCTGGAACGTTTTAGAGCTAAATTTAATAGCGCAAAACGTAAAAAAAGGGAGTAATCGAACCGTATTGTTCAACATAAGAAACATTACGTGGAGTAAAGGGAGTGGATGAATATGGCTAAAAGATATAGACGTTCACTGTTGGAAGAATTTGAAACGTTATGTGGCCTTTCACCTGCACCAAACGCCGAAGAATTTCGAGTGGAAGTTGGGTCATTTGTAATTGAATATGTAAAAGCCAATGGGAAAGCCCCTTCTAACAAGGAAATTATCGAAGAATGTATACCACAAGATGCATTAAACATTCTAAATGATTTATATGACGTATATTTAAAAGTTCATGAGGTTGGATGTGATGCTCATAAAGAATACATTGATACCGCAGAAAAAACAGGCTATTTCAGCATATAAAGATATTTTTAAGATGTAAGGAGTAACTATAATGATTTTTGAAGTCACAAAGGATAGTACATTACTTGATGAAAAACCGCTAAAACCTATGGATGAAGCCAAAAAGATTGAAGGACAAAAGGGATGGTTTATTGAGATTGAAAACCTTGATGATTTGATTGCTTTACAAGAGAAATATGGAATCATGGAATTGACAATATCCTTTAGACACAATTTTAAAGTTCTTAATATTCCAGACCATAATTGACTATATGGGGGTTTAAAAACTGAACAGTGAACATTAAGTGTTTCTCATTTTATTGGAAAGGGGATCTCATATGCAATGTAGGTGTTTAATATGGCTAATAAACTAGAATGCGAGTTTTGTGGCGAAATCTACAATAATTCCGATCGATTAGATACATTGTCACATGGATGGTTCTGTGATTGCTGTGACGCTTTTAATTTTTATGAAGGTGCACGAATTGAGCGTGATCAATTCTTAGTCATCTTAGAAGATAAAGCAAAAGAAGAAGGGACAAAAATTAGAAAAATTAGCAATTTAAGACGTAATTTATCACCATTCCGTTATCCTGGCGGTAAATCGAAAATGATTGACTACTTGTATCATCATTTGTACAAAAATAAAGCCGAAACACTGTATTCGCCATTTTCAGGCGGTGGTAGCTTTGAATTAGCGATGTTGGACGCTAGTGTGGTGAAAAGGATTGTATTAAACGATTTAGATTTTGGGGTGTATTCTCTATGGTGGAGTATGCTGTATATGCCTGAAGAGTTGATTTATCGAATAAACCATAACCAGCCAACACATAAAGATTTCTTCAAGGCTCAACAACAAATCAAGAAAAATTTTGCAGGAATGAACACGCTAGAAGCTGCGTGGGCAACGTTACTTGTAAATCGCTTAGCCTATAGCGGTATTAGCAAAGCAAATCCGCTCGGTGGTAAAAACGGCAGTAGGGATCAATTACTTGCACGTTGGAATCCTAAAACTTTGATTAAAAAAATTAAGTATATCGCCAAACTGTATAAAAAGATCGAACTGCATTGTGAAGATGCTTATGAATTCATGGTGGAGTCATATTGGGATGGCAATGGTGTTCTGTTCATTGATCCCCCATACGTAATAAAAGGTGCTACCTTATACAACATTGCAATGACCTTAGATGAACATAGAAAACTAGGTGTCCATTTAGACTTGTTGTATCAAGGAGCTAGTGGTGCGAACATCATTGTCACATACGATTACAATAGAGTAACTGCAAAAATGTTTGAATCGGCTACAGAAACGATTGTAGTTGGACGTAGGTATTCAGTTTAATGCATGGTTGGAACATGAAGGAGGATTTATAACATGGCTTTTTTAAGTTATTTGATGCGATCTAGTACATGGGTTGTAATACTAATTATGCTTTGTGTGAGCGTTGATGGAATCTATATATGTGCAACTGCAATTAGTAAGGAGCCAGAATTGGAAGCAATTAGTGCCATTAGTGCTATTATTTTTTCCTTAACTATTTTCATGCTCGGATTCGTGCTGGTCTGTAAATATTTTATGATGAAAGAAACTTTTGCTAGTGTTTCTACAGGTACAGCTTTTATGTGTACTTTGGGCCTAGCTGCATTGATGGTACTGTCTTTTATAGGAAACGACAGAGGCATTATAACAGTTTGGATACTGTATCTAGTGGTAGGAGTTGTAGTTCAACTTGTTCGGAAATTACTTTGGCGTAAACAAAAAACTTATACCATTTGCAACATGACTGTTACAGAAGGTAAACCGATTGGACTAGGGCATGAGTTTCCCAAAAATATAAAAAAGCATTAGAAAAAGGAGATGGGATAGAAATGACAATACGCAACGAAGTCCTATTAACAGCGATAAAAAAAAGGATGCAAGCTATCATCTAGGTGGTACATCGCTAGAAAATGATTGGAAATGGTTAATTAAACAAGCAGAAACACTCCAGAAAATCGCTGATAGATGGTGCGAAATTGAATTTAATAATATAGGCAATCCAGAAGATTTATATGAGGATGTACAAGATATATTAAGAGAAAATGGTGACTATTAAACACAATGGGTAAAAGAAAGAGGATTTGATATGTTCGGTTTTAAAACCAAAAGGAACATCATAAGTGGCTCTCTTTTTTTAGACATGGACTTAGAATATTTATTGACGTTATTAAGTCATAAAGGATACGAAGTTCAGATAAATCAAGATTTACACGATAACGGTAATGATAAGGTATGGGTTGTTGATTTATACCATCATGCTACTGATAATAACGATCCTTCTTTTAGAGGTTTACTTAATCAGTCGCTACAAGAACTACTTATTCATATTTGTAAAGTTCATAAAATTATTGAGTAAGCAGTTTGTTATTTTGAGAGAAATGTAAAAAAAGGGGCGTTTTAGAGACTATGACAATGGAAGAATATTTAAACCGTAGAGATAATGGTCAATCATTAGAAGAAATTCAAAAGGAAAAGTATCTAAGTGAAAGTACGGTATGGACATTAGAACTTGGTTATCAATGTTACTTAAGCAAATTACCCTTAGATTTAGCTATATCTATTATCAAAAATGCAACAATGATTGACCCAACTAATTTAGAAGCAATGAAAATTCTTTTTAACCCAAAAAGTTAAAAATTACTGCTCAATTTGAATGATATAGCTAATTATTGGAGCGTAATAATTTGAAAAATAGCTGAGTTTGTATAAAAGTTTTTTGTCAGAAGGAGGTTTCAACGAAGTTGAGTGAAGAAACATTAAAGAAATTAGGTTTCATAGCAGCATATGAGTTTCTTTTTGATACAGATGAATATACGATTGAGGAATCAGTTACAGAAGAAGCTGGAGATTATTCTGAGTGGCAAGAATTTCAGGGAGAAAACGAAAGAAAGATAGAAAAATACAAACAAGTTTTTATTAAACATTTTAAAAATTGTTCATTGTAATGATGGGAGGGGGTACATCACATGCGAGGGAAATGTATTGATTCGGGTGGTTCAAGAAATTTAATCGTGGGGGAAATTTATTATCTATTCCCTCATGGTGGTTTCGCTTATGAAGCTAGTCTCTTCCCAAAGTCAGGCTCACATTTTGGCTTGTACCAAAAGAGTCTTTTTGAAATTATTGAGGAGAATAAAACTGACGAGGATGCTGGGCTACTAGAACCACAAAAGCCGGACACGTTACCGGTACTGGAAGTAGGTAAAGTATATGAAGCGGATCTAATATGGAAAAAAGCTGGCTACAATGTTCCATTAGGGAGATATTATATTCGAGCTACTTATGGCTGTTATGCAAATAAACATGAATGTTACTTTTACTCGGATGCGGATCTGAAAGCTGTTAGAGGGTGTTTTCCGCTTCATTGGTTTACGAATATTCGTGAGTATGCTTTAGAACCGATTAAAGAATTACCCAAAGAACATTGGCAGCAGATGAATTTATTTAATATTTGAAAGGAATTGAGGTGATTATATGCAAATTATATTAGATACACTTGATAGAAAGTGGAAAAAGTACGTATTTACTTTCTTGTTATTAATTATTATAAGCCTATCGTTCTTTTTGTATTTATTCAACGGGGCAGTTCTTGTAAGTAATGGAGTTCTAACTGTCGATGGAAAGTTATTTATTTTTTATATCATTATGTACTTTTTAATAAACATGAGTTATGGAATTTTTATTCTTAATAGATTTCAAAAGTATCAAAGTAAAATTCTTCAACAATTCGGCAACGATGAAAAACTAAATTATAAACAAAGGGGTTAGTAAAATGTTCGGTGAAACACTAATAAAGTATTGTCCAAACTGCAAAGAAAATGTCAAATATACTACCACGGTTCTTTATATGATTGATGGCAAAGAATATATTGACCTTTTTATTTGTCCGAAATGTAAAACAGATTTAGCAGAAGAAGATAGAGAGTTTATTAAAAAAGCACGAATCGAAGGTAAAAATGTTATAGCTGTTATGTGTTAATAAATTAAAACAATTTAATCATGACAATTGCATTGTATAGTAGCTCAAAAAAAGGAAGGTTTGATAAAACATAGACATTCCAGAAGAATTAGTACTACTCCCTATTCCTAAAAATTTTATATTTTTAAACTACACAAAATGTTGAACTATGTTACACCATTTGTTATAATCAGAATATATTAATTATCTTTGAGTCACATTTGTGAAAGTCGTTATACCTTCTTTTGATGAAGGAGAATCGGCACAAGTTATTTCATTTCCTACTCTTTGAAAAAAGGATGTCAGGTTGACGATCACCGTCAGAAATTTGCTTTCAGCATAATGTATCTTAGTAAATGTTATTTTACGTGGAGTTTGTTAGAATCCGGTTGCGATTGCTGCTACTAATAAACTTATACACGTTAATATATAAAAAGTCGATTGATTCTATTTAGAATTGTATCGGCTTTTTTTGTATCCAAAATATTTGAAATGAAGGAGTGGATAAACTCAACCACACAAAATAGCTTTTGTTAGTTGATAAGGTTTTTTGAAGTCGATGGATTTGTTCTTTTTAAAGACAAATGTCGGCTTTTTCTTTTTAAAAATATTAATTGAACGGAGGAAAATAATATGACAGAAGTTGTAAAAGAAAACGGAAAGTTAAATCTTTATCGAAAATTACTACAAGTAAGAAAAGCGGTTCCTTATCTACAAAAAGGTGAGCAAGGTCATCAATATCAATATGTTGGTAGCTCACAAGTGTTAGGTGCTTTAAGGGAAGAATTAGACAAAGTAGGGTTACTTTTATTTCCGAATGTCATTGATTCTAAAGTAACCATTACAAATGTAGAAAGTAAGGATAAATACGGTAATCTTAAAATTACTTCTAAACTTGTAACCGAACTAAAAATGGAGTTTACGTGGGTAGATGTTGAATCTGGTGAAGAAATTACGGTGCCGTTTTATGCACAAGGATTAGACACTGAGGGAGAAAAAGGTGTTGGTAAAGCTCTTACTTATGCTGAAAAATATTTCCTTCTAAAGCAATTTAATATTGCAACAGACAAAGACGATCCTGATTCATTCCAAAGTAAAGTTGAAAATGGTAGCCCAAATTATATTAGTCAGGAACAGGTGAATGAGCTAATGAATTACGCTGTTCGGGTAGCTAGTTTAAGAAATGTGCCTACTGATAGTATTATTCAATCACTAAATATGGGCATTAAATCTTTGGATCGTCTTTATGCAAATAACTATAAAAATGTTCGAGGAAAGTTGCTTGGTTGGATTAATTCAGCGGAGAAAAAACAGGATCAACAGCCGCAACAGCCGCAACAAACTCAACAACAAGGAAATGCATCAGCCAATAAAAGTATTGTTCAAGATACGTTTTTGTTGAACAGATATGAAACCGGAGAACATAAAGGAGTGCCTTTTGGCAAAGTTTATGCGGGGACAGCTAGTAATGATGAAATATCATTGTTAGTGAGAGAAAATAATCAATTGGTTGAAGCTATTAAGCAAATTCAACAGGGTAGTTATATAACTGTTAATTTTTATGAAGAAGATGGTTTTTACTTCTTAGTGGAAATTGTAAGTATTCGTAATGGAAACCCACAACCAGAACAGCAACCACAGCATACAACTCAACAAGGTCAATCACAACAGCCGCAACAACAATCTAATCATCAAAATCTTGAAGGCTTTTTCTTAAATAAAGTTGAGCGTGGTTCAACCCCAACTGGAATTCCATTCACGAAATTACATGTTACTAAAAAGAGCAATAATGAGCAATTAACTGTTTTTGCACAAGATGAACAATCCATTGAAGTAACAAACCATCTTGTGGATGGACAGGAGATTATGATGGCAATTCGTAAAGACAGTGGCTTCAACTTCTTTGTAGCATTAGGTGGTGTTTAATATGCTTCCTAAAATTTTAGAAGTTGCAGAAAGACATGGTGTTGAAATTAATCCTCGAACTTATGGTAAGAAAGAGACGCTTGGGAAGTGTCCTTTCTGCCTAGAGGATTCTAACAAGAGGGGTAAATATTATCTTTCACTCAATACTCATGATCAAGTGTACAGGTGCTTCTTTTGTAATAAACAAGGAGGGGTTCTCGATTTTGAATCGAGAATATCAGGCGTTCCTTATCCTGAATTGAAGGAAAAGTATTTCGGTAAAAACAGAAAAAGTATGCATCCTGCTGAACAATTAAATCCAAGCCAATTAGAGTGTATTGGATGGAAGTCTTCTCGTGGTAGAAAAGATGATATGAAAAAACACAGAGATCTTATATATCAGCACTGGCTACGATACGAATATAGTCAATTAACGGAGCTTTTTGCAGAACTTATGGTTATGGCTTATTTAGAAGACCAGGTTGAAAGACAACTGGAACTCTTGAATTACTTGAAGGAAAGATGTGAGAAATCAAAAGTTTATTCGTGTTATTCAAAAATTATGGATGAATATAGAAAAGAACCAGCTCTACGTGCAGATTGGGCGGTAGAAGGCGTCAAGGTCGCTAGAATTTCATGGAAAGTAAGTCAGGCTCAAAATGATTTAAATTTCTCAAAAGTTATCTTGCAGGTACCTTTTATTCACTATTTATATATGAAAGAGAAAGAAGGGCATGGCACCAGTAGGCAAGCTATAGGAAGTTAAAACACATTAAATAATGATAAAAAATAAAAAAAAATGAACAAAAAGGAGAAATGTAAAATGATGAACAATTGGAATGGTATTGGACGTTTAACAAAAGAGCCGGAGCTTAGATATACACCACAAGGAAAAGCAGTAACAAATTTCACAATGGCTGTAAATCGTGCATTCACAAATCAACAAGGAGAACGTGATGCGGATTTCATTCCAGTTGTAGTTTGGAATAAATTAGCGGAGAATGTTGCCAACTTCACTCATAAGGGATCGTTAGTAGGAGTGACAGGTCGTATTCAAACTCGAAATTTCGATGGGAATGATGGAAAGAAAGTATATGTTACTGAAATTGTTGCTGACTCTGTTCAGTTCTTAGATCAAAGGCAAGGCAATGCCAATGGTATTGGAAATGGGAATGGTCAAGGTCAACCACAACACGGAGGTCAACCACAGCAACAGTGGGGAGGACAACCACAGCAACAGTGGGGAGGACAACCACAGCAACACGGAGGACAACCGCAGCAACAGTGGGGAGGTCAACCACAGCAACAGCAAACTAGTGGTGGAATGTCAGGACAGGGTTCGTTTGGCGGAGGGGCATACCAGCAAAATCAACCACCTATGAATCAGCCGAATTATTCACCCGTAAATGAAGATCCTTTTGCTAATAGCAAAGGACCAATAGAAGTATCTGAGGATGATCTTCCATTTTGACCGTTACTTTAGTGTATAATTCTTCCATTTTAAAAACAGATAGATGTAGAATAAGTGAGTGAGAGGGCGGTATAACCGTCCTCTTTGTTTTTTTAAATCTTAAACTAAAAGGTTAGGAGAGTTACAAATGATAACAATTCAAAAAATGAAACCTCTTTTTATTAATTTTGTTGCTGAAAATAAAATTGAATTAACATTCGCAACAGAGCATCTAGTTATTTGGAAGGATAGTGTTTTGTATCATTTTATGCCGATTGAGGGCAAAGAAATTATTATTAATAAAAGTACCCGTACTGTTGAAAATGTTGATCAGTATTTTGTGTTTTGTAAAGGGGCTCATTTAATTCGAGTAAGTATTAAAGAGTTGTTAGATAGTAGTAATTTTTATGATCATTTGTTTGCTATTTTTGAAAAGTTAAACATTATACAAGAATTAACTAGTGTAGAAATAGAAGACACTATAAAAGAGGTTGAAAAAATCAACATATTAAATGCTATTGATATTGCACTAAAAATTAAAGATAAGAAATCCTTCTATTACCTATCAAGTTTAATTAATAAATAAAATTTAAAAAGGGGTAGTTATAATGATTGGAACACCAGGCTATGAAAAATTAAAAAAAGCAGTTGAAAGTGACTGTAATAAAAATAGAAGTTGTGGATGTTTTAATCCTAATGGTTGTCCGTTAGAAAATCCTTCAATCGGTACTTATGGTGATAAAGGGTACAAAAGTTGTTTCCATAAATATTGTGATAAATTCAAATGGGTTATTGATCGTGCGAATCATTATGCCGAAAATACTGGCATGGATGCAAAAGATATTTTGAATGCATGGGAAGATGACCGAAGCTATTGGTACATGAGCTACTATCAAGAAGCCAATCAACCTGAATTAACAGATGATGTTCGAGTATTCACAACCGTAGAAGAATTGAAAAATAGCATTGGAAATACAGGTTTCCGATGTCCTAGTTGTAATGGAGTATCTAGTAGCCCTTATACATGTAATAGTGGTATTGAATTAAGTGATGGGACAAAGAAAAAGGTTTGTGATTGGAAGTCCTATGGTTTGTTTGGATCTCTAGGAAAAGGAGCTGCAGTCTTTGTTAAGGAAGAACTAAAGGTCGGAACATTTTTTATGCCTATTGCATGGGAAACTCATATTGAAAAAGAAACAACGGAAATGATTACCGATTTAATGAAAGGGGCTATTGTCCAGTTCAAAGCAGATTGGGGTAATAAGCCTGTCCCTGCGAATACATCTACAGTCTCAAGGGTAGCAAAGGATAAATCTTGGGCAGATGTTCAAACACCTTTTGGAAGCAAAAGAGTGAAGAAACCAATGGAAAATCTGAGAATTATAACGGAACCATTAGAAGGTAAAAAGAAAGAGATTTAGAAAGTAGAGGATAAGCCATTCATCGGCGTAGTCCTAGATGAGTAAAGGGTGAAAAGTATGATATTTTCATTTTCACGATTAAGTATATACAATGAATGCCCTTATCGTTTCTTTAAAAAGTATGTGGAAGGATATGAGGAACCGATCACCTTGCCACTTGCTTTAGGAAAGGCAGTTCATAAAACCATAGAAGATAAGATTAATGGGGTGGAGCATTCAGAAGCGGTTTTGAATGGATACATTGAAGCAGACTTTCACCCAGCAGTCGCATATAAAGATATTTCAGACTTGGCGAGTCGAGCTAAAATCTATCCGAATATGGGTAGAACAGAGGTATACTTCGAGATTCCATTAGATAATTCTGAAAATGCACCTAGAATACGCGGCTACATTGATCTGGTTGGAAAGGGTGAGAAGTTCATCACCGATTGGAAAACGAATCGAGTGATGTATAACGTACTGGATACTTACCAGATAGGTTTGTATGCATGGGCAATCCATAAACTATATCACGTATCCGAAGTAGTGGGCACTTTATTCTTTCTTAGGTTCAGGAAAGCAAGCACTCATGTATTTGACCTATTGGATATGGAGAAAGCAAGATTGTGGGCTTTGGGGCTGGCCAACTCCATCAATTCGAAGTTGGGACTGTATGCTATAGTCCCAGAAGAGGTCGAGAAAATTTTTCCTGCTTGTCCATCAAGTAATTGTAAACACTGTCCGTTTGCTTTAGAGTGCTATCAACGGTTTGGTAAGTATTAATTGATTGATAGAAAATTAAATAAAATAGGAGTGATTGATGTTGTTGAATATACATTGGTGTAACAAATTTCCACATAAAATATATGCATCTGTCATTTTAAAAAACAACAAAATTAAAATGTGGAAAGTTGGCGCTTCTAAATTAAGCGAGCAATACAATGTCTCAGATTTAATCACGGCGAATCCAGAATACACTTATGAAGAAATAGTATTCACCGCCAATAATAATCAAGAACATAATGAGATATTTAGAAAATCCTCTGTTGATTGGTTAAGTCAATGGAATCTCTATGAAGCATTTCAAGGATTTAGCCCATTTGATAAGGAAATACCCAAAGGTTTACCATTCTAGATGCAAAATCAATATAAAAATAGAAAAACGGCATATACCCGTTTTTCTATTTTTATTGAAGTTTTTTTGGGAAAAACCATAATAACTACACATTGTGTTGATATTAGTTACACGTTTTGATATAATGTACATATATTATTATTTACTATGTCGCTGTTCTAGCGGAAGTCGTCAAATTCTTGTTGTACAAGAAAGATTCGGCATAAATAATATTACCTTTTTTAATCTCTTACTAAAGAGAATTGTAGGTAGACGTTTCTCGTCATTGAATTGCTCAAAGCAAAGTATTAAAAGTTTGTTATTTATGCTGCAAGTAGTCACCAGCCCTATTTTATACATTCGTATATTAATTTGCTTGTAACTATTTGCGATAAATATACATAAAAGTCGATTGTTCCCTCTTGGGATTTACAATCGGCTTTTTTGTGTTTAAAAAATATTAAAGGAAAGGTTGGGGTTTTAATGTCAGTTGCGATATTAAGTAATGTAACAGATTTTGGTGCGAGGAAGATCAAAAGAGATATTAAAGGTTTGGATTCGGAAAAATCCTTTATTTCGTATCAGGATAAAAATAAAAAAAGATTTTCTATGGTTTTTGAAAATGGTTCGTTCTATCTCTTAGAGGAGAAAAAGGTAAAACCAATCTCAGACAATGAGGTGAATAGAATCTTGATCCTAATTAAAAATAAAATTTACAAATTAATTGGGCAAGGTCATTACAGTAAATCAATTCTTGTTTAATAGAAAGCTTTTTAAAAATATTTAAAAAGAGGGGTTTTATTATGGCAAGTACAGTAAAAGCGGTAATCGGCAATAAAATCGAATCAGTAGAAGAAGCTGTAAAAGTAGCTAATGAAGTAGAGCGCCTTGAAGCTGTTTTAAAGGTGATGAAGGACCAAATGAAAGCTTATGTAGAAAAAAACGGTCCAATTGAAACAGATTCAGTCGTTTGGGATATATTCGAATCCAGTTCGTTTTCATTTACAGCTAATGAATTAAAAGGAGTAGCGGAAAACATTGTTCTTGAAGGAAAAAATCCTTGGGAGCTGATGTCTATATCCGCATCTAACCTTAGAACGTTAGGTTGGGAAGATTCTTTTGTTGAAAAGCTTGGTAAGAAAAAAACAACAAGACGATTCAGCTCACGAAAAAGGTAGCTTGTTTAAAATAAATTGTTTGTATTAAAGGAAGAAGCTGTTATGGCAGCTCTTCTTTTTGTATTTAAAAAATTGGGATAATGATGGCAACGGTGATGTTTAATAAACAAGTTGGCATGACTGTTAGTCTTAAAAGGAGAAAAAAATGAAGAAATCTCAAAATAATGTTGTTGAAGCTCAAAGCTATTATTTAATTTTCTTCCAGGGATTGGATTGGCACGAAGTGCATTTTGGTATTAAAGATGCAGAACTTTTAAGTGATGACGAAATTATTTCAAAAGCCTTTTATGAATTGTTTAAACTAAATCATTCTCCGGATCAATACAACAATAAAAATTTAGAAAAATATCATCAGATGTTCCAGGGAGCTGTAATTGTTAATCGTTCATATTTAACGAAAATTGAGAGAAAAAATTAAAAACGCAATATATATTTAAAAATAAAATAGAAGAGATGGAGAGATTAATATGCTATCTAATACGAGTAAAAGCAATCCTTTGATAAAATTACCTGAAGTAAAAAAGGAATTTGATAAATTGCAAAGATATTTAAGAGAGTTATTAGATTCCTTGGGTTATGAATGTGAAAATATTGAATTTAATCGTGAAAGCGTAGATGAATTATTTTTAAGAAATGAATATTTTTCTTTAGCGTATGAGTTAAAGAAGATTGAAAAAAAATTATCTTATTTGAAAAAACCGGTTCTTGAAGAAGGTCGTATTAAAGCTAATTCATTAGGGAGATTTGAGTTGCCTAGTGGGTATTACTTCACAAGCGGTAGTAGTTGTGAAATCCTCACTACAAGGTTTGAAGAACAATGCTGGATATATACAGCGATAGAACATAATGGTGACAACTATTACGCTACAGCTTTAGGTAAAGATATAAGAATAGATGGTATGCTTGTTCGAGTTAGATAACAGGAAGAAACTAAGCTTGTGCTTTGTACAATCAGGAGAATGGTTTTTCAAATGAATATGATGAAGTCTAGCACTTTGGCAAAAGTAAAAATAAAAACTAAGGAGAATATTATTATGAAAAAATGTATGTTTTGTTCACAGGGAGAAGAATTGAAGAAAGCTATATATATGGGTAAAGAAGTTTATACTCATGAGGAATGTGCTGAAGTCAATGACAACTATCAATTAAATATTGTAGAGGACTGTATCGAAAATGAAAACTAAGGATACTGTCTTTATATCTTAGATATTAATCATTCTACAAGTGGGGGAAAGTGTCATTTTTATGAGTTATATTTACTAGACCACCTATTTTCCACTATTAAAAATAAGGAAATTTAATCGATAATTGAGAAGTTATTTCTAAAATGAATTGGGACACTGCTTACTAGCGGTGTTCTTTTATTTATTAACTGAAAATTTAAATTGCGTTTAGAAAGGGGATTGAGACGTGAATTTGGACAATATTCTAAGCTTTACTAAGAATAAGGATATATGTTGGTGTGGTGATGCCCTTATGTTGTGGATACAACCGGAAGACTTAAAAAAATTCGTGGGTTTATTTAACAACAAATATTTTACCGATTATTTTGTGGGCGTTTCGTTGAGAACAGATGGTAATGTTGCAATTAATCTGATTGAGCATTTGCAGCGATTCGGAATTGATCCGAATGATGTATTAACTAGGAATAAAGAAGAGCTTAATACCGATCGGTATTAAGCTCTTCTATTTTTATAAAAAAAGAAAAGGGGTTTTGTGGTATATGGCTACTTATGTATGTAGTGATATTCATGGTCAATTCAATTCTTGGTTAGCGGCTATTGAAAAAAGTGGAGTAAGTCTGCAAAAAGGGGATTCACTCGTTATTTTAGGAGATCTGATAGATAGAGGTGAGGATAGCCTTGCTTGTGTTATATACGCCTTTGAATTAATAAAAAGGTATCCTGGTCAAGTCACTTATTTAAGAGGAAACCATGAGCAAATGTTTCTTGATTTCGTAAATTGCACTGACATATATTATTCGATTCTTATTGGTTCGGAATGGTGCAATAATGGTGGCTACGCATCAATACAATCTTTCTTAGGGTATATTCCGAATAAATTCAAAGAAACACAAAAAGAGTTAAGAGAAAGGTATTCAGATATTATAAAAAAAATGAATGCTCTCCCTTTTTATAAAGTGGATGAACAGTTAAACTGCGTTTTCGTACATGCTGGTTTTGAATCAAACATACCATTGGAAAAGCAAAATCAAGAACAAATGCTTTGGACTAGAGAAGAGTTCTTCAAAGAGTTCCATCCCTATAAAGGTGATGTATTAGAGGGCAAGCTAATTGTTCATGGGCATACTCCGGTTCAGTATATGGGGCGTTATACTGGTTCTGAATATAACGGAAAAGGTTTCTATAAAAGAGATCACTATTTAAATATAGATGGTGGTTCGGCAAGAGGTGAAAAAATACTAATTGTGAAGATGGAGGATCTCTCTTGTGTGGAGCAGGAGATTATCAAATAGTAAAAAAAGAAGAGGAGAAAAAATGTTAAGTTTAAATAATGAAATGGATACTATAATTGAAACACTATATAAAAATCTAAAACAACGAAATTCATCAGATCATATACATTTAGAGTTGAATGAGATCTTTCAAGATAAAAATGCGAATGCTTGCATTTCTGTTTATCTAAATGAACGTCCAACTCATAAGATATTGGAGGATTTAATAAAGTGGGCGAAAGAAGAAGGGTTACAGAATGTTGTAAGTAAAATTGATGAATTAAAGGCTTAATCATAAGGAGCGAAAGATAAAATGAAATATTTAGAAGTAAAAGGCGATTTGTTTTCTGTATCGAGTGAATATACGTTAGCACATTGCATTAGTGCTGACTGTAGAATGGGAGCTGGCATAGCTGCTTTATTTATGAAGCATAATCCTAATATGCGAGTAACCCTTAGAAAATACAACCCCGAAATTGGAGATGTCTTATATTATAATATGGAAGGGAAACACGCTGTTTTTAACCTTGTAACAAAGGAACGCTTCTATCATAAGCCGAACAGAGCTGATTTTAATAAAGCAATTTATAATCTGAAAATGGCAATGGAAAGTTATGAGTGCAAAAAATTAGCTATTCCGTTATTGGGAGCCGGACTAGATAAATTAGATTGGAATGAGAGTAGTCAATTTATTCAACATGTATTTTGTGATACCGATATAGAGATATTAGTTTGTATTTTGTGAGATTGTTAAAACAGCGATCAATACGGTCGCTGTTTTTTTTATGACGTAAAAGGTGAAGAAATGACATACATTTCTTCACCAGAATAGTTTCCTTTTAATTATTTAGTTCTCTATTTGTGTAAAAAAATAAATTAGATATTCAAATTGTGTAACACAGGACAATAAGAATTCGCATCACATTGATAATAAATAAACTCCCAAAAACCAGGTGTATGAACTTCTTTTAAGAAGTTCATTTTTTCGATGATCTTCATTTTTATTTCTTGTTCTAAATCATCTCGTTCATGAATAGGAACTTTTTGCAAATTATAATGAATCTTTAATTGGAAATCGTTTAGAACGTCTTCCCAATCCTTATTATCATACAAATTTTCTAATTTTTTTGTACAATAAATTTCATTCAATTAACTCACCTACCGATCCTTACCTCTATAGTTCTTTTTTATTTTTTCTAAAGCTCTTTTGTGGATATTAGATATATTTTGAGGTGTTTCGCCATGTAGTCTGGCTATTTCCTTATTAGAGAAGCCCATAATGTAAATCAAATCTAAAATATGTTTTTGTTTCTCCGTTAATTGTTGATAAATTAAATAAAGATGTTCATCCTCTATTAGTTCATCAAGGGTAAATACCCCTTCGAAATATTCAACTTCTGTCGAATTTGTTGTAGAATCATTATTAATTAAAGTACTCATATTTTCCTCTGAGTACTGTTGTCCAGATTCATCTAAAGTTAAATGAAAACGTTGATTTCTTCTATTAATTCTTTTGTCGAAATCGATGGTGTAAAAGTAAATTAAGTTACTAATATATTTTAAAATCCTAATTTTCGAATAATAGCTTTTAAAACTATCGTCTAACTTTTTTAGGTTTTTTTCTGACGTATCCTTTAAAACATTTTCTAATAGTATTTGGTTTTCTTCAATACTAAGGAAATTTACAATAACTTTGTTTTGAAGCAGCTCTTTATTCTCTTTATAAAAGACATTTAGTATTTCTTTTCTTGTCAATTACATCCCTCCTTTACTATAAAGTGTAACAGATAAGAGAAAAATCAACTAAAAAAAACATTTTTTTTAGAAATTTTAGTTTTGTTTGACTCCCTTCTCTTTATTAATAAAGGAGGGAAGAAAATGCGTGATAAAAGGGAATTTGGGACATATGAAATTATTTCTGTTTTAGAAGTTTTGAACACCATTCCTGAAAATTTAGATGTCATTAGAGCAAGGGAAGTATGGGAAGTATCTAAAAAAGGGGACGGAATTGTAACAGCTATTTTGGATACAGGTGTTAATAAGGAGCACCCGAATTTGATAAAGAATATCATTGGTGGATATAATTTTACTGTTGATGATAATAGTGATTCGAGTGTCTATAAGGATTACACGGGTCATGGTACTCATGTAGCTGGAATTATCGCATCATGCGAATGCAGTAAAGGAAGAGGAATTGTTGGAGTAGCACCCAATAGTAAGCTCTTAATTTTAAAAGTTATAGATAAAAAAGGTATTGGCAATTTTGAAAGTTTAATAAAAGCTATACGCTATGCCACTAATTGGAGAGGAATTAATGGTGAAAAGGTTAACGTTATTAATATGTCTTTAGGCGGACCCAAACCGAATGAGTCTTTGCATCAGGTTATTAAAGAAGCAAGACAGGCTGGAATTGTCCTTGTATCGGCAGCAGGGAATCATGGAGATGGAGATCCTAATTCAATTGAAATTTCATTCCCAGGGTATTATAAAGAAGTTATTCAAGTAGGCTCTGTTACACAAGAGCTTAAACCATCTGTATTTTCTAACACTAACGTTAATCTTGACTTTGTAGCACCGGGGGAACGAGTTTTTTCAACGCATTTAGATAACAAATTTGTCGAATTGTCTGGAACATCTATGGCCGCACCTTACGTTTCAGGTGCAGCAGCCTTGATTCTTAATTTGATTGATCGTTCTAATCCTGCAATGATTCCATATCTTGTGTATCAGTACTTACTCGATCACGTTAAAAGATTAGACTACTCAATAAACCAAGTGGGAAATGGATTTATTCAATTGACAACGTAAAAACAAAAAAACGCCCAGCAGAGTAGGGCGTTTTTAAATTTAGTTAAGAATGTTTTTTTCCAGTTTACTTGGTATATAACCATTAATCAATATTTGCTGATTAGTTTCTTTATCAATGACTACAACTAATGGAATTCCTGGAACCTTAAATTTATTAAATTCGTCTTGGTTCACTTCTATAGTAACATCCTTTTCTACATAATCAACGTTATTTTTCTTCAACCAATCCTTTGTTCTAACACAATATATGCAGTTGTTATTCCCAAATAAAATAACTTCTTTCTTCACACTTTAGTCTCCCTTCGAGAAATTTATATGGTACATTAACTAAAGTGTCGCTAATCATAAAAATATCAATTGTTTAGACAAAAAACCTTATTGAATATTTTCAATAAGGTCAAATGTGTTAAAAATCACTTTTTTTGATTATTCTTTTTGGGCTTATTGTGACCACGGCAATTATAATAAGACAATTGCTGAAATAACGCTGATTTATTCTTAACCCAATGATCTAAATATTTCACTCTCTAATACAGCTATAAGTAACAAAATAATTGTTAGTGCATTAATACATATTTCACTTATACTATTGTATAATTAAGTAGAGGCTTGATTTTTGTTCAGCTAATTATTCAGTGCAAACGCGATCAAGTTTCTTATAACTTTAGAAAGGATGAGTCTAATGAACAAGCCCCAACTACGAAAAGGACTAAGAACAATAGGTATTTTAATATTTGCAATTGGGTTAGCTTTTATTATTCTAGAGGAACTCAAGCCTTATGTAACAATAGGTATTATTTTGGCGGTAATTGGTATCGCTCTTAATTTAGCGTCAAACTTCTATAAAGAGAAAAGAAACCGGGAATAAGCTCCGGTTTCTTTCTTATTAGTCGCAATCGATGCCCAGTCCCACCAAACATCCAGCACAAGCGGCCAAACCAGCACCAGTCCAAATAGCCCCACAAGCCACTGTACAGACCGCTTTAAGCCATAATGGTAGGCTTGCGAATCCTTCTTCTAAGCAGGTTTGAAGCGACAATGTTGTAACTTCCCTCGGAGCAATGGCTACTCCATTAATTTGCGTTTCTATATGTTGATCATTCTTGAAAATACCCTTAACTTCCCTTGTTTCATTTGAGTCGGTAAAGGCTAAAGTAAATCCATCTTGAATCGCTTCCAATGTCATGACTTTGATAGATTTTACAGCCTCTTGTTCGGTGTAATACACTGCAACAAATTTAGCTTTGTTTTGATTGTCCGATTTAATGGGAATAAGTAAACTCTTTGTTGAAATTCCTTTAAAGGAGTGCCATGATGCTTGTTTGACATCAAGGGGATATTTAGCAGCTAGAGAAGTGTAAGATGCATTAGAATCAAGATTTATTACTAGAATTTCATTTTCGTCAGCCTTTGTAGAAATGTGAAATTCTTCCTTTGAAACAAAGTTAACATTTTTAATCATAATTATTCCTCCCTATTGTTTCTTATACACAATCGATCCCAAAACCAACCACACAACCAGCACATACAGCACATGCGGGCAATACCGCTCCGAAACATGCTCCGCAAGAACCGGCACAAGCTGCTTGAGCGTACCACGGTAAATTGCCCCATTGTTCCTGCAAGCAATCTGCTAAATCTAAAGTTTCTACTTGTCCTTTACTTCGGTCTCGTCGAAAGTTAATAAGCTTGTAATCACTATCAAAAGTACCTTCGGCCTGAAGATTACCATTTAAGTCTTCATATCTCAGTTTCAAATTGGAATTCAGATCCATAGTAAATACTTTAAGCCTAATATCGTCCTCGTTACTGTTTGATACAAAGGCAGTGAGATACACTTCATGTTCTCGATTCGTCAAAGTAAATAATACTGTGTAGTATTCAGAACCACGATACGTATGTTTATTAATATCAGTGAAATCAATTGGATTGGATGCAGTAAATTCACTCACATCTGGCAGGTTTAAAATTTTTTTTACAATACCGTCTTCTAAAGATAATGGAGTGGTTTCATGGAATCCTTCGTCATAAGCCAAATTGTTTTTAATTGCTCGTAAAAACTCATTTTGCATTTAAGATCACTCTTTTCTCCCTTAACAGGGGTATTTTCGTTTGTTACTTTTTTTGGTTTGTTCTTTTACAATTTATAAATCCTCCTTGTAATTTTTTCTAAACCTATCAGGCTCAGCTATAATATAAAGAGGAATGAAACTTCAAAATATCAACCATCATCATGTATTGTATTATTTTCTTCTTTTACTTCGGAAAGAATGAATTATAGATTGGCTTTGTTAGTCATAGTGTTGATGATTGTTACACGTTTTGTTATAATGTACATATATTTAATTTTTGAAGTCGCTTCTAGCGAAAGTCATTATATTTCTGTATTACAGAAAAGACTTGGCACAAGTGATACTAATCCGTATTTCTTTTGAGTTTTATTTAAGAATAGGATAGGCGTTGTAACGCTAAAAGTTTTGCTTGATAGCAATAAATAAATATAGTTGATATTTACGCTTTATGCGTTAAGTATATAAAAAGCTGATTGATCCTTTTATGGATGAATCAGCTTTTTTGTTTTTTAAAAATAATATGAGAGAGGGGAATGAAATGATGGAAGTGATTTATCGAGTGGTTTCGAAAAAAGTTACACCAGGTTTTCAAACAGAAATGTTTGAGAATAGGGAACTATTGCTTTCCAAGTATAAGCAGCTTGGAGTTGATAAAAGGACATCTGTGAGGAAGGAGCTATAGGGCCAACCGGTGTTAGCTGGTCTTCTCGGTCCTATGTATGACGGTGTACAAGATGAAAAAGTAGTTGTTCGCTATGAGGATCAAGCGGTCTACAACTTTTTGACATCATAAAATAAAAAAAGAAAGGGTTGGGTCAAATGACATCAATACAAGATTCATTTTACGACATGACAGAAAAGGAACGGATTTGTTTTATAAAAGATATGAAACAGAAAATTGTTAATAGCGGCGATGCTCTTTTAACCAAAATGATTGCAATTGTAGATGTAGAAGTCTTGAAGAATGAAGCGGACTTCTATGTTCATGATATGGAATTTTTAAAAGAGCTGGATAAAAATGAAGTGGTACTATGGATCGTGCGTAATCATGGTACACACTTTATTTATTTGACAAGTGATTCTTTTACTAGAAAAGGTGAATGGTCTAATAGAGAATATTATCGAGCTGTTATCCAGAATTTTAAGAAAGAGATTTGTGGTTATTATCTTATAGAATATGGGAAACTCGAAAAAGTAAATGAAAAAGGTGCCTGTGCTGCTTTAGCAATTCATGAAGAGATTGCTAGAAGCAAACAAAAGTATTCACATACTTTAATTATCTAATTACAATGAGAAGCTTCTTAGTCATTGGGTTAGGAGAAAGATATGAGAAAAAATAATAAATCTGTGGTAATGGAGCTGAATAACCTTGCTGATTACGTTATTGATCGATTAAAACTTCATGGAATAATTATTCAACGATACGATGCTTTTAGCACAAATAGCATTTACTTAAAGCTGGATTATGGTGTGTGCAACAGTATTCGCATCAGCGATCATAAAGGAAAAAAACATTTATCCTATCGTTATAACATTCTTAGCTGCTGTCCATACGTATTAAAAAGCTATGATGAGCATAACTACATTAGATATTATTTTCCAATTAATGAAGTAGATCTGCTATTAGACAAGATTTTGTTTGATCGAGCTATGAAGTTGGATAGATATGGAATGAGAAGGTATCGTTCATATATGGATCAGAATGGTTTAGAGGGGAATCGTAAAGGAGGTTTTTGGCATCAAGCCAAAACTGTATAAATTAGAAAAGGAGAGCTGTTATATGAATATTTTAAATGGCTTAACAGTTAAAGAACAAATGGGTATTGCTTTCTTTGTTTCTAAAGGATTTGCAGAGGGTTCAATTGATGGTTTAGAATGGTCTATCTGTTATGATGAAAAGGAAATTTCGCCTAAAGAATTAGAGGAAATGATCAATCAGGGTTATACAAGCAGTACAGGATATCCTGAATGGACTTTATCTTTTGCTAGAAAGAATATGTTTGAACACGAGAATAATGTTCGAACTTTAAAAGAAATTTTGTATCAAGTTGGAGATCAAGAATTAGAAGTTAAAGGATTAGCTTGTATTGCCAGTTTAGAAAGTGATTCAATTTATAGAAACGAAACTATTTGGAGATTGACTAAAGAAGATTTTGAATGTTGTTTATTAGATGAAGGGATTACATTAACCAATGAGCAAAAAGCCGAGCTATATGAACAAGCGAAACGTTCATTCACCATTAACGAATGGGCTGATTTCGTATCTCCTTTCATCTCCTTTCATTGGGGAGAATGTAAATCTGAATTAGATAAGAGCGAAGATGAATATAAAGCCACATGTGCTATATGTGGAGAAACATTTGATGAGGTTGATGTAAATATGATTGATTATGATGATGATGTTTGCGTAAATTGCGAAAAGACTTATTTAAAAGCTAAGAAACGTGCTGGTTATGTGGTTGAAGTCTCTAAGAGTGAGTAAAAATAAAATAGATTTTAGGAAAAAAAGGATGGTCTTTTTGTAGATTATCCTTTTTTCTTTTCTTAAAAAATGGGTAGGAGGAGTTTAGTTTGAAGAAAAACACAGAATTTTTTGTACATGTTACATTTAAAAATGGAGTAATGCCAAATACTCAAATTGCCTTTGTTAATTTTGAAGGAAAAACAGTGGAAGAAAAAATAAACTTCTACTGTAATCAATTGGAAATCGATACCTTTGATATTGTTCGGTATAATGATGATTTAGAATTTATCATAGATGATGAAGGGCGACTTAAAGCAGGAAATCCAGTCTTTGAGATTCCTGGCGAAATTTCTCTAGGTTCTCTACACGTTTATGGTGGTTTTTTGATTGGAAAACGTATGATAACAGAAAATGATATTGATACTGTTGGTTTTACTTCGAAAGACGAAGCTGACATTGCTTTAAGAAAAGCTGGTTTAAAACTAAAACTAATAGGGGTGACACGATAATGCACTCAATAGTTAGTTACCCTGAACGTGGACATTGGGGCAATTCCTCTTATAGAGGTAATTGCTCCGGTCACGTTATAAAGGATCTAATTCAGCAGTTTTACCCTGACTCAACACCAAAACGGTTTGTAGAAGTGTTTTCAGGTGGTGGCACAGGAAAGGATGTTGCGAGTGAGCTAGGCATTACTAACAGTATACACCTTGATTTGAACACAGGTTGGAATGCATTGAAAGATGAAATTCCATTTGGAAGTGATTTCGTTTTTTCACATCCTCCATATTGGAGCATCATCAAATATGATAAGCAGCGCGGCTTTTATGATCCAGACGATTTATCTAATGTCATGAGCTATGAGGAATTTATCGAAAAATTGGATAAAGTGAACGCTAAAATATTTCAAAGCTTACTGAATGGTGGCCGTCATGCTTTTCTTGTTGGTGATGTTAGACGGCAGGGGCGGTATTATTCCATTATTAAGGACATGACTTGGTTTGGCAGCCTGGAATCTCACATCATAAAGGCACAGCATAACTGTCATTCGGATAACAAGCAGTATGTTAATAACAACTTTGTTCCAATAGTCCATGAACATCTACTCGTATTCAAAAAGGAACAAGTATGGTTGCTTCAATTGAAAAGCACAGTGACAAGGACGTTTGATCTTCGTCAGTTTAGCCATATTACATGGCGTGATTTGATTCAGGGTGCTATGGAGTGGTTAGGTGGTAAGGCGAATTTACAACAAATATACGAAGTGTTAAAAGACTGTAAGAAGGCTGAAACTAATCAGCATTGGCGAGAGAAGATCCGTCAAACGTTGCAGCTTCATGACAATTTTGTAACTGTTGAGCGTGGTGTATGGAAATTGGCTAGATAAGGGGTTAACTATTATGAAAAATATAAAAGGCTATACACTAGAAGAAACATTAAAGTATATTCAAGAATTAGAGAATAAAACAAAGAAATTTGATGAAATTTATGCATTATTCGGTATGCTAAAAGGAGAAATTGACGAATTTGATTTTAGCGATAAGGTAATAGAAATACTAAGTAAATAAATATCAAATTTAGTTTGTTGGAAATTCTGATAGAACAGTTGAGCTTTGGGGGCTAAACTATTAAAACGAGGTAAAAAGAAAGGGACTACAATGTGGTCCTTTTCTTTTTTTTGCGACGTGTCCCGTGGCACATATCTTATAAGCGATGAAAGACCAGTCGCGGGAGGGGTCAAGCCCGCTTATGAGCGAGCACGACTTTCATTACCTTCGCAATATGCAACATTAAGGAGAATACTATCGTCTGTGAATTATGATCGAAGAGGTTACATTCTTTGAAATTACTCAACAAGGAGAAATACAAGATGAAAAAAACTACTATATCACTTCTCTTAGTCACTGCATTACTCGGCAGCTTGCTGACCGCTTGTTCAAACGATACTAAGAGCAATGATGGGACTCACGAAGCTACAAAACCCACAGCCACCAACGAGAACATAGAAGTCAGTCCAAGTCCAACTACCGATCCAGTTCCAGAAAAATTACAAGAGTCGGACAAGCTTTTAATAGTGTCTTCTACGAACAAAATTGTGAATGCAATGCTGGAGACAATTGAACAAACCGGTCAATATGATTTGGATTTAGAAGGAATGAAAGACTTCTATAGAATTGATCCCGAGATTATTGAGGAATATACTATTAAAACACCGGCCAACAACCTTATCTCAGATGAGATCGCTGTATTCAAGGTTAAGGATATTAAAGATATTGATGTAATAAAAAAAGGGATGGAGCAACGAGCTACAGATATTCAAGGAATGTTCGAGCATTACTTACCGGAACCATTTAAGCATGCTCAAAACTATAAAATAGAAGCAAAAGGAAAATATGTATTGTTCCTTATTTCAGAGAGCGCAGACGATCTAGTGAAAGTGTTCAAAGAATCCGCCAGTGAATAACCTCCTTCAATTCATGCACGAAGCTACAACAAAATTGCAATGTGCTATCATTGTTCTTATTTACTAAAGTGGGATGAAGAGGAGAAGAAACAACATTTTATGAATAATAAAATTTATAACAGCTACTTTTATTGACTTACACATTTTGTTGATAGTTGTTACTCGATCTGATATAATACTTATATATTTATTTTTCAAGTCGCTCTTAGCGAAAGTCGTCACATTCTTGTTGTCAAGAAAGATTCGGCATAAATTTATCGCTTTAATTCCAATGGAAAGCTGACGTTATGTCAAAAATGCTGTTTAGTAAATTAATAATGTTTGGTATTTGCACATGCATAATGTGTCCAATATAAAAAAGTCGAACGTTCATATTGAGCTTTCGGCTTTTTTTCTTGTTTTAAATACAATAATAGATTGTGATGGCAGCCTAGTTGTTTTGATAAAAAATTAGAAAGGAAGTTGCTATATGAAAAATGAAGAACAGCAATTTTTAAAATACGTGAAGCTATATGAGCTAGTTGCCAAACTATATAATCACATCCTCTTGAATACAAAAGAAGGGGAAAAGGCACTTGCTTATTTAGAAAGTCGTGGAATTACAAGAAAGACCATTGAAAAGCTGAAAATAGGATACTCTTATAAAGGAAATATGCTTCGTATTTTGCTTTCCAATCATGGTTATGATTTGAATTTGGGAAAAGACTACGGGTTACTAAAGGAATTTGAAAAAGAACCTAAATTTCGTGATTTCTTTTATGGCCGCATTATGTTTCCGCTTCGAAATGAACATGGGCAAACAATAGCATTTGCAGGAAGAACGCTTCCACATAACACACACCCAGCAAAGTATCTGAATACACCAGAAACACGGTATTTCTTTAAAGGAGAAATCATCTATAATCTTGATTTAGCAAAAGATGCAATTAAGGAGAAAAATGCAGCAATCATGTTAGAGGGTTATTTTGATACTGGAACAGCAACCCAACATGGACTTCATAATGTTATTTCACTTATGGGAACTGCTTTAACAGAAGTGCAAATTGTTAAATTAAAACAGCTTACCAACCGTGTAATTCTTTGCCTTGACGGAGATAAAGCTGGATATGAAAGTGCAAAACGTAATAGTGAATTGCTTTTAGCATCTGGTTTTGAGGTGCGTATTGCTGTGATTCCAGGAGGACTAGATCCTCATGAATACATTACAAAGTATGGAATAGAAGAATTTGTTCAAAAGGTCATAAAAGATGCATTACCCTATCTTCAATTTTTGAAAGAGTATTCAAAACGCAATAAAGAACTTTCTAATGAAATTGACCAATTACAATATGTGAATGAAGTACTTAGGAATCTTGATACGGTGCCATCATCTAAAGAACAAGGAATATATTTTAGGGAGCTCGCAAAAGAAGTGGGTGTGCCAACGGATATGTTCATGAATGCTATTCGTTCAGAAATGAATAAATAAAAATTCTAAAAGATACCTGTTTTTCGAGGTATCTTTTTTTGTTGAAAAATTGGTTAAAGGAGAGAAATCCTATGATGGAACAATTATCAATTTTTGATGAGGAAATTATATTAGCAGCTCAAGAACCTCAAAATGGAAAAGTTCGAGAGGAAAGAATTAAAACAGCTTTTGAAGAGTTATTAGATTATTCTAAAGAAAGAGGAAATCCAGTTTATATGGGAAGAAAATATATACCTTCAAATGCAAAATTGTATCTTATTGATTTTAAAGAAAAGGGCTGGATACAACTCAGAAGTGATGGGTTTCAAATTCCATGCGAATATTTAAAGTTTCATACTGTCGATGAATTAATTGAAGAATATCAAAACTCAGCCTATAAACTATTAGCTAAACCAGATGTATGTTGGTATAAGGATTTTTTGGAGTTGCGGAATTTCTTTGGTCCTATTCAATATAAAAACGAACAGGATAAAAAGCAATTTTATATTGCAAAAAAGAAAATAACAAAAGAAGCTGCCTTAAAGTTAGGATTGGAACATTTTATGAATGTACCATCATCTAGGGGGAGTCAAATGAATTCTATTTCTTCCAAATGGGCTAAAAAACATGTACTGCCAGTGATTGCAGAACATGTTATTGCAATTACAGATATTGATGAAATGGAAGGCTTCTTTGATAATCATGTCTTTTTCTTTGGTAGACGTGATTGGGATTGGGGAAACAGTGGGTCGTATAAAGTTCCTGCTTATCCTGAATTTAAAAAGTTCTCGCCAACAGAGTTTGATTTAGCTTGTTTAACACAGGCTAAAGATGAGAAAACGGTTGCCCTTATATTTAAGTATATAGGCTACTCGTCTGGTAGGGGCATTATGGCTGACAGGGCTGTTATTTACCCTCATGGATGGTCAATGGAGAAATATGAGGAATCATTAACAGAAGAAGATAGGGAAGTCATTAGGCTAGACAAGGAACGATTAGCTAGGCTTCATAATTATAAGTGGTGATGGTTATGGAGCAAATTCATGAGCTTTACTTGTCTACTGTTGATTGGGGCGAAGCGAACCATAACCCAATGGTACGTGCTTACGGATTAAAGAAAGATCGAAAGGCCAAATGTAAAAGCTGCGTGCATTATTCGAAGGATACCTGTAGTTTTGGGTATCCTTTTCAGCATTCGCCTGAGTATAGAGCCTGTAAAAAATATAAGAGTAAAAAGAAAATAGAGAAATGACAAAATAGATTTTATTTATATTTGCACGTAGGACTAGAAGAAATTTAAAATTTTCTTCTAGTCCTTTTTATTCGAGCTACACATTTTGTTGATATGGGGTATTCTTTTTGTTATAATAATAGTATAAATTTATTATTTTAGGTCGCGTACAGCGAAAGTCGTCATATTCTTGTTATACAAGAAAGATTCGGCATAAATCCATTGTGCTTTTGTTTTTAAAAAGCTGACGTTAAGTCTAAATTTGCGTTTAAGCATAAAATAATTAGAGATTGGTCTTTACACATATTTCATGTGTTAGATATAGAAAAAGTCGAAAGTTCATTCTGAGCTTTCGACTTTTTTGTTTTTTAAAATTACAAAATGTGAGGGGAGAAAATTAAAATCAATTTTATTCGGAGATTCTAACACGTTTTATTAGATAACAGCTTCTGTATACCGCTTTGAAACGGCACCGAAAAAGTCGTATAAAAAACAGGTACTAATCAAAATCATTTTTTATCTTAACTAAATTAAAGGAGAGGTAACTATGGCACGTTTGGAAAGTGAAGCAAAAGGTGGTTATTATCCTACGCCGCCAGAAGAAATGGAATGCATTTTAAAATTCCTTGAAATTCGAGTGACGAATGAAGAAACACAACAGGAAATCACATTACTTGATCCATGTGCTGGTCAAGGTGATGCTTTGAAACAAATGGCTGACTTTGTAAGTAGTACATTTTCTAATGTAATGACATTTGGTATTGAATTAGAAAAAAGTCGTGCTGAACAGGCTAAATTAAAATTAGACCACGTTCTTTCTTGTGGGTATGAGGAAGCCAGGATCTCGCATGAATCCTTTTCTGTGATGTATTTAAATCCCCCATTCGCTGAAATGCAAGGAGAGAGATTAGAAAAAATTTTTTTAGAAGATTTAACAAAAGATTATCTTGGAGAAGCGGGTCTATTAGTCTTAAATATTCCGCAGTACGTTTTAAAACATGTAGCAAAGATACTTGCACATCGTTTTGAAAACATTCATGTAAAACGATTTACTGACGAAAATGGTAATTATGACCGTTTTAAGCAAATAATCGTCTTTGGTGTTAGACGTAAAAAAGGACTTCTTACTTCTAATGAGCGTGCGTATCGAGAACGTATTGAAAACGAGTTGTACACGTTATCTTTCTTAGGTAAAGATTACGTTGAACCGTTAAGCAATGTTGATATTAAATACGTTGTACAGCCTTGTAAGAAAGCTGTACAAATATTTCATAGTATAAAAGTAGATCCGAGTAAAATCGTTAGTTCTGCTGAATATTGCAATCATTATGATAAGGTAATGGGTACTATGTCCAGCCTGGAAATTACATCAAGTATTCGAAATATAAGACCTGCCTTGCCATTAAAAATTACACATATTGCGGCAGCGATTAGTGCAGGTGCGTTACCCGAAAGTATGGGGTCTCACCTACTTGTAGGTGTTACAAAACGTATTCAAGAAAAAGAAGAGAGGTTCGATTTAAAAACAGAGAAAACAAAAGAAATTACAACTTTCAAACCAAAATCTGTTGTAAGAGTTTTTTCTGAAAAAGGTATATTTAACTTAAAGTGAAATAAACAACAACTAAATTTCTTTTGTTTATTTATTTTTTTATAAAAAAATAAAGGAGGAAGCCCCTCTTTGCATGATTTATGCAGAGGGGCGATTGCCCTTCTGTTTTCTTGCGAATGGGCAAAACTATGAAAATAAGAATAGTCGAAGAAGGTAAACAGTTTGAGGCATTTGTGAAGTTCATTATACTTGATAACGATGAAATTATTGGTATTTCATATGCAAACAATTTTACTGCATGTCGTAGTATTCACGCGAGTCTATATAAAAATAATGACGTTGAACTTATCTACGATGATGGGCGTATCCGTAGGGTAAAATCCTCAAAATCATTCAAACGTATAGAAACGATTGATGATATTATCTGCCATCATACGTTGTTGCCTCGTTCAGCTAGTGATGAATACTATCAACATGAAGTAACAGAAATGATTAAAAAAGGTGATAACTATTTTCCTTCTAGGGTGGTTTTAGCACCTAAAGGAAATGCTATTCAGGTAGCTGGTCAGTTTCTGTCTGAAACTTTCGGACTTCCTAAAAAAGAGGATTGGATTTCTGAATATGTTTCTTTGTTGCTAGATAAGTGCAAGTCCTTGGAAGTCATAACAACGGACTTGGCTGGTGCGTGGAGGGGATTAAAGGCGTTTAGAATTGAACCGATGACCGAAGATGAAGTATTAGAAAGAGTGAATAAGTATATTCAACTAAATATATTGAAAACTCGTTCTGTTTCATTTTTGGGGGAAGGTATTTTTAAAGAAGATATGACCACGGAAGAATATTTAAGAACTAATGTGGAAATATTGGCGAAAAAGTTGGATGTAACAATGAAACCTCTAACATATGGTTCTGAATTAGATGAGTGCATAGGTGAGCTAAATCGAATTCCTGTGCCGGTACAAGCAAAAGCCAGCATTGCATCCCTTGAAGTACTAAAACATAAAAAAGGTGTGTTTGTTGTTGGAGAAATGGGGACAGGGAAAACGCAGATCTCTCTAACATCTATTTATATACATCATAAAAGACGTATGAAAAGCGAGGCGATGGATGGAACGCGGGTGCTAATCGTTTCGCCAGCTAATGTATTGCCAAAATGGGCAACATTAGAAATACCAAAAGTATTAGCAAAAGGATCGTATAAAATTCGTATTCTTTCATCGACTGAGGATGCAATTCGTTACATTAATGAAATTGAGAACGGATATATAGTACCAAAAGAAATGATAGAGTTTGTGTTAGTATCAACTGACCGAATGAAGTTAGGTCCGCAAGGTTATATATTAGGTGCGAGATGGGATAATCATCGTCATGTATGGATTAGTCCAGATACAGGATTAGCTTTACAAAAACCGAATGCTACAAAAGTAGAAAGGAAAGACGAAACCTTGTCTTTAGCAGATTGGAAAGACGTTGTGGAAACTCCAAAGTTGCCGCCTACAAAAGAAGAATTTAATAAAGCTAAAAGAAGTGGCGAATTGTTACCGAATGGATTGCCAATGGGCTATGTACGAAAATGGAGGATGTCCGTTCGTAATTTTCAGGATTCATATGATGAAAAAACAAATCGTTCCCTTGCACGTCCTGCTCGTAAAAATTGGGGAGAAACAAAAGGGAAAGCACGCTGGATGATTGCAGAAATATTCCAACGTAAATTAAAAAACTACTTTCATTTAGCTATCTTTGATGAAGTACATCAAAGTAAAGCCTCTGGTAGTGGTCGCGGTTTAGCACTTCATAAAATTATGAAATCCGCTCGTAAGCATATTTATTTAACAGGTACATTGACAAACGGTACATCAACAAGCATTAAATCTTTGTTATGGAGAGCTTTCCCAAGAGATATGTTAGAACGAGGTATTAATTATGCTACTTCTGATGAACAATTTGCACTACGCTATGGGATAGTAGAAAAAATTAAAACAATAGATGATGGTGGTATTACAGGAGTCTATACAAAACAGAAAAAAGACACAACCATCGTGAAAGAAAAACCAGGGATTTCACCACAGCTTATAGCGGATTTCCTCTTAGATAAATGTATATTTGTTGAATTATCAGATTTAGGTGTTCCATTAGTGAAATTAGAGGAAGTGCCTAAAATTATTTCATTAGATACAGATCATGCTGAGGAATATGAAAAGTTCCATAGACGACTGTATAATATGGCTTTACATTATCAAAGAGAAATTGGTTCAGCAGCTTGGGCAAAGTTTAATCCTTCAACCATTAACTATGGGGATCAGCCACAACTAGGCGCTTATATAGAAATTGGTTCATATGATAATCAAGGTAACTTTAAAGTGTTAGACGACATTCAAGCACCTAAGTTTCCAGTAGATTATGAAACAGCAAAGGAACGTGAAATATTAGCTGATATTGAAAAAGAGTTAATGGATCAGCGTCACTGTATCGTATTTACACATTATAGTGGTGATTATAAAACAAATGAACGCTTAAAATCTTTGATTGAGAGTCGTGGTTTTTCGTGTGAAATTATGAATGAAAAAGTAAATACAGCAGATCGAGTAGAGTGGTTAGATGCCCAAGTCAAAGCTGGCACGGAAGTTCTGATCATGAATCAACGCTTAGTGGAAGTAGGCTTGGATTTGATGGATTTCCCAACTATTATGTTCTATCAACTCAATGACGACATCAATGTAGTTCGACAAGCGAGTAGAAGGGCATGGCGATTGGGGCAACATCGAAATTGTAAAATCTACTACTATGTAGCGGATAACACGACTCAATTCGTCCAATTCCAACGTTTAATGAGTAGACGAGTTGCCGCTATGATCGTTGAAGGACGTATTGAACGTTCAGATGATTTAGCGAAATATGCTGATGCTGCTTCTAATAGTGCGGTAAGTGATTTATCGAAAACACTTTCTTCCGTAGAACTGACAAATGCTTGGGTGTCTGCTGCGGAAAAAGATATTGATTCTGAATTAGAAATTGTTTCAGAAGAAGAATTCCAAGTACGAGTGACAGAAGCGTTCAAACTTCTTACAAATGAAACGATTCAAATTTGTGGATATAAAGCACCAACGACAATGTTAATTGCATCAACAGAACAGCAAGAATGCAAACAAAATACATTACTCGAAACGGATAATGTCATTCAAATAAATGAGAAGAGGGGGAAAACAGAAATTAACATAAATGATAAAAAGGGATATTCCATACAACTAGATTTGTTTGAAAATTCGAGTAAAACTAAAGTTGCTCAAAAACGAGAAAACCTTCGTTATGAGCAATTAGATTTATTTGAGGTCATGGGTTCATAAAGAGTTTGATTTGATAACAGACTAGAGATAGTTTATAGAAAAAAGGGGAGATAACAATGATAACACGAGTAGATTATAAAAAATTAGATAAAATTAGATTAGAAATTTTATATAAGGCTTTGCTTTATGTGGTACACAAAGAAGGAGTAGAGTTTGAAGATAAACATGAGGGAATGGCTGATGCACTTCAATATTCAGTTCCGGAAACAGATGTTTCAGATATTCCCTTTGTTCTTGATGAAATTTATGAATTTCTTGAACAATTTGATGATATTAAAGAACATCTCTCTTCCGAAGATGAAGTTAGGTCGAATAATAGAGAGATTTTAAATGAAATAGATGAAACAACTGAAGAAGCAGAAAAAGCATGGGAAACCCATTGGAATCTTGTGAGGAAAAGGAATGAATTAAGTGATAAATTGTGTTTAAATATTACCTTTGAAGATTTAAGACCAATGGAAAAGAAAGATATAGTAGTGGGTCAAAGACTTTTTGGTAAAAACAACGAAGGCTTTTATACTCTTGTTATTGAAAAAGTTTTAGGAGATGGTGATTTGGACTTTAAGTCTTTTGAAGCAGCTGGTGCTAGGTATGGAATATTTGAGAAATATGTACTGAAAGACTCGCTATAGTACATTTTGAAGACTACTTGACTTAAAGATAATTAATACTGGGGGCAGGTTCATAGCAGCTTGCCCTTTTTTTATTAACTTGGTATACACAAATTGTTGAACTTTATTACACGTTTCGTTATAATTGAAATATATTTTGTTATTTCAAGTCGCTCTTAGCGGAAGTCGTCATATTCTTGGTAACAAGAAAGATTCGGCATAATTTCTATTTCATACATTCTTTCTTTGAAGGTTTGTATATTGATGGTTTCCATCACAAAATTGCTTTTGCATAATAATTAGATAGGTATTTACGTTACAGTTTTATTGGAGTTGGCTTACCATGCTGCCGTCAATAAACTTATACGTTCATATATAAAAAGCCGATTGTTCTTATGAACTTTGGCTTTTTTGTTTTTTCAAAAAGTAAATTAGGGGGGTATTAAATGAAAAAATATTCGGTCGAAGAAATCCTAAGAAAAGTGGGATATTCATGGGATGAAATTAAAGAAATGAGTGATCAGGAAATTCAACAGTCGGTAGTGGAAAATAACTTTCGTTATTGTCAGTTTTGTATGAAATACGTCCACACAGATGATTTTAATGGTGAACCAGAACTATGCGACGAATGTATTTAAAAAAACTGAACGTTTTGTTTAGGAGGATCGATTTTTATTATTTAAAATAAAAAAGAATGGAGGATTTCGTATGGCAAGAGGGTGGTATGACTTTTATATTGGAGATAGAGTCCAATATAATCTAGCTGGCGATATACAAGTAGAAGGAATCATTATTGATTTATATATTAGAGATAAAAGTAAAGGCAGAATAAGATTGGAAAACGGATCGGAACGAGATGTTGTTTTGGAATGGTGTGAGAAAATAGTCTGATTATAAATCAATGGCAAACATGTAATCAGTACGTTACCACCTCACTTAATTAAAGATGGCGATCTAAGCGGTAAAGATTTGCAAGATCACATCATTGTTAATGCACCAATTAAGTTGAACGTGTGAAAAGTATAAAAGAATGGGTGCATAGTCACTCATTCTTTTATTTGTATAAATAGGGAGCAGCTTTGTTCGGTTTTTGTTTAAAAAATATTAGAAAGGAGATTTTTAAATGAGTGAAAAGGAACTTCATGAATGGGTAACTGAGTTGCAGAACAATAATGTTGATTTGTATTCATTTGTAGCAGAAAATTCCCCAGAGGATATAAGTGATGATGAATTGGATGCATTAGTAACAGAGTTAGAAGGCGATTATTTAAGTTTGCGAGAATTTGTAATTAATTCCTTAGAAAAATAATCGTTAGAAAGTTCTTATGCAATCTTAATCAAGTCTCAAGTTGAGGCTGAGTATATGAATCTATTGCGCCGCGCGAATGAGTTTAGTCAGAAGGTGAAAGAAGATGATAAAGAGGAAAAATGTAGCGACGCTTATACTTCTAATGGCAGTGTTTTTTGGGTTTAACCAGGAAGCAAAAGCAAATGAGATTTTGAAAGAAGATAAATATTTAAAAGATGTTGCTACCTACAAGGTTGATAAAACGGAGTCTACAATAGAATTAGATTTTCTCAAAGAAGATGTGGATTTTTATTATATTAATATTTGCGATAAAACAAACAATAGTACGAGCTGTAGAAACGAACCTAACCTTTATACAGAAGCATTTCAGAAAAAAGAAAAAAAGGTTACATTGGCTTTTCGTAAAGAAGGTATTCAAGGAGTAGAAATTTCGATGAAAGATAAGGATGGTAATTTCAAAGGAATTGCTGCTCTTATTCTTGATATATCTAATAAAAGCTTTTTGGAAAATTCCTTCGTTGCTCCCAAAGATAATGATTTTATTCAAAGTCTTTTAAGAAACGAATTTGAAGGTTATGAAAACTGGACTTCTACTTTAAGAGTAAAAAAAGTCCATCAGTATATCACAACGAATTATAAATACGACTACGATTTATACGAGCAAATCAAATTAGGAACAATTGATTTTAACAATCCAGATTTAGAAAAAATGAAAAATGAAAAGATCGGTATTTGCTATGATCTTGCAGCCCTCTACGCAGCTATTCTCCGGGCAATGGGAATACCGACAAAAGTAGAAGTTGGGAAAGCTATTTCAAATAATAATTCGAGTGTGAATCACGCTTGGAATTCAGTCTATGTTAATGAACAATGGAAATTAATTGATATAACCTGGGATTTAGGTGAAAGTTTTTCTTATAAAGAGTCAACTAATTACAAGATGGATTATGAGTTTTAAGTCGTAAAATAAATAGTCAATTGGATCAAAAAAAAAATATCAAGTAAAGGAGAAAATAATGAAGGATTCCAAAGCATATATGGCGCACTTTCTAAAAAGAAAGAATGCAAAAGTTAATGTTAAAGAAGTGACTGTTATCGAAAAGGAAGGACAATATTACCATGTGGAAGTTTATAATAATATTTTCATTGGAGAACTAAACAAGCCAATTGAAGAAAACGGTATGGTTTATATTTATTCATTATACAAGGAAGAAGTGCTACTAAAAGCCTCTAAGTATAAACAAGTGCTTACATCTTGAGGAAGTTGCCAAAAAGATTGAAAAAGGATAAAACGTTGCAGAGTAAATGAAAAATATGGTTTACAAAAAAAGGAGAGATAGTTATGAATGTATACTATTTAAAGTTCTATCCTTATGAAGATATAATTAAATATGATGATGGAAAAATAGAGCTGGCAAATAATTATAAAGGTGAAACTTTGGATATGACCCCCTTTATCGACAAGTTAATTATTGAAGCTAAAAAGTCTTATCCTAATGAATGCTTTGAAGTTGTTCAATCAGTAAAGGACTTTTACAAAAAATTATTGAATAAACAACTATCTATGCGATCAGCTATGCTTTAATTTTAAAAATGCGTAATTAAACAATTGAAATATAAGAAACCATCTTCTGTAAAAAAGAGGGTGGTTTTTTTGTGGCCATGGGTGCGAATTTTGGAAAAATGGTTATAGCAGAAAAGATGCCAATTTGAATACAAAACTTATTTTGAAATTCTACTTTGTAGCAACGAAATAAGTTACGACATTAAATCCTTGTCATAACTTATGGTTAATTATATAATGAAAAAAACAAAACAACACAAAATGAGTAATTATTATATTCAAAACGTGTTTCTTTTATGAAAAGGAAAGGTGGTTGTTTTCTTGGAAAAAAATAGCAAAGTGATTTTTAAAAGTCATTTTGAAAATCGTCAGAGACACTTAAAGAGAAAGCGGCATATTAGAGAAAAAAATAAGGAAATTCCCACTAGGTATTATGGAGACATAAAAAGGTTTGTAGAATTTTGTTCCATTACTGACCAAGAGGAAATTCCGGAATCGATGCTTGATTATCTGTACCAGTCCTTAATTGAAGAGAGGATAAAACTTACAACTTGGGAAAGAAGGCTTGCTGCTATAAAAAAATATCTTACAGTTAAATATAATTATGATTTTCATAGTGATGCAGAAGTAGCCGAAGAAATATCTGTAATGAGAAAAATGTACGATGAAGAACAAAATGCGGATCTCATACAATTGAAAGGAAAATCTCCTGTTAACAAAAATGATTTATTGAATATGATTGATAAGCTCCCTGTTCGGGCAAAAGCTATTTGTTTAGTCAATTTAATTACAGCAAACAGACCTAATGAAATGGTGCGTTTAAAAATAAATGATTTTGACTTAGAAGGAGGCTTTGTCAGCATTTATTTAAAAAAGCAAAAAAGGTGGCATAACAAAAGGTTAACGCCTGAGGTTATAAAAGCGATTCGAAAATACATCGAAGAGTACAAGTTAAAGGCAGATGATTTTTTTGTAGGGCATGTTTACAAAAATGATAGATATGAAAGCAGAGAAATTAGCGAAACGGCCTATCGTAAAGCTCTTAAAAATTGGACAGGACTTACACCTTATAATTTCCGGAAAACGCAAGTTTCAGCCATGCATGATGCTGGAGCTGATCTTTCGACCATAGCTAAACAAACCGGGCATATGTCACTTCAAACATTGTCAAAGCATTATCTGTCTGTATCTGATTCGACTATTGATAAATACTTATAATGTACTTTACGGGATTAAAGATTTCTAAATGTGTAGAAATGGAGAGTGAAGGCGATGGAATTACCAACAATACAAATATCCGTAGCCAATTTGAGAGAAGTTCTTACAGGTTTGGTTAACGATTATATTCGAATTGAAAAATCAGAAACTGGATTAGCGTATCAACAAAGAAGTAATTTTAAAATGGGGCAAATAAACGTAGTAACATTGCTTTTAGGGGAAGAGTGGAACTTTCATGAAACTGGTCAGTGTTATTATGATTTTCTAAAGTATCTTGTTGAAAAATATAAACTAACAGGTGTGTGGAGAATTGAAGACTTATGGGAACTGAAAAAGAAATAACTCTATTGATCAGTACTTGTAATCTGGGTTATTAAACTGTGCCTATATATAATAGAAGAAACTCGTTTTTTTAAACGAAATTTGTTTAAGGGAGGACTTACTTTTATGCTAAATGATGATGAATTAAGATTATTTGATATGAGTAGTATAAGTTCTGAAATGTTAAAAGAAACATTAGAAAGCTCGAACTTGAGCCTAATGGGTATTTTTATAATCTGTCTATTCCTAATTGCTCTTATATCCATCGGTGCCGGTTTATTTAATCATAAAACAAATAGCTTAGTTTCAAGAATGTCCCCTATATATTTTGGGGCAGCTATTATGGTGCTTGGGGGGGGTTTAGCTGCTATGAATGGTTATATACCTTGGTGATTCAGGGATTTTTGAAAATGATCTGCCTTTAATCAAAAGAATAAAGACCATAAAATCTCTGTTATTCATTCTAGTAACTAAAGTAGGTGATTAATGATGAAACAGGAAGTAGTACAATTAGATCTATTTGATCTTAGCAAGGAAGAAACCATTGAAACTGAACATAATTTACCTAAAAACAGTGAGGGTACAAAAGCAGAAGATGAAGTTATGCAGCTACATGTAGGTGATACGGTAATGATTAAATTGCCTACAGAGAATGAAAATCCAGAATTATACGACTACTTGCATAACTATTTTCCTAACTTAAAGGATAAGAAAGGCGTTATAAGTGATGTGTTGCCATACAAGAGACTCCAATATAAAGTTGTATTTGATATTAAGTCAGAATTAATCGAAGTCATTATGTACCATGCTGAATTGGAGTGGATAGGATAGATAGGATTATTCCTAGACACACGTAATTGAGCCGACATTGGAAATATGAAGCATATGAAAGGAAGAATGATTGTATTAATGCAGCCAAGAACAAGTTTGGAAACTATTATACAATCGGGCAATTATCAATTTCTGAATTTAATGCTCTTGAAGTAATTGATCAAGAGAGTTACTTCGAAAACAGAAAGATTTGAGGAGCTGAATAACCTGAAAGCAATAAGGTTGCAAGGCTATTTTTTATACCCTTTTTATACCCGATTTGAATATGTGAGATACACATAAGGTCTATAAATAAATGATGAAGGAGTTGGTTAGTAGTGGGATACGATATTTTAAAGGCTACGATAGTAGTTTGTTGTGCGATTATGGCAATTGTGGCTTATGCCTTTTATGATCATTTACCGCAAAATTCACAAGTATCACAAATGGAAACATTTGATGTAGGCGAGGCGACTTATATTACGTTTGAAAACAACGGAAAACCATTATCTATTCCAGTATCTGAAATAAAAGGTATTGAACACTCGAATAAAATGTATTCTTATTACGATTATTTCAAAAACAAATATACACTCTATCTAACAGATATAGATTTCAATAAATTAAAACAACAAATTGACTCTAGTGAGAAAACAGAAGGAGTATTGATTATAAACTAATGTTCTTATTGCAAATAAGAAGTGGGAATGGTTGGGAATGAATATTGAAAAAGTATACAATCAAACTCAAAAGTTAAGCGGTCTTTATAAAAATTGGGAGAAACAAGGACTTACTGAGAAACAAAAGAAAATACGATTGAAGGCATTTTAAGATGAAGCCAAAAGGAGAAATTTGCAAGAAGAGGGTTAGCCTTTGAGAGCACCAAACAAGGCTATTTTTTATTTTTGGATGTTACACAATTCGGATAACTAAAATACACGAATAGTTAAATGTTGGTCGTACTTAACTGATAAAGGAGGCATTAATTTTGACGCTATTAGAATCTCAATATGATGGTGGAGCTATAAATAAAACAATATGTGATTTCTGCAATGAAGAACCTGAGAATGGTGTGCTACTCGAAAAACCTAATTCCATTATCGCAAATGGTCGTTTAATTGTTTCACAAAGAAATAAGCCTTTGCATCTTTGCTTGGATTGTTTAGTGAGGGAAACGGAAGAACCTGCACAATATAAAATAATTGAAGTTACAGAGGAAGATAATAGACTGCTTAATGGAATATTAAAGGAGCGATTTTTCAATGAAAACAATAACTATTAAACAACCCTGGGCGACATTGATCGCATTGAGGGAAAAGCAGTTTGAAACACGTAGTTGGCAAACCAAACATAGAGGGCCTCTGGCGATTCATGCTGGTAAATCTGTCGATAAAAATGCCTGCCTTGAACCGTTTATTAAAAATACACTAGCTGCACATGGCTTCCCTTCTTGGGAGCAACTGCCAACAGGCGTGGTAATTGCTACAACGAATTTGGTGGACTGTCATAAGGTAATTAGCGACTATGGAGATCATGCAGTAATGCACACAGGGTTGAAAATCAGTGGTAATGAATATCTCTTCGGCAATTATGAGGAGGATCGTTATGCCTGGGAACTAGATACGATTCATGTCTTAGATGAACCCATACCAGCTAAAGGTAAATTGAGTTTGTGGGAATGGCAACATGAATTGTAATAATTGTTTTGGAAAAGACATGAAGTAATTACATTTTCAAATGTTAGGGGTGACATGATTGGAGAGTTTAACGAATGAACAATTAATTGATCAATACCGATCGGAAGAGAACGCGTTTGTCAAAGAGGATATTAGAAACCAGTTTTTTCGAAAAGAATAGTAAGCTTCCTTTCTATGTAGCAAAAACCTATGAAAGAAACAATCTCCCTACGGACGATCTTGTGGCTCTTGGCAATCTTGGTATGCTAAAGGCTTTCAATACTTTCGATACATCACAGGGATGGAAGTTTGCGACTTATGCTACTAGGTGTATGCATAATGAAATTCTTATGGAACTTAGAAGATCTAAAAAGTGGGATAGTCTAGGCTCGTTGGACGCCCCTGCTTTTGAAGATACAAATGGAGACAAGGGGGTGACGGTGTTAGATTTTGCTTTTGATGAATCTGTAGATATAGAAAAACAATGTGAGAATTCCGAACTCATACGAGTCGTTAAAGAAAAAGGTAAGGAACTGCTATCAGAAAGAGAGTATGAATTTATATTGAATCTTTTAAAGGATGATTCAGTTCCTCAAAAAGAGCTTGCTGATAAATGGAACGTTACTCAATCTTATGTTTCTCGTCTTACAAAAAAAGCACTTCTTACAATTCGTCACATCTTAATGCCTGAAGAAAATAAGCCTATTTCCAAAGAGACTTTAAATAAAAAAATAATCAAGAAGGAGCGGGAGCCGGTTATGGAAGTACAAAACAAAGCTGAATTAGTTCCAAGGAAAACTATTTACGAAAAAGTAAAACATTTATATTTGGACAATCCAAATATATCAGCTTCTGATCTACTAGACGTGTTAGGGGGCAAAAAAACAACTATCCAAACTTATCTAAATAAAGTAAGAAAAGAGCTTAGTAGCCAAAATGTTGCGGATAAAGAGAAAGAGGAATCAATCGTCCTTAGTAATAACACCAGTGGAAATAAAATGTCTTTTGCTAACTCAGTAAATAAAATTGCTTTTAACAACATTTCAATATCAGTAGAGAATACCTCTGTAGATTCACTTCAAAATATTTTTAAGCTTTTAAATGATGTTTTACAAGACTCCGAAAAATATGATTTAGCAATCAGTGTTGTAAAGCATTAATCAGGGGCTTCGATGGAAAAACAGGGGGACATGGTTAATGGAAGTAAACAATGAAGAAAGGGATGAGCTTTATAAATAAATTAATATTACTTACTATGCCTCTTTTACTTTTAGTGGTAAGTGTAGCAATTGCCGATTTTTCCTTAACGGGAATCTTAAATTTAATTACTATTGCGTATCCAGATGTCTATCAGTGGATTGTTAATCAGGCTGAGAACGATTATGTTCGTAGCATATGTATAATAGTTTATTTGGTCATGTTAGCGTGGTTTTCTTTAGCAATCGGTAGTTTTTTATCAAGGATTTGTTATAACTATTTATTGCACGGTAGGACTAAGAAGGGGGATGTGTAACATGGTAGTTTTAAGTTATTTAAGGAAGTTTAATATGTGGGTTGTAATACTGATTATGCTTCGTTTGAGCGTTGACGGAATCTATATGTTTGCAATTGAAATTAGCAAAGGAACAAAAAAAGCAGCTATTGAACAAATTTGGTTCTGTATCTTTTTGGCACAAATGATTGCAATCGGATCATTATTTAACTTCACTTATCCGATCCGTATGTTCAGAAATTCTATTGAAGGATTTTTATTAATCTTAAGTTTTGTTTTATTAGTAAGTTTCTCATTTGCGGGGAACAACCTGTTTACCGCGTATTTGATTTTAATATATGTAGTAATAAGTGTTGTGCTTATCTTTATTGAGAAATTACTTAGGCGCAAACAAAAAACTTATACCATTGGTAACGTGACTTATAACACTGGTAGAAAGGTTGGATTAGGGCAAGGACTTCCCAAAGAAATTAATAAAAAAATAGAAGGTTAAGGGATTTATCAAATAAGCCGAATTAAAGGAGCTATTTAGATGGAAATGAACTATCGTTGTAAAGTTTGCAACCGCTTCTGTATTGAAGGAATGAATGAGCTAGGAATGAATAGATGGGCTAAAGATAGATTGTGTTTTTTCTGTTTTGATAAGCAAGATATAAATAATAATGAGAATCCAGAGGATGGTACTGTACAAAAAGAGCTTATTGGGGATAGGGAGGTTGTTTTACAAGGATTTTGGGATAAAGAAAAAGTGATTGGGCGAATCATTTTAAAACAACTTTTGAAGGAGCAACCCCAATTGTTGCCTCCGTTAACAATTAATTTATTGCAAGAGTTTTTAATGAAGATGGCAAGACGCCCAAGAAAAAATACGTGCGGTATTTACAGTAGTCTTATAAGTCCTAATGCTTATTCATTACCAAAAGACCTTTTAGATTCGGATAATTCATTAGTTGTCGCTTTAAAAGATATATGTGAGAAAGCACGTTCTCAAAAAATAAGTTCAGTAATTGTAATGGTGGATCTAAAAAAAGCAGAACAAGCAATATGGGAGGACAATTCAATCGAATAAGGGTTTCATATTACACCTATTCCCTTCCATACTATACCCTTTATTTAGTTGAAGAAGATTATCATAGAATTTTCAAATCTGTGAATAAAAAAGAAAGAGGTCATTTTGATGAAATGGAAAACTAAAAAGACAATTTATTCAATCTATGCATTTCAAGAAGGCAATTTCGAAGTGATTGTGAAATTTTCTTTTGTAATGTCAGGTCTGTTTCTTATGGGAGCTTTTGGAATAGATTTGCTATCAGTTTTTTTTGGTAGCGGTAAACTTTTCTTTTTTAATGATTTTAATAACTTTACTCTTTTTTCAATGATACCATTGGGTATAATGTTGATATTTCTTTTGGTTTCGTTAGTTTTATACTCTTTTGCTAAACATCATTCAAACAAGTGCTTACCAATAATGAAAAAACTAGAAGTTATTAATGAATTTAAAAATATTACCACTTATAAATATAGTTCTACAGATAAGATACTTTGTGAGATTGAAGCAGCCTATTTTAATGATGAAGAAGAAAATCAGCATCTGAACTTAAAAGATGCTTTGAATGAGCACAATGCAGAAATAGACCATATCTATACAATCGCTAAAAATAGCAAGCAGATCGATGAGAGTATGAAAAAGCTTGCAGTTAAAAGAGCTGATTTTATTATTAGTCTTTTAGAGGCAAGCATTGAAAAGGATAAAGAACAGGTGGAGAGAAATAAAGACCTGGAACTAAAAGCAATAGAAAAAGAATGGAACGAAACTTATAAATGTTCCAAAAGTTAATTTAGAGCATTACAAGAATTAGCAACATCAAATATAAATGTTTACACAAAACAAACGAAGGGAGAAAGAAGTATGCAAAATGATTTAACACAACAAAATAGCTCTTGTTCTTGTGTAGATGGTGTTAGTTCCTCTTTAATAGAGATCGTCCAAAATATGTTAGTGGTACAAGATGAATTAAACATAATGGAACAAATTCTATCAATAATTGAAAAACAAACGGAAGAGAATAATCCTGAATACTTGTTATTCGCAACCGTCTTTCAATACATTGGAAAAATTCATAGTGATTTAGAGAGCCTTCAAGTAATAATGCTAAATTATTCTAATGATATTGTTGACGAATTTTCAGGTGAAGTTTGTAAGGAGCAGGGGAAGCGAACTGATAGTTAGAGGGGTATATCGTTTGATTAGGTATGTTTGCGGCAATAGTCAGTTCTAGTTAAATGAGGTTTTTTCTTGCCTAAATATACACAATTTGTTAATATAATAAAAAAACATACTCAAAATGAGTATGTAAAATAGTATTTTATTTATGACATAGCATTTAAGATCAATTTTTAAGTGAAGTATTTAGCGATCTATAATTGCTGAATCACTTAATATAAAAATTAACATTAGGAGGAATATAACAATGAAAGCAGAAGCATTAAAAATATCTTCACGTAGTAATCCAAACTCAGTTGCAGGTGCACTTGTGGCTGTAATTAGGGAGCAAGGGAATGCAGAAATGCAAGCGGTAGGAGCAGGTGCGTTGAACCAAGCTGTAAAGGCGATAGCAATTGCTCGTGGATTTGTAGCTCCAAGCGGAGATGATTTGGTTTGCTCACCCGCATTTGTGGATATTACAATATCAGGTGATGAACGAACAGCTCTAAAATTGATTGTCGAAAAACGTAAACGTTAATTTTTAGGCATACAGCAACTGTTGAAAAAAAGTTGCTGTTTTCTTTTTTTATTGTTTAAATGAAGTAGTTTAAATCTATTGACTGTCTATATTCTATTCTTCTCTTTCTCTCTATCTTTGATCACATCTGTTAAATTATCAATGCTATCTTTGATATCTTCAATTTTCTTTTCAAATCGCAAAAACAAATACAGTGTTATGATTATTGGAAAACCTACATTGCCAATGGCATTTAACCAATCAAAGCCTTCTATCATGTAATTCCCTCCTTGTTTACACTTCTTATTTAATAAAGAGTACTTGGAGGGGGAAATAGCAACTCACAATGTATTTTTTAAAAAAAGTTGAAAGAATATTAATAACCTAAACGGATTAATTGGCTATTTAAAATGCAAATATTACACATTTTGTTGAACTTAAATACACGTTTTGTTATAATCTAAGTATATCCTTTATCTTTAGGTCGCTTTTCGCGAAAGTCGTCAAATTCTTGTTTCAAGAAAGATTCGGCACAAGTTTTACTAACCTACTCACCTTCTATATGGTGCTCTAGGTGGACGATTTTCGTCATCAAATTGCGCCAGCATAGTAACTATTAGTTTTTATGATTCATGCATTTGTGCTTTTTATAAGTTTGCATTGAATAACTCAAAGTCGATTGTTCCTTGATTTTCAAGGTGGAATCGGCTTTTTTTTGATAAATAATAAAAAAAAGGAGGGAAGGTCCTCTGTATGCTTTTTATACAGGGGGCTATCCCTCTATTTATATAAGCATACAAGGCGAGAGCTATGTTTGAAAAACATCATTGTAAAAATGAAAAAGAGTGTAAAAGAAAGCGTGAAAAGTATGAGGAATTGCAGTCGAAGTTCGCAGCCCTCGGTCAGCAAGAATTAGATGACTTTTTAAATGTCATGGAAGAGGGGAAAGGAGCTATTAGATTTGATAAGCATTTTACAAAACGCTCCTTAGAACGTTCGATTTCAGATTGTAATGTCAAAGAAGTTCTGAACTATGGATGGGTTATTGAGCGAAATAAAACTTCCAAGAGTGTTTCTGTGGTTATATTAGGGTACGTAGGCAAAGAGTACAGACCGTTACATATTGTTTTCGATATTGTCAGTGAAAACTTATGGGTAGCTGTTACTGCTTATGATCCCAAGACACATTATTGGAAATGGAATAACACTTTTAATGGTAGAGTATGCTTCTGTAATTTTGAAGCAGTCTAACAAAATTAAAATAGGTAGGGAAGGATGACAAGTTATGTCTAACCAAAAATTCTTAGTTGCAAAGATGAGTGAACGAGAAAAAACAGTAGCTAAATTAAAAGCAAGTTTGTATTCAATATCTATTGATAATTTAGTTTCCCAAGCGATCAATGAGTACAATTCTGGATCAATTAAAAACATGGTTTGTCACTATTGTAATGAGCAAACGGTTGTCAGTCTGAAAAAGTTTAAGGAATGTCACCACATCATAGCTGGGAAAGAACATGTAATTAAAGTAATGAACTACCCAGTTAACAATTGCTGTATATGTGGTGCCGAATTCGATGATATGAACTTATCGGTTTATACAAACGATCTTGTTCGATATGAAATTCAAAAAGCTTTAAAAAGTAAAGATCCTATTGCAGTTGAAATGGATTTTAACGAGCTTATTAAAATGTGAATTATTACGGTTTCTATAAAACGCGTTTCTTTTAACAGTTCTGTTAATGGCGATGCGTTTTTTATTTTTAAAAAAATGATATGAGAGGATGGTTTTTATGACTATTAAATCTGTTCAAAATATGACGGCTGTCCAAAACATTAATCAAAGTGATATTCTTGGTCATTTGATGTGGTACAGCGTAGGAAAACAGCTTGTGGATGCTACAGAGCTACAACAAAAGTTAGTTCAATCTGGGTTGGAAGAAAGCTGGATGCCTAACAAAATTCGTTCAGTAGATGCCTTTAGACGCGCAACAAAAGAAGTTGAAACTCGCAAATTAACAGACAAGGCTAACATCTACGAGAATTATATTATTCGAGAGGTTTTTGCTGATAACGAAACTGTTCAGCGGAACATCGTTGTTGAAACAGTGGATCAAAATGGTAAGAGGCTTGATTATAATAGCGAAGCGGCTGTGATTACACTGGAAAAGACAAATGATAATGTCTCGTTTGTTACCACAAGTGAACAAACATTAGATATGTGTAAAGATATTGAAAATCGTTTCACTGTCTATAAGGATCATTATTCTGCTCAACAAGTGCGAGTAATGGTAAATAAGATTCTTCAATCGTTGGCACCTGTGCCAGTGCGTCCTAACGGCGGGATCTATTTTATTCCTAATTCACATACAGGACAGCTAAATAAACTAGTTACTTTTACGGGTTCATTAGAAAATAGCGAAGGCTTTAAAATTCCTGTTGTAGATACATTTGATAATAAACAAATGGTCACTCATAAGCTAAATGAGCACTTAGAGAGTATTATATTTCAATGTAAATCCAGCGAAAACTTAAAAAAGTCGCAAGTTAAGGAAATTATAGATGAAGCTAAAGCAGCTGTTGAGGACTACAAAAACTATAAGGGGATTGTAGCCGATCAAGCAGATGTGCTTGAGAATAAAATTAATTTACTTCGATTAGAAGTTAGAAGACTGATTTCTGAATTGGATAATTGAAGAAGGTATTATCTTTTTAAAAATATAAAAATGAAGGGTGTGCGTTTGCATGGTAAAAACAATTTTTTATACAAGAGTGGATAAATCCTATCGTAAGATTAGGGAGTATGTTAAAGAAAATAATATTGATCATGTTGAAAGGAATTTAACATCATCTACTCCACTAAAAAAAGAAGAATTGTATCAAATTTTAAGAAATACAACAGAGGGTGTTGATGAAATTCTTGCGACAAGAGGAAAATTGTATAAAGAGCTAGTTGAAAGTGGATTTAACTTTGAGGATCTAACAATTACCCAATTGTTTGAATTGTTACACCTCTATCCATCTTTAATGAAAAGTCCAATAGTAGTAGGAGAAAGCACTATGTTAGTTGGAACTAATGGCGAAGACTTAGGGGTGCTTCTCAACAGAACACATAAGAAGCAATTATTTGAAAAAGCTTTATTGAGTTCAAAGAAATTAATTGACTGCCCTTCTGTTTCAGAAGCGGTTTAATAAAAATTGAATCCGAGCGTAATAAATTGAGGTCATTTCATATAGAAGGTGAAATGATCTTTTTCTGTTTAAAAATAAAAAATGAAAGAGGTTTTGGAAAAATGACTATTACAACAGCAGCAACTACATTTCAAAAAATGATGGATATACGAACAGCTCTAAACACTAAATTCTTTGAACGTGAGAAAGAAATTGATGCGATTCTTATCGCGCTGCTATCACGTCAGCATGTATTGTTCATTGGTTCTCCTGGCACTGCAAAAAGTGCATTAGCCTCAGAATTATCGAAAATTGTTGAAGGTATGTCCTATTTCCAGTGGTTGCTTACTCGATTCAGCACGCCGGAAGAATTGTTCGGACCATTATCTTTGAAAGATTTAGAACAGGGCGTTTATAAAAGAAATACCACTAAAAAGCTACCAGAAGCACATTTGGCTTTTTTAGATGAAATTTTCAAATCCAATAGTGCAATACTGAATAGTTTATTGACACTAATTAATGAGCGTGTTTTTTACAATAACGGTGGTATTGTCAATACGCCTTTAATTAGTATCGTTGGTTCTTCTAATGAGTATCCAGAGGAAGGTGAAGGGCTAGAAGCATTATTTGACCGCTTTTTGCTTCGCTTTGAAATTGATTATATCGGTGACGATCAAAACTTCATTTCTATGCTTAAAGGAAATGGCCAGAATCAACAAATACCAACAATAACAATAGGTGAATTAACAGACCTTCAATTTTACGCAAATATGATTTCAGTTCCGGAAGAAGTCTATAAGAAATTAGTTGAAATTCGGATGGAGTTGAAAAATGAGGGTATTCGTCCTTCTGACCGTAGATTCAAGCAAAGCATTTCCGTATTACAGGCAAAGGCATTTCTTGAACAACGTCAAGTAGTAGCTGTAGATGATATTGTTTTCTTGGAAAACGCTCTTTGGGAAGAACCTTTACAAAAAGAGATGACTTCTAAAATTGTCCGCAAATTTGCACAAGATTCTGTTATTAGACAATTAGAGGAATATCATGCGGATGCAAAGGAACTCGAAAAGTTGATACAAGATGATAAATCAACTGAAACTCAGTTAGAAGTAACGCAGAAATTAAAAGTTATTATGAATGATATTCAACAGTTAGAAGCGAAGAATCCAGAAAAAATAGCTGTTATTGAAACGATTAAGCTAAAAATTGTTGAGATTCAAAAGAAAGTAGTTAACAGTGTTCTTGATTTTTAAGCTATTCGTAAAAATTCAAAAGAAAAAGGGGCTTATTAAAATGATTTTTAAAAACGTGAACTTAATAACAGAAGTTACTAAAAGTAATACAATAAAAGAGGTTTGTTACGTTTCTACAATATTTAAACAAACTGTCTTTTTAAACGCTGATGAAGACCTTGAAGTAAGGGATCACGAGTATGATATAAATTTAAATATTGATATTCCAGTGCATACCTTTGAATCGTTTATAGGTGTATTGCTGGAGCTTAGAAAAAATTTTAATGTAGCTTGTGCATATTCAAAAGAGATGATTTCTTTTGAAAATCATCCTTCAGACAATGGTCATATAGTAGGTGACAAGAGTTATGCATTTGCTTATTGGGATTCAGTTCATAATAATGTATTGTATTCGAATTATGAGCAAGCTAATGTATTCATGTATTTAACCGAATTTGAACGCTATGCTAATTTATATGTGTGTCATAAGAAGAAATAGTTGATAGATGAAGAAATATCGGATTCGTTCGATATTTCTTCTTTTTTAATAATATGACTGAAAGAGAGGGTTTCCATTATGACGAAACAATTAAGTAAATATAGAGATTACTCTATTTTGAATACTGATAACTTTGATAAAAGACGTTTTGAATCATTGTTAGAAATGTCAAAAGGACTAAAAAAAATAAGTAATACTGCTAAAAAAGAGTTGTATACTTTCGAACCATTACTTAATGATATTTGGGCTAGCTTATATAAAACAAAACCTGAATTAAAAGATGAAGTATCGCAAGAACTTCAAACAAATAAAACGTTTATGGAGCGGATTATGAGTGATGAGAAATTTCAAGAGTATCGTTCATACACTATGTTGGATGAATTAGCTTCTGGGATTGCAACTAAGAACTTTGGTGAAAAAACATACGATTGGATATTACAGCAAAAAGAAGCGAATGAACGGTTCAAAGAATTATTAGAGCAGATTCAACAAATACAGGAGCAGCAAAAGCAGAATAAGAAAGATATATCAAACGAAAAAAACGACCAGGGTGATTCGCAGGGTAATTTAAATGAGCAAATGCAGCAAGCCATGTCTGATTTGAATAAAGAAATTCAAAACTCACTGCAATCCTCAAACGGGGGAGATGGATTTCAACAAGCCATGCAACAGGCTATGTCTGATGCTAAAGATACCACTGATAAGGTTAATGATCTTTTAGGTAGCTCTGCTGGTAAAGGCGATCCGCAATTAAAAAAAGTGCCCTTGAAAGAGAAACTTCAATTAGCTGAATTGCTTTCTAATAATAAAAAGTTAAAGGAAGTTGCGGAATGGGCTGGACGCTTCAAGGCGATTGCTCGTAAAAAGCAAAAGTCAAAACACGATAAAGCTGCTGATCGTAATGGCGTAAGGCTCGGTGATAACATTGAACAATTACTTCCTTCTGAATTAGCGATGTATACTCACCGACTAACAAAACTGGATTTTCTAAGAAGGTATGTTGAAGGTCAAACTATGCAGTACGATCAAAGAGGTAAGGAGGAACTTGGTAAAGGACCGATTATTTGTTGTCTCGATGAATCCAGCAGTATGAAAGGATTAGAGACACAATCTAAAGGTTTTGTACTTGCTCTTATGATGATTGCGAAAAAGCAGAAGAGAGATTTTTGTTTTATTCCTTTTTCCTCACAAGTTGGAAATGTAACAGAATATATACGAGGAAAAATAGCTATTCAAGATATGATTGAATTAGCCAACAATTTCATGCGTGGTGGTACTAACTTTTATCAACCTCTTTCAAAGTCATTAGAGATTATAAATAAAAGTCGTTTTAAACAAGCCGATATTGTTTTCATTACAGATGGAGAAGCACAGGTATCACAAGAATTTTTAGACGTATTTAATTTAGTGAAGGTTGAAAAAGATTTTAATGTGCTTTCGTTGGTTATTTCTCAAAGATCAGAAAGTACAAGCAGTGTAGAGCTTTTTTCTGATAAAATAGTGAATATTAAGGATTTTGTAGATGAAAAAAGTTTCGAAGCATTTGAGATCTAAATACTAATGAAAGGAAAAATCATAGATCGCTTGGATTTGTATAAAATCAAGCGGTCTATGATATAATGGAAGAAACAAATGGAATTGAATATGCATAAGATACTCATAATAAAAGATGAACATGGTGTAGATAGTGTAGGTGATTTTATTGAAGCATTGGCACAACAGTCTGAAACGGATTGGGAAGCTAAAATGCATTTGTTATTCTTAGACCATGCATTTAATCTTTTGAGTACTCAGCCAATAGATAAGTTAACGAATAATAAAACAACAATGACAATAACAATAGATGGACAGAAAAAGAACAAAATCTTATACACTGATAAAGCCTTTAAGGACGGCTCCAATTTATGAATTAAGATACGCATTAAATGGCAATCAACATATTCGATTTCTGTTTTTCCCTTATGTATATGAGGGTCAGTCCAATTATATTTTTGTAAAGTGTTTTATCAAGACCAGAAAACCGCCGTATGATGAAACAGATGATATGAGGGATATGACGTATCAAATGTATTTGAAAGTACGTCAAAATCCACAAAATTATTTGTAAAGGGGATGGTTGAATTGAAAAAAGCTAGAAACTTACTGAATATGACGTCTTCTATTATTAACGAGAAGTTTCCAGAACTTAAAGAAACCAGAGAAGGGTTAGCTCCAATATATGCCAAGATAATCTTTTCAAGAAGGTTAGAAAAAGGATATTCTCAGGAGCAATTAGCAAAGTTAGCGAATGTTGATCCAGAAACTATTTATCGTGTTGAGGGAGGGTATGACAGCCTTCCTACAACTACTTATGATAACCTCTTTCGAACATTGGATTTAAATACAAAAGATATTGCAAAAGCTATGATTGAACTGCAAGCTGCTAACGATGAACTTGCTATAACCCTTTGATAATATTAACCCTTTGCCTATTAAGGCAAGGGGTTTTCATTTCTAAAATTAATAGTGAGAACAACTTAAATAAGCAAATGCTTGTTGGGAAATGCATTATTTGGTACATTATAGAAAATGATACAGTGGGAATGGGGTTATAATATGGGCAAAGTTATTCAATTCAAAACTAGAGAAGAAATTGATCGAGAAAGAAAAAGAAAAATTTTAGATGAATGGAATGAATATCTTGAATGGGAATACGAAACACTGAAAAGAATTCAGGAGGAAAAAGCATCAGATTGAAAGAATAGATAACAGTGGGGTATTTGGAATCCTTAGTTGCTTTGATGATACATAGCGGCAGGTTGGTATTTCATTTTTTTCAACAAGCGTACTGGCTACGAAATGCGTTTATAAATACACGTACACATCATCATAAAGAATACTTAAAATACACTTGCTTTTTACTTACACAAATGTATAATATAAATATGGTTATACATTTGTGTAAAAGGGAGGTGCATGACGTGGAAGAATTAAAACGATTACCTGATGCAGAATTGGAAATAATGCTTATTGTTTGGAAATCAGAAGGGCAAGTGAGTTCTTCATATATTTTAGAACAGTTAAAGAATAAAAGGGGTTGGGTATTACCTACTTTAATGACGGTATTATCAAGGCTTGTGGATAAAGGTTTTCTACAATGCAAAAAAGAAGGACGAAGTAACCGATACAGTGCAGTAATTTCCGAAGCAGATTACAAGGAAAGTGAAGGTAGATCCACACTTGTTAAACTGTTTGATAACTCCATTCAAAATATGGTGATGTCCTTATACAATGGCAAGGCCATTAATAAAAATGACCTTGCAGAACTTCGGGAAATGCTCGATGAAGTAGAAGGGAAAGAACCATGATACTCACAGATTATTTTATGGACTATCTACTTATTTCCTTATCCGTAAGCTTAATTATAGCAGGCTTGTTAATATTCTCTCCTATGTTAAGCAAACATTATTTAGCAAAATGGAAGTATTGGATATGGCTGATTCTAGCAATACGTTTGTTGTTGCCTTTTAATTTTTCATTTGAGAACAGCTTTATAACGATTCAAGTACCCGAAAACGTAACAACCGAACATATATGGCCGAATGCAGCCCCTGTTAAACAGGTAGATACTGAAATAGTAAAGAATGAAAATCAACAGGAAAACAGTGTAAATGAACGAGCGAACACGCCGCATTCTGCCAGCCCGCCTGTATTTGCATCTGGGCAGCAAGCCGATGAAGAAATAAATCAAGTGGTAAATCCCCCTGTAGATTATGAAATCAACCATATGATAAATCAAACCAAAGAACATAAGCTTTCGATGGTGGAAGTTGTTACCTTGATTTGGTGCAGCGGCGCAGTTTTAGTTATGCTATATCACCTTATTGGTTACTATTTGTTCAGAAAACGAGCTTTGCGTTGGAGCAGCTCCATAAAAAGCGAGTATGTCAAATCTGTGGTTGCAAATATAATGACAGAAATGAACATTAAGGCTTCTTTAACAGTGTTGACGAGTGAGATTGCTCCAAATCCAATGCTGATCGGATTTAAAAAGCCATTACTATTGATACCTCACGAAAACTATTCGGGTGAAGAATTGGAATTCATTTTAAAGCATGAACTTGTTCATTACAAAAGGCATGACATGATATATAAATTATTGCTTATCTTAATAAAAGCCATTCACTGGTTTAATCCTTTGGTATGGATCATGGTACGGGAAGCCAGTCGTGAAATTGAGATTTCTTGTGATGATATGGTTGTGCGGGAACAGGGATTGGCATACCGAATAAAATACTGTGAAGCTATGTTGTCTGCGATGCAAAATACAGGCAACGGTTATGCTGCTTTAACGACCCATTTTTCAGGAGGTAAGCGTGACATGAAACTAAGGTTTACAAATATATTGCATCCGAAAAAGAAGCGAAAAGGCATTATACCTCTTTGTACTGTTTTGCTACTGGTTGGAACAATTGCGATATTATCTGCTTGTACGAACATAGTACAAGGTTCTAATGGAGAGAAGAACGAAAATGATGCAAGTCAATCACAGTCGGAAGTTGAAGCTATAGAATTTGAAGATAAAAACATACACTTAGTTAAAGATGCGGAAGATGGTATTCCAGGCTTATTAACAAAGGAAACAGCAACGATTGGAGATGTTCATTTAGGAGATAATAAACAAACGGTTTTCGGCATTTTACAAACACCGGACAAGGTAGAAAAGAATCCTGATAAGGGTGAAAATTCGTGGTACTATTCCAAGTATGAAACAACTTTATTTTTCTATCAAGAAACACCAGACGTTCCGGCTGGAGGAGTAGTTCGTATGATAATTGAAGGGAATTCAGATATGAAGACAAATACTGGACTTGGTATCGGTGATTCTCTGCAAGATATTATAGATGTATATCAGGATATAAATGGAGATACGGAGAAAGAAGGAGTAAGAACCGTTTGGGTAAACGGCAAAGATAAAAGTCCAGAATCCTCCAATCAATATTACCCAACGTTGAAATTTGAACTACAGTCGAATACCATACGCTCTATTGAATTAAGCAATCGAGGCGTTAACCCAGGTCCGTACCACCAGAAACCTTTAACGCTTGCTGACATGAAAATTGGTGACATACAGATAGGGGATTCGAGTAAGAAGTTGGTTGAGAAATATGGTGAACCAAGTCAAAAGACCACAGTTCACGGAATTGGAGATCCGGAATGGATTTATAAAAAACAAGGAATTCAAGTTTCCCTTGAACCTATCTGGGCTGTCGGAGCCATAAATCCGTTTTCGGGAAGCACACCTAGAGGAATTAAAATTGGTAGCACAGAGGAAGAAGTAAAAAAAGCATATCCAGACTTTTCGGTTTCCGACAATTATATTATCCAGCGTTCTACTGACAATGCTTATTACATTAACTTTGATATGGAGAATGGTGTAGTAAAGAGTATCTTTATTGAAAGGGAACTGGTGAGTAGTAAACGTTAACTCCTCACGTTTATATAAATAATACGGAAAAGCCCTTGTCATTCGAACAAGGGCTTTTGGTAATTATGAAAAAATAATGGATTTCGTATTTTAAGAATAAAGATTTGTCATGCCTGGCAAATTTGGGTCATCAAATACTCGATCTTTAAATGCATAAATACAATCGCGATTGACAATTGTATTGTAGAATCCTTCGTATCCGCCAGTAGTTGTCCAAGGTCGCTTACCTGCTTCATTTTTTAGAGTATAAGATGTAGATGAGCAATAGTCTACAGATCCCCAGCTATAATTAGAATAATATCCATTGTACAAAGCTGTTGCAGCTGCATTTAATCCATCATCGTCGAACCCTCCATCAGAGTACGCAAACTGGATATGTGGGTATCCCTCAATAAGAAGTTGAGCGTAAGCCTTCACTCCGTTATTAGGTCCGTTAAATTTTGTTGTGGTTGGAGTATTCTGAGTTGTTCCGCTATAACCACATAGAGCTCTTTGGTTCCCTGGATTCCACCGTGCTTGGAAGTCGGAAACGCTCCAACCTAGTTCAATTCCCCAATGAACAAGTATAAATGCAGGTGGAAGAATTCCGTATTTTGGAGCTTTATAAGTTTGATATGCCACCCATTTTGCAAGGTCTTTAATGGTATATGAATTACCACCATAGGTAACTACTCCGTTAATAAAATTAGTGTGATTAGCTACACAAGCAGCAAGCGGCATAATCTTTTCAGAAGCAGTTTCACCCTTTTCAACTTCTCCTACAGGTACTTTCATTAAACGTACATTTTCCTCGTGGTTACGGCTCATAATCGTCATTCTTATCTCTCCCTTTTTTTATTTTGCAAATTATCTTATTTCTATATACATGATTCACGTTTTACATTTGATTTTGATACTAAACCATGCATGTTAATATAAAATAACCTACATATAATAAAGAGATAGATAGAGATGGTTAGTAAACTCTTCTGCTATTTTTTGTTTCTTCAAATGAGGCGTTTTTATGGAAACTTGCGATTACATTGTATTTGTTAATTTCTCTAGTTGCCTTGTACCAGTAATCAACCGAAGACAAGGAACAAATCATGTAGATGATGACAATTAAACAAGAGGATTCCAATAACAGAAAAAGACTGCCATGGATTTCACCCTCGGCAGTCTTTTAAATTAATCCCAAGAATCAGGGTTAATGGTTAACGAAAACCTTGTCTTGCTCTGAATAAACGTAGTCTATTTATCATGAGGTGCAAGATTGGATAGTGGTACTTCAATTTCCTTTGCAAATTTAATATCATAACCATTCATTATACGTTTATCAACTTCCACATTAAATTTCCCGTCGCCATCCATATCTTTATAAATTATGAATGTTCCTTGAGGATTAGTGGGATTTATAATTGTTACGTTTTCCGAAAATTCACCGTTATCATTGATATGTATTTCACCTTCACTTAGGTAACCATGCCCATCGTCTATTTGGTAAAAAAACTTCGTATCCTTTAACTTATTCAAAGGTCCAATTATTCCACTTACCGTAAATTGCAATTCATCAATCGTTTGCGATTCAGTTGGATGATACATATTAACTGTAAATTGATCTACCAACGTACTATTGTTCTTTTTTTCAACCTCACCCTCTCGCCCTGAACATGCGCTTAAAACCAAAATAAAAATTAAAAAATATATTTTCTTCAATTTTCACCCTCCTAGTTGATTTTTCTTTATATACTCCACTTTATTATTATGATTGGTCAATTCACAATCAAATAGAAAATTGGAGGAGATTACATGCGACTCAAAGGACTCAAAATTTGTGTAGACCCAGGTCATGGCGGTACTGACGTAGGAGCAACAGCAACTTACAATGGAGCAACAATTAAAGAGAAAGATTTCGCTTTAACATTTGCTAAATCTGTTGCAAGTTATCTAGAAAATGATGGTGCAACGGTTTATATGACTAGAACCACAGATAAAAAAGTAGAAGTAAATGATCGATGGGAATATGGTCGAGATAAAGGTGTAGATGCATTTATTAGTATTCATTGGAACTCAGGCGTATCTACAGCCAAAGGAACAGAAACACTTTATGCTGCCACTCGTTCAGGTGATTCCAGTTTTGCACAAGCTCTACAATCTAATGTTGTTAGTTATCTTGGTACAAATGATAGAGGGATAAAAACCGATACCCAAGCAGCCGTTGGATCACTGGGAGTACTACGCTATCCATCGCAAAGTACTTACACATATCCAAGAGCATTAATTGAAGTGGAATTTATTAGTAACCCTACTGCTATGGCTGATTTAGATTATCCCTTCTATGAAGCTTCATTAGATTTTGCAGCAGGAGTTCTAAATGGAGTAAGAGAACACTTCGGCAAGTAAAAGAATTTTAAAACTTTATTACGTTCTTATGTAAATACACAATCATCTAAAAACACCTTTGTTTGATAAAACCTTAGAGATCATATATTTTTTTTGAAAATTCATATGTAGCATATCAATCAAGGTGTTTTTCTGATAAACTTTTTTAACTCGTAATGAGGTAATGAGCATATACATAATTTCACATTTGTGAACTTACTATTAAGATAAACGATAACCCTATTTTTTTCAATGACAAATTATACAAACGTATAAAACCTTCTGGAATTATTAAAAGCAAGGGCTGGCTAATCACATTGTACTTGTTAATTTATCTTCATCAGCCAAGAAGAAGCGTTAACATAAATCGTAAAGCTTCATTAATATATAAGCGTGCTTTAGAACAATAAATAACCGACAAACGAAGTGAATGTAATTGGTATTAGTGAATGTAAAATGAATGTAATTAGTCAAATGAATGTGTTTTGACTAAAAAAAATATATAAATTTATAGAAGGTTGTATAACGAAAACCTTTGAATTACTTAGGAAAAATCCCTGTTTCGACTTTTTGTAGAAGTATATATGAGCCTGTATATCTAAATAACGAAAGAACGTAAAAAACCAGGTCTACGCGGCGCTCGTCGTGCACCTCAGTTCTCAAAACGTTAATATCAGCGTTCTATACAAAGACTCTTTCTACTTTTGTGGAAAGAGTCTTTTTTGTTATTTAGTCATTAGACTAAAGATTGCTTACTCTTATTTCTTATAAAGCTGATGATTGCAAATTCTAGATGCGATGTAACACTGCCAATGACTAGTGTGAACCAGTATGTAGCTGTCCCTTTTTACATAATCATTACTATTTCCGCACAGATTTAAGATATATTAAAAATATTTTCGCATAAGTTTATGTTTTTTTAAGAAATTATTTAGAGGGAGTTTAACATTCCACTTTAATATAGTTCTTGAAGGTACTACAAACCATGCATTTTCTTGAAATTTGTCATTATGGGTTTGGCGTAACTCAAAAATAGAATGTAACAATGGAGGTAAGTAGGTATGAAAAAATTATTGATAGTATCAGTTGCGGCAATGGCACTACTTGCAGCATGTCAAGATAAGGAGCCTGAGAAAGGCAATAGTGAGGAAATAAAAACAGAAAGTGCTGCTCCAACGAAGGACCAAGCAAAGGAGCAATTAACGAAGGGTGAAGAAATGGCCAATATATTAAGTAGTACGAATTGGCAAGGCACAAAAGTATATGATAAAGACAACAATGATTTAACTGCGGAGAATTCTAACTTTATTGGCTTAGCAAAATATGATGCTGAGGCAGGTCATTATGAATTCTTTGACGCTGCTACTGGTGAAAGCCGTGATGATAAAGGGACGTTCTTTATCACAAATGATGGGACACAAAGAATTTTAATTTCTGAATCCAAGAATTATCAAGCTATTGTAGAAATTACAGAGCTAAACGATAGTATCTTTACTTATAAAAGAATGGGCAAAGATGCTGCTGGCAATGAGGTAGAAGTGTTCGTTGAGCATATTCCATATAAAGAAAATGAACTGGCATTTACCGATTCAAATAAAACGCTGAATGCTTCAACAGGTAATATTGTTACAGACGTTGACGGAGATAAGATTTTAGCTGACACATTATGGCACGGAACTGTTGTATTAGATGAAGCAGGTAATGATTTAACAGAGTTTAATTCAAATTTTATCAGCATTGCAAAATATGACGCAAATACAAATAAATATGAGTTCTTCAACCCTGAAACAGGTGAGAGTCGTGGCGACTATGGTTATTTTAATGTCATTCATGGCAATAAAATAAGAGCTCATGTTTCAATTGGTGATAATAAGTATGGCGTTGCTCTTGAAATTACTGAAATCAATGAGAAGAAATTTACGTATAAACGTACAGGTAAAGACAAAGACGGTAATGATATAACTGTATTTGTTGAGCATGAACCTTATAAAGGTGAATTAAACCCTGTATTTACAATGCAATAAAATGATACTTCCTCCTTTATTATAGAAGAAAATCAAAACTCCTAAGTTTATTACTTGGGAGTTTTTTTTACTTTCTGGCATAGTTCATCTACTAATTTCGTACACTAAATGTAAAAGGGTGGTGGATATGGGTGAAGCGCTGGCTTGCACTAGGAGTAATTATGCTTATGAGTATAGTGGTCGTGGCATATGAAACAAATGCTTCGGACCGTAACTTCTTCTTACCAGACCCACTTGGTGGCATCAAAATTGTCATTGATGCAGGGCATGGTGGTGAGGACGGAGGAGCTTCAAAGGGCGAAGTAATTGAAAAGGAAATTACACTTGCAATTGCTCAGCATGTGGAGAAGAAATTAAAGAAAAAAGGCGCAACAGTCGTAATGACGCGAACAAAAAATGGGGATGTGATTGATGAGCATGCGCCGTCAGAAAAATATGGAACTTTAAGAGAGCGGAAAAAGCAGGATATTTTCTTAAGAAAGGATATCGTTGAAAAAGAAAAGCCTGATGTATTTATTACAATTCATGCAAATGCTATACCCGAAACAAAATGGCGTGGTGCACAGGTGTTTTATCATAAGGAAGGACATGCCGATGGCGAAATTCTTGCCAAGAGTATTCAACAATCCATTCGCACTAATCTAAAAAATACAGACCGAGAAGCTTTGTCTATTAAGCAAATTTATTTACTGAAGAAAGTAGAAGTCCCTGCAGCATTAGTAGAGACTGGTTTTATCAGTAATGATGAAGAACGAGCATTATTAATCGATAAGAACTACCAGGAAAAAATGGCAGATGCCATAGTTGAAGGTATAGAAGAGTATTTATTAGCTAAGATTGAGTAGAGCAACATCTACAACGTAAACCATATCAGTATGATATACTAACATTGAGACAATATAAGGGGAGTGTTCGTCGTGATTACTGAACAACAAGTACGAGAAATACTAGGACAACTACAAGATCCATTTTTACATAAATCGCTTGCAGAAACAGATGGTATTACAAACGTAGCAATAAAAGAAGAAAAAAAACATGTTAGTGTAAAAATTGCGATCGCTAAATTAAATACACCTGAACAGCTACAGCTACAAATGAAGGTTGTTGAGGTGTTGAAAGAAGCGGGTGCAAATACGGTTGGCATTCGTTTTGAAGAACTATCAACAGAAAAATTACAAAGCTTCCGTGGCACTGCAACAGAGTCAGAAGCACAAGATATTTTATCTCCACTAAGCACAGTACAAGTGATTTCAATTGCTTCTGGTAAAGGGGGAGTAGGTAAATCTACAGTATCAGTTAACTTAGCTGTTGCTTTAGCTCGTCTAGGAAAGAAGGTCGGATTAATCGACGCCGATATTTATGGCTTTAGTGTGCCCGATATGATGGGTGTGACGGATATGCCTAAAGTAGTTGACAATCGTATTTTCCCAGTAGATCGCTTGGGTGTAAAAATGATTTCAATGGGCTTCTTTGTGGAAAACAACGCACCGATTGTATGGCGTGGTCCAATGCTAGGTAAAGTATTAGATCAGTTTTTCCGTGATGTTGAATGGGGAGAGCTAGACTATCTACTATTAGATTTACCTCCAGGCACAGGTGACGTAGCATTAGATATCCATCAAATGCTACCATCATCAAAAGAAATTGTTGTCACAACACCGCATCCGACAGCAGCATTTGTTGCAGCTCGTGCAGGAGCAATGGCTCTTCAAACAGACCATGAAATTTTAGGTGTTATCGAAAATATGGCTTGGTTTGAATCTAAATCAGGTGATCGAGAATTTGTCTTTGGACAAGGAGGCGGACCTAAGCTAGCTGATGAATTACGTACAGAGCTGCTTGGGCAGATTCCGCTTGGTCAACCCGATTGGACAGAAGAAGATTTTGCTCCGTCTGTTTATGCTGAGAAACATACGACAGGACAAATTTATTTAGACATCGCGACGAAAATCATTGATAAATTAAGTAAATAAATAAAAAACGGATTTCCACCTTTTATGGGGAAATCCGTTTTTAAATTGCTATGGTTACTCAGTACTTTTTTGCTCCTTATCCGATCCGCCATCACTTTCACCACTAGCTTCTTTCTTATCGCCACTTCCTGATGAACCCGTTTCGCCACTCTTTTTAATAAGTTCCTGCCATTTAGATTGCATTAAAGGGCTTTCGATCGTTTCCTTTACCACTTGCTCCATTTGCTTGCGCATATTGGATGATTTTAGGATGGTCTCTAGCTGCTTTTGCATATCGGGTTGCCCAAAAAAGGCCTCCATATCCTTTTGGAAAGTCGGATCTTTTATTAAGTCCTTCATAATATCCTGTTGCTGTTTTTGCATGCTTTTTGCAACAGTTTCTTTAAATTTTGGATCTTCAAAGGTTTTCTTCCAAAAGTCTTCTGCTTCCTTGGAAAGTAATGTTTCCTCAGTAGCCTTTTTCACTTCATCATGCTCTAAAATCAAAAGCTCACGGAAACTTGGCTCCTCCAAAAGCTGTCGCAATGCCTTTTTACCATCCTCTGTTTGCAAAGAGTCAATCATGATTTTTTTTATTTCATCATAGGACATGGTAGAGGTTTTATCTTGTGAACAGGCAGAAAGAAAAAGCATTAGAATCAATAATAAGGTGAATTTTCGCATCGACAATCAGTCCTTTCTCTAGATAGACTCTTTCAATTATTGTTCACATTTCTCGGGACTTTATGTATTGGTTAGGATGAGAAATAGCTTTTTTAACAAGGCATTGATAAAATAAGGACAGATATATTGAGAAATTGGGGGACTTTTAGTTGTGACGATACGAAATTGGGCAAAGTTTTTCTTCTTTGCAATGCTCGTTGGTGGTGCAGTCAACGGAGTTTTTAGTTTATTTATTCGCTGGGAATTTTTCCAACCATACATAGCAAATGGTCAATGGGGCGAATTTTTCGCTGGACTTTTATGGATGGTTTTCTTAGGGTTTACCATGAGTGTTATAGCACAAGCTGGTTTTTTTGCTTATTTAACACTTCATCAAGTAGGTGTTAATATTTTTAGAACACTGACATTATGGAATTGGGTACAGCTATTATTAATTGCCATAACGATTTTCGATATTATATTCTTCCGCTTTATTCCTGGTGTGAAGGATGGACAAAGCTGGTTGTTCTACGTTGGATTATTAATTGTTCTAATATTTGGTGCAATAGCAACAGCTGTTCAAAAAGTAAAATTAACGGGGAAAAAGCATGTAATGATTTCGGCTCTATTCTTTATGATTGTCATTACAACGCTGGAATGGACAATTGCATTAATGGGTCGTGATGAAAATATTAATGAATATGTTGCGCTTTTATTATTCCCATTATTGGCTGTTAATGCGTATCAACTATTAGTATTGCCTAAATATAATGCAAAATCCGATGAAGATCGTCAAAAATTAGAAGCACGCCGCAAAGCTCGTCGTGAACAGGCTAAAAATGCATAAGAAAAAATTGCCTCACTTTAGTGGAGGCAATTTTTTTATGGGGCTTTTTTAGTTTGAACTTTATAACCAAATATATTTTCTTCAATTGACATAAACTTATGTTGTTGTATTAGAGCGTTAAGCTCTTTAAAGGATATTTGATTATTTTGATGGAGTGGGAAAAATACAAAATCACCTTTTTGTAATTTAGGTGTTTTCTCACCCTGCCAAATAAGAGAAGGCGACAGTAAATTCATTTGTTGTTGGAATAAAGATTTCTGTAGATCCTGCGAATATTGATGATTTCGGGTAGCAAACCATAAAGGTTTTTCCTTTAAATACTTTTCATAGGTATTAATATCTTTTTGGATGAGTGCAATGTCAACGGGTTCTTCTATTGAATCATCTGGACCAAGTAGTCCTGTAGGCAATTTTCGTTGTTGTATAATTTTTAAATGTTCGGGTGAACGTTTAATCCAGTCGGTATCTAAAAGTAGAAGAGGATAAGGCTCTTTCACCGTTTGAAGCCATTCTAATAGAGAGTCATCAGAGAAAGAAATCTCTACTATAAGAGATGTGCCATAATGTCCTTTCGTGACCACTACTGGTGCATTCGCAATATTAAATACAGAAATCATCGTTGAGTTTATAGGCTTTAGAAAAGCAAAAAGGATTACGATTAAAAGCAGTGAAATCAACGTTTTGCGGACCATAATAATAACCTCATTTCTAAGATTTTAAATAAAAAATGAATCTCTTTAAAAAAACTTATGATTTAGTGTTGACTTTCATGAATAATCGATGTTATTATGTATAAGTCGCCAAGAGGTGACAGTGAAACAAAAAACATGAACCTTGAAAACTGAACAAGCAAAACGTAATCAATAAAGTTTTTAGTAACTAACCTTGGTTAGTGAACAAAACAAAATTTTGGACATCAAAATGATGCCAGCAAAACAATTTGAGCTATTCAAATTTCTTTTATGGAGAGTTTGATCCTGGCTCAGGACGAACGCTGGCGGCGTGCCTAATACATGCAAGTCGAGCGAACAGAGAAGGAGCTTGCTCCTTCGACGTTAGCGGCGGACGGGTGAGTAACACGTGGGCAACCTACCCTATAGTTTGGGATAACTCCGGGAAACCGGGGCTAATACCAAATAATCTGTTTCACCTCATGGTGAAACACTAAAAGACGGTTTCGGCTGTCGCTATAGGATGGGCCCGCGGCGCATTAGCTAGTTGGTGAGGTAACGGCTCACCAAGGCGACGATGCGTAGCCGACCTGAGAGGGTGATCGGCCACACTGGGACTGAGACACGGCCCAGACTCCTACGGGAGGCAGCAGTAGGGAATCTTCCACAATGGGCGAAAGCCTGATGGAGCAACGCCGCGTGAGTGAAGAAGGATTTCGGTTCGTAAAACTCTGTTGTAAGGGAAGAACAAGTACAGTAGTAACTGGCTGTACCTTGACGGTACCTTATTAGAAAGCCACGGCTAACTACGTGCCAGCAGCCGCGGTAATACGTAGGTGGCAAGCGTTGTCCGGAATTATTGGGCGTAAAGCGCGCGCAGGTGGTTTCTTAAGTCTGATGTGAAAGCCCACGGCTCAACCGTGGAGGGTCATTGGAAACTGGGAGACTTGAGTGCAGAAGAGGATAGTGGAATTCCAAGTGTAGCGGTGAAATGCGTAGAGATTTGGAGGAACACCAGTGGCGAAGGCGACTATCTGGTCTGTAACTGACACTGAGGCGCGAAAGCGTGGGGAGCAAACAGGATTAGATACCCTGGTAGTCCACGCCGTAAACGATGAGTGCTAAGTGTTAGGGGGTTTCCGCCCCTTAGTGCTGCAGCTAACGCATTAAGCACTCCGCCTGGGGAGTACGGTCGCAAGACTGAAACTCAAAGGAATTGACGGGGGCCCGCACAAGCGGTGGAGCATGTGGTTTAATTCGAAGCAACGCGAAGAACCTTACCAGGTCTTGACATCCCGTTGACCACTGTAGAGATATAGTTTCCCCTTCGGGGGCAACGGTGACAGGTGGTGCATGGTTGTCGTCAGCTCGTGTCGTGAGATGTTGGGTTAAGTCCCGCAACGAGCGCAACCCTTGATCTTAGTTGCCATCATTTAGTTGGGCACTCTAAGGTGACTGCCGGTGACAAACCGGAGGAAGGTGGGGATGACGTCAAATCATCATGCCCCTTATGACCTGGGCTACACACGTGCTACAATGGACGATACAAACGGTTGCCAACTCGCGAGAGGGAGCTAATCCGATAAAGTCGTTCTCAGTTCGGATTGTAGGCTGCAACTCGCCTACATGAAGCCGGAATCGCTAGTAATCGCGGATCAGCATGCCGCGGTGAATACGTTCCCGGGCCTTGTACACACCGCCCGTCACACCACGAGAGTTTGTAACACCCGAAGTCGGTGAGGTAACCTTTTGGAGCCAGCCGCCGAAGGTGGGATAGATGATTGGGGTGAAGTCGTAACAAGGTAGCCGTATCGGAAGGTGCGGCTGGATCACCTCCTTTCTAAGGATTATTTCGGAATACAAACCTAGGGTTTGTAAGATTACGTTTTGCGTTCAGTTTTGAAGGTTCATTCTTCTGAATGAAACACTTCAAAACTTGTTCTTTGAAAACTGGATAAAACGACATTGAAATAGTAACAAACACATTTATTTTTTAAGTTTTTTTATAGGCTTAATAACATTAGAAGGTTTCAAGACACGAGCAGTTCTAGGAAGCAATCGAGTGAATGAAGGAGCGTACTTGAGTACGTGACTGATTGAACGAGTGAAGCTGACAACGAAATGTGATGTGTATTGAAAGCCGTTAGGTTAAGTTATTAAGGGCGCACGGCGAATGCCTTGGCACTAGGAGCCGAAGAAGGACGGCACTAACACCGATATGCTTCGGGGAGCTGTAAGTGAGCTTTGATCCGGAGATTTCCGAATGGGGGAACCCACTACGTTTAATCGCGTAGTATCTTGACGTGAATACATAGCGTCTTGAAGGCAGACCCAGGGAACTGAAACATCTAAGTACCTGGAGGAAGAGAAAGAAAAATCGATTCCCTGAGTAGCGGCGAGCGAAACGGGAAGAGCCCAAACCAAGAGGCTTGCCTCTTGGGGTTGTAGGACACTCAATACGGAGTTACAAAAGAGCGAGTTAGATGAAGCGACTTGGAAAGGTCCGCCAGAGCAGGTAAAAGCCCTGTAGTCGAAAGTTCGTTCTCTCCTGAGTGGATCCTGAGTACGGCGGAACACGTGAAATTCCGTCGGAATCTGGGAGGACCATCTCCCAAGGCTAAATACTACCTAGTGACCGATAGTGAACCAGTACCGTGAGGGAAAGGTGAAAAGCACCCCGGAAGGGGAGTGAAAGAGATCCTGAAACCGTGTGCCTACAAGTAGTTAGAGCCCGTTAATGGGTGATAGCGTGCCTTTTGTAGAATGAACCGGCGAGTTACGATTACGTGCGAGGTTAAGCTTTAGAAGGCGGAGCCGCAGCGAAAGCGAGTCTGAATAGGGCGAAATAGTACGTGGTCGTAGACCCGAAACCAGGTGATCTACCCATGTCCAGGGTGAAGGTAAGGTAACACTTACTGGAGGCCCGAACCCACGCACGTTGAAAAGTGCGGGGATGAGGTGTGGGTAGCGGAGAAATTCCAATCGAACTTGGAGATAGCTGGTTCTCTCCGAAATAGCTTTAGGGCTAGCCTCGTGATGAGAATACTGGAGGTAGAGCACTGTTTGGACTAGGGGGCCATCCCGGTTTACCGAATTCAGACAAACTCCGAATGCCAGATATTTATACACGGGAGTCAGACTGCGAGTGATAAGATCCGTAGTCAAAAGGGAAACAGCCCAGACCACCAGCTAAGGTCCCAAAGTAATCGTTAAGTGGAAAAGGATGTGGCGTTGCACAGACAACCAGGATGTTGGCTTAGAAGCAGCCATCATTTAAAGAGTGCGTAATAGCTCACTGGTCGAGTGACGCTGCGCCGAAAATGTATCGGGGCTAAACGATTCACCGAAGCTGTGGATTGACATCTACGATGTCAGTGGTAGGAGAGCGTTCTAAGTGCGTTGAAGTCAGACCGGAAGGACTGGTGGAGCGCTTAGAAGTGAGAATGCCGGTATGAGTAGCGAAAGACGGGTGAGAATCCCGTCCACCGTATGACTAAGGTTTCCTGAGGAAGGCTCGTCCGCTCAGGGTTAGTCGGGACCTAAGCCGAGGCCGATAGGCGTAGGCGATGGACAACAGGTTGATATTCCTGTACCACCTCCTTACCGTTTGAGAAATGGGGGGACGCAGTAGGATAGGGTAAGCGCGCTGTTGGTTATGCGCGTCCAAGCAGTAAGGCGTGTGTGTAGGCAAATCCGCACACTGTAACGTTGAGCTGTGATGGCGAGTCCGTATGGACGAAGTTCCTGATTTCACACTGCCAAGAAAAGCCTCTATCGAGGTGAGAGGTGCCCGTACCGCAAACCGACACAGGTAGTCGAGGAGAGAATCCTAAGGTGTGCGAGAGAACTCTCGTTAAGGAACTCGGCAAAATGACCCCGTAACTTCGGGAGAAGGGGTGCTCTTGAGCGTGCAAGCGCATGAGAGCCGCAGTGAATAGGCCCAGGCGACTGTTTAGCAAAAACACAGGTCTCTGCAAAACCGTAAGGTGACGTATAGGGGCTGACGCCTGCCCGGTGCTGGAAGGTTAAGAGGAGTGGTTAGCGCAAGCGAAGCTGCGAATTGAAGCCCCAGTAAACGGCGGCCGTAACTATAACGGTCCTAAGGTAGCGAAATTCCTTGTCGGGTAAGTTCCGACCCGCACGAAAGGCGTAACGATCTGGGCACTGTCTCAACGAGAGACTCGGTGAAATTATAGTACCTGTGAAGATGCAGGTTACCCGCGACAGGACGGAAAGACCCCGTGGAGCTTTACTGTAGCCTGATATTGAATTTTGGTACAACTTGTACAGGATAGGTAGGAGCCAGAGATCTCGGAGCGCCAGCTTCGAAGGAGGCGTCGGTGGGATACTACCCTGGTTGTATTGAAATTCTAACCCATGCCCCTTAGCGGGGCAGGAGACAGTGTCAGGCGGACAGTTTGACTGGGGCGGTCGCCTCCTAAAAGGTAACGGAGGCGCCCAAAGGTTCCCTCAGAATGGTTGGAAATCATTCGTAGAGTGTAAAGGCACAAGGGAGCTTGACTGCGAGACCTACAAGTCGAGCAGGGTCGAAAGACGGGCTTAGTGATCCGGTGGTTCCGCATGGAAGGGCCATCGCTCAACGGATAAAAGCTACCCCGGGGATAACAGGCTTATCTCCCCCAAGAGTCCACATCGACGGGGAGGTTTGGCACCTCGATGTCGGCTCATCGCATCCTGGGGCTGTAGTCGGTCCCAAGGGTTGGGCTGTTCGCCCATTAAAGCGGTACGCGAGCTGGGTTCAGAACGTCGTGAGACAGTTCGGTCCCTATCCGTCGTGGGCGTAGGAAATTTGAGAGGAGCTGTCCTTAGTACGAGAGGACCGGGATGGACACACCGCTGGTGTACCAGTTGTCTTGCCAAAGGCATCGCTGGGTAGCTATGTGTGGACGGGATAAGTGCTGAAAGCATCTAAGCATGAAGCCCCCCTCAAGATGAGATTTCCCATTACGCAAGTAAGTAAGATCCCTCAAAGACGATGAGGTAGATAGGTTCGAGGTGGAAGTGTGGTGACACATGGAGCTGACGAATACTAATCGATCGAGGACTTAACCAAAACGTTTGAAACATTCAATGAACCGTTTATCCAGTTTTGAAAGAATAATTTCTTTTATGAAGGGTTTCAAGATACGAGTAGTTCGAGGAAGCAATGGAGAGAGGGAAGGAGCGTACTCAAGTACGTGACTGACTGAACGACAGAAGCTGACGAAGAAATGTGATGTATATTGAAAGCCGACCATAGTCTAGTGATGATGGCAAAGAGGTCACACCCGTTCCCATACCGAACACGGAAGTTAAGCTCTTTAGCGCCGATGGTAGTTGGGGGCTTCCCCCTGTGAGAGTAGGACGTCGCTAGGCGCAAAAAGTCGCTGCTGATACACTCAGTAGTGGCTTTTTTTACTTAAGCTAACTAATAAATTGAGATGATTTATAAAAATATAAAAAAGAAGGCATGCCTTAAGTGGAATGCCTTCTTTTTTGATATTTAATGTGTTTGAACAGTGGCAGCTCGTAGTTCAATGCGGCGAATTTTTCCGGATGTTGTTTTTGGTAACTCATCAATAAAAACAATACTACGAGGGTATTTATACGGTGCTGTTAACGCCTTTACATGCTCTTGTAACTCCTTTGTTAACTCGACTTCATCTCGCTCTTTGAAGCTCTCTCGTAAGATAACAAAGGCCTTCACAATATGGCCTCTAATTTCATCTGGTGCAGCAACAACTGCACATTCTTGTACAGCTTCATGTTTGTTTAATGCATCTTCAACTTCGAATGGACCAATCGTATAACCAGAAGATATAATAATGTCATCTCCACGACCTTCAAACCAGAAATACCCATCTTCATCACATTTAGCTTGATCGCCAGTAATATACCAATCACCGCGAAATGCAGCTTGCGTTCGTTCTGGCTCTTTGTAATACTCCTTAAATAGAGCTGGTGAGGATTTGTGGATGGCAATATCGCCAACCTCTCCTACAGGTGCTTCATTTCCTTCATTGTCGATAATACGTACAATATTACCTGGAGTTGGAACACCCATGGATCCAGGGCGTAATTCAGTGTTTTCGAGTGTACCAATTAATAATGTATTCTCTGTCTGTCCATAGCCATCACGTACTTTTAGCCTGAAACGATTCATAAATGTTTCAATGACTGGGCGATTTAACGGTTCACCAGCAGAGACTGCACTACGGAGGGATGAAAGATTATAGTCTTGCAAATTATCAATTTTCGCCATAATACGATATTCAGTTGGTGTGCAGCAAAGGACATTTATTTTTTCATCTTGTATGAGCTGAAGGTACGTTTTTGCATCGAATCCACCATGATAAACAAATGCAGTAGCACCGAGCATGATTGTAGATAAGAAAGGGCTCCAAATCCATTTTTGCCAGCCAGGAGCTGCTGTAGCCCATACTAAGTCGCCTTCACGTACGCAGAGCCATTTTGAAGCAGCTGTTCGAATATGCGCATATCCCCAGCCATGTGAATGTACTACACCTTTAGGTTTCCCAGTTGTCCCAGATGTATAGGAAAGGAACGCCATGTCATCACGTTTAGTAGCTACTGCTGTAAATGTAGTTGGCTGTGTGCTTGCCAGTACATCTAAAGAAGCCCAATCGCCTTTTGCAGTACCAATAACTAATTTGTTCTTTAATGTGTCTACAGTAGAAGAAATTTGGTCAACCTCACCTGTAAATGCTTCATAGGCAATAACTGCACTAGCAGAAGAGTGCTCCATGCGATATTCTAAGTCACTTGCACGTAGCATTTCTGAACATGAAATAGGCACGATGCCAGCCTTTAAACAGCCAAGAAAAACAAAATAGGCTTCTGGTAGGCGAGGAATAATAACTAGAACGCGATCTCCCTTTCGAAGTCCTGTCTCTGTAAAAGCATTTGCGTATTGATTCATTTTTTGGACAAGCTCTACATAGGAAACTGTTCGTCTCTCTTGTTGCGTATTTAACCAGCGTATTGCTTGGCGATCACTATCTTGTGAAAACTTTTCTAATTCCTCTGTGATATTATAAAATTCAGGTGCAATTAAATCATTTGTTACCATCCGAATATTCCTCCCCCAGGAAATTTGATAGAAAATTCTTAAAACTATTTTTATTTTAACAATTGCAATAATATACAGCAAGAATATTTAGCACGCAAAATAGAAATATTAGATTTAATAGAGAACTATTATGCTTTTGGATTAATTTTTAAACCTACTTCGACAAAAAATATAAAAATTTTCATAAAATATGTTGCATAATTTATAATGCTTGCTATAATAATAAATGTACTTAAGAGGTTGTTTAAACCCAAAGTGAATAGTATCGTTCCGAAGTAGCTCAGTTGGTAGTAGCACCTGACTGTTAATCAGGTTGTCGCAGGTTCGAGTCCTGCCTTCGGAGCCATTTTTTTTGCCCATTTTTAAGAAGCTGTTATACATAAAAAAAGTTATAAAAAAGTATTGCAACTATTAAGAAATGATGTTATTATAAATCTTGTCTTGTTTGAGACGTGATACTGGCCCCTTGGTCAAGTGGTTAAGACACCGCCCTTTCACGGCGGTAACACGGGTTCGAATCCCGTAGGGGTCACCATTTAAAACATAGGCTTTATAAAGAAAAATAAACTGTGATATAACACCTGTTTCTATGGAGGATTAGCTCAGCTGGGAGAGCATCTGCCTTACAAGCAGAGGGTCGGCGGTTCGAGCCCGTCATCCTCCACCATTATTGTGTTATTTCGGAGGGGTAGCGAAGTGGCTAAACGCGGCGGACTGTAAATCCGCTCCTTAGGGTTCGGCGGTTCGAATCCGTCCCCCTCCACCAGTTTTATAAATGATTGGGGTATAGCCAAGCGGTAAGGCAACGGATTTTGATTCCGTCATGCCTAGGTTCGAATCCTAGTACCCCAGCCATTTTTCTTTTTTTACGAGCCATTAGCTCAGTTGGTAGAGCATCTGACTTTTAATCAGAGGGTCGAAGGTTCGAGTCCTTCATGGCTCACTTTTTTAGAATAAAGTATATTCAAAAGTGTTATAATAACTATAGATAACTAATCTCTTACTGAAAACAGTAGGAGATTTTTTTATGTTATCAAAAATTGAATAAATATGCACTTTTTTGTCTAGTTGAGCCAAGTGGTATCTAGGCTTTACAATAATATTATAACTTTTAGGGGGTATAAAAACATGAATAAACTTAATATTTCTATTATTGGAGTACCAACAGATTATGGACAAACACGTCGTGGTGTAGATATGGGGCCAAGCGCGATTCGCTATGCAGGCGTTGTGGAACGTTTGGAGGCTATTGGACATGAAGTACAAGACCAAGGGGATATTCGTGTCAGTCAAAAACTTGCAGACGCACCTGTCGATGAGAAATTACTGAATTTAGAGGAAGTTGTAGATGTTAGCACGGCTTTAGCTAATAGCGTGCATGAAGTAGTAGAACAAAATAAGTTCCCACTTGTATTTGGTGGAGACCATAGTATTGCTATTGGCACACTAGCTGGATTAGGTGAGCATTATAAAAATCTTGGCGTTATTTGGTATGATGCTCATGCAGATTTAAATACACCTGAAACAACACCATCTGGCAACATCCATGGGATGCCATTAGCAGTTAGTATTGGACTAGGTCATGAGCGCTTAGTGCAAATTCGGAATTATGCACCGAAAATTAAACCAGAGAACGTTATTATTATCGGAGCTCGTTCAGTAGATCCTGGTGAGCGTGAGTTAATTCGTCAACAAGGGATTAAAGTATATACAATGCACGAGATTGATCGACTTGGTATGACGCGTGTCATGGAAGATGCACTTGCTTACTTGAAAGAACGTAATGTTGATGGATTACATCTATCACTTGATTTAGATGGCTTAGATCCGCTTTACACGCCAGGAGTTGGTACACCCGTTCCTGGAGGAATTACGTATCGAGAAAGTCATTTAGCAATGGAAATGTTACAAGAATCAGGGATGCTAACATCAGCAGAGTTTGTAGAAGTAAACCCAATTTTAGATGAGAAGAATACAACAGCAAATGTGGCTGTTGCATTAATGGGATCTTTATTCGGAGAGACACTAGTTTAAAGAAAATTTGACAAAAAATTGCCTGTTGCCACATTGCATAAAAATCTTTTGTTATAATTGAATTAAAACGAAACTTTTCTTATCGATGGGTCGTATAGTATAAGACAGTTGTAAAGGTGGAGAAGTCAACACAATGGATGCGTTAGTAAACAAGAGAATAAAACAAGTGCTTAAAGGCGATCAAAACGCATTTGCCGATATTGTGAGTCTCTATCAGCACAAACTGTACCAAGTATGCTATCGAATGTTAGGCAACAAACAAGAGTCTGAAGACATTGCTCAAGAAGCTTTTGTGCGTGCTTATATGAATTTGCATACTTTTGATCAGAAAAGAAAGTTTTCGACGTGGCTTTATCGCATAGCGACAAACCTCTGCATTGACCGTATTCGCAAAAAGAAACCGGATTATTATTTAGATGCAGAAGTAGCTGGTACAGAAGGGCTTGATATGTATTCGCAAATCGCAGCAGACGACCAGCTACCAGAGGAGCAGTTAGAGCAAATGGAGCTGCAAGATCGCATTCAATATGAAATTGGACGATTGCCGGATAAATACCGTTCGGTTATAGTATTGAAATATATAGAAGAGTTATCGTTACAAGAGATTAGCGAGATTTTAGATATGCCGCTTGGAACGGTGAAAACGAGGATTCACCGCGGACGTGAGGCATTACGTAAGCAATTAAACAATCTGTAGGAGGGGGAGCGTCATGAATACTTGTCCAGAGCATATTATAGACTATATGCATGATTATTTAGACGGTGACATTAGTCGTGAGCATGAGCAAGAGTTGAAACAACACTTGCATACATGTAATGATTGTAAACAGTTGATGCAAGAATTGAGTGAAACAATCGCCTTTGTGAAGAGTGCTTCCCATATTACAGCGCCTCCGGATTTTGAAGCAGCAGTGATGGCTCGTTTACCAAAACCAAAAAGTCGAGTAGGTATACAAAAATGGATACGCCGGCATCCGTTCTTTGTGGCAGCAGCAGTATTTTGCTTATTCATGAGTGCTACATTGATGGGTAGCTTTATGGATGACCAGCATTTTTCAGTGACCAAACAACCGAACTTAGTTGTTGATGGTCAAACGGTGATTGTACCTGAAGGAGAAGTAGTGAAGGGCGATATTGTTGTTAAAAATGGTGATTTGGTTGTTGAAGGTGAAGTTGATGGCAATGTCACAGTAATTAACGGGCAATATATGGCGTCTTCAGCGGTAGTTTCAGGCAAAATTGAGGAAATTGACGAAGTATTTGAATGGTTATGGTATACGATTAAAAATTCTGTAAAAACGGCCATGACATTTGAGGAAAAAGATGAAACTAAATAACACTCTATACGTCCTAAAAAATAGTGCACGTGAGAGGCTGAAAGGTCTACTCTTATGAGTAGACTTTTTATTTGAAAAAAGTTACATTTGTTAAGAATGTGATATACTTGAATGTGTATGGATTCGCAATGAAAAGTGGGGGATGCCACGTGCAAATTATCGAACATTTCACGGATTTAACACCTGTGAATATTGTTATTAACTTCATTGATGTACTGCTCGTGTGGTACGTTGTTTATAAAGTCTTAACCCTCATTAAAGGTACGAAGGCTGTCCAATTACTGAAGGGAATATTTGTCATTATTATTGCCCGACTTGCAACAGACCTTTTAGGGTTACAAACTCTAGGCTGGATGTTACAACAGGTCATTGAGTTTGGTTTCTTAGCGATTATTATCATATTCCAACCAGAAATCAGACGTGGTTTAGAACAAATTGGGCGAGGAAAGCTATTCCAGCGTTCATCAAGTCAAGAAGAAGAAGAACAAACAAGGCTCATTGAGGCGATGAAGAAGTCTGTTAGTTACATGGCTAAACGTCGAATCGGTGCGTTAATTTCTATTGAAAAAGAAACAGGCCTTAATGAATATATTGAAACGGGTATAGGACTAAATGCTGAAATCTCATCAGAACTGCTGATTAATATCTTTATACCGAATACACCACTTCATGATGGAGCGGTTATTATGCAAAAAGATAAAGTTACAGCAGCAGCTTGTTATTTACCCCTATCTGAAAGTCCATTTATTTCAAAGGAGTTAGGGACACGTCACCGTGCTGCACTTGGCTTAAGTGAAGTTACGGATGCTATTACAATTGTTGTCTCAGAAGAAACAGGTGCAATTAGTATTACGTTAAATGGTAATCTCCACCGTAATCTTTCTCTAGAGGAGTTTGAAACACTATTACGAAAAATGTGGTTCGGTTCAGCACAAGAGTCAAATGCTGCCTCTAAGTTGACTTGGAGGGGGAAAAAGAATGGATAAAATGATGGATAGCCCTTGGGTATTAAGAATCATAGCGCTATTTTTGGCATTTTTGCTTTTTTTCTCAGTTCGTACCGAGTTATCTCCAATCAATACAACAACAACGACTGAACAGACGGATATTATTCGTGATGTACCAGTAGATGTTTATTATGATAATGAAAATCTGATTGTAACAGGCTTACCTGAAACAGTAGATGTGAAGATAAAAGGGCCAATGCCTGTTGTTATAAAAACAAGAGCTACAAAAGATTTCTCTGTATTTGTCGATTTAAGTAATCTATTGATTGGGGAGCATGATGTAAAGCTACAATACGAAAATATTTCTGATAAGTTAAAGGTTACATTAGACCCTGCAACTATTCATGTGAATATTGAGGAAAAGGTCACGAAAGAGTTCCGAGTGGACCCTGAAATGAATAATAGACTAATCGAAGAAGGTTATATTTTAAAAGATATGACTGCTGATCCACCAACCGTTTACGTAACAGGTGCAAAAAGTGCTATTGAAAGCATTAGCTATGTAAAAGCTACTGTTGCAGGTGAGCAAGGCTTGAAGCAATCCTTCTCGCAGGATGCGGCAGTAAAAGTATTGGATCGAGATCTAAACAAGTTAGATGTGACGATAGAGCCTGAAACTGTGAAGGTTCAAGTTGATATAGCAGAATATAGTCGAGAAATTCCAGTGGTCCTGAAAGAAACAGGGCAAGCAGTACAAGACATTACGATCAATTCGTTAACATTTGCGCCAAGAATGATAAAAGTGTATGGTAGAAAATCAATTATTGACGGTTTGACAGAAATTCCAGTTATAGTTGACCTGTCAAAAATTACTGAGTCTCAAACTTATGAATTTGATGTAAAATTACCAGATGGTGTGACAAAAATATCTGACAAGAAAATAAAAGTGAAGGCAGATATTACAAAAGTAGAGCAAGAAGAACAACAGAAAACACCAGCTTCTACAGAGGAAACGCCACCTCCAACTGAAGAACCAGATGTGACGGATGATAGTACTACTACTGATAAAAATACATCATCTGAGGAAACGGAAGATATTGATTCTTAAACAATATCTGACTATAATTTTATTTTGATTCTAAATCAAAATCCAATCGTGGTTTGTGCTGGTGAGTAGTTAGGACAGGAGTCACCAACAAATCGATTGAGGGGATATTAATAATTACCGAATGAATGAATAAAAACAGACTTTTCCAAAAGTAAGCGGACAAGTGTCTTTTGGGCGATAGTAACTCAAGAGACACAGTCTTGCATTGAAGGAGAGAATAAGTAGAATGGGTAAATATTTTGGAACAGATGGCGTCCGTGGAGTCGCGAATAGTGAATTAACACCAGAGTTTGCATTTAAACTAGGTCGTATCGGTGGCTATGTTTTAACAAAAGATGCAACTGATCGTCCAAAGGTTTTAATTGGTCGTGACACACGTATTTCAGGTGAGATGCTTGAAGGTGCACTTGTTGCTGGTCTTTTATCGATTGGGGTAGAAGTAATGCGTCTTGGTATTATTTCAACACCAGGTGTGGCATACCTTACTCGAATTATGAGCGCAGATGCAGGCGTTATGATTTCAGCTTCACATAACCCAGTTGCTGATAATGGCATTAAATTTTTTGGTCCCGATGGTTTTAAGTTAACGGATGCTCAAGAAGCGGAAATTGAAGTGTTGCTTGATGCACAAGAGGATACACTACCACGCCCAATTGGAGCCGATTTAGGATCTGTAAGTGACTATTTCGAAGGTGGTCAAAAATATATTCAATACTTAAAGCAAACAGTGGATGAGGAATTTGATGGTATCCTGGTAGCACTAGACTGTGCTCATGGAGCTACATCAGCATTGGCTACACATTTATTTGCGGACCTAGAAGCTGATATTTCTACAATGGGAGCTTCTCCAACAGGCTTAAATATTAATGATGGTGTAGGTTCTACACATCCAGAGGGACTAGCTAAATTTGTTACTGAAAAGGGTGCAGATGTTGGTTTAGCATTTGATGGAGATGGTGACCGATTAATTGCTGTAGATGAGAACGGTAAGATTGTTGATGGCGATCAAATTATGTTTATCATTGGTAAGTATTTAAATGCGGTAGGACGCTTGAAAAAGCAAACGATTGTTTCAACAGTTATGAGCAATATGGGCTTCTACAAAGCTGTTGCTGACAACGGTATGCAAAGTGTACAAACTGCTGTTGGTGATCGTTATGTTGTAGAAGAAATGCGTGCCAAAGAATACAATTTAGGTGGCGAACAATCAGGGCATATTGTTTTTCTAGACTTTAATACAACAGGTGATGGATTACTTACTGGCATTCAGCTTGTCAACATTATGAAAGCGACTGGTAAAAAGCTTTCAGAGCTTGCTGCTGAAATGAAAATCTTCCCTCAGCGTCTTGTCAATGTACGTGTAACAGATAAGCATGCTGTGACTGACAATGCGAAGGTGGCTGCTGTCATTGCAGAGGTAGAAGCAGAAATGGCCGGCAATGGTCGTGTTCTAGTGCGCCCTTCAGGGACTGAACCACTTGTACGTGTAATGGTAGAAGCAGCAACAGAAACAGATTGTGAGCGTTTTGTTGAGCGTATTGCGGACGTAGTACGTGCAGAAATGGGCTTAGCAGAATAATATATAGAAACTCGATTTCCATAACAGGAAATCGAGTTTTTCTTGTTTAAAAAGAATGTTTGAAATGAATTAGATGGGGAACAGTAGTAAGGAGTCACAATAACAAGGAGTGTTTAATTGATATGGCTAAAATTGCTACAGTGATAACAGATATGTTTGAGGACATTGAGTTTACAAGCCCCAAAGAAGCTCTAGAAGCAGCTGGGCATCAGCTCGTAACAATTGATACCGAAGCAGGTAAGGAAGTTAAGGGGAAACATGGAGAGCCAGTGAAAATAGATAAAGGAATTGAGGAAGTAAACGCCTCAGAATTTGATGCGTTATTTATTCCTGGTGGTTTTTCACCTGATATATTACGAGCAGATGATCGTGTAGTGGCATTTGTAAAATCCTTTATGGATGACATGAAGCCGACCTTTGCTATTTGTCATGGACCACAGCTGCTAATTACAGCTAAGACACTGAATGGTCGTGATGCCACAGGCTATAAATCCATTCAAGTGGATTTAGAAAATGCAGGGGCAATATTCCATGATGAAGAAGTATTCGTCTGTCAAAAGCAGCTCGTAACAAGTAGAACGCCAGACGATCTTCCAGCATTTAATAGAGAAATAGTTAAATTATTAGACAATAAATAAAAGATAGGCACAAGCAGTCAATTGCTTGTGCCTTTTTGTGGAATTTACTCCGCTTTATTTAGCATAGCAACTAATTATTTGTCTACATATTTGTCACGAAAAAGCATGGGGATTAGGTGTTTTTTATAACGAAAATTTGACGGATAGCATATGATTGAGTATGATGGAGAAGTTGAAGATGACGAGGTCCGACCTTATCCTTTAACGAGCGCTAAGGAGGAAAGAAAGCGCAAAATCGGAAAACAATTATAGCGCCTGAGCTGAAGAAATCGGACGACAAGATCTTCAGCAGACGAGGTGGAGGTTTATCGAAAATTCGGCGGATGCCTCCCAATCGACATACCCGATTGTCATTTTTCATTTTGAAAGCATTTAAGTGATTGAATGTACAGAAAATGGAGAAGGTATAGTAAAAGCAATAGATAAATCAAAGAAGCTTCACTATCGAAAAAAACTCTAATCAGTTGGCTGAATGAGTGGGTGGCTTGCATGTAAGGGAGTGCTTATTTTAAATATAAAATAAAGCATCGCTCGTACATTCAAAAAACTTCGATAGGATGAGGTCTAGTTTGTCATTGCATGAAATTGACAATATCGGAGGACGAGAATTTATGTGTGGAATTGTAGGATATATTGGTGAATCAGATGCAAAGGAAATTTTATTAAAGGGTTTAGAGAAGCTTGAATACCGCGGCTATGACTCAGCTGGTATTGCAGTACGTAATGAAGAAGGTGTAACAGTTTTTAAAGAAAAAGGACGTATTGCAGACTTACGTGAAGCGGTGGACGAGGAAGTTGCAGCAAAAATTGGAATTGGTCATACACGTTGGGCAACACACGGTGTACCCAATCGTTTAAATGCTCACCCACATCAAAGTGCATCAGGACGCTTTACACTTGTGCATAATGGGGTTATTGAAAACTATCATTTATTACAAAAAACATATTTAAAAGGCATTCCGATGAAATCTGATACAGATACAGAGGTTATCGTGCAATTAGTAGAGTTATTTGTGAAAGAAGGTCTTAGCACAGCAGAAGCTTTCCGTAAAACTTTATCTCTATTACATGGCTCATATGCCCTTGCATTATTAGATGCTGAAGCGACAGATACTATTTTTGTTGCAAAAAATAAATCACCACTTTTAGTAGGTATTGGTGAAGGCTTCAATGTTGTTGCTTCGGACGCAATGGCTATGCTACAAGTAACGGATCAATACGTGGAGCTTCATGACAAAGAGGTTGTAATTGTACACAAAGCAAGTGTCGAAATTACAAAATTAGATGGTTCTGTAGTAGAGCGTGCACCATATACAGCGGAGCTTGATATGAGCGATATTGAAAAAGGAACTTATCCTCACTATATGTTAAAAGAAATGGATGAGCAGCCAACTGTAATTCGTAAAATTATTCAAGCATATGAAGGCGACAATGGCGATTTAACAATTGACGCAGAGATTTTAGAGGCATTGAGAGCAGCGGATCGCTTATATATTATTGCGGCAGGCACGAGCTACCATGCAGGTCTCATCGGTAAACAATATTTCGAAAAAATGGCGGGTATCCCAGTAGAGGTTCATATTTCTAGTGAATTCGGCTACAACATGCCATTACTATCAGAAAAGCCTTTATTTATCTTTATTACACAATCAGGTGAAACAGCTGACAGCCGTCAAGTACTTGTAAAAATTAAAGAACTTGGCTATCCAACATTAACGATTACAAACGTACCTGGCTCAACGCTATCACGTGAAGCAGATCATACATTGTTATTACATGCAGGCCCGGAAATTGCAGTGGCTTCTACAAAAGCTTATGTTGCTCAAGTAGCAGTACTTGCGTTAGCAGCGTATGTAACGGCAAAGGCAAATGGCAAAGGCTTAGAATTTGATTTAAAACAAGAGCTTGCGATTGCCGCTAATGGAATCCAAACAATTATCGATTCAAAAGATGTGTTAGAAGATATTGCAGAAGACTACTTAAAAATCGCGCGTAACGCATTCTTCATTGGCCGTAATATGGACTTCTATGTCAGCCTAGAAGGGGCCTTAAAACTGAAAGAAATCTCGTACATTCAAGCAGAAGGCTTTGCTGGTGGCGAACTGAAGCACGGAACAATTGCCTTAATCGAAGAAGGTACACCAGTGTTTGCACTTGTCACTCAAGCATCAGTAGGATTAAATATCCGTGGTAATGTCAAAGAAGTAGCAGCTCGTGGCGCATATCCTTGTATCATTGCAATGGCAGGCATTGATGAAGATGGTGACCGTCTAGTCATTCCGCATGTTCACGAATTACTAACACCACTTGTATCTGTAGTGCCATTACAATTAATTAGCTACTATGCAGCACTTCACCGTCGTTGTGATGTGGATAAACCACGTAACTTGGCTAAATCGGTGACTGTTGAATAGGATTAGGTTTAAGCATTTATGCTAGTGTTCAGTTACAATAAAGTTCTATACTAGACAAAATAGTTGTATACTTTACAATAAAGTCTTATACTGGACAAAAAAGTTGTATACTGGATATTCAAACAATTTCTATGAGTGATTCTAACTATATTATTGTATATAAATAAGATAAACCTTGATACAGTATGATGCTGTATCAGGGTTTTTGTTTTTTCAAAATGGCTTTCAAACCTTTCATTTTTCTAACTATATATATATAAAGTAGGTACATTAAAATAACCTTGGTACATTGTCTACTGTGCCAGGGTTTTGTTTTGTCATTATTACCGTTGAATTATAATCCTTAGAGCAGGAATTAAAACTTTTTTTAAAAAAAAATTGCTATTAATTAATGAGTTGTAGAAAGGTATCAAAAATAAACTTCTTAATTTTGATATGTATCAACATATGCATATATTCTCCACATTTATAGTCTATACTTTATTTTTAAATGTTCTGTAGAAAGGTTGCGTGAGAGTATTTGTTAGAACAATTAAATTTAATACTTGCATTTGGGGCTGGATTATTATCATTTGTATCACCTTGTTCATTACCATTGTATCCTGCTTTTCTATCTTATATAACAGGAATATCCTTTAATGAACTAAAAGAAGAGAAAGGGATCTTAAGACGAAAGTCTTTAATACATACCCTGCTTTTTTTACTTGGTTTTTCTATTATTTTTATGGCATTAGGTTTCTCAACTTCTTTTATCGGAAAGATTTTTATTCAGTATAAAGAGTTACTAAGGCAATTTGGAGCAATTTTCATGGTCTTTTTTGGATTAGTTATTCTAGGTTTCTTTAAATTCGATATTTTACAATCGGAAAAAAAGATTAGTTTTAAAAAAAGGCCCAAAGGATATTTTGGCTCAGTACTTATTGGTATGGGTTTTGCAGCTGGATGGACACCTTGTACTGGACCAATTCTTGCCGGAGTAATAGCTTTAGGAGTGTCTAACCCCGGGCAAGGAATGTTGTACATGTTATTTTATGTGCTAGGTTTCTCTATACCTTTCCTAATAATGTCCTTATTTATTGGAAAAATGAAGTTTCTTCAAAGAAAAAATGGACTGTTTATGAAAATAGGTGGTGCAATAATGATTCTGATGGGGGTTTTATTGTACTTTGATATGATGACTAAAATTATTGCGTTTTTAACACCTATTTTTGGAGGATTTACTGGCTTTTAGTTTTATATCATATAAGAGGGGAAGGAACCAAACTTAATTATGGATAAAAAAAAGAGACGATTTCTTATGCGTTCAATTATATTAATTGTATTATTTGGGGCAATATTATTTACAGTATATACAACTTTAACTAAAGAAAAAAATGAAGTATTACAAATAGGGGATAATGCTCCAAATTTTACTCTAGTTGATATGTATGGTGATAAACATAATTTGGAGGAATACAAAGGACAAGGTGTCTTTTTAAACTTTTGGGGGACTTGGTGCAAACCCTGTGAAAGGGAATTCCCAATTATAGATAGATATTATAAGGAATATAAAGAAAAAGGTATACAGGTATTAGCTATAAATATAGCAGAATCCGACTTCGTGGTTCAAAATTATATTGACCGAAAAGGTTTAACTTTTCCGGTATTAATTGACAAAAACAAAAGTGTAATGGAAGCATATAATATAAATCCATTACCAACGACTATTCTTATTAATTCAGAGGGTAAAATAGAAAAAATAATCACTGGAGAAATGAAAGAACAGGATATAAAGAGTTACATGGAACAAATTTTACCAGACTAAGTAATAATTTTTTAGACTAATAAGAGAGGTGAAAAAATTAGTGAACAAAATCTCTACAAAATTAGCATCGTGTTTTTTTATTGTAGTGCTAATAATGGATTTATTTCTTATGTTTTATCTTCATCGAAATATAATTAATTCGAGAGTTGAAGAAGAATATTATACATTATTGGCGAATGGTGCTAATCATAGAGATGTTTTAATTGAAAATTTTTCTGAAACTACAATAAAACATATCGTTTTGATGGAAAAAAGTAAAGATCGTGCGGTGATCATTACCGATAATAAAGGAAATATCATTGGTAGTTCAGATATTAGTGAATCTTTAAGTGGACAAATAGTTTCTTTAATAAAGAACGTAGACGTAGAAACAGATGAATTATTGACTTCTAACTGGAAAGAATCCCCTTATATTATGAGTGTGCATCCTTATATCTCAAATACAAATCAATCTGGATACGTTTTAATGCTACAAAGTACTGGTTCTCTTAATAAGATGGTTCATGAATTAACTGAACATTTTGGTATGGCAGGTGCTACAAGTTTTATTGTACTTTTTATTGTTTACGCGGTTCTGTCAAAAGTTATAACAAGACCTTTAATACGGATGAAAGAGGCAACAGAGAAATTAAGCAAAGGTGAGTTTAATGTAAAGCTTGCAATTAAAAGTAAAAACGAGCTTGGTGAGTTAGCAAGTTCAATTCAGAAATTAGCCAATGATTTAGAACGTTTAAAAACAGACCGGAATGAATTTCTGGCGTCAGTGGCTCATGAATTAAGTACACCGTTGACATATTTAATTGGATATTCAAAAGTAGCGATGAGAGAGAGTCTAAGTAAGAAACAAAGAGAACAGTATCTTGAAATTATTGTTGAAGAGTCCAATAGAATGAAGGAATTGGTAAAAAATTTATTAGACTTGGCTAGAATGGACGAAAACACATTTACTGTCATGAAAGAATCTTTCTCTGCTCGATATTTTTTCGAAGCAATATGTAAACTTGTTGCTCCTTCATATGATCTCAAGAATATTAAGTTGAACTTTGTTTGCACTGAAGATTTTCAAATATATGCTGACCCATTACGTTTAGAGCAAATTGTCATAAACCTATTGGATAATGCTTTGAAATATTCAAAGGAAAATACAGAGGTAACATTAAAGGCTTGTAAAAATGAAGGGAAAACAAGAATTGAGGTTATTGATACAGGTATTGGCATTCCACAAGAAGAAATTGACTTCATTTTTGAGAAGCTATATCGTGTTGAGAAATCACGTTCTCGTGCATATGGTGGTTCAGGAATTGGACTTGCTGTTGTGAAGGAATTAGTAGAAGCACACAATGGTACCATTGAAGTCAAAAGTAAACTTGGAGAAGGAAGTACATTTACGGTGATCATATAACACATGGAGGTTAAATATGCAGACAATTTTGATTGTGGATGATGAAGAAAGAATGCTCGATTTAGTCGAATTATTTTTAATTCCACATGGATATACCTGTATTAAAGAAAAGAGCGGAATAAAGGCAATAGAGAGAATTAAGAAAGAAAATATCGATCTCGTTTTATTAGATGTTATGATGCCTGAAATGGATGGATGGGATGTTTGTGAATCTATTCGTGAATTTTCAAAAGTACCCATTATAATGCTAACTGCAAGAGCTGATAAATCTGATTTAGCTAAGGGACTTTTATTAGGTGCAGATGACTATATATCCAAGCCATTCGATGAAAGAGAGTTAATAGCAAGAATCAATGCTGTTTTGCGTAGAATTGTCGGATTTGAAAAGGATAATGAAAATATCACTTTTAAAGATTTTGTTTTAGATAAAGAAACATATTCTCTACACTACCAAAATTCAAGTGTGCAACTTACTTTAAAAGAATTTTTAATTATAAAAGCATTAATATCTCGACCTTCTAAGACATTTACAAGAGAGGAATTACTGCATGCTGCATGGGAATATGAAACAGATACAGATACGCGGACTGTTGATTCACATATAAGAAATCTAAGAGAAAAATTAAGTAAATCTGACTTTCCTACCGATGAGTTCCTTAAAACGGTTTGGGGAATAGGGTATAAATGGAGTTAAAAGGAGAAAAGTATGAAAAATTACAAAATTTGGTTAGGTCTATTAGTTATTGTTTTAGTTTTAAGTGCTTGTAATTCAAAAGAAAAAGATAGTTATTCATTTGAAGAAGTGGATAACCCAAAAATTGAACATATACATGGTTTGGGATATATAAATGGTAAAAGTGATTTTGTAATTGCAACACATAGAGGATTGTATAAATATGGTGTAAAGGGTTGGGAAGAAGCGAACAGCCAAAAACATGACTATATGGGCTTTCAGGCGGTCAAAGATGGCTTCTATTCAAGTGGACATCCTGAGGAAGGCTCAAACCTTAAAAACCCTTTAGGAGTTATAAAAAGTACAGATGAAGGAGCAAATCTAGAACAATTAGCCTTTTACGGCGAAATTGATTTTCATTATCTTGCAGCTGGTTATGATTCGAATACAATCTATGTCATTAATGAAACACCTACAGAGAATATGAGTGGTGGATTGCATTATTCAATTGATGAAGGGAAGTCTTGGACTGAATCAGCTATGAATGGCTTTAATTCCGAGTTTGTTTCTAATTTATCAGCTCACCCTTCCAAAAAAGAAATAGTTGCAATTGGTAGTAAAGATGGAATCTTTGTTTCGAATGACTATGGAGTTAACTTTAAATTACTTAAGTCTACTCAAATGGTTACATACGTAACTTTAAATGAGAATGGGGGTTACTATACAAACTATGACTCAAATTCTGTTTCCCTTAGATCATTCTCATTGGATAGTAAAGAAGAAAAAAATATACAACTCCCAAACGAGATAATGCAAGACCCAATTATTTATATCGCTTCTAATCCTACTAATCGAGAAGAAATTACTTTTGTAACAAATAATCTTAACTTCTATCTTTCTAAGAACGAAGGGGAATCGTGGGATAAATTAGCTTCAGAAGGGGAATTAAAAATAAAATAAGGTTATTGAAGGGTGATTGAGATGTATAATTTGATGTCTCAAATTAGTCAAACCATAAGTGAACCAGTTTCTGTATTCTTAAATTCATATGAGCATTCCCCAATCATTATATCTATCCTCCTTGGGTTGATAGGTGCATTTGCTCCATGTCAACTGACTGGAAATATTAGCGCTATTACGTTATATGGTAATCGTACTATCCAATTAGGTAGTAATTGGAGAGAGATCGTTTCGTTTATTATGGGTAAAGTCATAGTATATAGTGCAATTGGTTTGTTGGCGTGGGCATTTGGACAAACATTTGAAAACAAAATAATTAATTTCTTTCCGGTTTTCCGAAAATTGATTGGTCCTCTATTAATACTTACCGGACTTGTGTTAATGGGGACAATAAAGTTAAGAATATTAAATCGAATTTCAAAGAACGTTCCTACTATACTAAAAGAAGGTTATATTGGTTCCTTTTTTCTAGGAGCTAGTTTTGCAATTGCATTCTGTCCAACAATGTTTGTACTCTATTTTGTATGGCTAATGCCAACCGTTATGTCGACTTCATATGGATTAGTGTTACCTGCAATATTTGGATTGGCAACATCAATACCTCTTGTCATCATCTTATTTTTTATATGGTACTTTGATATTAAGGGATTAGTAATGAAGAAAAGTATTAAAGTAGGTAGGTTTATTCAAAAAATAGCCGGAGTTACTCTTTTTATTATTGGAATTTTTGACACAATTACTTATTGGGGAATGTAAATATAAATAATTTAGAAACAAATAAAAGTACATTGCTTTTCAAACATTAATAGAAATCACTATTGTTACAAGTGTTAAGTTTAGATTACGTAACTTGTTCTCCATATTTTCTCCACATATTTTTTCTAAGATACATGTGTAGATTACTATGAGGAGAATAATAATATGGAAACACATTTAATAAAAAAGGTTGCGATTTTAGTAGTAATCTTCTTAATACTAGGTTCAAATTTTGTTTATAGAGTTCATGGCGCAATGAAGGTCGAATCTCCTTTGATTAGCAGTGAAGCTGCTATATTAATAGATGAAAAAACGGGGCGAATTTTATATGAAAAAAATCCAAATCAGAAGATGGCTCCTGCTAGCTTAACAAAGATAGCAACTGCAATATATGCAATTGAAAAAGGGAACCTAGAAGACATTGTCACAATTAGTAAAAATGCTAGAGAAGTTGAAGGAACTAGGGTTTTTTTAGAAGAAGGAGAAAAGGTTAATCTAAGAAAGCTTATTCAAGGCTTACTTGTGAATTCTGGTAATGATGCAGGTATTGCTATTGCTGAGCATTTGGATGGGTCTGTAAAACAGTTTTCGACTAGTATAAATAAATATTTAGAGAATATTGGAATACAAAATACGAACTTTGTAAATCCCCATGGACTATATGATCCAGATCATAAAACTACTGCACAAGATTTAGCAAAAATTACGAAATACGCAATGCAAAATAAGGAGTTTCGTAAAATTTTTGGTCTAAAGGAACTTAATTGGGATGGCAAATCGTGGGATACTACTCTTTATAGTCATCATAAATTAATGAGAGAGCGACCTTATGAAGGAATAACGGGTGGAAAGACTGGATATGTTGATGAATCAGGAATAACTCTTATAACAACAGCAACAAGAAACGATATATCGGTTATTGTCGTAACGCTTAAAGCGCAAACAGAAGACATGGCCTATAACGATACAATAGAACTTCTTGATTATGCATTTGAGAATTTTGAGTCTAGGAATATTCCGATGGGAAAAATATATAAAATTGATGAAATGTCCTTTAAGACCAAAGAAAAACTCGATTATATAGTTTTACAACATGAAACAGTTAGTCAAAGAATCTCTGGAAAGGGTCATTTAGAGCTATTAAATCAAAATCAGGATACTATCGCATCTTTTCAGTTAGAAAATGCCAATAGTAAAATAAATAAAAATGTAACTCATAAAGACACAGAGGACTCGAATTTAAATCAGGATGCATCGGTGTACACAAAATTTAGCGTAATGTTTATTTTCGTCCTATTCATCTATTTAAAGTTTATTCGAAAGAAGAAATTAATATAAATTAAGACAAAGAATGAGGTACATTTTTATCCTCATTCTTTTTTTGTTAAATAATAATTTTATTCAAATTACAATTCATAATTTTTGCATAACTTTGGGGTAAATTAAGATTAAATAAGAAATATTTTTTCTAGGAAACCTAGGAGAAATGAATTCAAGAAAAATGAGGGAACATTCACTAAAAAAATAGTACACATCTGATTTATATTTAGAGGAGTGATATTTGATGGAGAGAAAAGAAAAAAGAGACCACATCCACAATCATAATGTTTCGCATGAACCAATAACAAATCATATGCAAGATGTTCATGAAAATTACAGCCCTAACAATAAGAAAAATAATGAACACAATCATCATCAACATAATCAAAGCGAGGGTAACAACAAACACCATGGTCATTCGATTTCTGATTTTAAGAAAAGGTTTTGGGTATCTTTAGTATTAACGATTCCAATATCATATTTATCCATGATGATTCAGATGCTTCTTGGATATAAAGTAAATTTTGCTGGTGACACATTATTACTATTCTTACTTTCAACAATAGTCTTTTTCTATGGAGGAAAACCATTTTTACTTGGAGCATGGAGTGAATTGAAAAATAGAACTCCTGGGATGATGCTATTAATTACTCTTGCTATCGTAACAGCTTATGTCTATAGTTCACTAACAGCATTTTTCATTGAAGGAAGTGACTTCTTTTTTGAATTAGCAACCTTAATTGTTATTATGCTTCTTGGACATTGGATCGAAATGAGATCAATAATGGGTGCTTCAAAAGCATTAGAAGAGTTAATTAAATTAATGCCTAAAGAAGCTCATAAGTTAGATGCATCAGGCAACCTTATTGAAGTATCTGTTGAAGATTTAAAACCAGGTGATCAAATACTAGTAAAACCAGGCGAGAAAATTCCCATTGATGGAATAGTTTTTGAAGGACACTCTACAGTTGATGAATCGATGTTAACTGGGGAATCAATTCCTATTGAAAAAAAGGTAGGTATGGAGGCCATTGGGGGTTCAATTAATGGAGAGGGTGTACTAAAAATAAATGTTAGTAAAACAGGCAGTGACACTTATCTTGCACAAGTAATCCAATTAGTAAGCGATGCAGAAAAAACTAAATCAAAAGCTCAAGGATTTGCTGATACAGCCGCTAAATGGTTATTCTATGTCGCTATTGTTGCAGGTATTATCACACTGGTTTATTGGTGGTCAACAGATGACTTTGATTTTGCATTAGAAAGAATGGTGACAGTTTTAATAATTGCTTGTCCTCATGCTTTAGGTCTAGCTACTCCTTTAGTAACATCACGTTCTACATCTATTGCTGCTAAGAAGGGTTTATTAATTAGGAATCGTACTTCATTTGAAAACGCATTTAAAATCAATAGAATTGTGTTTGATAAAACTGGTACCTTAACTGAAGGTAATTTTGGTATAACGGATATTCATCCAGTTACAGGGGTTAGCGAAAAAGAATTATTAAAGCTTGCTTACTCTGTAGAAATTCAATCTGAACATCCAATAGCAAAGGGAATTGTAAAAGAGGGTAAGAAGCAAAATATAAAAGTATCTGAAGTAAAAGGTTTTAAAAATTTAACAGGTAAAGGGTTAGTGGCTAATGTTAACGGGTCTGAAATTGCAATTGTTAGTCCAAATGTTTTAAAAGAAAAAAATATTAGCTTCGATGAAAGTACTTACGAAAAACTTGCACAACAAGGTAAAACCGTTATTTTTATATTAAAGGATAATGTATTTTTAGGCATGATTGCTTTAGCAGACATAATAAGGGATTCCTCTTATAAGGTTATAAAAGAATTGAGTGATTTAGGTATTGAAACCGTTATGATGACAGGTGATAACGTGCGTGTAGCAAAATATGTTGGTGAAAAACTAGGCATGACGAAAGTTATTGCTGAAGTATTACCCCATGAAAAAGCTAATAAGGTGAAAGGACTAAAAGAAGAAAATTCGAAAGTTGCAATGGTTGGTGACGGTGTTAATGATGCGCCTGCACTGGCTGAATCAGATTTAGGTATTGCGATCGGTGCAGGCACAGATGTGGCCATTGAAACTGCAGATGTAGTACTGGTAAACAGCAATCCAGAGGACATTCTGAATACATTAAAGCTATCGAAAGCTAGTCATAAAAAAATGGTCCAAAATTTAGGGTGGGCAGCTGGTTATAACATTCTTGCAATTCCACTAGCTGCAGGCGTTTTATATAGTGTAGGTATTGTTATTACACCTGCAATTGGAGCTGCTGTCATGTCCTTAAGTACGATTATATGTGCAATAAATGCACAATTGCTCAAAATCGAATAAGTAAAGATGAAGCAAAAAATTCGTCAAATATAATTTGACGAATTTTTATTATATTGTAAAAAAAAGATTCCAATTTCCTGATTAGTTAAAACTGGGGTACCGTCAGGAAAATGCGGATTTACAACGTTAAGCCTATTTTCCTGACGATTCCCCCATTTTTAACAACGTTAAGAAAGTTTTAGTGGTCTTAAAGAATCTAATGAGATCACTTTCTCCGAATTAAAATGATATTCTCCTAGCAAATTAATATGTTCCCAACCTAAAGGTGACATATGGTGTAACAAATCTTCATTAAAACTACCAGTCTGTTTTTGATATTCAACTGCTTTTGTTAGATGTAAGGTATTCCATATACTGATGGCATTAATGATTATGTTTAAGGCACTGGCCCTTTGCAATTGATGCTGTATGGTTCGCTCCCTAAGCTCACCTTGTTTTCCAAAGAAAATAGCTCTTGCTAATCCATTCATGGCTTCTCCTTTATTCAATCCTCTTTGTATTTTTCTTCTTAATGATTCATCCGAAATGTAATTCAAAATAAAGATCGTTTTTTCTATTCGTCCCATCTCACGCAAGGCTGTGGCTAAGCTATTTTGTCTTGAATAAGATCCTAGTTTCCCCATAATAAGGGATGCTGAAACTGTTCCTTCCTTTATAGAATGAGCTAATCGCAAAACGTCCTCATAATTTTCTTTAATGACCTTTGTATTTATTTGTCCACGTAAACTGGCTTCTAATTTTGGATATTCACTTGCTTTATCTATTGTAAATAATTTTGAGTCTGATAAATCTCTTATTCTCGGAGCAAATTTAAATCCTAATAAATGGGTCAATCCGAAAATTTGGTCTGTGTAACCGGCTGTGTCTGTATAATGCTCTTCTATGTTTAGATCTGTCTCATGGTGCAATAAACCGTCCAAAACATGAATCGCATCCCTTGAATTAGTATGAATAATCTTTGTGTAGTAAGAAGAGAATTGATCACTAGTAAAACGGTAGATGGTGGTTCCTTTTCCCGTGCCATAATGTGGGTTTGCATCTGCATGCAGTGATGAAACACCTAGCTGCATTCTCATACCATCTGACGAGGATGTTGTACCGTCACCCCAATAGGAGGACAACTGTAATTTATGATGGAAATTTACTAAAATGGCTTGGGCTTTATTCATTGCATCTTCATACATGCGCCATTGAGATACATTGGCTAATTGCTTATATGTAAGTCCAGGTGTGGCTTCGGCCATCTTGCTCAAGCCAATATTCATTCCCATTCCTAAAAGAGCAGCCATGATAATGATTGTTTCTTCCTTATCTGGTTTTCGATTATTGGAAGCATGAGTGAATTGCTCATGAAATCCTGTAATATGAGCCACATCCATGAGTAAATCAGTTAATTTTATTCTTGGTAGCATCTGATAAAGGCTTGCACTAAACCTTTTTGCCTCTTCTGGAACATCTTTTTCTAAGCGTGCAAGTGACAGCTTTCCTTTTTCAAGAGAAACTCCATCCAACTTGTTGGAATTGGAAGCTAACCATTTTAACTTTTCATTAAGGCTGCTGGTTCTCTCCGTTATATAATCCTCGAATGATAAACTAACTGATAATCTCGTATTCTCCCTCGTTTGGTTCCATGTATCTTCCGAAAACAAATATTCCTCAAAATCTCTATATTGTCTGCTACCTATAATGGAAACATCTCCTGCCCGAACATGCTCCCGAAGTTCTGATAAAACAGCCATTTCATAGTAATGACGATTTATTGTTGTACCATCCTCCTCGTATAAATGCTTTTTCCATCGTTTTGAAATAAAATCCACAGGTGAGTCATTAGGCACTTTTCGTTTTCCGGATTCGTTCATTCCTCGGATAATCTCAACAGCCTTTAAAAGTGGCCCATTTGCCTTTGTGGAATGGAATTCCAATACTCTTAATAGCGTTGGCGTATATTTTCTTAGTGAATAAAACCGTTTTTGTAGTAAGTCTAAATAATCATAGTCGGCAGGACGTGCAAGCTCCTGAGCTTCTTCGACTGAAGAGACAAAAGAATTCCATTCGATAACGGATTCTAAAACCTCAAAAACGTCTAATTTCTCCTGTTTTGCTTTGATCAAAGCTTGTCCAATGTTCGTAAAGTGTATAACTTTCTCATTCAGCTTTTTACCATTTTGTTTCTGAATTTCCTCTTGAGCCTTACGGCCTTTTGATAACAGACTGAGTATTTGTCTGTCATGAATTTCAAAAGCTTTATCCGTTAACTCCTGAGTAAGATTTAATAAATAGACGGTTAATATTGAGTAGCGTTTATTTTCCTGAAAGTCACGGAATGCATAAGGCTCATATCTTGAACCTAAACGAGATAGCTGTAACAGGCGATTGCGATGCAAATGACTAATTTTTACCGTCTCCAATTCTATTTCCCGTATGTATTCCAGCCGTTCTATTACTTTTAGAAATGTTTCGGGTGAAGGATGACCCGGGGGTTCCTTTAACCAACCCAATATTGTTTTATTGGAATCGGATGGATGCTGCGAAGTTATGATCTCTTCAAGTTTTTCTTTTTGCTCAATTGTTAGAGACTGACTAACCGCATTAAATAGCTTCTTTTCAGCCATTGCTCTTGCCTCCCACACCATTCTTTCAAGTGTAGTGATAGCAGGTAGTATGATTTTGTTTTTTCTTAGAAAATCTATACATTCATGCAGTAGATGAATGGCATCACCATTTTCCAAAGCTAATTGATGAAGGTGCTTAGATGTCATTCGATATTCTCTTAGGGTAAAAGTTACAAAGTCGTATTCACTTCGAATTTCTTTCAAATGATCCCAAAGTGTATTTTCCCTTTGAGGATAATGACTAAGTGAGGATGGACTTACACCGATCTGTTTCGATATATATTGTAAGACTGAATCTGGGATGCTTTTGATATGGGTGTATGGCCAACTGGGATAGCGAAGAACAGCTAATTGAACGGCAAATCCTAAACGGTTTTCTTCCCTCCTTCGCTTATTAACTATTTCTAAATCCCGTTTGGAAAAAGTGAAGTAGGTCCCAAGTATCCATTCATCTTCAGGGATTTGCATAAAAGCCTGTCTCTGTTCCGGTGTAAGCAATTCTCTACCTCTCGCAATTTTCATTCAATATCCTCCCATTTCTGTATTTTCAATTTATTAGTTCAATTATATATCAATAGAGTGTACTCTATTGATACAAGTGTAGGAGACTGATAAAATCATAGTTAAGAGCGTCTCATAAGACTTGTCTCAAAAAATGAGGTGATATTTTGCGGAAAATTGGTTATATACGTGTCAGTTCAACTAGCCAGAATCCTTCAAGGCAAGTTCAGCAACTGAACGAAATCAGAATGGATATTATTTTTGAAGAAAAAGTTTCCGGAGCAACAAAAGATCGTAAGCAACTTCAAAAGATGTTAGAGGATATACAAGAAGGCGACATCATTTATGTTACAGACTTAACTCGGATCACTCGAAGTACGCAGGATTTATTTGAATTGATTGATTTAATACGAAGTAAAAAGGCGAGCTTAAAATCACTCAAGGATTCATGGCTAGATTTATCAGAAGATAATCCTTACAGTCAATTCTTAATTACGGTAATGGCTGGTGTTAATCAATTAGAGCGAGATCTTATCCGTATGCGTCAACGTGAAGGGATTGAGCTGGCTAAGAAAGAAGGCAAGTTTAAAGGCCGGTTAAAGAAATATCATAAAAATCACGCAGGAATGAATTATGCAGTAAAACTATATAAAGAAGGCGGTATGACTGTAAATCAAATTTGCGAAATTACTAATGTATCTAGGGCTTCATTATATAGAAAGCTATCGGAAGGAAACAAATAGTTTGTCCTGATTCTATCAAAAGGTGTATTTTTTCACCAACATTTTTAGGCATGAAATGTCGGCAATTATTATCTATTTTGTTTTATAGTAAATATTGAAAGGGATTAAACTTATGGATTGGCTAGAAAGAATGAACAATGCGTTAAACTACATTGAAAATAGTCTGGATGAAGAAATAGACTACAAAAAGATTGCAAAAGCAGCTAATTGTTCTGAGTTTCATTTTTCAAGAATGTTCTCTTCAATCTCTGGTATATCGCTATCAGAATATATTAGACGTAGACGGTTAACACTCGCAGCATTTGAAATTCAAAAAAGTGATATTCGGATTATCGATGTGGCAATTAAATATGGTTATGTTTCTTCTGATACTTTCTCACGTGCCTTTCAAAAAATGCATGGAGTAACCCCTTCCAATGCTCGTAATAGAGGGGTACAGTTAAAAGCCTTTCCCAGAATTTCCTTTCAAATTTCTATTAAAGGAGATAACGAGATGGACTACAGAATTGAAAACCTTGATTTTGATTTAAGAATTGTTGGAAAAAGTAAGCCAGTAAAAACAAGCAGAGCATTTAAAACAATCCCTACGCTTTGGAACACTGCTAAAAAAGATGGATTTATGCAAGAACTAGTAGATATGTCATGGGAAAATCCAAAATGCACGCTTGAAAGCCTTCTGGGGGTTTGCGGAAAAGAAGCCGCCATAACAGATGAACAATTTTCCTATTTCATGGGCGTAAGATACGATGGGGAATCCCCAGAAAATATGGAGACGCTTATTATTCCCGCAGGTACATGGGCAGTTTTTCCGAACATAGTGGATGCATGGAAACGTTTATATTCCGAGTGGGTTCCTACCTCCGAGTATGAACTTGCAAATTTACCGTGTATAGAATGTTATTACGGTCAGAAGCATAAACCAAGACACGAACTCTGGGTCCCTGTTATCCCGAAGTAATATACAAATTCTCCAATAATAGAAGACTTTTATGGAGTGACAAAAAAGCCAAATTTCTCAATTTAATTGACGAGAAATCAGGCTTTTTATATTGGAATTTCCTTATTGTTGTAATCGGCATTTTCATGACGCTACCCTTATTGCAACAAAAAACAAATAGACTTGATGAAAATGGGTCTAGATTAAACTCCACCTGAACCAAAATAGCTAATCCGTCGATAGATTTCCTCATATTCGTACTACCTCGTTCGAGATAGACACTTTCAATCATTGAAGGTCTCAACATACTGATTGAAGCGTCCTTACTACATCTGGAAGTAACTTTGGATCGCATTCAGGTTCAACATCTAAAGAAGCTTGGCCACCCCCTACCACTAATCTTGATTTTCGAAAGAATCGTCCATTTCTAATGTCAACCATATAGGTGAATTATCACTTGTATCCTGAGTCATTTTAAGCTTTATTTCCAATACCAGAACTGATGAATGCTTCCTTCATTAGAAGCACACCATTTTGAAGCACTTTGTCCGCTGGCCAAACAGTTGGTAATCCGTTGTCCCCATTCCATTCATAATTGAGATTTATTCATCGCAAAACCTCCTTAGAATTCGATCTTTAGGAGATTATCGCATATAAAAAAATGCCAAACATGTGGGTAAGGTAGAGGCTTACACTTATAATATGAGGTGTTATATGAATAATTTCTTAATAAATGGAGAAAATACCGTTTAGTATCCTTGCCAATTAGTTTTGATGTGATTAGTTTATTCTTTATAAAATCCAACTAAGTTAGTAGGTTTAACAATGCAACAACATAAAGCGAATTTTTCACAAGTATTTGTTTTGTTTATGATGAGTATTGGCTTAATGAATCACGTTATGGTGATTCCTATGTTATTAGCTATCTCGAGGAGAGATTCATGGATTTCTGTCCTCTTATCTGGGGGATTCATTCTGGGATGGTTACTTTTTATTCGATTTATTATGAAAAAGTTAGACCACACACATCTGTATTCATGGTTAAATAACCACTTTGGGAATATTGTTGCAAAGGGATTATGTTTATTAATGTATATGTTTATTCTCTTATTTATTGGAGTTACCTTAAAAGATATGATTGTATGGACAGTTACATCCTATTTTCCACAAAGTCCTGCGCCCATTTTAGCTATTGTATTTTTAGTTATCTGTTTTTTTGCTGCAACATCTAATTTTACAACCTTATCTATTCTGTCAGGTTTTTTATTAGTATTTGTTGTTGCATTGGGCTTTTTCGTTATGAGTCTTAATCTTCCTCATAAGGATTATTCTCAAATATTTCCTATCCTTGAAAATGGATTGACACCCGTTATTAAAGGAATCGTCTACAGTTTAGGTTCTCTGCTAGAAGTGACTTTAATTTTTTTTATTCAACATAATTTAAAAATGAATATCAAGTCACGGAGTTTTATTATTCTTGGGTTAGTGTTGATCTGCTTAACGCTTGGCCCTTTATTGGGCTCTATTGCTATTTTTGGACCTGAAGAGGCTGCTAATCAGAGGTATCCTGCTTACGAAGAATGGAGATTATTGAAAATAGGAAAGTTTATTGAACATGTAGATTTCTTTTCAATTTACCAATGGCTATCAGGTGGATTTATTAGGATAAGTTTTGGTTTATATATTATTGGACAATTATTTTCATTTAAAAACGAGAAAAAAAGGAATGTATTAATAGGAATCAGTTCACTAATTACATTTGTGGCTGTTCTTCTTCCTATGAGTGATATTGAATTTGTTCGTTTTTTACAAAATGTTTATTTTCATTTATCTTTTTTATTTCTGCTTTTCTTTTCATTAGTATTAGGATTTTTAGTTTTTCTAAAAAGATTAAAGGAGAGATAATCCTTGAGAAGAGGGGAACAGAATAATAAAAAAAATGGGAATGGAAAATATACTATCTATAAACCTAATCCAATTATAAATGAGGAAAAAATACGTTCAACATATCAAAATAGTGAAGATGTAAAAGTAGTTCTCCATAAAATCGGGAGTGAAGATAGTGATATAGAGACCTTTTTCATTTATTGCGAGAGTTTAGTGGACAAAAAACAAATTAATCAATTTATTATTCCTCAATTAGAAAAAATAGCTCAAAAACATCAATACCGTTTCTTAAAAGAAGAAATTGATAAATATCAACAAGACCTAGAATGGACACCTTTAGAAGTGAGTGAAGGGTTCGAGTCTATTTCTTTGGAAATATTTAATGGAAATTTAGTTCTGTATTTTCCTAAGTCGTTTACCTTTTTCTCTGTTAGTGCATCAAATAAACCAAACCGTTCTACCGAACAATCTAATTACGAAACATCCATTCGTGGGCCAAGAGACAATTTTATTGAGGATATTTCAACAAACGTGGCACTTATTCGAAAAAGATTAAGACATCCCACCTTATCTTATCAAACATTGACGTTAGGTAAACGGACTCAAACTCAAATAGGGATATTATATTTAAAAGATGTAGTTAATTTAGAGATACTAAATAACATTCTAGAATGTCTAACTTTAATTGATATTGATGGCGTAGTTAGTTCAACTCAAATTCAAGAGATGGTATCGAAACAATCTTTATCTATTTTTCCTCTTTGTGGTGATACAGCCAGACCTGATTTTGCAGTGGAATGCTTATTGCAAGGTAGAGTAGTGATTATAATTGATGGCTCCCCAATTGTTATTATCGCTCCTGTTACTATAACTTTTTTAATAAAAGCTGCAGAAGATTCCCACTTTAATTTTCTAACTGTATCATTTGCACGCTTTTATCGGTGGGTTGGATTTCTTTTAGCTGTCTTCCTACCCGGATTTTGGATGGCATTACTTGCTTATCACCAAGATCAAATTCCTTTCCCTCTTCTTGCGACTGTGACTGTTGCAAGATCAGGTCTACCATTTCCAGCACCACTTGAGCTTATAATTGTTTTGTTTCTTTTTGAGATGTTCCGTGAAGCTGGTCAAAGATTACCTTCCCCACTTGGTCAAACCCTTTCAGTAGTAGGCGGACTAATCATTGGGGATGCTGCAATCCGTTCGGGTTTTATTTCCCCATCTGTGATTGTTATTACTGCTTTATCTGCTATTGCGGGATATACCCTAGTAAACCAACTACTAGCAGGAGCAGTATCCATACTCAGAGGCTTTGTACTATTATGTTCAATTTTAATGGGGTTATATGGTTTTATGCTTGGGGGATTTGTAATCGTTCTTTATCTTTCTAGATTGCGTTCCTTTGGGATACCTTACTTAGCTTTGGTTTTCCCAAAATCTAGTTCTGATTTTTTCAAGGCATTATTTCGCTTACCGTGGAGAAGTTATGGGCATAGAGTAAGTTACCTTCGGACCAATGATAGTTCTAAAACTGATGAAGGAGAAGGGAAAGAGTGAAGCTGAACAAACTAAAACTAATAACCATGATACTCTTGTCTAGCACAATATTATCTGGATGCTGGAATATTAAAGAAGTACAAGATATTTATTATGTAGCAGCTCTTGGTATAGATTTTAAAGAAGGAAAATATATAGCCTATGCTCAGTTACTTGACTTTTCTAATGTTGCTAAGTTAGAAGGGGCAAGACCTGATAAACAACCACCAGTTTGGATAGGAAGAGGGGAAGGCATTACAATTACGGAAGCATTAAATCAATTATATAAAGATGCACAACAAAGACTTTTTTGGGGACATGTCTCTACGCTAATTTTGAGTGAACAACTCCTAAAACAAGATATTAAAGATTCGATTGATTTTATTAATCGATACCGAGAAATACGCTATAATATTCTCTTATATGCTACAAAGGAACCCATAGAAGATGTACTTAAAACAAAAGCGTTTTTTACATTGTCGGGATTGTCAACCATTCTCCATGAACCATATGAAAGCTATAAACAGAGATCTTATATACAACCTAAACAGTTTCATCAATTTATTAGAGATAGCGATCCAATGGGACAAACAGCTTTAATTCCATCAGTTAAAATTTCGACGGAAAACTGGAAAGAAGAATCAAAAAAAGCACCATTATTAAGAAATGATGGTGCTTTTTTCATAAGAAATAATCGCCTAGAAGGCTGGCTTTCTGAGACTGATTTAAACGGTCTAAGATGGATGGATGAAAAAACCGTTCGATCTCCTGTGTGGATTGTTGAGAATGATAGCGCTGTTGTTTCAGTAGTGGTAGAGAAACCTAAGATTACCATTACCCCTATTATGAATAGTAAACCAATACTTTTTAATATTACAGTTGAAGTGCAAGCCGGAATCAATGAGAAAATCAAGGAAATTAATGATAAAGAGTTGGTTACAAAAACTGAAGATATTATAAAGTTAGAAATTCTAAACTCCTTTGAAAAAGGAATAGAAATAAATTCAGATATCTACAGATTAGGGGAATCATTATATCGACAAAACCCAAGTAAATGGAAAGAAGAAGTGAAAGCAGACTCGTTTTACTTAAATAAACATAGTATAAAGCATTTAAAAGTTAAAGTTAATTTAGTTAACTCAGGAAAGTTGAAGTACCAAGACGGATATTAATGTTAAACTTATAATTTTAGGGTGTTTTAACACATTCAAACTAGGTGATCCCTTATTAAATGATGGGTGATATACAGAAAGGCTTGTATATCACCCATTACTTCCAATTACCAATTAGGGAAAGCTCACTACTAAATATAAAGGAGCTCGCATACAAAAAATGACTTCTGACTTAGTTCGTTCATACCGAGGTGAATCTGCTGTATGATAAATTTTTATGATACTGAGAAATTGGACTTTTTTCTATTATAATTTCCTTAACGTTGTAAATCTGCATTTTCCTGACGGTACCCCAAACTATATATTAAATTTTACATATAGTATATCAGAAGCTTAGTGAACAGAGGGGGGATATAAGTGTGTATAAATAACAACTTTATAGAAGATCAAGCTTTTCATATAACAGAAAAGATTTTGGGGAACTCCATATACAAAGTGGTGAGGATTGAAGGCTCGAGAAGCAATACTCATAATCAAAAATCGAACGGGGAGAACCTTATAACAAAACTAATTTTAGAAGACGAGAATGGTGTATTTTATTCAATTAAACCTGATCAATTTGGTCTTATGTTCGCAAATGGAGAAGTTAGTTATAAAAAATACTGTCGATTGCAAAAAAAAGATGACTTAAAAGTAATTAGTTATTCAATCATAGGAATGGGAATCATAATTAGTATGATGATAGGTCTCATGAAGCTTCTCTTAGTTTAATAGGGTATTCGGATTTTATGGTGGAAAAGGGCTTATAAATCACCCTTCTCCAAATTCTTAATAAGTGTGGAAAAATCGACACCAAAGTTGTCTGTAATGTCGTGATCATTCACTTCATACCAATTGAAAGTATCGTATAACATAGCTTTATTGAAAGCACTTGAATTAAATCGTGGCTTACGCTTTTTATGGAGCTTCTCATTGAAAAGGATTTTGGCTCGTAAGGCATCAAACGAGTAACCTCTACCCATTCGCTCTACCTGCCTAATAATGCTGTTAATTGACTCCGTATAAGCATTAGTGAGCCTTTTATCAAAGTAGTTGAATATTTCGACATGCCAGTTGTCTACGGCTCTCACGAGGTCTTTATATGCGTCTTTAGAGTTGCTGGACATACAACGGTGTCTCCATTGACTATAACGAAGATGACCTTCATCTGGATCAGGAGTATCCCATATCCAGTAAAACTCTTCTTTGAGTTCATAGGCTTCTTTTAAAGCAGGAAGATTACCTAACCAAGTATCTAAGAGGAATGATTCACGTTCATTTAGATCGTGTTTACGCTTTAGAAGGATAAACCTTTCACGCATAAGGGTACGTCTTTCTTTTTGGCTCATATGGGCTTTCAAAGACTTTCTGACGTTATCTAAGGCTTGATTAGCCATTCTAACTACATGAAACTTATCTACGACAACTTTAGCGTGTGGAAGGATAGTGTTCACTGCGTCTTTGTAGGGCTTCCACATATCCATTGTGACGTACTCAATGTAAGTCCTGTCACTGATTTCTGAAAGACGTTGGATGACTGTTTCCTTGTTACGGTTAGGCTTGATGTCATAAATAGTCCTGCGTTCAATATTAGTCAATACAAGCCGAGGTCTACGGATAATATGTATCTCGTCTATCCCAAGCCACTTAGGAGTTTCAAACTGGTATTCACGTTCTTTGAGTGCCACATAGTCCTTAAAAACGTTCCTAATGGTTTTCTCGTCAACACCAACGCTTTCTGCGACTTCTACAAAGGTCTTAGACATGGATTGCTCTTGAATGGACTTTAAAAGCCTTTTGGTCATACTACGCTTTTCATCTACAGATATTAGGCGTTCCCAGAAGGTAGATCCGCATTCACGACACTTGTATCGTCTACGGTTCAATTGTAAGCCCACTCGCTTTAAACGAATGGGCAAATCCATAATTAGTTGATTTCTTGAACTGTGTTTGTACAACTTGTCAAAACCACATTCAGGACAACGTTCAGGTGGTCCGACTGCTTCAACTTTAAACATCATATCGGTTTCATTTTCTTGTGGCGGTTCTATTGTTTTAATGTCTGGTAGGGATAATAAGTCTGACATATTATTCATCCTTTATTACTCTGCGGTGTTAAGGTATCAATTATAGATTTGATGTCGAAATCATCAGTGTTAAATTATTTTTGTGACCACAAATGCACTTAGAAAATCCCTTAAAGCATTAGCTGGTTCACTTGAATAGGGAGTTGTAAAAAAGTTCCCTTAGCCTGCACAACAAGATAATTTCGAAATATCTTTATCGAACGTAAGTGCAGCTAATTTTAGCCCTTCAGCCATTGTTAAATATGGTGCTAGGGTTTCTGTTAAATCTTCTATCGTTAAGCCAAATTTAACAGCTAATGATGCTGCATAGATGACATCTCCTGCATTCTCAGATACAATATGAACCCCTAATACTTTTAGTGTTTCTGCATCTGCTACTAGTTTAAATACACCGGTTGTTTCACGGTTTACAATTGCTCTTGGAACAGCATCTAAAGGTAATACAGATGTCTTCACATCATACCCTTTCTCTTTTGCTTGTTCTTCTGTTAAACCAACCGTTGCAACCGTCGGATTCGTAAACGTAACAGCAGGAACTACCGATAAATCTATTTTTTTGTTTAATCCACCAATAGCATTATCAGTAATAATTCCACCTTCATAGGCTGCTACATATACAAATTGTGGTCCTAAAGTCACATCTCCTGCTGCATAAATCTTTTCATTACTTGTTTGACCAAAATCATTGATCAGGATTTCATTATTTTTTCCAGTTTCAACACCTGCTGCACTTAAATTTAAAGAATCCGTATTTGGTTTTCTTCCAGTGGCAACAAGTAACTGATCTGATTCAATGACTTCTCTACTGCCATTTACTGTTACGTAAACCCTTTTTATCTCTCCACTTTGTTCAACACGCTCAAAAGTTGCCCCTTTGACAAGGTTTATACCCTGTTCAATTAACGCTTTTTCAACTGACTCTGAAATCTCAGGATCATACTCCTTTAAAAGTCGCTCACTTCTTTGCATAAGCGTTATTTCTGAACCTAAATGATGAAATAGTTGTCCAAGCTCCATTCCAATGTATCCTGAACCAATTACAGTTAATCGTTTTGGTATTTTCTTTAACTCAAGAAGTGTTGTACTAGTTAAATAGTCCATTTTTTCAAGTCCTGAAATTTGGGGCAACGAAGGCGATGCACCTGTTGCAATTAAAAAGCGTTTTGCAGATAACTTTGCCCCATTGACCTCAACCGTACTAGCATCAACGAATTTTGCTTCACCTTTAATTAAATCAAAATTATATTCATCAATTAAATCCATATATTTTTGATTCCGAAGTTCGCTCACCAATTTATCCTTTTGCGTGATTAAACTAGCTAAATCCACTTCTCCAGCGGATGTTTGTAAACCTATAAACGGATTGTCTTTTGATAAATGATTGATTTCCCCTGCCCTAAGAAGAGTTTTTGACGGAACACAGCCAATATTCACACAGGTTCCCCCAACCGTTCCACGCTCAATCATTCCAACTTTTGCACCGTATTCTATAGCTTTAATTGCCGAAGAAAAGGCAGCAGCACCAGAACCAATAATAAGAAGGTCATAATTGTCTTCATTAATTAACGCCACGTTTTCTAGTGATGATACTTCTTCAATTTCTCCGGCTTGGTAATTTGCTTCATCAATCGCCTTTATTGCACTTTCAACCTCAATATCATCGGGCAGTTCAAATACTGCTTCACCACGACGATAACTAGACTCAATATTTTTAGCACCTATCTTTTCAAGTGCTGATTCTACGTGTTTTTCACAACCCGTACAAGTCATTCCTGAAATGTTTACCTTAAATTTATTCATAAAAAAGCTCCTTTCGTTAATTAATCTCTCATGTTAATGTTTCTATTATTGGACACGAATGTAATTGCTTTTCATCTGGACATCGTTGTTTTAAGTCGTCTAACATAGTTTCAATTCGTTTTAAATCCTCTATTTGTTTTTGCACTTCCTTTTGTTTTTTAGAAACAAATTCGAACATATCTTGACAACGAACTTCATCTTTATCTACAACACCAAGTAATTTATAAATCTCGCTTAAAGAAAAACCAAGTTCCTGTATTCGTTTAATAAACCCAACACGCTTAACGTCATCATATGAATATATCCGATAACCAGCTTCCGTTCGGTGAGGTTCTTGTAATAAATTTTTTCGCTCGTAATATCTGATCGTTTCTTTATTAACTCCACATTTATCTGCAAACTCACTAATGCGATAAATCATCTTATTTCACCCCATGAATATTATAAACCGTGTACCATAGTACACGGTCAAGTAAATTGGACTATTTTATTTTTTTCCCAAAGTATCACTCGTATGTGATTGATACTTTTATATAATACTATTGATTATCCTAACATCCCACCAGAAAATCCGATTTAAACACCAGTTGTTTTTAAACTATTAAGAAAGTAATTCCACTATATATTCCGAAGACCCGTTTAATATCAATAGGGAAGATTAGTTATGATTGAATGGGGTATATAGTAAATAGGAGTGGTTATAATAAGACAGACTAAATTAACAGGAGGTATTTAAAATTGAAAATGAGCTATGAAGAATGTATTAAAGCTTGTCTAGAGTGTATGAAGGAATGTAATAAATGTTATCATGAATGTCTAGAAGAAGATGATGTTAAAATGTTAGCGGAGTGCATTCGTACCCTTAGAGAATGTGCCGATATTTGTGCATTTTCTGCTAAATCGATGCAGTCTGGTAGTCCATTCGTAAAGCAAATTTGTCAATTATGTGCTGAGATTTGTCAGGCATGTGGTGATGTTTGTAAAAAACATGAACATCATAAACATTGCCAAGAATGTGCAGAAACATGTTACCGATGCGCTGAAGTATGTAAAAAAATGGCTGTGTAGAAGATTTGATTTTATAAATGAAGAATCAATGATAAATAAAAGTAATTCTTCTAACGCGAAAATGTTTTAAACTCTGCTTATTTAGGAGCAGAGTTTTTTGATGGACTGCTAAAAAATTTAATTAAGTCACAGTGTTTGAATGTTAAATAAACGTGATATTTAACATATACTGCATAATTAGTGACGCATATAGTAAATTAAAACACCACTTTACATACCTAACTGGGGTATGGTAACATGAATGTGTGTTTAGAGGAGGTTGATAATTTACGGTGATGATGTAATTACAAATTTATCGTTTAAAGAAAGCTTGTTTGATAATGATAAACTGCATTAAAAGTGATGAAGCCAATATAAGTTAAAATCACAATTCGAAAGTTAAAAGGAAATATAAAAAAATTATTAATACCCTTTTACATTTTATAAAAATATTTCAAAAGAGAGGGATTTTTATGGAAAATAGAATCTTAAAGGTAACTGGAATGTCATGTGGTCATTGTGTAAATACTGTTGAAAAAAGTTTAGGGAAATTAGAAGGTGTTGATCAAGTAAACGTGAATTTAAAAGATGCACAAGTTGAAGTATCGTTTAATGAATCCCAAGTATCGCTTGAGAAAATTAAGGAAACAATAGAAGAACAGGGATATGAGGTAAAATAATATTTTTGAGAGTGCATAAATGCACTCTCTTGTTTTCAAAAATATATACCCCTATTGGGTATGAGGAAGGTGAACAGCATCATGAGTAATACATTAAAAGAAGCGAGCATTCAGATCACAGGAATGACCTGTGCAGCTTGTGCAACTCGTATAGAAAAAGGTTTAAATAAAATGGATGGTGTGGAACAAGCGACTGTTAATTTAGCGCTTGAAAAATCATCTATTAAGTACAATCCAGCAAAATTAAGTGAAGAAGATTTCGAAAAAAAAATAGAAGCACTTGGTTATGGGGTTGTTAAACAAAAGGCGGAACTTGATATTACAGGTATGACATGTGCAGCTTGTGCAACTCGCATTGAAAAAGGGTTAAATAAGTTAAGTGGTATCTCTTCTGCCAATGTTAACTTAGCCCTGGAAAAAGCAATGATTGAGTTTAATCCATCTGAAGTGTCAATCGTAGACATCATTGCGAAGGTGGAGAAATTGGGCTATGGGGCTCATCAAAAGGCTGATGAACAGGAAACAGTGGACCATCGAGAAAAGGCCATTAAACAGCAACAACGAAAATTTATTTTATCGGCTATTCTTTCTTTACCGCTGCTTTGGACGATGGTTGGACATTTTTCCTTTACATCATTTTTATATGTCCCAGAATTTCTAATGAATCCGTGGATCCAAATGGTATTGGCTACTCCTGTGCAATTTATTGTTGGTAAGCAATTCTATGTAGGGGCATATAAAGCTTTACGTAATGGTAGTGCTAATATGGACGTACTTGTGGTCATGGGGACATCAGCAGCTTATTTCTATAGTGTTTATCAAGCGATTGTGACGATAGGGTCGCATCATGGTCCAAATCTTTATTTTGAAACGAGTGCTGTATTAATTACATTAATATTATTAGGTAAATTATTTGAAGCCAAAGCAAAAGGACGCTCATCTGAAGCCATAAAAAAACTAATGGGACTTCAAGCTAAAACCGCTATTGTTGTACGTGACGGTGTAGAAAAAGAGGTTCCTTTAGAAGAAGTTATCATTGGCGATGTTATTCTAGTGAAACCAGGTGAAAAGATACCTGTAGATGGTGAGGTAATAGAGGGAACAACAGCTGTTGATGAATCAATGCTTACAGGTGAAAGTTTACCAGTTGATAAAAAGCAAGGCGATCAATTATTTGGATCGACGATTAATAAAAATGGATTTATTAAAATGACAGCGACAAAGGTTGGTCGTGACACAGCGTTAGCACAAATCATTAAAGTGGTTGAGGATGCTCAAGGATCAAAAGCACCAATTCAACGCTTAGCAGATCAAATTTCGGGGGTTTTTGTACCAATTGTTGTTGGCATTGCAATTGTCACATTTTTAGTTTGGATCATTTGGGTTCGCCCAGGAGAATTTACACCAGCTTTAGAGGTCTTAATTGCAGTACTTGTAATCGCTTGCCCTTGTGCGCTTGGGTTAGCAACGCCAACCTCCATAATGGCAGGTTCAGGTCGTGCAGCTGAATTTGGTATTTTATTTAAAGGTGGAGAACATTTAGAACAAACACAAAGTATTGATACAGTGGTTGTAGATAAAACAGGTACAGTAACACATGGTAAGCCTGTTCTTACAGACGTTCTTTTAGATTCAGAGCAGGAGGAAGCTCGTTTTTTATCATTAATTGGGGCTGCTGAAAAACAGTCAGAGCATCCGTTAGCAGAAGCTATAGTACAGGGCATAGAAAAACGTGGCATAGCATTAGGAGAAGTTCAATTTTTTGAGGCTATTCCAGGTTATGGTGTGCAGGCAACTGTGTCAGGTCAAGGAGTTGTCATTGGTACACGAAAATTAATGCAACAATACGGAATCAATATTGATAATATTTTACCAACAATGGAGCAGTTAGAGCGAAACGGTAAAACAGCAATGCTTGCTGCCATTAATGGTCAGTATGCAGGCTTAGTAGCTGTTGCTGATACAGTTAAAGATACGTCAAAAGAGGCAATCCACCGACTACAGAATATGGGCATTACAGTCATTATGATGACTGGTGATAATGAACGTACAGCTCAAGCGATAGGAACAGAAGTAGGCGTGAATCAAGTTATCGCTGAAGTATTGCCTGAAGGTAAAGCAGACGAGGTGAAAAAGCTACAAGCACAAGGGAAAAATGTAGCGATGGTGGGAGATGGTATTAATGATGCTCCGGCATTGGCCACAGCAAATATCGGTATGGCCATTGGTACAGGAACGGATGTTGCCATGGAAGCTGCTGATATTACGTTAATTCGTGGCGATTTAAATAGTATTGCAGATGCTATTTTAATGAGTCGAAAAACAATGCGGAATATTAAGCAAAACCTATTTTGGGCATTTGCCTACAATACTTTGGGTATTCCTATTGCTGCAATAGGTCTACTTGCTCCATGGGTAGCAGGTGCGGCGATGGCATTTAGTTCTGTATCTGTAGTTTTAAATGCATTACGCTTACAAAGAGTAAAATTAGATAATAAATAACCCTTTAATTCAATTGTAAACTTTACTCTATTGGGTTTACTTATAAAGAAATACGCAATAGTTTAACTGACATAATTTAACTTACTATTTTCATCAGATAAACCATCCTTAGGTAGGTAAAGAGCAAAATAAATTAATTGTTTGGGAAAGTATGGAGGAAAATTGGTATGAGTAATGAAGATAAAAAAATTAAAATTGCCGTTAATGGGGGAATAGAATTTGGGGCAAAACTAAATTCTAAACAACTTTTAACGATCACCAAATATATGGAAGACGACGCACAGCTTGAGTTAACAACCTTCCAACAACTCTATCTAGAAATTCCGGAAAATAAAAAAGAAGAAATAATTGAAGAATTCAACCGTGTTAATTTATCTTGTTATCCAGTTGGCAACTTTGTAAAGAGTTTGAGAACATGTAATTTTTGCAAAGGAGAAGAAGAAGAGGGGATGCCAGTAGCAAAAGAAATAAATAATCGTATAGCAGGAAAAGCTGTACCATTCACTCTTAAAGTTGCATACACAGGTTGCCCTGTTGGTTGCGGTGAACCAATGTTAAGTGATATAGGGATTATGAAAATTAAAGACCATTACAATTTATATGTTGGAGGAAAAGCAAAAGGGAAAGATGCAGAGGTGGGATCTTTGTTGCAAGAGAATCTAACACCAGATGAATTGTACGATAAAATAGAAAAGATTATAAATGTATATTCACAGAATGGAAAAAAACGAGAAACGTTTTTCAAATTTTTAAAACGGATAGGAAAAGAAGAGTTAATAAATTAGTTTTACTCTAAGAAGTTCTGGGAAGGTTATAATGGCGGCTCTGAATAAATGAGCCGCCATTTTTAATTTAAGTCCTCGAACAAAATTTATCGAGTTAATCGTTCTATAAAGATATTTAATTGATTTAATGTTACTTTGTCGTTTACGCCAAATGTGCCATCACCTTTACCTTGCGTAATCTTATTTGATGAAAGAACTGCTATAAAATTTTTGGCCCAATGAGTACTCGTTACATCTGTAAAATTCTTTGGTTCTCCTTGTTGTTCTAAATCAAATGCTTCAACTAAAACCTTTGCTAATTGACCGCGAGTAATCGGTGAATTTGGGTTAAATTTACCATTACTATCTCCATTAAAAATTCCAAGTTTTTTTAGTGCTACTATAGCTCCAGCTTGTTCAGAAGATGATTTAACATCAGGGAAACTTGAGTTTGTATCACTTGTATCTAATGCTAAAGCTTTAGCAAGCTGTATGGCTACTGCTCCACGTGAGGCATAAATGGAAAAGTCTATCTCTTCACCTTTAACTTCTGCTTGAGCTATTTCATTTGTAGTAAAGTTTGCAATACGTTTTGCACCTATATAACGAGAACCCCAATAGTAAGGATCGTTTAATTTATCAATTCTAACACCCGAACTTGGAGTAGCTGATATAAAATTACCATTCTCTATGTATATTCCAACGTGAGATATGCCGTTGCCTGAAGTATTAAAAAATACGAGGTCACCTGCTTTTAAACTATCTTTAGAAACAGAAGTACCTTGCTGATATTGGTCTTTAGATGTGCGCTCTAAAGAAATACCTAACTTAGAAAATATAAACTTTGTATATGCTGAACAATCTACACCTGTATTAATATCATTCCCACCATATTTATAAGGAGCTCCTATATAATCTTTCGCTGTACTCGTCAAATCAGTAACTGATGCTGCTTCAGCATCATTCATACCTATTCCTGAAAAAATTACAAATGACGCAAAAACCGGTAGTAACCATCTCTTTTTCACTAAACTTACTCCTTTCGAAAAGCAATCGCTTTTTTGATTAAAGTAAGAATAGCATGGAATAGAGATACTAAATTTTTCATTTATATTACTGATTTGTGCAGAATATTAAAATTGGTGACTTAATATACTCGGTGTAATCTCACTGCAATAATAACTAGGTGATGTTACTTGAAGATAAATAAAACTTAAATCAAGTAATAATAAAATAAATACTCTCTTTCGAGCATACCTATATAAGGTATACGGTGTGTATTTTAGACAGGCTAATTAAATTGTTAAAGGATGGATATGTGGGATTTTATCAAATGTTTGTCTTAGTATCACTAATGTTTTTATTGTTAATTGTCATAATGGTTTCAAGAATTATGAAAAAGACTATTAAGCCTATGCAAGGTATGACTATTTCAATGTTTTTTAGTATGAATGTAGGGCTAACATTAGGAATACTTTTTGGAGTTACCTTTCAAGGGAACTTGTTTTACTCAACGATTATTTCAATTATTCTCGGTGCAAGCATTGGCTTTTTAAGTGGTTGCAACTTTGGATTATTACCTATGTTAGAAGGTTTAATGGCAGGTTTAATGGCTGGTATGATGGGGGCAATGTTAGGTGAAATGGTGGATGGCGGGCAATCCATTGTATTAATAAGAATTTTTCTGTTGCTATCAATTTTCACTATTTTTTTATTTGCGCTACTTCCAAGTAAAAGTCAAAAAACATTCCAAAGTCAAATGGGCTTTTTAACACCCTTCTTCTTTTCGGTTTTTATACTCTTCTACTTTTTTGGGGGCATTCCTTTTGCCGAAAAACAAATAAACTTTATTAAAGACTCTTCTTTAGTGGATCATAATCTACACTCGAACGCTCAAAATAAATTAGAAAAGAAAGAGATTAAGATTATTTCTATAGAAACAGAAAATATGAAGTATTCGCCCTCTGAAGTAATTTTGGAGAAGAATCAACCGGTTTCATTAGAATTAATTAATAAAGATAATATAGAACATGATATTGAAGTTACAATACCAACATCAAATACTATTAGTAGTAATAATCATGTACATCACAAAAAGGAGGAGAATATGATTCATCTCCATGTTGGGCCTAAAAATACAGAAAAAATGAGTTTTACTCCCATTAATACAGGAGAATATCAATTTGTTTGTACTATTCCAGGACATAAGGAGCTTGGTATGGTTGGCAAGTTTATAATTAAGTAATTAGCTTTGATTTTGTAATTGATATACAAATGGAGTTGTCAAATTAAATACAATGATACTTATTTGAAAATGCCCAGTTATTATTAACAGGGCATAAGGTATATCTATATATTTAGATAAGCTCTATTTTTTGATAAATAAGATGACGGTGAAATAAAAAATGTTTAGTCTCAAATAAAAGTAGGGTATTAATTTTGAAGCATATGGATACAATCACAAATATTATTTTGCTTCGTTTTCATTACTTTGTATAATTTCGTTTACCATTTTTAATTCAGAAATCAAATAATCTATCTGTTGTTGCAAGTAACTTGATGGCGAAGAAAAATCGCTTGTAAATTGGCCATCTTCACTACTTACAGTCTTTAAGACATTCAATGCAATTTCCACAGTTAATGCAAATAATTCATCACCTAGTTTTTCAATAGATTCAATTAATAATTGAGAATCAGAAAATGTTTTAAAAGCTTCGTTATCAATGGTTATCTACTCCTTAAAAAATTGGTTAATCTCATTATATGAATTAATTTAAAAAAAGCTCCTTACCCCTTTTGCTGTTTCAACATTTTTGACAATCCAGGTTTTAAAAATGAATAAGGAAGGTATCTTTAAAATGTATATATTAAATTTTCTTGGTGATTCTAAATAAAGAAAAACTCGTATGAAATATCCCTAAAGTAAATTTATGATGATTGGGAATACAAAAATTCAAGCCTGCGAGTAGGAGGACTATGATGGAGAAAAAAATTATAATGAGTCTTGTTACTATAGTTGCTGCATTAATGCTTTCTGCATGTACAGGAAATACAAATAAGAAAGAAAGTCAACAAGAAATGCAGACAAATGAAATGGCCGAGAAAGATATGGAAGGTATGGACCATTCTGAAATGAATCCTAGTTCAAATGAACTTCCTGAAGGTTTAAAAGAAGCTGAAAATCCTAAGTTTGGAGTTGGGACAAAAGCAATAATTCATGCAGATCACATGAAAGGCATGGATGGAGCTGAAGCAACAATTGTAGGGGCATACGATACAATAGTCTATACTATATCTTACGCTCCTACAAATGGTGGAAATCGAGTAACAAATCATAAGTGGGTCATTCAAGAAGAAATAGAAGGTGCTGGTTCAGAGCCATTTGAACCAGGAACACAGGTTATTATAAATGCTAATCATATGGAGGGTATGGAAGGGGTAACTGCAAAAATTGATTCCGCAGAAGAAACTACTGTGTATGTGGTTGACTACACTTCTACTAATGGTGAAAAAATAAAAAATCATAAATGGCTAACGGAAAGTGAATTATCTTCTCCATAAAAATTAAATACTTAAAGATGTTCGACGAGTCAATTTTGACAAATTGGACATCTTTTTTAGTTTTAGAAATTCTATAATATCCTTTAATTTTAATCCATAATTTCTCCATAATTATTCGTTATATTCATTTTTAATAATATAACAATAACTGAGGAGGCGTGGGAAATTAGAAAGAGAGGAATTATCTTCACTTTGGGAGTATTAGTAGTTTTTTTAAAGGGTTGTACAAACGAAAATATCAATTCAAATAAAATAGCAGTTTTAACAGTTGAATATTTTAGTGGAGATCCACTTAATGATCTATATGTGGAATTACTCGATGAAGAAGGGAAAGAAATAGATTCAACAATTAGTTTGGATAAAGGTGAGGCAGAATTTTATAATTTACAACCAAATGAAACTTATACAGTAAAAGTAGGGAGTCCAGACAATTTTACAACAGGGATGTATTTAACAGAAAAAAAATTTACGTATACGTCATCTACACAATCCATATTGGTTCAAACATATGCAGTAAATCATAATAAAGGATTTGGAGTACCTGTAATTCTACAAAATCCTGAACTACCAAATGGGTGTGAAATAACTACTCTTACAGCAGTACTTAATTACTATGGTGCAGAAACATCTAAATTAGAAATGGATCAAAATTATTTACCTAAACAATCTTTTGAATACAAAATGAAAAAAAAGTATGGGCCAAATCCTAATCAAGCATATGGCGGCGAGCCAAGTAATCTAGAAACGGGTACATATGTTTTTGCCGAACCAATTGTCAAAGCAGCTAATAATTTTATCACAGAGAGAAAGTTAGATTTACAAGCAAAAAATATTAGTGGAAGAACAATAAAAGAAATAACAAATTATATTAGACAGGGAATACCAGTTATTACATGGGTAACATTGGACCTCTCACCACCAAAGGTTAAAGGGGGATGGATTATTGAAGAAACAGGTGAATACCATCAAATGTATCAAAATTTACATACAATGGTACTATTATCTGTGGGAGATACTACTGTGGAAGTAATGGATCCACGTAAGGGAATTATAACATTGGATAAGGGAGCATTTTTTAATAGTTATGAAGCATTAGGCGAACAGGCAGTTGTTGTTTATTAACAATAGTTCATTATATGCAAGTAATAGGTTAAAAAAGATAGCGTTTAATCATGGAAGAAAAATTACTTCATTTACTAGAACAATCTGGATTATTTGCAATTTTGGTTAGTTTAATGATAAATACTTTGGTTAGTATTATAGGTGTACTACCAAGTGTTTTTGTTACAGCCACTAACCTTGTGTTTTTTGGAGTATTCAACGGTTTGCTGATTTCTATTATCGGTGAATCAATTGGTGCAGTTATTAGCTTTATTTTATATAGAAAAGGAATCAATAAATGGAAAAGACCGTTCGTATTGCACCCTAAACTTTTAAAATTAAAGGAGTTGGAAGGTTCTGATGCATTTTGGATAATTGTCAGTTTAAGGATTTTACCTTTTATGTCATCAGGTCTTGTGACTTTTACTAGTGCATTTTCTAAGGTGTCTTTAGGCACATTTACGCTTGCTAGTACGATTGGAAAAATACCAGCTTTAATCTTTGAAGCAGGTGCAGTATATGGTTTTATGCAAGTAAATTTAATATGGAAAATTGTAATAAGTATCTTATTAATTTCAATTATCATTTTGATTTGGAAAGTTAAGAAATAAAAAAAGTTATTCAAAGTTTTCTTAGATAGAGTGGTTAATATTTGTCTCATTTAATTTCAAATCCATAAATTCTCCATATTTATTTGTTATAGTGCCTATGTAAAGAATAAAAGGAGGAAACATAATGAAATCTAAACTTTTGATTACTTCATTATTAGTAGGCGCTATTATAATTGGAGGATGTAGTGCGGGTAATTCGGAATCTAATAATAATTCAAATATGGACCATTCTAATATGTCTGGTAGATGGACCATTCCAATATGAGTGATGAAGAAATGAAAAACATGGAGGGTATGGATAATAAAGATAATAGCATGGAAAATGGTCATGCGAGTCATAACAATCCATTAGCATTAAATAATTCAAATGGGGAAAATGAGCTTGCGCTCCCACCTATTATTGAACCTAAAAATGGAATTGTTGATATTACTGCTCAACAAGGAACAACAGAAATCTTTAAGGGAACTAAAACAGAGACATATGGATATAATGGTTCCTTTTTAGGGCCAATCATTCGTATTAATAAAGATCAAACGGTAACGTTTAGAACTAAAAATGATTTATCTGAACCAACAACATTTCACTGGCATGGATTAGAAATCCCTGGAAATGGTGATGGCGGCCCACATCAAGTCCTAGAGCCAGGTGTAACAGAAGATGTAAATTTTACAGTTAATCAGGGAGCATCTACGCTGTGGTTCCATCCACATCCAGAAGGTGCTACAGCAGAGCAAGTATATAAAGGTTTAGCTGGTTTAATTTATATAGATGATGAAAACTCACAAGAAATCAATGTACCAAATGAATATGGTGTGAATGATTTTCCATTAGTATTCCAAGATAGACAATTTACTGAAGAAAAGCAATTAAATTATCAAGCAGTCCTTAATGAAGATGGTACAATTGGAGATACTTTATTAATTAATGGTACGTTGAATCCTAAACTTACAGTTGGTAAAGAAAAAGTAAGACTTCGTTTATTAAACGGTTCTAATGCTCGTAATTATACTTTTAATTGAATACCGGAGATACATTCCAACAAATTGCTACTGATGGTGGTTTCTTAAATCAACCAACTGATATGAAAGAAATTACCTTAACACCAGGTGAGCGAGCAGAGGTAATAGTGGACTTTTCAAAAATGGATGACAAGACTGATATAGCATTAATAAATGATGAAGGTACTACCCTTTTACCATTTAAAATTGAACAAAAGACTACAAGTACAAGAACAATTTCAGAAAAATTAAATGATTTTAGTGTTACTGAAGAAGAGAAAAATTTACCAGTTTCTAAGAAGCTTGAACTATTTGGTATGGGGACAATGGTTTCTATAAATGGAAACCAGTTTGATATGAATTCGCATTGATTTCACTCAAAAGCAGGGTGGACTGAAATTTGGGAAATTTATAATAAACCTGATATGATGGGTGGTATGACACATCCTTTCCACATACATGGCACTCAATTTAAAATCGTGTCGATTGATGGTCAAGAACCTCCTTTAAATTTAAAAGGGTGGAAGGATACTGTCTCAATTGAAGCTGGTCAAACAGTTAAATTAGCAGTGAAGTTTAATAATAAGGGCATATACATGTTCCACTGCCATGTCCTTGAACATGAAGAAAATGGTATGATGGGGCAAGTTGAAGAAAATTAAATATAAATAGATTATTAAAACCTCCAAATACCATGGAGGTTTTTTATGGTTTCTATTACATAACTCTTATATCTAGGGTTATTGGTCGTGGTTCATATTAAATAACCTACCCTATAGAAATACTCAATCTTTTTTCTAAAATTTCAATTGAAATTTAACATTTAACAACATTTTTATTTAGTTAATACAAAAGAATACCTTAATGATTTTATGTATTTTTTGTCCCTTTAATGGAAATGAATATAAATAAAATGAAAGGTAATATTTATGGAATTTTATAAAGAGATTGAAATCTACTGTTATAAGTGTCGTAAAAAGACCATTTTTACATGTAAGGATTTGCATAATAAAATCGGTGTTGACAGTCATTGTAGTGAGTGTATTGGGATTTGGTTTGAATGGCAAAATCGAGCGGTAGAAAGAGAATTGGAGAAGTGGATTGTATATAATCAAGGGCTGTTAAAAACATAATGTGAATCGAAGAAAGTATAGTATTTTTCTTACTAAAATTAGCAAACGTCCACTCTTTAAAGGACGTTTTTTATGTGTAAACGATTGTAATATAAATACTTTTATAAAATGGAATAAATTAAACTACAAGTAAGTCAAAAAGTTATAATAATTTTAGAAATTATTTTTTTGAACCATAATTATGTCGACGAGGCGGTGCTTTACATGTCTAAAAGGAAATACGGTTGGTCTGAGAAAAAAAGAAATGACTATATTAAAGAAGGACGAGGTCAAGGGGAACTATCAAATTATATACCTTGGATTAAAATACAAGATATATCGTCACAAGGAAATGCTTCTCGATTAATAGGGTGGACCGCGAAGAGACAGCATGAATTGTTGTCTAACTTGGAAAGAGACTTTTTTCTCTTATTAGATTGGGAAGATACAGTGGTAGACATAAGAGAACAGTTTCCTTTAAATGTTGAAACAACTATTCGTATAGCTGAAGAGAAAGGAATTAAGCACTCTAAAGATAATAGTTCAGGTATACCGATAGATATGACAACAGATTTCTTTATAACAGTAGTAAAAAACTCTGAAAGAAAATATATCGCTAGAACTGTAAAACCAAGTGAACAACTTGAAGATAAACGAGTAATTGAAAAGTTTGAAATTGAACGAGAGTATTGGGAGATACAAGAATAAGTTGGGGGGTCATAACTGAAAAGGAAATTCCTAAACAACTAGCAAACAATATTCTATGGATACATAAATCTTATTATTTAGCAGAAGAAGATATAAGCTATTCTACTTTATTATTGCATTTATTGATTTTAAAAAAAGATAGCGAAGAGAGTTTATTAGTAGTTTGTAATAAATTTGATGAGGATTATAACTTAGAAACAGGCTCATCTTTAAGTTATATAAAACATTTTATAGCTCGAAAATATATTTCGATTGATATGAGTAAGAAAATTAACCCAAGCAATCTAACTTTAGATCAAATTATTATGAATGTTTCTAAGGAGGATAACATTGATTACAATATCAGTTAATGAATTAATTAAAGACTTGACGTGTAATAAAGTATATCGTCTACTTTGGATTGATGAAAGTAACATCGTTACATATGCAATTGATATAGAAGATTCCAATGCCTTACCATTCCTTTTAAAAGTTAAAGATATACATCAAGGATTTATAGAAAATTCATACTCCAAATTCGAATCTGATCACACAAACATACTAATTAACCACATTAATTTACCTGAGGGAATGAAACAAAAGAGAGACACAGCGTGGGCAATTATCAAAAACTTAGTGAATGATGAACCTTCAATTTATAAGAAAAAAGAACGTGGGCAGCTAATAAATGAACTTGTAAATAATAAAGTATGTACAAAAATGACTGCTTATAAATATTTGAGAAAGTACTGGCAGATAGGAAAAACTATGAATAGTTTGCTTCCGGATTATAGTAACTCTGGAGGTAAGGGAAGAAATAAAAAAGTGGTACTTTGAAAAGGGGAAAACCTAGAACCACTAACAGTGTAGGAATAAATGTAACCGATGAAACAAGGGAAATATTTCGTAAATCGATTAAAAGGTACTATTTTACAAGCAAGAGAAACTCATTGTCATTCGCATATAAAATGATGATAAAGGAGTTCTATGCAGATGAAGTTCGTTACGAAAACGGAACAAAATATATAGTAATACAGGATGAAAATAAAATTCCTTCATTAAGACAATTTAGATATTGGCACAACAAAGAATTTGGTATTGAACAAAAAATAGTAAGTCGAGAAGGTGAGAAAAAATTTGAACGAGATCATCGAGCAATATTAGGATCTTCAACTTATGAAGTCATGGGGCCAGGATCACGATATCAAATAGATGCGACTATTGGTAATGTGTATCTGGTATCTAGTTTTAATTCTGATTATATTGTAGGTAAACCAATTATATATTTTGTGGTGGACGTATATACACATATGATTACAGGAATGTATATCGGATTTGAAGGTCCTTCTTGGGCAGGAATGATGATGGCAATAGCAAATGCAGCATCAGATAAAAAGGAATATTGCAGTAGATATGGTATAGAAATTTCAAATGAAATGTGGCCATCTGCGCATCTTCCTGAAATTATTCTAGGGGATAGAGGTGAGTTGGAGGGATATAACGTGAATAGTTTAATTGAAGGGTTGGATTTGGTAGTGGAGAATAATCCTGCTTTTCGACCAGATTGGAAGGGAATTGTGGAAAAATTGTTGATACTTCACAAAGTAAAATAAAGCCGTTCTTACCAGGTTACATACAGAGTGATTTTAGGGAACGTGGGGCTAGTGATTATCGTTTAGAAGCTAAGTTAACTATAGATCAATATACAAAAATTCTAATCAATTTTGTTTTATTTTATAACAAAAATCACTATATGAAGGATTATCTAAGAGATGAGCAGATGATACGGGAAAATGTAAAACCGACTCCTCTTAAACTCTGGAATTGGGGCATTAAAAATAGAGCAGGTAAGCTAAGGAAGGAACATCCTAATACTATAAAGTTTTACTTATTGCCACGAGATACAGCTACAGTAACCTCAAAGGGAATAAAGTTTAAAAATAGGTTATTTAGCTGTGAAACAGCTATAAGGAAATTCTGGTTTGTACAAGCTAGAACAAAGAAAAGTTGGACAGTTGATATTTCATACGATCCTCGAAACATGGACATTATTTATCTGCACATTAATGATAAATCACTTTTTGAAAGTTGCTTCCTTTTAGATCATCAGGAGAGATACAAAAATAAAGTACTTGAAGAAATTGAACAATTATTAATGATTGAACAAAACACATATAAAATTGAAAGTCATAGTTTGTTACAAGAAGAAATTAATTTTTATTCTAAAATTGAAGGAATAGTGGATGAGGCAATTAAGACACCAAATCAAGATGAAAATAATAAAATCACTAAAACGGAAAAAATAAAAAATATTAGAGAAAATCGGGAAGTTGAAAAAAGTTTACGAAGAGAGTATGAGGCATTTCAAATAGGTGTAACTGAGATTGATAATGATAAAAACATTATTTCTTTTGCACCTTCTGAGCAGAAAGATGAAAAAACTGAAACATCTACGATAATGGAATTATTTAAAAAGCAAAGAAGGAAGAAGAAGGAATGAAAAATGGGAAGACAATTGAATTAGAGAGTGGTATTGAAGTTCTATTGGCAGAGTATCGTGAACAAGAAATAATTGATTATAAAGGGGATCCCAATCCAAGCGTTACCTCCGATACTCTCTAAAGAAGAAGCGTTTGATCAACTTAGCTTTATACCTATGTTTCATAATAGTGAAAGAAATTTATCAAGTCATCATCGTTACCATGCTTTACTAAGATTATCAAGATTTTATCAGCCTATAAATCAAACCTTAAATCTAGAACAGCGTTTTTCAGGTTTCATTAGGTATGGATATGTTAATATCGAAATCCATTACATAAAAAACATGTTCAAGCATTACTTGATTTACACAACAAGCTTGTTAATAAAGAGGAAATTGGATTACCGCCAGATATACGTTCTTCTGCTTCAAGTTTCACTTTAATGGGATATCCAGGAATAGGTAAAACATCTGCGATAGAAAGGGTACTATCTCTTTATCCGCAAGTAATATTGCATCAAAATCCAATCAATTTGATTCAAATTGTATGGTTAAAATTGGATTGTCCACATGATGGATCATTAAAAACTCTTTGTATGGAAGTTTTCAAAAAAGTTGATTCGTTGACAGGTACTAATTATTTTGAAAAGTATGGTAAGCCATCAAATTCAGTTAGTTCAATGGTAACTCGTATGGGGCAAGTCGCTCGTTTACACTCAATAGGCGCTCTAATCATTGATGAGGTTCAGCACTCGTTATCTGCATCAGGTGCTGCATCAGAAATGATGATGAATTTTTTTGTAACGCTAGTGAATGAAATAGGAGTACCAGTAATGTTTATTGGAACCATGAAAGCCAAGGCATTATTACAAAAGGATTTCAGACAAGCACGTAGAAGCAGTGGCCAAGGCGACATGGTATGGCAGCAAATGAAACAAGATGATGATTGGGAAGTATTAATCACAAGTATGTGGGATTATCAGTGGACGAATGAATATACGGAACTGACAGAAGAATTATTAAACACGATTTACGAAGAGAGCCAAGGAATTGTGGATGTTGCTGTTAAGTTGTATTTACTCGCACAAGCGAGGGCAATCAATTCTGGCCTTGAAAAAATAACCCCTAAACTTATACAAGGTAGTGAAAGAAGATTTGAAACTTCTTCAACCTATGTTGGAGGCTCTTAAATCCGGAAATCAAAGCGACATTGCAAAATACGAAGATATTGTTCCAATGGATATTGAAGATTATATTCTAAATAGATTGCCAGTATTAGACCTTAAGGCCAGGGTTCAGGCGAAAAAAGAAAAGATGGCACAAGATCGTACAAATAAAGAACTTCCAATACTAGAAAAATTAATCCTATCCTTAATTAATTTAGATGTTTCAGAAAAAATTGCTGAAAACGCTGCTAAATATGCACTGAAAAATTCACCTGAGTCAACAATTCCACAACTAATGACTCTATCACTCCAATACATTGAGGGAAAGAAAGAAAAGAAAAATGAAGCGAAAGGCAATATTTCAGTAAATAAACTTCAATCAATAGTTGATATAGGAAAGAAGAATAAACGCTCTGCTTATGAGGCATTATGTGAAGAAGGATATATTAAAAATCCTTTAGATGACTTAATAATGTAAGGGTGTGTAAATAAAATAGATGTTAGCATTTTTTCCTTCAATTTATAAAGATGAACTATTATATAGTGTGTTGGCTAGATACCATAAACGTTCAGGGAATTTAAGTAATAAACATTCAACTTTAAATTTGTTTGGAAAAGAAAGCATATATTATTCCTGATTTACCTACTGATTTAGAGATATTATTAGAAAAAGTAAATCCTTTTTTAAATTCGAGTATTGATGAATGGATAAATTATCATACATTGTATAACTACTATACAAATTTTACTTCAAAAGAAATAAAACAGAGTGTTCGAAATAAAATGTTATATGGCTGTGGCAATACTTCCTTGCATTATTCAACAGGTCAAATGGCGGACAGTAAAGAAGCCTATGTATTTTCGCTATTGTCCTAACTGCTTTGAAGAAGATATTCAAGTGAATGGAGAAACATATTGGCGGACATATCACCAATTACCAAGTGTATTTATTTGTTTAAAGCATTTTCTTGCTGCTTGTAGACAGTTCAATCTTAATTAGGCAAGGAAACTCTTCGTATTTTTATTCAAACATTGAAAACAGTTTAGAGAAGGGCAATAAAAGTGATGTTTCAAAAGTAAACTTTGATTTGCTACGTCATTTTGCTGTAGAAAGTAGCAACTTAAATCAAAAGGATTATAAATTTGATCAGTTAAATTTATTAGAGATTTATCATTACCTATTGGATCGCGAAGGGTATGTAAAATCAAACGGCACAATCGACCAAAGGCGATTAGAAGAAGACTTTATTAAGAAGTTTAAGGTCGATTTTTTAATATTGATGCAATCATTTCCAAGTGGTGTAGAAGGACAGTGTTGGTTAAGGGCAATAACAAGAAAACATCGAAAGTCTTTTCATCCTGTACGGCATTTACTGTTCATTTATTTTTTAGGTGAATCGGTTGATACAATTGAACAGTATGCAAATAAACGATATAGTCCATTTGGTGAAGAGCCATATCTTGATGTTTGAATCCTGCGGCAGAACACTTTCTACAGCCTGTAATAACTAATTTAAAGGTTACTCGTTGCTATGATACTAAAAGGCCGGTAGGAACCTTCTCCGTGCCTGTGGCTTTGTTTATTCTCGTAAGGGGCCAGATAAAACAGAAGAGGATAAAACAAATATAGGGCGTATTAAGATGTTAGGTGATACTTGGTTGAGCAAACTCCATCAATTGGTTGAAATAGAACAGTTGAGTTATAAAGCATGCTCAAAAAATATTAAAAGTCGACACCAAAACAATTATTAAGTATTCTAAGCAAAGAAATAGTAAGCCTATGAACAAGGAAAATCATATTAAAAGTGATTTGAAGCAAAAATGGATTGATTTAATTAACCAATACCCCATATTATCAAGAACAGAACTTAGAAAAAAAGACCCATCACTTTATATGCGAATTTATAGAAATGATAAGGAATGGTTAAAGGAACATTCCCCAGTTGTTAAAGTAAATAGGGTTACTAATAAAAGAGTTGATTGGGTACAGAGAGACCTTCACATCTTGGGCATGGTAAAAAAAGCAGTGGAAGATATAAGTGCTAAAGAAAAACCAGTTAGAATAACCGTAAGCAGTATAGGTAAAATGATTAATAATAAATCGTTGTTAGAAAAAAGAGTAAATAAACTGCCCAATACGATGAAGTATATTGAGAGTGTTAAAGAAAATACGACCAATTTTCAAAAGAGGCGTATTAGTTGGGCTATAGATCAATTAAAAGATGAAGAACTTGAAGTTTGGAAAATAATGCGAAAAGCAGGAATCAGTGAAAGATTTTATTCTGGGTTAGAGATAGAAATAAAAGGCAGATAATAAGTGCGAAGCAAAAATTCTGATATAAGAATGATACCAAAAAGCCGTGTTGATAGCTGAAAACACGGCTTTTTTTGTTGTAGTCATAATGGTGTTGTTCATCTTTGAAATCGAAAAATTAAAATCCTGTGAATCCACCAAAGAAGGGAGTAAACCAAGCAATAATTTTTGTCATCATGTCAAAATAGAGTAGCACACCCATTACTATCATTAACCATCCACCAATGCTCATAATGAGATGACTTTTTGTCTGGAAAAAGACGTTGCATGCTGTGCAAATCATATTGACTAGAAGAACTTGAACAGTGAACAAGTTTGTAATCAAAGCAATATTTATTCTTCTATTTAGCAACAGAAGCACAGTAATTGAAACTACTGTGCTTCTGTTTTTTAGTTCAATACATACTATGCAACCTCTCATATTCATGTGGGGGGAGCATCTACAGAAGATTTTATAGATAATTGACATAACTATGTAACAAAATATCCCGAGGTTTATATTGATTATTCTAATTGCTGTAATAAAATGATGTTATATCTTGTTAAGTTATAACATTCAGGAGGAAACTATGCTTTCAGAGAGACAACAAGTTTATACGTGACATGATTTGATATATACAATTTGAAAATCCCAATCAGTCAAATACTTTGAGGTATCAGATATGCAATAGATTGAGATATAAAACCTCTGATTGAAGAAGGGCTTATTATGAAGACATATGGTGGGATTACACTTATAAGGGATCAATCTATACATCGTGTTGAGGAAGACGAGTGTGTGTATTGTCATCGTAAGTGTGATGATCGATTGGTTTACAGGATAATTCTTTTAATGGAGAACGTGAAAATGCTTGTTGCAGCCATTGTGGAATACTGCGGCATCGACAGTTAGGTGATGAGGTAGCACAAGCAATTTGTACCGATTTTTTAACAGGGACAACGATTAGCGCTCATCTAGCTTGGTTTGTTTTAGACACTACTGTCCATATTCGTTGTTGTTACCCACAAGTGTTGGTATTTGAGACTAAAGAATATGCAGAGAACTTTGTAAAAGGATTCGGAGGTAAAGTCCTTACATTTTCCGAAATAATGAAATCATTTCCTCAACACCTTAAATTGTCCTGTAAGAACAGTTGAAGAGGGGAATTTAAATGAATGAGGTACTTCTTCAGATACATGTGTGGTTAAGTCAGTTAGCCAATTTAGTAGCAGAACCAATTTATACATTAGCACTAAAACTAGATGTATGGGGAATGAAGGCTTTCTTATTAGGGTTGGTTGGGGCAACTGCACCATGTCAACTTACATCTAATTCTACTGCTGTTGCTTTGATTACATATGAGACTGAAAAAAATAAAAGGTGGTTGAATGTAGGGAGTTATATTACAGGCAAATCTTTAGTGTACATATTGTTAGGCATAATGTCTGTATTCATCGGTAGTACAGTTGCTGATATTCCTTTCATTGGAACAATGTTTTTCCGTAAATTATTTGGCCTTACTCTTATTCTAATTGGATTAGCTCTCCTTGGAAGATTTCAGTACATTCCTCTGCATCACAACGTATCTTCCAAAAAGTCCAAAAAGGATTGAAATTGAAAAATACATCTCTTTCTTTTGGGTTGGCTATGGGTTTTTTATTCTGTCCTACGTTGTTTTGGTTATTTTTTGTCTTGTTATTGCCGACAGGAAATGGAGAATTTAATTTGATAGGTCCCATTTTTTTTGCAATTGGAACAGCAATGCCACTCATTTTATATGTGATACTACTGACTATTAGTGAACGGTTATTAAATCCAATGAAGAAGACTTTGTATTCATTCCATAATGTATCAAGGAATATTTCTGCAATCTTCTTTATATTGTCAGGATTATTCGAAACTTTAAATGCTTGGATAGGATAGAAGGGAATTTGTTTATGATATATATATTTAGTTTTAGTATTATTTTTTTGTTAACCGGTTACGCTCATTTTTTCTACCTATCGTGCCAAATCGTTCTTATCAGAAATGACTGCTATGATGATTGCAATGGCTGTTTCTATGATGGCTAGCATAGTAGTAGGAACCATATTAGGAGTAATATTAGTAGGGAAAATGACTGTCCCAGTAATCTCCTCAGTACTTTTTGGCATGATAATTGGATATGTTATTGGGCGTCCCTTTAGTTTATTGGCTTCATTAGATGGACTATTAGCAGGTATCATGGGCGGCATGATGGGTGCAATGTTGGGGGTAATGGTTTTTTCTCAAGATCCTGTCGTTATGATGATATTTGTGGATGCAATTTTTATCATTGTCATGATTCTTATATTGAAATTAATTAGACAAGAAGTTAAGGGAACAGATACAATAACGGTAATATCAAATAAAAATAAATGGAGTAAAGTTATTTTTTGTGTAATTGCCGTATTATTAGTTGTTTCTGTTGTATTCTTTAAACCCATTTCTCATTACTTCAGAGATCTTTTGGGTGATACAACTCCGGTTTCAGACGATTCTTCTACAAAAATAAATGAAGTAAAAGCAGAGCAAAAAGACGGTTATCAGGAAGCCGTCATAATGGAAGAGCCATTTGGATATACACCTGAGAATGTAAAAGTAAAAGCTGGAATCCCAGTCCAACTTCATTTTCAAAAGAGTTTTTCAGGTGGATGCTTATCATACTTAATAATAGAGGATTTCCAAATAGAAAAAGATCTTGATAAAGGTGATAACTTGGTCGAATTCACACCAGAAAAACCGGGTATATATACGTTTCATTGTGGAATGAATATGTATTTTGGAAAGATAATAGTTGAATAATGGATAACAACGAACAAAGCACAGCCATTAAGAGTCTGTGCTTTGTTTTAGTTTCACCTTTAAAATTTCTTTACTTATGTAGATTTAAAAAATAAGTATCGTGGGGTTTTATTCTTATACGAGAGATATTCTACTTTAAGCATATTCTCTAAGTGTTTTTCTTCTTGAAGAATAAGGTTATGAATTGAAACTATATTTAGTAAAGAAATAATTAATGTAACTAAGTTAGGGAATGTCAAAAATAGACCTATAAACATTAAATTGAATCCAACAAATGCAGGATTTCGACTATATTTGTATAAACCATTGGTGATCTGCGAGGTTTTTGTTTCTTTATCTATACCAACTCTCCAAGAGGTTTTCATTGTTATCATTGATAAAATAAAAAAACAGTAAACCAATGGTAATTGTCATTAATCCAAAGTAATGCATAACCTCATTGGTGAATAGTTTAGGTAAAATATTATCAATCGAATTATCAAATATTGACTCTAAAAGCCATGCAATTCCCCATACGAAAGTTGAAATTTTAACAAACATTTCGGAAGAATCGACGGATGTCCCCTTATTTCCTTTTCCTAACACATTTGCTTTTATCCCTGATTTCTTATTTAGAATAACTAGCTTTAATGAATAGGAAAATAAAAACAAAGCAAACAGAATCAATGAAAAAACATTTACCAGTTCCATTTTTATCTCTTCTTTCTATAATGAATTAAGTGCTATTTTAAGAAAGTAAAGTACTAGAAATAAAAAGATGGACTTTCATATAAAAAGCCCATCTATTGAATAAAGTGCGTTAATTCATTCTTTAACACGCATTAAACGTAAGCTGTTTAATGCTACTAACAATGTTGCTCCCATATCTGAGACAATGGCAATCCAAAGTGTTAGCCAACCTGGAATAACTAATAGTAATGCAGCTAGTTTAATTAAAATGGCAAATGCTATATTTGCCTTGATAATATTTAAGGCCTTACGACTTAGCTTTATTGTAAACGGTAATTTCCGTAGATCATCTGCCATTAAAGCAACATCTGCAGTCTCTAATGCAGTGTCTGTACCAGCACCACCCATGGCGATACCGACTGTAGAAGCTGCTAAAGCAGGAGCATCGTTGACACCATCACCGACCATCGCAACATTGCCATAGTCTTTTCGAAGTTGTTTTATATAGGAAAGTTTGTCTTCAGGCATTAATTCAGCTTGAATTTCAGAAACCCCTACATGATGACCAATTGCATTCGCAGTCCCTTTATTATCACAGTTAACATGATTGTTTTCTTAACACCCATGTTATGCAATTTCTCAATAATTTCTTGGCTAGATTCACGTACCTCATCAGCTACGGCAATGATTGCTTGAATCTCTTTTTCAGTTCCTAATATCATGGCAGTTTTGCCTTCATTTTGTAACTTAAGGATGTTTCCTTCTAAATTCTCTGGAATAGGTACATTTAACTCTTGGAACAATTTTGGGCTACCGATGTAATACAAAGTACCATCTACTTCACCTTTTATTCCTTTGCCAGTAATGGCTGCGAAAGCATCAACGTTGATATTTTTGAATGAAACATTTTCTTCTTCGGCTCTTTTAATAATCGCAGAAGCTAAAGGGTGCTGAGATCGATATTCTAAAGCCGTAATTATGGCTAGAATCTTTTTTGAATCTTTTTGGGTATTCATTACATCAAAGTTTGTAACCACTGGAACACCTTTTGTAAGCGTACCTGTTTTATCAAAAGCAATTGCCTTAAGCGAACCCATTTCCTCTAAATAAATGCCACCTTTAATTAAAACCCCTTTTTTAGCAGCATTACCTATAGCTGAAACAATTGAAATTGGTGTTGAAATAACAAGCGCACATGGACATCCAACTACAAGTACTGATAAACCTTGATAAACCCAAGTTTCCCAACTACCATCGAAGAACAGTGGGGGAACAATTACTACAAGCCCTGCAATGACCATGATAATTGGTGTATAATATTTCGCAAATTTATCAACAAATGCTTGTGAAGGAGCGCGTTCACCTTGAGCTTCTTCAACTAGATGTATAATTTTTGAAATCGTTGTATCTTCAACGTATTTTGTAATTTTAACTTCTAATAAACCCTCTTCATTTAGTGTTCCAGCGAATACCTCATCATCTACTGTTTTTGAAACTGGTACTGATTCCCCTGTAATAGCTGCTTGGTTGACTGCAGAAAGACCGCTAACCACGATGCCATCCATTGCAATTTTTTGCCCAGGTATAACAATCATAATATCGCCAATCTCTATATCATCTACGTGTACCATGATTTCTTGACCATTTCGACGAATTAAAGCTTCTTTTGGTGCAATATCCATTAATGAGCGAATTGATTCGACGTGCTTTATCCATTGAATAACGCTCTAAAGCTTCACTAATAGCGAATAGGATAACAACTATGGATGCTTCTGCCCATTCTCCTATAAATGCAGCACCAATGACAGCTACCGTCATTAATGTTTTCATGTCAAAATCAAAGCGAGTTAAATTTTTGAAACCAACTTTGAATAGATTGAAACCACCGATTACAATTGAAGCTATAAATAATAGGGAGGTAATAAGATTTTCTTCACCGTTTACGTATTGAGATAGATAACCGAATACGATAAATAAGCTTGCGTATAAAAGTGTGCTATGTTTTTTGTAAAATGGTACTTTCTTTTCAACTTGCCCCTCACTATTGTCAGAAGATGGAGCTTTAGATCTGTATGAAGGTGTATCCATTGATACTTTTAAATTTTCAAAAGCTCCAGCTTTTTCAGTTTTCCGCAATAGTTGTTTCGCCAGTTACGGAAATTTTAGAAGCACCGAAGTTTACTTTTGCATCTTGAACCCCTGGAAGCTCTTTTACATTACGTTCAAATTTACCTGCACAGTTTGCACACGAGAAGCCTTCAATTCTATAGGTAGTATCTGTTTGGGGTGGAGTAACACGTTTTTGTTTTTCTGGCGTTACTTTTAAGTTTTCGAGCTCTCCAGCCTTTTCTAACTCCTCCACGGTCGCATCGCCTGTAACTGATATTTTAGATGCCCCAAAGTTCACCTTTGCATCTTGAACACCAGGGCATCCCTTTTACATTACGTTCAAATTTACTTGCACAGTTGGCACAAGAGAAACCGTTCACGCGGAATACCTGTTTTTCCTCAGTCATTAATTTCACCTTCTTTATGTTCTTCAAATGCAACACTGATTAAATTCTTAAAATATGGGTCATGAATAGCGTAATAAACCAATTTCCCTTCTTCAACCATATTCAGCTAATCCTAAATTTCGTAGTAAACGCAAATGGTGCGACGCAGTTGCTGTTGTTGACCCAATAATATTAGCGATATCGCAAACACATAATTCATCTTCTAGTGTTAGCGCATAGGCAATTTTTACACGTGTATCATCCGAAAGTGCTTTAAAAACTTTAGCAACATCCATTGATTTTTTTTCTTTTAACTTGTCTTGAACATAGTTTACTTTATCCTCATGAATACAGGTGATTTCACATATTTCTTTCATATATTTTCCTCCAGTTATCATTCAAACGTTCAAACGATTATTTGATTGTTTTTATAATAAACTAAACATTCAAATAGTCAAACAGTTATTTGAATGTTTTATTTATTTAATGCAATTTATTATTTTTGACCAGAAAAGTATATGCAAAAGCCTAAGCTTGAAAAAAGTTAATTTTTTTGGATATGTATGGAAAAAGAAATGTAGATCATTAAATTAGAGGTTAGCTATTGAATATAATAATTATTAGTTTGAATAATAGTTGCAAATTGCAAATAAAATTGCTATATATATTTATTAAGGATAGAATATTTTTGTGTTTTACTTAGTTTTATTAATTACAGCTATTATTTTTAATGAATTTATATTTGCAAAATGCAAATAATGAAGGGGGATAAAAAATGAAAGGGGTTCTTGATATATCGTTATTTGGGGAGGGCAGGCTGGACTTGCAGCAGGCTATCATTTACTGAAAAAGGTCTACGATTTTTAATATTAGAAGAAAGTAATCAGATCGGGGGTTCTTGGCCAAATTATTATGACAGTCTTAAATTGTTTTCTCCAGCAGGGTTTTCCTCTATGCCCGGCATGAAGTTTCCTGGAAACCAGAATCTCTATCCGAAAAGGGATGAAGTTATTCGATACTTACAAGATTATAAAAAAAAGTTCCAATTACCTGTTTTAATTAATCAGAGAGTAGATATGATTGAGAAAAATAACATAGGTTTTATTGTTCGAACTGTCACAGGCGATAAATTTCAAGTTAGAACAATCATAAATGCTACAGGCTCATTTAATAATCCTTTTATTCCTAACATTCAAGGAAGAGAAGTCTTTCAAGGGAAAACACTTCACTCTTCAGAATATCGAAATCCACAGCCATATCACAACCAAAGGGTAATCGTAATCGGAGGAGGTAATTCGGCTGTGCAAATTGCTGTTGAATTGTCTAAGGTTAGCCAAACTACTCTTTCAGTACGACAGCCAATAAAATTTGTAAAACAACGTCTACTTGGACGGGACATACACTATTGGTTGAAGGTATTTGGTTTTGATACCTTTCCTTTCTGGCGCTTTGGAAAACGGCACCCAGATCAAATGCTGTGAATGATATAGGAGGATATAAGATTGAATTAGTAAGGGGAGTCCGGAACAACGTTTAATGTTTACTTCTTTTTATGAAGATGGAGTTATTTGGCGGACGGAGAAAAGGAGCCTGTAGATACCATTATCTATGCCACAGGATACAGACCACATTTACCCTATATGAAATTACTTGGTGCATTAGATGGGGAAGGAATGCCTTTACAAAAGGCAGGTATTAGCAGTATCCCTGGATTATATTTTGTGGGACTAGAAGGACAACGATCATTTGCATCTGCAACTTTAAGAGGTGTGGGAGAAGATGCCGAGTATGTTGTGAAAAAGTTACTTCACCACATGAAAAGTAGAAACTTTTGAAGTAGGAAAAACATCTTCAAAAAAAGTTAAATATATTTTAGTTGTATTTTGCAAATAAATAATATATATGTCTTTATAGGAGATGATTAAATGGAAAATAAACGTGAACTTTTTCAAGTTTTAACTCAAAAGTTTGCTCTACTAAATAAAACATGTTGTACTGTAGGATCAATTGACATCACACCAATACAGAGCCATATTCTATATGAGATCGACAAACAAAATAATCCTTCTATGCAACAAATAGCAGAGGCAATAGGTATGGATATTACTACATTTAGTAGACAGATTCAAACTCTTATTAAGATGAATCTTGTCAAAAAAACTCCTCTAACATCAGATAAAAGAGTGTACATTTTGTCATTAACTGTGGAGGGTACATTTCTCGCTACTACAATTGATGAAATGATAAACAATTATTTAAATGAAGTTTTTTCACATTTGAATGACTTCGAAAAAGAAACTGTTTTACGTTCAATTGAACTCTTAAATAAAGCTATGGCTAAATCAAATTTGTGTTGTACACCTTCTCCATAACTCGTTACTAAAGAAAAATTAATGGAGATAAATTAATCTTTATCATTATCTTTTAAAGCGTACGTTTAGGTAACTGAACGTACGCTTTTTACAAAGTATAAAAATTTTTTTCAAAAATGGGTAAATATCTGTTGCAATTCAAAACATTAAATCATAATATAAGAATATAGTTATATACTGATTATGTCACCTTCTTACGAGGTGATTTTATTTAAAATAATATATAAGAAAACAGTTATATAAGGAGTGCAGATAAATGGAAAACACACTAATTGAAAAACAACTAAAAGCAGCAGCGGATTTGAATCGCATTAAATTACTTGCATGCATGAAAAACGGGGAGGTATGTGTATGTGATTTTGTGGATGTGCTAGGAATATCACAACCAGCCGTTAGTCAACATCTACGAAAATTAAAGGAGGCAGGCATTATTACGGAACGGAAAGTAGGGACTTGGAAACATTACCGTTTAGTAGAGAATCAAACGCCACTGATGAAGGGCATTTTAGAACAAATTCAGCCTTTAAAGCGGTGCAATTGTGAAACCGATTGCTGCCATGTAGGGGGAAATATAAATGAGTAATGAATCTTTAACAAACAGCTTTCTTTTCTAGATTGTTACCTTACCCTTTGGATATTCGTTGCGATGGGAATAGGTGTTGTATTAAGTATCACCATGCCTAATGTTGGGGAAGCGTTAGAGTCCATGTCTATTGGAACAACGTCCATACCGATTGCTATAGGGTTAATTGTCATGATGTATCCACCATTAGCGAAAGTAAAGTATGAAGAAATGTGGCGAGTGTTTAAGGATTGGAAAAGCGCCATTACTATCACTTTTACAAAACTGGTTACTCGGCCCGTTCCTCATGTTCTTTTTAGCGATTATCTTCTTACAAGATTACCCAGAATATATGGCTGGACTCATTATGATTGGCTTAGCTCGATGTATTGCCATGGTGATTGTGTGGGATGATTTAGCGCGTGGAGATCGTGAATATGTAGCTGGTTTAGTTGCCTTTAACTCCATTTTTCAAATTGTGACGTATTCAATTTTTGCTTACTTTTTCTTAAATGTATTACCTGGTTGGTTTGGTTTAGAGAATTTCAATGTATCCATTTCTATGTGGGAGATTACAAAGAGCGTTCTAATTTACTTAGGGATACCATTTGCAGCAGGATTCCTCACACGATGGATAGGAATTAAAGCAAAAGGAAAACAGTGGTATGAAGAAAAGTTCTTACCCGAAAATTTCACCACTTACTTTA
>NZ_JCAWSJ010000003.1:0-801843 GCF_059814265.1 Lysinibacillus sp. COL-1 | reverse complement strand
ATCAATCCAAAGTAGACGATATACTTTATTACACGTCAAGTCTTTAATTAATTCATTAACTGATATTGTAATCAATGTTATCCTCCTTAGAAACATTCATAATAATTTGATCTAAAGTTAGATTGCTTGGGTTAATTTTCTTACTCATATCAATCGAAATATATTTTCGAGCTATAAAATGTTTTATATAACTTAAAGATGAGCCTGTTTCTAAGTTATAATCCTCATCAAATTTATTACAAACTACTAATAAACTCTCTTCGCTATCTTTTTTTTAATCAATAAATGCAATAATAAAGTAGAATAGCTTATATCTTCTTCTGCTAAATAATAAGATTTATGTATCCATAGAATATTGTTTGCTAGTTGTTTAGGAATTTCCTTTTCAGTTATGACCCCCCAACTTATTCCTTGTATCTCCCAATACTCTTGTTCAATTTCAAACTTTTCAATTACTCGTTTATTTTAACTTGTTCACTTGGTTTTACAGTTCTAGCGATATATTTTCTTTCAGAGTTTTTTACTACTGTTATAAAGAAATCTGTTGTCATATCTATCGGTATACCTGAACTATTATCTTTAGAGTGCTTAATTCCTTTCTCTTCAAGCTATACGAATAGTTGTTTCAACATTTAAAGGAAACTGTTCACTTATGTCTACCACTGTATCTTCCCAATCTAATAAGAAGAAAAAGTCTCTTTCCAAGTTAGACAACAATTCATGCTGTCTCTTCGCGGTCCACCCTATTAATCGAGAAGCATTTCCTTGTGACGATATATCTTGTATTTTAATCCAAGGTATATAATTTGATAGTTCCCCTTGACCTCGTCCTTCTTTAATATAGTCATTTCTTTTTTTCTCAGACCAACCGTATTTCCTTTTAGACATGTAAAGCACCGCCTCATGACATAATTATGGTTTTTAAAAAAATAATTTCTAAAATTATTATAACTTTTTGACTTACTTGTAGTTTAATTTATTCCATTTTATAAAAGTATTTATATTACAATCGTTTACACATAAAAAACGTCCTTTAAAGAGTGGACGTTGCTAGTTAATTTTAGTAAGAAAAATACTATACTTTCTTCGATTCACATTATGTTTTTAACAGCCCTTGATTATATACAATCCACTTCTCCAATTCTCTTTCTACCGCTCGATTTTGCCATTCAAACCAAATCCCAATACACTCACTACAATGACTGTCAACACCGATTTTATTATGCAAATCCTTACATGTAAAAATGGTCTTTTTACGACACTTATAACAGTAGATTTCAATCTCTTTATAAAATTCCATAAATATTACCTTTCATTTTATTTATATTCATTTCCATTAAAGGGACAAAAAATACATAAAATCATTAAGGTATTCTTTTGTATTAACTAAATAAAAATGTTGTTAAGTTGTTAAAAATTTCAATTGAAATTTTAGAAAAAGATTGAGTATTTCTATAAGGTAGGTTATTTAATATGAACCACGACCAATAACCCTAGATATAAGAGTTATGTAATAGAAACAATGAAAAAACCTCCATGGTATTTGGAGGTTTTAATAATCTATTTATATTTAATTTACTTCAACTTGCCCCATCATACCATTTTCTTCATGTTCAAGGACATGGCAGTGGAACATGTATATGCCCTTATTATTAAACTTCACTGCTAATTTAACTGTTTGACCAGCTTCAATTGAACAGTATCCTTCCACCCTTTTAAATTTAAAGGAGGTTCTTGACCATCAATCGACACGATTTTAAATTGAGTGCCATGTATGTGGAAAGGATGTGTCATACCACCCATCATATCAGGTTTATTATAAATTTCCCAAATTTCAGTCTCACCCTGCTTTTGAGTGAAATCAATGCGATTCATATCAAACTGGTTTCCATTTATAGAAACCATTGTCCCCAGTACCAAATAGTTCAAGCTTCTTAGAAACTGGTAAATTTTTCTCTTCTTCAGTAACACTAAAATCATTTAATTTTTCTGAAATTTTACTTGTAACTTGTAGTCTTTTTGTTCAATTTTAAATGGTAAAAGGGTAGTACCTTCATCATTTATTAATGCTATATCAGTCTTGTCATCCATTTTTGAAAAGTCCACTATTACCTCTGCTCGCTCACCTGGTGTTAAGGTAATTTCTTTCATATCAGTTGGTTGATTTAAAGAACCACCATCAGTAGCAATTTGTTGGAATGTATCTCCGGTATTCAATTTAAAAGTATAATTACGAGCATTAGAACCGTTTAATAAACGAAGTCTTACTTTTTCTTTACCAACTGTAAGTTTAGCATTCAACGTACCATTAATTAATAAAGTATCTCCAATTGTACCATCTTCATTAAGGACTGCTTGGATAATTTAATTGCTTTTCTTCAGTAAATTGTCTATCTTGGAATACTAATGGAAAATCATTCACACCATATTCATTTGGTACATTGATTTCTTGTGAGTTTTCATCATCTATATAAATTTAAAACCAGCTAAACCTTTATATACTTGCTCTGCTGTAGCACCTTCTGGATGTGGATGGACCACAGCGTAGATGCTCCCTGATTAACTGTAAAATTTACATCTTCTGTTACACCTGGCTCTAGGACTTGATGTGGGCCGCCATCACCATTTCCAGGGATTTCTAATCCATGCCAGTGAAATGTTGTTGGTTCAGATAAAAGATTTTTAGTTCTAAACGTTACCGTTTGATCTTTATTAATACGAATGATTGGCCCTAAAAAAGGAACCATTATATCCATGTCTCTGTTTAGTTTCCTTAAAGATTTCTGTTGTTCCTTGTTGAGCAGTAATATCAACAATTCCATTTTTAGGTTCAATAATAGGTGGGAGCGCAAGCTCATTTTCCCCATTTGAATTATTTAATGCTAATGGATTGTTATGACTCGCATGACCATTTTCCATGCTACTATCTTTATTATCCATACCCTCCATGTTTTTCATTTCTTCATCACTCATATTGGAATGGTCCATACCAGCAATATTATCAGAATGATCCTATTTGAATTATTATTAGATTCCGAATTACCCGCACTACATCCTCCAATTATAATAGCGCCTACTAATAATGAAGTAATCAAAAGTTTAGATTTCATTATGTTTCCTCCTTTTATTCTTTACATAGGCACTATAACAAATAAATATGGAGAATTTATGGATTTGAAATTAAATGATACAAATATTAACCACTCTATCTAAGAAAACTTTGAATAACTTTTTTTATTTCTTAACTTTCCAAATCAAAATGATAATTGAAATTAATAAGATACTTATTACAATTTTCCATATTAAATTTACTTGCATAAAACCAATATACTGCAACTGCTTCAAAGATTAAAGCTGGTATTTTTCCAATCGTACTAGCAAGCGTAAATGTGCCTAAAGACACCTTAGAAAATGCACTAGTAAAAGTCACAAGACCTGATGACATAAAAGGTAAAATCCTTAAACTGACAATTATCCAAAATGCATCAGAACCTTCCAACTCCTTTAATTTTAAAAGTTTAGGGTGCAATACGAACGGTCTTTTCCATTTATTGATTCCTTTTCTATATAAAATAAAGCTAATAACTGCACCAATTGATTCACCGATAATAGAAATCAGCAAACCGTTGTATACTCCAAAAAACACAAGGTTAGTGGCTGTAACAAAAACACTTGGTAGTACACCTATAATACTAACCAAAGTATTTATCATTAAACTAACCAAAATTGCAAATAATCCAGATTGTTCTAGTAAATGAAGTAATTTTTCTTCCATGATTAAACGCTATCTTTTTTAACCTATTACTTGCATATAATGAACTATTGTTAATAAACAACAACTGCCTGTTCGCCTAATGCTTCATAACTATTAAAAAATGCTCCCTTATCCAATGTTATAATTCCCTTACGTGGATCCATTACTTCCACAGTAGCATCTCCCACAGATAATAGTACCATTGTATGTAAATTTTGTAGCATTTGATGGTATTCACCTGTTTCTTCAATAATCCATCCCCCTTTAACCTTTGGTGGTGAGAGGTCCAATGTTACCCATGTAATAACTGGTATTCCCTGTCTAATATAATTTGTTATTTCTTTTATTGTTCTTCCACTAATATTTTTTGCTTGTAAATCTAACTTTCTCTCTGTGATAAAATTATTAGCTGCTTTGACAATTGGTTCGGCAAAAACATATGTACCCGTTTCTAGATTACTTGGCTCGCCGCCATATGCTTGATTAGGATTTGGCCCATACTTTTTTTTCATTTTGTATTCAAAAGATTGTTTAGGTAAATAATTTTGATCCATTTCTAATTTAGATGTTTCTGCACCATAGTAATTAAGTACTGCTGTAAGAGTAGTTATTTCACACCCATTTGGTAGTTCAGGATTTTGTAGAATTACAGGTACTCCAAATCCTTTATTATGATTTACTGCATATGTTTGAACCAATATGGATTGTGTAGATGACGTATACGTAAATTTTTTTTCTGTTAAATACATCCCTGTTGTAAAATTGTCTGGACTCCCTACTTTTACTGTATAAGTTTCATTTGGTTGTAAATTATAAAATTCTGCCTCACCTTTATCCAAACTAATTGTTGAATCTATTTCTTTCCCTTCTTCATCGAGTAATTCCACATATAGATCATTAAGTGGATCTCCACTAAAATATTCAACTGTTAAAACTGCTATTTTATTTGAATTGATATTTTCGTTTGTACAACCCTTTAAAAAAACTACTAATACTCCCAAAGTGAAGATAATTCCTCTCTTTCTAATTTCCCACGCCTCCTCAGTTATTGTTATATTATTAAAAATGAATATAACGAATAATTATGGAGAAATTATGGATTAAAATTAAAGGATATTATAGAATTTCTAAAACTAAAAAAGATGTCCAATTTGTCAAAATTGACTCGTCGAACATCTTTAAGTATTTAATTTTTATGGAGAAGATAATTCACTTTCCGTTAGCCATTTATGATTTTTTATTTTTTCACCATTAGTAGAAGTGTAGTCAACCACATACACAGTAGTTTCTTCTGCGGAATCAATTTTTGCAGTTACCCCTTCCATACCCTCCATATGATTAGCATTTATAATAACCTGTGTTCCTGGTTCAAATGGCTCTGAACCAGCACCTTCTATTTCTTCTTGAATGACCCACTTATGATTTGTTACTCGATTTCCACCATTTGTAGGAGCGTAAGATATAGTATAGACTATTGTATCGTATGCCCCTACAATTGTTGCTTCAGCTCCATCCATGCCTTTCATGTGATCTGCATGAATTATTGCTTTTGTCCCAACTCCAAACTTAGGATTTTCAGCTTCTTTTAAACCTTCAGGAAGTTCATTTGAACTAGGATTCATTTCAGAATGGTCCATACCTTCCATATCTTTCTCGGCCATTTCATTTGTCTGCATTTCTTGTTGACTTTCTTTCTTATTTGTATTTCCTGTACATGCAGAAAGCATTAATGCAGCAACTATAGTAACAAGACTCATTATAATTTTTTTCTCCATCATAGTCCTCCTACTCGCAGGCTTGAATTTTTGTATTCCCAATCATCATAAATTTACTTTAGGGATATTTCATACGAGTTTTTCTTTATTTAGAATCACCAAGAAAATTTAATATATACATTTTAAAGATACCTTCCTTATTCATTTTTAAAACCTGGATTGTCAGAAAAATGTTGAAACAGCAAAAGGGGTAAGGAGCTTTTTTTAAATTAATTCATATAATGAGATTAACCAATTTTTTAAGGAGTAGATAACCATTGATAACGAAGCTTTTAAAACATTTTCTGATTCTCAATTATTAATTGAATCTATTGAAAAACTAGGTGATGAATTATTTGCATTAACTGTGGAAATTGCATTGAATGTCTTAAAGACTGTAAGTAGTGAAGATGGCCAATTTACAAGCGATTTTTCTTCGCCATCAAGTTACTTGCAACAACAGATAGATTATTTGATTTCTGAATTAAAAATGGTAAACGAAATTATACAAAGTAATGAAAACGAAGCAAAATAATATTTGTAATTGATATCCATATGCTTCAAAATTAATACCCTACTTTTATTTGAGACTAAACATTTTTTATTTCACCGTCATCTTATTTATCAAAAAATAGAGCTTATCTAAATATATAGATATACCTTATGCCCTGTTAATAATAACTGGGCATTTTCAAATAAGTATCATTGTATTTAATTTGACAACTCCATTTGTATATCAATTACAAAATCAAAGCTAATTACTTAATTATAAACTTGCCAACCATACCAAGCTCCTTATGTCCTGGAATAGTACAAACAAATTGATATTCTCCTGTATTAATGGGAGTAAAACTCATTTTTTCTGTATTTTTAGGCCCAACATGGAGATAGAATCATATTCTCCTCCTTTTTGTGATGTACATGATTATTACTACTAATAGTATTTGATGTTGGTATTGTAACTTCAATATCATGTTCTATATTATCTTTATTAATTAATTCTAATGAAACCGGTTGATTCTTCTCCAAAATTACTTCAGAGGGCGAATACTTCATATTTTCTGTTTCTATAGAAATAATCTTAATCTCTTTCTTTTCTAATTTATTTTGAGCGTTCGAGTGTAGATTATGATCCACTAAAGAAGAGTCTTTAATAAAGTTTATTTGTTTTTCGGCAAAAGGAATGCCCCCAAAAAAGTAGAAGAGTATAAAAACCGAAAAGAAGAAGGGTGTTAAAAAGCCCATTTGACTTTGGAATGTTTTTTGACTTTTACTTGGAAGTAGCGCAAATAAAAAAATAGTGAAAATTGATAGCAACAGAAAAATTCTTATTAATACAATGGATTGCCGGCCATCCACCATTTCACCTAACATTGCCCCCATCATACCAGCCATTAAACCTGCCATTAAACCTTCTAACATAGGTAATAATCCAAAGTTGCAACCACTTAAAAAGCCAATGCTTGCACCGAGAATAATTGAAATAATCGTTGAGTAAAACAAGTTCCCTTGAAAGGTAACTCCAAAAAGTATTCCTAATGTTAGCCCTACATTCATACTAAAAAACATTGAAATAGTCATACCTTGCATAGGCTTAATAGTCTTTTTCATAATTCTTGAAACCATTATGACAATTAACAATAAAAACATTAGTGATACTAAGACAAACATTTGATAAAATCCCACATATCCATCCTTTAACAATTTAATTAGCCTGTCTAAAATACACACCGTATACCTTATATAGGTATGCTCGAAAGAGAGTATTTATTTTATTATTACTTGATTTAAGTTTTATTTATCTTCAAGTAACATCACCTAGTTATTATTGCAGTGAGATTACACCGAGTATATTAAGTCACCAATTTTAATATTCTGCACAAATCAGTAATATAAATGAAAAATTTAGTATCTCTATTCCATGCTATTCTTACTTTAATCAAAAAAGCGATTGCTTTTCGAAAGGAGTAAGTTTAGTGAAAAAGAGATGGTTACTACCGGTTTTTGCGTCATTTGTAATTTTTTCAGGAATAGGTATGAATGATGCTGAAGCAGCATCAGTTACTGATTTGACGAGTACAGCGAAAGATTATATAGGAGCTCCTTATAAATATGGTGGGAATGATATTAATACAGGTGTAGATTGTTCAGCATATACAAAGTTTATATTTTCTAAGTTAGGTATTTCTTTAGAGCGCACATCTAAAGACCAATATCAGCAAGGTACTTCTGTTTCTAAAGATAGTTTAAAAGCAGGTGACCTCGTATTTTTTGAATACTTCAGGCAACGGCATATCTCACGTTGGAATATACATAGAGAATGGTAATTTTATATCAGCTACTCCAAGTTCGGGTGTTAGAATTGATAAATTAAACGATCCTTACTATTGGGGTTCTCGTTATATAGGTGCAAAACGTATTGCAAACTTTACTACAAATGAAATAGCTCAAGCAGAAGTTAAAGGTGAAGAGATAGACTTTTCCATTTATGCCTCACGTGGAGCAGTAGCCATACAGCTTGCTAAAGCTTTAGCATTAGATACAAGTGATACAAACTCAAGTTTCCCTGATGTTAAATCATCTTCTGAACAAGCTGGAGCTATAGTAGCACTAAAAAAACTTGGAATTTTTAATGGAGATAGTAATGGTAAATTTAACCCAAATTCACCGATTACTCGCGGTCAATTAGCAAAGGTTTTAGTTGAAGCATTTGATTTAGAACAACAAGGAGAACCAAAGAATTTTACAGATGTAACGAGTACTCATTGGGCCAAAAATTTTATAGCAGTTCTTTCATCAAATAAGATTACGCAAGGTAAAGGTGATGGCACATTTGGCGTAAACGACAAAGTAACATTAAATCAATTAAATATCTTTATAGAACGATTAACTCGATAAATTTTGTTCGAGGACTTAAATTAAAAATGGCGGCTCATTTATTCAGAGCCGCCATTATAACCTTCCCAGAACTTCTTAGAGTAAAACTAATTTATTAACTCTTCTTTTCCTATCCGTTTTAAAAATTTGAAAAACGTTTCTCGTTTTTTTCCATTCTGTGAATATACATTTATAATCTTTTCTATTTTATCGTACAATTCATCTGGTGTTAGATTCTCTTGCAACAAAGATCCCACCTCTGCATCTTTCCCTTTTGCTTTTCCTCCAACATATAAATTGTAATGGTCTTTAATTTTCATAATCCCTATATCACTTAACATTGGTTCACCGCAACCAACAGGGCAACCTGTGTATGCAACTTTAAGAGTGAATGGTACAGCTTTTCCTGCTATACGATTATTTATTTCTTTTGCTACTGGCATCCCCTCTTCTTCTTCTCCTTTGCAAAAATTACATGTTCTCAAACTCTTTACAAAGTTGCCAACTGGATAACAAGATAAATTAACACGGTTGAATTCTTCAATTATTTCTTCTTTTTTATTTTCCGGAATTTCTAGATAGAGTTGTTGGAAGGTTGTTAACTCAAGCTGTGCGTCGTCTTCCATATATTTGGTGATCGTTAAAAGTTGTTTAGAATTTAGTTTTGCCCCAAATTCTATTCCCCCCATTAACGGCAATTTTAATTTTTTTATCTTCATTACTCATACCAATTTTCCTCCATACTTTCCCAAACAATTAATTTATTTTGCTCTTTACCTACCTAAGGATGGTTTATCTGATGAAAATAGTAAGTTAAATTATGTCAGTTAAACTATTGCGTATTTCTTTATAAGTAAACCCAATAGAGTAAAGTTTACAATTGAATTAAAGGGTTATTTATTATCTAATTTTACTCTTTGTAAGCGTAATGCATTTAAAACTACAGATACAGAACTAAATGCCATCGCCGCACCTGCTACCCATGGAGCAAGTAGACCTATTGCAGCAATAGGAATACCCAAAGTATTGTAGGCAAATGCCCAAAATAGGTTTTGCTTAATATTCCGCATTGTTTTTCGACTCATTAAAATAGCATCTGCAATACTATTTAAATCGCCACGAATTAACGTAATATCAGCAGCTTCCATGGCAACATCCGTTCCTGTACCAATGGCCATACCGATATTTGCTGTGGCCAATGCCGGAGCATCATTAATACCATCTCCCACCATCGCTACATTTTTCCCTTGTGCTTGTAGCTTTTTCACCTCGTCTGCTTTACCTTCAGGCAATACTTCAGCGATAACTTGATTCACGCCTACTTCTGTTCCTATCGCTTGAGCTGTACGTTCATTATCACCAGTCATCATAATGACTGTAATGCCCATATTCTGTAGTCGGTGGATTGCCTCTTTTGACGTATCTTTAACTGTATCAGCAACAGCTACTAAGCCTGCATACTGACCATTAATGGCAGCAAGCATTGCTGTTTTACCGTTTCGCTCTAACTGCTCCATTGTTGGTAAAATATTATCAATATTGATTCCGTATTGTTGCATTAATTTTCGTGTACCAATGACAACTCCTTGACCTGACACAGTTGCCTGCACACCATAACCTGGAATAGCCTCAAAAAATTGAACTTCTCCTAATGCTATGCCACGTTTTTCTATGCCCTGTACTATAGCTTCTGCTAACGGATGCTCTGACTGTTTTTCAGCAGCCCCAATTAATGATAAAAAACGAGCTTCCTCCTGCTCTGAATCTAAAAGAACGTCTGTAAGAACAGGCTTACCATGTGTTACTGTACCTGTTTTATCTACAACCACTGTATCAATACTTTGTGTTTGTTCTAAATGTTCTCCACCTTTAAATAAAATACCAAATTCAGCTGCACGACCTGAACCTGCCATTATGGAGGTTGGCGTTGCTAACCCAAGCGCACAAGGGCAAGCGATTACAAGTACTGCAATTAAGACCTCTAAAGCTGGTGTAAATTCTCCTGGGCGAACCCAAATGATCCAAACTAAAAATGTGACAATTGCAATGCCAACAACAATTGGTACAAAAACCCCCGAAATTTGATCTGCTAAGCGTTGAATTGGTGCTTTTGATCCTTGAGCATCCTCAACCACTTTAATGATTTGTGCTAACGCTGTGTCACGACCAACCTTTGTCGCTGTCATTTTAATAAATCCATTTTTATTAATCGTCGATCCAAATAATTGATCGCCTTGCTTTTTATCAACTGGTAAACTTTCACCTGTAAGCATTGATTCATCAACAGCTGTTGTTCCCTCTATTACCTCACCATCTACAGGTATCTTTTCACCTGGTTTCACTAGAATAACATCGCCAATGATAACTTCTTCTAAAGGAACCTCTTTTTCTACACCGTCACGTACAACAATAGCGGTTTTAGCTTGAAGTCCCATTAGTTTTTTTATGGCTTCAGATGAGCGTCCTTTTGCTTTGGCTTCAAATAATTTACCTAATAATATTAATGTAATTAATACAGCACTCGTTTCAAAATAAAGATTTGGACCATGATGCGACCCTATCGTCACAATCGCTTGATAAACACTATAGAAATAAGCTGCTGATGTCCCCATGACCACAAGTACGTCCATATTAGCACTACCATTACGTAAAGCTTTATATGCCCCTACATAGAATTGCTTACCAACAATAAATTGCACAGGAGTAGCCAATACCATTTGGATCCACGGATTCATTAGAAATTCTGGGACATATAAAAATGATGTAAAGGAAAAATGTCCAACCATCGTCCAAAGCAGCGGTAAAGAAAGAATAGCCGATAAAATAAATTTTCGTTGTTGCTGTTTAATGGCCTTTTCTCGATGGTCCACTGTTTCCTGTTCATCAGCCTTTTGATGAGCCCCATAGCCCAATTTCTCCACCTTCGCAATGATGTCTACGATTGACACTTCAGATGGATTAAACTCAATCATTGCTTTTTCCAGGGCTAAGTTAACATTGGCAGAAGAGATACCACTTAACTTATTTAACCCTTTTTCAATGCGAGTTGCACAAGCTGCACATGTCATACCTGTAATATCAAGTTCCGCCTTTTGTTTAACAACCCCATAACCAAGTGCTTCTATTTTTTTTTCGAAATCTTCTTCACTTAATTTTGCTGGATTGTACTTAATAGATGATTTTTCAAGCGCTAAATTAACAGTCGCTTGTTCCACACCATCCATTTTATTTAAACCTTTTTCTATACGAGTTGCACAAGCTGCACAGGTCATTCCTGTGATCTGAATGCTCGCTTCTTTTAATGTATTACTCATGATGCTGTTCACCTTCCTCATACCCAATAGGGGTATATATTTTTGAAAACAAGAGAGTGCATTTATGCACTCTCAAAAATATTATTTTACCTCATATCCCTGTTCTTCTATTGTTTCCTTAATTTTCTCAAGCGATACTTGGGATTCATTAAACGATACTTCAACTTGTGCATCTTTTAAATTCACGTTTACTTGATCAACACCTTCTAATTTCCCTAAACTTTTTTCAACAGTATTTACACAATGACCACATGACATTCCAGTTACCTTTAAGATTCTATTTTCCATAAAAATCCCTCTCTTTTGAAATATTTTTATAAAATGTAAAAGGGTATTAATAATTTTTTTATATTTCCTTTTAACTTTCGAATTGTGATTTTAACTTATATTGGCTTCATCACTTTTAATGCAGTTTATCATTATCAAACAAGCTTTCTTTAAACGATAAATTTGTAATTACATCATCACCGTAAATTATCAACCTCCTCTAAACACACATTCATGTTACCATACCCCAGTTAGGTATGTAAAGTGGTGTTTTAATTTACTATATGCGTCACTAATTATGCAGTATATGTTAAATATCACGTTTATTTAACATTCAAACACTGTGACTTAATTAAATTTTTTAGCAGTCCATCAAAAAACTCTGCTCCTAAATAAGCAGAGTTTAAAACATTTTCGCGTTAGAAGAATTACTTTTATTTATCATTGATTCTTCATTTATAAAATCAAATCTTCTACACAGCCATTTTTTTACATACTTCAGCGCATCGGTAACATGTTTCTGCACATTCTTGGCAATGTTTATGATGTTCATGTTTTTTACAAACATCACCACATGCCTGACAAATCTCAGCACATAATTGACAAATTTGCTTTACGAATGGACTACCAGACTGCATCGATTTAGCAGAAAATGCACAAATATCGGCACATTCTCTAAGGGTACGAATGCACTCCGCTAACATTTTAACATCATCTTCTTCTAGACATTCATGATAACATTTATTACATTCCTTCATACACTCTAGACAAGCTTTAATACATTCTTCATAGCTCATTTTCAATTTTAAATACCTCCTGTTAATTTAGTCTGTCTTATTATAACCACTCCTATTTACTATATACCCCATTCAATCATAACTAATCTTCCCTATTGATATTAAACGGGTCTTCGGAATATATAGTGGAATTACTTTCTTAATAGTTTAAAAACAACTGGTGTTTAAATCGGATTTTCTGGTGGGATGTTAGGATAATCAATAGTATTATATAAAAGTATCAATCACATACGAGTGATACTTTGGGAAAAAAATAAAATAGTCCAATTTACTTGACCGTGTACTATGGTACACGGTTTATAATATTCATGGGGTGAAATAAGATGATTTATCGCATTAGTGAGTTTGCAGATAAATGTGGAGTTAATAAAGAAACGATCAGATATTACGAGCGAAAAAATTTATTACAAGAACCTCACCGAACGGAAGCTGGTTATCGGATATATTCATATGATGACGTTAAGCGTGTTGGGTTTATTAAACGAATACAGGAACTTGGTTTTTCTTTAAGCGAGATTTATAAATTACTTGGTGTTGTAGATAAAGATGAAGTTCGTTGTCAAGATATGTTCGAATTTGTTTCTAAAAAACAAAAGGAAGTGCAAAAACAAATAGAGGATTTAAAACGAATTGAAACTATGTTAGACGACTTAAAACAACGATGTCCAGATGAAAAGCAATTACATTCGTGTCCAATAATAGAAACATTAACATGAGAGATTAATTAACGAAAGGAGCTTTTTTATGAATAAATTTAAGGTAAACATTTCAGGAATGACTTGTACGGGTTGTGAAAAACACGTAGAATCAGCACTTGAAAAGATAGGTGCTAAAAATATTGAGTCTAGTTATCGTCGTGGTGAAGCAGTATTTGAACTGCCCGATGATATTGAGGTTGAAAGTGCAATAAAGGCGATTGATGAAGCAAATTACCAAGCCGGAGAAATTGAAGAAGTATCATCACTAGAAAACGTGGCGTTAATTAATGAAGACAATTATGACCTTCTTATTATTGGTTCTGGTGCTGCTGCCTTTTCTTCGGCAATTAAAGCTATAGAATACGGTGCAAAAGTTGGAATGATTGAGCGTGGAACGGTTGGGGGAACCTGTGTGAATATTGGCTGTGTTCCGTCAAAAACTCTTCTTAGGGCAGGGGAAATCAATCATTTATCAAAAGACAATCCGTTTATAGGTTTACAAACATCCGCTGGAGAAGTGGATTTAGCTAGTTTAATCACGCAAAAGGATAAATTGGTGAGCGAACTTCGGAATCAAAAATATATGGATTTAATTGATGAATATAATTTTGATTTAATTAAAGGTGAAGCAAAATTCGTTGATGCTAGTACGGTTGAGGTCAATGGGGCAAAGTTATCTGCAAAACGCTTTTTAATTGCAACAGGTGCATCGCCTTCGTTGCCCCAAATTTCAGGACTTGAAAAAATGGACTATTTAACTAGTACAACACTTCTTGAGTTAAAGAAAATACCAAAACGATTAACTGTAATTGGTTCAGGATACATTGGAATGGAGCTTGGACAACTATTTCATCATTTAGGTTCAGAAATAACGCTTATGCAAAGAAGTGAGCGACTTTTAAAGGAGTATGATCCTGAGATTTCAGAGTCAGTTGAAAAAGCGTTAATTGAACAGGGTATAAACCTTGTCAAAGGGGCAACTTTTGAGCGTGTTGAACAAAGTGGAGAGATAAAAAGGGTTTACGTAACAGTAAATGGCAGTAGAGAAGTCATTGAATCAGATCAGTTACTTGTTGCCACTGGAAGAAAACCAAATACGGATTCTTTAAATTTAAGTGCAGCAGGTGTTGAAACTGGAAAAAATAATGAAATCCTGATCAATGATTTTGGTCAAACAAGTAATGAAAAGATTTATGCAGCAGGAGATGTGACTTTAGGACCACAATTTGTATATGTAGCAGCCTATGAAGGTGGAATTATTACTGATAATGCTATTGGTGGATTAAACAAAAAAATAGATTTATCGGTAGTTCCTGCTGTTACGTTTACGAATCCGACGGTTGCAACGGTTGGTTTAACAGAAGAACAAGCAAAAGAGAAAGGGTATGATGTGAAGACATCTGTATTACCTTTAGATGCTGTTCCAAGAGCAATTGTAAACCGTGAAACAACCGGTGTATTTAAACTAGTAGCAGATGCAGAAACACTAAAAGTATTAGGGGTTCATATTGTATCTGAGAATGCAGGAGATGTCATCTATGCAGCATCATTAGCTGTTAAATTTGGCTTAACGATAGAAGATTTAACAGAAACCCTAGCACCATATTTAACAATGGCTGAAGGGCTAAAATTAGCTGCACTTACGTTCGATAAAGATATTTCGAAATTATCTTGTTGTGCAGGCTAAGGGAACTTTTTTACAACTCCCTATTCAAGTGAACCAGCTAATGCTTTAAGGGATTTTCTAAGTGCATTTGTGGTCACAAAAATAATTTAACACTGATGATTTCGACATCAAATCTATAATTGATACCTTAACACCGCAGAGTAATAAAGGATGAATAATATGTCAGACTTATTATCCCTACCAGACATTAAAACAATAGAACCGCCACAAGAAAATGAAACCGATATGATGTTTAAAGTTGAAGCAGTCGGACCACCTGAACGTTGTCCTGAATGTGGTTTTGACAAGTTGTACAAACACAGTTCAAGAAATCAACTAATTATGGATTTGCCCATTCGTTTAAAGCGAGTGGGCTTACAATTGAACCGTAGACGATACAAGTGTCGTGAATGCGGATCTACCTTCTGGGAACGCCTAATATCTGTAGATGAAAAGCGTAGTATGACCAAAAGGCTTTTAAAGTCCATTCAAGAGCAATCCATGTCTAAGACCTTTGTAGAAGTCGCAGAAAGCGTTGGTGTTGACGAGAAAACCATTAGGAACGTTTTTAAGGACTATGTGGCACTCAAAGAACGTGAATACCAGTTTGAAACTCCTAAGTGGCTTGGGATAGACGAGATACATATTATCCGTAGACCTCGGCTTGTATTGACTAATATTGAACGCAGGACTATTTATGACATCAAGCCTAACCGTAACAAGGAAACAGTCATCCAACGTCTTTCAGAAATCAGTGACAGGACTTACATTGAGTACGTCACAATGGATATGTGGAAGCCCTACAAAGACGCAGTGAACACTATCCTTCCACACGCTAAAGTTGTCGTAGATAAGTTTCATGTAGTTAGAATGGCTAATCAAGCCTTAGATAACGTCAGAAAGTCTTTGAAAGCCCATATGAGCCAAAAAGAAAGACGTACCCTTATGCGTGAAAGGTTTATCCTTCTAAAGCGTAAACACGATCTAAATGAACGTGAATCATTCCTCTTAGATACTTGGTTAGGTAATCTTCCTGCTTTAAAAGAAGCCTATGAACTCAAAGAAGAGTTTTACTGGATATGGGATACTCCTGATCCAGATGAAGGTCATCTTCGTTATAGTCAATGGAGACACCGTTGTATGTCCAGCAACTCTAAAGACGCATATAAAGACCTCGTGAGAGCCGTAGACAACTGGCATGTCGAAATATTCAACTACTTTGATAAAAGGCTCACTAATGCTTATACGGAGTCAATTAACAGCATTATTAGGCAGGTAGAGCGAATGGGTAGAGGTTACTCGTTTGATGCCTTACGAGCCAAAATCCTTTTCAATGAGAAGCTCCATAAAAAGCGTAAGCCACGATTTAATTCAAGTGCTTTCAATAAAGCTATGTTATACGATACTTTCAATTGGTATGAAGTGAATGATCACGACATTACAGACAACTTTGGTGTCGATTTTTCCACACTTATTAAGAATTTGGAGAAGGGTGATTTATAAGCCCTTTTCCACCATAAAATCCGAATACCCTATTAAACTAAGAGAAGCTTCATGAGACCTATCATCATACTAATTATGATTCCCATTCCTATGATTGAATAACTAATTACTTTTAAGTCATCTTTTTTTTGCAATCGACAGTATTTTTTATAACTAACTTCTCCATTTGCGAACATAAGACCAAATTGATCAGGTTTAATTGAATAAAATACACCATTCTCGTCTTCTAAAATTAGTTTTGTTATAAGGTTCTCCCCGTTCGATTTTTGATTATGAGTATTGCTTCTCGAGCCTTCAATCCTCACCACTTTGTATATGGAGTTCCCCAAAATCTTTTCTGTTATATGAAAAGCTTGATCTTCTATAAAGTTGTTATTTATACACACTTATATCCCCCCTCTGTTCACTAAGCTTCTGATATACTATATGTAAAATTTAATATATAGTTTGGGGTACCGTCAGGAAAATGCAGATTTACAACGTTAAGGAAATTATAATAGAAAAAAGTCCAATTTCTCAGTATCATAAAAATTTATCATACAGCAGATTCACCTCGGTATGAACGAACTAAGTCAGAAGTCATTTTTTGTATGCGAGCTCCTTTATATTTAGTAGTGAGCTTTCCCTAATTGGTAATTGGAAGTAATGGGTGATATACAAGCCTTTCTGTATATCACCCATCATTTAATAAGGGATCACCTAGTTTGAATGTGTTAAAACACCCTAAAATTATAAGTTTAACATTAATATCCGTCTTGGTACTTCAACTTTCCTGAGTTAACTAAATTAACTTTAACTTTTAAATGCTTTATACTATGTTTATTTAAGTAAAACGAGTCTGCTTTCACTTCTTCTTTCCATTTACTTGGGTTTTGTCGATATAATGATTCCCCTAATCTGTAGATATCTGAATTTATTTCTATTCCTTTTTCAAAGGAGTTTAGAATTTCTAACTTTATAATATCTTCAGTTTTTGTAACCAACTCTTTATCATTAATTTCCTTGATTTTCTCATTGATTCCGGCTTGCACTTCAACTGTAATATTAAAAAGTATTGGTTTACTATTCATAATAGGGGTAATGGTAATCTTAGGTTTCTCTACCACTACTGAAACAACAGCGCTATCATTCTCAACAATCCACACAGGAGATCGAACGGTTTTTTCATCCATCCATCTTAGACCGTTTAAATCAGTCTCAGAAAGCCAGCCTTCTAGGCGATTATTTCTTATGAAAAAAGCACCATCATTTCTTAATAATGGTGCTTTTTTTGATTCTTCTTTCCAGTTTTCCGTCGAAATTTTAACTGATGGAATTAAAGCTGTTTGTCCCATTGGATCGCTATCTCTAATAAATTGATGAAACTGTTTAGGTTGTATATAAGATCTCTGTTTATAGCTTTCATATGGTTCATGGAGAATGGTTGACAATCCCGACAATGTAAAAAACGCTTTTGTTTTAAGTACATCTTCTATGGGTTCCTTTGTAGCATATAAGAGAATATTATAGCGTATTTCTCGGTATCGATTAATAAAATCAATCGAATCTTTAATATCTTGTTTTAGGAGTTGTTCACTCAAAATTAGCGTAGAGACATGTCCCCAAAAAAGTCTTTGTTGTGCATCTTTATATAATTGATTTAATGCTTCCGTAATTGTAATGCCTTCCCCTCTTCCTATCCAAACTGGTGGTTGTTTATCAGGTCTTGCCCCTTCTAACTTAGCAACATTAGAAAAGTCAAGTAACTGAGCATAGGCTATATATTTTCCTTCTTTAAAATCTATACCAAGAGCTGCTACATAATAAATATCTTGTACTTCTTTAATATTCCAGCATCCAGATAATATTGTGCTAGACAAGAGTATCATGGTTATTAGTTTTAGTTTGTTCAGCTTCACTCTTTCCCTTCTCCTTCATCAGTTTTAGAACTATCATTGGTCCGAAGGTAACTTACTCTATGCCCATAACTTCTCCACGGTAAGCGAAATAATGCCTTGAAAAAATCAGAACTAGATTTTGGGAAAACCAAAGCTAAGTAAGGTATCCCAAAGGAACGCAATCTAGAAAGATAAAGAACGATTACAAATCCCCCAAGCATAAAACCATATAACCCCATTAAAATTGAACATAATAGTACAAAGCCTCTGAGTATGGATACTGCTCCTGCTAGTAGTTGGTTTACTAGGGTATATCCCGCAATAGCAGATAAAGCAGTAATAACAATCACAGATGGGGAAATAAAACCCGAACGGATTGCAGCATCCCCAATGATTAGTCCGCCTACTACTGAAAGGGTTTGACCAAGTGGGGAAGGTAATCTTTGACCAGCTTCACGGAACATCTCAAAAAGAAACAAAACAATTATAAGCTCAAGTGGTGCTGGAAATGGTAGACCTGATCTTGCAACAGTCACAGTCGCAAGAAGAGGGAAAGGAATTTGATCTTGGTGATAAGCAAGTAATGCCATCCAAAATCCGGGTAGGAAGACAGCTAAAAGAAATCCAACCCACCGATAAAAGCGTGCAAATGATACAGTTAGAAAATTAAAGTGGGAATCTTCTGCAGCTTTTATTAAAAAAGTTATAGTAACAGGAGCGATAATAACAATTGGGGAGCCATCAATTATAATCACTACTCTACCTTGCAATAAGCATTCCACTGCAAAATCAGGTCTGGCTGTATCACCACAAAGAGGAAAAATAGATAAAGATTGTTTCGATACCATCTCTTGAATTTGAGTTGAACTAACTACGCCATCAATATCAATTAAAGTTAGACATTCTAGAATGTTATTTAGTATCTCTAAATTAACTACATCTTTTAAATATAATATCCCTATTTGAGTTTGAGTCCGTTTACCTAACGTCAATGTTTGATAAGATAAGGTGGGATGTCTTAATCTTTTTCGAATAAGTGCCACGTTTGTTGAAATATCCTCAATAAAATTGTCTCTTGGCCCACGAATGGATGTTTCGTAATTAGATTGTTCGGTAGAACGGTTTGGTTTATTTGATGCACTAACAGAGAAAAAGGTAAACGACTTAGGAAAATACAGAACTAAATTTCCATTAAATATTTCCAAAGAAATAGACTCGAACCCTTCACTCACTTCTAAAGGTGTCCATTCTAGGTCTTGTTGATATTTATCAATTTCTTCTTTTAAGAAACGGTATTGATGTTTTTGAGCTATTTTTTCTAATTGAGGAATAATAAATTGATTAATTTGTTTTTTGTCCACTAAACTCTCGCAATAAATGAAAAAGGTCTCTATATCACTATCTTCACTCCCGATTTTATGGAGAACTACTTTTACATCTTCACTATTTTGATATGTTGAACGTATTTTTTCCTCATTTATAATTGGATTAGGTTTATAGATAGTATATTTTCCATTCCCATTTTTTTTATTATTCTGTTCCCCTCTTCTCAAGGATTATCTCTCCTTTAATCTTTTTAGAAAAACTAAAAATCCTAATACTAATGAAAAGAAAAGCAGAAATAAAAAAGATAAATGAAAATAAACATTTTGTAAAAAACGAACAAATTCAATATCACTCATAGGAAGAAGAACAGCCACAAATGTAATTAGTGAACTGATTCCTATTAATACATTCCTTTTTTTCTCGTTTTTAAATGAAAATAATTGTCCAATAATATATAAACCAAAACTTATCCTAATAAATCCACCTGATAGCCATTGGTAAATTGAAAAGAAATCTACATGTTCAATAAACTTTCCTATTTTCAATAATCTCCATTCTTCGTAAGCAGGATACCTCTGATTAGCAGCCTCTTCAGGTCCAAAAATAGCAATAGAGCCCAATAAAGGGCCAAGCGTTAAGCAGATCAACACTAACCCAAGAATAATAAAACTCCGTGACTTGATATTCATTTTTAAATTATGTTGAATAAAAAAAATTAAAGTCACTTCTAGCAGAGAACCTAAACTGTAGACGATTCCTTTAATAACGGGTGTCAATCCATTTTCAAGGATAGGAAATATTTGAGAATAATCCTTATGAGGAAGATTAAGACTCATAACGAAAAAGCCCAATGCAACAACAAATACTAATAAAAAACCTGACAGAATAGATAAGGTTGTAAAATTAGATGTTGCAGCAAAAAAACAGATAACTAAAAATACAATAGCTAAAATGGGCGCAGGACTTTGTGGAAAATAGGATGTAACTGTCCATACAATCATATCTTTTAAGGTAACTCCAATAAATAAGAGAATAAACATATACATTAATAAACATAATCCCTTTGCAACAATATTCCCAAAGTGGTTATTTAACCATGAATACAGATGTGTGTGGTCTAACTTTTTCATAATAAATCGAATAAAAAGTAACCATCCCAGAATGAATCCCCCAGATAAGAGGACAGAAATCCATGAATCTCTCCTCGAGATAGCTAATAACATAGGAATCACCATAACGTGATTCATTAAGCCAATACTCATCATAAACAAAACAAATACTTGTGAAAAATTCGCTTTATGTTGTTGCATTGTTAAACCTACTAACTTAGTTGGATTTTATAAAGAATAAACTAATCACATCAAAACTAATTGGCAAGGATACTAAACGGTATTTTCTCCATTTATTAAGAAATTATTCATATAACACCTCATATTATAAGTGTAAGCCTCTACCTTACCCACATGTTTGGCATTTTTTTATATGCGATAATCTCCTAAAGATCGAATTCTAAGGAGGTTTTGCGATGAATAAATCTCAATTATGAATGGAATGGGGACAACGGATTACCAACTGTTTGGCCAGCGGACAAAGTGCTTCAAAATGGTGTGCTTCTAATGAAGGAAGCATTCATCAGTTCTGGTATTGGAAATAAAGCTTAAAATGACTCAGGATACAAGTGATAATTCACCTATATGGTTGACATTAGAAATGGACGATTCTTTCGAAAATCAAGATTAGTGGTAGGGGGTGGCCAAGCTTCTTTAGATGTTGAACCTGAATGCGATCCAAAGTTACTTCCAGATGTAGTAAGGACGCTTCAATCAGTATGTTGAGACCTTCAATGATTGAAAGTGTCTATCTCGAACGAGGTAGTACGAATATGAGGAAATCTATCGACGGATTAGCTATTTTGGTTCAGGTGGAGTTTAATCTAGACCCATTTTCATCAAGTCTATTTGTTTTTTGTTGCAATAAGGGTAGCGTCATGAAAATGCCGATTACAACAATAAGGAAATTCCAATATAAAAAGCCTGATTTCTCGTCAATTAAATTGAGAAATTTGGCTTTTTTGTCACTCCATAAAAGTCTTCTATTATTGGAGAATTTGTATATTACTTCGGGATAACAGGGACCCAGAGTTCGTGTCTTGGTTTATGCTTCTGACCGTAATAACATTCTATACACGGTAAATTTGCAAGTTCATACTCGGAGGTAGGAACCCACTCGGAATATAAACGTTTCCATGCATCCACTATGTTCGGAAAAACTGCCCATGTACCTGCGGGAATAATAAGCGTCTCCATATTTTCTGGGGATTCCCCATCGTATCTTACGCCCATGAAATAGGAAAATTGTTCATCTGTTATGGCGGCTTCTTTTCCGCAAACCCCCAGAAGGCTTTCAAGCGTGCATTTTGGATTTTCCCATGACATATCTACTAGTTCTTGCATAAATCCATCTTTTTTAGCAGTGTTCCAAAGCGTAGGGATTGTTTTAAATGCTCTGCTTGTTTTTACTGGCTTACTTTTTCCAACAATTCTTAAATCAAAATCAAGGTTTTCAATTCTGTAGTCCATCTCGTTATCTCCTTTAATAGAAATTTGAAAGGAAATTCTGGGAAAGGCTTTTAACTGTACCCCTCTATTACGAGCATTGGAAGGGGTTACTCCATGCATTTTTTGAAAGGCACGTGAGAAAGTATCAGAAGAAACATAACCATATTTAATTGCCACATCGATAATCCGAATATCACTTTTTTGAATTTCAAATGCTGCGAGTGTTAACCGTCTACGTCTAATATATTCTGATAGCGATATACCAGAGATTGAAGAGAACATTCTTGAAAAATGAAACTCAGAACAATTAGCTGCTTTTGCAATCTTTTTGTAGTCTATTTCTTCATCCAGACTATTTTCAATGTAGTTTAACGCATTGTTCATTCTTTCTAGCCAATCCATAAGTTTAATCCCTTTCAATATTTACTATAAAACAAAATAGATAATAATTGCCGACATTTCATGCCTAAAAATGTTGGTGAAAAAATACACCTTTTGATAGAATCAGGACAAACTATTTGTTTCCTTCCGATAGCTTTCTATATAATGAAGCCCTAGATACATTAGTAATTTCGCAAATTTGATTTACAGTCATACCGCCTTCTTTATATAGTTTTACTGCATAATTCATTCCTGCGTGATTTTTATGATATTTCTTTAACCGGCCTTTAAACTTGCCTTCTTTCTTAGCCAGCTCAATCCCTTCACGTTGACGCATACGGATAAGATCTCGCTCTAATTGATTAACACCAGCCATTACCGTAATTAAGAATTGACTGTAAGGATTATCTTCTGATAAATCTAGCCATGAATCCTTGAGTGATTTTAAGCTCGCCTTTTTACTTCGTATTAAATCAATCAATTCAAATAAATCCTGCGTACTTCGAGTGATCCGAGTTAAGTCTGTAACATAAATGATGTCGCCTTCTTGTATATCCTCTAACATCTTTTGAAGTTGCTTACGATCTTTTGTTGCTCCGGAAACTTTTTCTTCAAAAATAATATCCATTCTGATTTCGTTCAGTTGCTGAACTTGCCTTGAAGGATTCTGGCTAGTTGAACTGACACGTATATAACCAATTTTCCGCAAAATATCACCTCATTTTTTGAGACAAGTCTTATGAGACGCTCTTAACTATGATTTTATCAGTCTCCTACACTTGTATCAATAGAGTACACTCTATTGATATATAATTGAACTAATAAATTGAAAATACAGAAATGGGAGGATATTGAATGAAAATTGCGAGAGGTAGAGAATTGCTTACACCGGAACAGAGACAGGCTTTTATGCAAATCCCTGAAGATGAATGGATACTTGGGACCTACTTCACTTTTTCCAAACGGGATTTAGAAATAGTTAATAAGCGAAGGAGGGAAGAAAACCGTTTAGGATTTGCCGTTCAATTAGCTGTTCTTCGCTATCCCAGTTGGCCATACACCCATATCAAAAGCATCCCAGATTCAGTCTTACAATATATATCGAAACAGATCGGTGTAAGTCCATCCTCACTTAGTCATTATCCTCAAAGGGAAAATACACTTTGGGATCATTTGAAAGAAATTCGAAGTGAATACGACTTTGTAACTTTTACCCTAAGAGAATATCGAATGACATCTAAGCACCTTCATCAATTAGCTTTGGAAAATGGTGATGCCATTCATCTACTGCATGAATGTATAGATTTTCTAAGAAAAAACAAAATCATACTACCTGCTATCACTACACTTGAAAGAATGGTGTGGGAGGCAAGAGCAATGGCTGAAAAGAAGCTATTTAATGCGGTTAGTCAGTCTCTAACAATTGAGCAAAAAGAAAAACTTGAAGAGATCATAACTTCGCAGCATCCATCCGATTCCAATAAAACAATATTGGGTTGGTTAAAGGAACCCCCGGGTCATCCTTCACCCGAAACATTTCTAAAAGTAATAGAACGGCTGGAATACATACGGGAAATAGAATTGGAGACGGTAAAAATTAGTCATTTGCATCGCAATCGCCTGTTACAGCTATCTCGTTTAGGTTCAAGATATGAGCCTTATGCATTCCGTGACTTTCAGGAAAATAAACGCTACTCAATATTAACCGTCTATTTATTAAATCTTACTCAGGAGTTAACGGATAAAGCTTTTGAAATTCATGACAGACAAATACTCAGTCTGTTATCAAAAGGCCGTAAGGCTCAAGAGGAAATTCAGAAACAAAATGGTAAAAAGCTGAATGAGAAAGTTATACACTTTACGAACATTGGACAAGCTTTGATCAAAGCAAAACAGGAGAAATTAGACGTTTTTGAGGTTTTAGAATCCGTTATCGAATGGAATTCTTTTGTCTCTTCAGTCGAAGAAGCTCAGGAGCTTGCACGTCCTGCCGACTATGATTATTTAGACTTACTACAAAAACGGTTTTATTCACTAAGAAAATATACGCCAACGCTATTAAGAGTATTGGAATTCCATTCCACAAAGGCAAATGGGCCACTTTTAAAGGCTGTTGAGATTATCCGAGGAATGAACGAATCCGGAAAACGAAAAGTGCCTAATGACTCACCTGTGGATTTTATTTCAAAACGATGGAAAAAGCATTTATACGAGGAGGATGGTACAACAATAAATCGTCATTACTATGAAATGGCTGTTTTATCAGAACTTCGGGAGCATGTTCGGGCAGGAGATGTTTCCATTATAGGTAGCAGACAATATAGAGATTTTGAGGAATATTTGTTTTCGGAAGATACATGGAACCAAACGAGGGAGAATACGAGATTATCAGTTAGTTTATCATTCGAGGATTATATAACGGAGAGAACCAGCAGCCTTAATGAAAAGTTAAAATGGTTAGCTTCCAATTCCAACAAGTTGGATGGAGTTTCTCTTGAAAAAGGAAAGCTGTCACTTGCACGCTTAGAAAAAGATGTTCCAGAAGAGGCAAAAAGGTTTAGTGCAAGCCTTTATCAGATGCTACCAAGAATAAAATTAACTGATTTACTCATGGATGTGGCTCATATTACAGGATTTCATGAGCAATTCACTCATGCTTCCAATAATCGAAAACCAGATAAGGAAGAAACAATCATTATCATGGCTGCTCTTTTAGGAATGGGAATGAATATTGGCTTGAGCAAGATGGCCGAAGCCACACCTGGACTTACATATAAGCAATTAGCCAATGTATCTCAATGGCGCATGTATGAAGATGCAATGAATAAAGCCCAAGCCATTTTAGTAAATTTCCATCATAAATTACAGTTGTCCTCCTATTGGGGTGACGGTACAACATCCTCGTCAGATGGTATGAGAATGCAGCTAGGTGTTTCATCACTGCATGCAGATGCAAACCCACATTATGGCACGGGAAAAGGAACCACCATCTACCGTTTTACTAGTGATCAATTCTCTTCTTACTACACAAAGATTATTCATACTAATTCAAGGGATGCGATTCATGTTTTGGACGGTTTATTGCACCATGAGACAGATCTAAACATAGAAGAGCATTATACAGACACAGCCGGTTACACAGACCAAATTTTCGGATTGACCCATTTATTAGGATTTAAATTTGCTCCGAGAATAAGAGATTTATCAGACTCAAAATTATTTACAATAGATAAAGCAAGTGAATATCCAAAATTAGAAGCCAGTTTACGTGGACAAATAAATACAAAGGTCATTAAAGAAAATTATGAGGACGTTTTGCGATTAGCTCATTCTATAAAGGAAGGAACAGTTTCAGCATCCCTTATTATGGGGAAACTAGGATCTTATTCAAGACAAAATAGCTTAGCCACAGCCTTGCGTGAGATGGGACGAATAGAAAAAACGATCTTTATTTTGAATTACATTTCGGATGAATCATTAAGAAGAAAAATACAAAGAGGATTGAATAAAGGAGAAGCCATGAATGGATTAGCAAGAGCTATTTTCTTTGGAAAACAAGGTGAGCTTAGGGAGCGAACCATACAGCATCAATTGCAAAGGGCCAGTGCCTTAAACATAATCATTAATGCCATCAGTATATGGAATACCTTACATCTAACAAAAGCAGTTGAATATCAAAAACAGACTGGTAGTTTTAATGAAGATTTGTTACACCATATGTCACCTTTAGGTTGGGAACATATTAATTTGCTAGGAGAATATCATTTTAATTCGGAGAAAGTGATCTCATTAGATTCTTTAAGACCACTAAAACTTTCTTAACGTTGTTAAAAATGGGGGAATCGTCAGGAAAATAGGCTTAACGTTGTAAATCCGCATTTTCCTGACGGTACCCAAGTTTTAACTAATCAGGAAATTGGAATCTTTTTTTTACAATATAATAAAAATTCGTCAAATTATATTTGACGAATTTTTTGCTTCATCTTTACTTATTCGATTTTGAGCAATTGTGCATTTATTGCACATATAATCGTACTTAAGGACATGACAGCAGCTCCAATTGCAGGTGTAATAACAATACCTACACTATATAAAACGCCTGCAGCTAGTGGAATTGCAAGAATGTTATAACCAGCTGCCCACCCTAAATTTTGGACCATTTTTTTATGACTAGCTTTCGATAGCTTTAATGTATTCAGAATGTCCTCTGGATTGCTGTTTACCAGTACTACATCTGCAGTTTCAATGGCCACATCTGTGCCTGCACCGATCGCAATACCTAAATCTGATTCAGCCAGTGCAGGCGCATCATTAACACCGTCACCAACCATTGCAACTTTCGAATTTTCTTCTTTTAGTCCTTTCACCTTATTAGCTTTTTCATGGGGTAATACTTCAGCAATAACTTTCGTCATGCCTAGTTTTTCACCAACATATTTTGCTACACGCACGTTATCACCTGTCATCATAACGGTTTCAATACCTAAATCACTCAATTCTTTTATAACCTTATAAGAGGAATCCCTTATTATGTCTGCTAAAGCAATCATGCCTAAAAATACATTATCCTTTAATATAAAAATAACGGTTTTACCTTGTTGTGCAAGTTTTTCGTAAGTACTTTCATCGAAGCTAATATTTTTTTCTTTTAAAACATTTGGACTAACAATTGCAATTTCAGACCCGTTAACATTAGCCACTAACCCTTTACCTGTTAAATTTTTAAAACCTTTTACTTCAGATACTTTTATATTTTGCTTCTTACCCTCTTTTACAATTCCCTTTGCTATTGGATGTTCAGATTGAATTTCTACAGAGTAAGCAAGCTTTAATAATTCTTTTTCGCTAACCCCTGTAACTGGATGAATATCCGTTATACCAAAATTACCTTCAGTTAAGGTACCAGTTTTATCAAACACAATTCTATTGATTTTAAATGCGTTTTCAAATGAAGTACGATTCCTAATTAATAAACCCTTCTTAGCAGCAATAGATGTAGAACGTGATGTTACTAAAGGAGTAGCTAGACCTAAAGCATGAGGACAAGCAATTATTAAAACTGTCACCATTCTTTCTAATGCAAAATCAAAGTCATCTGTTGACCACCAATAAACCAGTGTGATAATACCTGCAACAATAGCGACATAGAATAACCATTTAGCGGCTGTATCAGCAAATCCTTGAGCTTTTGATTTAGTTTTTTCTGCATCGCTTACTAATTGGATTACTTGTGCAAGATAAGTGTCACTGCCTGTTTTACTAACATTTATTTTTAGTACACCCTCTCCATTAATTGAACCCCCAATGGCCTCCATACCTACCTTTTTTTCAATAGGAATTGATTCCCCAGTTAACATCGATTCATCAACTGTAGAGTGTCCTTCAAAAACTATTCCATCAATGGGAATTTTCTCGCCTGGTTTTACTAGTATTTGATCACCTGGTTTTAAATCTTCAACAGATACTTCAATAAGGTTGCCTGATGCATCTAACTTATGAGCTTCTTTAGGCATTAATTTAATTAACTCTTCTAATGCTTTTGAAGCACCCATTATTGATCTCATTTCGATCCAATGTCCAAGAAGCATAATAACAATTAAGGTTGCTAATTCAAAAAAGAAGTCACTTCCTTCAATGAAAAATGCTGTTAGTGAACTATAGACATAAGCTGTTACGATAGCAAGAGTAATTAATAGCATCATCCCAGGAGTTCTATTTTTCAATTCACTCCATGCTCCAAGTAAAAATGGTTTTCCTCCATAGAAAAAGACTATTGTTGAAAGTAAGAATAGTAATAATGTGTCACCAGCAAAATTTACTTTATATCCAAGAAGCATCTGAATCATCATGGATAAATATGATATTGGAATCGTTAATACTAAAGATACCCAAAACCTTTTCTTAAAATCAGAAATCGAATGACCATGGTGTTTGTTGTTACCCTCGCTTTGATTATGTTGATGATGATTGTGTTCATTATTTTTCTTATTGTTAGGGCTGTAATTTTCATGAACATCTTGCATATGATTTGTTATTGGTTCATGCGAAACATTATGATTGTGGATGTGGTCTCTTTTTTCTTTTCTCTCCATCAAATATCACTCCTCTAAATATAAATCAGATGTGTACTATTTTTTTAGTGAATGTTCCCTCATTTTTCTTGAATTCATTTCTCCTAGGTTTCCTAGAAAAAATATTTCTTATTTAATCTTAATTTACCCCAAAGTTATGCAAAAATTATGAATTGTAATTTGAATAAAATTATTATTTAACAAAAAAAGAATGAGGATAAAAATGTACCTCATTCTTTGTCTTAATTTATATTAATTTCTTCTTTCGAATAAACTTTAAATAGATGAATAGGACGAAAATAAACATTACGCTAAATTTTGTGTACACCGATGCATCCTGATTTAAATTCGAGTCCTCTGTGTCTTTATGAGTTACATTTTTATTTATTTTACTATTGGCATTTTCTAACTGAAAAGATGCGATAGTATCCTGATTTTGATTTAATAGCTCTAAATGACCCTTTCCAGAGATTCTTTGACTAACTGTTTCATGTTGTAAAACTATATAATCGAGTTTTTCTTTGGTCTTAAAGGACATTTCATCAATTTTATATATTTTTCCCATCGGAATATTCCTAGACTCAAAATTCTCAAATGCATAATCAAGAAGTTCTATTGTATCGTTATAGGCCATGTCTTCTGTTTGCGCTTTAAGCGTTACGACAATAACCGATATATCGTTTCTTGTTGCTGTTGTTATAAGAGTTATTCCTGATTCATCAACATATCCAGTCTTTCCACCCGTTATTCCTTCATAAGGTCGCTCTCTCATTAATTTATGATGACTATAAAGAGTAGTATCCCACGATTTGCCATCCCAATTAAGTTCCTTTAGACCAAAAATTTTACGAAACTCCTTATTTTGCATTGCGTATTTCGTAATTTTTGCTAAATCTTGTGCAGTAGTTTTATGATCTGGATCATATAGTCCATGGGGATTTACAAAGTTCGTATTTTGTATTCCAATATTCTCTAAATATTTATTTATACTAGTCGAAAACTGTTTTACAGACCCATCCAAATGCTCAGCAATAGCAATACCTGCATCATTACCAGAATTCACAAGTAAGCCTTGAATAAGCTTTCTTAGATTAACCTTTTCTCCTTCTTCTAAAAAAACCCTAGTTCCTTCAACTTCTCTAGCATTTTTACTAATTGTGACAATGTCTTCTAGGTTCCCTTTTTCAATTGCATATATTGCAGTTGCTATCTTTGTTAAGCTAGCAGGAGCCATCTTCTGATTTGGATTTTTTTCATATAAAATTCGCCCCGTTTTTTCATCTATTAATATAGCAGCTTCACTGCTAATCAAAGGAGATTCGACCTTCATTGCGCCATGAACTCTATAAACAAAATTTGAACCTAGTATTAAGAAGATTACTACTAAAATCGCAACCTTTTTTATTAAATGTGTTTCCATATTATTATTCTCCTCATAGTAATCTACACATGTATCTTAGAAAAAATATGTGGAGAAAATATGGAGAACAAGTTACGTAATCTAAACTTAACACTTGTAACAATAGTGATTTCTATTAATGTTTGAAAAGCAATGTACTTTTATTTGTTTCTAAATTATTTATATTTACATTCCCCAATAAGTAATTGTGTCAAAAATTCCAATAATAAAAAGAGTAACTCCGGCTATTTTTTGAATAAACCTACCTACTTTAATACTTTTCTTCATTACTAATCCCTTAATATCAAAGTACCATATAAAAAATAAGATGATGACAAGAGGTATTGATGTTGCCAATCCAAATATTGCAGGTAACACTAATCCATATGAAGTCGACATAACGGTTGGCATTAGCCATACAAAATAGAGTACAAACATTGTTGGACAGAATGCAATTGCAAAACTAGCTCCTAGAAAAAAGGAACCAATATAACCTTCTTTTAGTATAGTAGGAACGTTCTTTGAAATTCGATTTAATATTCTTAACTTTATTGTCCCCATTAACACAAGTCCGGTAAGTATTAATAGAGGACCAATCAATTTTCGGAAAACCGGAAAGAAATTAATTATTTTGTTTTCAAATGTTTGTCCAAATGCCCACGCCAACAAACCAATTGCACTATATACTATGACTTTACCCATAATAAACGAAACGATCTCTCTCCAATTACTACCTAATTGGATAGTACGATTACCATATAACGTAATAGCGCTAATATTTCCAGTCAGTTGACATGGAGCAAATGCACCTATCAACCCAAGGAGGATAGATATAATGATTGGGGAATGCTCATATGAATTTAAGAATACAGAAACTGGTTCACTTATGGTTTGACTAATTTGAGACATCAAATTATACATCTCAATCACCCTTCAATAACCTTATTTTATTTTTAATTCCCCTTCTGAAGCTAATTTATCCCACGATTCCCCTTCGTTCTTAGAAAGATAGAAGTTAAGATTATTTGTTACAAAAGTAATTTCTTCTCGATTAGTAGGATTAGAAGCGATATAAATAATTGGGTCTTGCATTATCTCGTTTGGGAGTTGTATATTTTTTTCTTCTTTACTATCCAATGAGAATGATCTAAGGGAAACAGAATTTGAGTCATAGTTTGTATAGTAACCCCCATTCTCATTTAAAGTTACGTATGTAACCATTTGAGTAGACTTAAGTAATTTAAAGTTAACTCCATAGTCATTCGAAACAAAGATTCCATCTTTACTACCAATTGCAACTATTTCTTTTTTGGAAGGGTGAGCTGATAAATTAGAAACAAACTCGGAATTAAAGCCATTCATAGCTGATTCAGTCCAAGACTTCCCTTCATCAATTGAATAATGCAATCCACCACTCATATTCTCTGTAGGTGTTTCATTAATGACATAGATTGTATTCGAATCATAACCAGCTGCAAGATAATGAAAATCAATTTCGCCGTAAAAGGCTAATTGTTCTAGATTTGCTCCTTCATCTGTACTTTTTATAACTCCTAAAGGGTTTTTAAGGTTTGAGCCTTCCTCAGGATGTCCACTTGAATAGAAGCCATCTTTGACCGCCTGAAAGCCCATATAGTCATGTTTTTGGCTGTTCGCTTCTTCCCAACCCTTTACACCATATTTATACAATCCTCTATGTGTTGCAATTACAAAATCACTTTTACCATTTATATATCCCAAACCATGTATATGTTCAATTTTTGGGTTATCCACTTCTTCAAATGAATAACTATCTTTTTCTTTTGAATTACAAGCACTTAAAACTAAAACAATAACTAATAGACCTAACCAAATTTTGTAATTTTTCATACTTTTCTCCTTTTAACTCCATTTATACCCTATTCCCCAAACCGTTTTAAGGAACTCATCGGTAGGAAAGTCAGATTTACTTAATTTTTCTCTTAGATTTCTTATATGTGAATCAACAGTCCGCGTATCTGTATCTGTTTCATATTCCCATGCAGCATGCAGTAATTCCTCTCTTGTAAATGTCTTAGAAGGTCGAGATATTAATGCTTTTATAATTAAAAATTCTTTTAAAGTAAGTTGCACACTTGAATTTTGGTAGTGTAGAGAATATGTTTCTTTATCTAAAACAAAATCTTTAAAAGTGATATTTTCATTATCCTTTTCAAATCCGACAATTCTACGCAAAACAGCATTGATTCTTGCTATTAACTCTCTTTCATCGAATGGCTTGGATATATAGTCATCTGCACCTAATAAAAGTCCCTTAGCTAAATCAGATTTATCAGCTCTTGCAGTTAGCATTATAATGGGTACTTTTGAAAATTCACGAATAGATTCACAAACATCCCATCCATCCATTTCAGGCATCATAACATCTAATAAAACGAGATCGATATTTTCTTTCTTAATTCTCTCTATTGCCTTTATTCCGCTCTTTTCTTTAATACAGGTATATCCATGTGGAATTAAAAATAATTCGACTAAATCGAGCATTCTTTCTTCATCATCCACAATCAAAATTGTCTGCATATTTAACCTCCATGTGTTATATGATCACCGTAAATGTACTTCCTTCTCCAAGTTTACTTTTGACTTCAATGGTACCATTGTGTGCTTCTACTAATTCCTTCACAACAGCAAGTCCAATTCCTGAACCACCATATGCACGAGAACGTGATTTCTCAACACGATATAGCTTCTCAAAAATGAAGTCAATTTCTTCTTGTGGAATGCCAATACCTGTATCAATAACCTCAATTCTTGTTTTCCCTTCATTTTTACAAGCCTTTAATGTTACCTCTGTATTTTCCTTTGAATATTTCAAAGCATTATCCAATAGGTTTATGACAATTTGCTCTAAACGTAATGGGTCAGCATATATTTGAAAATCTTCAGTGCAAACAAAGTTCAACTTAATATTCTTGAGATCATATGAAGGAGCAACAAGTTTACATATTGCTTCGAAAAAATATCGAGCAGAGAAAGATTCTTTCATGACAGTAAATGTGTTTTCGTCCATTCTAGCCAAGTCTAATAAATTTTTTACCAATTCCTTCATTCTATTGGACTCTTCAACAATAATTTCAAGATACTGTTCTCTTTGTTTCTTACTTAGACTCTCTCTCATCGCTACTTTTGAATATCCAATTAAATATGTCAACGGTGTACTTAATTCATGAGCCACTGACGCCAGAAATTCATTCCGGTCTGTTTTTAAACGTTCTAAATCATTGGCTAATTTCTGAATTGAACTTGCTAACTCACCAAGCTCGTTTTTACTTTTAATTGCAAGCTTTACATTAAACTCACCTTTGCTTAATTTCTCTGTTGCCTCTTTCATCCGTATTAAAGGTCTTGTTATAACTTTTGACAGAACCGCGTAAACAATAAAAAGTACAATAAAACTTGTAGCACCTGCCATACCAAAATGTTCAGTTAATTCATGAACCATCTTATTAAGAGAACCAGTACTTTGTAGCATTAAAACGTATCCAGATTGATTTGTATTTGAGATATAAGGATGCACACTCATAATATAAGGGGATTCTTTCCAGTTAGAAGTCAATAATTCATCTGTTTCTACGTCTACGTTCTTTATTAAAGAAACTATTTGTCCACTTAAAGATTCACTAATATCTGAACTACCAATGATATTTCCTTTATTATCGGTAATGATCACCGCACGATCTTTACTTTTTTCCATCAAAACGATATGTTTTATTGTAGTTTCAGAAAAATTTTCAATTAAAACATCTCTATGATTAGCACCATTCGCCAATAATGTATAATATTCTTCTTCAACTCTCGAATTAATTATATTTCGATGAAGATAAAACATAAGAAATAAATCCATTATTAGCACTACAATAAAAAAACACGATGCTAATTTTGTAGAGATTTTGTTCACTAATTTTTTCACCTCTCTTATTAGTCTAAAAAATTATTACTTAGTCTGGTAAAATTTGTTCCATGTAACTCTTTATATCCTGTTCTTTCATTTCTCCAGTGATTATTTTTTCTATTTTACCCTCTGAATTAATAAGAATAGTCGTTGGTAATGGATTTATATTATATGCTTCCATTACACTTTTGTTTTTGTCAATTAATACCGGAAAAGTTAAACCTTTTCGGTCAATATAATTTTGAACCACGAAGTCGGATTCTGCTATATTTATAGCTAATACCTGTATACCTTTTTCTTTATATTCCTTATAATATCTATCTATAATTGGGAATTCCCTTTCACAGGGTTTGCACCAAGTCCCCCAAAAGTTTAAAAAGACACCTTGTCCTTTGTATTCCTCCAAATTATGTTTATCACCATACATATCAACTAGAGTAAAATTTGGAGCATTATCCCCTATTTGTAATACTTCATTTTTTTCTTTAGTTAAAGTTGTATATACTGTAAATAATATTGCCCCAAATAATACAATTAATATAATTGAACGCATAAGAAATCGTCTCTTTTTTTTATCCATAATTAAGTTTGGTTCCTTCCCCTCTTATATGATATAAAACTAAAAGCCAGTAAATCCTCCAAAAATAGGTGTTAAAAACGCAATAATTTTAGTCATCATATCAAAGTACAATAAAACCCCCATCAGAATCATTATTGCACCACCTATTTTCATAAACAGTCCATTTTTTCTTTGAAGAAACTTCATTTTTCCAATAAATAAGGACATTATTAGGAAAGGTATAGAGAAACCTAGCACATAAAATAACATGTACAACATTCCTTGCCCGGGGTTAGACACTCCTAAAGCTATTACTCCGGCAAGAATTGGTCCAGTACAAGGTGTCCATCCAGCTGCAAAACCCATACCAATAAGTACTGAGCCAAAATATCCTTTGGGCCTTTTTTTAAAACTAATCTTTTTTTCCGATTGTAAAATATCGAATTTAAAGAAACCTAGAATAACTAATCCAAAAAAGACCATGAAAATTGCTCCAAATTGCCTTAGTAACTCTTTATACTGAATAAAAATCTTTCCGATAAAAGAAGTTGAGAAACCTAATGCCATAAAAATAATAGAAAAACCAAGTAAAAAAAGCAGGGTATGTATTAAAGACTTTCGTCTTAAGATCCCTTTCTCTTCTTTTAGTTCATTAAAGGATATTCCTGTTATATAAGATAGAAAAGCAGGATACAATGGTAATGAACAAGGTGATACAAATGATAATAATCCAGCCCCAAATGCAAGTATTAAATTTAATTGTTCTAACAAATACTCTCACGCAACCTTTCTACAGAACATTTAAAAATAAAGTATAGACTATAAATGTGGAGAATATATGCATATGTTGATACATATCAAAATTAAGAAGTTTATTTTTGATACCTTTCTACAACTCATTAATTAATAGCAATTTTTTTTTAAAAAAAGTTTTAATTCCTGCTCTAAGGATTATAATTCAACGGTAATAATGACAAAACAAAACCCTGGCACAGTAGACAATGTACCAAGGTTATTTTAATGTACCTACTTTATATATATATAGTTAGAAAAATGAAAGGTTTGAAAGCCATTTTGAAAAAACAAAAACCCTGATACAGCATCATACTGTATCAAGGTTTATCTTATTTATATACAATAATATAGTTAGAATCACTCATAGAAATTGTTTGAATATCCAGTATACAACTTTTTTGTCCAGTATAAGACTTTATTGTAAAGTATACAACTATTTTGTCTAGTATAGAACTTTATTGTAACTGAACACCTCTTCCACATTGTAAATCATTGATGCGATTTTATTGCCTCCAGAAATCCCTTGGTCGTCGTAGGCGGCACTTATTTCGGCATCGCGTCTTGCTTGAAATAGCGAGCGACCAATATCATCCTGCATATAGTAAGCAAGTGCATCGTTTCCCATGCGAATTAATCCGTCCATTAAATTTTTCCCCCGGTCACGCATTTTAATTTGACGGCTCTGTTTGATTATCCAATTATTGCGTTCTAAAATTGTGAGCATTCTCGTAATTTGCGCTAATGTTGGCGGATCATTGTCCTGTAAATACGTAGACTGATATCGGTAGTACAGCACTTCTTCGTTATCAATAGCATCTTTAATGCCCAGAGAGGCCTCATTAATTAACTGAATGACATTTAAAAAACGAATGGTTTCGATTGGGGAATCGTACATTTTTTCGGTGCTCAATTCCTTTAAGACACCTGCTAATGATGCTAAATCACGCATTGACTTCATAAATTCTGCAGTTTGGTAATCGCTTGTAAAAATAGAAATCGGTGCTTTTATATCCATTTTATCCATTGTTCCACCCCTCCTAACTGCTGCTCCTGTTCATGTGCCTCTTGCACCTGGGCAGCATAGCTCTCGATTGAATGATACAGTTCATAATCTCGCCCAACAATTTTTACCGTTCCCTTAACTAAGGCGGCAGCATATTTAGCAATCGTGATACCTGCGCTATCGGTATCTGTCCAAATAATCGTTTGTTTAATAGCTGATTGCAGTAATTGCTCTATAAATTGTTTATGCGCAGAACGAATTTGTCCGTCTAAACAAACGATACAAGAATTCGTTTGCCGCAAAAATTCCGTCTCTACAGCCATACGTGTTAAAATAGCACGGTTTTCAACAAGCCATAATGTTGTACTTGTCGTTGTAAAAGGTGATGTTAAGACCGCATTATCCGTCGTCGCATGTACCGCGCCAATTGCATACGTCGCAACACTGCTTTGTATATTACCAGTAAAATAAATTGGCACAATTTTTCCGATGCTTACAAGCCCATAAAGCGTCGGGTCAATCCGACTTTGCTCCAACTGCGCTAAAAAAGCCTCCCGCTCTTGATCAAATACTTTTGAACCTCCTATCTTATCGTGTAAGCTCGCGCCGATCTCCTTAAAATCAAATAGGTCCTTTTGCACAGATAACGCATAAAACGCTAAACAAAACTCAATATATTTCATTCTCTTTTGCACCGTCCACTGTTTAGGCAGCGCATTCCATTCAATCGCCTGTTGAAATATCTCTGGTAACGCTAGTTGCTCCGCCCTTTGCTGTAACGTCTGCATCTGTTGCTGTTGTTTTATGAACTGTTGCTGCTCAGATTTTTGTTGCGCTTCTATGTAAGCCGGGCCAATGCGGTAATAATCCTCCTTAACGCTAATGCCGTCCGTGTGATAACGAATTTCGCGCACAATCCAGCCCTGTTGTAGCCACTGTTGAATCGTGTCATTCGATTCATCTAACAGTCGCTTCGCATTTGGTGTGAATTTATAGGATGCTAATTTTTTAGGGAGAGGGGCAGTAAATGCTGTATGCATTGTCAACTTTAAATGCGCGACTTTACGAAATGTACGTGCCGTCTTTTTAACAATAGTCGCAACCATTAATTGCTCTTGCTGTTCTACCTTTTCAACCGACTCATCTTTTTTCAAAAAATACGATTGGATAAATGCCTCATGCATTGCGAAACCCTCCTCTACTTTGTGCCCTATTTAGTAGTAGCGTACCATATGTTTAATTGTTGTGGGAGAGCAAGTCACACAGTCATATCTGTGATGCTATCAAGTAATTTGATTGGCATCATACGCATAACTAAAATACCAACTGGTGGATCTTTTCGTACATAGCCGTTTCTTACTGAAACATCTTTTTAAGAAAAATCCCTTCCATATAGATAGAAGTAAATTTGGGGACTGATTAAAAATCAGTGTTATTATGCTTTAGAACTTCTCAATAATTTTGTCACTAGGTAATTTTTCAATAATATTAATACTACCTATAAGTAGATAACCTAAATTCAAAAAAACTATATTTAAATATTTTATTTATTAAACGATATAGTTTCCACGCATTATAACAAAAAGACATTTTGGGTTATTTTGTTTCTAATCATTTTAAAATTCCTAAATACACCATAAAAGCTCATTAAAAATGCTTCTGTAATTCTAAATTTAGCTATAATTCAAAGAATCCTCCATTTATTTATCTTTTATTACTTATTCGGATAATATCTTACGCCTTTCACTCTCCCACCTAAAATTTATTAATTCCAAATTCTGTTCTGTACAAAAAAGACATTTTCAAACGTAAATATCCAGTACCCCCCAAAATGGATAGTTTTGAACTAAAAAGGCACTTTCCATATTACTAGAAAAGTGCCCGTTCTTTGAGTACCAATATTTAGTTTACAATACCTACTGCAAATCTTTAGTTGATTCGTTCAATAATAACGGATTTTTGTAGACTATCTAATAAGGACATTCCAATATTTTCATCATTATTTCTACCTAATTGATAGTTGGCTAAGACTACAGAGGCAACTTCCTTTTCTTTATCAATCGCTAAAAATGAACTAAAGCAGCCTGTTCCACCGCCATGCAAAATAACATTATTATTTTTCTTTAAAAGAAACCACCCAAGCCCCATGTCATACTTTTTTGTTCCATTTCCATGCTTTTTATGACTAAGGCCCAAATAGGGTTGGTCCTCGTAAATATTTATTTTGGCATATTTCAATAAATCCTCAGCAGTTGAACTTATTGCTCCCGCAGGTGATATTAGATTCTCTTTGTTCCAGCTCCAATTTCCACAATCATTATTTTTTCTATCGTAACCATGTAAATTATTATTTGATGTACCTAAATAAGTATCGCTTAGTCCAAGCTCTTTATGTAGAAAGTCATTCATAGTAGCCCAATATCCCCTACCTGATACGATTCCTAACCCATACCCAATAAGGGATATACCAAAATTGGAATATTTCCATGAATATTCTTTTTCTTTTAATTGAATACTTTCCATTAGCCTTCTCATTTTAATAAAATCCATATTTAGAGGATTATTCTTTTTCAAATCACTACCACCCATAATCAAGCCTAGAAGTAGGTTTGAATATTCTCTTTTACTAAATGGCAATCTTGCAGAATACCCTGAAGAATGGGTAGCGAGGCGGAGCAATGTAGGATAATAACCTTTTCCCCTAACCTCCTCTACATATTTTTGGATTGAATCATTTATGGACAACCTCTTTTCAATTACATATTTTGATAGTAAGGATGCGGTGAAAGTCTTTGTAATAGACCCAATTTCATAATAATATTTAATCGATGAATCAAGTTCACCATCCTCATTGTAAATTTTTATTACGAATCTATTGTCTATTAAATAACCAATAGTTAATTTTAAGTTTTTTTTCCTTTACTGGCTCTATTAATTAATCGTAATGTTTCATCATTTATTTCAAACATAATTGAATACCTTCTCTCACATTTCATTCCCGTTATTATTCGATTGAACTCTTCGCTTCTCAAACTCCTTCATTACTCTTGTTTGTAGTTCGATATTCGGTTTATCCATTTGTAAGTTACCATTTGCTTCAAACCCATCATGTTCTTCACCATCAAAACTATAAAGTTTCCTTAAAAGGTCCCACATTGTTTCTAAATCTTCCGTTGTTAGATTTTTAAAAAGTTTTTCCAAAAAAAAGATTCCTTTTTCTGCAACTACAAGCAAGACATCTTTTCCTGTATTAGTTATTTTCACATTAACCGCTCGTTTATCTTTACGACTAGGTACTACATTGACATATCCCTTGTTTTCCATAATAGTGATTAATTGTTTTACACTTTGTTTTGTGGTGCCTAATTTCCTAGCAATGTTATTCAAAGTCGTTTCATCCTCAGGCAAATGCGCAATTGCCACTATTGCCATATATTGTCTGGATGTTAGAAGTTCAAAATATTTGTCACCCTTTACCTGAATTTTATTTGCTAGTGAAAATAGAGTACCGTAGGCTTGTTGCATTAAAAAAAGTTCTCTGTAGATATCCATATCCAACCTCCATTTTAGTCAATACATTGTCTAAAATTTAGCATATCATATTTTCAAAATTAGTCAATATACTGTCTAATTTACTTTAAAATTAAACATATCCGATTGTTAAACAGGAAAAATTATGTGGATAAAAAAGGGGGTGAAGGTGCATGTAGTGTAATAATCAAAGGCCTCATTATGACTTCTGTCAGTCCAATCGAGTTTTGTGCCACCTCGACTAATTGGATTTCTCATCCCATCTACATGGTGGTAAAAAATTAATAATTCTTCTGACACTTCGCATTAAGAGTTACTTAGTTGCGTTCTGGTTTCAGGGATGCTATAAATAAAGTTAATTTTTCATTAGATAAACCTTTTTAAAACCAATGTTTTCTATTATTGAATCCGATGTTTTAAAGATGGAGATGCTGAGACATTCAGGTTTTAAAAAATAAATATATAAATTAATACTAGAGGTTAGAGCATTGAAGAGTTTGAAACATGCATTCACTTAAATTCTTTGACCTTCCTTTGAGCCCAAAAGTTTGATCTCAGTTTAAAGAGAAAAACACTTGGTTATCTCACCTCATGACTATCTCCCCTCAATCGTAGTTGGGGCTTAATTGTAATTGCAATATTACACAGCAGATTTTAAGCTTTTTATCAAAACAGAAAAATGTAGTCAAATCATGTAATTTCTGTCCTCAATCGAAGAAGTCGGCCCCAGCTAAATGGCTATGTTGTTTCAAATTATCGAGGAACGGATATCTAATGACGAGTTTCTATCGCTACATCTAAAATTCGGGAGAATATTAACCCTACGACCAATTGAAAAGAAAAAACATAGGGAGATATTAATCTTCCTATGTTTTCATTCATATTATTGATCGGTTTGTTCTTGCTTCTTTTTCAAATACTCTGCACGTATTTTCTCAAGTTGCTGCTTTTTATCGAATTTGGCAGGTTTGTGTTTTTCATGATACTTAGCCACAGCTGCCTTACCTTTGGTATCCAATTGATATTTCCCCACTTTGGTTCACCTACTTTTCCTGTCTTAAAGAAAATCTATTCAACAAATATAATATACCTTATTTTGCTGATGTATACATTTTTACTATATTGGTGTACTGCCTAACCTTAAATTCAGTAAAAGCTTAGTAAATAATTCATAGCCAAATGTATTTAAAATATTTGTATCCGTACACATTTCATATGATGTTACCTTTATTCTTATTTATGTGACGTAAATCGTAAAATTTCCGTTCAATAAACGATATAGTTTCCACGCATTAATACAAAAGAGCTTTTCGGGAAAATCCCATTCCAAATTAATATAAAACACCTAGATAAATCATAAAAGTTCATAAAATAATGCTTCCGAAACTCCAAATTCGACTAGAATTTAAACTTTTGGAAGCATTATGTTTGATATTTTTATTTTAGGAAATCTTATGGTTTAATCCACTTTGTAACCTAAACTTATTACTACTTCTCTCCAAACTTGTCTAATTATTCCTTCAAAAAAAATACTTTTGTTACCTAATCCCCTTTGGATTTTCCTATACTTGGATAAAAATCTTGGTTATGTAGTGTGGTAGCAGCAACTTCTATTTCAGCTACAATTTTAGCTATTCTTATTTTTCTCAATTCAGATGAGTATGCTTTGTATCGCTTAACAATTTTTTCGCATAAATCTGGCGCATTCTTTCTAAGCATTTTTTTCGAAATAAGCTGTTCAAGAAAAGTTGCGGGATACTTGGTCACCTGAACAAATTGTCGGCTGCTTGTATCAAGGACATCTGCGTTTTAAAACCATCTATCGCTGGATTTAGGATGGTCTTTTAGAAGTGCCTATAACCGTTCTCCGTCAAAAAGGTAAGCGTCAAAAGCCCCGCGAAACAAGGGGTAGATTTAACATTGGTACACCAATTTCTAAACCCCAAAAGAAGTACGTAAACGTGAAACCTTTGGACATTGGGAGTTAGATACAATTGTATCTGGACGTGGGAAAGCAAAAGGTTGTGTAGCAACATGTATTGAGCGAATGACACGGTGGTATGTTGGCTTTTTGATACCAAATCGCTCAAGAGCAGTACGTCTTCTTCATACTAAATTACCAAAAGGCACTATAAAAACAGCCACAACAGACAGAGGTAAAGAATTTAGCTGCTATAAAGTGTTAGAAAAAGACTTGAAAATTGATGTTTATTTTGCGGACGCATATTCTTCTTGGCAACGCGGAAATAACGAAAATGGAAATGGATTACTTCGTGAATTCTTCCCTAAGCAAACAAATTTCGAAGAAGTATCACCAGAAGAACTTACAGAATCATTAAACTATATCAACAATCGACCAAGAAAATGTCTTGGTTGGAAAACTGCAAACGAAGCTTTTAATGAGCAATTGTTGCACTTAATTTGACAAATCATCGTATAAAAAAATAAAGCTGACTTTAATAAGCCAGCTTTACCCACCATTTACTGTTTATTACCTCATGATTACAAAAATGTGCATAAGTAATATACTATGATTTTCTATTATTTATTCTTACAATTTGAACTCCAAATACAATTGAATTGTAATAAAAGTAATTAATACTATCACAATCCACAGGTTGTTAAGCCACTTTGAACCTGTTTTATTATTTATTTTTTTATAATGGATTAAATAAAGCTCAAACATCCAAAAAATCCAAATAAAAATATAAATGATATAAAAGTTTTGTTTTGTAGTAAATATTACTGTAAACATCATTAAAAATATACAATACAAAAATACTCTCATTGAAAGAAATTTTATCATTAAAAATTGAATTATAGGTTAGAGAACGCCTATATTTCCCCTTCTTTTTACTGTAGTAATCTTATCTATTCTACCAACCATTGAAATAACCATTTTTACGTTTTGCATCTCTTCGATCGAGATAATCAAATAGAATTTCACCTGGGCTACCTATATTAACCAAGAAATCGGTAAACACAACTAAACCTGAAATTATACCACTTATCACTAAATTAGACACACCTCTTCTTTGAAGGGATTTTCTAATACTTTTAGCGAATATATGTTTCTTAGCTTGGGCAAGTTGTTTGACGCTTTTCAAAAAGAGTTTACCACTGACTAAGCCACCCAAACCAGATACAGCAACCATTAAAGCCATATTTATTAACGTCGATAATATTTTCTTAGAATTCCAAAGAGCGTTTTTCCAAGATTCTCCATCAGGATCCACATTCATCACTGGATTATTATTCGCATAATTATAGCCATTTAATGATAAAGGATTCATTGTATTTCCACGTAAAGGATCTAACGATAAAAACACACCTGTATCTGGATTATAATAACGCGCCATCAAATAGTATAGTTTAGTATCTTCATCATATCGATATCCTGCATAACGATATGGGTTAATAGTTGCCATATTACCTTTTTGACTCATAATATTTCCCCATGCATCATACGTGTATTCTGCAACAATGTCACCCTTTTTATCTGTTAAGGCTAATACATCTCCTCGATAATTCGTTAAGTAGTAATAAGTTAAGCCCAAATATGTCATTGTTAAAGGGGAACCATTATCGTTATAGGTATAGGATTTGGTAATAACTCCACTTGCATCTTCTTCAAACAAGACTTGATTTGTCAGACCATTATAACGATAATACGTTTCACCATTACTATCTTTACTATATACACGACGTCCGTTTTCATCATAACGATAAGATGCAACTGTTGCACCTGTTAGAGACTTGATTTCTGTTAATTGATCAAAGGCATTCCAAACATATTGGAATACACCATCGTTTTCTACATTTCCGTTGGCACTTACATTATAAGTCTTATCACCAGCAGTCTTCATTTGATTCGCATTATTATAACTATAGCTGGTTGTAGTTGAACTACCGTTTTGCAAAATAGTTTTAGAAGTACGGTTTCCTACTGAATCGTATGTGTATGATATGGATAAACCATTACTGTATTGTTCTTTGATTAGCTGATTTAAAGGGTCGTAAGTGTAAGTGACTGTTCCATCATTATTCGTCACTTTAGTTATTTGCTGATTTTTATCATATTCATATGAATTTGTACGCCAAGTTGTTTCACTATTTGTTTTCAAAGTTTCAGTTTGTAACTGATTCGCCTTATACTTATTTAAAATAACTGCACCATTTACAAAAGTTGTGCTCTCCAATAAGTTGTTTTTGTTCCATATGAAGCTTGCTAATGATTGTCCATCGAGTGTGACATTGGTTGTTTGACCATTTTCATCTGATGCATACTCAATTGTATTTTGGCCAAATTGAATTTTTGCTAAATCTTTTTCATTTTTGTAAGTATACATAATCGAGCGATTTACAGGTGCGTTAATGTCTACTCTTTGTAATAGTCCATTTTCTGATTGTGTGTACGTAACTTTTTGATTATTTAGAGTATGATTTGTCACAGTAGTGGATAAACCATCTACTTGTGTTGAAAACTGATTAACCCCATTTACTTTCACAGTCTGTGTATTAGTATCACTTGAAGTTGTATAGGCGATTTTTTCACCTGATGCTTTGATAATCTCATTTAATGCTCCGTCAGCATTATAATTATAAGATGTTACTTTTCCCTCGGCGTTTGTTTCTTTTTCTATGGCATTTTGTGCATTATAGCTGAGAGACATTTGTTTTTTACCATCAGCATTTATCACAGATGTTAAATTACTGTTGGCATCATACGTATAAGTCGTTATTTTCTTTGCAGCATCTTCTACTTCTACTAATTCATTTTTAAGATTGTAGCGATACCTAGTTTTCCCCTTTTTTCCGTCTTCATAAGAAAGGATATTTCCATTAAAATCAGTTATAGTTTCAGTTGTGATACCTAATTCAATATCTTGATAGGTTGTTAGTTTTTGATTATTCTCATAGCTTGTATTATACGTTTCGATTTTCCCATCCGGATATTTTACTTGTGTCAAATCCCCATGGCCATTATACGTATAGGATGTTGTGTCTCCCTTAGGTGTTGTGGAGGTTTTTAGATTACCATTCTCATAAGTGTTGGTAGTTGTTTGCTGATTGGCGTCTGTCTGAGTTAAAAGATTACTATACTCATTATAAGTATAGGATTCTATCCCACCTTTTGAATCATTAGTGCTTAATAAATTTCCCTTTGTATCATACTTTAAATTTTTAGTGTAAGTAGAACCATCTGAATAGACAATCTTTTGTGAAAGAACATTATAACTATTCTCATCTAGTGTATAGGTTGTTGTATCACCTGAAGGATCAAATATTTTCGTTACGCTAAAGTTGTTATTTAAACCATAGCGTGTAACTATACCTTCGGGGCTAGTAACAGTTACTATATTGTTTGTTCGATCTAAAGAGTAATTGGTCATAGAATCTACTTGACCGTCTAATGAAGGTTCTGTTACAGATACTAAATCTAATTCACTATTATATCCATAAAGCATTATTTTCTGTTTACTATCAATGATTTTCGTTAACTGTCCATTAGTCGTGTAATAGAATGAAGTAGGTGTTGATGTAGTGTCATCTTTCTTAACCAGTACTCGTGTTAAATAACCATCAGTATACGTATACGTTATATCCTGTTTATTGTATTTTGCATTTGTAATAAGCCCATCAGTATAAGTTAACAGTAATTTTGTCCCTAGATTAGTACTGATAGAAGTAAGCTGATTTGATGTATCATAATTATAAGTGATTGTATTGCTATTTAAATCTTTTTGCTCTGTAATGTATGCTACTTCAATATCTGTATCACTAGTGCTTTCTCTAACTTTAAATGTTGTTGTGATACCAGTTTTGCTAGTCAGTCTAAAAGTGTACTTATCCACCATATCTAAACTATCATAATTACCTGCTGGTGCAATATACTTATCTCCATCCCATGAGTAAACATGGACCGTACCATCTGCATCTTTATATTCGACATTAAAATATTTATCATTATAAAATAATTTCTCTGAACCTGTAAAACTCCAACCATAGCCGAATGGAGATTTTTCAAAATCCTTACTATTATACGTTCGAGTAAAATCTAAACCAAATCCTCCATAGTTGAATAAGCTAAAATCTGTGTATTGAACAACATTATTATTTGTGCCTAAATTTACATAGTTCGTTCCATTTGAAATATCATGTGTGGCATAATCCCAATAATCTTCTAAACCTAAACGGTTAGGTGTTTTATAAGTAACGACAAGTTTTGGTTTATAGGCGAGTGGGTTGGTTGTGCTTTCACTACTGATGAATTTTTTGTAAATCATGGTACTTTCTGAAGTGCTTTTTAATAATAAACCAAGATTTGATTCTGGATTATATAGCCATCCGCTCACCATACTCGTTGGAATAGACCATCGTTGAATACCTTCTTCTACATTACTCGGTACTGAAGAGACTCCTGTAACAGTTGAAAGAGGCGTGGTATTATAATCTCCCCCTACTGTTGTCCAGCCTCCTGCTGTTGAATAGTTATTCCATGTTGCTGTATTTTCATCCCATGAACGTTTCATCGCATGCATACTTAAATTAATTGGGCTTGAATCATTTGTTGAAGAGAGATAAAGACTCACATCCGCAGACATAATAACGCTTTTTTCAGGAATAGGCGTTACATCAAACTTCAATAAGCTTCTTACAATATTTCCGTCTGTGGCTGTACCTGTAGCTAATTCTGTGTGATTTCCTCCGGTTTGCGTTGGAAACTTTTTACGAATTGTTGTATCCACCATTTTTGAGTTTCCTTGGATACGTACAATTGTTGGATCAATGACGATCGGATATTGTCGTTTATTATCCTGTAGCCAAGCTGCATCAGGAGTTAAATCAATCCATAAAGTATTGTTTTCTTCTCGTGTTTTTAACGTGATATTATAAGATTTTGCTTCCTCTGGTATAGAATTTGTACCGTCAATAGATTGAAAGCCTACAGGTTTATAAGCATCATACATAAACGGAGCTTCTATAACATAAACCATCTCCCCCGTTTTAGCGTCCTTTAAATGGATTTGATTATTAATTTGTTCATATGTCAAACTTTCAAGGGATAGCTGATATGAGAAGGTTTGTGGTATCCCTTTTTCGGGCTTTTTGTTAATTATAATATCTTCTTTTACAAAGTTTTCTCCAACAGAATATGTAGTCGAAATATTATCAAAAACATTTTGGTACTCAATTTGATTATCTGTAGCAACCCCGATAACCTCTTTAGCAGGAATTATTTCACCTTTTTGTTCCATTTCTTTTAATCCAATATTAAGGTTGTATTGGTTATCGGCTACTTGTACGTTGTTCGTTTCCTCTTCAAGTTTTTCATCAAATGTCACAGCAAAGTTATTGGCTTTATTTTCAAATTGCCCTTCGCCATTATTTTTCTTTTTTTGTAGATCGTTATCAATATCTTTCCAGTTACCTTTATTATCTTTAAAATGAATAGGTGCTTCATATATTTCAGTTGTATAAGTACCATCAGAATTGTTAAACGTTTTAGAAGTTTGCGTACGTTCTCCTACTACTTCAGTTTTTTCATTTCCTTTCGTATTTGTTTTGGGAGATTCTTTGGCAGCCACACTTGCAAAATTCCCAATAGGAATAAAGGCAATGAACATTGCCAAAACAATCAATTGAATGAAAATTTTCTTTAGCAATTAGTTTCCTCCTAATAATTGTGATTTTTGAAACATTATCTATTATAGACAGACAATCACTATTAAGATGGTGCTAAACTATCTATTTTTGATAGTATATTATGGATATAAACAGTCATAAAAACCTATCATCAATAACAAGAAAATAACTAAATCTTAAAACCTTTTTGGTAAATAAACAACAGAATAAGATAATTGCAATATTGGCACTATTTTCACTTCAAAATAAAAATCCTGCAGTATATTACAGGATTTTAACTCAATCTTCTTAGTTCCTTACCTTCTCTACAAGCACCTGGTCCCCTAATGAAAAAACACTTTCCTTTATCGAGGAGAGCGCCCGATTGCGGTATCGTTTTCAAAATCAAGCATAAGACTTCCAAAAATCAGAGAGGCTGGGACAAAAGAAAAAATGTTAGACCATTTACAAGTTTGGTCTAACATTTTTTTGCGTTATTAGAACACATATACTTTAATAAATCACAAAAATAACATTCATTTTTTGCTTTTTCTCAATAAAATGAGTTATGTCCCAGCCTCTTGCTCTGCGCGTGAAACGCTGGGGTACTGGCCCATGTCTAAAGACATTCCGAATGGTCTGCCAACCGCACTCCGTTTTCACACAAACCGCTAAAGCGGCTTACTTATTTTTTCTTTCTCTTGATTTCTCCTCCTGTGAATGGATCAATGAATTCTTTCATCGTCATTTGATCTTGCAGGATATCTTCTTGTAATGGATTTTTTATATACTCTTGTATCTTTTTCTTATTTCGGCCGACTGTGTCCACATAGTATCCTCGACACCAGAATTGACGATTACCGTATTTATACTTTAAATTCGCATGTCGGTCGAAAATCATTAGACTACTCTTCCCTTTTAAATAACCCATGAACGCAGATACACTCAATTTCGGTGGAATACTTACCAACATATGAATGTGGTCAGGACAGGCTGTTGCCTCTATGATTTCTACATCTTTTCTTTCACATAATTGGCGCAATATTCTTCCAACATCTGCTTTAATTTGACCATAAATAATCTGCCTTCTATACTTTGGCGCAAAGACGATATGATACTTACAATTCCACGTTGTATGTGCTAAACTTTTATTATCCATTTATGGTGGCTCCTTTCGTACGAAGTCGGTTGACTAGACCTGACTTTATTGTACGTTTGGAGTTTTTTTATTGTCCATAGCTAAAAGCTTTCCGGAACCCCCTGCATAGCAGGGGGTTTTCAAAGCACACAATAAAATAAAGCATAAAGTTTCCAAACGGAAATTTTATGCTTTACGTCACAGACACTCATTGAAATCATTTGATTTCTACAAAATGGAGACGGCGGGAGTCGAACCTACCGTCTCAAAGTACTGATATATCAATAGTTGCGGGGGAAAGTGATTTTATTGACTGTGGTTTTGACTATATTTAAATACTTTCACTATCTATTACCAAGGCTCGCTTAACTTAGCAACAATATCATTGCGTGATAATACGGTTGAACATCGCTCCCATAAATGTGCTTGAGGATCTAACGTACCGCGATACTTTATTGAGAAAGCATCTTGGGCTTTAGCCCGCTCATGAATATATTCATCCATTCTTCCACGTAATTCTTCTTCATCTTGAATCCATTCGTCATCAATAGTGTCAGGTAAACTACCAAAAATGTCATATGTATCTCGTAATCGCTCAGATAAAACGTTATACACTTTTTCATCTTGGGTTTCGCTATAAACAAGATTCAACATATCAACGAACTTACGTGTTTGTCCAAATCGCTTAATCCTTCCTAAACGTTGCTCAAGACGCGATGGGTTCCATGGTAAATCTATATTAATTAATGTACCTAAAGTTTGAAGATTTAACCCTTCACAGGCTGCATCAGTAGCTACGACTAATCTTATCTCTCGATTTTTTACCGCAGATTTAATAAATTCACGCTCTACATTGTTAAATTGTGTGCCTCTGAATAGACCACTTTTACCAAGACCAGCGTATACAGCTACAATTTCATCTTTAAAGTGCTTTGCTAGCTCTTCTGCAATCCACTGAGCGGTATCATAGTATTGACTAAAAATAATACATCCATGTTCAAGCCAAGTTTTCCCCTCAGTTCTAAACTCACTTAAAAACCACTTTACTGTATTTAATTTAGAATCTACAGCTTCTGGTCTTGAAAGTTGACGGACAATTTCTTGTAGACATGCTACTTCAGCTGGTGTCATTTCTGAAAGGATATGTTCAGCTTCCTCTGCTTGATCTTCGTCTTCAGATAAAATAGAATGCTGTAGCATTTTTTGAGCAGTGTTTAACCCTGAAGCGAAGCTCGAGCAAATACGTTGTAGCATTAAGGATTTCATAAATCCTCCAGCTCGAGTTCTTGCTTGTAGTAGCGAACTAAATTCTTCTGCCTGTTCATAAGCAATCTGGAAAGGTGAATTCGTCGGAATACCTAAGCCTACAAAACGAGATTCATATTGCCTAACATTCTGACTAAGTGGATGTGTATGGACACCTACTTTTTCAAGTAAACCATCTTCCTCAAGTTCTTTACGTTTTCTTAATACTGTATGACGAATAACTGGATTATTTTCTCTAAAGAAATTGTCATATAGACATTCCGAAAGCCATATATCTTTAATCATATAATCTAAAGTATCAAAGTTATAACTACATACAAAATCCTTAGGATGTAGCGATAACGTATCTCGGATTTGCTGAATCATAGGTAATTCATTACCTGGTGGTAAAGGGTTGCTTAACCATTCCCAAGCTTCATGTTCAGAACCTACCTGCTTTTTACCAGTTACTAATTGTGTGGCTTCCTCGTAGTTTCTCCATAGAGATAATGCATCACCTAAAACAAATTCTGCCCCACTATTTAGCACCCCTAATAAATCCCAGAGTTCTCTCACATTTGTTTGAATAGGCGTAGCAGTACCTAATATCATATTCATAGTACGATGGCCGATTTTTTGCATAAAAGACAACAAATTATTTGGCTGAGTAGCCTTCTCACCTAGACCACCTTGAACTCGAGCTTTATGCGCTTCATCTAGGATAACTGTCCCGTACTTATTTTTTAACAATAGGCCTGCTTCTTTTATAAAACTATCTTCCGACTTCTGATGCATTATTAAACCAGTCGAAACAATCGCGATTTTATAAGGACATTTTTTTATTGCAAATGCATCGCCCCGTGCTGATAAAAGTTGTCCTTCAACACCTAGCCATACTTTCTTTTGAGAGGACCAAACAGCAGAAGGGACACCAAGTTTGTCCATCATTTCAATTTGCCACTGAGTTGTTAAAGTAGAAGGCGCTAAAATTAAGATTGGTCCATCTTCAAGTAAAGCACTCACTAAAGCACTTGTAGCCATAGAAAGCGTTTTACCTACACCAACTTCATCTGCTAATAATAATCTGGCTTTACCGTACGTTTCACGATGCTGTAAAAACATCGTTACAAAAGATCTTTGCCACGGCTGTAGTTGCTCTCCCCCACGATAAATCGGTGATTCCGCCATTGCCGCAGCAGGTACATCTTCTGGCTTTAAAGCTTCAACGGTAACCTCTCGTCGGTTGGCTACACGATCAATTTCAGCCAGTATTGCTTCTGGTAAGGGAACACCATCTTCCCATAAAGCCCAAAACTCTTCTTCTACCCAATCAGCGCTTGCTGTATCATCATCTTGCCACACAAGTTCATAGTTATGTGCAAAGGCACTTTTTGATTCATTTACAGATCCAATAAATGATTTTCGACTTCCATCAGGATAATGCATAACACCTGCTTTACCGTGCAAAAAAAGTTTTTCCCTTGGTACAACTCGAATTTCTACATTTCCTGACTGCAATAGTTCATTTAGTCTTTCATAACGATCTTTTTTCAAAAGTGATTCTGCTTCAACATCTATTGCATTCCATCGCTCTTTGAGTGTTATGTTACGCCCTGTTGCCACTTGAAAATCCGCTAAATCTAATTCCGAATTACAAATAATTTTCACTTCAGGTATATGGGCGATTTCCTCACCTACTAATTCAAAAATAGAACTTCTAAAATAACCTGCAATACGAAGATATTTAGTTGCACCTTTTAAACTGTCAGCTAAAAACTCCGTATCTAACTGTTCAGTTCGCGAAGAAAAACGTCGTAGCACCATATGTTATAACCTCTGATTTCTTATAGCTTCTGCTAAAATTCGAGCATAACTTGCTTCTACATCTGGCTTATATGCTTTTGTCGACTTTAAACCTGTTCTCTTTTCTACAATATAATCCGCCATTTTCACTAATAACGGTTTATTTTGTAAATAGTTAGGACAGTTATCCATTAAATGATCTAAAATTTCTTCTACCTCAAGTTCTTTAGACATTTCATACATTGCATACAATAACGCTCGTAGTGGTGTATCAGCTAATTCACTAATACCTGACATCATCGAACCTTTAAATTCTGTCGATAGTTTTAAACGTGCTACATTTGCTTTTGAACCTTCGCTCATTACTTGATCAAAATTTTGGATTTTGAAAGCTTTAGCAAAGTTTTGATAGTTATCTAACGTTTTCGCACCCTGCTGCTCCATTTCTAGCATTTTCATATATAGACGTTCAATTGGTTGTAACTTTTGCCATTCTTCTTTTTCAATGCCTACTGGCACAAGGAATTGAACAGCTGTTTGCACAGCAAAATCAATTAACTCATCTACAAATGTTTTTTGACCTTTAATTCGAGGCGCTTCTGCTTCAACTACCATATCGCGTCCATCAATACGAGAATATGAAGTTAACACTTTAAGAGCAGCTGCATAACCAGCCATTTGTAAATCGGCATCCGTATAAAGACCCTCTGAACCTTCAGCACGTACTTCTTTATCTAACCCCATTAATGATTCCACTTGCTCTTTAACAGCATCTTCAATTTCCCATCCTAACTCATCTCGGAAAGTTTCGAGCTCTTGATAACGCTTACGAAGAACTAATATAATTGTTCCTTTTACATTAGCCCCTTGACGTAATGCTGAATCTGTTTCTGTTACAACATACCAAGCAGCTGTAACTTGTAATCCACTCGCCCAAATAATATTTGTCATATCCGCCCAAATTGTACCACTTTGATGTGTGAACATAAGAACTTGCAAGCCATTATCAGGCATCTTTTGCGCCATTTTACGATAAGCCGCAACCATTCCTTGGCGGAATCCATCATCTTCACCTTTGATTGCTATCGATCGACGGCTATCCCATGTCCAATGTTCGAATTCTTTTGGTGGATTTTTACGTAACCAAGCAATGAAAAACTCAGTAATTTCTTCATATTTAACAGCATCTCCATATGGTGGATCTGTAATATAAATGTCATTTTCAACTTCAATCTCTTGGGCTGGATGGGAATTAATAGTTAATGAAATATCCCCCTTCAACTCAGAATTATTATGAGTAGCAACCAAAATATTCTCAATAGACGAAGAAGCTCTCACTGGATAATTGTAAAGAGGGTTTAACGCTTGGTTATCAAATGTTGCAGCAGATCCCCCTCCACCTCCTGCTTGTGGTCTCCATCTAGTTAATTTTGATAAATGGTTCATGGCTTGAAAAACATTAAATTTTTCTTCTGTTGTAGAATATTTATTCATTAAAGAAAGAAATAATAGTTGCCGTGGATTAAATAAATGATGCCAATGTGTCCATCCACGTGTTCTAATCGGCTCATCTGTTTTATCACCTCGTTCAATTACCATATCTGGTACATATCCATCTTTTTGCCATTCAGCTAAAAATTCTTGAACATAATCAACAACTTTTTGCTCACGTATTAAATCTTCCTCTGTAATTGATCGAAACTCATATTCATACGCTGAACCTGTAGGTTTCTTTTTCATCCATTGTATACAATACAGACGTTCTTGAAAAATATCAGCCGATTGTGGTACAAAATCTGATTTCTCCCATAAACGCAGACGATTTTTATTCTCTTTTCCTTCTTTATAATCTCCACGGATTGCTTTAATACTTATTCTATACTCTGTCATACCATCAGGTGAATGTACTAAATCACCTGATTGAATTGTACCTAATTTTGCCTTTTCCATTTCTTCTTCATTATCAACATATTTCACTTTAATGTCATAACGCTTTTCAGAAGGCATAGGTACTAACTCAGCAACAACTTTAAAACTACTACTAATTATAAAGCTTGGCATCAAAGGTACTCGCCATCCAGATTCTGGACAAACAGTTTCAAAGCAATATAAATAGACTTTTGCACGCCATCCATCTTTTCCGACTTCAATTTCTAAATCATCAATTTCTCGTTGAACTTGATTAAAGAGGTTTCTTTGTCTATTATCAATTTTAACTTTCTTATCTAGAGGAGCACCGACAACATTAAAGTTACCCCAAGTTAACATACAAGCTATTGGATTTATATCCGAGGCATAAACATCACACCCCAATCTTGCTGCTTCAAAAGGTATTTGACCAGAGCCAGAAAAGACATCTGCTACTCTTGGGCGATGACCAAATCTTGCAATTCCCATTTCTTCAACTAACTCTGGAATGGAATTAGCAGAGGTCCCAAGATGATTATTTACTTTAGACCAGATATGTGTAAATAAAGAATCTCCTATTTCTTCTGGACGCTTTGCTAATCTAACTTTTTCAGCATATGGTAATGCTAGATATTTTGGAATCTCATCCAACTTAGAAGAACTAACATTTTCTTCCAATCTTTTTCGCATAGATTGAACATCAATTCCCATTAATAATTCAAATACTCTCAAATCTTCTGTTAAGTTGCTTGTACTTGGAAGTAACGCTCCTAAAATACAAGCTTTATTCAGAATTAAAGGTTTTCTTCCTTTCCAATATGCTCCTAAAGAAACTAATAACTGACCATGACTCGCCATTCTTTCCTTAAATGTTTCAGCTGAAATTTTCTGCACAGGAAATAAATGCTCAATCAGCGCAGGTTTATCTTTCCATTCAAATGGTTGTAATGCCATTAAAACTCATCTCCTTCTGTTAAACCGAATAGATCGAATGTTGCTTGCTCTACCTTGGCTTTACTATCTTCTTGCTTTGTTTTTTTGATTTTTTTCGGCTCAAGACGTACATTCGTTCCATCAGATAGAGCACAATAGAGGGCTTTACGCCACCCTCTCTCTGTTTGTTCTGCAAGTCCAGCCTCTGAAGCTGTTTTAGAATATAGCCACCAACGTTCTTCTGGTCGCAATGCTAACCATTTCTGACAAATAATTGCGCATTCTTCAGGTGTTGCATACTCAGCTGCCCAACCTAATACACATAATTCTTTACCTAAAAATCGGTCTAACTTTACTTTCCCTACATTCCAACTACCCGTGCTTCCTTTTTTACTTTTGAGACGTGTGTTAAAGTCTCTTCGTGCATCGTCACGAATTTTTGTCCATAATTCTCGAGACAAAATTAATCGACACTCTTCTGTTTCACGATGATTATCGTCACCATTAAAGCCAAAATCCTCATAAATCTTTACAGGAGACTTAGGCGTTGCTGGAATTTCGACATAAAAATGATGACTTCCAAATTCATTAGGCGCCCCAAAATCTACCGTATAATTGCTCATTATTGCTCTACCTCTCCATTAGCTATTTCAATACCCAATTGGTTTGTAAATTGTTCTAAATCATAACCTGTTTTTGTATATGCCTTTTTAAAAGTAAACAAAACTTGTGCATCCACACCTACAAGCTCTTTTAAACGACCCAATTCACTTTCAATAAACTCTGCACGTACTTTAATTTCCCCTAAAGTAACTTGAATCATTTTCGGCGCTGAACCAATTATTAACATCACTTGCTCAAATTCAATTGATTTTTCTTTAGCTAAATTTAATCCTTCGTAAACTTTAGCTGAGTTTTCTAAACGTTTTGGACGTTGAGTAATTAAAGTTGCAGGTGCATCTTTAATAATCGTAATTTCAGTTGATCCTGATTTTGGAAATTTAAAGTTTCGTTTTTCTTCAAACCCATCATATTCAGCAAAAACATAAATAGTCGTCTCTTCTTTTGTTAATTGAATAGGGGTTGTATATTCTAGCCCATTACGAGCCTCTGATCCATCAAGTGTATATCTTATTTTCCCTCTTGGTGCAACACGCAATTCTACAGTACGAGCCACTTCATCAAAATAATTTCGAATAACTAAGTTATTTTTAAAAGTGGTAGGTGTCCCTTTCATATTTTTACCTGTTGGATCAACAGCTAAAAATTGTACTGTTAACGCGTTTGTAATTAATGTATTATCTTTTAAAACAGGACTTTGTTCTGACACTTCACTATCCTCAGCATAATGAATGCGCGGATTGTTACCAGCATTTACAACGTCGATTTTTAATCTCACGTTTCCAAAATCATCAGGATCCGTTTCTTTCGTTACAATGACCTCAGTAGTTTTCGGTTTAGGTTTTTTTGTAATGTAATTATTCCCTAAATCCTCCCATACACCTCGTTGACAAGCTTCAACGATTAATTGATCTAGCCCTCGAGCAGGTAGCCATGGCATTTGAGTTTTTTGCTTCATTCGATCTATTAAATCTGTTTTGCGTACATCATCTTGATTCCCGAACAATAAAGACTCAGCTCGAGCACGTAACGCATCAAAATTCGAGGGAATATCTGTATATAATTTAATAGGGTCCGAAGTTAATGTTTTAATGACCTGTTGTTCACCATCATATTGAGTGTTTGAAGCATATGTTGTATCTAAAGGTTTTGAACGTAGCGTATCTTGACCTCGTTGGTTTCCTGGGAAAAATAGTTTGTCAAACACAGATAGCACAGTTGTACGGAAATCTTGTTCGTATTGACCTGCTTTATCTTCTAACTCTTGTCGTTGTGGATGTGTTGCAGAAATTTCAGAATCTGCTTTTTTAACCGCATAAACATGTCGAGCAGCTTTATCTACACTTGCAAAAACTGATTTGTCACCTGTTAAAACTAGGACGTTATTTTTACTTACCAACTCGTTGGAAAATTTCGCTACTACCCCTGGAGGATTTTTTCCATCTGGGCTAATAATTAGTAATGCTCGTGTTGTTTTAACAATTGCTTCTGCTTCATCCATTGCAGGTAATGCCAGCACTTTTTCATACGCTTCTTTAGTTTTAGGGTAATACATTTCCTCAAGTTGTTTACGGATTAACTCTTCTACTTTGTTTTCAGGTGCTTTTTCTGCATAGCCTTGAAGCTTTTTCGTTAAATTCTCTTGTCGGCTAAAATAGTTTCGCCCTTCTTGAGTTTGATGTAAATACCAAGCAGCTTTTTGAAGCTCTGCAAAGGCCGCTTTGTAAGAGCTCGCTTGATGAATTGGGTCAATTAAACACTCTAACATTTCACTTTCATTTAGCCCTTTAACAGATTGAACCGCTGTCGATAAACTTGCCAACAATAACAACGTCCCTGCTTGCTTTGCATAGTTATTACTATTATTCAAGTCAATTACTTGTGCATGAGCACTATCTGCCGAATCCCATAAATCTTTCGCAATTACATCACGCATGTCCGAAATCTCAGCTAGCTTCTCTCGGACCTCATGAATGGAAAGGTCAAAATGTTGTGCACCGATTAAATAAATATCTTCGTTACTTTCCCATACAGATTTCAATAATCGAGAAACTAATTCCATTAATCCACGTGTTTGCTTAAACTTCTCGTTCTCTTTAAAGAGAGCTACGATACTTTTAAAACTTGGATGGAATGGATATGTTGATTCAATTTCGCTAGCAAGAGCCTCTGCACTTCTTTCAACAGTTTTTGCTTTTGCTGCTTCTGCTAAACGTGTCGCATATACGGAAGCAATTTCAGCGATTTCGCTTGGATCAGGTACTTTTTGGAATAACCTTTTGCGTAAAATAAGATAAATTTCGTTTGATTCAAGGTTAACTGGTGTAATAGGAACCTCTGCTCGTCCAAGTTCTTGTGAAGCATCATCTAATGCTGTTTGAATTAATTTTCCGCCAGTATCATATGCTGCTTCTAAATCGGAAACAACGATACAGACGTTTTTTTTCTTTTGAGCTGCGGTTAACATGTTAGAGAATGCTCTTGTAATAACATCCGCTACTGTCCCTTGTCCTAAAGCTTGTGTGCTGTAGTACTGAAAGTAAGGCGGCATCTCATCTAATAAGATTAAAATTGGCTCTTCTCCTTCAAATAGCTGCAACCAAGCTTGTTCATCGGGTGCTTTAGCTCCAGATTCCCAATATTCTTTGAATAAGCTTTCTTTATTTAATTGACGAGCAATTTCTCCCCAAATATATCTAGGTGGATTGTTGCGACCATTAAAAGCGGCAACTTTCGCCGTTGCAAAACCAGCTTGATATGGAATTGTACCGATTTGTTCTTGTCGTAAATCAGGATCTTTTGCTAGTAACCCAAAACCTACCATTAAGTGTGTTTTACCACCACCCATAGCTTGTTTTAGATGGAATACTGTATCATTCGTTTTTCCTGCAAGTCTAGCCAGCCCTCTAGAAAGAAGCGTTTTCATACCGTCTGTAATGAATGTCTTCTTAAAATATTCTTGTCCATCTGTATCTTGAATAATTTGATCTAATTGTTCAATTTGATCACCAACGTTTATTTCTAGTGCTTTTGGTTGTAATTCGCAAGCTGATTTAACTGTTTTCATCTTTTCTTTCCTCCAAAATTAAGTAACAATTTATCAAATAGTTTTTTAATATTTTCAAAATTTAATATCAGTTATTATAGATATTATATAGGAAAATAGAAATAATTCTAACCTTATCTTGAGATGTAAGTGCCTTAATCATATTTTGAATAATATAGTTATTTCCTTCCATTAATTAAAGAAGATATCATTGATTTCTAAAGTCATTTCAACCATTCTATTAAATACATAGATTTATTGAAAACCACGTGGTCTTATCCCAGTTTTATATAACTTATAATCTAAATAATTTTAAATAAATAACACCAATTCTTTTAACGTCCTACCATGCCTATTCCTCCACTCCGTCAATCTATTCGCACTTCGCCCCATCACAATATCAGCCGCTGCAGAAGGACTCGTAAATAAAAGATCCTACATAAAACAAACTCACTATTAATAACTGTTACTTTTTCTGACTGTATTAGCTCTCTTCTCTTAGCGATTGAACGTTCTGAATAGGAATTAACATAATCTGTCGCAATTTTAGAGCCCTTCTTGAGTTTGAATTCCCTTTGCTTTTGCACCACGAGCAGCTTCAATATAGAAAATATCATTTTCATTAATTTGGCACTGTCTTTAATTTCTTCAAACAACTTATGTCAATGAAGCGACGGCAAAAAAGCATATGAAGCTACCCAAGAAGGATCTTAGATTTTAGCTTGCATATGCTCATCATTTTTTATATCTGCACGTATATCAAGTTGAAGGTATTTCTTTTTTATATTTTGACCAAGAGCCCTTTGACCACTAGTCTCCTACCAGAGACTTCTTAAAAATATGTTACGTTTACCATAAGGAGGTAATTATAACTGTGATTAATTTATTCAATGTGGAAGATCCATCTGTAGTTGCGTTGATTCTTAACAACTGGTTTAGCGAGTTTATAAATGTTTATAGACTTGCTAAACATAGAAATTAATCTCTCTCACATCCAATTTTAGAGATAATATAATTATAAACGAAATTATATATTTTGTAAATTATACACAACTATTAGTCTATTTCCTATTTAAAGTTCCTGAGGCGGGAACATAAAAATACCGCAGCCAACTAAAATGAACTAAGGTTAAAAACACATATTTAATATAAATATAATTAATGCCTAGGAATTAAATTGTTCTTCAATCAACTCCCTATCTTGCGGGAATAATTTACCCATTATCTGTTCAAATTCTTCTTCGTCCATTTCATCCCAATGATTATAAGCTTTCATAAACTCTTGGTAATATTCTGGTTGTTAATAGCTCATTATTTCAAAATATTCATTTGTAGTTATTTCACCTTGTTCATTGCTTTTACGTTTTAATTGTTCATATCTTTTTTGATCCACTTTAGCGCTTCCCCTAATTATATGATTGATCTATTATGTGAGTGTCTGGAACAAACACCAAATACACAATACCAAAAAATGAAAAAAATTAAAATTCATCACTCTTTCTTAAATTCATAATTATTAAATTTTCAAAGAAGTCAAATCTTTTATCCGGTAGTCCACCACACTTAAGCACACGATAAAATCGCTAACGCTAAACCAAAATATTTCTGATGATTCGTTCACTTTAATTAGATTACGAATACCTAATGACGAAATTATTTTGTACTAACCTTATAGATGAAGATGAAGAAGATTGTAGCAGGATTAATTGGATTTTTTTTATTATTAGATACAGATCATTATAAATGAATTAATAAATACTATTTGTTAATTCACTCCCCCTACAACTTTTTAAATTAAAAGTATTTTTATTGACAACGTGGTAACATATAAGTTACCATAAACTTATACTTTATTTGGTAAAATAAATAAGTTACAATAGAACTAGGTCAATTTTCCTCAGTGAACTATATAATTCACTAAATATGGGGGAATGTAAAATGACACTAGTGCGTGTAAATGATATTGAAGGAATCGATGTAAGTAACTTAGTTTTCAATGAAGACGTTTTAAGAAGCTTTAACTCTCTAAATGCAAAAGATTTATCTAAGGTCATTACTGTACTCGGTACGTTAAATACCCACGGATTATCCTACGAGCATTTTCGTAATCGCATCGAGAAATTAACTGGAAAGCATAAGCAACTTTATGAAGTGAAAGTTAAGAGCTTAGCGAAAAAAGAATGGAGATTTATTGTTATTCCTGTAAAAGATGATGAAGGCTGTGTAACAATTGTTGTATTACACAGCTTTCTAAAACAATCTGCTTCTATCAAAGAGGTAGATAAAAATAAAGCACTAAAAGTTGCGAAGCGGGAAAAGTTAATTTAACTTTCTTCTTGCTTAGCAGCTGACACACATTTTACAGTCTATCTTAACTCATATGTGGATATATAAGGAGGCATAACGATGGATTTTAAAAAAATAAAAACAGTCAAAATTACTGACTACATAACTCTTCCTGACGAAATTACGTCAGTGAGCAAACCAAAAGTAGACATTAGCAAAGCAATCGAAGAGGCATGTAAAGATCAAAATATTTCTATTCGAAAATTAGCAGACAAAGTTGGTCTAAAGCATCCTCAAATCGTTAGAGTAACGAGCGGTGATCACAATTACAATATTGAAACACTATTAAAAATACTCAACGGTTTAGATTTAGAACTAAAAATTGTAGCTAAAAATAGAAATACACAGAGCTTTTGAAAACTAAATATAAATGAGAATGTTATGTGCTCAAACTGAGGGATTTTGACCAATTACTTAGCAACCATCATACCATACATAGACCCTTGTAAATTCTTCGCTGCAATTTACAAGGGTTTTTATTTTTCTTAATCGGAGGACTACACTATGCAGACACTTCAGCAATTAACAATTATCGAAAATCCTAACCCACGTGAGCCTTTAACTGATGGTGAAAAATATTTAATTAATATGCTAAGTAAAATCGATCGCTTTAACGGTTGGACTTTATTTGTACAACCATTTATTAACTCAATGCATCCAGACTTCATTTTAACGCATCGTGAAAAAGGCGTTATCATAATAGAAGTAAAGGATTGGCACCTTAAACTGCCTGCTTACATGGCACCAGCTCAAATTTTAGGGAACAATAATAAATATCACTTCAGCAATCCTGTCGCCCAAGTTAACGCTTACAAAGACATGATTTTAAAATATGAACTAACAAACTTCTTATCTGCAAATGAGCATTATCATAGAAATTCTTTTGGTATGGTTTCAACCATTGTATATTTCCACAAAGCATCCCGAGCAGAGGGACTTGCATTTTGTGATTACCCAAACCCTAAAAGTTGTTATATTTGGGATCAAAATGTGGTTGAAAATTTATATCACTGTAATGAACGGAATGATGAATTATATCCACCTTATTTATTTTATCCGCAGTCAAATTTTGCGAAAGGGAACGGTCAATATTTACAGCAAATAGTGGATGAGCTACATGCCCTTTTACGTCAAAGTGATTATGTTCGTGAACGTAGAACACCTCTCAAACTTACCCCTGAACAACAAGCGCTCGTACCTATTAAAATTGGTCGCCCGCGTAGATGGAGTGGGGTTGCTGGCTCCGGTAAAACTTTAATTTTAGCCGAAAAAGCAAGTGAAGCAATTAAACAAGGATTAAATGTCTTAATCTTCACGTTTAATATTACGCTTCGACATTATATTCGTGACTTATGCAGCCAACAATTTGGTTTAGAAAAACGGCATCTTTTAAAAAGTAAATTAACCATTTCGCACTTTCACGGATTTTTGAAAACAGTTATGACCGAAACGAGTTGCTCCGTTCAAAATGTTTACGATAACATAGAAGACTATACAGATAAATGCATCGATATGATCAGTACAAAATTAACCGAAAATCACCCGTACTATTTAAAATATGATTGTATCTTTATCGATGAAGGCCAAGATTTTAACGGTCCTTGGATTATGTTCTTAAAAAAATTCCATACAAATAATGGGGAATTGCTCATCATGTACGACAGAGCACAAAGCATTTACGAAGATCGTGGTGTTTGGATTACCGACCCTAAACAGAATGTCGGTATCGGTTTTAGTGGCCGCGCTGGTTCCCTTAACATTTCCCATCGACTTCCTGAAAGTATCGTTCATCAAGTACAACGACTTTCTAATGTATTCGGTAATACGACTAATATTGTAGCAAAATCTACCCAACCCGATTTTTTCACTCAAATCGAATGGATTGATGCACCACTTTTCACAATACGCACGGACGTATGCCAGCGCAAAATACAGGAAATCTTAAACTTGGGGATTAGCACGATTGAAGACATAACCATTATTACAATGATAGAAGATACAGGGATAGAAATTGTAAATGCCTTTAAACAGATTGGCTACCCTATCTCACATGTATATGATATGGACGGCACACGTGATCACTATAAGCGTCGTAACGAAAAATGGCGTTTCCAGCCAGGCAAAAACAAACTAAAAGTGTGCAGCTATCATAGCTTTAAAGGTTGGGAAAGCTCACATATCATTCTTTTACTAGAAGGAATCGGCAATGATCAGCAAAAAATCGAGGAAATGAAAAAGGCTCTTTTCATCGCACTTACTCGTGTTAAATCTTTTTCATATTCAAGGAGCTTTACGTGTATTAATAATAGTGAAGAGCTAAAGTATTTATCTTCATATTTTTAGAACTCCAATCACCTTAAGCTAACATTTATACTGATATCCTATTACCACCCGAGGAGCCCTCCTGTTATTAGGAAAATAGGCAAAATTCATTTTGTCTAACGCTCTCATAGATAGCACATCATCTAGAAGATGTGTCGTATCAATATCAAAAAAGCAGAAACATCCACTCCATTTTTGTTCCATATATATTGTAGATTTTATCTTTTCATTATTAATTTCCCCATTTTTCAATTCTAAGTCTGTTATCACAATATCAATAAAGCTTTCTCCATATTTATAAACGTCAGACTTCATTGGTTTACATTTAAATCCCCCATTAGAATAACGATGGATTAAAACATAACCTTCTTTTTCAGGAACTTGTTTATCATTAAATTTAATAATTGATAGTAATTTTTTAATCACAAATCCACATCCTTCAAATATATATAACTGATTAATCTCTATTAACTTTCTTACTAACTCTATACTCCCCCCTCCCTATATTTCTGAGAATAAAAATAAGCACCGAAACATGTCTAAATAGACGATGTATCGGTGCTTCCGTATTCACTTCTAATTGTGCTTCGGATTGGTAGCCCATATAAGTTAGCTCCTTTGATCGATGTTAGTACTATTATACGTGATTATATCAAGTATTGTTTCAGTAAAAATGCTCTTACGGTAAAAAAAGCATCTGAAGCTACCCAAGTAGAATCTTGGATTTTTAGCTTTCATATGCTCTATTTTTATTTGCTCATCAAAGTGCAAATAGGTTTTCATTTTATATTTTGATCAAATTATTGTAGAAGAGCTAGCAAGGCTATGCAATTGTCGTGGTCAATTCCGTTGAAACAGCTTTATCCATCTTTCAACTTAACCACCAACTTTTTCTTTATATGCCGCTACAGCCTTTTCATAAATCCTCCCCTGGATTGAATACGTTACTGTGTAAATTGTTATTATTAATGAAATCAATCCGACAGTATTTCCAAAACTAGCAATACTATATTTATCAGCAAAGTCTACTAAAGCTTTTATTATCGCTTCATCACTTTTTATAAGTGTCACAATCCATAAAAACATATATGCAACTAAACCAAAGTAAAAAATCAAATTTACAATCACTGTATTAAAGAATTTAATTTGATCATTGAAAGTAATGTACTGAGATAAAACATCCCTGCAAATAAAAGATTCTTCAGTTAAATCCTCATTAATAAAGAACTTTTTTAGTACCCAATAATACATATATGTAATGATTGCCTTTAAAATTATTAGAATAGAATAAAGATACGCGAGTAAAGTTACTGCAAACATCACTACTACAAATTTAAAATACTCACTCATTTCATTTAAATTATTCGCTACAGCTAACATAAAGACGCAACATCCAATGAGCGTAAAAATAATTAATGCTACATAATATTTATAATCCTTAGGCAAACTGTCGTAACGTTCCTGACTAGTTTCCAGAATTAATCGATTAACAAGTAGGCATACTCCATAAAGTATTAATGTCGTAATTATGATTATTACTGTCGTCTGTAAAGGACTTATTATTATAAATATAGGCGCTAGGATTAGTAAAAAACAAAAAGCAAGTCACTAGAATTCATTTCTTTAAAGTATAAAAAACGTTTGATTTTTTTCATCATTCACTCCAACCTATAATGACGCTTCTCATGGTCGATTAAACCAAATCTTTCAAACTCCTTCTATTACTATCCTTCCACTCCGTCAATCCATTTGCACTTCGCCCCATGACAATATCAGCTGCTGCCGAAGGACTCGAAAACAACAGATCTTCCATCACAATAAATTCATTATTAATGAAAGCTATTTTTTCTGACTGTATTAGCTCATTTCTCTTGGCAATTGAACGCTCTCCATAGGAATTTACATAATCAGTAGCAATTTTAGATCCCTTTAATACAACAAAACCTTCTTGTGTCTGGACCCCTTTTGCTTTTGCACCACGAGCAGCTTCAATATAGAAAATTTCATTTTCATTGATCTCTGTACTATCTTTAATCTCTTCGAATAGCTTATGTCCTAGCGTATTCACCATCATCATAAGATTACTTATATATTCATCCATTTCCGCGCGATCTGGTTCTGATATTGATGGTATTGGAGGAATGTTACCGTTCATTACGAAATAGCGATTAGTCGCTTTCGCTTTTTCATATAGCTTATTTTCAATATATTTAATATGAGCTTTATTTAAATTCTCGTCTTTACTGATAAATACTATGACTTCATTCCAAAAATCCTTTTCTCGTAAATGATCCTGTAATCGCTTATAGACTTCTTCTGCTTCACCTATGTATACAGCCTCTTTATCATCATCATTGCGGCCAAATAGCATGTACACACCTGTCGAATTTAAATTTAGACGATCCGCGCACTTCTTCACTTCAGTACGAGGAATTCGATACGCTAAGCCTGTCCAATTTGACAACTCGCAAGTTAAACGTCCACTCGGATCTCCATCTATTAAAAACAATTTGATTGTTTTACCGAAAGTCATTTGCTTCTCTCCTTAAGTATTAATCCTTCAACCTCTTATGTATCTTTGCCCAATGCCTCTTTGTTTGCTTTCGAATATGCGATTTACATGATAATTCTTTCATTAATTTGTGTGCTTTTTTCGTATAAGCATTAAAGTTTCCATAGCCCATATATTTGTGACCTAGATGTGTATATAAATCGTATAACTTTCTTTTAGGACCCGGCCGGCTTGTCTTATAAGCTATTCGCTTACTCGTTTTAGCTTTCTTATATGCGCGGGAATAATATTTAAATAAACTTTTCTCGCGAATCTGAATAATATTCTTATCTATAACAAAGCCTAAATAATCTAAAGGGCTAATTTCTATACTTTCATTATAAATTGTCTTATCTCTATAAAAGCGCAGCTCCGTTTTCTTCTCTTGAATAATTAGACCATCTTCTTTATAACTCTCAATTTGTGCCATTAGTTCGTTTTTCCACTCATAAAGTAATTCTGCTGTGGCATTAGCTGTAGGTATAACTAGTATAAGGTCATCACAATACCTTCTATACAAAGCTTCAGGATGCTTTTGTTTAGCCCATTCAAGTACTTCTTTATCGAAATCAATCAAATGCACATTAGAGCAAACAGCACTCATGCTAGATCCTTGAGGTATACCAAACGATTTCTCATTCACTTCAATTTTCCCTTGTTTAAATTGCCTAAATTCAGCTGGGTTCATAATTTGAGGCAATCGAGACCGGATTTTTTTCAGTTTCTTTTTACCGTACTTATCAAGTAAAAATTCTTCAATATCCTCTTTCTCTACATATGAATAACGAGTGATATTTTTATAAATTTTGTACCAATCTTTCGGCAATTCTTCTACATTTAATACACGTTTAATTTTCTGCTTGAGTGATTTATGGTCGATATTATCAAAAAAGCTGGTAAAGTCTATAGCTATAACTATTACTTGATCTTGTTGCAAAAGAAAATCAAACACCTCATAAGCGAAATCAATATTATTTTTACCGCGCTTATTATTTCGATAAGCAACGGCTATATCATCAATGCCATTCTCAAATGCAAAATCGTTATACGCATTGTTCAGCAAGTCTCCGTAATATTTATAAATGTGATTATCTTTGTGAGCAGCATAATAAATTTCACGTGGCTTCCTTTCTGGCTTCTTAGATTTTTCACCTTTTTCATTTTTTACAGTTATGTATTTCTTAAAAACCATTTCAAAATGAATAGACGGCAAAAAAGCATATGAAGCCACCCAAGAAGGATCTTGAATGTTCGCTTGCATACGCTCATCTTTTTGAATATCTACACGTTTATCGAAGTGTAGATATTTTTTCATTTTATATTTTGCCCATTTATTTTTAGAAGAGCTAGAAAGGCCATGTAATCGTCGCGGCCCATTACTTCTATTCAAATAGATCAGCCTCCTAGCATAATTTTGGCGGGTTCACCCTTTTATGGGGAAGAGCCTTTGACCGCTTGCACTCTAAAAGAGTACTCTTAACCTCTGGTATCATTACCATAAGGAGGTAATTCTAACCGTGATTAGTTTATTCAATGTGGAAGGCCAAGCAGTAGTAGCTTTGATCCTCGACATCTGGTGGTTGAGTGAGTTTATGAACGTTCAGAAACTTGCTCAACATCGAAACTAATTGCTCTCACAACCAATTTTGGAGACATTCTAATTATAGCTCACAAAATAAATTTTGTAAATTTACCGTAACTATATACCTACTATGGTTACCAATTAATACCCCCTAAGTATTTATGCTTCTATGTGATGGGCACGAATGATCCACAAAGCTCAACAAGAGATATCACTTAATATCTGTAATAACTCTCTCTCCGTTGTTTCTCGATCTATTAACGAGACTGCATATACACGTAACAGTGTATCTTGTCCTTCTAATTTCCACGATTGTAAAAATAAATCATCGTCTTTTTGCTCTACTGTTTTTGGATATAGTAAAATGCCTCTGCTAACATGTTTATACCTCGTTAAATATGCGTACATTTGAAACATGTCTTCGCGTTTAACACCAGAGCGATTCACTTCTTCTTTCGCGAAAATTTGTTTCCACTTTGTATCAATGATAATTTGATTTTTATCTCCAATTACTACATCCGGTTTTAATTGGAATATATCACGATTCGATTTTTCATTTTTAAATAACCGGTGTCTTTGGTCTTGTACATAAACTGGTCTATCTACTATTTCCTCTAATAGAATAGCAATATATGCTTCAAATAAATCGTTCATTTTAAATAGGATGATAAATGTGTTTGTAAAATCATTGTATTGCATCGTATTTGTCTCGTTTAGCAAAAATTGCTTCGCTAATTTAAATGATTTTTCGAAACGCTTATTTGTTCGATTAATACGAATTTCGTTCAATTGATGTTTTGTAAATGTACGCTGTTCAACTGAATCTAATAAGTGATCTATTTGCTGCAACTGCTTTTTCGTTTCAAAACTACGAACCGTTTTGATCAGGGAGACGGTTACAATTTTTAATACTTGATTTAAAATGTGATTATCTACACGCTCTTCATAACTTACTGCGACTTGGTATGGTTTATTATTTAGCACATTATTTCGAATATGCTGCGCCACTAGTAATTGCCCTTTTAATGAAGTCGCATTTTCTTCAATTAACCGATATTCTTGTAAGATACCACGATGAAGTTCTTTTAATAGCGTATTCGCAAAATACCTTGCTAAAATCTCTTTTAAATCCCCCTGTTCTAATTCATTGGATGTATAATCCACTAGTATATCTAGCTCATAACATGTATTGATCATTTCGATTAAAGCATTACGCATTTGCTGCAAATCATTTTGAGGAGATATTTTTGGTAAAATTTCGATTGCTACATCCTCTACTTGTACATAGCCAACGTAGTTGATGAATTTGAACTTTTTATCGCCCCATAAAATCGATTTATGATCTAACCCTAATTCGATCCATTTTCGCTTAATGTGCTGCAATTGCGTTTCTGTAATTGTATTACCTTTTAAATAGCGACCATTATCGTTATCCTCAACAATTTCAATCCAATCGAAACTTTCTTTCACTCGAATTACTTTTACATCACTCATCTGTAGCAACACGGTCATCTTCATAAATATTTAGTAATGCTTGTTCAGAAGGCGCTTTAACAACTGAATATATTACCTTTTTTGATTGAATTTTAGACGTTTTATTAAATAAATCATTAGCATTCAATGTCTGTTTAAATAAGAAGTAGTCATTTTTATCACTTTCAGATTTAGCTGCCCCACCCAATACTAATTCGATTTTTTCCCAATCATCATAAAAATACTCTTGTAATAATGGGATTACTTTTCGCTGCATCACTTCAATCAATTCGTCCGAAGTTTCTTTGCCAATGAAAAAGGCATGTCCGATTTGATGATCGCGATCATATAAATATTCAATTCTTTGATTTATTTTTAGTAATAATTGTTGAACATCGATTCCATCTACTTCTGATAACACGTTAGGTTCAGGTAACATTTCTTCAAAATCAAATCTTCTACGTAAAGCCGTATCCATTAATGAGATTGAACGATCCGCTGTATTCATCGTACCAAGTATATAAACATTTTTCGGAACAGAGAACTTATCTTTTGAGTATGGTAATGTAACTTCTAACCCCTTAATAGTACCGTCAGCCTCTACGTCATATCGTTTATCTTCTTCAATTAAAGTAATGAGCTCTCCGAAAATTTTAGAAATGTTACCGCGGTTTATCTCATCTATTATTAGTACAAATCGTTCTTCTTCACCGTTTTCATTTGGAGTAATAAAGTTTTTAATAGCATCTAGATTTAATTGATCTTCACCAAATGGATAAATCGATTGTTGTGAAAATCTTGTTGAATCTGTATATGTTGTATTAAAAATGTGTTCAGCTTCTTCCTCATTTTTGCTAATAAATAGCCATTCAACTTCTCTAAAATGATTGCAAGGTATATCATTTTCCTCATCGTAGTAATAGTCACCAGTCACTCTTGCAATCGCTCTAAACTTTAAATTTCCTTTTGACACAATCACAATATCTCCAATTTGTAAGTCATTTTTAAAGTTATTTACCATCTTGATGACACTATTGCTCGTATCATCTACATACTCTGCGAAAACATCTGAAACTTCTGTGAAATTATTTTTATCTGTAAAATCAATTCCACTCCCATGACCAAGTGCAATTAGTTTATTGTCAATACAATAACGATAAATTTTTTCGCCTTCAATACTATTTGCTTTACCTAACGAAATTTTATAAATATTACTTTGAGCGAAATCAGTCGATGAAGAATTGGAAAGTTGATAACGGCTCTTCGCTAATTCACAAATTTCTTTGAACACCCCATTTTGAGGTGTAAATGGTGCCCCTTCTTTTTCAATATCACTACGAAGTCCTTCTACAAAATCTTCATAACTAAACGACTGATGGAACGTGCAAAATTGAATTTGTTTATTTTCAAAATATGTACGATACGCTTTTTCATAGTCGTTTCGTGTAGGTTTACTATTTAAAAAGTTTGGATCAATAATATTTACAGCCTTCTCTATGACTTTATACGTTTTCCCCGTACCAGGTGGACCGTATAATATATTATTTTTAGCATACATAGTATTACTCCCTCCGATTTGCCCATTATCCGTCATTGCTTTGTTATAATAAGGTAATAATTGACCAATCGCTTCGATTAAATCCTCAAAGATCTTCTTACTATTCCATCCGTTATTAATAATGTCTTCGTTTGTTAAGGCATAACAAAGTTGAACCCTTTTGTACTCACCAGCTTCTATTTTTTCTTTTATTTGCTTAGCGGATTGATCATATATATCCATCTCACTATTGTCTTTAGAAGTCACATAATAAAAATATTTAGCAGGATCTAAGATTATTGGTAAAGTTAAAAATTGATGATGCCGATGAAAATCGTCCGTACTTGCATGTTTCACATCTAACTCAATGGCCAATCGAAATCTAACAATATCGTTCTTTTTCTCTGCGAATATGGATATGCTAGAGGGATAATCTTTAAACTCTTTAGTTACTAGTTGATTCCATAAATAAGAGCGTACAGTTGTCACTTTTTGTGGAACATGAAAACTTGTTTTGCTTTTATTAAGTAGATCATACTTTCTAGCTACGGCATCTGAAAATCTATCTAACTCTATAACTGCTGAAGAACCGCTTTCATATATCGCCAAGTAAAGTTGCTTTTCCGATTCGTCTAATTGATGAGGGTTTTTATAATTGTGATTTGCATAAGTACTTAAATGTGTTAGTATTTTTTTGAAATCAATTGCAGGGACAACTTCAGCCGAATCAATATTATGAAAGAAGGCAAGGTACTCCGTTTCAACAAAATTAACTAATTGCTCTACTGAGATTGTTTTACCGCTTGATAATGTCAATGAATCTTGAATGTTTAAATCGGGTCTCTCTTTTTCCCCATTAAACTCACCTGGATAGCTTAGCCTTCTGTTATTTTCATTCATCGTTCTAAAATAATTCTGAGTATTACTTTGATGATCCCCATTAAAATGCTGTGAAATTCTTGCACTATCCACATTATTATTCGTTAAACTTTGTGCTCTCTTTTGAATATCTGCTTGTACAAGCGCTATATCTGCCATAGATTTTACTTCATTATTTTTAAACCGTTCATAAGTCATCATTGCAGCAGCTAACCAAACTGCTTGATTTACGGTTAAATTCATATTAAACACCTACTTTAATTGTATTAATACTTGTATCAAATTAAATTTTGGTAATGCCCCCCCATATAACTCAACTGCTTTTCATTTAACTTAACTCGCAACTCATCATTTACATTCAAAAATACTCGAGCTGTTTCATCTAATGATTGAGATATCACAATCTTTCCATTTAAATCAAACGAAATTAAATGCTTATCGAACAAAGCATCATGATTCGGGCAAAATAATAATCCATTATTCACATCAAGTCGCTCCTCATTTGTTGAAGCGCTCCATGGTTTAATATGACTCGCAATTAGAACGCGCGGATCTGTTACACCACATAATGCACATTTGCATGCGCGTTCAAGCAGTAACTTTTTAAACTTTCCCTGGCCTATACGTGATTTGATCACCCTTTCTTTTTCAGTTTGTGATATGGGTAAGTTTTCAACTTCCTGAATTTCTTTAAATTCTACTTGTAGCTCTTGCTTATCATCTGTAGCCGATGATAGTTTCGTAAACTTCGCTTTACTATCTTTTAAGCGCAGTGGGAAAATCCATACAAGGCGGTGTCTACCGTCTTGATCCTTTTGGTGATCCTGATATGGCTCACCTGCAAGCTCTACTTGTCCGCGATATGTATATTCTCTTGGCTTCATTACCTCAAAAAAATGAATCTCAACTCCATTACTATCTGATTCTGCTAATGTCAAATTTTGACCACTCATCTTCTGATCACCACTCTGGCCCATACCTGTGTAATGATAAATATCATCAACAACCTTGTCATCATAAAGCTTCGTCTTATCTGAAATAAGGGTCAACGTATTAGTACGATTCGACTTACGCATTCCTCCCTGTGGCGCACATAAAAACACCTCACAAAGCTGCTGATTATTTACAACTTCATTTAATGCTAATAGACGTGTCCCTGTCATGGAATAACCTCCCACAATATTATTTATTTTTATTATTAAATTCATTGTACTATGATGGAAAACATTGAACTATGCTGTCCGGTGAAAAAGCTGCTAATTGTGAAGCGCAAAATTTAGCTATAGTGCAGTCTTTCAGAATTCTAACAGCATATAAAATCCACTTACTATAAATAAATTGCACTCATAACAAAAAGCTGCTCAAACAAATCAAGCAGCTTTTTCATTTATAATTGTGCTAGTTATAACTTACTCAGCATTATTTTCCTTATTACAAAAACAACATTTTTAATGCCATATCAAATTTAGTTTAAGAAGAAAGCCTCTAAATCAGCTTCATTTTTTAAAATTTTATACTCTTCAACACCGACTTCTTGTGCTAGTTGAATCGAAGCTGCAGCTAATGTTGCTTTATTCGCATTGAAGTCAAATGCAGCATCAATTAATGTGTTAAACCGTTCATACATTGCATCTATTTTTTGGATTATTTCATGATACACATTATCTACTTTTGCTAGTAATCCTGCCATATACTCATCCATAAGATGCTTTAATGCAGCTTCTTTTTGACCAAGTTTCCCTTTTGCGATACCCCAAACGAAATTAGTCGTTACTGTACCGATAATCGCTCCGAGTACCGGTATTGGGATAAGCGTTTGACCGATTGCGCCACCAATTGCTGCAATACCGGCTTCTAAACATAAAATTTGACCTTGCGTTACGACTTCATCTAAATCAATTTGACCTTTTTGATGATCTACTAAAAGCGAAGTAACTCCCATCGCAGCACTCGTAACTGCCCCCGCAAACGGAGCCGACAACGACGTTAAATTTGTCAAAGCATAAATTGAACCAGCTGTAGCACTTGCTTTTGCTCCAGCTTTTCCTGACTGTAGTCCAACCTCTTTCCAGTCATTAGCTGTAAAATCGGATAACTTCGTACCAGATTTAACTTTTGAATAAATGTTTATACAGGCGCTTACAGCTGTACTTATTGCTGCGGCAGTACCCGCAACCTTCATTCCCTCTTTTAATGAAGGGACAGCATTTGCTTGTACTGCTTCTCTTTTTTGCTCAGCCTCTTTATCTATTTTATTTATTTTTTGATGATTTTCATTGACCGTTTGTTCTTGGTTTTTTTGAAGAGTTTCGTGTGCTCTTCCAGTTTGTACTTCGTCATATTTCGAAATCGATTGTTTTACAACATCATCAAATGAACGCCCTGTTTGATGTTCAATCTCATCTACTTTTTGTAGAATCGATCTAATGGACTTTTCACTTAAATCCGTTGGGTTCTGACCACTACGCAAAGCTTGAATGATATCGTATTGATCTTTAGGAATTACATAATCCATCGCCTTATCTTGGTATTTATCAAAATGCTCTAGCACACTAGACAATGAATTATTCGCTCCATTAATGAATTTCGACTGTGCTTTTACACCGTTCAAAATAAAATCTTCTGGCGCTGTTCTTCCTACACCTTCAAAAGTTGCAACATCTGATTGACCGTTTAAAGCTGCTTTAGCGTTCCGAATATGAACCTCAAAGTTTTCAGCAATCTCACCATGCTTTGTCTTTTGAGAACCTAAAATATTTTCTGGAGAATTTAAAAACTGACGCATTTTCGCAAATTGATGCAACGCTTTTTCAAAGTTTTCATTTTGAATTTGTTTTTCTTTTAACGAATCGCTGACAATTGAATCTAGCTGTTTTGCAATCGATTGACTTTTCCAAACATTAAATCCATCGACACCAGCTGCAATAACTTGATCCTTCCACACTGTCATATTATTTTCCTATTTCCTTCGTAAATAATTTAGATAAAGAAGATGTGTTGTTAATTATGGCAATTAACTCTTGTCGTTGATCTGAAGAATATTGTTGGAATGAAGTAATACCTTGTGCAGAGTTCGTGAAATTTGTAATCATTTTATATAATTCATTCATTAATTTTTTTGTCGTAGAAGTTAATTCAACAATTTCATATTGAATCGCATCAATTTTACGATGCTCTTTTGAAATTTCTAATCTTTCTTTATCCGCTTTTATCGCAGCCTCTTTATTTTTTTTACTTGCAAATACGCCACCTGCTACTAGACTTACTGCACCAATTCCCCAACCAATTGGACCAGCTAATGCTAATAATGTGTTACCCGCGGCCATACCACCACCACCTGCAGCTAGCGCACCACCACCAAGCCAAGCTAACGCAGCATTTGTTGCCGCTGCACCCGATAATCCTGAAATTGCCGCACCTGTCGAAGCTGTTCCAAAAGTTGTAGCTATTGCCATGGCTGCAGTTGGTGCAAATGCAGCTGTTGCTACGCCAGCCGCTACACCTGCTGCCGTACCTCCACCTGCAATTTTTATCATTAATTTTTCATCATACGTAATTTCGCTTAATGCTTTAAAGCTTGCAATATTAATGCGAATCGCGTCGAATTCCTTGTCAAATTCTTTTGGTGTATTAGCAATTGAATTTATATAGCGTTCTACATTTTCAATTACCTCTAATGTCGATGTACGTGAATTATGTAAATTCAACGCCGCTTTTTGTACATTTTTTTGTCCATTTTCATAATCAGTAACCTCTTTTTTTAACTTTTCAACGGCTTCTTTTTTTAAAGAACTATTAAGCATACATTCACCTCGATGTATAAATTAATATTATTTTACCACTAATTTAGGAATATCAAAGGTCTTTCGAATCAAATTTTATTTTTCTTGTAATTAACAATTTATTGAATAGATAATTTAAGTACAAAAAAGGCTGCTTAAATAATATCAAGCAGCTTCTTAACTTACACTCCATAGTAATCAACTAATTCCATTAAACTATTTTCAATCCAATGACAATCCCCAGAAAACACCTCTGTTTTCGGATAGATTAGAGAGCAATTTTATTCGTATTGTTCTTTTTGGCATACGCATACAATTGATACATGTCTGCTTAAGAAATACCGTAAAACTAAATTAAAATTTTACGAAATATAAAAATACATACTCCATATATATAATACTGAATCAATTTAAACGTAACTTTTCTTGATAATATATCTCAACTTACATTCTTATTAATGACTTTAATTTACTTCACATCTCAATTTAAGCTTCAATAATCTCTTTAATTAATTTATTATCTACTTTGTTTAAATTCAACCTAATATCTTCTTCTTTTATATTTCCTTCTTCTGAGGAAGCTACAATTATTTGTAATTGTTTAGGGTATTCTTTTTTTAATAGGTATAATTCATTTAAAAATTGGTTGAACGTATCCAAATCTAAATTTTGCTGTCTTGGTTCATCTAATATTAATAGGTATGGATGATTTGTGGAATTATAATATATTAAACCAGTCTTCAATAAAGCCAAATAATAAGATAAAATAATTCTTATTAACCCGCTGCTTGAAGTAATATTATACAGGTTGACTCCATCAATTTTTGGATAATAGTCTTCTCTATCTATCTTTATTTGTTCGTATATTCGAGTTATAACGGATATATCCTTATCCTTTTTTCCTTTTTCCTTTATAGACTTATCTAAATTATCTACTTTAGAAGTATCAAAACCGTCTTTTAGAAAATCTAATTTAAAGAGAATATCCTTGAATTCCTTTTCAAAAGTTTCAAGCTTTTCTTTATCTAAATCCTCACTTGCTTTTGCATCTTTAATACTCTTTTTCAATTCTTTAATTTTAGTAGCGATTTTATCTTTTTCATTAGCAATATTTTCGTACTTTCTCAAAACTTCTTTATCTTTCTCTAGTTCTTTGATGCTATTTTCTATTCGTCCAACTTCTCTTGAAAAGAAATTATATTGTTCCATACTTTGCGGTTTTAGTTGATTTTCATAACTGTCCATTGTTTTTCTCAACTCTTTTAATTCCAAACGAGCTAAGAACAATTTGTTTGCTATTTCTTTTTTTGCATATTCCTTCTTCTCCATTAATCTTTTAAAGTCTTTCAGTTCATCCAATAGGTATTGCAGAGTTTGGACGGTATTATTTACATTTTTTAATTCCGAACCACATAAATCACAACATCCAGAAGTCAGTTCTTCTTTTTCCTGAATTTTTATGCCATTTAAACATCTTGGGCATGTCTCAATAGGTAAAATTCCAATTAATTTTTTTGCAGTTTTAAGCTTATCATTTTTCTCAATATCCGATTCAATTTTGGATATGTAATACTGATATTGGGATATTTCAGCTTCCAGTAATTCTATCGATTCTTCATGTCTCTTGGCTACCATGGTTATATGACGATATTTAGAGCGGATTTCTTTTAGGACATTATCGACTACATGATTTCCTTTTTCCAATTCTGAAATGTTCTTTTGAAGGCCAATTACTTCGTTTTTTTTATCCATAATCTCTTCATCTATTTGTTTTGATTCTACATGAGACAATAATTGCACTACCTCTTGTAAATCTTTTAAAGAATTCATCTTTTGTCTTAATTGTGAATTATAAAATTCCAATGAATGTCTATACTTTGCAATATCCGTAGATGAAAGGGCAAGTAAAAATTCAAATGCTGTTTTCTTTATATCTGCAATTTCATACTTTGGATTTGTAGCCTGAATATCAGTCCAAGCTTCTTGCGGTACAACAAAAAGGGGTAATAAGTTTTGAATATAAAAAATTAATCGTTCATCTTTACTTTCAGTATCTTGCTCTAAATCTTCGCTTACTTTGCGAATTGGTTCCATACCTAAAAAAGAAAATAAAAACTCTTGATATGTCAAATTCCCAACTACATTTTTATCTTTGTTAATTTTATAAAAATCTTTTGAAATTGCACGATCATCTAATGTCATCCCTGTATCATGTTCTTCTAATGAAACATTTTTAAAAATAATAACTGGTTCGTTATTCTCAATAGCATCTCTTAATACGACAACCCGCTCTCCATTACTTTGTAATTGTAAATAGATTTCAGCGTGTTCAAGTTTTTCATCCATAAATTTCTTTAATAACAATTTAAAATTAATAATTTCTCTTTGCTTCTTTCCATAAATGGCTTCACCATTTAGGCCATATACAATACTTTCAACAAGTGTAGATTTCCCCAAGGTATTCTTACCAAAAATCATATTAACTTCCCTTATTTTGTTATCCACCAAAAAATTAAGGTAACGACCATACTTATTACCGCTCTCAGCTAAAATCCTTATTTTTACTGCTTCAATAAACACTACTACTCACCTTCAATTCCAAGTATTAATGATGGAAAATGCTTTCTTATATATGAATCTATTCTTTCGTTTGTTGCATTTTTAGGAAAGATAGAATTAATTATTTCCATCCTATCTACCCAAACAGGTTCTTCTTCTATTATTTGATCTGAAATTTGAATTCCAAGTTCTGTTAAAGTTAAGCACATTGCTTTTTTACTATTATTGAAATTATTAAATTCAACTTTAATCAAATTTTTGCTCACCATATAGTTAAAAATTGCATCATAGCGATGGTCCCAAGGTCCTCGAATATATTTAATCATTGGCGAAAGCGCCCTTTCAGTTTCAAATGATTTAAGTTTTAAATTATCTAACAGCTTGGGTTTTCTTTCAATATCAATCACTCGTTTTAAATAAAATGGATACCGGATGAGAAAGTCAAAGAACGAAAACTTCCCTCTTCCATATATGGTGAAGTGACTAAAAAATGGTTTATTGATAATGCCGCATATTCGAATCAAAAGTAAAATTCTATAGGCATGAAAATCATAATCGTCATCAGGTTGAATGTAATCCTTTTGTTCATCTAATGGTGAAGTTTCCATAACTACTTCATTTTTAATTAATATATCAAAAAAATCCTCCGTCGAACTTTCCTTTTTCTCCATAATTCCCTTACCCTTCCCTATGCCATCTTAAGAAGCACTTCGCTGCCATATGAAACATTTGACCATGTACGACATCAATGTCCACAACAAACTTCTTAATTTTTACTAGTTTATTAAATTCCTCTAAGGCTAATTTAAGTTCCTTTTTGAATTTAAGATAAAAAATTGCTGAAGTAATTTGATTATCCATTTGTAACTCTAAAACAGCATCATTACAAATATCTTCCACTTTCTTCTCTAGTTTTTTAATTTCATCATACTCTCGATGGAAATTTTGAAAACCAAGCCTTTGTAAATACAGCAAGTACCTACATCTCAATTCAGTGGCTGTCTGTAGCAAATTATTTCTGCTCTCTTCATCAATTCCTAAAATTTTATGAAATTTCATCTCTAGCTTACTTTGTTCATCATTATTTTCTTGTTTGATAAATTCTTCTACTTCTTCAGGTTCGACTATCGGCATCTCAAACAAATGATACTCTGCATCACTTGAAGGAGATTGAAGCCGATGTTCAAGTCGTACTCCCAAAGAATCTATATCTTGTCTAATTCGATTTTCAGATTCAGAAATATTATGATTAACTTCAGAGAATCCTTGATTTATTTTTATCCCAAGTATGTCAAACTCTTTTAATACTTCCTTATCAATACCTAAGCGAACAATATCATCTGTTTCATTGAGAATTCTTTCTAATAATTTATTATCAAGAAACCTTTGCTCCCTTTTTTCTTTTACAGCTTTGAAATTAATCTCCGTAAGTAATCTAGCGAAATATATATCTACTCTTTCATTTGTCGATAATGATTTTAATGCATCTTGCACCTGTTCTCTTAACACTTCAATAGATTGAACAGCATCTATACTTTCAAATATCCATGTTATCCGATTTGTAAAGTCTTCCATAATTTTATCATCATCAATTTTGCCCTCAAAAGTTATTGAAAGATTCTGAAGAACCTCAAGTTCTTTATTCAGCTTTTCAATTTCAATTAGCACTTCCCCACTTTCAGAAGTTGCATTTTTAATTTTCTCATGACGTGTATCTATCTTCTTTTGAATCGCATTTTCCATAGACTCTTTTTCATCAACAAAAACTTCAAGCAATATTTCCTTTGTCTTAGAGATACAGAGTTTTTGTATTTCTTGATTTGCACCTAAGTCTCCTTGTTGTTCCATCCACTTTTCAATAACAGTATCTCGATTTGAGATATGTGTGTTTGTTTCAAATACATATTCCCCTTCATACCCTTCGTAAATCAAATGCAAGAGAAAATAATTATAAAAAGATTTTTTTATCTCCTCACTATTTATATTCAAAGCCGATGAATAACATTTCAATTGGGTGAACCTGACTGTCTGTTCCATTAAATTAATTTCCTTGATGTCATCGTCCACTTCACAATAGATAGTAATAGCTTTCTTATTTTTATAATTATCCAACCAAAGCAGTAATGTTTTTAGATACTGATAAACAAAACCTCTATTAGAACCAGGAGCATCTGTATCCTTTTTGAAAATGATTAGTTCGTTAGTAGACATTTTTTCCATTTCCTCCACCCAACACCTGTTAAAATATATATATTTCCCCAAATATTCTACCATACAAAGACAAACTATTACTTCTATTCCTTTTCAAATCAAAAATTGTTTATATATGAATTAATCCCATAGTTTATCAAGCCTAGAGGGGTCATAGATTATACTTGACTACGAGTTATAAAATTGGGGGTAAAGATTAGTAAAAGAATTATCATTGGAAAAAACAGGCTAAGGGTCCCTTAGCCTGCCTTTGCTATGTCTTATTTTGTAAGTTGTTCAGTATCATATTCGTTGTTTACTTACGAATGTTATTTGACAGCTTCCTCAATTCCTTTAAATGCCTAGTGTGTTGCTTTCACATCCGGGAAGCTTGATGTAACATGCCATTTTAGCGGACCGCATTCAAACATGCTATTCATCATTACAAGGGTTGCGCACAAGTTAGGTACATGTTTGGTGCGAAGTTCCCTTCTTGAAGACCCTTAATGTTACCTGCAGTACGATTAACCTTGATAATCCATTGCACCCACTTGTCTTGTGTATCCTTAAACGTGAAGACTACACCTTGTTCTACATTAAGCTACTTGTAGTTGGCCACTCCTGCCGTCATTTCCACATGTGCGATGTTTTGAGCTTATGGAAGTTTCCATCCTTATCACTATTCGTAATACCTTGAACTTTGGCAAAGGTAATAAAACATGAATATATTACCAAAAGTATGATATTATCTAACTATTACATAATTAATTAGGAGGTAATATGAAATGGAATTAAATTTTGAAGAATACTTTGGAATTAAAAATTTTAAATTAGAACAAGAATTAGACGAAATTGTTTCTACATTAAACCAATATAAACCAACAGAAGTTTTTTTTATCTTAAATTCTTTAATTATTAATAATACAATCAATTCTATGAAAAACCATAGAAATATAACTTCACCAAAATTAGCAAATAATTTATTTTATTTGTATAAAAAAAACTGTAGTGTTGGGTATAAAAAAATTAAGAATAAAGAAAAACTCATTAATTATTTAAGCGATAAATTAAATAAAATCAATTATTATTATAGCAATATAATTTTCGAACAAACAAAAGAAAAGGAAATAGATTCTGATTTCACCTTAAAATCCTTTTATAATATCAATTTTAATACATTTCATTTTGACTATCCTAATATTTCTTCTTTTCAATATTTAAAATGCTTTTTAATGAATAAAGAAGTTATTAATGACATGGTAAAAGATCATAATCTTGATTTTTATGATGTAATAAAAGGATGGTTAATTTGTATCTTATATGAAAACATAGCAGATATAAATGATAATAAGAAATATAAATTCGAAACTGTTTTTACCACTTTTTCCGAAAAAATTCTTTTAGAGCTTTTATATAAAAACAAAATTAACCACAGAGATTTCTTAGAATATTTTTTCCCAAAACTTGAAGATAAAACAAAAAATATAGACAGCTATCCTACAGATAGATTTTATAAAGAAAAATTTAGTTTAGGAATTAGGTATAATAACCGAGTATATTACCCAAGATCGTTTTATCAATTTAATGACTTTTGGGATATGATGTTAGAGAATAAGTTGATGGAAAATAAAAAGGGGGATTTTTTAGAAGAATATACATATAACTTATTAATAGATTTTTTTGGAAAAGAAAATGTGTTTATGAATTTATTTGATGAAAATGGTAACGAACAAGATTTCATTGTAATATATAATGATTATTTACTATGTTTTGAATGTAAATCGGAAAATTTAAAAGAACCATTTAGGGACGTTTCTAGAGCTGAAAACAGAATGCGCCAGAATTTCAAAAGTTCAATACAAAAGGCATATGAACAAGGTCTACGCATAAAAAATAACATAGAAAATAATAGTACTCGTTATTACGATGATGATACAAAAAGTACAAGAAAATTAATTATTGACCTTAAAAATTTTGATTCACAAAAAGTATTAATTACTTGTGTAACATTAGAAAATTATTTGAATTTATCAAATAGATTAAATAAATATTTAAAACCTACTTCTAATATTTATCCTTGGGTAATTGATATATTTAGTTTGGAACATATTTTCAATAAAATAATATCTATTGATAAAGCCCCACAATATCTTATTAATTATATTAGTGAACGGATTAATACTCATAATTATCTCCAAGCTATAGGCGCAGAAGAATTAGAATGCTTTGGTTATTATTTAAGGTACAATAAATTTATGGACTTTACTAATTTAAATACAATTATGACCCTGGGTAACGGATATTCTAGCTTTGTACTAGACTACTTTTCTCCAGAAATATATATATTAATTCATTATTTTGAGAGTTTACAGAGACACTAGCAAAGGAAGAGCTCTTATATTCAAATTCAATTTAATGTATTATCAATAACTAATGTATATATTTCTTGGCCTTAAAATTTTTTAGGTCTGAATTTTCCACTGGAAAACTTCATGGAATTATCATTATGGCATTGATGAATTAGAAATAAGAATCATTACACTGAAGGCCTTAAGTAAGTCAAGCACTTCAAATTTAATACAACATATATTACATTAAATTCAAAACCCTAAGAATGAGAATCATCTCTCATTCTTAGGGTTCTTTTTAATAACTTAAAGGTGTTGTAATATAATCTATAATAGAGTAAATATCTTTTTGATTTTCAAGTATTTCTCCATCATAAAGAATTTGGTTTACTGAAAAATAATTGTAAAATTCCGGAATTAATATAAATTCAAGATAAGAGCCACGTCCAGGCATAATCTCCCCATTGTAGTATCCTGCAATAAAAATTGATCTAGCTCTAACCTCAATGTTTAAATCAGTAAAAGAATTATCATTAAAAATAGCATAGGCAGATGTATTAGGATATTCAATTAACATAAAATCTCCCATATCATTTGGAATGAAATAATCTCTATTTAATCCCGATAGCTCCGGTTCATTTTGATCACTTTGCAGTTTAGTACTATCTTTTTCGACTTTCTTTTCTGAAGCATGGCTTATTTTATCAGATATAGATTGATCTTTATTTTGATCATATCCTTCATGTAACATTGGTTGTTCATTTTTAATGTCATTTATCATACTTATAAAAATAAATAAAAGTAAACTTGAAAATATCAATACTATAAACTGTACAATACGAATAACACTATTTTTTGTTTTCTGAAAAGCTGTTCCAAATATTATTTGTAATTCGAATTCAACTTTTTTCCTTAATGTATTATGATCTATTTTACTTTTTTTCTTTTTAAACTCTCTAAAGACAGCATTCTCAAGTTGATTAATTGTATGATTATATTTAGTTTCTCTAGCTTGTTTATAGTAATAACCATTCTTTATTAAACCTCGCAGCTTCCAACTTGTAACAAACGTCTTTAAAATCAAAAAAATAATCCAGAGCAATAAAATAGATATTATTATTTCTATTACACTCCCATTTATAAAGCTCCAAAATTGTCTTTGATTTTGCCTTCCTAACAATCTATCAAGATTATAAATTAAATTGTCACTATAGTAATTTGAAGATAAATACATAACTTCATTTCCGGTTTTATATCGAATTTCTTGAATAAATGGTAAAGCAGTATTGGAATAAAGTATTTTAGGTATACAAGTAATAATTACTATAGCAATAAATGTGATTGTAGATTTAATAAAATCCGTAATCCAATTCTCGACTACTTCTTGATGAGTTTTAAAAATTGCAGCAATAATAATTCCGCTTATCAAGCCTCCCATATGACCAGCAATAGATATTCCTGGAATAAAGAAAGTCCACACCATATTCGCCCATAGCATATTCCATACCCAATTACGTGTTGTTTGATCAATCCATGGATCTTTTTTCAAGATTAAACCTACATATAATCCCATTAATCCATACGCTGAACCAGATGTCCCACCTACAATTGTATTTACATCCGTGAACATCAGGACAAATAAACCACCAAACATCCCTGTTACCAAAAAGAAAGCTGTGTATTTAATTGGACCATACACTCTTTCTAAAAAGGGACCTGTCACTAAAATTGCCCCTAAGTTCATTAATAAATGTATTGGGCCACCTATTTGATGAAATGTATAAGTAATTGTACGAATTAATCCATCAGTTGTCGCATCTGGCGGTATGATTGAACCAAACAGTCTAGCTGTTTCGAAATCTGTTGGCCCATTCCCCCAAATATAACTGGCTATAAATGATAGTACTAGTAAAAAAATAAATAAAGTTGTAGCAGGTGATCTTTTAATTACATCCTTTAACAGCTCTAAATCAAAAACTCCCATGTACAATACCTCTCATTATATATAATTAATGAATCATTCTTCATCTAATGACTCTAGCCAATTTTGGATTTTTTTATTTTCTTGTACAAAATCTGACTTCATTACGGATGGTAATTTATTATTTAACAACTCTATGTAAGAATGATTATACTTTTCCACTTCCTTATTAATTATGGTTATGCCAATAAAAGTTAAATCCATACACAGTATTACAGCTAAAATTGGGACAACATAAGACTTTTTTAATTGAACACTTTTATCACGAATAATTAAAAGGAAAATAATTATACCTACAATTGAAAGTGCTGTTCCAAGTGAAAACACTATTAAAAAAGTTAATAGTCTAAATCCTCCCTCACTTTTCTTTAAGCTATATGCTGCAAGCAAACCAAGTATTATTCCAATTGTTCCCTTAACTCCAGCAATCACTGTCAATACGGTCATACTATAACCCCCCTTCAAATCTAATACAAAAACATTTAGTATCTTTAATCCATCATAGTTTTTGTAATTTTTTCTATCAATAGTTTAATTATACACATAAAAAGTATCAATAGTATATATAAACGAGCAATAAGTATTAATAGTATATAGAACAAGTAAAACCTTCCTACTAGGGTTATCTTAGGAGGGATCGAATGGATAGTTTAGTGGAATCAGTCGGAGTACACATCCGTGTGTTAAGGAAAAGTAAGAAACTTAGTCAAGAAGAGCTTGCTTTTAAAGCTAATGTTCACCCAACATATATTGGTCAAATTGAACGTGGAGAAAAAAACTTAACTATCTCTAGCCTTTATCAAATTACAAATGCATTAGAAATTAATCTTGCAGAGTTCTTTTCAGTTATTGAACCTGACTATAGTTCTACTGAAAATTTACCTTATCGCTTGATTATTAAATTACTACAAGATGTAGATATAAGTGAGCAAAGACAGTTATACGAAATACTAAAGCAAATTGTTGAGTGGAAAAAAAACTAAGAAGCCCTATGTACAGAGCTTCTCAGACTATAGACAAAGTCGATTTTTTCGTCTTTGTCTATTATTTTTATATTGGACTACTATCAATATAATCTTCTTCAGATTTCCAAAACCTTTTATTTCCAACCATTCGTGAATTCACAAGAACAGGAAACTAAAATTAAGCGCCCACAAATGATAAATTTTTGTTGCAAATTTAGTTTGCTACACTCCGGGAAGCCCTATATACATAGAGCTCCTTTTTAATAAAAATAGTTATTAATCTTCACATTGCATCTTATTAATTACTGCATTCTCAAACTTTTAATTCCTTGTCAAATTCAACATATTGAACACACCTTAGCTGAGATACTTATTCGCATAACTTCTATTTTCAATTATATATTATCTCTTTGAATATGATATTCACATTCAAAGGAGGTATTCCATATGGGGAATTTAACAAAATCAGCGTCTCAACACCTTTCTGCAAAACGTGTTCAAATCGTTCAAGTAAAGCTTGTTCGTGAAAAGTCATTACTTTATAAGGAGCGGAAAATCCGTTCGCCACATGATGCTTATCTTTTAATGCAGCAGTATATAGGAGATACAGATAGAGAGCATTTTATTGTATTATGCTTAGATACGAAAAATCAGCCTACTTGTCTGCAAACCGTTCATATTGGGAGTCTTAATTCTAGTATCGTACATCCACGTGAAGTCCTAAAGTCAGCAATACTAAGTAATGCCGCTTCGATTCTTGTAGGGCATAATCATCCAAGCGATATTTGCGATCCTAGCCCAGAAGATATCGCGGTTACTGAGCGCTTGAAAAAAGCTTGTGAAATTATTGGCGTAGACTTACTAGACCATTTAATCATTTGTTCTGACTCTTTTAAATCATTAAAAGAAGCGGGTTATATCTAAATTCAAAGGAGGTTAAATAAAATGTTTAATAAAATTATTATTCCACTGGTCACTACTATTGCAACTGAAGTCTTAAAAAACACTGTTAAAAAAAATAAAAAAGAATAGTTTTAAGAGCTAGGGTGCTACAACAGCACTCTAGTTTTATTTTTTCAATAAGAAAATTGTATCTGATTAAAACTTTTGTATTCTGAATATGATATTGTTCCAAACCATTCTTCATTATGTCATAAGAAAATTTTCAAAACTTCATAATTTTACTACATATCTGCATTTTTGATATTGTTATAAATACCTATATAATTATCTAACCTCGTTGATTTTCTTTTCCGTTTCTTCTTAGAATCCTCATCACTTCCTTCGAAAATTTTTCCAGGTTTATCAAAATATTTTTGTTCATTAATAAATTCCTCTATGAAAAATTCCCTATATGGATCAATAGCTCTTAGTTGTTCTACTATTATATATGCATTTTTAAAATGATCATCATACTTATTGTGATAATTTCGAATTAGAAAATTATTAAGACCTTTCTTAACACCATCAAAAATTTTATTATAAATATCGTATAAATTAATATCATTAGAAGCGAATGTAATATTATATTTATTTTTCAAAAGGTACTTCTTTATACCTAGTCCTTTAAACTTGCTAATATTACTTATATAAAAATACTTATCTTTCATAACACTTGGTCTTGTCCGTACTAATACCTCAAGTCTTTTTTTACTTCTCTTTATTTCGTTTTTATAAAAATACTTCTCCAATAGAATAAGGTCAATTAAAGAAGAATATCTATTAAGTGCAAATATATTCAGTGATAAATTTAAATCTGTTGTATCTTTTAAGTATTGTATTGACGAGTCAATAGATGAATCATTGGTATGATTAACGTTTTTACTTGATACAAATACATCTACAATTTTAAAAAAAGCAGTATATTGGGTTCTATAATTAATTATACTTTCTTTTATTTTTTTTGAAGATTTCTTTTCATTACTAAAGAAAAAATCCTCTTTAGCCTTTTCGAAATTCAAATAGCTTCTATTTTTTCGTCCTATTGTTTTATAAATTAAAGTCAAATTAAAAACACTTAACATTTTTGAAAATTTCCATGAAATTTTACTAGCATCTTCAGCTATATTCTCGATAGCCTTATAGTAACTCTCAATTTCACATGGGCTATAGTTAGTTAGTTGTGTCTCATCCAAAATATCTACAAGTTCTTGAAGGTTTTCTGAACTTAAATAATAAAATTTTTCCGAATCCTTTAACTGATCTAATACTTCTATAGAGTCTAATAGTATATCTAGAACTACATCGTATTGTAGACATTTAAAGCCTTTACTATTTTTGAAATCTTTTCCCAAAATCAATTCTAAGCTATTATTTATATTTTCATTTAAAATATCCAATTCAAATTCGATGCTATCTTTTTCATTTTTTATATGCCATTTAAAGCCTTCCTCAATATCCATCTCTAATATTTGCTCTATTTCATCAATAGAATAATTGTTTTTTATACTTTCTTCTGTATCAACTAAACTCATATTAAACTTATAAGCTTCCTTCATTTGTTTTATCAATATAATATTTTCGTAACTTAAATAACCTTTTCTTTGAAACTTTCTATTAGAAATTTTCTTTTTAAGATATGCTTTTTTACCAACTTTCATTTCATCCCCTCATTTCCATTTGTTCCATTTGTTCCGTAAAAAATGCTTTATATTCAATTTATACCTTATCTCAATTAATAGAGTACATTCTTTTTATCAATATTTAAAGAGAATGTGGAATTTTTGGAACAAAAAAATGTCAGTTTACTAAAAAATATTCACCCTTTGTACATATAACAAATGAAATGTCAATAGAAACAGCATCCAAGGCTCATTTTATTTTTCCGATATACCAATATTTCCATTTAAGAAAATTCGATTATCATATATATAAACGCGTTTAAAACTTTTTAGGAGAGTGTTTTTCATGAATAAAAGAGAGAAAAAATTGCAGAAGAAATTAGCAGAAATAATTAAATTCGCGGATAAAAAAGGAGATGATCATTGTGCTGTTGATATCAAGAGTAATTTTTCTCACCTCAGTGGCTTAGGACATACTCAATTAACCCTTCCAACTTGCATTTTTGTATCTAATTTAGAAGATTCTCAATCTATTTTAGGTCATATTTATAATCAACAGCTAGATTTTAATTTAATTGATAAAACTGTTGAGTCAAATATTCATCTAGGAATCGACTTAAGTGAAAAAGATTGTATAGAGATTATAGCTTTTAAAAATAAGAATATTCGTTCCTCAAAACATAAAGAATCTCCTTCAAGCCTTTTATATTTTGAAGTAGAATTTTATTCATTTCTTTTTATTACATTAAATGGAGCAAATAATTCTAAACCTATTACCATGTCACACAATTCAAATTCATTAGAAGCTTTACATTATCATCGAGGGTTATTATTAAGGTTGGTTCCCATTGAGGTACGAGAAGAGTTAAAACATTATTTCTATCCGCCTACTAAACAGGAAGTAGAACACTAATGAAAAAAAAGGGAACATCTGATAAAGCATCGTTTTCAAAAACTTTGTTTAAAACTTCACATCTTACTGATATACCTTTATATAATTTTGATTCAAAAATATTTGAAGAGAGTTCTTCAAATATTTCTGATTTTGCAAACTATATTTTCAAGAATGAAATCACAGCTAAAAATAATCATTCTACTTCAGATATTGAGGTTCAAATAATGAAAAGAACTTCATCTACAACGAAAAAATTATCTTCTAAATCTATAACAAATTCAGATTTAGCAAATATATTGATAACAGATCACAATTTTAGAATACACCAAGAAATATTATATATTTGGAGCAAAAAGAATGCGCATTATATTCCATTCGAAAAAATTGCTGATAAATTTATCAGGCAAAATATACCTAATGATTTTAAAGGGAAAATCACCAAAAATAGTATAAATGAAATTGTAGAATGGATTAGATCTTTTCCTGACTTAGACCTCGATGATTCTGTAAATAAAGTTAATCAGAACTATGTATCCTTTGAAAACTTTATCTTTGATTTCAATAATAATATTACTTTAGAACATACACCACTACAATTTATGACTTCTAAGATTAACGCTAATCTATTAAAAGGCACAAAATATGGCACTTATTTTGAAAAATTTTTAAATGATATTACTAACGGTGATATGAATTTATATTACCGAATCCAAGAGCTTTTTGGCTACATTATTTCCGAAATTAGAAATGTCAAATATATACCTATTTTATATGGACCGAAAGATACTGGTAAATCGATAATTTTACAGATACTTGAATATTTAGTGGGGAAAAATAACGTCTCCAACTTAAGCTTTGATCAACTAAGTAAACCAGATTATTTATCGAATATGGTTGGTAAAAGACTTAATAGTTGTGGAGAAACATCAGAACTTTCATTAGGTCGATTGGATGTTTTAAAAAAGTTAAGTGGTGGTGATAGAGTAACAATTCGCCCCCTTTATGGTCAACCATTCGACTTCGTAAATACTGCTGTCCTTTTGTTCGCAGGGAATAATTTGCCTTATATTAAAAATCATTCTGAAGCAAGAGCATTTATTGACAGATTAATAATAATTCCTTTTTTAAATCCCATACCTAAAAATAAACAAGATAAAGATTTGTTTGAAAAGTTAACCTCTGAGATTGACTATATCGCTCAATGGGCAATTGTTGGTTTACAAAGATGGCAACGAAATAATTTCCAATTTACTGAAACTGATTTTCAGAAAGAAATATTGGAAAGATACTATCCCAACAAAAATAACGTATTAGAATTTCTTGAAGATCAATGTATTATCGATTCCAATTACAAGATCCACAAATATAAATTAGAAAAGGCTTATCATCACTACTGCTCGATTAATAAGAAGCAACGTGTTTCCAAAAAGGAGTTTAATGAAACATTAATAAATCAAGCAATTACACCTAGCAAATTTAGAATTAATGATAAAAATCGTCATGGATACTATGGGTTAACATTAATAGATGAAAATTATGAGGGAGATAAAAACAATGCATAATCAAGTAAATGAATATACATCAATTTCTTTAATCAATAACTCGACATATAGATGGTTGAATATTACTGAAGCTGCAAAATATGCTGGTGTTTCCTATAACACCTTCATAAAATTTCGACATATGGGCCTAAAAGTATGTGAAATTGACGGCATCAAACGAGTTTCAAGAAAAGAAATCGATCGCTTTTTAGAAGAGAATAGCTTTTAAATACTAGGAGAGGATTTTTCCCCAGTTAAATTATATATTATAACTGTGAGGATTAATCCTCTCTTTATATCTTGCCCCCGCAACGATATTAGGAGGATCGCATGACAAAAAATAATTCTTCACCCATAAAAAGTTATGAAAACAAAGACGGTAAAACGTTATATAAATTCCAAGTTTATTTAGGTATAGACGAGCTTACAGGTAAAGCTCGCAGTACTACCCGTAGAGGTTTTAAAACGAAAAAAGAAGCTGAGCTTGCTTTAGCACGTATCAAACTTCAAGTCTCTGAAGGCACATACAAACAAAAAAGCACAGAGACATATCAGGAAGTATACGATCTTTGGATCAATCAATACGAAAAAACTGTAGAAGAAAGTACATTTGTTAAAACAGTTGGCTACTTTAAAAATCATATTTTACCCTCTATGGGCAGTTACCGTATCGAGAAAATTACGATTGCTATTTGTCAAAAACATTACAATGAATGGGCTTCAAAGGTTAAAAAGGCTCGTACCATTAAATCTTATGCTAAAAAGGTGTTAGATTTCGCTATTGTGCATGGCTTTATTCAAACAAATCCCTTCACTCATGTTGAGACTAAAGTTAAGAAAGCTTTTACGGAGAATGCTGAAGATGAAAATGAAAATTTTTATACAAAGGAAGAATTAATTTCATTTTTAGAGAAAGCAAAAGATCACCTTAACTATAAAGCATATGCTCTATTCCGTTTAATCGCTTATACAGGTATGCGTAAAAGCGAAGCCTTAGCTTTAACATGGAATGATGTGAACTTTATAGAAAGTGAGATAACTATTAATAAAGCTATTGGACGTGGTAAACAAACACAGCTTTATTTGAAGACTACTAAGACTGGTAAACCTCGAACGATTAAATTAGATGAAACAACTTTATTGATTTTGAAAGAATGGAATAAGCTTCAAAAGCAGCAATATATTCAGTTAGGCATTAATACGCTGAAGAAAAACCAATTAATGTTTAGTAATACAAAAAACGATTTTATACAGCCTGGTCAAGTTCAGAAGTGGATGTATAGTGTTCAAAACAAATACACGTTGAAGAAAGTATCACCACATGGTTTACGTCATACGCACTGCTCACTTTTATTCGAAGCTGGTGCGAGCATTAAAGAAATTCAAGATCGACTTGGACATTCTGATGTAAAAACTACTTTAGACATTTATACACACGTCACGAAAAAGGCAAAAGAAGGCGCTATACAGAAGTTTGTTAGCTATTTAGAAGGTTAAGTTTTTGACTTAGTTTTGACTAGACATTGACTAGAATTGAATGAAATCCATTGAAATCAGATGAAATTAAAAAAGTGTCAAAACCCTTTCATATCAAGGGTTTTGACACTCATTGAAATCAATTGATTTCTTAAAATGGAGACGGCGGGAGTCGAACCCGCGTCCAAAGACTCCAATACTTCAGCTTCTACGCGTGTAGTTTGCCTATTTAGGATTCACGTAACATTATGCCGACAAACAGGCGTCCTGTACGCTAACCTGGAAATCTCTTGTCGATGACTCAGGTGGTACCATCGACCGTATCCCACTAAAGTTGGGCCCCACGTTCTCTACATGGGCGATAGAGAGGCAGAGCGCTTACGAGCTTACGCTGCGAAAGCTAAGTTTTGTTGTTTGCCAGTTATTATATAACTGTCGTTGATGACGGAGCCGAGCCCTCCGACGCGCGACTAAAGCTTGAACCATCCCTGTCGAATCCGTAACGTCCCCTTGATATATGAATCGAAGCGGTTGGGCTTCGTTCAAACAAAGAGCTAGAATTGCTTCTAGTACGGTGGGAGCTTAAAGTACGCTTCCATGAAATCTGGCAATCAGTAATACATATTATAAAACAAAACTAGCGATAGTTCAAGTATCCCGCTATTGTATAAAAAATTGGCTTAAATACCTAGTATATCCGCTAGATTGGGCTTTCTATCCATCACTTTTGTTGTTCTATCCACCACATTTCAATCTCTATCCATCGCTTTCGTTGTTCTATCCACCACATTTCAATCTCTATCCGTCACTTTCGCCGTTCTATCCGCCTCGCCCAGCATCAACACCTAAAAAAGCTCACCAACAACAAGGTGAGCTTTCTCGAAATCTATTAATATTGATTTTTTGATTTGAAGGTACGTTCCATTTCGCGTTTGGCTTCTTTTTTGCGCATGTCGTTACGTTTATCGTAGTCTTTTTTCCCTTTGCCGACGCCGATTAAAAGCTTGGCATAGCCGTCTTTGATGTACATTTTCAATGGAACAATTGTGTAGCCGTCACGTTTTACGGCACCGACTAGCTCGCCGATTTGCTTTTTATGGAGCAGCAGCTTGCGGGCGCGCAGTGGGTCGTGATTGAAACGGTTGCCTTGATCGAAGGGGCTGACATGCATGTTGCTAATCCATGCTTCGCCATTGGTGATTCGGACATAGGAGTCCTTTAGTTGGGCCTTGCCTGCACGGATGGATTTGATTTCTGTGCCGGTTAGGACCATGCCTGCTTCGATTGTTTCCTCAATAAAGTAATCATGTCCAGCTTTTTTGTTTTGTGCTAATACTTTTCCAGAACCTTTTGCCATATTCTTCACCCTCTACTTAAAGGTTGAGCATTAGCGAAAGCATCCTTACTCAGGACACTTTCGCTAATGCTTATTTACGCTTTGATTTTTTCTTTTTGTTTTTCTTTGCAATGCCCTCGTAAAACTTTTGCTTTTGTTTCACGCGTTTTTTAGGACCTGGGCTTGAGTCTTCTTTGCGGCGACCACGCGGGTCACGATCGCTTTCACGACGTTCACCTTGCTTGGCGCTACGACTTCCACGGTCATCCTCTTGGCGACCGCCTCTACGGTTGCCACCGCGTCCGCCTTTTTCTTCGTCGCTGCGTGTGCTTCGTTGACTGCGTCCACCCTTGTTATCACTATAATTTTTACGTGCATGGATGACAGTAGGAGCTGCTTTACGTGTTCGTCCATATGAAGCTACCATTCCAACGATTTCAAAGTCAATGGATGACTCCTCAATAATGACATTGGCAACACGGACTGTCACTTCATCACCAATACGGAATTGACGATTTGTTCGTTCACCAATCATAATCATTTGACGATCATCGAAGCGGTAGTAATCATCGGTCATATTACTGATGTGAACAAGTCCTTCGATTGTGTTTGGCAGCTCCACGAAAATACCGAAGTTTGTAATGGATGAAACGATCCCTTCGAATTCCTCGCCAATTTTATCAGACATGTACTGTGCTTTTTTCAGAGCGTCCGTATCACGTTCTGCATCAACAGCACGACGTTCACGCTCAGAAGTATGGTCAGCAATTTCATCCATTGCCATACTCCACTGTGCAATCGTTTCTCTAGAAGTATCCTTATTAATTATATACGTACGAATTAAACGATGTACGATTAAGTCTGGATAACGACGAATTGGTGATGTGAAGTGTGTATAGAAATCCGTTGATAAGCCAAAGTGACCAAGGCTTTCAGGATAATATTTTGCCTGTTGCATCGAGCGTAGTAGCATTGTTGAAATAACGGGCTCCTCTGGCATACCATCAATGGCTTTTAAAACATCTTGCAGTGCCTTCGGATGCACTGTATTACCAGTACCTTTAATTAAAATACCGAAGTTCGTAACAAATTCAAAGAAGCGTTGGAGCTTTTCAGGCTTTGGATCTTCGTGAATACGGTATAGGAACGGTACATTCATCCAGTGGAAGTGCTCTGCAACTGTTTCATTGGCAGCAAGCATGAAATCCTCAATTAGCTTCTCCGCTACTGTACGTTCACGTAATTCAATATCAACTGGCCAGCCTTCGTCATTGACAAGGACTTTGGATTCTTTAAAGTCAAAGTCAATCGCTCCTCGTGTTTCACGTTTACGACGTAATATACCAGATAGCTCAGCCATATTTTTAAACATTGGCACAAGTGGCTCGTAGCGTTCGATTAGTGCCTCATCCTGCTCCTCTAAAATCATGTAAACGTCCTTATATGTCATACGCTCTGTCGTTTTAATGACACTTTGGAAAATTTCGTGTGAAATGACATTACCATTCCCATCAATAATCATTTCACAGGATAATGTTAGACGGTCAACCTGTGGATTTAATGAACAAATACCATTTGATAGACGATGTGGAATCATAGGGATTACACGGTCTGTTAAATAAACACTTGTTGCACGGTCATAAGCTTCGATGTCAATGACAGAGCCTTGCGTAACATAATAACTAACGTCTGCAATATGTACGCCAAGCTTGTAAGTACCATCTACATTTTTCGTTACGGTTACCGCATCATCCAAGTCTTTTGCATCTGCACCATCAATGGTTACGATCGTTTCATGTCGCAAATCACGACGACCTACTAAATCTGCCTCTGTAATTTCATCTGGTACGCGTTGAGCAGCTGCGATGACTTCGTCTGGGAATTCAGGTGGAATGTCGTGCTTATATAAGATCGATAAAATATCCACACCTGGATCATTTTTATGCCCTAAAATTTTGGTAATATAGCCTGTTGCGGATTTTAAATCCTCTGGCCATGTCGCAACCTCAACAACAACCTTATGACCGTCAACAGCTCCTAATGTGTCTCCCTTTGCGATAAAGATATCCATCGGTAGTTTTTTATCGTCTAAGACAACAAAGCCAAAGCCTCGATTAGCCTGGAATGTGCCGACAAAGCTTGTTTGACCGCGCTCGACGACCTTTGTGACAGTCCCTTCTCGTCGGTCCCCAAATGATTCTTTTAAGACACGAATTAAAACGATGTCTCCATTAATCGCACCATTAATTTCATGCGGTGGAATGAATACATCATCCATGCCCTCGACATCAGGTGTCACAAAACCGAAGCCCTTCGCATGTCCGATAAATTTACCCCTTAGCAAATTCATACGCTCTGGTAGGCCATAACGATTGGAGCGAGAACGCACAACTAAGCCTTGCCCTTCCATACGGACAAGGGTTTTGACAAGCTCCTTGAACTCCTCAGCATCCTCAAAACCGAATTCATCCTCGATTTCACCAACAGTTAATGGTTTATAATCATCTTTGCTGAAAAAATCGAGTAAACGACTTTGTAGTGTATCTTTTTGGTCTTTCATACATATTCCCTCCTTCATGAGAAAATCCTATTTATAATTATTGTGCCCAATTTAGGCTTTCTAAAAAGCGATAAATATCTTCGTGTAATTGATCTTTTTCTTGATCCAATGTAATAACATGTTTTGAATTTTCATACCACTTGATATGCTTTTCAAGTGACTCAGTTTGATTATATATAATGTTGGCAGATTCTGTCTCTATTACTTCATCATTTGTAGCTTGTATGACAAAAATAGGCGCATAAATCATGTCAATTTCTTGTCGTGTACGGGCAATAAATTCACGTAGCTCCTGTAGAGATGGCATCCCTTTTTCAGCAATGAGTGCTACTTCTGCTTCAATTTGCTCATCTTGTTTTCCTAAGAACTTTTTATAATCCCTTGCATATTTCAAGACACCCTCAAACATAATGTCTGTTGTACGCATTGTCATAGGGGCGCACATTGTGACAATTCCTTTAACAGGATTATTTAATGCCACGTTTAGTGCCATCACACCGCCTAATGAAAGACCAGCGACAGCAATTTCTTGATAGCCAGCATCCTGTAACTGTTTGTAGGCGGCAACGACATCCTGCCACCAGTCTGCTGGACCTGTTGTGATTAGTTCTTCTGGTTCCACACCGTGACCTTTATAGTGAGGTGCCAAAGTAGTATACCCTTTTTTCTCTAAAAATCTACCAAGCATTCGTACATCTGCAGAGCTACCAGTAAAGCCGTGTAATAATAATACAGCACGTGGTCCTGCTTGAAAGAAAAATGGCTGTGATAATGATTTGTTCATTGTAAGCACTCCTTCATCCTAAAACACTCATCCATACTATACCCATTATAGCCATCTCGATTATGTCTAGCGAATAACAAGCTGGATTGTAAATTACAATTCAATTTTTGCTATGGAGAGAGAATTTACCATTTAGTTTTAATAAAAGAAAACGCCCAACCAATTTGGTTAGGCGATATATCTTCAACTATTAGATTTTTGTAATAGCAACTGCTAAAATGAAAAATAGTATAGCTAACACAATTGTTGCACGGTGAAGGATTAAATCCATACCACGTGCTTTTTGCTTTCCAAATAGTTGCTCAGCTCCACCCGAGATGGCACCTGATAAGCCTGCACTTTTACTAGATTGAAGTAATACCACAACGATCAACGCTAATGATACGATAACTAATGAAACTAATACTACTGTATGCATTCACTGCACCTCCCGAACTTTGAAACATCACAACACCTTTTAGTATAACAAAAAGTGGATTATGTGACAACTTTCATGATGAAATCATTTACAAGCTCTATTGAAAATTTACTAGAATCTTGAATTTTATCAATTTCCTCGTATGATTAGGGCTAGCGTTCATTCTAGAAAAATTCTTCCTGAGGTCGCAGTTAGTATACATGCTCTTGTGGTACTGTATTCAACGTGGTGACTATCAGCTATGATGGTTGGACTTTCTTGACAGTAAATAGTGCTATTACCATGAATATGGCACAGCAGGCAAATAGACTAATTAAAAAAATCCCACCTACGAAATAACCCCAATATTCCACAAGTGAACCAAAAACCGGTGGAATTAAAAATACACCTATGGATGCCACCATTATACTAAACCCACTTGCAAAACCACTCATAGATTTTTCTACACTTTCAACAGCTAGCGTCATCCATATACCATTAAAGCCCGCAAGAGAAAAACCTATAATTGCTATACACATCACTATAAAAAAGGTGGAATAGGTAAAATACATAAGGATTATCCCATTTGCGCTTAGTATAGTAATGATTAATAATACAGCCCATCGATTTTTATTAAAAAATTTATCACTAATAATCCCCCACAACACTCGCCCACTTGCCCCACTAATTTCAGAAATAGCCAAGCATATGCCAGCACTATAAATGGGCCAGTCCTTTATTTCATATAAAAATAATATAATGTAGGTGTTAAATGTCATTTGAATACCCATTAAGATGAATGCTGAGCTATTCGTAAAAAAGAGCCATTTTGAATGAAGGAAAATGCGTAACTGCTGACGTAAAGGCAATTTAGTAGCTATCTCAGTTTGTGAATCTTCTTTTGTTTTTAATACAAAAGGCATTATGAAACTAAACATTAATAATACTACTGCCGCTACAGACAATGTATAACGCCAACCAATGAAAGCTACTAATGGAATCAGGACAACACTCGAGCCTGCTGAACCTAGCGTAATAGACATCTGTTTTAACCCCATTAGCAATGAAACTTGATTTACTGGAAGTATGTTCATAAGGAAACGATTTGTAACAGGATGCATTCCTCCATAACCCATCCCTGCTAGTACAACAAATACTAAGGCCAACGTATAATTGTCTATCCAAGCAAAGCTTAAAAAGCCTGTTCCAACAATAATCATCAAACAAACCATTATTTTACGGGTACTCAATCGATCTGCTAAATAGCCAACTAGCAATGTTGCTATAAATTGACCAATAAAAAGAGCAGTTGGAAGAAATCCTAACTGCCCTTTATTCAATGATAAGTCTGCACTAATATAGAACATTAGAGGACTAATGCTTCTCCCAACAAAGGCAGTTAAAAATTGAGCAATGATGATCCACATTGCAATACGTTTCATCTGTTGCATAATCCATCAAAACCACCTTTTACGCTCGATGAGCCAATTCATTTCCACCTAATACAGTGGTCGATTTTTTCAAGTGTGTTGTGATTAGCCTACTTTAACTATTACTATTAAAGTTGTGGTTGGTTTCCGCTACGGGATGCTCGTTTTCAGGGCAAGCAGAAGTCGTGCATCCTCCTCCACAAATAACTAAAAAAATGTAGTATCATATATTAATTGACTATAAAAGCAACCATAAGATAACCTAATATTCTCCTAATTAACGTACCTGCTACTCCCTACATCCCCAACCATCTTGGTACGAATAATACAAGGTCTGGAATATATGTTAGGAATAGTAGCACGATAAAGGAAATAACAATAAAAGGAAAAACACTCTTTACTAGCGTTTCAAACTTCACTTTTGCCATCGATGATACGATGAAAAGTCCTGTCCCTACTGGCGGTGTTAATAAGCCTAACGTTAAGTTAATACAAATGATGACTCCAAAATGCACCGGGTCAATATTAAATGCTATTACGAGTGGCATCATGACAGGTACTAGAATAATTAATGCGGCAATTCCATCTAGTATCATGCCGATTAGTAACAATGCTAAATTCACTAATAATAAGAATACCCATGGACTTTCTGTAATGTTTAACATATTTTCTACTAACAATTGTGGAATTCGTTCAAAAGCAATCATCCATCCAAAAATATTGGCCATAATAATTAAATATGTTACTGTAGCTGTATTTGTCACCGTATTGATTAGCATTTTAGGGAGCTTTTTGATATTTAACTCTCTATAGACAAATAAACCGACAATTACTGCTAGTAAACAAGCGATAGCAGCAGATTCTGTTGCTGTAAATACACCTGTTAGAATACCTACAACAATTGTAATGGGTATTAATAGTGCTGGGATTACTTTTAATGACTTGCTTCGAATATCTGCCCACGAAGCCCGTTCACTTTTCGGGAATTGTTGTTTATAGCCCATATAAGAAATAACTAAAATAAAAACAAGACCATAAATAATCCCTGGGAGAATCCCAGCCATAAATAGAGCGCCAACAGATGTACTTGATAACGTACCGTAAATAATGAAAATCATACTTGGTGGAATAATAGGTGCGATAATAGAAGATGCTAATGTTATAGACGCTGCGAATTCACGTTTATAGCCTTCCTTCTCCATTTGCGGTACCATTACTTTACTCATCATTGCAGCTTGAGCATTTGCTGAACCTAGAATCGATGCTAAAAACATATTAGCAATAACTGTCACATAGGCCAGCCCTCCCCTAAAATGCCCAAAAAGGACACGAGCAAATTGAACAAGCCTCGTTGTAATACCGCCCTCATTCATAATTTCACCCATTAACATGAATAACGGAATCGCTAATAGGCCAAAATTTTCAAGCCCTGAATACATACGTAATGGTGTAGAATCTAATAATGTCACCTGACCATTTAAGATGAAATAAATAACTGTAGTAATACCAAGCACCATTGAGATGGGAATACCAATGATAAGTAAAAGAAAGAAAATAACGAGTACAATATAAGTCATGTATTTTCTCCTTCTCTATTTTTAAGTGTGTCAATTAAATGTGAAAGAAGATGAATTGCTGCAAAAATTAATCCTATAAATACTGCACTATAAGGAATCCACATTGGTAATTGTAAGGAGCTCGATTTTTGTAGCAACATGGCAGGATTCATCATCCATTTGTAAGCGTAATAGATTAATATAAATAAGAACGCAATCATCATGCAATCCTGAACAATTTTAAAAATCCTTTTACTACGCTTAGATACAGCATCATATAAAAATGTAACTGAAGCCTGAGTACCATATTTCAGACCCCAGCTTCCTCCAATAAACGAAGTCCATATTAATAAGAAAATCGAAACTTCACCAGCCCAAGGGATGGGATCTTTAAAGAAATAACGAAAAATAACCGCAAATATCATTAAGATAGCAAGCGCAGCCATTAAAATGATCATCAGTAGTTCTTCGATTTTAGTAATAACTTGACTAATTTTCGCCATCTAGCCATTCCCCCATTTACTTACGGAATTCATTAATAAACTGTTTAATTAAAGCAGATTTTGCACTATACTCGGCGTCAAATGCTTCGATTTGCTCTTTAAATACATCTGCCCCTAACTCATAAACAGTCACTCCTTGACTGGCAAGTTCTTTTTTGAATTCTTCTTCTTGTCCAGTTCGTGTTTCTACTGCATAAGCTATTGTTGCTTGTAAGGAATCAATAATGATTTTTTGAGCATTTTCAGATAATCCATCAAACATTCCCTCATTTGCTACGACAATTGATGGCCATACCATGTGATTTGTTACAGCTACATATTTGGCTACTTCGGAGTATTTATTTGTGATTGTCGCATCTAAGTCCATATCCATTCCGTCAATAACGCCTGTTTGTAATGCTGAATATACTTCTGGTAATGGTAATCCTTCTGGTGCAGCTCCCGCATCTTTATAAAATTTTTGGAGCGGCGGACTTGGTGTTACTCGCATTTTTAAACCTGCTAAATCCGAAGCCTTTTTAACTTCTTTTGATTTCAATACCATCGTACGTTGACCAGCGAATAGATAATCTAACCCTTTTAAGCCCGTTCCTTCTATTTCTCCTAAAATCTCACGTGCAATATCAGTATGACTTGCATCTGAAGCTTCTTGTAAATTTTCAAACATGTATGGTGCGAACCACGCGGCCATCTCAGGTGTACGCGTACTTAAAAAAGCGGCTGTAATAAAAGCAAAGTCTATCGAGCCTGCCTCTACTTGTTGTGCCATATCCGCTTCAGTCCCTAATTGACTTGCAGGGTAAATTTCAAGCTCCATTTTGCCATCTGAGCGTGCCTTTAATTCTTCATTAAATTTTTCAGCAGCTTTATGCCACATATGATCTGTTGATGTAATATGGGCAAGCTTAAATTTCTTCTTTGGAATATCTTCATCCGAACTAGTTGCTGACACAGCTGATTTATTGTCCGTCTTTGCATCTGTTTCATTTGTTGTGTTTGAGTTACCACAAGCTGCCAAAACGAATAAAAGTGCGAATAAACAACTAACTAGCATAAACTTTAGCGGTTTTTTTATCATAAAATATCCCCTCTATTTTTGATTTAATATGTTGCATTGGTTATGGCTCCGCCTTCGTCTTTCCACTAATTCCCCAATGAACGGGTGGCACTTCTATTAAAATAACTCTTACACTATCAATTGGAACTCGTGCCGTTTGAACAATGGTAGTTGTAACTTCTTGTATAATTTTTTTCTTTTGCTCCACAGACCGTCCTTCTAATAACTGAATTTGAACAATTGGCATATTTAGTCCCCGCTACTTCACAACTAATGTTAGCTTGCCAAGTGTCCCATAGTCTGCTTCTATTTCATCACCAGCTTTTACTGGAATTGCATCTGTTATGCCACCTGTTAAAACGAGTTGACCAGGCAAAATACCTCTACCTTCTTTTGCTAACATCGTTAATAATTCAATGACCGAATAAATGGGATGACCAAGTACCGCAGCTCCTGTACCATGTAGTTTCTCTTCTCCATTTTGTTTCAAAATGACTTCTATAGAAGCCCAATCACATGTATAAGGTGAAAATGCTTGCGCACTCAGCCAAATTTTCGATGAAGAAGCATTATCAGCTATTACATCAGGTAAAGTAAATGAAAAGTTTTTATAGCGACTGTCAATGACTTCAAGTGCTAGAAATACGTTTTCAATCGCATCCCATACTTCTAATGGTGTTAAATCCGCACCTTGTAGCTCTTTTTTAAAAACAAAGGCTACCTCTGCTTCCACACGTGGATGAATATATTCAGCAGCTATAATTTCATTTGTCCTAAGATTCATTTGTGAGGTTAAACGCCCATAAATTGGAGAATCCACCCCTACTTGTTGCTGTTTAGCAATGCTTGTTAGACCCATTTTCCAACCGATAAACCGATTGTCAGCTGTCATCGTTTTTTCCATACTAATTTTTTGAATCTCATAGGCTTCTTCTACTGTCAAATTTGGTTTTGAGTTAGTAATCTTTTCAACTGCCTCTTTTGTTGCTTGTGCTTCCGCCACCCGCTCAGCATATTCAAATAAAGACACTATGCACTCCCCACTTTCTGTTGTGCAATTTTTTGTGCTACTTCAATGATCGTATCCTCTTGTCCACCTACAACATTTAATTTGCCTAACTCTACTAAAATATCTCTAGCATCAACACCCACTTTTTCAGCAGCTATATGGGCATGACGTAAAAAGCTCGAATATACGCCTGCATAGCCCATTACTAAACTACCTGTCGTAATATCTTGTGGATGTGGCAAAATATTGGCACGAACATAATCAGCCAGATCGAGTATTTGGTATAAATCTATGCCTGTTTCAATACCCATGCGATTTAATACTGCGACCAATACCTCAGTTTGTGTATTGCCTGCTCCTGCACCTAAACAGCAAATACTGCCATCGATACGTGTAGCACCTTCTTGAATCGCTACAAGTGTATTGGCAACAGCCAGAGACAAATTATTATGCGCATGAAAACCAATCTCAATGTTTAAATGAGCACGTAATAAACGAATACGATTCTGTACATCAGACGGTAGCATAGCCCCTGCTGAGTCCGTAACATACACGGCATCAGCCCCATATGATTCCATTAACAACGCCTGCTCTAATACTTTTTCAGGTGATGCAGAATGTGACATCATTAAAAACCCAAATGCCTCCATCCCTAGTGCTTTCGCTGTTTCAATATGTTGCTTTGATACATCTGCCTCCGTTACATGTGTAGCAACACGAACAACTCGAGCACCTGCCTCATAAGCCTCTTTCAAATGATGTATTGTGCCAATTCCAGGAATAAGCAAAACCGTTATTTTAGAATCTCCAGCAACTTCTGCTGCCGCTCTAATTAACGCAATATCATGCTCTTTAGAAAAACCATATTGAAGGGACGAGCCTCCTAAACCATCTCCATGCGTGACTTCAATATACGGTACACCGGCTTCACTTAATTGCTTCGTTACATAACGAACTTGCTCAGAAGAAAATTGATGGGCAACCACATGGCTACCATCACGAAGTGCAACCTCTGTTAAATAGATTTGACTCATCGCACTTCCACCTCCCTAACGCTCATTGTTTTTGCCATTTCTTCAGCCACCTTCAATCCAGCGGCCGTCATAATATCCAAATTTCCAGCATAGATCGGTAAATAATCTCCCAATCCCTCTACTTCAATAAATACGGTAACTTTCTTTCCATCTACAATCGGATCTAGCTTCAAGCGATAACCTGGTACATATTCATTTACTTTTGCGACCATATTTTTTACGGATTTAATAATCTCTTCCGTATTCGCTTCTTCTTCAAGGAGACATAACACCGTATCACGCATCAATAAAGGTGGCTCTGCTGGGTTTAAAATAATAATTGCCTTTCCTTTTTTTGCACCGCCAATCAGCTCAATTGCATTGGATGTTGTTTCTGTAAATTCATCGATATTAGCTCGTGTTCCTGGACCTGCACTTTTCGAAGCAATTGTTGCAACAATTTCAGCGTAATCAACACTTTGTACACGGCTAATGGCGTAGATGATTGGTATCGTCGCCTGACCTCCACACGTAATCATGTTTACAACAGGCTTTTCCATATGCTCTGTCAAATTCACCGTCGGTACAACAAATGGACCTACAGCGGCTGGCGTTAAATCTATTAGTCTTTTGTTTAAACCTTGTAAAGCTTTCACATGAGCAATATGTGCCTTTGCTGATGTTGCATCAAATAAAATATCCGCCAAATGTGGTTGCTCTAGAAATCCTTCAATCCCATTGGAAATCGTCTGAAAACCTGCCTCTTGTGCACGTCTTAAGCCATCTGATTCAGGATCAATGCCAATAAGTACTGACATCTCTAAGTACGGAGATCTTTGAATTTTCATCATTAAATCCGTACCAATATTACCTGAACCAATAATGCCCACTTTCATTTTTGTCATGGTAGCTTCCTCCCTTTACACAAACTCTAGTTCGACTGTACCTAATAGTTCACCGAAGTCGGCTGTGAACTTATCACCTTGTTCAGCATCCAATGCTGCCGATAAAGCACCTGATAATATAACTTCTCCTGCTTCAACACCAATATCGAAATCTGCTAGACGGTTTACAAGCCAAGCGACACAACTTGCTGGATTGCCTAAAACATCTTCTCCCTTTCCTTCATTCATAAACGCTCCATTTTTATAAAGCTGCATTTCGATTGCTGGTAAGTCAACATTGAAGACCTCACGTTTCACTTGACCTAGTACGTATTTTGCAGAGGAAGCATTATCTGCAATGGTATCGAGCAATTTTATTTGCCAATTGGCAATGCGACTATCTACGATTTCAAGACTAGCTACAATATAATCTGTTGCTTCAAGTACCTCCTTAACAGTGACATTAGGTCCCTTTAAAGGAGACTTCAGTACAAACGCAATTTCGCCTTCGACTTTCGGCTTTAAATAACTTGATCGCTCGGTTTTTCCTTCTGTAATTTCCATATTCGATAAAAGATGCCCATAATCTGGTTCATCCACGTTTAATAGATTTTGCATTGCTAAAGATGTCAAACCAATTTTTTTACCTGTAATTTTATGGCCGTTCAGTAACTTCCTATTAACGATTTCAAGTTGAATGGAGTAAGCATCTTTCAATGAAATATCTTTAGCTGATTGAGTAATCGGCTCAATGCCAATGCGTGTTCTTTCTGCTTCTAATAATTTGTTAGACCATTCAATTAGATTCACTACCATGCTTTCCCCCCAAGTTATAATTTAATTGTTACGTTTGAGACCTCGCAGTAGAATTCAAAGCTGTGTGCGCCACCTTCACGCCCGATTCCGCTATGTTTCATCCCACCAAATGGTGTTCGAAGATCTCTTAAATACCATGTATTTACCCAAACGATGCCTGACTCAATTTGACCTGCAACACGATGTGCACGTCTTAAATCATTTGTCCAAATAGTTGCACCTAAGCCGTAATTTGTATCATTTGCACGGGAAATCACGTCGTCTTCTGTATCAAAAGGTAATACTGTAACAACTGGGCCAAAAATTTCTTCGCGTACACAACGGTCCTGATCCGTTAAATCGGTAATAATTGTTGGCTCAATATAGTAGCCTTTATCGATAGTAGCTGGGCGACCACCGCCTGTAAGAATATTGCCACCCTCTTCTCTGGCAATTTGAATGTAACCCATTACTTTTTCATAATGCTCTTTCCCTACGACAGAGCCGATATCTGTCGTTGCATCAAATGGATCTCCAATTTTTAATTCTTTTGTACGAGCTACAAATTTCTCCACAAATTCTTTATAAATATCACGTTCTACATATATACGAGAACCACAGAGACACACTTGCCCTTGGTTTGTAAAGCTTGATTTTAACGTTGTTGCAAGAACTTCATCTAGGTCCGAATCTTTAAAAATAATAGTAGGATTTTTGCCCCCTAATTCAAATGAAACTTTTTTCAATGTAGGGGCAGCAGCCTTCATAATAGTAGTGCCTGTTTTAGTTTCCCCTGTAAATGTAATAGCATCTACATCAGGGTGTTCTGATAGAAAAGCACCTGCTGAATTCCCACCAAAACCGTGAACTAAATTTACAACACCATCTGGTATCCCCGCTTCTTGACATAATTCAACCAAGCGAGTAGCTGTCATTGGTGTAAGCTCCGCCGGTTTCATGACAGCAGTACTACCTGCTGCTAAGCAAGGGGCTAATTTCCAAGTTAAAAGTAGTAATGGTAAATTCCAAGGATTAATCATAGCCACGACACCTACTGGTCGTGTCACTGAATAATGAAGTGCCATATTGTCTTGGTTATAAGATTCATTGCCAAGTGAAGTAACGTAATCCGCAAAGAAGTGGAAATTATGTGCTGCACGTTTAATATCCATTTCTATCGCTAAATGATACGGTTTGCCTGTATCTATCGTTTCTAAAGCAGCAAGTTCTTCAACATTTTCTAAAATGAGGTCGCCAATACGTCGTAACAGTAGAGAGCGCTCTTTGACAGTGAATTTTCCCCACGGTCCTTTCAAAGCAGCTTTTGCAGATTGTACTGCTGCATCGACTTCTTCCCTAGTCGCTTCTGCTACCCATCCAATGACTTCTTCTGTAGCAGGATTTATATTTTCAAACACTTTCCCATCTATAGCGTCAATGAATTCACCGTTTATGAAATTACGACAATTAATACTTTTCGTTTTAAACGTTGCATGTTGCATCACTTTTCACTCCCTCAATTATGGAGCGACTTTAAGAAAAAGAGTGTTTTACCTTTTTCTCAAAGTCGCTTTTTGATTATTCTGAAATTTCAACAACCATTTCTATTTCAATGGCTGTATTATTAGGAAGTTGGGCCATCCCAACTGCTGAACGGGCATGTTTTCCTCGTTCTCCAAAAACATCCACTAATAAATCTGATGCACCATTCATAACTTTTGGCTGTTGTGTAAAATCAGGCGTAGAATTGACCATTCCTAAAATTTTTACAATACGCTTCACCTTCGATAAATCACCTAATTCAGATTTCAATACAGATAACAGGTTAATCATCGATTGGCGACAAGCTGCATAGCCATCATTTACTGTTAAATCTTCACCTAATTTGCCATGATACTGATCGACACCTTGACCTGATGTAAAAATTAAATTACCTGTTCGTACACAACCAACGTAATTTCCAACTGCTTCCCTTGGCTCAGCAAGTTCTATTCCAAGCTCTTGCAAGCGTTCTTCAGGCGTTTTCACTTGATTTACCATTTAGAACCCTGCTCCTTTCTACATTTAAAAATGACATAGCGTTTTCACCTAGAATGGCTTTACGTACTTCTTCTGATAAGTCCAAGGTTTCATCTATGATTTTTCCAGGGTTAATTTCTCTTAGTAAAAATGGATAGTCTGATCCCATCATAATTTTCTCATGGCCAAAACGTTCAATTAAGTAATGTAGATTTTGTGATTCATATACTAATGAATCAAAGTAAAAATTTTTCGTGTAGTGGCTTGGAGGATATTTTGTACGTCTAAGGCTTGGCCAAACATCCCAACCTTGGTCTAGACGTGGAAGAATATAAGGGAATGATCCGCCACCATGGGCAAAACAAACCTTTAAATTCGGACACTTTTCCATTACACCACTCCACACCAAGCTCGCTGCCGCTAAAGCTGTTTCACTCGGCATGCCAATTGTATATAAAAAGTTATGTCTTGGTGTTCTCTCTTGTGCTAAGGTTTCCCAAGGATGAATAAAGAGCGGCATTTCATATTGTTCTGCCGCTTCAAAAAATGGCAGTAAATACTCGCTGTCCAAATTTTCTCCATTGATATTAGTGCCAATTTCAATTCCGGCTAGACCTATTTCTTTGCACCGTTTTAACTCCACAACAGCCGCTTTTGCATCTTGCAACGGTACAGTTCCTAGGCCGATAAAACGATCTGGATGTGCTTTAACAACATCTGCAATAAAGTTATTTTGGAATTGTGCAAGCTCTACCGCTTGTTCAATAGGTGCCCAATAAGAAAATGTGACAGGTACGGGTGAAATAACCTGCATATCTACACCCTCATGATCCATATCCTCAATGCGTTTTTTTGTGTCCCACACTTGATTGGTCACTTCCCTAAATACTTCACCACTTACCATAATATCCGCTCCACAAGAACATTTTTGCTCTAAGACAGGCCACTTATCATTATCATACTTACTAGCAAAATTCGGTAAATCTCTCGGATAAATATGTGTATGAAAATCGATTCTCATTGCCATTCACTTACAGTCTCAGGCATTACATGTCCACAACTATCACATTGACGTAAATCTTTAGAAGCGTTGAAGTAATCAATACCATCTGAGATTTGTTTCCCAATGTTTGTTACTTGTACGCGTAGACGATACAATTCATGGTCACATTCACTGCATAGCCATACTAAATCCTCTAACTCGCCTTCTTTACGTTTTCTCTCCACGACAATTCCATATGTGTCTGCAACGCGGTGTGGTGAATGAGGGACGTTTGCTGGTAGCATAAACATTTCGCCTTCCTTCACTTCAATTACTTCACGTTTACCTTCATCATTAATAACCTCTACAAAACAAGAACCTTTAATTTGATAGAATAGTTCATCTGATGGGTCAACATGGAATTCACGACGAGCATTTGGACCACCAAGCAACATAATTAAAAACTCAGAGTCTTCCCATAGCACTTTATTATTCACTGGCGGTTTTAGTAAATGCTTGTTCTCCTCAATGATTTTAAAAATGTTTTGAGAACGGGCTTGTAATTTACTTACTTGCGTTGAATTGGACATAATTGAATTCCTCCTAATTTTAAATTTAATAATTTATTGTCATATAGCCTAGTTGTCTCGAAATTAGTTCTGCTGAACGAATTACCTCACGAACAATTGCCTGTTTATCCTTACCGTTCATATAACTTTTTTCACCTACTAAGTTAAGGGCTGCTACAACTTGACCATTATAGGTTTTAATAGGTGCTGCAACCCCATAAGTATTGGACGCATTTTCCTGATCGCTAATGGCATAGCCGTTTTTATAAACTACTTCAAGCTCCTTTTTCAAATCATCTACAGAGGTGATAGTATTGGCAGTTTGCTTAAACATGCCTTTTTCCAACATCGGCAACATAAATGCTGGATTATACGTTAATAATACTTTCCCAATGCTTGTTGAATAAGCAGGATAACGAGTCATACCGACAAATGTTGGTACTATATCCGCATGTGGAGACATAGCCTTGTATACAAATCGAACTTCCCCATTATCAAACATCCCAATATGTGAAGTACCTTTAAAACGCGCAACCAAATTACTTATTATAGGGCCTGCTTCAAAATTAATTTCTTGGTAATACATAACTTTGTTACTCCACTCAAGAATTTTCCAGCCTAATCGGTAACGCTTATCACTGCCTTGCAAGAGAATACTTTCTTGACACATTGTTTTTAAGAAATGATGGACTGAACTCGGAGGTAAATTTAGCTTTTCTGCGATTTCTTTATTACTTAAAGATGGTTCGCCATCCAAAAATAAATCGATAATGCGTGAGATTTTTTTTACCGATGAAATCAAATGCTTCACCTCCAAGTTCAATTTATACTGTTTGTTTCTCGCCTACATCTTCTTTCGCAAGAATGGATTCAACTAAATCAAAGGAGTACCGTTTCTTAAATTTATTGTAGTAAATAGCACGTTTCCGTATTGGATCTCCTGTATAATAGCGTTCGTATTGAAGCGCTCTCATACCAAACCCTTCACCACATAAATCCCAGGCTAGCTTAAAGATTTTCATTCTTAGTTCTGCATCTACACCTTCTCGTCCACCATAATGACGATCAATGCTTGGACGAAGCTCTGGATTTAAGAAATCAGCTTCAGTTGGCATCATTAGCAAACCGCCTGCCCCAATTGTTTGCATGACTTCAATGGCTCTCGGATATATTTCTGGCATCATGCCGCGAATGGTCTCTAAAGCATCTGGATTTAATCGCGCTTCACCATGCTCTGTTACCGTAAATTCATGCTCCGCTGTTCGAATCAATGCACGAATGACTTCTACATATTGCACTAATTCGCCGAGATCACGTTGCACATTTAAATATTGATCTACACCAATCGAATCAGCAACCTTACAAGCTACCTCTACAGCAAATGCCAGTTTAATGTATCCTCTAACCCCTGACTGATGTGCGGGCTGTTCAGCAATACCTGTCATTGGATACAGCAAGTTCGCAGCCTCAACGTTGTTATATAAAAACACACGATCCCATGGTACTAATACATCTTCAAAAATGAGTAGTGCATCCATTTCCTCATAGCGGGAAGCCAGTGGATGATCGAATGTTGAACGTGTACCATCTTGAACGGGTTCACGACAAATAATTTTTAACCCTTTCACATCAATCGGTACAGCAAAAGCTAATGCATAACGCTCGTCTCCTGGTACAAATCCTGGGTATGAATAGATAATGACTTCATCCGTAAACGCCGCTAATGTTGCTAGCATTTTTGCTCCGCGGACAACTAATCCATCAGGACGTTCTTCTACTACACCTAAGTGCGTAAACTTATCTGTCTGTTCATGTGATGCTTTACTTCGGTCATTTTGTGGATTCACAATGGCATGAGTTAAGAACACATCATTATCTCGTATATAGCGATAATAAGCTTCAATGTTCTTAGCCCAATCTTGGTTGTATTTCGCCAAGAACCAAGAATTTTGTGCTAAAGAAGTTACCACTGTATTTAAAAAATCTGGTGTTCTCCCCATCAAGCCAAAAGTTTGGCGAGCTACTACTTCAAAAGCTTTACTACGTTTCATAATATCTTCGTAGGATTTTGCAAAAAGGAATGAAGTGGCTACACGCTCCCCTGTTTCATCACATACATGCGTTAAATCTTCTTGATATTTTGGATCATGTTGTAAATCATATAACTTTGCAATTTCTTTAATTGGTTGTTGAAAATAGGGTTCATCGTAAACACTCTCTACTAAACGACCATTTAGCCATACTTCTGGGTTTCTTGACTTTAATGCATCCATAAATTGTTGCCCTGTTCTAATTCCCATAATTAATAATCCCCTCTACTAAATAACTATTGTTGTATGAACTGTTTTGTCGAGCCCATCTTGCCTTCAAAAAATGTAAGCGCTTCACTATTAGTGCGTCCAAAATTAAGGATTTCTCCTATAAATAAAACATGGTCTCCCGCATCCACTTCTTTCCATGGCTTACATTCGATAAAAGCACAAACATCTTCAATTTTTGGAGCTATACCATCTTTAATCCATGTAATTTCAAGCCCTTCTTGCTTACGTCCTGCAAACTGCCATGCTATAGACTCCTGTTGATCTGATAAAATATTAATTGTAAATGCATTGTTTTTCATTTGAGATAACGCATTTGCTTTTTTATCAATAGATACTAGTGCTAGAGCAGGCTCTAACGAAACTGAAGTAAATGAGTTCACTGTAATCCCATTAATCCCCACACCATCAAACCAAGTAACGACCGTCACACCTGTAGGAAATTTTCCAAATGTTTGTCTAAGTAATTTTGTATCCATTTATAGCACCCCCCTTTAATTTATTATCAGTATCATAACAACTTCTCTTCTCCTTGAAATGCATTATATTTCAAATAGTGAAATCAAATAAAATTATTTTTCTACTTTAAACCTCTTTTTTCTATAAAAAATCATTTTTATCTATTTTAACAAAATGATATTTTTGTTCGATTTGATAATCTACTAGTTTAATATGTTATATTTCGTTTGAACTCTCTTTATCTAAAACTATATCAATATTTTTATCGATTCACACTGGAATTAACTGAAAAATCTAAAAATATTTCTATTTATCGCCTGTTTATAAGCTAAAAAGGGAAATATCTATATAGATTGCTTCATGCCATTGTTTATTAATAATTGAACTATGGCATGGTGACGGCTTGCCATTTAATAGAACTTGTACTATACACGGTAATAAAAAGTTGCCTCCAAAGCATTTTTACATACTTCTGAGGCAACATATATTTAGTGAACTAATCGGCAATGAAAATTACCTATTGGCGGCATCATTAGCTACGGCTTTCAAACTAAGCAAACCCACTGTTGAACCAAATGATTTTAAATGCGCAGAAGTTAAGTGTATTTGGCAAGTTAGTGTTAATGGTCATTGGTATCATCTTTCATGATGAAAAACTAAGTTAAGTCATTTATGGACTACTGATATTTATTTGCTGCGACTAGTGCCAATTATGCTTATGCAAAGACTCCATTTATTGTAGTGACTATGACAATGCTGGCTATTTAACAAAAATTGAAATTTAAACGGTTGAAGAAGTATTAATCGAGGATGAAGTTCTTAAATTAGACGGCTCACAGCATCACCAAAGTTTATACTGCCTCAATCGAATCCATGTGATAAACGCACAGATTCCTTCCATTCTTATCTCTTCATTTACAGTATTACCATATTTTATTAACAAATATTTAACAGTAGCTTTACACCCTTCCTTTACACTTACAATTGAAATCATTTAAAGGAGGAAAATCATGAAATACGCAAAAAAATGGACTTCATTGTTTTTAGCAAGTGCTGTAACGTTATCCGCAGTTAGTATCCCACAACAAGAGGTAGAAGCAGCCGAAGTAAAGAAACCGACAAATGTCATTATGCTTGTAATGGATGGGAGCAGTAATAATGCGGTTACCCTTTCTCGTTGGTATAAGGGTGAGGGCTTAGCAATGGATGAGATTTTATCTGGTGCTATGCGCACGTATTCTGCTGAATCAGCCATTACAGATTCTGCGCCTGCTGCTACGGCTTTAGCAACTGGTCATAAATCGAATGATAAATATGTAGGCGTTTTACCATCCGTGATTAATTCCCCTGGTTTAGCACAAATTTCTCAACAAGATGCCTTCCGACCTGTAGCCAATGTGCTAGAAGGAGCTAAACAAAAGGGCAAGGCGACTGGACTGATTTCTACTTCTGAAATTCAACATGCAACGCCAGCTGGTTTTTCAGCGCATGTTAACAATAGAAGTCAATATGGTGATATTGCTGAACAGCAAGTTTACCAAAATATTGACGTCGTTTTAGGTGGTGGCTTAGAGTCGCTGTCACCAGGAACTACAAAAAATGCCCGTCAAGATGGCGAGGATTTAATCCAGGTTCTGAAAGAAAAAAATTATGATTTAGTTCAAACACGTGATGAACTATTCAAAAGTCAGTCTTCAAAAATTTGGGGAAGCTTTGCACCAAGTGCACTTGCCTATGATTTAGATCGCGCTAAAACAAGAGCATCCGAGCCTACGCTTGCTGAAATGACGAACAAGGCAATCAATACGCTAAAAAAGGATGAGGACGGCTTCTTCCTCTTTGTTGAAGGTAGCAAGGTCGACTGGGCAGCACATGCCAACGATACAATCGGTATCATTAGCGATATTTTATCGTTTGATGATGCTGTAAAAGAAGCGGTTAATTTTGCGAAGGAAGATGGCAATACATTAGTTATTGCCGTAACAGACCATGGAAATAGCGGGATTACGATGGGGAATGCCAACACGACTAATACCTACTCCAGTATTCCAGTCTCTGCTTACATTGATCCGTTGAAAAAAGCGTCCATGACCGTTGAGGGAGCATTAAGTCAATTAAAAGAAGACCGTTCTAATTTAAAAGAAGTGGCTGCCCTTTATGGCTTAGATCAATTAACAAAGACTGAATTGACTAAACTAAAACTTTCTAAAGACTTAGGCAGTGAGATGGTCAAAATGCTGGCAAATCGTGCGAACATTGGCTATACGACAGGTGGTCATACCGGTGAGGATGTGTTTTTATATTCATTCGGTCCATCTAAGCTGACAGGACTAGTAGAAAACACTGATTTAGCTCATACAATGGCGCAATTCATGGGCTTTGACTTAAATACACTTACAAATGATTTATATGTGCCAGCAACAAAGGCATTTACGGAAAAAGGCTTTACAACAAAAATTGACTTATCCGATAAAGAAAACCCAACATTTATTGCACAAAAGGCAGATGTGATGGTGAAAATCCCAGTCAATAAAAACACAATGCTGTATGAGCAAACTTCAACAAACACTGTAAAGACCCATACATTTGACACAATAAATATCTATAATGGCTCTGAATTTTATGTATCAAAAAAAGTTTTGAATGCCGTGAAATAAAAACAATAGCGCGAACATAAGTTGAGATTATTCCCTTATGTTCGTGCTTTTTTTACATAAAAAGACCAACCAATAGTTTGTAAAATCCACACTTTCCCCCATAACCTTAAATTTACCTTAAATTAATCTTATGATTTACTGAATTCACCTTAATTCAGCAACATTTTTCTCCACATTCCGTCAAATCAGTGTTAAAAACATAAGGTAAGGATTTTTCACTAGTAAATTACTATTTTTTGAAAATTTAATCCTATACTTTTTTCATTGGAGGTGGACAAATGCAATCCATCAAAAATAACGAGCCTTTGCGCTTTATTGCCTTGACGCTATTTTATTTGATCGTTTTGGTACTGCTGTTTCTTATACATGGTTTCCATGATATGAACGCTGGACCATTTATATATACGGAATTTTAAATAAAGGAGATTTTATAATGTTAAGTATTTTAGCAGCTATTGAACGCGTGGCCCTCCAGCAGCCACAAAAAACTGCTTATCAAACGCACCATGCTTCCTTAACATACGGTGAGCTTTGGCACTTATCGGATAATGTAGCTGATTATCTGATGAAGCTTAACTTGCGGAGACAACAACCTATTGTCGTTTATGGACATATGTCCCCTCTACAAATTGTCGCCTTTTTAGGTGCTGTAAAAGCTGGTCACTCATACGTACCTGTTGACTCTTCAACGCCAATAGAAAGATTACAGCTTATTTTAGAAGCATCTGGAGCAGGTTTATTATTGACAACAGAGCCATTACACATGCTCACGAATATCCCTGTTATGGCGGTGAGTGATGTCTTAGCGAGTTCCTCAAAGGACGTTACCCTATCATCAGCGACATGGGTGCAAAACGAGGAAATCCATTATATTATTTACACTTCTGGTTCAACTGGTCAACCAAAAGGTGTCCAAATAACAGCTAGTAATTTAGCACATTTTGTCTCTTGGATGCACGAAAACTTCCCTTTACAGGACGACGGTGTATTTTTAAATCAAGCGCCTTATTCCTTTGATTTATCTGTCATGGATCTGTACCCGGCTCTTGTTGGAGGTCACACACTTTACGCGATTACACAGCAAGAAATCGCCAATCCTAAAGCATTATTTGATTCTTTAGCTACGTCGAATACTCGTGTTTGGACTTCTACACCTTCCTTCGCCAAGATGTGTTTAATGAACAAAGAGTGGAACCAGCAGCTCATACCGACATTAGATACTTTTTTATTTTGCGGCGAGGTTTTACCAATAGCGGTATGTAAAGAGTTAATGTCACGCTTTCCACAGGCTACCATTTATAATTTATACGGTCCTACGGAAACAACGGTCGCGGTATCCTATGTAGAGGTGTCTAAAGCATTAGTGGAACGCTTTGAACAATTACCGATTGCCCCTATAACGGAGCCGAACGTCGCTTTATTAGAAGATGGTGAAATTGTTATTTCAGGCCCAACTGTCAGTGCAGGGTACTTGGGAGCGCCTGATTTAACAGCGAAGGTTTTTTCAACAGTAGCTGAACAACGCATCTATCTAACAGGTGATTTAGGCTATGAGCAGGATGGTTATTTATTCTTTTCTGGGCGCAAGGATTTCCAGGTTAAACTACATGGTTATCGTTTGGAAATTGAGGAAATTGAAAAACAAATTAGCAACCTACCACCCGTTTCAAGCTGTGTTGTTGTACCGATTTATAAAGAAAAGGAGATCATCTCGCTTAGTGCACATGTTGTTTTGCGCGAGCCATTAACAGACTCTCCCTTCAAAATGACAAAGCAGTTAAAAACACTTCTATCAGAGTATTTGCCTGCTTATATGGTACCAAAAACGTTTAAATATATGGACGCTTTACCATTAAATCCGAACGGTAAGGTTGATCGTAAAGGATTGGCGGTTATGGAAACAGTATGACGCCTTATGGAAATATAGCATTCTTTGTGATCATCGGACTTTTATTACTACCAACAATCCTATTGGGTTTACAAGGCAAATCTTCTAAATACTATAATCTATTTGTGTCATTGATTGTCTTAGCTCTTATCTTTGGACATTCATTGAATGGGTCCATTTCGCTCATTCTATTTACGGTCTTTCAGATAGTCCTTATTGTGGCTTATCAGCGTTACCGCCTTCAGCAAAATAGTGGAACAATCTTTATAATAGCTGTACTCTTGTCGATATTACCACTTGTCCTTGTGAAGGTACTACCGATTCTTGGATTACATCATTTATTTGGCTTCCTTGGTGTGTCCTACATTACATTTAAAGCAGTGCAAATGATTTTAGAAACCCGTGACGGCTTAATGAAAGAGAAAATTCCTGTCATAGAGCTAGCGTATTTCTTACTATTCTTCCCTACAGTATCATCAGGGCCGATTGATCGCTGGCGACGTTTTACAAAGGATTTTCATACTGTACCTTCCTCGGAGGATTATCAAAAGCTGCTGTTAAGTGGGCTCAACTATATCTTTGTCGGCTTTTTATATAAATTTATTTTGGCGTATTTAATTTACAACTACACCCTCATTTATTTGCCAAATCATACGTATAACTATTTGACACCTTTCCAGGGGCAATTAGCGTATATGTATATGTATAGCTTTTACTTATTCTTTGATTTTGCTGGCTATAGTGCATTTGCTGTTGGTGTGAGCCGAATAATGGGCATACAAACGCCTATTAACTTTAATCGTCCATTCGCAAGTCGCAATATTAAAGACTTTTGGAACCGTTGGCATATGAGTCTTTCCTTTTGGTTTAGAGATTACGTCTATATGCGCTTTGTGCTTTGGATGACGAAGAAAAAGTGGCTGAAAAATAAATTCGCTATTTCGTATATAGGCTTCTTTTTACTATTCTTTTTAATGGGTATTTGGCATGGCCTAGAATGGCACTTTGTGGTCTACGGACTCTATCATGCCCTATTAATTATTAGCTTTGATAAGTTTGAACGCTGGAATAAAAAGCATAAGCGCTGGCCTAAAAATAAGTGGACCCATGCTATTGGCGTCTTCATTACGTTTAATGCCGTATGCTTTGGCTTCTATATTTTTTCTGGCAAATTATTTTAACCAAGGGCTGAAAGAGCCTGTTCAATAAAGGAGAATTATTAATGGATCAACAACAAGTTTTAGAAATGCTAGTCGAGTTATGTGAAGATGAAATTATTGTAGAGAACCCAGATATTGATTTATTTGAAGAAGGTTTGCTAGATTCGTTTGGGACAATTAATTTATTAGTAGAAATTGAAAACCGCTTTAATATTTCTGTACCTATAACTGATTTTAATCGTGAAGAATGGAATACACCGAATCGAATTGTAGGGAAATTAGCTGAAAGACAATGATGAAGAAAGGCTTTCTCTCTCTATTTATCGCCTTTGCTCTTTTTACTGGCTTTGTCTTCTTTCCGAATGCATGGATCAAGGCGTGGATTTCCGATGAGGATGTGGAGCAAGCCAAAACAAACATGTCTCCACTTGTCTTTCAAGGTACGTATTTACAGGAACGCATGTTACAGGAGCCTCATTCCATGCCTTTGTATGGCTCCTCTGAATTAAATCGTTTTGACCCTTTCCATCCCTATAATTATGCGCGAGCATCTGAAGCGCCGTATTCAACATTTATGATTGGGCGTGGGGGAATGCAGTCCATTACTCATTTTTTAAATTTTGCTGCTCAAGAGGGAAATTTAAAGGATAAAAAATTAGTTTTCATCATCTCCCCACAATGGTTTACAGAAAAGGGCATGGGTGAATTTCACTTTTCACCGAATTATTCGATGTTACATGCCTATGATTTAGCTTTTAATCAAGAGATGGATGCCGACCTTCGTAAACGCGCCATGGAACGACTGCTAGAATTTGATACCGTTGAGCGGGATCGTCTCTTAAAAACGATGTATCAATATCAAATGTCAAACGGTAAGGAAAAGCCGATTACGGGACGTTTGGCGATGGTGGCAGGGCGCTTCCATAAGGAATTGCTAGAAAAGAAGGATTTATATTATTCCCTTTTCCCACGTAAAGGTCATCACTTAAAAAGCAATGACAAGCTCATTGCCAATCAAAGCTTTGAACAGCAATTACAGCATGCTGAGGCGTACGGAAAGAAACGTGTTTCCAATGACTACATGATTGAAAATCGCGCTTACCAGCGACTTGTTAATGCTAATTTTTCAAAGTTTAAAGGAATGCGAAAGAAAGAGGATTACACGAAGTCTCCGGAATATAAAGATTTTCAATTGGTCATGGATGTGTTAAAAGATGCTGGTGCCAAGCCATTATTCGTATCCATTCCGGTTAATGGCTACTGGTATGATTATAATGGCTATCCAGAGGAACGTCGTCAGCAGTACTATGATAAGATGCAGCAAGTATTAAAGGCTGCCAATGTTGACTACGTTGATTTTACAGACCATGAATATGACCCTTATTTTATAATGGATACGATTCATATTGCCTGGAAGGGCTGGGTCTATCTCGATCAAGAACTAGACCAACATTGGGCACAGCCATAAAAAGGAACTGTAGACAAACTCAAAAAAATTGAGAGTTTGTCTACAGTTTTTTTCTTTTATAATGACATAAAGTAAAGCCGTTGATTTCCACTTCAATAGGCACAAAAAGAAATGCCCCAAAGTATCAATAAACTTTGAGGCATTTTTTGTCTATTATTTAAGGTTGTAGAAAGATTGTAATCCAAGGAACTCTGCTGTTGAACCAAGTTGATCTTCAATGCGAAGAAGTTGGTTATATTTTGCTACACGGTCTGTACGTGAAGGAGCACCTGTTTTAATTTGACCAGCATTTGTAGCAACGGCGATATCTGCAATTGTTGCATCTTCTGATTCACCAGAACGGTGAGAGATAACAGCTGTGTAACCAGCACGTTTCGCCATTTCGATTGCTTCAAATGTTTCAGTTAATGTACCGATTTGGTTTACTTTGATTAGGATTGCATTTCCTACGCCTTGCTCAATACCAGCCGATAATTTTTTCGTATTTGTTACAAATAGGTCATCACCTACTAATTGCACACGACTACCGATGCGATCTGTTAATAGCTTGTGGCCAGCCCAGTCGTTTTCGTCTAAGCCATCTTCAATTGAAATGATTGGGTATTTGTTTGTTAACTCTTCGTACCAATCAACCATTTCTTCAGAAGTTTTCACAACACCTTCACCATCTAAGTGATATTTGCCATCTTCTTTGTTGAATAGTTCAGATGATGCTACGTCCATAGCAAGTCGAACTTCTTCACCTGGTTTGTAGCCTGCTTTTTCAATCGCTTCTAAGATAACTGTAATCGCTTCTTCGTTAGAGCCAAGGTTTGGTGCGAAACCACCCTCATCACCTACTGCCGTGTTGTAGCCTTTTGCTTTTAGAACCGCTTTTAGGCTATGGAAAATCTCAGCGCCAATGCGTAATGCATGACGGAAAGATTCAGCCCCAACAGGCATAACCATGAATTCTTGAATGTCTACATTGTTATCTGCGTGAGCTCCACCATTTAAAATGTTCATCATTGGTACTGGTAATTGTTTAGAGTTAAACCCACCAAGATATTGATAAAGAGGTACATCTAAATAATCTGCCGCAGCATGTGCAACTGCCATCGATACACCTAGAATTGCGTTGGCACCTAGCTTGCCTTTGTTTTCTGTGCCATCTAGCTCGATTAAAGCTTTGTCGATGACAACTTGGTCAAGAACTGAATAGTTACCCTCTAATTCTTGCGCAATAATTGTGTTTACATTTTCAACTGCTTTTAATACACCTTTGCCTAGGTAACGAGATTTGTCACCATCGCGTAATTCCACCGCTTCGTATTCACCTGTCGATGCACCTGATGGTACGATTGCGCGTCCAAATGCGCCTGATTCTGTAAATACTTCAACCTCTACTGTTGGGTTCCCACGTGAGTCTAAAACTTCGCGCGCATAAACTTGTGTAATAAATGGCATAATTAATTCTCCTCTTTTTCAATTAATGATTGTCCTGTCATTTCAGTAGGCTGTGACACCTTTAATAATTCTAACATGGTTGGTGCTAAATCGGCTAAAATACCACCATTTCTTAACATTATATTTGCTTTTGTCACAATTACTGGAACAGGATTTGTTGTATGAGCTGTCATAGGCTCACCTGCTAAAGTCAATACTTCATCAGAATTACCATGGTCAGCTGTAATAATAGCTGCGCCTCCTTTTGCAAGAAGAGCATCTACTACTTTGCCTAAACATTCATCTACCGCTTCAATCGCTTTAATCGTTGGCTCAAGCATTCCACTATGACCCACCATATCAGGGTTGGCAAAGTTGAGAATAATGCCATCAAATTTCTCAGCAGCAATTTCTGCAAGCAAGGCTTCTGTTACCTCATAGGCAGACATTTCAGGTTTTAAATCATATGTTGCCACTTTTGGAGAGGCAATTAAAATACGTTCTTCACCTGGGAATTTTTCCTCACGTCCACCACTCATAAAGAATGTAACATGTGGGTATTTTTCAGTTTCAGCAATGCGTAACTGTGTTTTCCCATTCGTTGCTAGTACTTCACCAATCGTATTTTTTAAGTTGTCATTTTCATAAGCAACTTGTGCATTGACGTTATCACTATAGTGTGTGAAGGATACAAATTTTAAATTCTTTGGATGCTTTGCAGATACAGCAAAACCATCAAATCCTTCATTTGTGAACACTGTGGATAGCTGAATAGCACGATCAGGACGGAAGTTAAAGAAAATCACTGCATCATGATCGCTAATTGTTGCTACTGGCTCACCATGCTCTTGAATGCTGAAGGGAATCACAAATTCATCGGTTACTTCACGCTCATAGGATGCTGCTACACCACTTTTTGCACTTTCTGCTGTTTGACCAACACCATCAACAAGTACATTGTACGTGAGAGCGACACGATCCCAGCGCTTATCCCGATCCATTGCATAATAACGTCCGTGAATCGAAGCAAACTGACCAATACCCATTTCAGCCATTTGTTTTTCTGTTTCTTCGATATAGTCTAATGCCGTTGTTGGACCAACATCACGTCCATCTAAGAAACCATGTACATAAACTTCATCTAATCCTTGCTGTTTAGCTAGCTTTAATAGCGCAAACATATGCTCATAATGACTATGAACACCACCATCTGATAATAAGCCCATAACATGGAGCTTGGAGTGATGAGCTTTTACATATGCTACTGCATCTAAAAACGCTTGATTCGTAAAGAAATCCCCTTCACGAATCGATTTATTTAAGCGTGTTAAGCTTTGATAAACAATTCGTCCAGCACCGATATTTAAGTGCCCTACCTCAGAATTCCCCATTTGGCCGTCAGGTAATCCAACGGCTTCTCCCGCCGCAGTTAATGTAGCGTGAGGATATTGACTCCAATATCGATCAAAATTTGGCTTGTTGGCTTGTGCTACTGCATTCCCGAATGTTTCATCTCGAAATGCAAAGCCATCTAAAATAATTAATGCTACTGGCTTTTTAGGCATTTGCTGCCGCCTCCAATAATGTTAAGTAAGATTCTGGCTGTAAGCTTGCTCCACCAACTAAAGCACCATCAATATGCTCTTTCGTTAAAAGCTCCTGAATGTTATCAGGCTTCACACTGCCGCCATATTGAATGCGTACAGCATTCGCCGTTTCAGCATTATATAGCTCTTCGATAACTGCACGAATCGCTCCACATACTTGATTTGCATCGTCTGCTGTAGCAGTTTTACCAGTACCAATCGCCCAAATCGGTTCATAGGCAATGACCATATGCTCAACTTGCTGTGCATCAAAACCAGCAAGTGCCGCTTTAATTTGTCCAGCCACCTTTTGCTCTGTCGTGCCAGCCTCACGTTCCTCTAGTGTTTCACCACAGCAAATAATTGGCACGATATTATGTGCAAGCGCTGCTGCTACCTTTTTATTAATCGCTTCATCTGTTTCATTGTAGTATTCACGACGTTCTGAGTGCCCTAAAATGACATAGTCAACATCTACACTTGCTAGCTGGGCTGGGCTAATTTCACCAGTAAAGGCACCTTCATTTTCAAAGTGCATTGTTTGTGCACCAATCGCCAACTCTGACTCACTAGCAACCTGCACAAGTGTAGGTAGGTAAAGAGCTGGTGCGCAAACAACAGCATCTACTTTGTCATTGGTAGGAAGTTTATCCTGTACTGCATCTACAAACTGAATAGCTTCTTCAAATGTTTTAAACATTTTCCAGTTACCCGCAATAATTGGTTTACGCATCATGTTGCCTCCGATTGTTTAGTTAGTTTATTTATCGTTTAGTGCTACAATTCCTGGAAGTTCTTTACCTTCCATTAATTCTAGAGAAGCACCGCCACCTGTAGAAATATGATCCATCTTATCTGCTACTTCAAATTTTTCAACAGCAGCTGCTGAATCACCGCCACCGATTACTGTATAGCCTGCTGTTGTTGCCATTGCATCAGCAACTGTTTTTGTGCCGTTAGCAAATTTATCCATTTCAAAGACGCCCATTGGTCCATTCCAAATGATTAATTTAGAGTTTTTAATAACTTCCGCATAGTTTGCAGCTGTTTTTGGTCCAATATCTAGACCCATCCAATCAGCTGGAATAGCATCCACATCAACGATTTGTGTTTCAGCATCTTGTGAAAATTCATTTGCCACAACAGCATCGACTGGCATATGTAATTGCACGCCTTTTGCTTTTGCCTTTTCAATAAAGGACTTTGCTAGCTCAATTTTATCTTCTTCTAACAATGATTTACCGATATCGTAGCCCTGCGCCTTAATGAATGTAAAGGATAAACCACCACCGATAATTAAGTGATCTACTTTCTCTAATAGGCTTTCAATAACACCAATTTTATCTTTTACTTTGGCACCACCAATAATCGCTGTAAAGGGATGCTCTGGGTTCGACAATGCTTTACCGAGTACATCTAATTCCTTTTGCATAAGGAAACCAGATACAGCTGGAATATGCTTAGCAATTCCTTCTGTAGAAGCATGTGCACGATGAGCTGCGCCGAAAGCATCATTGACATAGATATCAGCTAGCTGTGCAAATTGCTGTGCTAATGTTGGATCATTTTTCTCTTCACCTGCATGGAAACGCACATTTTCCAGAAGAAGAAGATCCCCATCATGCATGCTAGCAACAGCCTCTTCCACCACTTGACCAATAGATTCATCCAGCTTCGTAACAGGCTTGCCCATTAATTGTGCTAAGCGAACACCAACTGCTGTTAAACGCATATCTTCTTTTACTTCACCCTTTGGACGACCTAAGTGAGAGGCTAAAATAACTTTCGCACCTTGCTCTACTAAATACTCAATTGTAGGAATAGCTGCACGAATTCGCGTTTCGTCTGTAATGGCACCATCTGCCATTGGAACATTAAAATCTACACGTACAAATACGCGTTTACCCTTTACATCAATATCTTTCATCGTCTTCTTATTTAACATGAAGAAACTCCCTTCAAAGCTGTTTTAGTCTTACATTCTTGTGTTTTACCCATCTTGGCGCGACACCATGCTTGCTAAATTGAAAAGGCACTTTGGTACTTTTTTGGCACATCAGCTAAAAGAATTTCAATCTCCAACTTTTGATAATGCACCCTAATACTTGTTTTTATAGTAGCAAAAGTTAAGTGTTATGTCTTGCAATTGCTTGTCCTGTATAAAAAGAGAGCAAGGGTAAAATCCCTTACTCTCTTTACCCTTGTATATTATATCTATTCGATATTATAAAGGCTATACTTTTTGTGCATAAAAAGCAGTAATATGCCACACTTTTTACTCAAAATGTCGAAATATGATACTTATTTATGGTTTAATCCTTGTTCAGCAATGTATAAAGCTAAATCCATTAAACGAGTAGAGTAACCAATTTCGTTATCATACCAAGCTAAAACTTTCACCATTTTGTTTTCTAATACCATTGTTGAAAGGCCATCAACAGTAGAAGAATGATGGTTACCGTTATAATCAATCGATACTAATGGTAGCTCATTGTAATCTAAAATGCCTTTTAATTCATTTTCAGAAGCTTCTTTTAATACAGCATTAATTGTTTCTTTTGTTACGTCTGCTTTTAGCTCTACTACTAAGTCAACACATGATACGTTAGGTGTTGGCACACGCATAGAGAAGCCATCTAGCTTACCTTTTAATTGTGGTAATACTTTTGATACAGCTACTGCTGCACCAGTTGTTGTTGGAATCATAGATACCGCACCTGCACGAGCACGACGTGGGTCAGAGTGTGGGAAATCTAAAATTCGTTGGTCATTTGTGTAAGAGTGAATTGTTGTCATCATACCGCGTTCAATGCCAAATTTTTCATCAAGCACTTTAGCTACTGGTGCTAGACAGTTTGTTGTACAAGAAGCATTTGAGATTACGTCATCAGTTGCTGGGTTATAATCCTCGTGGTTTACACCCATAACAAATGTTGGCATTGCCCCTTTTGCTGGTGCAGATAGAATAGCTTTCTTCGCACCTGCTTCAATATGCTTGCCTACTTCTTCCATTGAACGGAAATGTCCAGTACATTCAAGAACTACGTCTACACCTAACTCACCCCATGGTAATTGTGCAGGGTCTTTTTCAGCATAAACTTTTACGCGTTGACCATTTACTACGAAAGAATCTTCATCTGCATTGACTTCAGCATCATAGATACCGTGGACTGAATCATATTTCAATAAGTGTGCAAGCTGACCAGCATCTGTTAAGTCGTTTACAGCTACTACTTCAAATTCATCATGCTTCATTGCCTCACGAAATACTAAACGTCCAATACGTCCAAATCCATTAATCGCTAATTTTAATGCCATTGTTAATTCCTCCAATAATGTGTAATGTCTGTTTCTAATGAATAGAAACTTTAAATTTGCTTTATGCTCATTCAAAAAGTGTTTCACCACTTTCTGAGATCGAGTGACAAGTTTGGTACTAGCCCATCATTTTAGATGGTTGTTTTCTATAGAAGATAAATTCGCCGCAATGGCTTTTGCAGCTGCTTCATCTGTTATAAATATTGTTTGTTTGGGTGCTACTTTAAAATAAGAAAGCATAGCATTGACCTTTTGTTTCCCCGCTGCCACTGCAATAACTTGCTGACTATTTTGTACTTGCTCCAGTTGAATACCAATCGTGCGTATACGATGGACAATTTCACCTTCTGCATTAAAATAATAGCCAAAAGCTTCACTTACAGCACCCTTCTCCTCAAGAATTCGTAAATCCTCAGGAGATGAATTACGACGAATCGCCATTTCCTCTGCGGAGCCAATTCCATGAATGACACAATCTGCTTGATCATAAAATGCCATCATTTCTGTGACCATAGGCTCTGTTAACATGGCTTGATAAGCTTGCTCACTTAAATGCTCTGGTAAAAATAAAGTACGGTACTGTGTCTCCATCTGCATGGCAAATGTTGCAACAAGTGTATTGGCTTGCATTTGCATTTCATGTCCAATACCTCCACGTGCAGCAACAAATGTAATATCCTTTTGTACATCGCCAGGATGTAAAAATTGTGCAAGAGACGCAACGGATTTTCCACCTGTGACAGCTACTACCTGCCCATCAAAGGCTGAAGACATAAATTGTAGTGCCGCTTCTTTGCCAAGTAAGGTTAAAATCGTATCGTCTTCATTGTAATCACCAGGAACTACAACTACACGCTCAATACCAAAATGCTGTTCCAGCTTTTTCGCAAGCTGAGTTAAGCCAGACCATTCGTAAACGATAGCCCTTAGTTTTTCAATAACTATTTCACCATCATCTGTACATACCATACCCGACTTTTGTGAATCTAATAACCCTTGCTCGCGTAAAATATCAGTTTCTTTACGAATTTCTCTTTCTGTCATTTTCAGTGAATCGGCAAGTGTACGTCGTCCGATTGGCTGCATGAGCTGAACAGCTTGTAAAATTCGATATCTTGATTGCAGAAGCGGATACAATTCAGGAAGTAGCCTTTGTTGTGCCTCTGGAACAGTGAACATATTTATCTACTCCCTTATTAATAGGTGTGGGTTATTTTTTATCCCGCAATATAATTTTGTGTCCCACTTATGGTTTTATTATAATATGCATTGTTTTAAAGCGCAAGTAAATGTATAGTTTTGGCTAAAAAAAAAGCCTCATAGCTTTGAAAACAGCTACGAGACTTTGTTGCGTTTATTTTGTGAAAGATAAAATTGCGTTCTTCTTAAATCCTTCTAAAGCTTTTGTTGCTTCACTTTTATTTGTAAATTCAAAAATACGAACATCCTTTTTCTCAAATACTGTAATAACCCACATTGTAAAATCTCCCTTCACATCATTTATTTTTGTAATATAACAATCACGAAACTCTGTGATACATCTGATAATCTGTTTTATAACAACTTCTTACTTGATACCTATTCTACTCCGTTTTTTATGAAAAGGAAGTCAAATGTGAAGGTCTTCACAAACTGTTCAAATTCAAAACGCTTTCATTGAACAATTTGTGAATTGTGTGGAATACAGCTAACAATAGTGTCATTTATACCGTTATTAATTCTTTATTAGTCTGGTGCATCAACTACTTAATTGCTCCAGCAATGTAGCATAATCTAGATTGCCATACTGAATCACAGCACCATCCTTTTCGACTACCGGAATCATTAGCATATATTTTTCATGTATGTCATCATCCTGTTCGATATCAACGATATCAATATCGAATGGTAGATCCTCCTGTACAAGCTTTAATGTCTGCAAGCCTTCCACACATAATGGGCAATTTGCTCGACTAAAAAATTTAACAATCATCGATAGCACCTCCTCATCTTATTATAAACGAAAGTGTGATGAAGGAATGTTTTCTATTCTTTGATAACTTTTGATTGAACTGTCTTAGCTTCCCTTTTCGCATCCATATAATGGACTATTGTAATAAAAAAGGCATTGACTGTGCGGAAGCCGCACATCAATGCCTTTCGGTTATAATTATTTTAAATGACTGTCGAAGAATTTCACCATGGCATTGTAGAATTCAATTCTGTTTTCTTCATTAGCGAAGCCATGTCCTTCGTTATCCTTTAGCATGTACTCAACATCCACACCTCTAGCACGTAAGGCTTCCACAATTTGATCGGATTCTGCCTTATTAACACGTGGATCATTTGCACCTTGAGCGACAAATAATGGTGTTTTGATTTTATCTGCGTGGAAAATAGGTGAAACAGCTGTTAATAAGTCTTTGTCCTTTTCTGGATGACCTACGCGTTCATAAAACAAGTTACGCATCGTTTCCCAGTATGGAGGAATGGTATTTAATAAAGTGAAAATATTAGATACTCCTACATAATCAACTGCTGCAGCATATAAATCAGGTGTATACGTAATACCAGCTAATGTTGCATAACCACCAAAGGATGCACCATAAATGCCGATACGCTCAGGGTCTGCAATACCTTGATCAATCGCCCATTGCACACCATCTGTAATATCGTCCTGAATTTTAAGTCCCCATTGCTTATTACCAGCTTGAAGGAATTCCTTCCCATAGCCAGTTGACGAACGGAAATTCACTTGCAGTACGGCATAGCCTCGATTAGCTAATAATTGTACTTCTGGATTGAAGCCCCACATATCGCGTGCCCAAGGTCCTCCATGTGGATTGACGATAAGAGGAAGATCTTTAGCTTCTTGATTTTTCGGTAAAGTTAAATAGCCGTTAATTGTCAAACCGTCTCGACTCTTATAAGAAATTGGATGCATTTCAGCAAGTCCTTCTGGTTTTAACCAAGGGCTTAAAGTAGCCAACTCTGTTAAGTCACCTGTTATGGAATCATAGTAATAATATTTTCCATACACGGTATCACTTGAAACGCTCACAATAAATTTTGTCATCTCTTTATTGTAATCATTGATACCTAATTCACTTTCATGCACCCCAAGCTTATTTTGTATTTTACGGAACAGCTTTTCAAACTTTTTATCAAAGAATTGATAATGCAGCTTATCAGTAACATAAGCACCATATAATAATTTATCTTGTTCAGCGCTATATAAAACACCCGAAACATCTACTTCATCATTGGACATTATAACTTTTTCATTGCCTTCTAAATCATATTTTACAACTTCTACTTTATCTCTACCTTTGTTGGAAGTTGCATAAATTGTTTGATTGTCTTTAGAGAAAGCTAGTGGCACTACTTCATCCCCTGCTTCCACTTCAATAAACGGTTTAAATTCATCCTTTTCTGAATCTCGATAAAGGATTGTTCCTGCCACACCATCTGTTGCTACGGCAACACGTACATTTCCATTCCGATCTGCTAACCAGTTTGTAATATTACCTGGATTTTTAGCAACATGCTTTGTTTTACCTGTCTTAACATTCAGCTTGTACACATCAAAGACAGTGGCATCCTCTTTATTCATCATTATAAGAATTTCATCTTTAACACCTTGTAGGCCACTTAATATTCCTACTGTTACATTTGGATATGGCGTTAAATCTTTTTCCTTTGATCCATTAAATGTAGTAGAATAAATATGGAAGTTTTCATCTCCACCTTTATCCTTTAAATATAATAAACTATCTTCCTTCCAGAAAAATCCTGCAATATCACGATCTTTAGAGTTCGAGACGCGAACAGGCTCACTATCATCATTCATTTTTTTTACGAAAACATTGGATCTGTTCTTCCATGCAGAGGCAAATGTGATGTAATTACCATCAGGTGAAAGTTCATAGCCGAAATTCCCAGGATTCTTCATGAAATCTTCTACAGAAATTTCCTTTACACCTTTATTATTAGAACCATTTTTAATTTGTTTTGCATTGTTTAACATTTTAACTGCATCTTGTTTAGCAATAGCATCCGTGCTTACTGACACATTTTTAAATATACCAAGCTTATTGGCTTTCTCTAAATACTCAGCAAGCGATGCTTCTTTTTCTTCTTTATTTAAAGCTCTTACTAAAATACGAGCGGCTTCATCACGTTTAATCGATAAATTTAAATCCGCGAACTCCTCAGCCTTTACCCATGTATCAATAATTTGTTGCCGCATTGAATCTGATCCGTGTTGGAAAGTTAATGCTGTTACAGCTAAATTCAAAAATTCCTGCACTGAAATGCGCTGCTCCTGCGCTATTACAAAGCTATTTGTTTCATTGGCAGCACGTACTTCTTGCATGGTTGCAGGAATAGCTACAGATGTTGTTAAAATGATCGCTAATGATGCAGATAAAAATCTTTTTTTCAAAATGATTCCTCCCTATATCAGTTTACGTTATATCGAAAGTCGATATATTCAAATTATACCAATTTTTGTATTATTGTCAATGTTTGATATTTTTTATGATCATTACTTTTTCTTCACTCATAATGAAAGCGAACTAAACAATTAGTTCGCTAGGTATTACGATTAAAATTTTCTGCTCGCTCCTCCGCCTGCGGAAGATCCTCCACCGAATCCTCCAAAGCCGCCTCCGCCTGAACGCCCTCCACCAAAGCCACCTGGATAACCACCATAGCCTCCAGCACGAGGACCTCCACCACCTTTCGAAAAGAACGTATAAATAATAAGAACAACGAGAACGATCAATATAATTAACCAAGTTGGCATGTCTTCACCTTCGTCTGCTGCCGCTGGTAATTCACCATTCCAATTATACTCCTTGGCAACAGTGCGAAATATTTCAGCATATGTCGATTGGAAGGCTTGATCTATGTCACCCGTACTTGCAGAAGGATAAAATGCCTCATCTAAAATACGTCCTAATTTTCCATCTGGTAATGGCCCCTCTAATCCTTGACCAACAGCTATTACTACGTCATTATTCCCTTCACCCTGTCCAAATGTAGCTAAAATTAAAACACCGTTATTTTTCTGTTCGTCACCTATTCCCCAAGAACGAATCATTTTTGTAGCATACATCTTTGGCTCCTGTCCATCTAGACTATCAATGGTTACAATCATGATTTCAGCGCCTGTGCCTTGATCCAATTGCGCGGAGTAATGATTTAATTGTTCTTTGATACTTGCAGATAATACATTGGCAAAATCATGTATATACGTATTTTTCATCGGTGACGGCATAGTTGCCTTTGCCATGTTCGTAAATAAAAGAAACACCGAACAAACGATGATTATCTGTACAAGGCTACGCTTCATTAGTGTGTACCTGATTGACTAAAATCGATTGATGGTGCTTTGTCAGCTCCTGCTGCGGCTTTAAAGTATTCTTTTTGTTCAAAGCCAAACATTCCTGCCATCAAATTACCTGGGAAACGTTTAACTTGCTTATTAAATTGCTGAACTTCATTATTGTAATCCTCACGTGCTACCGCCAGGCGATTTTCAGTGCCTGCTAGCTCATCCATTAACTGACGAAAGTTTGTATCTGCCTTTAAGTTTGGATAATTTTCAACAACTACAAGTAAACGACTAAGTGCTCCAGTTAAAGCATCATTTGCAGCAGCTTGCTCCTCTGGAGTGTTTGCACTACCCATTTGTGCACGTGCTTGTGTAATACTTGCAATCACCTCTTGCTCATGGTTCGCATAGCCTTTCACTGATTCGACTAAATTTGGAATCAAATCATAACGACGTTGGAGCTGATTTTCCACTTGTGCCCATTTCGAATCTACATTTTCCTCTGCAGTCACCAGGCTATTATATTTAGGAATGAATAATAAGGCGAATAGAACAAGAATAAGAACAATTATCCCAATTGGTCCAAGCAACTTTTTCAATTTATAGAACCTCCTCGACCTACTTTTCCTTTCTTCAATAGTCTACATTTTTGTCTTTACATTTATACCGTATGAATTTCATTTGACTTGACATACTAATTACTGCATCAAAAAATCATTGAGGAGGCGTTTTTTTTGTCACAATCGTTTTACAATGAATCATCAAATCAAACCAATTTCAATCAACAACATAGTCTAAATCATGGTGGCCATGAAATGATGGACATGCATGAAACAATTGGCGAAATTATCGCAGGTATGAACCAAGCCATAATTTTACGCCCACATGTACAAGATCCCGAATTATTGAATATTTTGGATCGCCAGTATAATTTTACTTTAGGTATGTACAATACAATTGTAGAGTCCTTCAAAACAGGACATGATCCATCTGTTCCAACAGGACGTTACCAAATGGAGACAGGAAATGACTTTAAATATGGCGTAAATCCTGGTCAACCAAAAAAGCCAATGCAAAATGCCAATGAAATTAATGATGAAACTATTTCAGGGTTCTTACTTGGTGCTCAAAAAGGTTCAGCAAAATGTATGACAACGGCTGCTTTAGAGACAACAAACCCAGTTGTTCGTCGCGTTGTTGCTGATAGTATTCCTAACTGCATTGAAATGGGCTACGAATTATCCATCTATCAAAATAAACATGGCTATTATCAGGTACCTCAATACTCACAACAGGATATGCAAACGATGCTGAATGCATATGACACAACAACTAATCCCCTTCATTAACACGAAAGAGCAGTCTCTGGTGGTAAACACCAGAAACTGCTCTTTATTCATTAAGATTATAATACCTTCCCTAAAAACGCCTTTGTACGGTCACTTTGTGGATTGCCAAAGAGTTCCTCTGGAGAGCCTTCTTCTACAATATAGCCACCGTCCATAAAGACTACTCGATCCCCTACTTCACGAGCAAAGCCCATTTCGTGCGTAACAACAACCATGGTCATCCCTTCAGCTGCTAGATTTTTCATAACATCTAGCACCTCTTTGACCATTTCAGGATCAAGTGCTGAAGTGGGCTCATCAAATAAAATGGCTTTTGGCTTCATGGCTAAGGCACGTGCAATGGCTACACGCTGCTGTTGACCACCCGATAGCTGCTCAGGATAGTTATATGCCTTGCTGTCGAGTCCAACCTTTTTTAACAGCTCATGCCCTAATTCTTCAGCTTCTGGACGACTCATTTTACGAATTTGCATAGGGGCCATCGTGACATTATCGATAACTGTCATATGCGGGAATAGATTAAATTGTTGAAACACCATGCCAACTTCTGCCCGAATCTCGTTGATATTCGTTTTTGGCGCATTAATTTTCACATTTTCAATATAAATAGCACCATCTGTTACATCTTCTAGCATATTGATGCATCGTAAAAATGTACTTTTGCCTGAGCCAGATGGTCCAATCACACAAACAACTTGTTTCTCTTGGATTTCATAATCAATGCCTTTTAATACTTCAAGCTTTCCGAAATATTTGTGTAGGTTTTCAATTTTTATCATCTTGCTTCCCGCCCTTCTGCCTTAGCTTTACGAGGGACATAACTATTGCTAAATCGTTTCTCGATAAATGCCACGATCTTCGTTACACCATATGTTAAAACTAAATAGAGTAGTGCAGCAACGATGTACGGTTCCCAGAAGCGGAAGCTTGCACCTGCTACTACCTTACTTGCGTATAAAATATCTGGTGCTGCAATAACTGTTACTAATGAAGAATCTTTTAATAATGCGATAAATTCGTTCCCTAATGGTGGAATCATACGTCTAAATGCCTGTGGTAAAATGACCTTACGCATCGCTTGGTTATGTGTTAACCCTAAAGAACGAGCTGCCTCCATTTGCCCCTTTGCAATACTTTGAATACCTGCACGGAAAATTTCCGCATTGTAAGCAGCACAGTTTAATACGAGCGCTGTAATCCCTGACACCATATATCCTAAAGAATGACCAAAAATTGTTGGAATAACTGCTAAGTGAATTAATAAAATTTGCACAAGCATTGGTGTTCCACGGAATAAATCGATATATAATTTTGATGGCCAATAAATCCATTTTTTACTCGATAATTTTCCTAGGCCTAAAAATAGTCCTAATAGAATACCTCCAAAATAACCACTAAGTGTCAAAATAATTGTTACGCCAATACCCCGTATAAACATATCTCGGTAGTTCCAGACAATGTCCCAGCGTAAGTCAAAGATGTCCATCCGAAAACCCCATTTCCCCTTTAAAGTGAATGAGCCGCTAGCATACTAGGGGCGTCATCATTCATTTATTACTTGAAATCAGAACCTGTAATTTCTTTTAATTTACCGTTTTCTTTAATCTTTTTAAGACCTTCATTTAATTTATCTAATAGCTCTTTGTTTCCTTTTTGAACCATAAAGCCATAATATTCTTTTTCAAATGCATCATCTTCGATTACTTTTAGTTTTTGATCTGGATGCGCTTTAATGTATTCGTAAACTACCGCATTGTCTCCAATAGCTGCATCAACGTTACCGTTTAACATCTCTTGAATTGCGATTGGTTGACTTTCAAACGCCATAATATTTGTACTTGCTTCCCCTTGTAGCTTTTTCGCCGCCATATGACCTGTAGCATTAATTTGTACTGATACCTTTTTATCTTTTAGTTCAGCTAGAGATTTAATTTTTGAATCTTCTTTTACAACAATCAATAATTGAGACTCATAATAAGGCTCTGTAAAATCAAATGATTCTTTACGCTCTTCAGTAATTGTGATTCCTGAAGCACCAATATCTGTTTCACCGTTTTTAATTGTTTGGAAAACTGGCTCCCAACCAATGTTATTCCAGTCAACTTCAAAGTCCATTTCATCAGCAATAGCTTTTAAAACATCGACATCAATCCCCACAATTTTCCCTGAATCGTCAACAGATTCAAATGGTGCGAAAGTTGCCTCTGTACCAACTTTATATATTTTCTTACCATCTTCTGAAGATGAGCTTCCTGAAGATGCACCATCCTTTGTACCACATCCTGCAAGTGCTAATGTTAATGCTGCAACCATCATCAGTAGCATCCAACCTGTTTTCTTCATTGTATTTCCCCCTATTTCGATAATTTTCCGAAATGCGTATTATTTTTCACAATTCGGAAATGTTAGACTATTAGGTCAATTATATTAATATTATAGTATTTAGACAACAACTTTTCGCATAAAACTAAATATTTTTTCATATTAATTTATAATAAACTTATATAATTAGAAGAAACATGTATAAATAACAAGAAATCTAATCTAAAATTAATATATATACACTACAATCCACACCAAATTTCGATAAATTTAGGCAAAAAAAAAGAATCCCCTCAGATAGGATTCTTTTTTTCGACTATTTCTAGTCTTCACGTACAGTATGTCCACTAAAAAATAATTTGGAGTTATTGCTTTTTTGAAGGTTTGAAAGGAATAAATAGGGGAATAATGCCAACTAGGACAGTATTGCACCTATATCTCCCTCTCGATCTCCGCTAAGCAGGCTGCTAAACTACTTATTAGGAGATGAGCTATAACAAGTCTATCTATATTCAGTAAAATGGCGCCCTCGGAGGGAATCGAACCCCCAGTGCAAGAACCGGAATCTTACGTGTTATCCATTACACCACGAGGGCAAAGGCACAAAAAAAAAGTACTCACTCTAGGCTTACGAAAAGCATGATGTAGATAACCCTCATTTTTTGAAGCATACCTGCAAAATAGTGTACTGTACTTTAAACTTATAACCTCAATTATTATACAAGCCTATCACATATAATTCAACCATAGAATGCAAAAACATTTTATTTTTTTTATTTCACTTTAGCAGGGTTAATATTTGACCTTCCCTGACTATAATGTGTATGATAAGGATACAGCTGAAATAACAATGGAAATTTTCAGCAAAGGTATTCGAATTTAGTTTTTTAAGGAGGATTTAACATGAATTTAATTCCTACAGTTATTGAACAAACAAGTCGCGGTGAACGTGCATATGACATTTATTCACGTCTACTTAAAGACCGTATTATTCTTTTAGGAAGCGCTATTGATGACAATGTGGCTAACTCCATTGTTGCACAACTTCTTTTCCTACAAGCGGAAGATCCAGATAAAGATATCTCTCTTTACATTAATTCACCAGGTGGATCAATTACGGCTGGTATGGCTATTTATGACACAATGCAAATCATTAAACCACAAGTTCAAACAATTTGTATTGGTATGGCTGCATCAATGGGTGCTTTCTTACTAGCTGCTGGTGAGCCTGGTAAACGTTTTGCATTACCAAATGCAGAAGTAATGATTCACCAACCACTAGGTGGCGCACAAGGTCAAGCGACAGAAATTGAAATTGCTGCTAAACGTATTTTATTCTTACGTGAAAAATTAAATGGCATTTTATCTGAACGCACAGGCCAACCACTTGAAGTCATTGCTAGAGACACAGATCGTGATAATTTCATGACTGCTGAACGTGCTAAAGAATATGGTTTAATCGATCACATTATGCACCGTAGCGATAATAAATAAAAATGAGAAGGCATCACAGACTCGCTTTGTGATGCCTTTCGTGTTGTTGAGAAAAGGTGATGTCAACGGCAGAAACAGCCATTTTGAAAGGCGAGGGGTTGATTTCCGTTCCGCCAGCGTCCTTTCCAGGGGGCGCGCTTCACTCACTGCATTCGCTCCAGGGGCTCCTCTAGGACGCTAATCCCCTAGGAGTGACGCTGGCTCCACTCCCATCAACCATTCTGCAAAAGTGTCTTTTCCTGAACAAAATAGCCCTTTATTTATATTATTAGAAAGAGGATAGGCTCTTATTTTCAATGCGGAGAAGTGATGGATGACAACACTTCTCCATAAAGCGTAGTGAATACCTTCACTTTATTTGAAAACCTTTCTAAAAAGAAACATTTTTATGGATTGGGGTGGAAGGCTACTTGACTCCCGTGGGATAGCGAGACAGGCGAGCCTCTAAACGGAGCGGTAGCGGAGGAAGCTGCTCGGCGCTCGCCCACAGGAAAGCAAGTAGCCTGCAATGGAAATCCATTTTCACCTTTCACAAAAACGCTATGGATGGTTTTGTTTTTCAACACTATGAAGGCATCACAGATTTGCTCTGTGATGCCTTTTGTGTTCAATGAATGTTAGTCTTCATTTTCGATAATTGTAGCCAATGCTGTAACCGCTTGCTCCGCATCGCTGCCGTCACTACTTAAAGTAACTTCAGTGCCTTTAGCGACTGCTAAGCTCATGACACCCATAATGGATTTGGCATTTACTTTTTTCTCGTCTTTTTCCAGAAAGATATCCGCACTAAAACGATTTGCTTCCTGCACAAATAGTGCTGCTTGTCTAGCTTGTAGTCCTAATTTTAATTTGACCTGGACTCTTCTCTCAATCATACTCAAAACTCCCCTTCACTACCGTTCATCTATTAGTTTTATCTTACCTCACTTACTAGCAAAAGAACAATAAGCGATTACGCATGACATTCATACCTGAAAAGTATGAAAACTTAACCACCTATTTTTTCACCACGTCTTAATGCATCAGCAATCTCATCAATTTTTCTCAATCGATGGTTAACACCTGATTTACTAACCGTTCCACTTGATACCATTTCACCAAGCTCTTTTAATGTCACATCCTGATATTCTACCCGTAGACGTGCTATTTCACGTAGCTTTTCTGGTAGCTGATCCAGACCAATTGAATTTTCAATAAATCGAATATTCTCTACCTGTCGTAATGCTGCACCAATAGTTTTGTTTAAGTTGGCTGTTTCACAGTTCACAATACGGTTGACGCTATTTCGCATATCTCGCAATATGCGCACATCCTCAAACTTCATCATGGCCTGATGTGCGCCAACAATATTAAGGAAATCTGAAATTTTCTCTGCTTCCTTTAAATAGGTGACAAAACCTTTTTTTCGTTCAATTGTTTTGGCATTAAGTTCAAATTCATTCATCAAATCCATCAATGCCTCACCATGCTCTTTATACAAAGAATAAATCTCTAAATGGTAGGCTGATGTTTCTGGATTGTTGACAGAACCTCCTGCTAAAAATGCTCCTCTTAAATAAGCTCTTTTTTGACCACTCTTTTTGATGAGCTTTCTTGAGATTGTATGGTTAAATTGAAAGTCGTCTGAGATGATTTCTAAATCAATTAGCAGCTCGCGCGCACCTTCTCTTACACGGCAAATATACACGTTATTTTTTTTTAGTCGCATCTTCTTACGAACAAGCAATTCTACATTGTACGGATACAATTTTTTCATAATCGTATATAGTCTTCTAGCAATTGCAGCGTTTTCAGTTTGCACGTCTAAACTTAGTTGTTTATTTGCAAAGGATAATGAACCATTCATACGAATTAGGGCAGAAACTTCTGCTTTCATACAATGATTGTCCGCTTCTATTTGCGTTAATTCCTTTTTTGTTTCAGAAGCAAAAGACATATCATGCCCCCCTTTCAATCATGATTTCTATGTATATGTTCATCTTACCATATACAATCAATCCATTATGTTTCTATAATGGGTCTTCTTACTTTTTGCTGGTAAATATCAGCATAATCTACCAGCCATTCTGCAACATTGATAGCATTATGTCGAACAGTCCCATCTGACCGAATTGTAGCAATATCACGTTGTATAACCTCTAAGCCCATACTTTCAAGCTTTGCCACATCAAATGTCACTGGCTCTGCTCTTTCTTCTTTATATAGTTCTTTTACAGGATTAGGGAGTTCTTCGTCGTTTACTAAAATAGAATCAATAAAATCGCCGCCAACATGCTTATGTATGGCTGTTACATGATCACCTGCTGTATAAGAAATCGTTTCACCTTTTTGCGTCATTAAATTACAAACATATATTTTTCTACCTTTCGCTTTCACAACAGCTTCCCCTATCTCCTTCACAAGCAGATTTGGAATAATACTTGTATATAAGCTTCCTGGACCTATTAAAATATAGTCTGCACGCTGAATCGCACGAATGGCTTCTGGTAACGGTTGCACATTTTCGGGTACTAAAAAAACACGATCAATGCGCTTTGATGCTGTTGGAATTTTTGATTCTCCTTCAATAATTGAACCATCCTCTAGCACAGCATGTAAGTTTATTTTTTTATTTGCAGCTGGTATGACACGACCATGAACTTTTAAAACCTTGCCCATTTCACTTATAGCATGATTAAAATCTCCAGTAATATCAGTAAGTGCCGTAAGCATTAAATTTCCTAAGGAGTGACCTTTTAAATCCTCTGATGCTGAAAAGCGATATTGAAACATTTGCTTTACAAGTGGTTCAATATCTGATAATGCCGCAATCACATTACGTACATCACCAGGTGGCGGAATATCGTAGTCATCACGTAAACGGCCTGAAGAACCCCCATCATCTGCCACTGTCACAATGGCAGTAATATCAAATGGGTGATGCTTCAGCCCGCGTAGTAATGTGGAAAGCCCTGTACCACCACCTATTACGACAAGCCTTGTTTGCTTTTTCCCCATTCACTCATTCCTTTCTACGATTAATATCACGATGCGTAATAACCGTATTTTCCTTGCCTGCTAAATATGCCCCAAAAAATTCTGCTAATGTCACTGAGCGATGCTGACCGCCAGTACAACCAAAAGCAATGACAAGCTGTGACTTACCTTCTTGTCGATAAAGAGGAATCATAAAATCTAATAAATCCGTTAGTTTTTTTATGAGTATTTGCGTATCTTCCAAAGCTAAAACATAAGAGGATACCTCTGTTTGTAATCCTGTTTTGGGACGTAGCTCCTCTACATAATAAGGGTTTTTAAGAAAACGAACATCAAACACTAAGTCTGCATCAATAGGCATCCCATGTTTAAAGCCAAAGGACATAATGTTCACAGTAAAAATAGTATCTGCCTCACTAGCGAATTCATTGACAATTCTTTCACGTAATTGCTTCGGTTTCATGTTCGATGTGTTATACACAAAATTAGCACGGCCCTTTACTTCAGATAAAAGTGCCCGTTCCTGTTTAATGCCATCTAAAGGTAAACCATTGACTGCTAGTGGATGGGCACGTCTTGTTTCTTTATAGCGTCTAACTAATGTGGCATCGTCTGCATCTAAAAATAACATACGAGTATCAATATCGCCTTCTTTTAGTATATGGTCTAACGCGCCAATAAGAGCATCAAAAAAGTCGCCACCACGCATATCCATTACGGCTGCAATACGCGTACTATTTTTACCAGAATCTCTTAGCAGAGTTAAAAAAGTTGTAAGTAACGCTGGTGGTAAATTATCAATACAGTAATACCCTAAATCCTCAAAGCTTTGAATAGCTACGGTCTTCCCAGCCCCAGACATTCCTGTAATAATAACCAATTCGTGTGTACATTGTTGGCCTTCAACCACCACTGTCATGCAACTCCTTTATTGTTCTTTTGATATTTGTATTTTTTGATGAAGTAATTCAAAATTCGTTGTATAGTCAAACGTGCCATATTGAATGCCTGATTGCGAAACCGCAAATTGTAAATTAGTTCGATCTCCTTCAGCCATTGGCAAATGTGCTAAATCCTCTACTGGGTGCCATGCAAGCTTGCCTTCTCTCGTTTCTTCGAATGGTATACCTTCTACATCCTTAGCAACAAATGTATAGAGCATCCACTCATCCACTACATCATTATTTTCTTTAATAATCATCGTATAAACACCCTTTAAATGAACATTTAAAGGTGTGACATTTGTTTCTTCTTGAAACTCACGTACAGCAGCCTCAAAGATGGATTCACCGCTCTCCATTTTCCCTCCTGGAGCAACGTACCAGCCTCGTCTTGGTTTCTGAAGTAATAATACTTTACCGTCTTTTACGGCAATTAAATTTGCAATTCTTTGCATAGGCACACCTCTAATCACTTTTGCATTCTACTCCCCATTATAGCAAGACCTTGCAAGATTTGTCCTCATTTACAACTCTCTAGTAAAGACAATTAACAATTTAGGTTTATTCATGTGTAATGCTTTTATGTTAGGCGAAAAATACGTTTATTTTTTTAATTTGTACAAATAAAAAAGTAGGTTGCTCCCACCTAATTGAGGCGGAAACAACCTACTAAACAAAATAAAAGGGGGATTGCTAATTACATTTTTTATCATACACCTTTTATATGTCATTCAAGTTACAGCAATATTAAAACCACATTAAAATTGTATTTTTTTCCTTTAAATAGCCATGTTAGGCATTAATTTTCTCTAATAGCTCTTCCACATAATGTTGTACAGCTTGTGCGGCAATACTACCGTCACCTGTCGCTGTCACAATTTGGCGAAGTGTTTTTTCACGAACATCTCCAGCTGCAAAGATACCTGGGATTTTAGTTTCCATATTGGCATTTGTCAAAATATAGCCAGCGTCATTTAAAATGCCTAATGATTCAAATGGTTTAGTTAAAGGCAACATACCAATATAGATAAAGACACCATCTGCTGCAAATTCAGATTCTGTACCATCAACAGTTGATTGTAATGTGACACTACCAACTTTACCATTAGCTTCATTAATTTCTTTTACAGTTGCATTCCAAATGAAATCAATTTTGTCATTGGCAAAGGCACGATCTTGTAGAATTTTTTGGGCACGTAATTTGTCACGACGGTGGACAATCGTTACTTTATCAGCAAAGCGAGTTAAATAAACGCCCTCTTCAACAGCTGAATCGCCACCGCCTACAACTACTAGATTTTTTTGTTTAAAGAATGCCCCATCACATACTGCACAGTAGCTGACACCACGACCGCCTAGCTCTTTTTCACCTGGCACACCCATTTTTTTATACTCCGCACCTGTTGTAATAATAATGGCACGTGTTTTATATTCTTTTGCACCAGATTTAATTGTTTTATATTCTTCACCATCAATGATTTCGGATACATCACCATAGGCATATTCTGCACCAAATTTTTTAGCGTGCTCAAACATTTTTGTAGATAGCTCAGGCCCTAAAATGGTATCAAAACCTGGGTAATTTTCTACTTCCTCTGTGTTTGCCATTTGCCCACCAGGAATCCCACGTTCAATCATTAATGTTGATAAATTTGCACGAGATGTATAAACAGCAGCAGTCATCCCAGCAGGACCTGCACCAATTATTACTACATCATAAATTTTTTCTTCTGACATCAATACTTCCCCCTAAACAGAATACTTTTTATCTTCATTCAACCAATAAGTGTAACGTCACCTACAGAAGAAGATAAAGCCCTTGACGGATAGGATAATGTCGCCAAGGAACATTGGTGATAACGTTAGTATGTTCATCGTATGTGAAAGTATAAAGTTATTCAACTATGTTGCTCACACGTTAATTATGACTATTAGGTAAAAACGTTAGAATTTCATCAATATACTTCGATAATGTTGATACAGATACTCCATATTGTTGGGCAATTTCCTTTTTTGTCACTTTGAGCATCTGTGAAGATCTAAATAAATAATCATTGGCTCCTGCAATTGCTGTTGGGTTTGTAAAACGATAGTTTTGTATTAGTGCTTGTTCACATAGTACAAACCACATTTGAAACATTGGTACAATGAGTGATGAGAGCTTCCCATACTGTTCTAATAAAATTTCTGGTACGTTGACAGCACGTAAAAAGCTCGCTTCTACTTTGTTCTTCTTATCAAATTCGTGGCCGAGTGAATAAGCTAAAAACAATTTCTCAAATGTGTCTAATTGTTCAACATTAACCAATTTCGGATGAGCGATAATTTCTTGCTTATGTGCAGTACCCTTCAGTAAAAACAAACCAAAAATGCGCTCACTCGTATAAGTGCTTTCTAATTTTTCAACAATAAAATCACGGTCATGCTCCAATGCATCAAGTGCAAATTCATTTTCTTGTTGGCGCCATGGCTCAAAGCCCTCTTTGTCAGGGTCTAGCTCTAGTAGCTGATCCCATGCACTTTTCGATACTTCCTCATGACCTGAGAAATAGGCCGCATGTGACAACCAAAAGTAAAAACCAGCATCTCCAACATAGCCTCTCTTTTGCATACTGCGCAACCATTTATAGGCTAATTCATACTGTCCTATTAAGGCTAATGTAGCCCCTAATTTATAACGGTGCTCCCATGTGTATGGCTGAATTTTGACAAGTATATTTAGTAGTTCTTGTAAATCCTCTTCATTTTTTTCATAATAAGCAATCACCGTTAAATTACATAGTGCATGTAAGTTCCCCTTATTTTCACGTAGCACGGTATGTAAGAGAGCCTTCGCCTGCTCTTCTTCTCCTACATAAAAATAAGCAAGTGCTAAATTATTATAGGCTGACCAAAAGGCTGGTCGATCTTCAATTAAATCTTCTAAAATAGTAATAGCTTCTGGAAAATCCCCTTTTTCCATACAACGACGAGCTTGCTCCTGACGATACAAATCCTCACCAGATTCTTCAGGGTCTTCCAAATCATCCTGCTCAAAAGCGACAAATTCTAGTATTTCTGCTGCTTCATCTGCATAAGCACCCTCTGGTTCTAGCCGCAAATATTCTTCTGCAAAACGTTTCGCATCATGCATGATGCCCACACATCCTGATACTTCTGCCATATAGAAAATGATTTCTGGATTATCTGGATCAATTTGATAGGCATGACGAAGCAGATCATACGCTTCCTCAAAACGTTGACCTTCTAACTCTACGATGGCTAGCTGCAAGATAATCATAGGATCATCAGGGCTTAAATCTACCGCACGCTGTAAATATTTATAAGCTTTATTCATTTGTCCACTATTCATTGCTTGAATTGATTTTTTATAATAATAGTCGCCTGTTGGAATGAACGACACTATATTCGATTGAGTCTCATTTTGACGTTTCTTTTCCAATATATTTCCTCCGAAACAAGAAATAAGGAACGCATTTTACGTTCCTTTACACAGTAATTTCTATTATACCATACAATCAATAATATGCTGTTATTTCTCCTCGTGACGTTTTTCCAACACATGTAGAACATCATAAATACTTACTTTTTGTTCTTGTAGCAATACTAGGAGGTGATAGATTAAATCAGCTGCCTCCCATTTTACTTCTTCGGCATCGCGGTTTTTAGCCCCAATGACAACCTCAGTTGCCTCCTCCCCAACCTTTTTACAAATTTTATCGATACCCTTGTCAAATAAATATGTAGTATAGGCTCCTTCTGGCATTTCCTGCTCACGCTTTGCAATCACACGCACAAGTTTAGCGATGATGTCTACAGAGCCAATCTGCTCATTTTGTTGAATCACCTCTGTAAAGCAAGAAGTTGTACCATTATGACAAGCTGGGCCAGCGGGTAGCACTTCCACCACTAATGCATCCTGATCACAGTCTGCTTTTATGGACACCACTTGTTGTCTATGACCACTTGTTGCTCCTTTATGCCACAGCTCTTGACGAGAACGAGAATAAAACCAAGTTTCTCCTGATTCAATTGTTTTAGCTAATGATTCTTTATTCATATAGGCCACTGTTAGCACTTCTTTTGTGTTGGCATCTTGTACAACAGCTGTAACAAGACCTTTCTCATCGAACCGAATATTCTCTATCATCTTACTGCCACTCCTTTGTCACGTAAGTATTCTTTTACTTGTAATACGTTCGTTTCTTTGTAATGGAAGATTGAAGCCGCCAATGCAGCATCTGCATCTACCTCTTGTGCTAATACTTCGTAAAAATGTTCGGCATGTCCCGCTCCACCACTAGCGATAACAGGAACTGTCACTGCCTCTCTTACCGCTTTAGTTAAGGCCAAATCAAAGCCAGATTTTTCACCATCTTGATTCATACTTGTTAATAAAATTTCCCCTGCTCCTAAGCGCACGGCTTCTTGTGCCCACTCAACGGCTGACCAAGTTGTTTTATTGCGCCCACCATGTGTATAAACCATCCATGTGTCATCTTCTTCACTATAGCGAGCATCGATTGCAACAACGATACATTGTGCACCAAAGAAATCAGCGCCCTCTTGAATAAGAGCTGGTCGCTCCAAAGCAGATGTATTCACGGATACTTTATCAGCACCTGCACGTAAAATACGCTTCATATCTTCCAACGTACGAATACCACCACCAACTGTAAAAGGTATTGCAAGTGTAGCAGCTGTTTGACGAACAACATCTATCATCGTTTCTCGACCTTCATGTGAAGCAGAAATATCTAAAAATACAAGCTCATCTGCGCCCTGCTCATCATAGAACTTTGCAAGCTCCACTGGATCACCTGCATCACGGATAGATACAAATTGGATACCTTTTACAACGCGACCTTCCTTGACATCAAGACATGGGATAATACGTTTTGTTAGCATGCCTTCACACCTTTCAGCCATTGCTCTAATAAATAAATGCCTAGTTCTCCCGATTTTTCAGGGTGAAATTGCATGCCTGTCACGGAACCATTCGTTACAATACCAGGTACTTTTATGCCACAATAGTCTGCATAGGCAACAAGCTCAGATTCCTGAATATGTGTCGCATAAAATGAGTGAACAAAATAGACATGCTTCGCTGATACTTCACCGTCCAACCATGTAGGGCGATTCGTCAAGATCAGTTCATTCCAGCCCATATGCGGCACACGATATGCTTGATCTCCTTCGATACCACTAAAGCGTTGAATATGTCCCTTGAAAAAACCTAGCCCTTGTGTTGGGGTTACTTCTTCACTTTGCTCAAACAATAATTGCATGCCTAGACAAATTCCCAATAGAGGGCGATTTTCACTTTGTGCCTTTTGTAAATAACGGTCTATTTTAGTTTCTGCTAAACGCTTGCGAGCATCAGGAAATGCGCCAACCCCCGGTAATAGTAGTGCATCTGTTGCATCTAACACGCTCTCATCAGCCGTCACAACGACCTCACAGTCTAGTCGTTTTAATGCTTGTTCTACACTAAATAAATTGCCCATTCCATAATCAATAACACCTATCTTCACGTTAACAGCCCCTTAGTCGATGGTACTCCTTTAACACGTGGGTCAATTTCAACTGCCGCATCAATCGCACGTGCTAATGCTTTGAAAATCGCCTCAATAATATGATGTGTATTATGGCCATAAGGTACAATCACGTGAACATTCATGCGTGCCTCTAGCGCAAATTTCCATAAAAATTCATGCACTAATTCTGTATCAAACGTTCCCACTTTTTCCTTTAAAGTTGGCACACGATACTCTAAATGTGGACGATTGGAGCAATCTACAACTACCTGTGCTAGTGCATCATCCATCGGCACAAATGCTGTGCCATAGCGTTTTATGCCCTTCTTATCACCAAGTGCTTCACGAACAGCCTGCCCTAAGACAATGCCAAGATCCTCTGTTGTATGGTGATCGTCGATATAGGTATCACCATTTGCTTGTATGGTCCCATTAAATAATCCATGCTTCATAAATAAATCGAGCATATGGTCCATAAATCCCACACCAGTTTGAATATTTGCTTGCCCTTCACCATCTAAATCGATTGCTACTGAAATTTGCGTTTCATTTGTTGTACGCTCTACCTTTGCATATCTCTTCTTTACTGTCATCGCCCTATTCCTTCTCCCATCCGCGTGATTCCACTGCACGTGCATGCCCCTCTAAGCCTTCCATACGTGCTAGACGTGCAATTTTTGGTGCATTTTCTTGCCATGTTTTTTCACTGTAATAAACAATGCTTGATTTCTTTACAAAATCATCTACGTTTAAGCCACTTGCAAAACGAGCCGTGCTATTCGTTGGTAATACATGATTGGTTCCTGCAAAGTAATCTCCCACAGGCTCCGAGCTATACCGACCTATAAAAATACCGCCAGCATGTCTTATCTGTTCAACAATCGTTTCAGCATTTTCTGTCACAATTTCTAAATGCTCAGGCGCTAATGAATTAATGGCTTCCACCGCATGTGACATCGTTTCAGCTACATAAATGACCCCGAAGGTTTCTATGGAGGCACGAGCTACTGCCTGACGTGGCAATTCCAGCAATTGCTTCTCTACTTCCTCAGCTACCCTTTGAGCTAATGGCTCTGAGGTAGTGACAAGGATGGCACAAGCCAATGCATCATGCTCTGCCTGTGATAACAGATCTGCAGCTATTTCATCAGGATATGCTGTATCATCTGCCAAAACCGCAATTTCACTTGGCCCCGCGATCATATCAATTGCTACTTCTCCAAATACCTCACGTTTGGCGAGAGCCACAAAAATATTCCCTGGACCTGTAATTTTATCAACTGGAGCAATTGTTTCTGTACCATATGCAAGTGCAGCAATCGCTTGTGCACCACCAATTTTATAAATTTCATCCACCCCTAAAAGATGAGCTGCCACAAGGACACCTGCTGGCAGTTTCCCATTCTGACCTGCCGGAGAAGTAATGACGATACGCTTCACACCTGCAACCTGAGCTGGAATCACATTCATTAATACAGATGAAGGATATGCTGCTGTACCACCTGGAACATACAATCCTACTGCGTCTAGTGCTGTTACGCGTTGACCTAGCCAAGAACCTTGTCCTAGCTCTAAGCGATAGCCTGAACGTATTTGTTGCTCGTGATACAGACGAATATTTTCGGCTGCTTCTGCTAAATCCTTATAAAGTTGCTGGTCTAGCGTATTTACTGCTTCCTCGATTTCTGCCCCTGTAACACGTAAGCTCTCTGGGGCATAGCCGTCCCATTTTTCAGTATAAGTACGGAGCGCTACATCTCCTTGTGTCCTAACATCTGCTAGCACTTGTCGCACAACTTTTAATTGTTCCTCATTTCCCCCTTCAAGTGGTCTTTTTAAGGAAATGCCTTTTTCAAGCTTTGTTATTTTCATAGGATTAATCCCCTTTAGTCCTTCATATGTAGCTAAATATGATTCCTTTTTTGCTCATTTACACATTTCTTTAATCGCTTCACAAGATCAATAATACGCTCACCCTTCATACGATAACTTACGGGATTTGCAATTAATCGTGATGAAACAGCTGTAATAAACTCATATTCTACTAAGCCATTTTCTTTTAAGGTACGCCCTGTTGAAACGATATCGACAATGCGATCAGCTAAACCAATCATTGGTGCTAATTCAATAGAACCGTTCAGCTCGATGATTTCAACCTGCTCTCCAATGCCCTTGTAGTACTTCATTGCGATATTCGGATATTTCGTAGCGATTCGAGGCGCAATTTCATTCATTGGTGTGTTCGGTAATCCCGCAGATGCGATATAGCAATGACTAATTTTTAAATCTAATAACTCATGCACTTCACGCTGTTGTTCTAACAAAACATCCTTCCCAGCAATGCCAATATCAGCAACACCATGTTCAACATAGACAGGGACATCCATTGGCTTGGATAAAATAAAGCGAATTTTTTCCTCTGGTATCTCAATCATTAATTTACGTGACATTTCTACCTCTTCTGGTAAATTAAAACCTGCCTCTAACAGCATTTGATATGCCTCTTCAAAGATCCGTCCCTTTGGCATTGCAATTGTTAATTCATTCACCGCCTACTTCCCCCTGTCCAACAACCACCACTTCTGTAAAGTATGCTAAAAAGGCTGCCTCATCAACTAGGCTACTACGCAACTGTAAAGTAGCTAATTTTCCTGCTGCCCGTAATGTTTTCACCTTTAGTAATGCTGCCTCGAATTGTTCTTCTTCAAAAAGCACAACTGTTGCTTCCTGTCGTTTCTCTGACTGGCCATTGAACGTTTCTAATAAACGATCAACTCGAATACTAAAACCTGTTGCACCAACTTTTGAGCCAAATACTTCTAATAAACCATCATAGCGTCCACCATTTCCTAACGGAAAGCCACTTCCTACCGCAAAAACTTCAAAAAGCATGCCAGTGTAATAACTCATATGACTCGAAAGGGTGAAATCAAAAGCTATATACTCAGCTAAGTCAGCCAATTCCAGCAGTTGAGCAAGTTGTTGCATGTATTCTAATGCATCATTTTTACGCACATATTTTTCAATATCTCGGATGTCTTTAACATTCATTGCCTCCCCAATAAATTGTAGGAGGGCATCAGATTTAGCTTTGGGTAGATCAAATGATTCTACTGCTTCTTCAAACCCTACATAATTTCGTTGAACCAACAATGTTCGAAGTGTTGCTTGCTGTTCAATACTCTCTGTGTAATCTTGTAAAATGCAATTTAGTATACCCGCATGACCAATCGTGACTTTAAACTCTTCTAATTTAAAATGTTTTAATAGCTCCATTGCTGTCACAATAACTTCTGCATCGGCAAATACAGATTGATCCCCTATTAACTCAATCCCCATTTGATCGAACTCCGCTGGTCTTCCACCTTCCGTTTCTTGAGCTCGAAAAACACTTGCGAAATAAGCAAGACGTAAAGGAATCATTTCTTTTAATAATTTCGATGTAGCTACTCGAGCAATCGGTGTTGTCATATCAGGTCGTAATACTAATGTATTTCCTTGGCTATCCACTAGCTTAAATAAATGAGCATCAGCAATAGCTGAAGCTTTCCCCACTGTATCGAAATACTCTACAGCGGGTGTTTTAATGAACTCATAACCCCTTTTATATAAAAAGTCTCTGCCAGCATGCCTAACGGCTTCAACCTTCTCATAGATTTGCGGAAATGTATCGCGCATTCCAAGTGGTTTTTCAAACATTTTTATCGACGACATATGAACACTTCCTTACATTTCACTTTAATTCACTAGAGTGTTAGAGAATTAGATTATGAAAGAATTCTAACTTATTTCTTTTAAGCAGTCAACTTTTCTTCTTTAATTAACGAAATCTTTAAATACTTATTATTCTGTTAATTATACCTATTACTTAGTGAACAACGGTATAAAAACAAGACATCATTTCTCTTAAATTTTGACAAAATGTTTTACTGAGAATGAGAATATGTCTAAAATGTGACATGATGATTATAAATCAACTAAAGTATTCACTAAAAAATTGAGAATGATTCTCTCTTATACAATTGTTGGAAAAAATTAAGTTTTATCAACAACCTATTCTCAATACAGTCACGCATATATTATATAGATATAATATTATTGAATGAAATATTAAAAATGATTCTCAATCTCATTATCAATAAGAATACCTTAATATCAATACTTTTATTGATTATTACTCTCATTCTATTTTTTCTTTTACTTTTTTAAAAGCTTAATATAGAATAGCATTAATAACAAAAAGCACCATATAAACTACACATTGGAGGGATTTATTATGGCATGTCCATTCGTACAACTAAGTGAGCAAATGATCGTAAGTATTTGTAAAGGTGAGTTTTACCCTGGCGACAAAGTAACACTTCATACAACAGAAGACATAGATGGGACTGCAATTAAATCAACCTTTGTTGAATCAACTTGCTTAGGTGATCACGACAATTGTGAATTCAAATCAGACTATGACGCAGCGCTTGCATAAATATTAAAAGCTACTCCAAAACCGGAGTAGCTTTTTAATATGAAAAAACTCACGAAGTATGTAGTCATACAACGTGAGTTTTTATTATTTTTTTGGTGTACACCATTCTACAACCTCATTGCGCTTACGCTCAGCCATTTGTTCAGCCGTATAAATAATCCGCATAGGATTGCCCCCTGCCAAACACCCTGCCGGCACATCCTTATGTACAAGGGTGGCGGCTGAAACAATGGCACCGTCTCCGATTGTTACACCTGGTAGAATCGTTGAATTTGCGCCAATCATTACTTCATTTCCAATATAAACATCACCTAAGCGATATTCCTCTATTAAATACTCATGCGCTAAAATTGTCGTATTAAAACCAATCACTGTATTTTCACCAATGAAAATACGTTCGGGAAACATGGTATCTGGCATGACCATTAAGGCTAATGAAGTTCGCTCGCCAATAGTCATGTTTAAAAATGTACGATAAAGCCAGTTTTTCACACGTAAAAATGGTGTGAAGCGTCCAATTTGAATGACAATGAAACACTTCATCACCTTCCAAAAGGACACCGTGTCATATATATTCCAAAGCGAATTGGCTCCTTCGACACGATAACGTTCTGTTTTACGCGCCATCTGCCCTTACCCCTCTTTCACAATATCCAATAAATCTGTCATATGCTGTAGCATATATTCTGGTTGATATTGCTGTAAGTATGCCTCACCTTTAATTGCCCAAGCAACACCTGCTGCTCTTACACCTGCACGATGCCCTGCTTCAATATCGTGCGAATTATCACCAATCATAATGGCATCTTCTTTGTCTATTCCTAAACGTTGTAAAGCAAGTAGTACTGGCTCTGGGTCAGGCTTCACATTTTTTACATCATCTGTGCCAATACGCACATCAAATAAATGTGTCGCACCCATAATAGAAAGCCCACGATCAATAGTCTCATTACGTTTTGTTGAAACGATAGCCAATCGAATACCCTGTGCTTTTAATTGCTCTAGTGTTGACACAACATCAGGATATTCGCTAACTAGTTCATCATGATGCTCTATATTCCAAGCGCGATAATTTGCGATCAAAGCTTCCTCTTCATCTGGTGCAATGTCATTAAATGTCTGTTTGAGTGATGGACCAATGAATTTCAAGCAATCTTTTGGCGAATATTGCCCGGGAAATCGCTCATTTAATACATGCATAAATGTTTGAATGATTAAATCATTCGTATTAAGTAACGTGCCATCAAAATCAAACAATAGTGCTTTAACAGCCATATTTTACATCCCCTTATTTATTATCCAAGTATTTTACGGCTGGCTTTACCTTTATTCTGCGATAAATAATGGCACCTAGTCCAACTACAATACCAATAATGGACACTACCTGTGCTGAGCGTAAATCGCCTACTAGGTAGAGACTATCTGTACGCATACCTTCGATATAGAAGCGACCAATAGAATACCAAACTAGATAGCTAAAGAAAATTTCCCCACGATTTAAGTTTACTTTACGTAAGACTAATAAAATGATAAGCCCAATCAGGTTCCAAACGGATTCATATAAAAATGTCGGATGTACATAAGAACCTAATTCTTCGATATACATTTGATTGATAATCCAATCTGGTAGCATTAGATTTTCTAAAAAGGCTTTTGATACTTCCCCACCATAAGCCTCTTGGTTCATAAAGTTGCCCCATCGACCAATAATTTGTCCAATTAAAATACTAGGTGCTGCAATATCTGCTACTCGTAAAAAGCTTACATTTTTTATACGAGTAAATATGTAAGCTGTGACAAATGCTCCAATAAGTGCACCATGGATGGCAATACCGCCATTCCAAATCTCAATGATTTTACCTGGATTTTCACTATAGTAATCCCATCGCATGGTCACATAGTAAATACGTGCACAGATGATGGATATAGGAACTGCCCATAACAATAAATCTGCCAGGAAGTCTTCAGGCAATCCTCGCTTAACGGCCTCTCTCTGCCCGACAATATATGCTAAAATGATTCCCGACACAATTAACAATCCATACCAACGAACCGGAATAGGCCCTAAATGAAAGGCAATCGGGTCAATCTGTAATAGTAGTAAATCCATCTTCTGCTCCTCTCAATATGTCATTCACATACTTTAGTTCACAACTGTTTAATCATCTAACTCATCATTAGATGAAATCACTTCATCTAAACGTCTTGAAAACTCCTCTGCTGCGTTTACGCCCATTCTCTTTAAGCGGTAATTCATCGCAGCCACTTCAATAATAACGGAAACATTCCGTCCTGGTCTTACAGGAATCGTTAGTTTGGTTAGTTCCGTATCAATTATTTTCATTTTCTCTTCTTCTAAGCCTAATCGATCATAAACTTTTTGCGGGTCCCAAATTTCCAGCTCAATAATGAGTGTAATCCGTTTATAAGGACGCACTGCACTTGCACCAAATAGCGTCATAATGTCAATAATGCCGATTCCGCGTATTTCCAATAAATGCTCTAGTAAAGGTGGGGGACTACCAATTAAAAGGTTTTCTGATTCTTGACGAATTTCTACACAATCGTCTGCTACTAAACGATGACCCTTTTTAACAAGCTCAAGTGCTGTTTCACTCTTCCCAACGCCACTTTTACCAATAATAAGCACACCAATTCCATACACATCGACAAGCACGCCATGCGCTGCTGTCATTGGTGCTAAGCGTCCCTCTAAATAGTTTGTTAATCTACTCGAAAATTTGGTTGTCGTCATATGTGTTTTAAAGACAGGAACATGCTTTTCGTTGGAAGCCTGAATCAGCTCCTCGGGGACTTCTAAATCTCGAGAAATAATAATAGCAGGTGTATCTTGCGAACAAAGTAAACGCATACGCTCAAGCTTGACATCTGCTGGCAGCATTTCGAAAAAAGACAGTTCCGTTTTGCCAAGCAATTGGACGCGATTTGCCGGATAATGTGTAAAGTATCCTGCCATTTCAAGTCCTGGTCTTGAAATATCACTAGTGACGATCGTTCTTCCAATTCCTTCCTCGCCAGCTAATAACTCTAACTTAAATTTCTCCATAACATCTCTTGTTAATACTACGACCAATGAAAAAGCCTCCAATCAATGGATAGGGTTCTTCTTATTTTAGCATGTCTATGTCTAAAAGGAATGTATTTACTCTCAACACAGCGTTTACCTCCATAAAAAAACTAGCGGCTCTCCAGCCCGCTAGTTTTATAAATACTATTTTTGAGTTGCCAACCATTTGGCTACTGCCTCAGCATCTGCCCCTTTTACAACCCCTGGAGGCATACCGTTTTTACCGTTATTGATAATATCTAAAATTTCTGATTCAGATAAACGAGCACCTACGTCATTTAATGCTGGACCACTTGCACCTTGTAACTCGCCACCATGGCAAGAAACACAAGATTTCATGGCAATCGCTTCACCATCTGGCTCTGTAGCACCTTCATTATTACTTGCAGTTTTATCTCCGCCACCACATGCAGCTAAGAAGATTGCTGATCCGAACACTAATGTTAACATTGCTTTTTTCATTAGTACCCCTCCTCATAATAAATACCTTACGCCGCCATTATACCAAAATTATGCACGTTTGAAACCTTCTCCTAATACCTCATAAGCATCAGAAACGATGACAAACGCTGATGGGTCAACGCTTTTAATGAGTTGTTTCAGCTTTGTGAATTCTGTTTGATAAACAACAACCATGAGAACTGGTCGTGCTTCTCCTGTATAGCCACCGATTGCTGGTAACTTAGTTATACCACGATTGATTTCAGCATAAATGGCTTCTCTTACCTCATCTTGTTTCAATGTAATAATATAGACCATTTTAGATTGGCTAAAACCTAACTGAATGATATCAATCGTTTTTGTTGTAACATAAAGTCCAATCAGAGCATACAAACCTTTTTCTAAATCAAAAACAACTGCTGCACTAATTGCGATGATTCCATCAATTAACAGTACACTTGTTCCAAGCGACAACCCAGTAAACTTCGTTATGATTTGCGCTAGTAAATCAGTGCCACCAGTTGAAGCATTCCCTTTAAAGACCAGTCCTATTCCTAAGCCAACAACAATTCCACCAAAAAGAGCTCCCAGTAAAGCATTATCAGTCCAAGGCTCCCAGCTATTCGTTAACAAGACAATAAAAGGTAACGTAATGGTACCGATAAATGATTTAATCCCAAATTTTTTGCCTAGCAATAATACACCAGCAATAAATAATGGTACATTAAATGCATATTGAACAATTCCCGGATTCCATCCAAACAAACCATGCAAAATCGTACTAATGCCACTTACCCCACCTGAAGCGACTTGATTTGGTAATAAAAAAACATTAAAACCAATAGCAATTACTGCCGCTCCAACAATCACATACACATACTCCACAATGTTATCTCTCACATCATGTCTCATTTCCCCACGCCCACTTCAACTATCAGAATTTTTTAAAGACGAGATGATTATAGCAAATACTCTTCATATTGAGAACTTCATCTTGATGAAGGGAATATGCCATTGTGGAAATATAAAAAAAGCTATCTTAAATGAAACGTTAAGATAGCTTTTGCACAGTTTAAAATGATTTTTCAGCCCATTCCATGGCTTCATAATATAAATGATCAATATCAACTAGTGGAATATTCAACTGTGTCGCTAGCTCTTCTAGACGTGGCCAATCTAACTTCCCTAGTGCGATACTAAACTCTAGATAGGGTGTCATATCCGTTTCAATGCCCAAAATGGTGCTCGTAATATCCTCTGAGAACGGTAATTGTTGTAAAATGACCTCTATAGGTCTTTGAAGCAACGTATCAATGAGTGAAAACATGCCTACTAAGAAATATTCTGAGAAATTCTTTTTGTAAGAAAGCTTCGCTAGCTTTTCACAAACCTTTGCTCGGAATAAAGATGTACACAGCACTTCTTTAAAAAGATCAGAATTGGCGTCTATATCGATTTCTCGCATGGCCAATAAATAGATCCATTTTCGTAAATTTGATACGCCCAGTAACACAATGGCTTGTTTAATGGAGCGTACCTTCGATTTAGATCGTTTAGATGAATTATTAATCATTTGTAATAATTTATACGTCAATGAAATATCACGTTCGATATTTTCCGCTAATAATTGGATATTTGGCTCTTCTTCTTTTAATAAAGAGATGATGTGAATATATTGAATTGTATTCGCTGGAATGTCTGTTGCTCGTATTATTTGAGGTTGTTCAAAAAAATAACCTTGAAATAACACATAGCCAGAAGATTTAGCTACTTCAAACTGATGACGCGTTTCTACTTTCTCAGCGAGTAATTGAATGTTTGGAAACTTATCCTTTACTTTAACTTCAATTTCCATTCGTTTAACGATAGATGATGCTAAAAAATCAACCTTAATATAATCAATCTGCTCAAATAATTCATCATAAATTTCCACATGCTCATCCATAATAAAATCGTCTAAAGCAATTTGGAACCCATGTTTTTTTAGCTCAATTACACGTTCCACTAACTGAGGAGTAAGCGGAACATCTTCTAGTATCTCAATCACAACCTGTGAAGGATTTAAAAATTCATGAATGGAGCTCATCAATAAGTTTTCAGTAAAATTAACAAAACCCGGTTTACCTTTTGTTACCTCTTCAAAACCAATTGAAAGAAATGAGTTCACAAGTACGTCAATCGTTGCTGCATCTGAATCGACCATTGGAAAGGCATTGACGTTTTTGCCACGATATAATAATTCATAAGCAACTACCTGCTCATGAAGATTAAAAATAGGCTGTCTGCCAATAAATACTTCCATTTCGCTGCCCCCATTTCTTCATATTCTAGTAATATATAGTATATCATTTTTACGACCTATTGTTTATACTTCACACTAATTTAGTATGGTCACTATTAGACATATAACACAAGAAAGGACAGTCCTAGTGATGATCCATTGATCACTTTAGGACTGTCCTCATTATTTACCTACTCTAGATTTGATAGCACCAATAACTGCAGGCACAACTGATATAAAGATAATCAAAATAAGGACAACCGAGAAGTTATCTTTAATAATAGGAATATTACCAAAGAAATAACCTAGTAATGTACAGCTGAATACCCATAATATTGCACCAAAGATATTATAAAATAAGAAATAGCTATATTTCATTTTACTTGCACCCGCCACAAACGGGATAAATGTACGAATAAATGGCATGAAACGAGCTATAACAATCGTTTTCCCACCATGTGTATTAAAGAATTTTTCAGCTGCCTCCATACGTTCTTTTTTAACAACTCTTCCGAGGAGGCTCTTTGGAGGGATTGATGTTCCTACCTTATGACCAATATGATAGTTCATCGTATCTCCTAAAATAGCTGCTGCTAAAAATACAGGAATTAAAATCCACATATCAAAGGCACCCATTGCAGCTGCTAATGTTCCACTTGCAAATAGCAATGAATCACCAGGTAGGAATGGGAAAATGACAACGCCTGTCTCTACAAAAACAATCGCAAATAAAATCAGATAACTCCAATTGCCAAAATCACGAATAATTTCTTCTAAATGCACATCGATATGCACAATAAAGCTTATTAACTCCTTAATGAGTTCTAACATGTTTTTGTATGCTCTCTTTCAATAGTATTTTTACCTAAAAGCTTTGACGTAGCTTCACATCAAAGGGTTCCAGTTTTGTACGTCTTTTTACATTACTTCCTCACTATATGACAAGCTCTTGAAAAGTATGTAGAAGATTTCACATGTTTGATTTTATCACTTACAGACAACTACTCTCAACTGATTTTACTATTATACGAATAATGTACATAAAAAAAAGCTACCATTTTTCAATAGTAGCTATACTCGTTTAAACTTTTTCTTTTAATGAACGTCGTAATATTTTCCCTGTCGTGTTTTTCGGAAGTTCATCCAGTATCTCAATCATCTTTGGCACCTTGTATTTCACCATATGCTTGGCACAATAAGATAGCAGATCTTCTGTCGTAGTGGCTGCTACTTCTTTTAACACAACATATGCATGTACAGCTTCCCCTAAGTTAGGATCTGGAAAGCCTACCACCGCCGCCTCTACAATATTATTATGGGCAAACAGCACTTCCTCAACCTCACGAGGATAAACATTAAAGCCACCTACAATAATCATATCTTTTTTGCGATCGACAATGTAAAAATAGCCTTCTTCATCTACCCTAGCTAAATCCCCTGTATAGAGCCAGCCGTCGCGAATGGCCATGGCCGTTTCTTCAGGCATTTTATAGTAACCCTTCATCACATTAGGGCCACGTACAATCAGCTCGCCAACTTCGCCAACAGGTACTTCCTGACCGTTCACATCAACCACTCTATTCTCCACATTGCTTATCGATGTACCGATAGAGCCAGCTTTTCGATCACGATCAAGTGGATTAAAGCATGTAACAGGCGAAGCTTCCGATAAGCCGTATCCCTCTGACACACGCACATTAAATTTCTGTTCGAAATTATGTAAGAGTGCAACAGGTAAAGATGCCCCACCTGAAATGGCCAAACGTATTGTCGAGAAATCTTCAGGATCACCTTCAGGTAATTGATACAAGAAATTATACATGGTTGGAACACCAGCAAATACCGTTGCTTTTTGCTCTCTCGCTAAAGCAAAAATTTCAGTAGGGCTAAAGCGAGGTGTAAGTAAAACTGTTGCTCCGCTTAATAAAGGCGCATTGACCACAACGGTTAAGGCAAATACATGAAACACTGGTAATGTAGCAATGACGCGATCATCTGCCTTGATTCCTAAATAATGGGCAACATCACGAGCATTTGAATACACATTGCCATGTGTCAGCATAGCACCCTTTGGACTACCTGTAGTTCCTGAAGTGTATAAAATAATAGCATTGTCATTATCTGCAACTTCCACAGGCTCTAAAGATTCAGCAGCAGTGGCAATGACCTGTGTAAATAAATGCGTTTTTTCTTGTGCTTGCGGTGATAACGCTGCCATTTTTTCCGCTATATCTGGCGTGGTTTCACAAACTATAAATGTGCTTACTTGTGGAAATGCTTGTACACCCTTTTCAACTAATGGAAGCAAAGCGTCGAGTGCAATGACTGCTTTTACATCCCCGTTATGCAAAATATAAGAAATTTCATCTGGTGTATAGATTGGGTTAACTGGTATTGCTGTTGCCCCTAAACGCATTGTTGCATACAAGGCAATTAAATAGTGTGGCGTATTGCCGAGTAAAAACGCCACATGGTCCCCTTTTTCAACACCTAAATCTTGTAATCCCTTTGCAAAACGACCAACTGTATGCTCAAATTCCCCGTAAGTTGTATCTTTCCCCATAAAATGATACGCAACTTTTTCCGGCTGCTCTGTTGCCTGTTGGCGAACACGTGAAACTAAATTCAATTACACCATCCCCTTATCGTATAAAATGAATCGTTATTCAGTAATATTATATAAGAAATGTATCTAAAAGACAATGAATCTTTTTATTTCATGTCATAAATTACGTTAAATAATTCATTTTTTTCTCTTTTAAACAAAGACATCATGAGCGGATATGTGAGATGTAACGCCAACGAATTAAATAAAAGTAGACTACTTGTATTAACACAAAGAAGCCAAAAGCAAAGAATACTTCTTTTACAATCGAAATATTTGCTATGTCTCTCAAAATTCCTTGTACCATTAGAAAAGCAAAGGCACTATGCATCATTGCAACACCCCAAGGCAAAAAGAATTGAGGAAATAAATGACGATTAACAAGCTTTTTCAGCTCCGCATCAGTTAAGCCCATGCGCTTTAACACATCAAATTTACGCTTTTCACGTTCAAGTGATGTATGCAATTTAAAATAGATAAAGCTCCCAGCCGCAAGTAAAAATACAGTGGCAACCAATACACCCACTAAAGTAAATAATGAGTAGGTAGCTAGTATATAAGAATAATTTAATCCTGCATTTTCAAAGTAAAATGGACTAAATTTATCCTTTTTAAGAAAATATAAATTGGATTCTAGATGGTCTATAGCCCTCCCGATATCTTTTGTTTCCATCCATTGTGGTATAACGAATGTAAATAGATGATAACTAGGTTGAATAATATCTTGATCAGAGATCGGATGAATCAGCTTTGCGAAGTCCTCATCACTAATGACAATTGAATTGACACTTACAATTGAACCTGGAAACACTATTTTTGGATAGACACTATCGATGGTAATCGGAATATTATTCTCTTCTAAAACGGTGTGCACAATTCTATTTTTTAATTTTTTTAACGAATCCTCTGAATAAGGGATAAATACTGCCTCACCAGCTCCCAGGTTCAGTAATGGATAACTATACGAAGAAAGCAAAACATTCATATCGGACTCTCGAAATACCTCCACTTCATTTCGAGTGAAAGAAGAGGTTTGCTTCACTACAATAAAACGGGACAGCTGATAAGATAAACCTTTCTCCTCTAATTGCAGTCGCAATGAATTGATATGCTCTCGCTCAAATGGATTATCCACATCTCCTTTATAAACCAGCCCTAATGGATTTAAGCGATCATATTGAGTTGTATAGGAGGACATAGTCGCTAAAACGCCCACAGACAAAAAGGCAAGTGTTGATACCATCGTAACAACGAAAAACATTTTCACATTATCCATCATAATATGGGTTTGTTCAGCTAGTGAGAGAAGACGGTAACGTTGCCAATGAAACTTGCGTTTTCCACGTGCTAAATCTAAAAAGCACGGAACGGAATCACTGAAAAAATAATATGTGCCGAATGTTGCTGAAAATGGTATTAATAAAGTTAGCCAGATGAATGCCGTATGTCCTACAACAAACGCTAAAATATACGTCGTTAAAATTAAAGCAATACCGTAAATAGCTCGGATTTTGGAATAGGTTGTTAAGCTATTTACATAATCACTGCCTTTAATAAGATCTCGTAATTTTCTCTCTCGTGTAAAATACACACTAATAAATGAAATGACGACAAACGCACTTGTAAAAACACCAATTGTTAGTAAAAACGGCTGCCAGGAAACATATAATGGTAACTCATCTAAATGCAAAATTTCTCGTACGATCATAAAAAAGAATTTTGAAAACGAGAAGCCAAACACGATACCTACAATAATAGAGCCTGACCCAATAATCATTGTCTCTAAAAAGACAAGTCTATTCATCTGGCGCTTTTCCATTCCTAAATGCAATAAAATGGCGAATTCATGTGATCTTGCCTCTAAAAAGGCACTCATGGAATAATACAAAAAGAATAATGTAAAGAGGACGAGAACAATTTCAGCACCCACCATCCCGATAAGTGATACCTCTCCTAATATCCCGCGCTCAATATCAGGATGAAACATTAGCATTGAATAGATAAAAAATACAGCCACAGAAAAAAAGCTTGCCATGAAAAAGGCACCATATATCCGGCTGTTCCGCACGACATTACGGTAAGCGAATTGTCGAAAGGTCACCTACTTGCCCTCCTCCTAGTAAGCTCAAAACATTTAATATACGTTGGAAAAACATTTGACGACGATCATCTCGATAAATTTCATTGAAAAATTCACCGTCTTTAATGAACAACACCCGATCACAATAGCTAGCTGCAATCGGATCATGTGTGACCATTACAATCGTCGTTTGTTTATCCTGATTGACTTTTGTTAGCAGTTCGAGCACATCACGTGAAGAATTCGAATCTAAATTACCCGTAGGCTCATCCGCTAAAATCAGACTCGGATTATGGATAAGTGCTCGACCAATAGCCGTTCTTTGTGCCTGTCCACCAGATATTTCATTTGGACGTCTATGAAGGAAAGAAGTTAAGTCGAGCTTTTCTACAATACTAGCTAGACGTTCCTCCATTACTTCTAAAGGCTGTTGGTCTAATGTTAGTGGCAGCACGATATTTTCCTCGACCGTTAGCATGTGCAAAAGATTGAAATCCTGAAACACAAAACCGAGCTGTCTTCTTCTGAAGTAAGCAAGCTCAGTTGCATTTAATTTATGTGGATTCATGCCATCCAGTATGATTTCACCGCTAGTAGGCTCATCAATTGTCGAGATAATATTCAGCAAGGTCGTTTTGCCACTTCCGGAAGGTCCCATAACAGCTAAAAACTCCCCTTCTTCTACATCAAAGCTCAACTGATTTAATGCCCTATGTGTCACTTTACCTTCATATACTTTTGTCACATCTTTAATTTGTAAAATAGGCATACGTCATTCACCTTATTTCTTCATTAATTCTAAGGATTGTGGTAAAAGCCACTGTAATACGACCTCAAAGCCGATTTGAAAATGAGGCTCTGTTAATGTCAGAACGGACTCTTCCTCTACTAAACTAAAGCAATGCTCCCCAACAATCACATCCCAAGCATCTATTTCTCCCTCTAGGATCTCACCGCACACAGTATAATACCCACTGTACATCATCTGTTGACCTTCGAGAGGAAATGCATTCAATAATGTAGGTTGCTGTAAGTTTAACCCAAGCTTATTTGAAAAATGCAATAGTTCTTCATCGAGCCTCTCATTTGCCTTCAAGAAATTTTGATAGGCAAAATGATCCCCCTCTTGCATTTGTGTCATATAAAGAGCTTTTGTTTTCTCCTTATCAATAGTTAATACCCAATCTTCTATACGTACTTCTCCCATCCTAGCGCCCCCTAATTTGTAAATGTCACTGTCACAATTGTCCCTTTTCCTACCTCTGATGTAATAGCCAATTCATGTCCTAGCTTTTCACAGATTTCTTTGGCTAAATAAAGGCCCATCCCAGTAGATTCCCCTGTTTTCCGCCCATTTTCACCAGTAAAAAAGGCTTTCGTAACACGTGAAAGATCGGAAGCTGGAATCCCAATTCCCTCATCGCAAATGGCTAGCTGTACATAGTCATCCTTTTCAATGGCAGAAATCACAATTTTTTTATTGCTTTCAAACGTGTATTTCACCGCATTTGTAATAAATTGGCCAAGAATGAAGCGAAGCCATTTCGAATCACTGGCAACAATAAGATCATCCTCAATATGAATTTCTGGGAAAACTCTTTTCGTAATAAATAAACGTTTATTTTCATTAACAGTTGCAGTGACAATTGCTTTCAACGCAACCTGTTCCACTTGCATATCATCCTCAAAATTTTCTAAACGTGCATTAACAAGCACCATGTCCAAGCCTCTACGTAAACGATCAATTTCCTCCTGTACGTTCTTTTTATCAAGAGGTCGGTCATCCTGTAATAATAATTCAATGACTGAAATAGGTGTTTTCATTTGATGCACCCATTGGTTCATAAACTGATCATGTCTTTTTTGACTTGCATATAGCGCATGCAGCTCATGCTGATAAAGGCGATACAACTCGTGCATGTACTTTTCGGTTTGCATAGCTTCTGGCGTTTTTGCGTTTTTTTGTAGCACATCCTCCATTGCTGTTGGGAGATGAGTGATTTTCATCAAATAACGTTGGCGCATTAAATAACGCACAAGTAAAAATGAAGCTAATAGGACAAGGCTAATACAGAAGGAATAAATAGCCGTATCAATATTTCGAAAGCCATCTAGCATATAAATGACCATAATGAAGCCAACTAATAAGAGCTGGAACACAATAAATGATGCATAGTCACGTAAGAATAATTTCCAGCCCACTATAGCTCACCTGCGCTTAATATGAACCGATAGCCCGCACCACGTACGGTTTCAATTGTTGATGCTATGTGATAATCTGCTAACTTTTTTCGTACGCGCGTCATATTAACATTCAACGTGTTCTCATCGACAAATGCCTGATCGTCCCAGAGTTCCTCTAGTAGCTGTTCACGCGTCACGACTTTCGGTGCATTTCCCATAAGCAGCTCTAAAATGATGCATTCTTTTTTCTGAAGTGGAATTTCTAAATCATTTTTATGTAGCTCCATTCTTTCTAAATGAAGTACAAGCTGTCCTTGCTTGATTGTCCGTTCCTCTTGCCTTGCTGCATACTCACCATATGTACGGCGTAGATGACTACGGATTTTAGCCAAAACAATTTCATAGTTAAATGGCTTGGTAATGAAATCGTCGCCCCCATTTTCAAGCGCAAAAATTTGGTCCATTTCTCCAGAGCGAGCAGAAATGAAAATAATCGGGCATGTTGTAAGCTGGCGTAGCTGGCGACACCAATAATAGCCGTCATAAGCAGGTAAGTTTATATCAAGCAGCACCATATGTGGATTAAATGCTGTAAATTCTTCGATGAGATGATCAAATTCTTGAATTGTTGCAACTTCGTATTGATATTTTCTAAGCGTTTCCGCTAGTAATGATGCAATCTTGACATCATCTTCTACTATGAATATTCGATGCTTTTCCATATCAACACTCCTTTCTTTCTATATTGTATCAAAAAAAGGTTCGACGACATAATTGTCAGCGAACCTTTAGGCTAAAACATTACACGAAACCGTATTTTCCTTAATAAATTAATTGTAAAAAGTCCTCAGTTGAAATTCCACCAAAATATGTAGGAATATCGATATCTGCTAATGCCTTAGCAATGGCAGCTCTATCATAGTTTGTCCCAACTAAAAGCTGTTCTATATCAGCCATATCCCCTACACCAAAGAAGTCACCAAAAATATGTGCCTCTTCAATCACACCATGATTAACTTCTAGGCGGATATCAATGCCACCTGTTGGGAAACGATGTGTTTTTTGAATATTAAAGCGTGGTGATTTCCCAAAATTCCACTCCCATGTTTGATAACGCTCTGCGGATAACTTGTGTATATTTGCCCAATCTTCCTCTGTTAACTCATAATAGCGAATATTTTCTTCCCCACCGAAAATGGATTTCAAAACTTCAAGACGGAATTCTTCTACTGTCATTTGTTCTTTTAAAAACTCCGAAATATTTGCTACTCGTGAACGGATGGATTTGATACCTTTTGATTCAATCTTATCTTTTTTGACTTTCAAAGCTGACACTACTGCATCAATTTCTGTATCAAACATTAATGTGCCGTGACTGAACATACGTCCTTTTGTAGAGAACTGAGCATTTCCAGAAACCTTTCGCCCTTCTGCTAGAATATCATTACGCCCTGAAAGCTCAGCATTGACACCCATTTTAGCTAGAGCATCTACTACTGGCTGTGTGAATTTTTTATAATTCATAAAGCTATTACCATCATCATTTGTAATAAAGCTGAAGTTAAGATTCCCTAAATCATGATAGACAGCACCACCACCTGATAAACGACGCACAACAATAATGCCATTGTCCTCTACGTAGTCTGTATTAATTTCTTCAACTGTATTTTGATTTTTACCGATAATAATGGACGGTTGGTTAATATAAAAAAGAAGCACTGGCTCTTTCTCAACGTCCATTGTTTTTAATAAATACTCCTCAATAGCAAGGTTAATACGTGGATCATGGATCCCTTTATTATCAACGAAAATCATAGTTCACGTTTCCTCCTTCACAAATTATCCATATTTATTTTAACGTAAATTAGGCATTTTGTGTTGACGAAAAGCATCTGTTATAATACACTAGGAAATATCAAAACAGTAATAGTACAGATGAACTTAAAGGAGGAGTCCACAATGTTAGAAAACGTAGTTGAATTTTTCAAGAATTTACCTGCAAAGCAATGTACTGAGTGCGGTGAAAAAATGGAAGAACAAAGCGAATGCTACAGCAACACTTGTGAAAAATGTAACCACCTATAAGCATTTGCCTATACTGTAATTTGTCATATACGTGCCCCACACGTAGCAATCATGACACACTTCATCACATTTTGATGAACCCTTAATTAAATCTCTTACACTTACAAAAACAACAGCTGATACGCTCATATCAGCTGTTGTTTTATGTTATTGAAAAAAGGTGGTGTCAAGCGAGGGATTACTTTCCGTCCGTCAGCGTCCTTTTCAGGGGGCGTCCGATGAGCTGCTTCACTCACTGCGTTCGCTCCAATCAAGCATGTGGAGATGTGCTGAGTGACAACACCCCTCTATAAAATGAGTAGTGAACATCTTCCCTTGAACCTTTGCTAAAAAGTTAACATTTTTATAGATTGGCGTGGAAGGCTACTTGACTCCCGTGGGATAGCGAGACAGGCGAGCCTCTAAACGGAGCGGTAGCGGAGGAAGCAGCTCGCCCACAGGAAAGCCAACGGAAATCTATTTTCACCTTTCACAACTATGCTATTGATGGTTTTGTTTTTATTTATATAGAGAGATATTGTGCATTTAGTGGCGACTCCAATAGGGCTAGCGTGCAAGGAAAACGCCAATTCATAGAGAAAACCAATAGTTGCCTATATATCCTTTTACCAAAAGAAGCACTCACCGAATAGTCGATGAGTGCTTCAAGTGTATTATTAGTTTTCTTCTGCTACTTTAGAGTAACGTTTATTGTGAAGTAGCATGAAGTAACCGAATGTAATGGCTAAGAATGCTACTAAGAATCCAGCTAGAACACCATAGTTTTGCATTAAGAATGTCATATCGCCAGTTGAAATACTTGATTTAAATGCTTGAACCGTATATGTCATTGGTAAAAGCTTGTTAAATACTTGTAATGGTGATGGAATTAATTCTAGTGGGAACGTACCTGCACTTGTTGTTAATTGTAAAATTAACACAACAATTGCGATGAAACGTCCTGGATCACCAAAGATCGAAACAAGCATTTGAATTAAGGCTAAAAATACATAGCTTGTTAATAATGCCGTTATGATAAAGTAGCCCATGTTATTTACTTCAAGTCCTAGACCCCATTTTACAATACCTACTGTTAGTAATGTTTGCACTAAACCTACAACGGCTAATACAGTCACTTTACTTGTAAACCAAGCTGCACCATTTTTTGGTCGGATAGCTGGTTCAACAAATGGGAACACAATCGAAATTAATAATGCCCCTACGAATAAGCCAAGAGAAATAAAGTACGGTGCAAAACCTGTACCATAGTTTGGAACATGGTTTACAGACTCTTTTTCAACCTCTACTGGACTACCTACCATATCATATGTGTCTTGATTTGCTTTGACCTCATTTGCTTTTTCACTAGCCTCACCTAATTTGCTAGATAACGTTGTCGTACCATCTGCAAGCTCTGTAGAACCATCTGCAAGTGTTGCGGAACCTTGTGCTAGCTCACCAGATTTCGAAGCAAGCGTAGAAGTACCTTGATTTAATGTTGTTGTACCATTTGCTAATTCATTTAATCCAGATGCTAATGTTTTTGAACCTGTTACAGCTGTATTCACACCTGCATGTAGTTCACCTAATTTTGCAGCTAATGTCGCATTACCTGCTTGTAGACCTTTTGCACCTTCCATTAAAGCATTGCTTTTAGCCGTTAATGCGTTTGCACCAGCTAATACTTCTGCCTGACCTGCTGCAATTTGACTTGCACCAGAGCTTACTTGATTAGCACCAGCCTGTAATTTTTCTGTACCAGCAGATAAAGATGTTAAGCCGTTATGCACGCTAGCACTACCAGCTTGCAGCTCTGCTAATGTTTGCTTTAATCCTGCTGCTTGTTCCTCAGGCATTGAAGCCATCATCGTTTGTAATTGGCTAGATAAGGCTGTAATGCCTGCCTCCACTTTCGCAGAACCAGCTGTTAATTGGTTGGCTGCACCATTTAATGCACCTGCATTTTCAGCAATAGAAGCTGCGCCTGCACTAATTTGTTGTTGTTTATCGTTTAAAGTGTTTAAACCTGCCCCAACTTTTGCAACACCTTGAGTATATTGTGATAACCCTTGTTCAAGACTAGTTGCACCATTTGCTGCTTGCTGTGCACCTTGTTGTAATTGGACAGTACCATCTTGTAGTTTGACTAAACCGCTTGATAAATCATTCGCACCTTTCGCAGCATCTCCAGCACCTTTTGTCAGTTTATCTGTCCCATTCGACAGTTCAACTGTGCTTGAAGCTAATTGCTCTAGATAGCCTTTTAAATCTTTTGCACCATTTGCTACTTTTTGTGCACCCTCATCTAACTTATTCGAGCCATCAGCTGCCTCTGTAAAGCCATCTCCAAGTGTTGCAATGGAATCAAATAATTTTTCAGCATACGTTGCTGATACTTGTGAATTTACTTCAGCACGGACACGATCCATTGCAGTCTCACCAATTTGAGCACCAAGGAAGTTAAGACCTTCATTTGGAATGTAGTTCATCACTAATTTCGAAGGTTTGTCATCTAATAATGTTGTAGCATGCTCAGAGAAATTTGTTGGAATTTCTAAAATCATATAATAATCACGACTATTTAAGCCTTTTTCAGCTTCATCTTTTGAAACCTCTATAAAGTTAAATTGTTCGCTATCTATCAATTTATCAACTAAGGTATCCCCCAAGTCTAATTTAACGCCATCCATCTCAGCACCAGTATCCTCATTAACTACAGCTACTGGGAGATTAGGAAGCCCTGCATAAGGATCCCAAAACGCCCATAAAAACATACCTGCATACATTACTGGAATAAATAATACAGCAATGATTGAAACAAGCATTTTTCTTGTTTTAAAGATCTTCAGCCACTCAGCTTTAATCATATAATATCCTCACTCCTAAACTATTTGACCGAAAACGTCATTTGGTCATTTTCATTCAAAAAAAATAGTCAACCTCGGCAATTTTGCAAAAAGACACTTGATTCGACACTTTTAGATCTGTCTTTTACCGAATCAAGTTAGAATCAAACCTCGAAAGATTGTTTCCTTGAAAAGATTAAGAATCTTTTCTTCAGGGATTACATCACCGTGTAACTCATGCCAATCGACAACAAAAGCAAGATATGCCTTTAACAATAAGTAACCGACCAGTTCTGCATCGCAATCTCTAATTTCACCTTTTTTAATACGACGCTGTATTAACTCTGAAACATACGATAAGATTTCTGTTTCGATGCGAAGTAGCACCTGTTTAACAGCTGGTGTTCGTAATTCTTTTTCTTCCTCGATTAGCTTTGCAAATAAAAGATGTTTTTCACGGAACTGTAGCATTTTCATTAAAGCATTATGCGCATTATCCATAAAGCTTGCTGATGCATCCAACACTGCATCTGCTTCCGCCTTCATCTCTCGTACAAGTGACATAGCAATCTCTTGAAATAAAATTTCTTTATTTGCAAAGAATGTATAAATCGTACCTTTACCGACATTAGCGATTTTCGCCACTTGCTCCATCGTTGTTGCTTTGTAGCCAAACAATGTAAAAGATTTTGCAGCTGCTTCAAGAATTTCCTGCCTACGATCCATTAGTAACATCCTTTCTTGTTAGGTTATGTACCTCTAATGTACACTTCAATAAAAATGACCAAAAAACCATTTCGGTCATCTGGTCATTATCATATTCCTATTTTAAAAAAAATGCAAGCATTTAATGATGATTTTTTTCATCTTTTTCTTCGTCATCATGATCAGCATCATTTGACGTACCATTACCATGATTCATCATATTGTTATCCATGCTGTTATTAGATTTCTCATCCTCTGGTAAAACCTGTGTCATATCTGGGCTACCAGCAATAATTTGCTGCTTTGGCATATTATGAACACCATTAGCTGTAGTATGTGCATACATATAGTAAACACCGTCATGATCGAATGTAGTCGTTGCTTTATAGACGCCGTCTTTTTCTAATTTCCCATCAATCATTTGTCCTTCATCACGTTTCCCTGATTCCCAAACTTCGAATTCTACTACAGCATCATCAACGTTTTCTCCACCTTGTTCAACGTGTGCCGCCAGCTCAATTGTTTCATTGAGTACTACCTCTTTTGGTGTTAAAATCTCTACCTCTGGAATTTGAGGTACAACTGGTTCTGGTAAAGCCTCTTTTTTTTCTCCACATCCTACTAATAATGTAGGCACTGCAATTAGCGCGAATAACCACTTTTTCATCTTTTAATCCTCCATTAATGGCAACCGGATTTTAACGGTTGTGCCTTTTTCAACAACACTTTCAATTTCTAACGATCCCTGTAACTGCTTTAATAACTGTTCAACAATGGATAACCCTAATCCACTACCACCGTCTGCACGACTCCGTGCTTTGTTAACACGATAAAATCGCTCTGTGACATGTGATAAATCCTCGGATGGAATACCGATTCCATAATCCTTGATTGTAATTTGTGCACTGCCAGTCTTTTCAACAGCAACAATTTCCACCTTAGAATTTTCATACGAGTAATTAATTGCATTTTCAATAATATTAATAAAGATTTGCTTTAGCTTTACTTCATCCGCTTCAATAATGAGCGCATCATCTACATCTACATGTAATGTTATGTTCTTTTTATCTGCTTGATGCGTTAGGATTTTTTGAACCTCTCGCAATGTCTCCCCTAGTGGAATAGGGTATAAAACTAAATTGGTTTGTTCATTTTCTGTTCTTGCCAGTTGAAGTAATTCGTTTGTTAACCGCTCCATTCGATTCGCCTCACGGACGATCAACTGTATGGTATCTTCTTTTTGACTTTCTGTAATGATGCCATTTTGCATAGCCTCGCTATAGCCTTTTACATAGCTTATAGGTGTGCGTAATTCATGCGAAACGGTTGCTAGAAACGTTTTTTGTGCTTCATCCTCCTGCTGAATGGCCTCTGCCATTTTATTAAAGGTACTAGATAATTTACCAATTTCATCTCGTGAATTGACAGGCACACGTGTCTCATAATTCCCATAGGACATCTGTTCCACTGCAAGTTGTAAATCGTTTAATGGTCGCATAATGTGCCGGATACCTTTATAAATCAAATAGCTAGCCACTACTAAAAATATGAAAGCACTAATAAACAACAAAATCACGCCACTATTAGCTAACTCACTAATTTTGGCTAATGGGAAATAAATATAAATGATACCCTCTAATCGATTTTGATCAACGAGCGGTATAACTACGGAAATAAGTTGTCGATCAAACCGTGGCTCATATCCAATTTTTTGCACATATTTTCCTGCTAATAATTTCTGTCTTTCCTCAGGGCCAATCAGGGTCTCATAATCTATATCAAATGGAACACAGGCACTTAACTCACGTGGATTCCTTACCGCAAATATATTTAAATTTGAGTAATCATTAAATTGTTCAATATCTGCAATAAATTCATCCGTCACCTTCCCATTGTCATACATGGTCTGTAGCTTCAAGCCAACTTCGACCATTGTCTCTTCTGTATCTTGTACATATAAACGTTGATACAAAAAGTTTGTGAGAACATACATAAAGACAACGGTAATGATTAAAAATGCAAAAATTAACAACCAAATGCGAGTGGCAATCTTTTTCATTCGCCAGGATCAAAGCGATAGCCCACTCCCCAAACGGTTTGAATATGCGCAGCCGCATCCTTTCCAAGCTTAATTCGTAAAGTTTTAATATGTGTATCGACCGTGCGTGTGCCACCTACATAATCAATATCCCAAATGCGCTCTAGTAATTGCTCTCTCGTATAGGCATTTCCCGGATTTTTCATAAATAAGTGCAATAGCTCAAATTCCTTTAAGGTAAGCGGAATACTCTTTCCATCAACAGATACTTTACGTGCAATTTCGTCTATTTTAATAGGACCAATAATCACGTACTTTTGCTGTAGCTCTGTAATATTCGCGCCGCTTCTTCTTAATACAGCATAAATTCTCGCCACTAGTTCGTCATGTGTAAAAGGCTTAACAATATAGTCATCTCCACCAAGTGTAAGACCTTTCACCTTGTCCTCATTGGCATCACGTGCTGTCAGGAAAATAATCGGTACATTGGACATAGCACGAATACTTTGACAAACGACAAAGCCATCTTCATGGGGCATCATCACATCAAGTAATACTAAATCAATATTTTCACGTACTATCACATCATAAGCCTCAGTACCACTTGCGGCAGTAAATGTCTCTATATCCGAATTATTTAGCATCATCTCAATTAAATTACGCATATCCTGCTCATCATCAACTATTAACACAGTTGTCATCATTGTTCCTCCCTTACTAACAGTTGAAAAGCACCTTTCCCTACATCAACTGTTTTTTCCTTCTGATCACCCTTTATAAAGTACAATGTGTGATCGTCATAACCAGCGACAACAATATAGTCTTTAAACTGGTTCACTACAAAGGGATTTGCACCAACCTCTTGGTGCCATTTAATATGGCCATCAAAATCAGCAACATACAACTCATTGTGACCATGACTTACAACAAGAACGGCATCCTTGGTCTTTTTTAACCCTACTGGCATTAAAGGCATATCAATCTCTCCGTTCAGATGGCCAGTAGTCAAATCATATTTTTTAACGGAGCTGTTGGGCTTACTTCCTTCCCCATGCCCACCTACCCATAGCTCATGTGTCTCTTCTAAAATAGCTATGCCATGTGCGGATTTTTGAATTGGCCACTCTTGTTCAATGGTCAAATCCTTCATGTTTAACACTGATAATTTTGTATCTTTAAAATTAATAACATACAGTTTATCTTTATACGATGCCATTGACATAGGATAATTGCCAAGTTGTTGTCTGACTAGTTCATCTCCCTTTTGATCAAAGCTTGTCACCGTATTCGTTTTACTATTCGTTATAAAAAATTGCTTAATGTTGTCATCATAGTACACATTCGTTGTACCGATCTCTACTTTTTTGGAATAGCGCTTTTCTCCGGTCGATAATGTATAGACGTCGATATTATTTAATTGGTGTCCATACAATAAGATTTGGTCATTCCCTAACAGTATTGCCCCAGAATAAGCTTTATCAAATGACCAAGTAGCAAATACATTGCCATCTTCATCAATAAAATCTAATGATGGTTCTTGTATGTTTAACGAAGCTATAAAATTCCGATCCCTTTCAATGGGTTCATATGATTTTTCAGTACAACCTGCTAACCATATAATTTGTAGTAACGAAAAAATGAAGAATGCCCATTTTTTCAACTTTATCACCTCTGCCCCTTTACTATACTTCACAATTGTGAAATTCGGGTGAAACTTGGAAGGTAAATTTATGACAAACCATAAAAATACTTTTCACATTTCAAACTCACGAACCTCCTCTCAGTTCAATCATCCAACCCATACTGTCAGCGTTACATATACTACAAAGATACTGGTAAGGAGGAATATAGCGTGATTTCCATTAGCTTATGTATGATTGTAAAAAATGAAGAAGATGTTATTGGTCGATGTCTTGAGTCCGTCAAAGATATAGTGGATGAAATTAATATTATTGACACCGGTTCAACCGATAGTACAAAACAAGTGGTTGCACAATTTACAGACCGAATTTTTGATTTTAAATGGATACATCATTTTGCAGCGGCACGAAACTTTTCCTTTCAACAAGCAACAAAGCAATACATCCTCTGGCTAGACGCAGATGATGTTTTTTTAGAGGAAGATCAAGAAAAATTGAAGTCGCTCAAAGCCTCTCTAACCTCTGATATAGATGCCGTGTCCATGAATTATCATCTAAGCTATGATCATGAGGGAAATGTGGACGCCTTAATAAGGAGATATCGCCTTGTAAAAAGAGAAAAGCATTTTCAATGGATCGGTGCAGTTCATGAATATTTAGAAGTAGGGGGCGTGCTATTTGATAGTGATATAGCCGTTAGCCATTTACCATTAACACATGATCACTCACGTAATATTACGATTTATAAGCAACTTATTGAAGCAGGAGAAACACTAACACCGCGAGATACATTTTATTTTGCTAATGAATTACTAGATCATGGTCAGTTTGAGGATGCCATTTACTATTACGAATTATTTTTAACCTCAAAGTTAGGCTGGGTAGAAGATAATATTCGCGCCTGTTTTAAATTAGCAGATTGCTATTCCAATTTAGACGATAGAGAAAACAACTTCAGTGCTATTTTACGAAGCTTTGAATACGATGTCCCCCGCCCCGAAGCCTGCTGTCGCCTTGGCTACCACTTCATGGAACAATTCAGGAATTACGAAGCTATTTTTTGGTACGAACAAGCACTGGTAATTAAACAAAATCCAAACGCTCCTTTTCAAAATAAAAGCTTTTCAACATGGCTCCCACACTTGCAGCTGTGCGTACTTTTCGACCGTTTACAGCAATACGAACTAGCAAATACCCATAATGAGCTAGCCAGCTCCTTCATTCCAAATGATCCAAAAATTTTACACAATAAAGAATATTTCAATCGTATTTTAACAATCGATCAAAATGACTCTTAGAAAAATATCAATAACTAAATAAAAAGGATTTAGCCCCTATCGATATAGAAAACCTTCTACTATTTTAAGCGTAGTTGCAACGAATCTATAAATAACTTTAATAAGTAGATATGTGTCTACCTCCTCTATCATTGTGCAGAATACGATATTTGAGAGAGGAGGTGAGATTATGCATTTTGGAAAATTTATAGATAGAGTTTGCACTAAGTGTCATTCCTACCCTTGTTGTTGCAAAACTGGACCTATTCCCAGTTGTCCAATTTGGCCTGTAAAACCTACAGGACCTACTGGGGGGATAACTGGACCTACAGGTAGTACTGGGGTTACTGGCCCTACTGGCGTTACCGGGGCTACTGGCGTTACTGGGGCTACTGGCGCTACTGGGGCTACTGGCGTTACTGGGGCTACTGGCGCTACTGGAGATATCGGACCTACCGGGGTTACTGGGGTTACTGGGGCTACTGGGGCTACTGGCGTTACCGGCTCTACTGGAGATATCGGGCCTACCGGGGTTACTGGCGTTACCGGGCCTACCGGGGCTACTGGCGTTACTGGGGTTACTGGGGTTACTGGGGCTACTGGCGTTACTGGGGTTACTGGGGCTACTGGCGTTACTGGGGCTACTGGCGTTACCGGCTCTACTGGAGATATCGGGCCTACCGGGGTTACTGGCGTTACCGGGCCTACCGGGGTTACTGGGGCTACTGGGGATATTGGATCTACTGGTGTTACGGGTGCTACTGGAGTTACTGGCCCTACTGGAGATGTTGGACCTACTGGAACTACGGGCATTACTGGCTCTACTGGCGTTACTGGTTCTACTGGGGTTACTGGCCCTACTGGAGATATCGGGCCTACCGGGGTTACTGGCTCTACTGGCGTTACCGGGGCTACTGGCGTTACCGGGGCTACTGGGGTGACCGGAGCTACGGGCATTACTGGCTCTACTGGAGATATCGGACCTACCGGGGTTACTGGGGTTACTGGGGTTACTGGGGTTACTGGGGTTACTGGCTCTACTGGCGTTACCGGGCCTACCGGGGTTACTGGTACTGCTGGCCCTACTGGCGTTACTGGTTCTACTGGGGTTACCGGGCCTACTGGAGATGTCGGACCTACCGGGGTTACCGGCTCTACTGGGGATATCGGACCTACTGGTATAACTGGAGCTACTGGCTCTACTGGCTCTACTGGCGTTACCGGAGCTACGGGCATTACTGGGGCTACTGGCTCTACTGGAGATATCGGACCTACCGGGGTTACTGGACCTACTGGTGCTACTGGGGATATCGGACCTACCGGGATTACTGGACCTACTGGTGCTACTGGGGATATCGGACCTACCGGGGTTACTGGACCTACTGGTGCTACTGGGGATATCGGACCTACCGGGGTTACTGGACCTACTGGGGATATCGGGCCTACTGGTATAACTGGAGCTACTGGGGATATCGGGCCTACTGGCGTTACTGGTGCTACTGGGGTTACTGGCTCTACTGGGGATATTGGACCTACCGGGGTTACTGGTGCTACTGGGGATGTCGGACCTACCGGGGTTACTGGCTCTACTGGGGTTACAGGGCCTACTGGAGATATCGGACCTACCGGGGTTACCGGCGCTACTGGGGTTACAGGGCCTACTGGAGATATCGGGCCTACCGGGGTTACCGGCGCTACTGGTACTGCTGGCGTTACTGGACCTACTGGTGCTACTGGAGATATTGGACCTACCGGTGTAACTGGACCTACTGGTGCTACTGGTGTTACTGGAGCTACTGGGGTTACCGGAGCTACGGGCGTTACTGGGGTTACTGGGGTTACTGGGGTTACTGGCACTACGGGCGCTACTGGCGTTACTGGTGTTACTGGACCTACTGGTGCTACTGGCGCTACTGGGGATATCGGACCTACTGGCGTTACTGGTTCTACTGGCGTTACTGGCTCTACTGGCGTTACCGGAGCTACGGGCGTTACTGGCGCTACTGGGGATATCGGGCCTACTGGTATAACTGGAGCTACTGGGGATATCGGGCCTACTGGGGTTACTGGCTCTACTGGGGATATCGGACCTACCGGGGTTACCGGCGCTACTGGGGATATCGGGCCTACTGGGGTTACTGGCGCTACTGGGGATGTCGGACCTACTGGTATAACTGGAGCTACTGGGGATATCGGGCCTACTGGTATAACTGGAGCTACTGGGGATATCGGGCCTACTGGGGTTACTGGAGCTACTGGGGTTACAGGGCCTACTGGAGATATCGGGCCTACCGGGGTTACAGGCGCTACTGGTACTGCTGGCGTTACTGGACCTACTGGAGCTACTGGAGATATTGGACCTACCGGTGTAACTGGACCTACTGGTGTTACTGGGGTTACCGGAGCTACGGGCGTTACTGGCGTTACTGGGGTTACCGGACCTACTGGGGTTACCGGACCTACTGGGGTTACTGGAGCTACTGGGGTTACCGGACCTACTGGGGTTACTGGAACTACTGGACCAGCGTTTACAGAAGGATTCTCTGCATTTAAAAATACTTTAGCTGTTAATGCTTCTACCTCCATCACTAACTGGAGTGTAGCATCACCTTACTTTACAACGCCTGCTTTCAATCCAACAACTGGAATATTCACTGTACCAACTACAGGTAGATATTCCTTTGAAGCGACCATTAACTACTCTACTACAGCGGCTATTAGTGTCACTTTAGGGGGTGGAATAAACCCTTCATTTGCAATACGACAAAATACTACTACGAATTTAATCAGTGGCTTATTCCCTGTATTAAACGTAAACGTCGCGCTCATATTAACATTGCGTGCGGTTCTTGGAAATGGAACGGTAACTTTGGCAGGAGAAGTACAATTAAACGCTGGAGACACTATCGATCTGTTCTATGAAGCCAATGGTTTGACAATCGGTCTTACACTAGGTGGTGCTAACTCTGGTGGTATCGTTTGGTCATGTCATCGAATTTCTTAGATTTAGATGGTCATCACTATTTGAAGCAAGTGGAAAAAGCAAACTACGAAATCGTGGTTTGCTTTTTCTTTTTCAAAAAACAAAAAATAGCACAAACATTTGTTATGCATGTTTGTACTATTTTTCATCTATTATTTAAACATTTCCATTAATACTTCATCTGCAACATGTTTACCTTGCTGCACACATTCTGGAATTGATATTCCCTCAAATGAGCTTCCTGCAAGCTTGACATTTGGAAAATGTTCTTGTAATTCCTGCTTTATACGTTGAACTTTCGCCTCATGTCCAACTGTATATTGAGGCATCGCATTTTTCCAACGTGTAACCACTGTCGTTAGAGGGTCCCCATCTATGCCAATCGTTTTCTTTAAATCCTGTAGCACCGTTTTTTCGATTTCAGTATCAGATAGTGCCACAATCGCTTCATCTCCCACTCGCCCAATATAACTACGTAATAGTACATAATCGTCTGGTGTGGTAGCTAGCCATTTTCTGTTCATCCATGTACAAGAAGTGATTGAAAAATCACTATTTCGAGAGACATAAAATGAAAGGGCATCTAGATCACCAAGTTGATCCTTTTTAAAGGCCATTGTAACGGTTGCAATCGTTGCAGCCTTCATTGTTCCCAATTCATGTAACAGATTATGCTTACTAAACATTTTTTCTGCCATATTAAAGGGAGTAGCAATAATAACAGCATCTGCTTTTATATGTGAGAAATTATTGAGCATTACTTGAACTGATCCATCTTTGCCATGCTCTATTTCTTCTACTTTGACACCCTTCATGACTGTCCCTGGAAGTAGTGATTCTTCTATACTTTCAATGAGTGTTTCAAGACCATTACTAAAGGTTTGAAAAATCCCTTTGTTTTCATCAATATGATGATTGCTTAAGAAATTTGTTCCTGACTTTTTCATGCCAATCAACAAACTCCGATATTTTTGCTCTAAACTATAAAGCTGCGGGAAAGTCGAGCTCATACTTAATTGCTCAATATCCCCTGCAAATGTTCCCGCTAGTAATGGTTCTACTAAATTTTCTACTATTTCAGAACCAAATCTTCTTCTAAAAAACGCGCCTAACGGCTGATCGTCATCTTGTGCAGAACGAGGGATGAAAAAATCCCCAGCCGCACGAACTTTACCGCTAAGTGAAAACAGACCTGATGCTATAAAGGATGAGATATGTGGTGTCTCTCCTGACAAGAGATGACTAGGTATTGGATATAACTGACTACCAACAGCAACATAAGTAGGCCCTGCATTGCTTGTCAATAATTTCTGTTCAATCCCGAGGTCCTTTGCTAAATCATTAACATAATTTTCACGATCAAAAAAAGATTCTGGCCCACGCTCAATAATAAAACCATCTTTTCTTAAGGTCTGAATTTTTCCGCCAAGACGTAATGACGACTCGACAAGTACGATATCTAATGGCAATCCTTTTGCGCCTGCTTCTTTTTGCATATAGAATGCGGCTGTAAGGCCTGTAATGCCACCGCCTACGACAACTACCTTTCGTCTTTTCTGAGTCACCAACATCATCACTTTCTTTTCGCTTAGCTTAATTTTTTATGAATCGCATCTACCATCGCATCAATAAATAATGGGTGTGTATTTGGCATCGCTGGGCGATAGTATTTTGCGCCAAGTTCATCACAAACAACTTTACATTCAAAATCGTTGTCATATAACACTTCTAAATGTTCTGTTACAAAACCTACTGGTGTATAAACAAATGAACGGAAGCCTTTTTCTTCAAATAGCTCACGTGTTAAATCTTGAACATCTGGGCCAATCCAAGGCTCTGGTGTTTGGCCTGCTGATTGCCAGCCAACCTCTACATTTTTTAGACCTGTCGCAGCTTGAATAAGACGTGCTGTTTCAATTAATTGATCTTCATACGGATCGCCCAAGTTTTTAATTTTTTCAGGCAATGAATGTGCTGACACAATTAAACAAGCTGTTTCACGTTCTTCTTGTGGCATTGCATTAAATGTATCATTTACTTGTTGTTCCCAATACTCAATGAATTTTGGCTCATCATACCAAGATTCTACAGAAGTAATCGTTAAGCGACCTCCTGCTGCCTCTTCCGCGCGACCGTTATAAGACTTAATAGAGAACGTAGAGAAATGAGGGGCTAGAACAATAGAAACCGCTTCTTTTATGCCCTCTGCCACCATTTGCTCTACTGCATCTTCAATAAATGGATGAATATGTTTTAAGCCAATAAACAATTTATATTCTACAGCATCCTGCACCTCATTTAAACGTGCACATAGGGCTTCAGCTTGTGCTTGTGTCGCCGCAGCTAATGGAGATAAACCACCGATAGCTTCATAGCGGCTACGTAAATCCTCTAAGTGCTCTGCCGAAGGTTTACGTCCATGACGAATATGCGTATAGTAAGGTTCAATATCTTCTTCTTTATAAGGTGTTCCGTATGCCATTACCAATAAGCCTTTAACTTCTTTCATTACCCTTTTCACCTCTAAAATTGTTTTATGTTTTCATACATTATGTGACAAAAAGAAGCTGCCCAATCTTTAATATTGGACAGCTCCCTTTCTATATGGAAAATAAAATTTCCTATGTAGAAAGGGACATATTTTTCACATTTGATTCACTTCTATTAAGAACGAGCTTGAATTTGTTGTGCACTGTATTCATGAATAAGTGTAGTGAGACGTTTTAAGATATCTGGGTCAACCTCTGGGAAAACACCATGTCCTAGGTTAAAGATATGACCTGGCATTTCTAAACCTTGTTCAATAATATCTTTTGTTCGTTTCTCAATGACTGACCAATCTGCTAATAAAAGGGATGGATCTAAGTTACCCTGTACCGGTTTTGTAATACCATTCGCACGCGCTTCTTTTATTGGCAAACGCCAGTCTAAGCCTACAACATCAATCGGTAAATCATTCCATTCCTTTGCTAAATGGCTCGCACCGACACCGAATTGAATGAGTGGCACATTTTCTTTTTGCAGCTCTGCAAAAATACGAGTCATAATTGGTTTAATAAATACACGATAATCCTCAACATTTAAGGCTCCTACCCACGAATCAAATACTTGGATTGCCTTTGCACCAGCTTTAATTTGAGCAGTTACATCTGCAATAATCATGTCAGCTAGTTTATCCATTAATGCAAACCAAGCTTGTGGCTCTGATACCATAAATGATTTTGTTTTATTATAGTTTCTTGAAGGGCCGCCTTCAATCATGTAGCTTGCAAGTGTAAATGGTGCTCCAGCAAAACCGATTAAAGGAACATTCAATTGCTCTTCTGCCAATATCTTGATTGTTTCTAATACAAACGGTGTATGCTCATTAGCATTGAATTCACCTAATTTTTCTACATCTGCTACTGATTGGATAGGGTTTGAAATAACAGGACCAACGCCTGCTTTGATCTTTACATCTACCCCAATCCCCGGAAGAGGTGTCACAATATCTTTGTATAGAATGGCTGCATCGACATTATAATTTTCTACAGGTAGACGAGTGACATATGCACATAGCTCAGGTTGATGTGTAATTTCCTCTAAGGAATATTTTTCTTTAATGGCACGGTATTCTGGCTGAGAACGTCCTGCCTGACGCATATACCATACTGGCGTGTGTGCTGTCCTTTCTCCACGTGCAGCACGCAGGAGTGTATCATTAAAAGTTGTCATGAATAGTTCCTTCCCCTCGATAAATTCATACTATAAAATTGTCTTAAAAAATGTTTTGTTTATTCCTTTATTATTGATATCCGTTTCCAATAGTAAACGCTTCCTCCGTAATTGTATAGTTTTCCTAGTGAAATGTCATAAAATTGTTCTTTCTCGGCAGATTCTTTTTGAACAGAGCGTTAGACTTACGCTGAAAAGGGTATAATCACGCTATAATTAGTAAGATCGTAAGGAGGATAAATTGATGTATATTTATTTAACTTCTGGCACTGGTGATTTTTTAGAACAGGTAAAAAATAAGTATCCAAATGAGCATATGATTTTAATTCATGGGGATGGAAACTCTGTACTGATTCATGAGACAGAAGGAAAGACAGTTTTTGCGACACCACGTAAATTTGAGGTACTGGATTCAGTAAATGAATTAGAGGAACGAGGCTTCTTTGTATTTAATAATATTCCTGTGACAGATGAAGGACGACCTGTTTTCGAACACCGCTTTTTAGAGCGTTCACGCGCCATTGAAAATGAGCCTGGCTTTGTGGCGTTCCGTTTATTACGTCCGATCAAGAGTGATACTTACATTGTCATGACGCAGTGGAATGGACCACATTCATTTGAAGCATGGAAGAGCTCTAGAGCCTTTGAATCTGCACATGCTAAAAGAGATGATTCATCAGGTGTAAGTCAGCAAAATATCTTTTCAGCAGCTTCTTATGTAACAACTTATAGTGCTATGCCAAATGAGGATACAGAATAGTAGATAAAATAAAAGCTCATTTTCCGAATACTAGCATTGGAAAATGAGCTTTTCAATTTATCAGCTACAATCTATTTATTTGGAAATTTTTGCTGTTAATTCGCTAATTACAATAACAATGACAATGGCTAAATAAAACATTGGCTGTGTGATAGCACATAAACCAACAATAATAGCTTGTGTAACCATTGCTAAACGGACAGTTTGCTTTACAGCTAATTGGCGGGCATGCTCTGGTAAAGGATAGAGCATGTCCATTCGAAATTCACCACTTGATAGTAAGGCTTGTTTTAACTGAATTGTGGTCGCAAAGCTGAGTGCACCAGCAACAATCCATGTCACTACAGGAATATCAACAAAAACTGCGATGACTCCCGAAATGGCCGTAAGACGAAGCCATAAATAGAAATGGTCATCTGTACGGACAAAGGTACGAAACACCAAATATTTTTGAGCATTCTCTTTACCATATGGCACAAATCTATACAGCCAGTCCATCCAGCGTCGACGTCGGATACTTCCGTGTAGATGAGGTACATCTGTAAAATAATTAGCAAAACGGTAAAAGCTCATCATACGATTCTGTTCAATTTTGACAAAATGTTCATAAGGCACAGGTTCGCCAACTGATTTTTCCCTAAAGATAATGATATAAACCACACTAATAACTGTCGCTATTACCGCTAGTATTAGCTGAGCATGAAGCCCCATGTATAAAACAGCCCCGAATATGACAGCTCGAATAAGCCTGTCCACCCAAACCATTTGACCTCGCTCACTGTATCGGTAGCTGAATTCTCCTTGCACACTTATATATTTCAATACAATGATAAGTAAAAAGATCGTCCATATTTCAGTTGTTGTTAATGCCGTTACGGCTTTCAATAATGGAATACATACAATATAAACAATCGCTACAATCCATACTTGGGACCAGAACGTCCAAGCCAATGCTTTGCTAAAATATTGAGACATTTTTGATTCTAAAGGTAATAAGTATACTTGATCTGGTTCTCTCAACAGCGTAGTAGGACGGCTAAAGGCCAATAAAATCCCTATCATAACAGCTATGACGATTTCTGCTGGAAAGTCTGTTTGGACAACTTTCAGCCATTCGCTATATTGGTAGCCCCCTGCTCCAATAAGAAATACAAGTACAATTGCAATATGCCCTGTAAAAATAAATTGCATATACTTTTGTACTTCTCCTATATAATGCATGAAGCGAGAGGACCATACATCACGCAAATTCTTCATGGTCCCGCTCCTTTGTCATGGCAATATAAAGATCATCTAATGTCGCATTCGGCATAGCAAATGATTGACGCAATTCCGCCATCGTCCCCTGTGCTCGCACTCTTCCTTCGTGCAATAAAATAATTCGATCGCAATGCTTTTCAGCCGTCGATAGAATATGCGTAGACATTAATATAGACGCACCTTCTTTTTTCTTTTCATCCATCTGATCTAGTAATGATTGAATACCTAGTGGATCTAACCCCACAAAAGGCTCATCAATAATATATAGACTTGGATTCACTAAAAAAGCACACATAATCATGACTTTTTGACGCATCCCCTTTGAAAAGTGTGAAGGGAACCAATTTAATCTTTTCTCCATGCGAAACTCTTTTAATAGCACCTCAGAACGAGCATCGAGGGTTGCCCTATTAATCCCATAAGCCATCGCTGTCAATTCTAGATGCTCTCTTAATGTTAATTCATCGTATAATACAGGAGTTTCAGGAATATAGGAAAATGCTGTCCGATATTTGTCCGTATCTTCCTTCAATGTCACACCATTTAAACGAATGTCCCCTTCCTTTGGCAACATCGTTCCGATAATATGTTTAATCGTTGTACTTTTACCAGCTCCATTTAAGCCGATTAAGCCAACTAATTCTCCTTTTCCAATTGTAAAAGATAAATCTTTAATCACAGGCTTTCTTGTATAACCACCTGTCACATGCTGTACCTCTAATACTGACATATCCTCACTCCTCTTCTTGTTTTATATTTTATCAAAAATTAGCAAATGATACAGGTTTGAGTATGATAGAATGTACTTACATATACGTTAAGGGGGAAATTCTCATGAGCGATTGCCTATTTTGCAAAATTATTGACGGATCTATTCCAAGTACCAAAGTTTACGAGGACGATCATGTCTATGCATTTACAGACATCTCACCTGTTGCAAAAGGTCATACATTATTAATTCCAAAGCATCACTGTCAAGATCTATTTGAAATGCCAGAGGATGTAGCACGTAATCTATATGCAGTTGCACCAAAAATCGCTAATGCTATTAAAGCAGCATTTCAGCCAATAGGTATGAATACGATTAATAACAATGGTGCTGCCGCTGGACAAACTGTTTTCCACTACCACTTACATTTTATTCCGCGTTACGATGAAAAAGAAGGACTAGGCTTAATTTGGCAGACTCAAAAATATTCACCAGAGCAGTTAGCCGAAGTTGCAGAAAGTATTAAAGCCAATCTATAAGTCATTTGTAATATATTAACATTAAAATGTTCAGAAAACTGTATTGCAAATTGAAAAATTTTGGCGTACAATCACAAATAAGTTTCGCTAACGATCAAGAGGATACGTTAGGAGACAAATAGATTAGCTTAGTCGAGGAGAGATACAGATGAATACAAAAAATTTAGTATTAATGGCATTATTAGTAGGTGTTGGTGCAGCCCTTTATGTGGTGACACCAGGTATGGTGAATGGCATGAAACCTGATTTCATGTTAACAATGATGTTTATTGGCATTTTATTGTTCCCCACTGTGAAAGAAACGTTCTTACTTTCGCTTTCAACAGGCGTACTTTCAGGTTTATTTACAACATTCCCAGCAGGTCTTGTCCCAAATATTATTGATAAAGCAGTAACAGGCTTTGTCTTTTTAGCCGCTTTATTGATTCTCAAAAAACTAGCAAATCATTTCGCTGTATCAGCTATCTTAGTTGGATTAGGAACTATTCTTTCAGGAACTGTCTTTTTAGCCGTAGCACTTTTCGTGTTCAATGCAAATGTTGGTGCAACGTTTGCGATGTTATTTATTGGCGTTGTCCTGCCAGCTGTCGCATTTAATGTCGTTGCTTTTGCCGTCATTTATCCCATTGTCACAAAATTAGTGAAGCGTTCTAAATTCAATACAGCCATTTCTCAAATATCATAAACACTTACTTAAAATAATTAAAAGAAACTAAACGGTGATGGTAAATCACTCGTCTAGTTTCTTTTTTCTTTTTGTATTTGTACAATTCATGGTTTAATAGTAGATAAACATGACTAGAAATGAGGTATCAATATGAAAGCAAAACCATTTTTACTTGGACTAACAACAGGCATTATCGGTGGGACAGTCGCTGTACTTTTTTCAACGCCACAATCAGGACAACAGCTACGTGCTTCTGTCAAACAAAATGTCGATCAGACAAAAGGAATGCTCCTTGATGTCAAACAACAAGTAGGGACTGTTAAACAATCTGTCAACACTTTAACAATTGAAGTAAAAAATAATATCCCACAAATAATAAATGATTTAAAACAAACAATTACAACTTTCACTGAAGAAATCGAACCAACTAAAAATAATTTGCAACAAGAATTAGATGCATTACAGAATTCGATTAGCGAAATCGAGAAAAACATTGCACAAATTACAGAAAATAAGAAAAAAACACAAGAAAAAGTTAGCGACTAAAGTCCTTTTCGAATGGTAAAAAATCTATTTTTTTATCAAAAATCATTACTATAATATTATTTTTTAACCACTTTTCAATTTTTTAATTTTTCTAACTTTAAACTTTTTTTCTTTACTGCTATAATATTTTTAAAAATGTGAAAGAAAGCAGTAGGTGATGGCTTTGTCAGAGGAATTATATACACAAAAAGAAGCGATGCTTTATAGTCAAAGAATCGCACAGTTATCTAAAGCGCTATGGAAAGCGGTAGAAAAAGATTGGCAACAATGGATTAAACCTTATGATCTAAATATTAATGAACACCATATTTTATGGATTTCATATCATTTAAAAGGAGCATCCATTTCAGATGTAGCAAAATTTGGCGTGATGCACGTTTCTACCGCATTTAATTTCTCCAAAAAGTTAGAAGAGCGTGGCTTCCTTAAATTTTCGAAGCGTGATGACGACAAACGTAATACTTACGTGGAGCTAACTGAAACTGGGACAGAACTCATTATAGAGATGAATAAAAACTACCATAATACGTATCATTCCGTATTAGAAGGATCACTAGCATTAAAAGATCTATATGGCCGTTTCCCAGATTTTTTAGATGTGATGGCTGTTATTCGTAATATTTATGGTGAGGATTTCATCGATATTTTCGAACGTTCCTTCCAACATTTCCGCGATTCCTTTGACACACTAGAAGAACGCACACCTGTAAAAGGATAAGACGAAGCTTCAAACTGCACAAAATTTTTCCTGCCCTTATTTATTAGTTGAACATAATGAGGTATACTACTGTTCATTCAGGAATAAATCATGTGAAAGGAGGTATTTCAGAAATATTTCTGAAATACCTCCTTTTTCTTGCATTCTAACATCATTCAATTTACATTAAATAGGACACTTCCTATTTCGGAGTTGATACTAAGCCATGCATTGTTGGAAAATTTTAAATCTAGAACATCATTACGGTACTACGCGTATTATTATAATGAGTGTTATTACCTTTTTGTCGGTCTTTTCTGTTTCGTATGTATTGTTTAATTTATTCAACGAGGAGCATTATACAGATCGTTTATTCTGGCTCTTTGTCATAGCAGCCTTAACACTTTATCCAGTTCATAAATTTTTACATTTTCTGGCACTATACGATTTACGCCAGCATTTAAAATTGCGTGTACGTACTCAATTTTATATAATTCCAGTTTTACACATGCGTATTCGTGAGCCTTTATCAAAAAATCGTTACATCTTAGCATTACTTACGCCTTTTATCATTCTAAACACAAGTATTATAATAGGAACTTGGCTTTTACCGGCATATACACATTATGGTACATTGCTGCTAGCCTATCATTGTAGTCTATGTTTGATTGATATCCTTTACGTGAAATACCTTTTGCACTCACCTAAAAATTCGCAAATAGAGGAAACTCCTAAAGGTTATGAAATTTTAGTTCCACCAACCGTTCACTAAATGCTTGTACTTGTTTTTTAATGACGTTCTTTGTTATGCTATTACTATTGAAAGAGGGGAGGAATAGACTTGCTATTAATGATTGTAGTTCTATTCTCGGTATTCTATTTATTTCAAATTAACCGCATGACATATGCTCTATGCATGCGACGTGAAATTCCCGAAGAAAACCAACCAAAAATATTCCGAACTATAAATATACTTATTACCATATTACTTGTCTCATTCTATATTGAAATTTTATATGCAGTATAACAGTACATCCGCGCCCGTCCGCACGCTCGAAGAATAAGTCGAGCCCCCCATGCAACAACTTTTTCTAACCAAGAAGATTGGTAGTATCTAAGGCATGCGGCGCGAATGTCTAACATTGTTAAGAAAAGCTAAGAGTTAGAGCTCTTAGCTTTTCGCTGTTTTATTAATTAGTATAGGAACGCTGCACCAACGATAATTAATAAAATAAATAACACAACTAATAAAGCAAAGCCTGAGCCGTAGCCACCGCCACCGTATCCTCCGTTGCCCATAACTTCACCCCCTTTCTTTTCTATATCCTATGCGCTTCAAAATTTGAAATATAGGCAATACTCAAGGGGGAACCATTTTGTTTTTAAAACGTTTATGTTATAGTAAAAAATGGACGAAACCATGTTAGGAGAGAATATCCACTATGAAAAAGACAGTTTTATCTTTAACTCTAGCTGCATCTGTATTAGCGCTTGGTGCTTGTAGCGGCGGAGACAGCAAAGCCATCGTTACTTCTAAAGTGGGCGATATTTCAGTAGCTGATTTTAATGAAAAGGCAAAAGCTTTAACAGGCTCATATGTAATGCAACAATTGGTGACTGAAAAAGTTTTAGCTGACAAATATGAAGTAACAGATAAAGAAATTAAAGAAGCTTATGACACAACAGCTTCACAATTTGGTGAAGGCTTTACACAAGCACTTGCTGAAAGTGGCTTAACAGAACAGGGCTTTAAAGATTCTTTACGTGTTCAACTTCTTCAAGAGAAAGCTTTAAAAGATCAAGCAATTAAAGAAGAAGATGTGAAAAAATACTACGAGCAAATGAAAACAGAACTTAATGGTCGTCATATTTTAGTAGCAGATGAAAAAACAGCTAAAGAAGTCATTGAAAAAATTAAGGGCGGCGCTAAGTTTGAGGATGTAGCAAAAGAGTACTCAACAGATACAGGTTCTGCTCAAAAAGGTGGAGAGCTTGGATGGTTCTCTGTTGGTGCAATGGTAGATGAATTTAACGATGCTGCTTACGCTCTTGAATTAAATACATTGAGTGAGCCAGTAAAATCTAGCTTTGGTTATCATGTAATTGAAATTACGGAGAAGCGTGATGTAAAAGGTGTCGGTGCATTTAAAGATGAAGAAGAAAACATTCGTTCAACAATGTTAAATAAACTAAACCAAACAGGTGAAGCTCAAGCTATTCTAAAAGATATCATTGCAAAAATGGCTAAAGATGCGAATGTTAAAACATCTGATAAAGATTTAAAAGATTCACTAGAATTCTTCACAACAACAAGTGAAGAACAGGCAAAAGCAGCTGAAGAAGCAGCTAAAAAAGCAGAAGACAAAGCTGCTAAAGAAGATTCTGAAGACAAAGCAGAAGATACGGACAAGGAATCTAAATAATCGAGGGGATATTGTTTATCAATTGAACAATATCCACAACAAAAAGGGGCATCTGACAAATCAGATGCTCCTTTTTCCTTCTCTATTTCACTTTAAATTGGCTAATTTCAGCTTGTAAGTCATTTGACATCGTTTGAAGGACATTTGCCGCGCTCGCAATTTCCTCATTAGAAGTACTTTGTTGCTCTATGGATAAAGCAATATGCTGCATACCTGAAGATGTGCCATTCGCCATACCTACAATTTCTTTTACAGCAGAATCTGTTTGGCTTGCCTTCTCATTAACGCGCCATACGATATCCGTAACTTCCGTTGTACGTTGGCTAATCTGTTGTACATATTCCACAATATTTTTAAAGGCATCACCTGTCTGTTCAACAGCCTCTCGCCCTTCATCTACATATTGTGTGCCACTATTAATAGCGAAAACAGCACCGGAAGTTTGGTTTAATATATCATCCACTAGTGTTCGAATATTGTCAGCAGCCTTCCCAGATTCCTCTGCCAACTTTCTAACTTCATCCGCAACAACCGCGAAGCCTTTTCCAGCCTCTCCTGCTCGAGCCGCCTCAATAGATGCATTCAATGCAAGCAGGTTTGTTTGATCGGTAATGCTTGTAATTAACGAGACAATCGTACTAATTTCCTTTGATTTTTCACCTAAAGCATTCACAACTTCTGTTGATTGGTGAACAGAATCATTAATCGTATTCATTTTATCAATCGTTTGCTCAATTAGCTGTAAACCTAAATCAGCCTTTTGATTTGTTTCATTCGCTATATCTGCAACAGCCTGTACAGCAGAAGATGCATGGTCCATATCTTTGGAAATTAGATTAGCGGATTCAGATAAAAGGTCCATTTGCTTCAATTGTCCTTCCGCACTGGAAACAATATCTCCAATAGCATCAGAAATGGTTTCAACCGTGTGACTACTTTGCTCTGTAATCGTTGTAAATTCCTTTGTATAAGTCGAGACATCCGCAGATGCTTTATTCGTCTTTTCAATAACCGTGCCAATTTGCTCTAACATATGATTAAATTCAGTGGATAATTGTCCAATTTCATCTTTGAAACGGTCGTCAATGCGTACCGTTAAATCACCATCAGCCGCCTGTGTCATAGCCTTTAATACACGCTTTACACGTTTTAGGACGATATATCTCGTACATAACGAAATAATGACTGTACCAATAAATAACGAAATAAACGTATTAATGGCAACACCTGCACTGCCGTTTAAATGTACTACTTTTTCAAATTGATGACTAACAAATTCTGAGATATGCGAGCTAATAAACAAACTTATACCTATAGCTAGTATCATTTTGAAAATTAAACTTTTCCAAAACTTAATTTCCCGTGAAAAAAGTCCCTCTGTTTCCATTGCTCTTCCCCATTCCTATCATTTCTCTCTTTATTCTAAAATAAATACTAGCATTGGTACAATAGTTAGGTACTAAAATTACACATATGCATATTTAGACTTATCGAAATCAGTATAGGTTAGTCAATAAGCAACATCAATTATCAATTTCTCAACAGGTTAGGGGCTTAATCATATTACTTTTTAAATAGAAGGCTTATAGAATGAACGATTATCAAGTGGGAAAAGCCGCTCAGTAAATTCACCTGGTGTCGTTTTCCCTAATGCTCTTGTTAGCATGTTCATCTTCGCGTCTATATTATCAATATAATGTAAGATTTCCGCTTCTTGAAGCATCGGTTTTTTCGGACTCCCCCACTCTTCTTTCCCATGGTGAGACAATACCATATGCTGCAACAGCATGACTTCTTCGCCTTCAATTTCTAGCTCACTTGCAATTTTGGCAATTTCATTCACCATAATGGTAATGTGACCTAATAAATTGCCCTCCACTGTATACATCGTGGCAACAGGCCCAGACAACTCCACAACCTTGCCAATATCATGCAAAATAATGCCTGCATATAACAGGTCACGATTAAGTGTTGGATATAAATCAGCAATGGCTTTTCCTAGTTTGAGCATGGACACCATATGATCTAATAAACCAGACGCATAGTCATGATGGTTTTTAGTTGCTGCCGGAAAAACTAAGATGGCATCATAATGTTTTTTAATAGCCGCTCTTGTAATACGTGAGATATTTGGATTTTTAATATCAAAGAAAAATTGTGTCAATTCTTCATACAATTGTTCTTTTGGTGTTGCAGAGGATGGTACTAAATCATCGATCGCAATACCTTCCTCTGGCTTGGCAACACGAATAGATTTGATACGCAATTGATTCTTTCCTCTATAGTCGTGAATCTCTCCACCTACACGTACAATGGCCTCAGCATGATACATTTTTTCATGATCCTCATTTGTATCCCAGAGCTTTGCCTCAATATCTCCACTTTTATCTTGTAGTAATAGCGACATAAATGGCTTTCCAACGGTTGTAACACCTTTTGTCGCTTGTTTTATTAATAAAAATTGATCAACTGCTTCTCCAACTTGGAGCGTCGTAATCCCTTTCATGTTGACGCCACTCCCCTTTCATTTGCTAATGCTCCTATATCGACAATTTGCTCTTTCTGCCAATGTTTGAGCATTGTATCATGACAAGTAAAATATAAAATTTGACGTTCATATCCTACTTCTTTCATTAATTGTACCATTTTGTTTGTACGGTTTCGATCAAAATGGACAAATGGATCGTCCATAATAATTGGAAATGGAGCAGTGCTCACTAGTGTTTTTGCAAGGGCCAGACGTAATGCAATATAGGCTTGTTCTTTGGTAGCCTGAGATAATTCAGCCATTTGATAACGTAATCCTACTACATCTTGTGCAACAAAATAACCTTCATCATGAATCGAAAGTTTATCGTATCTTCCCCCTGTTAGTAAACGGAAAATCGCATTCACCTCCACAAGGACATGAGGTAATTTTTCTTCACGTAGGCGGAATAATGTTTCGTGAATGGCTGTCGCAACAGCTTTTTTAGTTGCCCATTGCTCAATCAGCTGCTGCAATTCTGCTTTCTCCTGCTCAAACTGTTGTAGCAATTGCCCATACTTTTCATCATTTAATAGCTGATCTTTTTCAATGAGCAAAGCAGCACGTTGCGCAAGACATTGGTCGATCGCTAGCTGCGTTGAATTTTGCTCTTGTTCTAAAGCATGTATGTCCTCGTTAACAGTGTCCTCCACTAGACTCTCTCGCTGTGGAAGATTGAGTGAGGCGAGTTGAGCCTGAACCGTTTGTAACTCTGTCATGATGTTTTTTTGCTGCTCAAATTGCTCATACATTTCATAATAAGCCTGCTCGTTTGGAACTTGTGCTTCATTCAATAGCTCAGCCATTTCAGTTGTATAACGGTCCAGTTTTGATTGCCCACCATCCATTTTTATCTTCAGGCCAGCTAGCTGTTCTTTTGTTTGCTGTACTTGCTGTTGATGTTGTTGTGCTTCAAGGTAGGCTGTCCGTAAATACATATATATTTCCTGTTCATCATAGGCTCCCTCTAAAACCTGTTGAAGCTGTTTATAAATATACTGCTTTTCTTTTTGAACTTCTTGCATAAGGCTTAGGGTACTATTTTTTTTAGCTGCTAGCTCTTGCACACTCCGAATACGCATAAATAATTCGGGCATTAACGTTCTGGCGATTGTTCCCTGTAATCGATAACGTTTTAAAAAATGCTGGAGTGTGTGAGTGGCTTCTTCAATCTCTATCTCAGCCTGTTGAATTTTATATTCAAGAGAAGCGTATTGCTGCTCCTTCTCCTTTTGCTGTTCATTGACGTGTACCCAACGATCTTCATATCTTTGCTTCTTTAATAGCACCGCTTGTACCGTCATTTCCTCCTGCTCTAACTCTCGAAGAAGGGAACTATGCTCTTTACTAGTAGGCTCATCCGCTTGTTTAACATATCGGATAAATAACAGAGTCAGCAATGATAAAACAGCTCCGATAATGGTCGTAACTATGTTTTTTTCAAATACACCATAAATCAATGACAATAAACCGATTAGCAGTACAAGCCAGCTAAAATAATGAGGTTGCTTTTGTTTACTACGTTGCGATTTGACCGCACGTAATTGCTCAAGCTTACGCTTTTGTTGGGGCCACTGTGCTAAAATATGTTCTTCTTCATTTGTTAATGACTCTTGCATGAGCCGTTGCTTTTGTTTGGCAATTGTCTCTAATTCTAGATGGACTTGCTCTAGTGAGCGTAGATGAAACTTTAGCTCGTCCTCTGCCTCCTCCAATTTACTTAATTGAAGCTGAAATTGTTGTTCCTGCTGGAGTGAAACCGTTTCTTCGAGAAGATTCTCCTGTGCCTCTGTCTCGAGTACGCCTAATAAACGAAACTGTGCTTTCATTTCTTGCTCAAACATAAAGAGATCATCATGTAAATTTTGCTCCTTCACCATCAGCTGATGCCACGTTGCCTCTTTTTGCATAAGACGAGCCATTTCATTGACCGTATGCTCATCCGCTATGGTAAGTACTTGATCTTGTAATGTTTGATATTGCTCCTTTAATTGCATTAGCTGCTGACTTTCGTGTAATAGACGATCCTTTAATTGCTCATAGCGTCTTATACCTTCTGGCGGAAACTGTACATGTTGATAATTGACCAGTGTCTGCTGTAAAATCTGTTGCTGTTTGAGGAGAGGAAGTGCCTGCTTTTGAATCGTTAACTGCTGCCATTGTTGTTGCAGCAGTTTTTGCGTACTATAAAGCTTTTCTAGATTATGCTCAAGTAGTTGTAATTGCTTTAATTTGTCCTCAAATGTTAGAATCTTTCCCTGCTCCTGTTTAATCGTACGCTCAAGCTGCTTTAATTGCTCAACCTTTTGATTAATTACGGGTACTTTACCTGTTTTTTTAAACAGCTCATTTGCCTCTTTCTCCATCTTCTTTTCAAGAGCTGATAAATGTTGAACCCCCGTTGTGCCAGAAGCTAGTAGCAAATGGGTTAGCTCCTCCTCTGACATTTTTTCAATGCCCTGTAGCTCGTGCAATGAAAATGAAAAAATGGATTCAAAGGACGTTCTAGAATACCCATATAAAAGCTTAGTTAATAGTTCCTCGTGTCCCATTGTCCCATCCTCTAGATAAACAGAAACATCGCCCGCTGCCTTTCCTTTCACACGTTCAATAGTGCACTGGCCATAAATAGGATGCACGAGTGTGAGCTGACCACCATATTTCGTCGAAACTTTTGGTTCATATTTGCGCTGTGCCTGCTGCCGTATAGGGAAACCAAAGAGCATTTGTAGTATAAACTGCTGAATCGTCGTCTTTCCTGCTTCATTTAATCCATAAAAAATAGTGACACCCTCATTTAAGGAAATGGTGATGTTTTCATGCTTACCAAAGCCATATATTTGGATTTTTTGTATAGTCAGCATGTGATCACGCCCTTTGAATTTCTTCTGCCAATAATGCCTGTGCATTTTGCGTTAAGTTTTCAATATCCTTGTCACTTAGTGGCTCTATCAGCCTTGCACCACCAGCATATTGGTATAAATCTTTTAGAATATCTTTCCATTCATTACTGTCCCACTGCTCCATTAAGCTGACAACGGATTGAGTTGCTGCTGTCTGCTCATAAAGACTTGCTGTCTTCTGCAATACCAACTTTTGTACCCAACACATCGGCTCAATGCCTTCCTCCGTCTCTCGCACAGTATCTAACCATGCATCTACAGTTGCGTGTGCAAATAAAGCTTCCGTTTGTTCATCAATGTTTTGCAGGTGAAGCTCAACTACTGATGCCCCGTACTTCGTCCTATTCGTTGTGATCGCTTCCGAACATCTTTTTAGTAATTCATTGGCATGTACAACATTCGTACAATCCACTTCTATCGTGTTATAAACGACAGTAGATGTAGGGATAAAATCTAGCTCATTCGATGTTTGGGATAACGTCACGTCATAAAAGCCTTTCAGTCCTTGTTCTTTACGATGTCGACTTTGAATATTGCCTGGATAAACAATGGGAGGGTTTTGATGTAAAAGCTGTCGTTTATGAATATGTCCCAAAGCCCAATAATGATAGTTCTTTTCTATCAACTGCTGCTTAGTGAAGGGGGCGTAAACATCATGGGTCGTGTTGCCTGCCTCACTGCCGTGTAGCATACCAATATGAATGGCATGCTGATCCTGTGCAATTGGATAACTTTCAATAACTGATTCCTTTAAATGGCGTTCATGATAGCTGAAACCATATATATTTACTTGCTGGCCTCGGATTTTTAATTGAACCACGGTCGTTTCCGCTGGTAGTTCATAGACATTGCTTGGCAAAGCAAAGCGTGTCCAAGTGCCATTTAAATGATCGTGGTTACCATAGCTCACAATCACAGGGATGTTGTGTTGGAAGAGCTTTTCCATTGCATCCTGAAATCTTCGTTGTGCTTGCAAGCTACGATTTTCACCATCATAAATATCTCCAACAATTAATATAAAATCAGGTTTCTCTTGAATTGCTTTATGGATAATTTTATCGAATGCTTCAAAAGTACTCGACCTAATGTTCTTTAAAATGTGCTCAGGTAATCCAAATAAACCTTTAAATGGACTATCTAAATGTAAATCTGCCAAATGAAAAAAACGAATTGCTGTCATCCAATCACCTCAAATAGTAGATAATTATCGCCTCTGTACCGTAATATGTTCACTAAACAAAACCGAATATTTGTTCTATTTTATCATAGTTCACGTTTTATGAAAAATGGTATTACATAAAAAACAGCATTGCCTTACTTTTTCCACAATTTTCGTAATTTATCAAAAAATTCACTAGTTTTACCGTGAAGTTTATAAATCTTCTATGTATAATAGAAATATATTTAAGTAAAAGGGTGGGGTTTGTATGGAGAATTATCGTTTTACAGCTTTTGAAAAAACAGGGGAAACATTATTTGATGAAACTTGGACATTTGAAAATGATGAGGCTGCTAAACTAAACGGACAACAACAAATTGAGGAAAAAGGTGTTGCCGACAAAACTCATCGTCTTGTAAACGCTTCGGGTAAATTAATTTTATTCCATGTTTAGTGGCTAAAAGGCACGTAGTCAATGTTGCTACGCGCCTTTTATGATTGTTATTTTCCTACAAAGACAGGCATTCTTTTCTCTACAAATGCATGAATGCCTTCTAGATGATCTGTTGTTTTACGCATAGCGGATTGCCCCTCTGCTTCTAAAGCTAGGATATTTTCTAGCTGAGGCAAATTTTGAGCATGTAGAATTTTTTTCGTTGTAATCATGGAAGAAATAGGTGACGCAAGCATTTTACCAACAAGCTGATCCGCCATGGCAAATACAGTACCCTCTGGTGCAATAAAGTCAATAAGCCCTTCATCTAATGCTTCTTTTGCTGTTAATACCTTCCCCTCCCAAATCATCTGTTTCGCTTTAACAGTCCCCACACGTTCCTTCATGAAGAAATGACCACCTCCATCTGGGATTAGTCCTATTCCAATGAAATTCATAGCTAGCTTACTATTTTCACAAGCCACAACTATATCTGCCCCAAGTGTTAGACTAAACCCTAGACCTGCCGATGCACCATGAACAGCCGCAATCACAATCATTGGTAACTGATAATACGCTTTCACAATACGTGAAAGATAGACCATTGCCTCATCAATATTTAATGGTTTATTTTCATCTAACATAGCCTTGATATCGCCACCCGCAGAAAAGACTTTTCCTTCTCCACGAATAACAAGCACCTGTATATTTTGTTCCTGTTGGAGAGCCTCAAAGCATTCTGCGAGTTCTCGCATCATAACATCATCCATAGCATTCATCGCCTGCGGACGATTCAATGTTAACGTTGCACGACGTTCTAATTTTTCTAAAGTAATCGTTGAAAATTCCATCTCTATTACCCCCAAATATGAATAGTCATTCACTATGTACTATTCGTGTTTTTTTAGAAAACTCCTTCTACTCTAAGCAAAATTGCTCTTGTTATGCTATATTAAAGGACGAATATTGAGTTAAAGGTGGTAACGTATTTTGATACAGAAGGACTATCGTGTATTACTTTATTATAAATATATTACAATTGAAGACCCTGTAGCATTTGCAGAAGAACATTTAGCATTATGTAAAGAAATTGGACTTCTTGGACGTATTTTAGTAGGCTCTGAAGGCATTAATGGCACCGTTTCTGGTACCGTTGAGCAAACAGATGCTTATAGGAATCATATGAAGGCAGATGCTCGTTTTAGTGATATTATGTGGAAAATCGATGAGGTGGAAGGACATACCTTTAAGAAAATGCATGTACGTCCTCGTCAGGAAATTGTCCATTTAGGTTTGGAGCATGATATTAATCCTTTGGAAATCACAGGCGATTATTTATCGCCTAAAGAATTTATGGAACAAATGCAAGAAGAGAACACTGTGATTATCGACGCCCGAAATGACTATGAATATGATATTGGTCATTTCAAAGGTGCTGTACGACCTGATATTGAAACCTTCCGTGACCTTCCGGCTTGGATGGAAGCACATAAAGAAGATTTTTCAGATAAAAAGATTTTAACTTACTGCACAGGTGGTATTCGCTGTGAAAAATTCTCTGGTTGGCTAAAACGTGAAGGCTATGGTAAAAGTGTTGGTCAATTACACGGTGGTATTGCAACCTATGCAAAAGATCCTGAAGTAAAGGGCCAGCTATGGGATGGTCAGATGTTTGTTTTTGACCGTCGTCGAAGTGTACCGATTAATCAGGTTGAGCATGTCATCGTTGGGAAGGATTACTTCACAGGTGAACCTTCTGAACGTTATACAAACTGTGCAAACCCTGAATGTCATAAATTAATGTTATGTGAGGAAAAACACGAAGCATTTTATATGCGTAGCTGTTCAGATGATTGCCGCCGTGCAGAACGCAATTTCTTTGTCGAAGAGAATGGTTGGACGAAGGAGCAGGTTGAGGAGCAAATTGCTAAGATTGCAGAGATTCAAAACGCAAATCGTTAATACTTGGTGAGATAGGGTTTAGCCGTGTGCGTAAATGGTCTAAACCTTAAAATAGTAAGCCATCTACTAGCCCATCCAAAAAGAGCATCGTCCTGATGAACGATGCTCTTTTTCTTATTATTCCTGCGCTAAATAGCGCCCAACCTGCCGTCCACTAAATAAACAGCCTCCGACAAATGTCCCTTCTAAAGCACGATAGCCATGAACACCCCCGCCACCGAAGCCACTTACTTCACCAGCAGCAAATAAACCTGGTATAGGTTGACCATCCATACCCAACACCGCACCATTTAAATTTGTTTGTAAGCCACCCAAGGTTTTCCTAGTTAGAATGTTTAAACGTACGGCAATTAATGGCCAATTTTTAGTATCTAGAATTTTATGTGGTTTGGCAACACGCACTAATTTATCTCCAATATAATGCCTTGCCCCATGAATAGCGTTAACCTGTAAATCCTTCGTAAACTTATTGTCCATTTCTCGATCCCTTGCCAAGATTTGCTCTTTCACTTTCATGAAATCCAGTAGCTCATTCCCTGCTAGTTTATTCATGCCTTCTACTAGTTCTTTTAAATCATGTGCAATCACAAAATCTTCGCCATGATTTTTAAAAGCTTGGATAGGGGCTGGTGGACCTGGCATTATACGCTTAAGCACATCACTAATGCTTTTGTTTGTTAAATCTGGGTTTTGTTCTGAACCAGATAGTGCAAATTCCTTCTCAATAATTTTTTCCGTTAAAATAAACCAAGAGTAATCATAACCTGTTTTTTGAATTGCCTCTAACGTACTGAGCGTATCAAAGCCTGGGAAGTTGGGTGCATGGAATCGATTACCTTCTGCATCAAACCATAAGGAGGAAGGCCCTGGTAAAATACGAATGCCATGGTTGGGCCAAATTGGATCCCAATTTCTTAATCCCTCTGTGTAATGCCACATGCGATCGCGGTTTACAATACGTCCTCCAGCATGTTCTGTGATTTCTAGCATTCTCCCATCAACGTAAGCTGGCACACCACATACCATATTTTTAGGAGGAGTCCCAAGTCGTGCAGGCCAATTTTTTCTTACTAAATCAAAATTAGCCCCAATACCGCCACTTGCTACAATCACGGCATCGGCTTCGTAGGAAAATTCGCCAATCCCCAATCTCGAACTTTTTTCACCTCGATTAATAAAGGTTTCTGCTAGCACTGTTCCACTGATTCCTGTAATTGTTCCATCATGTTGTATAAATTCATCCACACGATGTCTTGGTCTAAAATCGATAAATCCATCTTTCATAGCTTGCTTTACTTTATTTACAAACGGCTTTACTATGCCAGGACCAGTTCCCCATACAATATGAAATCTTGGTACAGAATTGCCATGTCCTCCCGCTAAAGAGCCTCCCCGTTCTGCCCATCCAACCACAGGGAAAAATTTAATACCTTTTGACTTTAACCAGTCATATTTTTCACCTGCAGCAAAATCAACATAGGCTCTGGCCCATTTATAAGCCCACGAATCCTCATCTTCTAAACGATCAAAGCCTGCAGTTCCTTGCCAATCTTGCCACGCCAGTTCTTTACTATCTTTAATTCCAAGCCTTCGCTGCTCTGGAGAATTTACTAAAAATATCCCACCAAAAGACCAATATGCCTGTCCCCCTATTGAATTTTCAGGCTCTTGATCTACTAAAAGAACTTTTTTCTTTGCATCGATTAACTCACAAGCAGCAACTAAACCCGCAAGTCCAGCACCAACTATTGCAACATCGTACTGCATTTTTACACCCCCAAATCAAATCATCCTTATCTAACATTCTTCTCTCACAGCCTGTTTACCTTCTAAAATCTAATTTTTTGTCTAAAATGTGACAAGCGAAAATGTTCGCTTTCTCACACTAAAATCATCAAGGAATAGCATAAATCATCTAATTTATTCCATTTAATTACCATATAATTTTTTAACCGTAAACTACATGGAACACTGATACTATCGCACTTTTCAAATATCGTTAACGCTTTCATTGTATCCTCCAAAAAGACGAATATTAAACACCAAGAAAACAAACAATGTTCGTTTTTAGTTATTATTCAGACTTTTGAAGTCTATATTTTTTAAGTTTTTCAGAAATATCGTTGACAAAGGTGAACAATAGGGATTATGATGTTAACAAATTTAATCACACAAAATATAACGACGGAGACATACTAGTCACAAGAAAATCCAAAGAGAGCTGATGGTTGGTGTAAATCAGTGATTTCTACGATAATAGTTCCACTCCAGAATAGATAAGCCGAACAACTTAACAGTAAGCTTATCCGTCCCATGCGCGTTACGCATATAGCTAAGACTGCCAGAATAAATTTTCCAGCAGTGATTAAGGGTGGTACCGCGAACCAATGTTTATTCAGCCTTTCGCCCCTTACAACACAATAACTGTGTCTGTAAGGCGTGGAAGGCTTTTTATATTGTTTTCGATTTAGAAAGGAGATCGTTTGCATGCTGTAAGATGTTCGAATTTTACAAATTTCAGACTGTCGTAGATAAATCCACAACCCATATTTATTAAAAAGGAGCTAATTATAATGACTACTGCAACAAAAAACATTAACGTATTTATCGCTGATCCACTAAGTGAGGATGGTATTTTCCCATTACGTCAGGAGCAAGATTTAGATTTAAACATTATTGTAGACACTGGTCTTGCACCAGAACAATTAATCGCTAAAATTGCAGATGTGGATGTATTACTTGTTCGTTCTCAAACAACTGTGACACGTGAAGTGATCGAAGCAGCTAAAAACTTAAAATTAATTGGTCGTGCTGGTGTGGGTGTCGATAATATTGACCTTGCTGCTGCTACTGAACATGGCATTATCGTTGTCAACGCACCAGATGGTAACACAAACTCAGCTGCTGAGCATACAATCGCAATGATGACTTCACTTGCCCGTCATATTCCACAAGCTTTTAATACATTAAAAAATGGAAAATGGGATCGCAAATCTTATGTTGGTGTTGAGCTAAAAAATAAAATGTTGGGTGTTGTAGGCTTTGGACGAATCGGTGTTGAAGTAGCTTATCGTGCCAAAGGTCAACGTATGAATGTTATGGCATACGATCCTTTCCTAACAGATGAACGTGCAAAAGAATTAGGTGTAACAAAAGCAACAGTTGAAGAAATTTGCGAAGTAGCAGATTTCATTACAGTTCATACACCACTTCTTCCTGAAACACGTAATCTTATTAATAAAGAAAAATTTGCGATGATGAAAGATGGCGTGCGTATCATTAACTGTGCACGTGGTGGAATTATCAATGAAGATGATTTATATGATGCAATCGTAGCAGGAAAAGTAGCTGGTGCTGCCCTAGATGTATTTGTTTCTGAACCAGCAACAGATCATAAGCTACTGACATTACCACAGGTAATCGCAACGCCTCACTTAGGTGCATCGACAATTGAAGCACAAGAATCTGTTGCGGTTGATGTATCAAATGACATCATTAAATTTTATAAAACAGGTACCGTAACAAACCCTGTAAACATGCCATCTATTCCAAAAGAGCTTCTTGCACAAGTTGAGCCTTTCTTTGAATTAGCTGAAAAGCTTGGTTCATTCCTATCACAATTAACAACAGAGCCTGTAAAAGAAATCAACCTATCTTATGCTGGTGAAGTAGCAAACTATGATGTACGTCCATTAACTTCAAATGCACTAAAAGGCTTATTAGCAAAAAATCATGGTAATCATGTAAATGATGTCAATGCCCGTTACTTATCTGAACGTATCGGCATGAAAATTAATGAGCACAAAACAACAACTGCTAAAGGCTTTACAAGCTTAATTACAATTGAAATTATTACTGCTAATGAAACGCATACAGTAGCTGGTACATTATTAAACGGTTTAGGTGCACGTATCGTAAAAGTAGAAGACTATGTTGTGGACGTCATTCCACAAGGTCACCTTCTTTACATTAAAAATACGGACAAACCAGGTGCAATTGGCCGTGTAGCAACAAAGCTTGCAGAAAAAGAAATCAATATCGCAACAATGCAAGTTGGCCGTGCACAGGTTGGTGGTACAGCGGTTATGATGCTAACGGTTGATAATGTTGTAACTGAAGAAGATTTAGTTTTTGTAGCACAGCTTGAAAACATTGATGAGGTAAAAGCCATTAACCTATAATTAATCATAACAAGAAGCAGGGAGTCTCTACTCTCTGCTTTTTATTTTGGTAAAATGATACTTTTCTAAGGGTTCTTCGTCTTTAAAGAAAAGGAGGTGTACAGCTTGAAGATAGAAGAAATATTTTACTTACATAACCACACCATTTTTAAATACTTATATTACTTACTAAATGATGAAAAATTAGCGGAGGATTATACACAGGAAACCTTTGTCCGTTATTTGAAACATCACCAAACAATAAAAGAAGGAGCCGATCTCGCTTGGTTGCGGTGCACTGCACGTAACCTTGCCTATGATCATTATCGTCGAAAAAGGATAATTCAGTTTGTCCCTTTTTTACAACAGCATGAAGAACAAGCGTCACCTTCTCCTCATCAATGGCTGATGCAACAAGAAGATGCCAAGATGCTATATCTTGCTATTCGTAAACTAAAAATCACCTATCGTGATGTAATCATTCTGCGCAAAATAGAGGGACTATCCATCGAGGAAACCTGCACTATCCTTGGCTGGAATGAGGGAAAAGTAAAAAACACATTAAAACGAGCACTCATCGCATTAAAAAAACAGTTAGGAGGTGAGATGGATGAAGAATGATAAGAAGACATGGCAACACTTAGATGATTTAATGTTATCTGATCAGCAGCAAAAAAAATTATTACGCAATATGACAGAGCCCTCAGTAATTAATAAACAAAAGACTAAAAATAGATGGAAAATTCCTTCTGTGTCATTGCTATTTATAGTAGTTCTTTCTATATTACTATTATCTTTTGTTCAAAGTCCTACTAATTCTCCTACAACAATGGATTCCTCCAAAGCAATCCAACGAATCTATTTAAAGGAGAATATGAACAAGGAAACCTTTATAGCACAGGATTCTTGCCTTTATGTTCCTCAGCAATGCTATGCTCATGCAAAGGCTATCACACAGCTACAACAAAATTGGGACAACGCTTCTCCTGTAACAATATCCGCTAGTCAGTGGAAAAGTGGTACTATCTATGATATTTTGATTCTCTATAATGACCGTACACAAGAGAAATGGAAGGTACTCAATAACAAGATTTTCTTCAATGTTGAAACACAGCAAGCCTTTCTGATTGAAGAGTCATTTGACTCACTACGCTATTTTTATGATGAGAAGCGGTCGACGAAACTTATTATTGGGAACATTTTCATCCTACTTATGCATTTCATACTGTGGATTGCTAAAAAAAGAATGCCTTATACAGAACGTCGCTTTTTTGCTGCGACAGTTGAGCATGCCATTGCCAATGCCATCATGCTCGTGTTGTTTGGAGGTATTTCATTTGTTATCTATCTTGTACACCATACTATTCATGCAGTAATTATTTATGGCCTTTTCTCACTCTACTCCTTTATGCAAATCTATTATCGTAAAAAGGCTGGTGAACCTCAGGGTTACTTAATAGCTAGCGCTCTTGTCCAGCTTTGTATAGCTATAGCTTTTACATGTTTATATCTTGGACTAAACGTCTATTTTTAACAAAAAATGTACTGACTCCATGAGGGATCAGTACATTTTTATATTATAGCTTATTTACAAGCTCCATCAATGCTGTCAAAGAGTCTACCTCATAGGAAGGTATCACAGCACCATCAGCAATATGGTTTTCACGATTAATCCATACATTGCGCATACCCACACGTGATGAGCCTAAAATATCGGTATTCAAATTATCGCCAACCATAATGGCCTCATCAGCGGTAATTCCTACTTTTTCCATAACATATTCAAAAATGGACGCATCCGGCTTCCCTTTACCAAAGTCTCCCGAAATAATAATGTGATCAAAATAGGGGGCAATTTCTGGAGTGATTTCTAGTTTTAAGTTTTGCAGACTTGGTGCACCATTTGTTAGCAAGACAAGCTGATATTTTCCTTTTAATTCATCTAACACCGCAAAAGTATCTTCGTATAAAAATGGCGCTACTTTACGCTCGGCTACAAAGCGCTCTCCTAGCTCGGCTCCAAACGCTGTATCCTCAATACCAAGAGCAGCTAACCCTTTTGTCCAAGCCGCTGCACGATAACTAGGAACAATTTCTTTCATTTTTTTGAAAGAATCTGTAGCGTCATCAAAAGTTCCCCAAAGACCTTCAAACGGATTAATACCAATTAAAACGGTATAATCATATGTTTCATAACCTTCATATAAAGCACGTGCCTCTCGACGAACCGCTTCCTCTAGCTCAGCAGGGTTCACATGATGTACTGTTGCAGCATAGTCACATGTTTTTTCAAATGCTGTTTTGACCGATTTTTTATCCCATAGTAATGTATCATCTAAATCAAAAATAATTGTATTTATCGACATTTTGTCCGCTCCTAGCTCACGATTAATACTACTATTTTAGCATATTTTCAAAATATTTAGGATAACAAATTATGTACAATTCCTCTATCTAAAAACAAGCTGTGCGTCAAATCTTCACAGCTTGTCATTTATTAATTATGTTTATTACGCAAACGGTTCATTAAACTTTGAATGTCTGCTCTTTTTTGTTGTGTTTCATCTTGTAAAATTTCAATATAGTAAATGCCATCTTTTTCTTCTATCTGCACACGATCACCTACTTGCACTGGCTTGTTCATGGCTGACTGTGAAATAATGAGTTGTTCCTCTTCCTTTGGAAACATTAAGAAAATCGCATAGCCATCTTCAATACGGTCTAATGTGTATTTACTCGAGCTCACTGACAAGTTCCCCTTTCTCATTGCGTAATTGCGCAGCATCTCCATCATTTAACCAAATCTGTTTAGTTGTCCATTTCAAATAATTTTGCCCTTCTCTTGCATTAGCTCCACTTGTAATATAAATTATTTTCCCTGGCTGTAAAGTGAGATTTGGAAAATTAAACACTTGATTCCCTTCAATTGAAACAAGCTGCCAATCCTTTAAAGAAACAGCTTGTTGTCCATTATTTTTAATGCCTACAATTTCAGTAACTAAATCCTTGCTGACGATCTCAATAGCTGGAGCGGATACTTCTATTTCGGTAGTTTTTTTGCTAGTTTCCACTTTAGAAGTTTCCTTCCCATTCACTATATAGTTTACCCCATCTGTGGATACCGTAATCGTTCCTAAATCCGCTGTGGCATAGATTTTACTACCAATAGCCTGCAAACGATCTACTACTTCTGCATGTGGATGGCCATATTTATTATCTTCCCCGTAACTTAATATCGTGACTTCTGGTTTTACAGCCCGAATGAATTCCTGTGAGCTACTTGTGTTAGAGCCATGATGCCCTGCCTTCAGAACAGTTGCTGTTACATCATACTGCAGCATTTCTTTTTCTAATGCTACTCCAGCATCTCCTGTTAATAAAAAAGAGACATTGCTATAAGTCATTTTTAAAACAATGGAAGCATCATTATTATCTGATGCCTGCTCATTCGCATTCAATACTTTCACAGTTACATCCTTATCAAACTCAATAGTTTCACCTGTTTTTGGCACATAATAAGGGATATTTTTTTCATCAATTAGTGTCAGCATTTCTTCAAAGGTTTGGGATGTATGTACTTTACCCGAATCATAAAATTGCTCAATCGTAAGTGAATTTAACACAGGAATGAGACCGCCAATATGATCTGCATCTGGGTGTGTCGCTACAACTACATCGAGCTTGCTCACTCCAAGTTCCTTTAAATAAGAGACAATCTGCTGCCCTGCACCTTTCACTCCTCCATCCACAAGCATTGTTTTACCATTTGGTGATTCAATCAATATAGAATCCCCTTGACCCACATCAATAAAATGAACGCGCATATCATGACCAGCCGTTACAGCCATTTTCTCTGGCTTGATTGCCTCAGTACAGCCTGCTATTAAAAAAATACAAAGGAGCAATACTATTATCTTTTTCATCAACTAACTTCCTTTCTCTTTTTCTATTATACAAAAAGAGAGCTAGCCATGGGCCGCTCTCCTTCTTCTTTAAACGAATATCCACCATAAAATCATCGTAATTGTAATTGTGACAAGACCCTGCAATAAAGTTGCGACCGTTTGTGCTTTATAGGCCTGTGTGACTTCCATGCCACTATACTGTGTAATTACCCAGAAAAAGCTGTCGTTCACATGACTAACTGTCATTGCTCCAGCACCAATTGCCATCACCACTAATGCTAACGGTACCGCTCCCTCAATTCCTAATGTTACAAGCATTGGCGCTACTAAAGTAGAGGTGATCACAAGTGCCGTTGTGGAAGAACCTTGAGCTGTTTTCAATGCTGCTGCTACAATAAATGGCACAAGAAGGAATAATGTACCTGATGCAAACATGCCTAAATCCATTTCCTGAAGCATTTCTCCAACACCAGCATTTTTAATAACAGTTCCAAATGAACCGCCAGCTCCTGTAATAAGTAAAATAGGAGCCGCTTCTTTTAAGCTTTCACCAATCCAGCCCGTTAATGTCGTTTCACTAATTTCAGGTAATAATAAAAATGCCGATGCTACACCTAAAAATAAAGCTACTGTTGGTGAACCTAAAAATTTAAAGATTGTATTGAATGTCGATTCTGTATCACCAACTAATGCTGCTATAGAACCTAGACCAATTAACACAATTGGTAAAACGATTGGCAAAAAGGCTTTAAATGTTGACGGCATTTTGCCAAAAGATTTAATCACTTCCTCATAATCTAATGCCTCTACCTCATCTTCGGGTACTCGAATCTTTGTCGCCACTTTCACCGACCATAGATAACCTACAAATGTCGCTGGTATCGCTACTAATAAACCAATGACAATGACCGTTCCTAAATAATCCGCAGCACCAATATTCCCTGCTGCTGCAATAGGTCCTGGAGTTGGTGGCACTAATACATGTGTAGCAAATAAGCCTGTTGCTAAAGCTACTGCCATTGAAGCAATTGTGACATTTGCTCGCTTTGCCAATGATTTTTGTAAGCTGGATAAAATAATAAAGCCTGAATCACAAAACACTGGAATGGACACGATATAGCCAATTAAAGACATCGCTAATTGAGGACGCTTTGGCCCTACAATTCTTAACACGACTTCCGCCATTCGATAGGCAGCACCTGACTTTTCTAATATTAAGCCTATAATCGTACCAGCGATAATAACTAAGCCAATGCTTGTCATCAAGCCACCAAATCCAGTATTAATGCTTTCAACGACTGATAATAATGGCATCCCTGATGCCATTCCAACAAAGAAAGCACTAATTAATAGCGCTAAAAACGGGTGAAGCTTTAACTTAGCCGTCCCCAGTACAACAAATAATACCCCTATTAAAATAATGATGAACAACATCTAGTCATCCCCCTTTTGTATGGTACGCTCAATCAATCTCTTAGTTTTTAAGCGAATATAGTGAGTAGGATCTTGCATCGCCTGCTGCACACTAGTCTCCTCATCTACTAAAGATTCGACAACTGAAAAATACTCTTGCAGAGCTGCTTTTGCCTTTCCATCGATTCCTCCTGATAATAACAATGCCTCTACCTTAGCAAGTCTAGCAGCCTTTGCCACACCCAATGGTGCCTTACCATGTAATGTTTGTAGATCGGATTTACCTTCTCCTGTTATCACAAACTGTGCCTCTACTAAATGTGCCTGAAGCTGTACAGCATCTAATACAATATCAATCCCTGCATAAAATGTTCCATTTAAAAATGCGATTAAAGCACCACCCATTCCCCCAGCAGCTCCCGCACCTTTATAATCATGCAGCCGAATGGAAAATTGGGCTTCAACAATATCTGCAAAATGCTTTAAACAGCGATCAAATTCGGCAATCTGCTGTTTTCGGACACCTTTTTGTGGACCAAAAATGGCTGTTGCCCCTCGTTCACCAATGAGCGGATTATCAACATCACAGGCTATTGTAAATGTCGCCTCGGCTAATCTAGCATCTAGCTGGCTAATATCTATAACATTTAATTTCACTAAATTAGAAACTCCAGCCTCTAGCTCTGAACCATCCTCCGTCATTAATCGAACGCCTAATGCCTGTAACATTCCAATCCCAGCATCATTCGTGGCACTTCCACCAATGCCGATAATAAACTTTCTATAGCCTTGATCGAGTGCGGCTTTAATTAACTGGCCAGTGCCATAAGATGTAGCTAGCTCTGGATTTTTCTCATTATCTTGTAGCAGCATAATGCCAGATGCTTGGGCCATTTCTATAACACATGTTACTTGATCCCCCAACACTCCATATTGAGCCTGAATTGCCCTTCCCAATGGATCTAGGACGTTTACAGAAAAATATTGACCTTCTGTAGAGGCAATCAGTGATTGTAGCGTGCCTTCTCCCCCATCTGCAACTGGTAATACGATTGTTTCAATCGATTGATCCGCATCCAGGATTCCTTCCTGCATTGATTTTGCTACTTCAACTGCTGACAGAGTACCCTTGTAGGAATCTGGACTAATGATGACCTTCATGCTATACCTCCACTTATGTCGTCCATTGACATTTACGTAAATTTTCATATCCTAAGTTAAGCGCTTACAATTTATTATAATGACAATAAATTCAGAAAACATTATAATGGGTGTATAATTTAACTGTCCTATAACAGGCTGTTTTTTATGCGAGGTGTATAAACATGTTGACGAAAAAATTAGCAGAAGAAATCGTACATCAAACGATGCTACGTTTGCGCCACAATATTAACGTCATTAGCCCAAGTGGCGTGATTTTAGCCTCCGGCGATAAAATGAGGGTGGAAAATATTCATGAAGGTGCGCTTCATGTGACACAAACAAAAGAGTCATTAATTATTAACGAAGAAAATATCGAGCAGTATCCGAACACAAAACCAGGCATTAATATGCCAATCATGTATCAGGATGAAGTAGTAGGGGTTATTGGCATCACAGGAGAGTCTGAGGATATGTTTGAAATTGCCAATCTTGTACAACTCACAACAGAAATTATGACACACCAAGCCATTGTTGAATCTAAAAGTGAATGGCAACGAAAAAATAATGATTATATATTTGAAGCACTTGTTCATGGTAGTAAGCTAGATGCAGCCTTAAATGAACGAATTCAAAAATTACCCTTTGCTCTAAAAGCTCCCTTTCAAGTGATTTTAGTGAGCTTTAATGAGACATCTTACGTAAAAAATTCAATTCCCCTCTTTTTTGAGGATTTATTTTATAAACAGCCTATTCTTGCCGGTCATAGCCAATTGCAAGAATACTATATTCTGCTGACAAATTGTGAAGATCAGAGTTGTCGTCCCATTATCAAAGCGCTACGCAAACAGAAACAGAAGCTGCCTTCCCTTCAAATAGGTGTTGGTCCTGTTGTGCAACATGTATCACAGCTTCCCTATAGCTACCAAGGCGCTAGAACAGCCCTAGAATTTGCAACAGTCCAGAATGAATTAACCTTTTTTGAAGATGTCGAGTTATTTTCTCTTTTTAAGCCTCGAGAATCAGAAGAAGTACAAGCATTTCATCATCGTATACTGAAAAATATGGACGCTAAACAGTTGGAAACATTACAATCATTTTTTGACTGTAATTTACAATTAAAGCTTTGTGCACAACAACTGGCTATTCATCGTCATACGCTTTCCTACCGATTAAATAAAATAAGAGAAATGACAGGCTATGACCCACAATATTTCGAGGATGCCGTTATTTTAAAAATGGCCTGTACATTGCGAACGCTACAAATAATGAAGGCAACCTGAACAACGCAGATTGCCTTTACCTTTATGCTTTATATAATTCATCTAAAAACTCTATTTTTTTCCCAATAGCCTCTTCAAAGGTCATAATATAGGCTGCTGGATCTTTCGGATTATGGAATTGCGTAATTCTTCCTGTCTCAGGATGAACAAATTTAGAGGATGCTCCACAGCCAATCCCTAAGATTGTCTGCACCTCTTCCATAATCACAATATTGTAGATACTTTCTTCACCAGCCTTACTATAGCCGACATTTTCTAAATTACCTAAAATATTTTTTTGACGGTATAAATAATATGGAACATAGTCATTTTCTTTAGTCCAAACCTGTGCCATTTCCATCATTTCGGCTACTGTATCGCGATCCGCTACTTTGTATTTATCCTTATTACGTGTCATCTCTGACGCTCGTTTAAATGATAGCGTATGAACCGTTAATGATTCAGGCTGCATCTTAGCGGATTCTTCTAAAGAATGCTGGAACTCGTCTACCCCTTCATTCGGTAATCCAATAATGAGATCCATATTAATATTGTTCATACCTGATTCTCGTGCAAGCCAAAACTTATCAATGGTTTCCTGAACCGTATGATGACGACCAATTGCTTTTAATGTTTCATCTGTATATGATTGCGGGTTAACGCTAATACGATCAATGCCCCATTTTTTTAGTACCTCTAATTTTTCAGGTGTAATTGTATCTGGTCTGCCGGCTTCAACAGTCACCTCTCGAATTGTTTCGGGATTTGGGAAAGACTCATACATTGTTTGATATAAGGCGTCCATTTCATCTGCCTCAATTGAAGTTGGTGTGCCGCCTCCCCAATAGATAGAGGTGATTTTCATATTATTGTCCTTTAACCATTTGCCCATTTCGCGCAACTCAATATGCAAGCCATCTAAAAAGGTTGCCACACGACCTTGCTTACGGTTACTACCAATCGCATAGGCTGGGAAAGTACAATACGCGCACTTCGTCGGACAGAATGGAATGCCGATATAAACACTAATCTCTTGCCCAATCTCATCTATATCAGGAATGGTTACTAATTGTCGTTCCACAATTTCCTTTAATAGTGCCACCTTGTCCTCTGATAAACGGAAATCTCGAATCAAAAGATCAGCAATCTCTTGTTCACTTTTCCCTTCTTTTCTAAATTTATGATAAAGCTTTGTTGGGCGCACACCTGTTAAAATCCCCCATTGCTGATGCATCCCCGTATGCTGCTCAAGCACATTTAAAAATACATGTGATAATGCACGTTTCATACGAATATTTAGCTCACGATCAGTCGCTGCTGATTCATATTGAATGCTATATTCATTTGTATATTGCTGCCCATCTACAGTCAATACGGCTTTTGTAGAAATGGAAAAATCGTCCCCAGTCTGATAATCAAATGATGCAGACATATCTGCTCCCTCTGGTTCTACCTTCAGCTTGGAGTCCTCAAAAAATAAATTCGCTATATGATTTAATACCCTTATCCAATCCTCAGGATATTTTTGATCTATGTGAATAATTTTCATCTTATTTCGCTCTCTTCTTTTCTTATTCCAGATATAGTGCAGATTTAAGTTTAACAAATTTCTATGTCTTTAAGCAAAGTAACAATTATAATCCTAAAATAACAGAATATTCAATTTTCAAATAGACAAACTATTTCTTTATCATTATAATTTTTAAAAAGGTGGTGTTGATAGTGTTTATTTTAAAAAATAGCAACCGAATAGACATTTCTCGCTTTATACATCAAATAGAAATAACATTTCACCAGTTTGACTTAGAACGTTGTGATGAAAAAACATTATATGTAACGGTTTTATTTAGATATGGCACACATCATGTTCTTTGTGATTTTATCTATATAATCAACCAACAAGACATTTATGGTGCCATCTCTATCAATGAGCACTATGAAAAAGCAAGAGAATTTATTCAACAACACTCCCAGCAATTTTTACTGTATTCAGATGAAATGACATTAGCCAAAAATTTTATGAATACAGTGTCTTTTAAGCAATGTCTTCAACAATTTGCAAAAAGGTATCCTACCTATGCTTCCTTGAAAAACTACTATCCCATAGCAATAGCATAATGACCACAAATGAAAAGAGTATGCCAAAAACTTTCGGCATACTCTCCTAGTGTTAAAAAACAAACAATAAACTTTCTAAAAAGGCTTTTCGTTTTAGGCCACTTACTTGCTGCTTTTACGCCGAACAAAATCAGTTTCGCCGTCTCGCTATCCTCCCCGAGTCGGACGTCCATGGAAAGGACGTTGGCGGAGCGAAAATCAACCTTTTGCCTTGGTCAAAAAGACTTTTCAGCTATTGATATCATCTTTAATCTTTTATTTTAAATATTCTTCAACAAATTCAACCGGTACATAGGTTTTTGTGTCTTTCAGTGTTGGTGCTACTTTTAGTGTGCGTAATGCTTTATTATAGCCAAATGTTGTTTCTCCACGCGTCAATGTGTAAGACATATTTCCCTTTGTAAGAATAGCCCCTTTACCAGTTGAGTCCACTTTGAAGCCAAGCTTTTCAGCAATTATACGTAATGGCACCATTTTTGTACCAGCTACTTCGTAAGAGTCTGATGTGATAATTTTATCAATTTCTTCATTTACTGGATTCGTCGTAGTTGCGGGATAATCATCCAGTACAATCACTTTAGATGGTGTTGTTTGTGCTGGAATACTTTTAGTAGAGGCTGTATAGAAAACAACTAGGTGCTTCTCTGTTAAATCTTTAGCCTCTACTTTTTCACTTTTTGCGTTTAATAGCTCTGTTTCATTACCGATATTTAGTTTTAACATATCATACGTATTCGTTAAATCCTCAAAGAAATAATCAACTTCAACAAAGCCAACTTCTTCTGATTCTACAATGACAACCTCAGGATTGAATTGTGGTGGATAAATATATTTTTGAGGCTTGTTGGCAAATGTATAAGCGATTACTTTATCTCCTTTTTGAAGATCCACTTTCTTACCTGTATTGTCAAACACAAGAGTATCTTTCGTCATTTCTAATACATTTATTTGCTCGCCGTCTTTTACAGTGTAGTATGTAATGTTTTCTCCAACACGAACATCTTCCACAGTACCACGCGTATTATTGAAAATGTGTACTGGATCTATTTGAATTTGTGGTACTTCTGCTTCTGTAGCATGCTGCTCATTTGCTGAAGCTACTGGCACTATGGCACTTCCAAATAATAATGCGGTCATTGCCACTGGTGCTAACTTTTTCATGTTCATAAAAATCTCTCCTTATTGTTTGGGTTCAAAGGAGTAGTAGTTTTAAAATGGGAAAAGTTTCATCATAAGCAGAGAAATTTATGAAAAAAGGTGATGTCATCAGCAGAAACAGCCATTTTGAAAGGCGATGGTTGATGTCCGTTCTGCCATTGTTCTTTCCAGGGGGCATTCGATGAGCAAGCTCTACTCACTGCGTTCACTCCAATCAACCATGTACAAAAGTGTCCTTTTCTTATCTTTCATACGAGCCGTAGTGAAAATAACTCACTATTTTTTATGAGTAGAGAAAGGATAGTCTCTTATTGTCAATATGGAGAAGCGATGAGTGACACCCCCCTCCAGAAAGAGTAGTGAATACCTTCACTTTATTTGAAAACCTTTGCTAAAGTGAATACTTCACTTTATTACAAAACCTTTGCTAACAAGAAACATTTTTATGAATTGAAGTGGAAGGCTACTTGACTCCCGATCACCCACAGGAAAGCAAGTAGCCTGCAACGGAAATCCATGTTCACCTTTTGCAAAAATTCTATGGATGGTTTTGTTTTTCAACACTATGAAGAGGTAACAGTCACTACTGCCTCCTCTTCTTCGTTAGTCTTTTACAATCTCTCTCAAGCCCGTAATATCTATACCATTTAACGCTTGTGTAGCAAGACGATCCGCTTCAGCATTATCCTTACGGGAGACCAGCTGATATTCCGGTTGAATGTTAAACTGCTCTAGCTTGGCATCGATTTTATCTGCCCAGCTTGCTAACTCCTTTTCTAAAGCAGGCCATTCCCCATTTAACTGATTGATGACTACTTGCGAATCTCCTATAATTTTCACAGGCAAATGGTGAACATTTAACAATTCCAGCTCCACTAAACCTAAATAAAGTGCCGCATACTCTGCTTCATTGTTTGATTTTAGTTCAGACGAAAAGGCATTTTTTCTTAATCGGAAAAGTTTACCATTTTGTTCATAATAAATGGCACATCCTAACCCTGCCTGCCTTGTCCCAAGGTCAAACCCACCATCAAAATAGACAGTAATATTATGCGGCTCCGTCTCTATTTCCTTTAAATAGGCTTTTAGCTCTTTCAGTGACCAATTGGTATCTTGCCGATCTATGCAATGTAACGATTTTACTCTTCCCGTTCTTTCCATATCCTCTGCTAGTAATAATGCTTGAGCAGCAGGCATTTCAGCTGAACGTAAAACAGTTGTTGCTCCTTTTGGTGTTTTATAAGTCCATTCAATGATGACATGCATAATCATAACCTCCGATACTCCCTGACTTATACATAAAGTAAAAACGTGTACCGACCACTTGCGGATACACGTTTTCTTCTTACTTGTTATATGTGCAATTCCGAGGACAATTATTCCTTTTTAAATTGCAATTTATCACATTTTTATTTATTGAATTCCTTCGTATAAACCTTGAATAGGTTTTATTAAAATGCGATTCACTTCTTCGATTACTTTACTTAACTTCATTTCTGACTCAAGCATCGTTGAGATTTTTTCATTTTGCTGTGCAAGCTGTGCTGCTTTTTGTGCATAGACAAGCTCATCTTCCAGTATATCCTCACCTGCTAATTGTTTTTTCTGTAAATCAATTTGGATTTTACGGAAGTTTTTAAAGACATTTAATGCCTCTTCATCATTCTTTACAACTTCAACTGCAGCTTTTAAAGCTTCAAACTCAGGAATCTTCCGAAAAGTTGCCTCTAACGCATTAATGTCATTATAAATATTAATCATTCATACATTCTCCTTTTAAATAAAGTAAACAATTAAACCTTGCACAATCCCAATCAATCCACCAAGAACTGCACCTAATACGGTAATCATTTTAAACTCACGTTTTGAAATACCTAATACAAGCTCCTCTAATTTTTCTACTGGGAAAGAGTCTACCTGCTCTCTAACAACCTCTTGTAAGTTTAAACGTTTTAGTACATCCTCAAGTTTTTCCTCAGCTTTCACAAAAGCTTTTTCTATAGCTTGTGGAATCACCGTATACTTCGCCCACTCATTTCCTTCAGGCCAGTAATAAGAAATCGGTTGATTTAAACGTTCAGCGATTGCTAATTGCTCTTTCACGTACACTTGTAATTTCGATAAAATTGGTTCAAATTGAACGTCTTGTAAAAAGTCCATTGCTGGTCGATCTTTTAATTTTTCCAATTCCTGTGTAAATATTTTTGTTAGTAATGTTGACGTTCCTGGCGCTTGTAAAAACTTCACAAGCTCACGTTGAACTTTACCAACAAGTGAGGAGGAATCACCTAAAAACATATTGATCATGCCACCAAGAGAGCCTTTTGATGATAAAAAATCATCAATCATCGCCTTGATTGTCATTTCGCCTTCTGGTGATAAAAAGTAATCCTCACCTTTTTCTAAAATATGATGAACCGCTACAGGAATTTTAGCATCAATCGTATTTTGAATATCATCAGATAGCAGAGAACGAATTGATTTTGTTGATAGTGTATTCTTTACTGCCGAAAATTGTCCCTCAACTATCGCTTCAACCTTCTGCTCAATGGTAGCTGACAGTTGTGAAAATCCTGCTAAGTTTAGCCAATCCTGAATGGTTTTATCGTTTGTAAAGACTGTCTCTTCAACCTTTGCTTGCACAAATTGTTCTACTTTGTCCTGAATATCTTTTGAGAAAAATTTCTTTCTAAATGTTTCAGGCGTTAATAAGTAATTTACTACTGTGAGACCAAGCTGTTTTGCTAATTCGTCACGTCGTTTTGGAATAAGACCTGGCGTAAACGGTAATCGCCAGTTTTTAATATATATTGCTTTATGTGGACGAAAAAGCATTTTAATGGCCAGATGATTTGTTACGCCACCAATTGCTGCCCCAATAATTGCCATAAAAAGTAATGTCACGATAAAATTATCCATTAGTATCCTCTCATTTCAATTGTATTCACGATTGGCGTATTTTGTCGCCTTCTGCACTCATTATAGCAGAGCAATGATTTTCTACGAAAGAAATATCCTCTTTAGAATTTCCAATCTTATGCTATTAACTTCTATCCTAAAAGCGAATAGTTGCAAAATTACCATGATCCTTGAATAATATGAACTACATACAATAGAAACGAGGTTTAGATGATGATTCAGCATTTCAGTTTTAAACCATTATTTGACAATGCCCAAATTCCTGGGTGGGCTATTTCATTTTTTTATCAACGACAACGATATCAGGCTGAATATATAAAGGATGGGACAATTCAATGGATAGGACCAATTCCACCAAACGAAGAGGATGTTAAAAAAATGATACATGAACTCATGCTGTTCCACGTATACGACTAAAAAAGTAGTCATTTTTTCGTAATAATTCCGCATAAAACTACCTATATTTACTAACTAATAGCACGTCCTTTAAGCTAATTATGTTGATTCATGTTGAAATTTGTATATTTTTCTTATACATTTATGGTATCAGCTTAATAGTAAATGTTTTTTATGCAGGGGGCCATTTCAATGAGTAAAGTCACACTTTCGGATGACTTAAACAGCTATAATTCAAAAGCATTAATTCGTACAAAAGTAAAAGATTTTTTTTCAGAATTTTCAACCAAAATATTCGAACTAACCGATGAAGCGGGTACTATGAATAGTAAAAAATTCGAAGAACTTTCTGGCTATAAAAGCGACTTCTACAATGAATATTGCAGTCAATTAAAGGGCTTTTTTGATTCTTCTACTAGCTCTTTCGGGAAGAAATCAAGTAAAATGTTCTATTTAACGTATAATGGAAAAAATTATGTATTAACACAGCAGGGCATTACAGAAAAAGCACCTGTATCTATTGCTCCCTTCACAGGCGTAATACCTAGTAAGGAAACCGTTCATGATGTTGAAAAGGCATGTTTAAAATTACGGTTCCAACAAGAATAACCGAGTAAAAAATGGCAATATTTTTTTGCATAGAAAAGGGGAGTCTCAAATAATCGAGACTCCCCTTTTAGCTATAAAAAATAATTCATTTAAAAAAATCCGCAAGCTAAAGCACTCTTGAGATTTTTTGACGTGTCGTAATATATGAGATGCAAAATGCTTCTTTCCCTAAACAAACTATCTTTGCTCTTTTTAAAGTTAGCATATAGCTATGGCAATTACAATCTTTTGGTATTTGAATCTAGTTACTTTTTTCAAAAAGGTACTGGAAAAACTAGCGAAAAAATCGTTGTCAATATTTGTGTTTTTCTTTTAAATAATTTATTATTGAGACATCCAACAATTTTTTAAATCATAGGAGGTGTACACTTTGTTTACTTCCCTCATTCGGGCGGGAACAAAGGAATTATTTGGACGGAGACATATTGGAGATAACCATTAGGTTGGCGGCATTCGCCCTACTAATTATAATGACAGGATTTTTCGTTGCAACTGAATTTGCAATCGTAAAAGTGAGATCTACCCGCATTGATCAATTGCTCGCAGAAGGGCATAAGAAAGCGAAAAATGCAAAACGAGTTGTTTCAGATTTAGATGAGTATTTATCTGCGTGTCAGTTAGGTATTACCATCACTGCACTTGGTTTAGGTTGGTTAGGTGAACCTACATTCGAAATCATTTTGCACCCAGTGTTTGAATTTCTAAATTTGAATGGTAGTATTACATCTATCCTTTCATTCATACTTGCATTCTCAATCGTAACGTTTATGCATGTTGTTATTGGGGAGTTGGCGCCAAAAACATTAGCCATCCAAAAAGCAGAATTTGTCACATTAAACTTATCTGGCCCATTAATTTTATTCCACAATATTACGTATCCAATCATTAAGTTATTAAACGGATCTGCCCGTGGTTTAACTGGTCTTTTCGGCTTAAAAATGATGTCAGAATCAGAAGTAGCCCATACAGAGGAAGAGCTGCGAATGATTTTATCGGATAGTTTAAAAGGTGGAGAAATTAATAACTCAGAATATGAATATGTTAACAGTATTTTTGAGTTCTCAGATCGTCTTGCAAAAGAAATTATGGTTCCTCGGACTGAAATTGTCGGCATTGAAAAAGAGCTAACAATTAAAGAAGTGTTCGATTTAATGGGTGTCGAGCAGTATACTCGTTATCCAATTCTTGATGGAGATAAAGACCATATTATCGGCTTAGTCAACATGAAGCATTTGTTAACCGCTTACATTAAAGACTCCAAAAATGGTGATAAGCCTGTTATGGACTATATGCAACCGATTATTCGAGTGATGGAAACAACGCAAATTAACGATTTGTTACTAAAAATTCAACGTGAACGTATTCATATGGCCATTTTAATGGATGAATATGGCGGAACATCTGGTCTAGTGACGATTGAAGATATTATTGAGGAAATTGTCGGCGATATTCAAGACGAATTCGATGAAGATGAAATCCCAGAAGTACAGGAAATTGCAGAAAATCATTTTATTTTAAATGCTAAGATGCTTCTTGAAAATGTAAATGATATACTAGGTACTGACATAGAAGATGATGATATTGATACGATCGGCGGTTGGTTCATGACGAAGCGTTTTGATGCAGTCGAAGGAGACAGTATTCAGGAGCAAGGTTTTGAATTTATCGCAAAAGAATTAGATGGGCACCATATTTTATACTTAGAAGTTCTGAAATTACCTGAAAGTGATTTATCAAATGAATTTGACGCAGTCATGGACTGAAATTGAATTGCCTCGTTGTACTTGTCATGGTATTATTGAAATCACGCTTGTATAATCCGAGCTATAAATATGGTCTTTCCTTCACATCTTATAGATGGGAGCAAATACCGTAATAAATAGATCGAACGACTCCCTTTTTAAGAGGGAGTCGTTTTCTAATGTCCGAAAGTTTTGCGAGGGGGAAACAAAATGGAGCTCTATACAAATTTACGGCAAGGGGAAAAAGGTGCTTGGCTATCCATTGGTACATATCTAATCCTAAGCTCTGCCAAACTTACTATTGGCTACATTGGTACATCAGAAGCATTAAAAGCAGATGGTTTAAACAATACCACGGATATCATCGCCTCCATCGCCGTACTGATTGGATTACGCATTGCTCAAAGACCGCCTGATTCCAACCACCAATACGGACATTTACGTGCTGAAACGGTTGCCTCTTTAGTTGCATCATTCATTATGCTTGTAGTCGGTCTCCAAGTACTTATTAATTCTTTACAAAATTTATGGCAGCCAACTGGTACAACACCTTCCCTGTTAACTGCTTATGTAGCAATCGGTAGTGCCGTTGTCATGTATGTCGTTTATCGCTATAATTTGGCACTATCTAAAAAAATTAAAAGTGCCGCTGTTAAGGCAGCAGCATTTGATAATCGCTCGGATGCCCTTGTCAGTATCGGCACAGCCATCGGTATTTTTGGAGCTATTTTTGGCTTTCCGATCATCGATTCTCTGACAGCCCTCATTGTTGCCTTTTTAATTATTAAAACAGCAGTAGAAATCTTCTGGGAAGCTGTTCAAAGTCTGACAGATGCATTTGATATTGATGAAGTGGAGACATTATCGGTCTTAATCCGTAATGTGGATGGTGTAATCGAGCTCTTGGACTTTAAAGGGCGTGCACATGGAAATATGTACTTCATCGACATAACGGTTACCGTTGACCCTTATTTAAATGTTTTTGAAAGTCACCGCATTACTGAAGAAATTGAGCATACCATTATGCGCGAAAATCGCTTTTGTCAGGTTCTTGTGCATATCGAGCCCCATGTAGAATTGATTCCTCCACAAAACGACGACAAGTCTCCTACCAATTGATTGGTAGGAGACTTGTTTTTATTTAATGGCGATATAAATATCTACCTGTGCTTCTTGTGGATTAGCGCATCGTTCATCATACAATTCAAAATCCCCTGTATATGTTCGTTCAACTGTAGCATTTGCAAACCATGCCCAAATCTCTTGCCAAGCTTGGATAACAACCTCTGGCAAGCTTCCTTTCTCAGATGTAAAAACTAAATATTTAGCTGTTGGCATCGTTTTAACGACTAAACCAGCTGGTGTTTCATCATCATTGCTTGACACTTCTACACCTAGTGTAACGGCGTAATCTCCATTCACATCCGTCTCATAGTCTGAATACAAACCATAAATATTGTTATTTTTACGTTCAGCTATTTGGCCTGAAATATTTTGTTGGTAAAAGTGATCCCATAATTGTGGGATTTTAGCTTGTGCTGTCATTTCATTTGCATTACTTGTTTGAGCTGAAATTCCTATGATTTGAAAGGACTCCAATTCCACCATTTTTGGCTCTTTCCATTCATCTTTTCTCCATCGTTTTAAACTTAGTAAAAAGGATGTCAGCATATGACGTGCCTCATTTTCAGGCATACCATCTTCCTGAAGATGTGGTACGCATATTTCGATCATTTCTTTCACTGTTAATTGAGGTTGTTTAAACTCTCCTCCCTCATAACAATATGTACAATACTCCTGACTTTTGTGCCCTTCTTTTTCACTACCTAATAATGCCTCATCTACTAATGGCATACCACAGCTTTGACAATAGCTTTGCATCGTCATTCCACCTTTCGCTTTATTTGTTCTTACTATAGCAAAGGAAACCTGACAGCTGTATGTCATCAATTGTCTTGATTTTTATATAAAAGGACAATTTCTTGTGCGCGTTTTTGGATAATATCTCTTATATATAGCGGTTCTATGATTTTTATACGATGACCAAAGCTAAGCAAGAAGCCATAAAGCCATTCATCCTCTGGTATGGCAATATTAATGATAGACTGCTCATGATCTATATACTCTGCTCCAAAAGATTCCTCCACCAATGTTGTGATGGCTTTATCAAAAAAAATAACTAAATTGACGACGTTTTGTGGTTGATGCCATTTTTTCCCCCATGGCAGCTCACTTAAATTCACTTCCTTACGCTCAAAGATAGTCTCCTCTTGCAATAAATTCTTGATTCTCGCAAGTTTAAATAAACGAAAGTCCTTTCTTAATGTGCAATAGGCATATAAATACCAGGTCTTTCCTTTCTGAACAATTGTATGAGGTTCAACTATCCGACTTGTTTGTTCACCATGCGTAGTAGAATAGTAAAAGCTTACACAATGCATGCTCTCTATTGCATTCTTTAATGTCGTCATATGCTCTTTAAAAAGAACGTTCGGCCCCCAAGGACTAAAATCTACAAAAAGGTGATCCATAGATTGTTTGACCTGGTCATCAGCAATACATGTTAATTTTTCAAGAACTGCTTCAGCGTGCGAATCCTCATAGGTAGTCAAGGCACTTTTAATAGCTGTAGAAAGTGAAATAAGCTCATCCTTCGTCAACACTTGTTTATCAACACGGTAACCCTCCATTAAATGAATGCCACCATTCACACCTTGTTGACTAATAACAGGGATACCTGCACAGCTAAGTGTTTCAATATCTCGATAAATCGTCCGAACGGATACATTAAATAGCTCCGCTAGTTCTTGTGCCTTAACTTTTTTTCGATTGATTAAAATCATCGTCATTGTTAGCAGACGTTCTAATTTCATAGCGAAATCCTCCTCCATCCATATCCCATAATTCCTATACAACTTTTCGTTTCAATTACTAACAACCTATCTTTTTAAGTATTTTTTAAGTACTTTTTGAGTTTTATTTAAGACAAATGTACTATAATAACGCCTGATTAATTATTACAATGATTATACTATTTTTACAATATAAGAAAATACAATGCTTTGGCTACATGTCCAGCTTTTATTTCCCAATACGATGCTATTTCATTTTTTTATAAGAATAGTTTAATAGTAAACGCCTAAACAATTATTTCAATTCTCTTACACAACATAAAAAACTTTTATCTTCTATATAATGAACGGCGAATACTTTCTATGAAGGGATTTGACGTGGTGTGTGACAATATACTACAGGATTCTTTGACTCTCGCCTGTGAAAATCCTACAACATTGATTGCTTTTTTCTAGTATCAAATTTTTAATAGAAAAGTTACGTGATGTTCACTTTTCTTGCCCTTCACTCTATATAGGAAGCCTTTCACCAAAAATGAACTAGAGTTTAATCGTTATCAATTTAATTGTAAAAAGGAGAGTTTGATATGATTCGAGCCGTTTTAATAGACAATGAACCTTTAGCTTTACACTATTTTCAAAATAAACTACATGCCTTTCAACAAATACAGGTTATTCAAACCTTTACAAGTGTCGAAGTTTTTCTGAATGAGCTGCCTAATTTAGAGTTTGAGGTTATCTTTTTAGAGGTAAAACTCCAAGAATTATCTGGACTTGAAGTAGCTGATATTATCAAAACGGAACGTCCACAAGTGAGCGTAATTTTTATTACCTCCTATCATGAATTTGCGTTACAAGCCTATGAGATTGGTGGTCTGGACTATTTATTAAAGCCTATCAGTCCTGCTCGTTTAGAAAAAACGGTAGCTCGCATTGAGCATGAATATTCTATCCAGCAAATGCTTCAGCAAGCTACGCAAACTGTGTTAAACGTACAATGCTTTGATCAATTCGCAGTCTATAGCAATAATAGCTTAGTCGCTTTTAAAACAGAAAAGACGAAGGAATTATTTGCTTACTTTATTTTGCACCCAAACATACCGATTCATCGGGATTACTTAATTGAAATTCTATGGCCAGATTTAGACTATGTACGAGCTAAATCTAATCTCCATACCGCTCTTTCTTATTTAAGAAAGACTTTGAATATGATCGGCTATGAAAACTGTATCGTCTTTTCAAATAAATACTATATCTTTGAGAAACCAACTATTGTGTGTGATCTATATGATTTTCAAAAACTTCATGAAGATTTTTCACGCTTGGAGTTTCCCTCCATATCTTTGATTAATCAATGTCTTTCTATTTATAAAAATGGCCTCTTTGTATTCGATGATTATGAGTGGTCAACTGCCGCTAAAGATAGATTAACGAAATCATACATAGAGTTATTAGAGAAGGGGTTTCAAACAACGTTTCTTTCTGATACTGAGAAGGCTCTTGAATTTCTACATGCTTTATTTGAGTATGACCCTTACAATGAACAAAAGCTTGAACATTATTTATACACGTTGACTCAGGCAGGGCTTCACGAACAAGCTTATAAAATTTTTCAAACATATAAACAAAAGCTTCAGGAAGATTTAGCACTGACACCAAGTGCTACCTTATTAGAGATTTCCCAAAAATTATTTGTTCAATATAAATAATGTAAAAACGGCGAGTACTACTTTGTTTTGTAGTAGCTCGCCTTATATTTTTGTACGTATTTTGAAACATGTTTAAATACCGCTACCCTCTGTTAGACCATGCTTCACCGCATATAGTGCTGCTTGTGTACGGTCTTGCACTTGTAGCTTTGTAAAGATATTGGAAATATGCGTTTTCACTGTTTTTTCTGTGACAAAAAGTGAGGATGCAATTTCTCGATTACTCTTTCCTTTTGTCAGCTCTGCAAGCACATCTTGTTCACGAGGTGTTAGTGGATTTAATAAATGTGGTGCATTTTGTGACTCTTGACGATCCATTTCAAGCGTTGTCGTTGCTTCTGGATGCAATGTATTTTCGCCACGCATAATACGACGAATGGATAAGACCAATTCATCTGGCTCAATATCTTTTAACTGATAGCCTGCTGCTCCTGCCTCCATTGCTGGAACTACATGATCTCGATCCGAAAAACTAGTCAGCATTAGAATTTCTATTTGTGGAAATTTTGCTTTGATGCGTTTTGTTGCCTGAATGCCGTCCATCTCAGGCATCACTAAATCCATTAAGATAATATCTGGTTGAATGCTTTCTGCTAATGATACAGCTTCATGCCCATTTTTCGCCTCTCCTACAACCTCAATATCCTTTTGTGTCTTTAAAAAAAACAATAGTCCTCGACGCACCACATGATGATCGTCTGCAATTAATACACGTATCATGTTCTCTCCCCCTTAATATGGCAAGCGGATGAGCAGCTCCGTACCTTTGCCAATTTCACTTACCCAGTCAGCAGTGCCTCCAACTGATTTTGCACGATCCTTGATAGATTGTAAGCCCATTGAAAGCAGCTTTGTATTATTGTCGATGACAAAGCCTCGTCCCTCATCTCGAATCACCAATAAAATATCTGTTGATGTAACCGTAATATACAAGGCTGCTTCTAGCACCCCTGCATGACGACGCACATTATTGAGCGCCTCTTGTGCTACACGAAATAATGTTTCTTCAATACGAGAGGGGAATTGCAGTACACCAGAAACCATAACATGTAGCTTTAAGCCAAGCATTTCAGCGTATACTTTAATGGCTTCAAGTAAACCATTTTCTAATCCCTTCGGTCGCAATTGCCAAATCAGCGCACGCATTTCTGTTAGCGCATCTTGTGTTAAATGCTGGATCTCTTTAAATGTTTCTTTCACATCACAATCATCCGTCATCTCAATACCAGCTCTCGCTGTCAACGTAACAGAAAATAGTAGTTGATTAACGGAATCATGTAGGTCACGTGCTAGACGGTTACGCTCCTTCACAAGTGCCATTTCTTGCTCCTGCTTTGTCAGTAAAATTCGCTTAATAGCTGAACCCATCTGAAATGCAACGGATTCTAATAAAGCTAGATCCTCCTCTGAAAAGCGTACCGTGTCCTTGGATGCAACATTTAATACACCAAAACGTTCTTGTCCAGATTGAAGGGGTACCGTGGCATGATGTGTAATTCCTTCATGATCGCCAACATTTGCTGCAATAGCACTTTCAATTCGCTGACACTCAATTATATTGGAGGCTTTTTTTAGCTCTTCATTGCGATAACGGGAGACGCACCAACAGCCACCCTTGTTTAAATAATGACAATTATTAAATTCCAATGCCTCTGGTAGATTTTCATGGACAACAAGCTCTGAGCGTCCCTTTGCATCAATAAAAAAAATCCAGCCTGTTTCAAATTTAGTGCCATTTAAAAATTTGATGAGTGCACCTTTTAGCATTGTGACAATTTCAGTTTCTTCATTTAATAGTTCAGCAATTTCCTTTAAAATACTAATATTGGAATGCTCATTCTCCCTCACGAAAACACCTCTTCTTTAGCATTACTACTGTTAATGATACCATTAAGGGATTGGAGACGTCTGCTTGAGTCGTTCATACTTTAGACTGAAATTCATAACATACCTTATTTTGTGTAAGTTGATTTACATATAAAACTAGAACAACTATAATCGAACAAGTACATGGTTTTATGAAGGGAAGAATGGATATGTCTAAAAAAGAGGAAAATGGCTTATTATTTATATGGATAGTGTCTGCTGTAGCGACACTAGGTTCATTATACTTTTCTGAAATTCGTCACTATGAACCTTGTAAATTGTGTTGGATTCAACGTATTTTTATGTACCCAATCGCCATTATGACGACAGTAGCATTGATCCAAAAAAATGCGCGTATCGCTGTCACAACAGCTGTGTTTTCTGTGATTGGAGGCTGTATCTCACTTTACCATTACGGAATTCAAAAGCTAAGTTTTTTAGCTGACAATGCCCCTTCCTGCGGCGCGGTTTCTTGCACAGGACAATATATTAACTGGCTAGGCTTTATTACTATTCCGTTTTTAGCATTAACTGCATTTATTTTAATCGCAGGGGCAAGCTTCTATTTAATAAAAGCTTCAAAAGCTGCAAAATAATCGAGAGACCGTGTTCTACCAATGGAATGCGGTCTTTTCTACGGAGGAAGATCTATGTTTCATTATGAAATAACTGAAGATAACTTACATGTTGAAGAGCTGTTACGCAATCAATGGCGACTTGGCAAAAAGCTAGTCCATGAATTACGTATGGCTAAAGCAATCACTTTGACAAATGATGAGCTGATTCAATGGAATACACCTTTACAGGCAGGGACAATTATAAAATTTACATTTCCCATTCCGACATCTAACTACAAACCAACACCTGTTTGTGCTATTGATGTAGTCTATGAAGATGAACATTGTTTAATCGTCTCCAAGCCAAAGGGCATGGCAACACATCCGAATGATGCTCGTGATACACATACTTGTATGAACCATGTTATGGCACATATTAAAGAACAAGGTGGTGTATACGCCGAGCATGTTCATCGTCTTGATAAAGGGACACAAGGTTTATTACTTGTAGCAAAACACCCATTAGCAAAGTCTATTTTTGATCGAATGATTGAAGAAAAATCCATTATTCGTACGTACGCCGCAGAGGTACAGGGTAATTTACGTACATCATCAGGAACGATTGCTGAACCAATTGGAAAGGACCGCCATCATGCGACAAGACGGGTTGTATCCAAAACGGGACAGCATGCCGTAACTCACTATGAAGTGGTGGCCCGCTACAAAAACTCCTGTGTTGTCCACCTCATTCTTGAAACTGGACGAACGCATCAAATTCGTGTTCATTTAGCCTATATCGGCCATCCAATTATTGGTGATACAATGTATGGCGCACGAGAAACAGCAAATGATGACTACGAGCTCCATGCGATTCAATTAGAATTTGAACATCCATTTTTAAATAAACGAATTACCGTCAAGGACGAGCAGTAAGTAAAAAAATCCCGCCCTCTATTTGAGAGCGGGATTTCATAGTGTTGAAAAACAAAACCATCCATAGAATTTATGTGAAAGGTGAAAAAGGATTTCCGTTGCAGGCTACTTGCTTTCCTGTGGGCGAGCGCCGAGCCGCTTCCTCCGTGCAGGGGCTCGCCTGTCTCGCTATTCCCACGGGAGTCAAGTAGCCTTCCACTCCAATCCATAAAATAAAAATGTTCACTTTTTAGCAAAAAAGTGAAGGTATTCACTACTCTTTTATGGTGGGGTGTTGGCACACATCACTTCTCCACATTGAAAGTAAGAGGCTATCCTCTCTTATACTATAAATAATGGGCTATTTTGTTCAGGAAAAGACACTTTTGCAGAATGGTTGATTGGAGTGGAGCCAGCGTCACTCCTAGGGGATTTAGTGAGCTGCACCCAAAATATTGGACTTAAAAATCTACTATAGGGGGTGCAGGTAGTGATTTCTGATGAACAAAAATTAGCCGCAGTTCTAGCTTACTTTGAAGAAAAAGAAAGTACGTATCAGATTGCCAATCGATTACAGAGGGATCGACAGTACATTCGATTATGGATTGAATTATATCGCTATCATGGCATCGAAGGAATTATTCGTCCTCAAGGGTTCACGAATTACGAAGATTCTTTTAAAATAAAAGTAATTCAACACCTGATAGAGACGGGCGATTCGCTCCTTCAGACCGCTGCGAAGTTTAATATTCCTTCCCGTGAAACCATTCGGAGATGGAAAAAACAATGGATGTCAACGGCTGGTGAGGTGCTCTATCAAGTAGAAAAGGAGCGCCAATCAATGCCAAAAAAACAACCACCTTCGTCCGATTTAAATGGAAAAACAACGGATGAGTTAAAAGCGGAAATTGAGTATTTACGGATGGAAAATGCCTATTTAAAAAAGTTGAAAGCCTTAGTTCAAGAAAAGGATGCCTTCAAATCCAAGAAAAAGTAAGAGCTGTCTATGAGCTAAGGTTGGATTTTCCTCTTCAAGCTCTATTAAAAGTCGCGAAACTTAAGAAAAGTACGTATTATTACCATCTCCAAAAATGGGTAAAACCAGATAAATATCAGGCGATCAAAGAACGAATTCAGACGCTTTTTCATTACCATAAGGGGCGTTATGGCTATCGTCGTATTTGTTTAGCCCTCCGAAATGAAGGGTTTTTCATCAACCATAAAACGGTCCAACGATTGATGCAAGAATTGGGCTTAAAAGGGACGGTACGCCCTAAAAAATACCGTTCGTATAAAGGGACAGTCGGCTATGTCGCAGAGAATATCATCCAACGTGATTTTGAAGCCACTGCACCCAATCAGAAATGGGTAACCGATGTAACGGAGTTTAAAATAAACGGTCAAAAAATCTATATATCCGCTGTATTAGATTTATTCAATCGAGAAATCGTTGGGTATGAGGTATCAAAATCACCTAATTTTGAGTTAGTTCAACAGTCTTTTAAGAAGGCGTTTACGTATACAAAGTTACCGAAAAAGAGTGGCTTAATCGTCCATTCTGATCAAGGATGGTTATATCAAATACCACGTTTTAAAGCGTTATTGGCAACACATGAAATCAAGCAAAGTATGTCACGGAAAGGAAATTGTTTAGATAATGCCGTGATAGAAAGCTTTTTTGGCATTATGAAATCAGAATTTCTATACGCAACAACGTTTAAGAACTACGAAGCATTCAAAAAAGCGTTAGTAGACTATATCCACTACTACAATCATGAACGGATAAAAATAAAACTCAACGGAAAAAGTCCAGTTGAGTTTCGAAGAGTTTCTTAAAAGTTCAAATTTTTGGGGTCAGTTCATAGCGTCACAGAGGAGACCCTGGAGCGAACGCAGTGAGTGAAGCGGCTCATCAGACGCCCCCTGGAAAGGACGCTGGCGGAACGGAAATCAACCCCTCGCCTTACAAAATTGCTTATTATGCCGTTGACATTACCTTTTTTCAACAACATGAAATCCCGCCCTCTATTTGAGAGCGGGATTTACTTATTTCCTAAAAATCAAATTTGAAATGATCAGGATCTTGCCCAAATCGTTGATTTCGATTTAATGTAGCCATTTTCTCCATCTGGGCTTGTGTTAATTCAAAGTCAAAAATCTGTGCGTTTTCCTCGATTCGACTTGGTGTCACTGATTTAGGAATAACCAATGTATTGTTTTGTAAATGCCAACGTAACACTACTTGAGCAGCCGTCTTTCCGATTTCTTGCCCTATTTCCACTATTGTAGGGTCAGTAAGTACGCCTCCGCGCCCTAGCGGTGACCATGCAGTAACAGCAATTTGATGTTCACTGCAAAATGCGCGTAATGGGATTTGCTGTAAATAAGGATGTAACTCCACTTGATTGACCATCGGAGCCGTATTTGCCTTTGCCAGTATTTTTTCTAAATGATGCTCATGGTGATTCGATACACCTGTCGCTCGAATTAATTTTTCATCGTATAGACGTTCAATTGCTCGATAGGTTTCTTCAAAAGTTTCTGGGACAGCCCAATGGGTTAAATATAAATCTAGGTAATCTATATTTAATTTCTTTAATGAAACCTCAAAAGCGCGTAATGTGGCATCATATCCTTGGTCATTATTCCACACTTTTGTCGTAACAAATATATCTTCACGTTGAATGCCTGAATGACGAATCGCTTCCCCTACCTCTACCTCATTGCCATATAAGGACGCTGTATCAATAGCTCGATAACCAAATTTAAGTGCTTTATCAATAGCCTGTAATGTTTCTTCACGTTCAGTCATTTTATAAACACCTAAACCAAAGCAAGGCATTTCTACACCATTTGATAATGTTTTCGTTGATTGTAAATGCAAGAAGCACAACCCCTTTCTTTTCCTAGTACCATTATACAAAAAATTGGATTTAAGAAAAATAAAGCAGCTGTTTTAAACCTTACTTTTTCTCGATTTCCGTATCCTCCTCCAATTGTATAGGGTCAGCAATACGTTCATCCTCTGCCAGTTCAAGACCATCTCGTAAATGCTCCATCTGTTTTCCCAAATCTTTTAATTCTTTCATATCTCTAGCCATTGAACCATTTTCAATGTTTGGCACTTTTTTTTCCATAATGATCACCTCATTTATAGTTTTCCCGATATCGAGATGTTTGAACCATTTCTGACATATTTTATTCCGCTATGTCGTTTCATTTTTATAATAGATAGGCTATACTAAAAAGAGATGTCTTTAGAACATGAGGAGGGTACTTCCATGAAATTATTATTAATCATTGGTGTAACAGTTGCTTTCTTAACAGCTATTTTTACCGCTGGATACGAAGGCGACTACAAAGCAGACAAATAATAGCTCAAGAAAATCACTAAGCATTTTGCAAGGCTTAGTGATTTTCTTTTTTTGTAGAACAATAGAAATACTTGACTTTCATTTGTTTTTAAAATAAACTAACTTACATAAAGTAACTTAATAAAAAAAGATAACTATTTGGAGGTATCCTCTATGCATTTCCATGAAAAACCTAACACCTATGTAACGAATGTTGAAATAAAAGTAAGCGATCTCCAACGCTCTTTAACCTTTTATCAAGAAATAATAGGCTTTAAAATTTTACAGCAAGAATCACATAAAGCTACGTTGACTACCGATGGAGAAACTGCTCTTTTAACCATTGTTCAGCCTGAAGCAGTGGAAGAAAAGCGAAGCATGACGACAGGGCTTTATCACTTCGCCTTATTATTGCCAACTCGCCGTGACCTAGCCAATGTCATTACTCATTTTCACGACAAAGGTGTACACCTTGGGGCTTCTGATCACGCTGTCAGTGAAGCACTCTATTTAAATGATCCTGACCATAACGGTATTGAGGTGTATGTGGATCGTGATGAAAGCGAATGGACATGGCATAATGATTACGTGCATATGGTGACAGAACCACTCAATATCCGTTCTATTTTAGAAGAAGGAGATGGAAACTGGAATGGACTTCCTGCTGGTACAGTGATGGGTCATATTCATTTATCTGTCTCCAACTTAGCAGAAGCTGAGCATTTTTATACTAAAGGCTTAGGTTTTGAGATTGTCACACGCTATGGTTCCCAAGCACTATTCATTTCAACAGGTCGTTATCATCATCATATCGGTTTAAACACGTGGCACTCAGAAAATGCTCCAAAGCTTGGCCAAAATCAAGTGGGTTTGAAAACATTCTCCTTGCGACTAGATAACGAAGAACAAGCAGCCACTATGAAAGGAAACCTTCGTGTAATGGGTGCACCAGTCATAGAAATTGCTGGTGGATTCCAAACAGAAGACCCTGCTGGTAATGTTGTGTTATTGAAGTTTTAGTATTAAAAAGGCAGTTCTCACATGCGGAGAACTGCCTTTTTAATGTAAACCTGGATAGCCTTGTTGTCGTAATGCCTCATAAATGACAATGGCAGCCGTATTAGACAAATTGAGTGAACGTATATGATCACTTTGCGGAATACGCAAGCACATATCTCGTCGATCATATGCAAAGTCCTTTGGCAACCCTGTCGTTTCTTTTCCAAACATAAAATAAATATCTCGATCTTGATCACTAAAATCATGCGTCGTAAACGGCTCATCACTATACGTTTCGATTAAATAAACATCTCCATTTTTAGAATGCTCTATAAAATCATCCAGTGAATCATGATAGACAATATTCACACTATGCCAATAATCTAAGCCTGCTCGTTTCAACATTTTATCGTCCGTCGAAAAACCTAGTGGACGAATTAAATGTAACGATGTATTCGTACCAGCACAAGTACGAGCAATATTCCCTGTATTAGCTGGAATTTCTGGTTGATATAAAACGATATGCAATGGCATAACGACACACTTCCTTATTCAAAATTTCTTTCAGCAGGCTCTTGAACAGAGCCAGATTTTTTTAGAATGAGTAGCCCCTCGGATAAAATGAGACTCAGTTCTTTTGAGTCGGTTTTCCCTCTCGGTAAGCGGGCCATAGTTCTTTGGGAGCGACTTTTCCACATATTATGAGCAGGCACGGCTCTTTTAGAGCGAACCGACTTCCTTTATGAACGAAACCCCAACCTTTTGGAGCACCCTCCGCTCAAACTAGAGCCGCTTCTCCGACAATTCCAGTGACTGATTTCACCCTCTAATAGAAAGCAAGTAAACCAATTGCCCTGACTCAACTTATTGGAAAAACTGCAACCCTTTATGAATTTCACTGAGTACTTCTTCATCCTGTTCTGTAACTTCCGCTTCATGTAAAGCAGATTGGGCTATTTCTCCACCTATCTTGCCTAAAGCCCATGCAGCTGTGCCACGAATGACAGGACGTTCATCTTTTTGAAGAACATCAATTAAATCTGGTATGGCGGCTTCTTCTTTAAAATGAGCGAGTGCTAAAATGGCATTACGCTGGATAGGCTTTTTCCCACGCCAAGAGCCTGAGACATGACCAAACTTGGCCTTAAATTCTCGATTAGAAATCGTTAAAAGAGGAGTCAATAATGGCTTGGCAAGCTCTGGATCTGGCATAAATTCTTCATGCATCCAATTAATTTTCCCTTTATTTTTAGGACATACTGTCTGGCATGTATCACAGCCATAAAGACGATTGCCGATATGATTTCGGAACTCATCAGGCAGTAATCCCTTTGTTTGGGTCAGAAAGGCAATACAGCGCTGCGCATTCAGTTGTCCTCCTTGGATTAAGGCGCCAGTCGGACAAACATCCAAGCACAATCGACAATCTCCACATTCATCCTCCATTGGCTTATCTGGCGCAAAAGGGATATTTGTGATGAGCTCTCCCAAATACACATAAGAGCCAAATTCAGGCGTTATAATGGAACAATTTTTCCCACTCCAGCCAATGCCTGCACGTTCTGCTACAGCTCGATCTACAAGTGCTCCCGTATCTACCATCGATTCAATTCGCACACCCTCGACGTGTTCCTCAAGCCAAGCAGATAATAACTTCAAACGTTCACGTATTGCTGTATGATAATCGACACCCCATGAAGCTCGACAAAAAATTCCACGCCTTGCACCTTTTTTACCAACTGGTGCATTTTGCATACGCGAAGGATAGGCAACAGCTATCGCTACAATGCTCTCTGCTTCATTTAATAATTGAAGGGGTTCGGTACGTTTTTCAATATTACTTTCTTCAAAACCAGACTGGTAGCCTAGCTCCTGCTGGCGACGCAATCTGTTCTTTAGTTCTGTAAAGGGAGCTGCTGTTGTAAAACCTATTTTATCAACGCCAATGGACATCGCATATGCCACAAAGTCACGTTGTAGGTCATGTATGTTCATTTTATTTCCAACTCCTTACATGGTACAATAATAGAAATAGATAAAGTAGGTGATGTTCATTGGAAATTTCCATTAACCAATCTCTATTAGCACAACATCCCGAGCTAAAAATCGGCATTATTCATTATACCAAAATTGTCGTAGCAGAATCCCCTCAAATGATTAAAGGACGTATGCAATTGTATCAGGAAAATCTCTTTCTAGAAATGCAAGCACAACCCGTGACACAGCGTGAGGGTATCGCAGAATGGAGACAGCTATGGAAAAAGCTTGGTGCTGATCCAAACCGTTACCGTCATTCAGCAGAAAGCCTAATGCGTCGAATTAGTAAGCAAAACTATTTAACACCACTTCATTCAGGTGTTGATTTAAATAATTTCTTTTCTCTCCAATACGAAATGCCAATTGGGCTGTATGATGTCGCTCCAATCAAAGGGTCTGTGGAAATTGCTCTTGGTCATGATGAAATTAGTTACGAAGGTTTAAATGGGCGATTGAATACATTAACAAATATTCTATATAGTCGTGATGAAGTAGGAGCATTTGGCTCACCTTTTGTCGATTCTAAACGCACAGCTGTTACAGAGGAAACGACTGAGGCATTACATATATTTTATCTCCGACCATCGTTAACAACTGAAGCAGCAAACGAACTTCTTGCGTCAGCAGGAAAAATGTTTAATCAAATCCATGGCGGTCATTATCAAACCGCACTTTTGTCAAATAATGCGCCATCTACAACACTATAAAAAGGACGTGTTTTCATGATTAATCTTGCAGAAGCAGTTAAACTAAAAAGTATTTTAGGGAAGAAAACTCAAGAGCTTGTTAGTGAACTACATCGTAGTGCTGTTGTGACAGTAGAAAAAGGACAAGCTCCTAAAACAAGTAATCGCGCTCTCCCCCTTATTGAGGCTGACCTAGCACAAATTCGTCTCGATGCACGTACGCTAGACCGTTTAGTATATGAAGCGAACATTCAAAACACAGTCGATTTTAAAGGTGAAAAGTTAGCACTAGTAGAAGCCATCGAATTGGCGACACAGCTCCGTGCCGAGGCTGAATTGTGTAAAGAATTTAGTATGCGTGAAAAAGAAAGTGTCCGATTTGGCTATGGTGAAAATGCAATGTTATACGAAATCACTTTGTATGAGCCTGATGCATATCGAGAACGAGCAATTCAACTCGAAAAAGATGCACATAAACTATCCAATCTTATTAATTCAAAAAATTATAGTATACAAATTAACTTTGACGATTCTCGTTATTTCTAATCTCGGGGCGGTGAGACTCCAAACCGAGTTGGATGTGCTGTTTTCAAATTCAGCTTTTGAGCTAACTTGCCTCAAACCAATAACAAGTTACCTATTACTGTATGACCGATGACTAATGACCAACTATAGGCAAAAGCCATACTCAACCAACTTGATTCCGTTTGAAAACGCCATCCATGGCTCTCCTACATTTATGTATGGAGAGCCTTTTTATGTAGATTCAGCATTTTTTTAAGGACATAAACAGTAAATCATGGCACATTGATGCCAAGTTTAAATGTCGATGAATTCGAATGTCTAGTTTGCCCCATTCAAGGACAAAATGGAAGTATCTATAGGAAAGGGGTCATACTATGACACAGCAAAATGATTCAACACATGAGCAAGATACAACCTTAACAAATCGACAGGGCCATCCGATTACCAACAACCAAAATTTACGAACAATCAGTAATCGTGGTCCTGCAACACTTGAAAATTATGATTTTCTAGAAAAGATGAGTCACTTTGACCGAGAGAGAGTTCCTGAACGAGTAGTCCATGCTCGTGGTGCTGGTGCACATGGTTATTTTGAAACTTACGGTGTTGTGGGTGATGATCCAATTTCAAAGTATACACGTGCAAAAGTCTTTCAGGATAAAGGGAAGAAAACGCCTGTCTTGGTGCGTTTTTCAACTGTGATACACGGCGGTCACTCCCCTGAAACTTTACGTGATCCACGAGGCTTTGCAGTCAAATTTTATACAGAGGATGGCAACTGGGATTTAGTGGGCAATAATTTAAAAATATTCTTTATTCGTGATGCCATGAAATTCCCAGACATGATCCATGCTTTTAAGCCAGATCCTATTACTAATATTCAGAGCGTCGAACGTTTCTTTGACTTTTGTGCTAGCTCTCCAGAAACCTTCCATATGGTCACTTTTGTCTACTCACCTTGGGGGATTCCAGCTAATTATCGTATGATGCAAGGCTCTGGGGTCAATACGTATAAATGGGTTAATGATGAAGGGAATGCGGTTCTTGTCAAATATCACTGGGAACCACTACAAGGCATTAAAAATTTAACACAAAAAGAAGCAGAAGAAATCCAACAGAAAAATTTCAATCATGCCACTCAAGATTTATATGATGCCATCGATCGTGGTGAATATCCTGAATGGGAGCTACATGTTCAAATAATGGAGGATGGTCCACATCCTGAGCTTGATTTTGATCCATTGGATGATACAAAGCTTTGGCCAAACGATCAATTCCCATGGTATGCAGTTGGCAAAATGGTATTAAACAAAAATCCTGAGGATTATTTTGCTGAGGTGGAACAGGCCGCATTCGGCACAGGGGTACTGGTTGATGGCTTAGATTTTTCTGATGATAAAATGCTACAAGGTCGTACTTTCTCTTACTCCGATACACAGCGTCATCGTGTAGGGGCTAACTACTTACAGCTACCGATTAATGCGCCTAAAAAGCGTGTTGCTACCAATCAACATGGTGGGCAAATGATGTATAAACGTGATTTAGCACCCGGTCAAAATCCACATATAAATTATGAGCCATCTATGCTCAATGGTTTAAAGGAAGCGACACAAGCTGGGAAAGAACATACACCCTATGTAGAGGGAAATCTTGTTCGTGAATCAATCGATCGTCAAAGTAATACTAAGCAAGCTGGCGAAACTTACCGTAGCTTTGAGCAGTGGGAGCGAAATGAACTTCTTGAAAACTTAATACGCGATTTATCAGTCTGTCACGAGGATATTCAAAATGCAATGATTGCGCTAGCAGAGGAAGCGGATGAAGAATATGGTCGTTTACTCAAAGAAGGTTTGCATAAGGCACGAAAAAACGCCTCCGCTTCTAAACCACTTGGCAATATCGATGGCGATCAAGCACCTCAAGATGCTATCAATAAAGGTCATGATGCCGAGCCATATTAACTAAGTTAAAAATAGGCTGGGACAAACCAATGAAAAACCCGATCTATTTTACGAAACACTCCTTTAGTGTTTTGTAGTAGCTCGGGTTTGCTTTTTGTCTTAAAATTATCTGGCTTTCATAATAGCCAAATTAATTATGTATAAGCCTCTTTTTGTATTATTGCTCATAAGCCTTATACCAATGATAGGGTTGAATTTCTTTTAATAACTTAAATACTAATTCACCATTTGCATTCGTAATCGCAGCTTTCACATTCTCTCCTCAATAGAAAAGTCTTTCCTGACAGACCCCGCATGGTGTAAGTTCTGATTTTTCATTTTCTCGAGCAACACAAATTGAATGTGTAACCTTTGTATTGAATTGATGGGCCTCTAGAATGGCTCCCGTTCCCATACATAATTCAGTAGCTGGCATTCATGACCTCTGGTGCGATACTTGTTAAAATCCGCCCATCTTCAGTATACAAAGTTGCAGTTCCTCCCCAGCCAGAGGGATATCTTTTTTCTGCTAATGCTACTGCCGATTCATATAGTGTTTTTTCAATATCCATCCTACATCATTTATGTACGCCAGGTAATATTTTCAATACCTTTTCCTCGGCGTCTAAAATAGCATCCACTCCTAGTGGAATGGCAATATTCGTCGTTTCATGCCCAATCTTAAAGCCAGCCACAACCGGAATGCCCAATTCAGCAAAATACTCCTTCATCAACAGATGCAATGCCGCTTCATCAGCTCCTGTCTGTGTAAATGAGCCAATGATTACACCTGCTAACTGTTCTAACTTCCTAGCCTGTTTTAATTGCTGAAGCATCGAATCAATTCCTGGAATCGTTTCACCTAGTTCTTCTATCAATAAAATTCGACCTTCAGTACGCACTTCAAATTTGGTTCCTAATGTGCTGACAAGACGATAGAGATTGCCTCCGATAATTTCACCTCTTGCAACACCCCCAGCAATTGTTGTTAAAGGAGAAATCGCCTCTGTATACTGAATTTCCATCGGGGAAAATAATTGTAAAAACATTTTCTTTGATAAGTCATCCATCTTACTAGCTGCCATAAGCAGAGGGCCATGAAATGTCACTAGGTTGGCATATTCATTGATGGCACAATGTAAATATGTCAGATCTGAAAAGCCCCAAAAAATTTTAGGGTTTTCCTCTAATAAAGTATAATCAACTTTTTCAGCAATTCGTGCAGAGCCATAGCCTCCCTTGGCACAAAAGATCGCTTTCACTTCAGGGTTTTTCACCATTTCATGCAGATCACCTAACCTGGTCTCGTCATCTCCAGCTAAATAATCATGTTTAGCATGAATCGTATCACCTACAATATAGCGAAGCCCCAATTCGTCCAAAAAAGCTAATGCATCTCCTAGCTTTTCAGGCTCTACAAGACTTGAAAGGGCAATAACACCAACTAAATCACCTTTTTGTAGATATGGTACTGTACTTTTCAACGCAATCACTCCTCTTTTCCTTATTTTAGCATAGCCATACTATGGGAGCATTGATTATTGGATGCTTCATGCCTAAAATAAACCATAATATTAGAAGTTATCGCTTCATGATAATCTCGCCATAGAGTTACCTTCCAGACACACTATCTAGCACAAACTTTATTCCTTGGAAATAGACAGCAACGATTGCTGGTATTTTTGCTTCTATCGTTGCTTTTTTGCTGGAATAACAGTGTCATACTGTTTGGTGCGAACAAGGTGAATATTTATTTTTTTTCGATGAAAATTATCCTACCGGAAAAACAAATAAGCAAAGACTTCCACTATAAGAAGTCCTTGCTTATTCTTGTTAGTTTGTTCCACCATAAATAATCGTAACATTAGGATGGTTTAATAATTGACTTGCTGGGAAATCTTCCGTCACATAACCACTCTTCAATTTTTCCATTGCATCCAACTTCTTCTCTCCAAAGGCAATAAGGACGATTTCCTTTGCCTTCATAATGGATTGAATGCCCATCGTAATCGCATGTGTGGGCACTTCAGAAGGGTCATCAAAGTAAATAGCGTTTTCTGTTCTTGTGGACTCTGTTAACTCAACTATATTAGTCATAGAATCAAACGAAGTGCCGGGTTCGTTAAAGCCTATGTGACCATTCACACCGATTCCAAGCAGCTGTAAATCAATGCCTCCTGCTTCCTCAATACGTCTATCATATGCAAGACATTCGGTAGCTAAGTCAGCTGCCTTGCCATTTGGCAAATGTATATTTTCTTCTTGTATATCTACAAAATTAAATAAATTCTTATGCATGAAAGTCCAATAGCTTGCTGGGCTTGTTTGCTCAAGACCTACATACTCATCCAAGTTAAAAGTTTGAACATCCTTAAAAGATAGATGACCTGCCTGATGTCTCGCCACTAATTTCTTATACATACCAACAGGTGATCCACCCGTTGCTAACCCTAAAATACTATTAGGTTTCTCTTGTATTTGCTTGGAGAAAATATGAGCTGCAACTTCGCTCATTTCCTCATATGTATTTACTTCTATCCACTTCATAGTAATTACGATACCTACCTTACCCTCAATATTATTAACTAATATGTAAAATATTTCACTTTATAGTAGCTAATATATTAATCTTACTAGTTATTTAGCTATTTTTCTATCATTTCCTCCTTCAGTTTATGCGTGTAATCTTAGACTATTTCGGTTATGTTATTAATAAGGAAGTGAGGCGATTTTATGAATTCTCAGATTCATCACTATTTACAGCATATTCAATTTCAAGGATCTTTAGAGCCAACTATACAACTACTTGGACAACTACAAACGAAACATCTATTGACCATTCCCTATGAAAATTTAGATGTTGCCTTGAACCGTGGTATCTCCTTCGCTATTCCTGATTTATATCAAAAAATAATGGTTGAACGACGTGGTGGCAATTGCTTTGAACTCAATATCTTATTTAGCTGGCTCTTGCGGGAACTTGGATTCTCTGTTACGAATCGATATGCGCAGTTTTGGCGTAACGTGGCAGAAGATACACCTACAGAGGAGATTCCTATGCACCAGCTTTTATTAATAAATGAGGGTGGACAGACCTATATCTCAGATGTAGGAGTAGGTGCTTTAGCACCCTGTAAGCCAGTACCATTGATTGCAGGACATCAACATCGTGAAGGCCAAGAGTTATATAAAATAGAACGAGATGAAGCAAATGGTTGGATGCTGTTTGAACAAACAAAACAAAATTGGCGTTTGCTTTATAGTTTTCATGATGATGCAAATGAGGCAAAATTTGCACCTCGACTCTCGCAGCAAAAAAATAAAATTGCTATGATTCGCACTACTCGTGGACGTCATACCATGATGAACAACGAATTTAGAATCTATGAAGGTTCATCCTTAACAATTTATACTACACACAATGACAAAGAATGGCTGCAAGCTCTTCAGCGTTTTTTTCATATTACATTACAAAACTAACAACAAAGCAAGCCCACTTCAAAAAGAGGCTTGCTTTCAATTTATTTCATTGTACGATTTAATAACTCTAACACAACAATGTCATTGTGTAGCTCTTTCACTAAACCAATTCCATCTACAAAATAATAAATTTTCACCACATCACTATAGATGGATCTTTCTTCAAGTATCACGACACCTGTATATTGAACCTCACCAGCTCGCACAGTACCGTTAGTCGTTTTAACTGTCACTCGTACACCAGACGTCACTCCCTCGTCATCCTCATGTAAAATGACACCTATTCTAAGTGGTAGTTCCAAATACAAATCATAATGTGTGGTAGCATCACTAGCAATAGCTTGACCATATATACGGTCATGTCCATATAACAGTTCATTAGGAAATGTTTGTGCTGTACTTACATTTTGGACTGTCCATACATCATTTTTACCGTCATGATGGTCATATTGATAGTTTAACGTATAGCGTTGATTATCACTTAAAGAATAATGAGCATACGTATAAACAAAAGCAGGATCTTTTAGCAAATCAGGCTTAGTCAGAGTCATCGCTCGTGCCAAAAATGCTGAAAAGTGAGCACGTGTAACAGGCTCATTTGGTTTAAATGCTCCATCCTCATAACCTCTTATTAAATGATTATGAGCCAATGTTAAAATCTCTTTATAGCCTGGTGTCTGCTCCGTTACATCCGAAAAATAATAAGGATCTGAGCCCTTTAATTGAAAGGCTCTGTGCAGTACAATAGCCATTTGTCCTCTTGTAATCATTGCATCTGGATGGAATTTATCGACTGCATTAAAAATGCCCGCATTTTGTACCGCAGCAATTTCTTTATAATACTTATGCGCAGTCGTTACATCCTGAAAATTAGGATTTTTTATATTGATTGTATTTAATCCTAGAGCACGAGTTAACATCACAGCAACCTGTGCTTTCGTAACTTTTTCGTTCGGCTTGAACAGAGTATTTGAATACCCCCTCACAATATCCTGCTCTACTAAATAATCAATTTCTGTTGATAATGTCTCATCAGTTAAATCTTTAAAGCTTGCTGCCCGTACTTCCTTAGGTAATAGACAAACAGTTATCAGGATTGAACATATAATTTTCAATAGGTTCTTCACATTATCCCTCCTCCTTCAATTCTTTACCCATCTAAGTCAATTTTTACTCTTCATATGAAAATACCACAACCATAAAAGATATGATTGTGGTATTTCCAATTAGTACATAGCATTTGGTAACACAAGCCCATCGCTCATTTTAATAATACGATCAGCATAGGCGAGCATTTCTTCATCATGTGTCACCATTAATGTTGTAATCTTTAATGTTTTCGTTAATTCTCTTAGCAACAGCATAATTTCTTTAGAACGCTGGGAGTCTAAACTAGCTGTTGGTTCATCAGCAAACAATACTTTTGGTTGATGAATGATGGCACGTGCGATTGCTACACGCTGCTTTTCTCCACCTGATAAGGAGGAAGGATAAGCCGTTTTACGATGAGCCATTCCAACTAATTGTAGTAGATGATTCACTTCATGCTGCTGTTCGTGCTTCTTTAACCGAGACTCAGCAACATCTAGCATTAACAGCAGCTGCTCCTCCACTGTCAGAAATGGTACGAGATGCGCAAACTGAAAGACAAAGCCAAATTTACTTGCACGTAATTTCCGTACCTGCTCAGTGCTCATCGTTGTAAGATTTTGTTCTTCGAAAAACACTTGCCCATCTGTTGCTGGCTGTAGTCCCGCAGCTATCGTTAACAGTGTACTTTTCCCTGAACCAGACGCACCTACCAATGCAGTAATCTCCCCCTCTTTTAACGAAAGATTGATACCTTTTAAAATTTCCTCCTCCACTTCACCATTTTTAAACGTTTTTCGCACTTCATCAATTGTAAACAATGTCATGATTATGCCTCCCCTTGTTGTATGGCTTGTAACGGTTCAATTTTTTTAATTTGTAGACCCGACAATGTAGCTCCGATAAAGCCAATGATAAGAAACACTATGGATAACTGTGTTGTAGTGCCAATTGCTAAGGTGAAGGGCATTCCCTTAGGTGCAACAACATTAAATAACTGGCTAAGGCTAATGGATATGACAAGTGAGATCATTGTAATAATAGCCATCTGTGTCCAGATCATTTTAAACAACTTACTTGTTTTTAAACCAATTGCTTTTAAGATGCCATACAAACCAATTTTTTGCACATTCATCATATAGAAGAAAATGGCGAATAACATGCCACTAATGACAACTAAGAACCATATAATCATATTTAAAGATAGCTGTTCCGCACTATAGCTGGGAATTGTATTGAGAAATTCTTTATTGTTGTATGCTTGTAGCCCTTTAAACTCTTTTGGCTCGCTATTTGGTACATAAATTAACTGTTTGTCATTTACACGATACATCTCGTGATAGGCCTCTTCACTAATGTAAGCGACAGGTGCGTGGCTATATTTCTTTTGCTCCACAAAGCCTTTAACGATGAACTCACCATTGTATTGATTATTCTTTAATGTATCTCCGACTTTGATTCCTTTATCCTGTAACGAGCTATCTAACAGTACCTCCCCTTGATGCACATTTTGAAACAATCTGGACTCGGTAGATGTAACAAAGGCAACACTCTGCTGTTTATCGTCTTGATCATTTAAAAAGCCCATTTGAATCGAAAAAGCTACTGCTTCTTTCTCTTTCCCCATGACTTCCTGTTGAAGGTCGCTATCAATTCTCGAAAGATTAAACGTCCCCTCTGCATCTTCAGCCATGTAAATTTGCCCATTCGGTAAATCTTTAATTAAAGCTGCATTATCCTGCGATAGACCATTTGCCAAACCCGAAATAATAAACGTTAAAAAACTAACTAGGAAGATAATGGAGCCCAAGATTAAAAACCGTACTTTATTCTTCTTTATCTCTTTCCACGCAAGATTCATTACTAACCCCTCCATTTCTTTGATTACTCATAGCTTAAAATGTTTACATGAACAGAGCATGAACTAATCATTAAAAATGAACGGGAAAATAAAAAACCGATCTATAAAGGAAGTTTTTATCCTATAGAACGGTTTAAAATATTTTTAATTTAAAAAAATTCATATAATCCATTTTTAAAGTAATTGTATTCATTTTGGTCTATTAACTTAACGCCGTACCCTTCATAGAATATCTGTTCGTCTTGTTCTGTTTCAAATACATGTGGTTTAGGGCGTACCGCCAGAGCAACATCATATCGTGGATCACCTAATGCTCCAGCACTCCAATCGATAACTCCTGAAATTTTTCTATTCTGTACAAGAACATTGTCAATTGTGAAATCACCGTGTATAAATGTTTGCTGAATGATTTTTGGTTTTTTCCTTTTCAATTTATCTAATAATTTTGGAGTGCCATCTACTTTAAAATTTTTCAAATTAAACTCAGCTTGTCCCAACATATCGTCTATCCATGGTGTGTCTTTTACTAACTCTTGTGGACATCGGGTTGAATGAATGGCAGAAAGGATCTTTCCAAAGTTAAATATTATTTCATGTCTGTTTTCCTCTTTAATCTCATTTTCTAGTGCACTTCTAACGGTGTCTCCTTCTAAATATGCCATTAAAGCCCATGACTGATTTTCTAATGGTTGTTCAATAAAATAATGCAACGTTGGAACTGGTAATGTAGATTTTGATAAATGTTTAAGGACAGTTGCTTCTTTCGTTAACCAGGAACAAAATTGTTTTCCTTTTGTTCTTTTTAAAACGAATATTCCTCTTTTAGAATTAAGAATTCCTACATCCGATGTATGTCCTTGTCTTGGAAAATAAATATGGATAACTCCTCCAACATACTCAATTATGTCTTTAGGTATTTCATTTCGTTGTATGGGATGCAAAATTTTCACCACCAATGCTACTTATTTTAATCAGCCTTTCTTTTTCCTCTAGTTTGATAAAGAACAGGATCTATATTACTCCACACATAAATTAATAAGTCTAAGTCTTTATTTCCTATATTAATCTTTTCCGTTTTTTCTAATCTAGCACCCAATCTCTCATAAAAACGCTTCGACTGATTACCCTCTAAAACCTCAACAAATATTTTTTCATAGCCTAATGCTTTCAACTTAGTAAACAATTTATTGACTAGTTTACTGCCTATTCCTTGACCCTGAAATGGGTCTAAAATGTAGATTGATGTTAAATCCCCAGACCCTTCAATTTCATTTTCAGCTCTCTTACCACCATCAGTAAATCCAATAATTTCCCCATTATTGTTTTCTGCAACAAAGACATAATGATCAACTTTAGAGATGTTCCTTACCCATAATTCTGTTCTTTGCTCATAAGACAATTTTTCTAAATACTCGGTAGGAAGAATATTTTTATAAGTATTCTTCCAACTATCTACATGAACTTTTGCTATGCCTTTAGCATCCGACAATTTTGCTTCCCTTATAATCATGTTCCACACCTACCTTCGTATTTACTGTTTATTCAATATGTATGTATGTATTTATATCCTCTTTTGGCATAAAAAATTTTAATCATTCACGCGAGGTTTAGAATGCAATATTATTATTGATGACAAATAAAAAAACGCTTCTTACACTAAGTAAGAAACGTTTCTATAGACAGTTTTAACATACTGTCTAGGATACCGGTGGTCGGGGTCGAACCGACACTCCAAAGGAACACGATTTTGAGTCGTGCGCGTCTGCCAATTCCGCCACACCGGCATAATGGAGATAAAAAAAATCGGATACACCGATTAGAGTTAAAATATGGAGGCGGCAACCGGATTTGAACCGGTGATAAAGGTGTTGCAGACCTGTGCCTTACCACTTGGCTATGCCGCCATCGAAGTTGGAGCGGAAGACGAGGTTCGAACTCGCGACCCCCACCTTGGCAAGGTGGTGTTCTACCACTGAACTACTTCCGCAAAATGGCTGGGGTACCTGGATTCGAACCAGGGCATGACGGAATCAAAATCCGTTGCCTTACCGCTTGGCTATACCCCAAAAGATAATTATATAAATGGGGCGACTGATGGGAATCGAACCCACGAGTGCCGGAACCACAATCCGGTGCGTTAACCACTTCGCCACAATCGCCATTATATTATAATTTTTATTAATTTTACTTTAAATGGGGCGACTGATGGGAATCGAACCCACGAATGCCGGAACCACAATCCGGTGCGTTAACCACTTCGCCACAATCGCCATAAAATTAATTGGCAGGGGCAGTAGGAATCGAACCCACACCAAAGGTTTTGGAGACCTCTATTCTACCGTTGAACTATGCCCCTATAATAATAAAACTGGTGGAGGGGGACGGATTCGAACCGCCGAACCCTAAGGAGCGGATTTACAGTCCGCCGCGTTTAGCCACTTCGCTACCCCTCCGGGAATACATGGTGCCGGCGATAGGAGTCGAACCCACGACCTACTGATTACAAGTCAGTTGCTCTACCAACTGAGCTACACCGGCAAAAAAACATGATGGGTCAGGACGGAATCGAACCGCCGACACTTAGAGCTTCAATCTAATGCTCTACCAACTGAGCTACTGACCCTTGTTATTAAAATAAATGGCGGTCCCGACCGGGATCGAACCGGCGATCTCCTGCGTGACAGGCAGGCATGTTAACCGCTACACCACGGGACCATTTGGTTGCGGGGGCCGGATTTGAACCAACGACCTTCGGGTTATGAGCCCGACGAGCTACCACTGCTCCACCCCGCGATAATCATATACTATTGTAAAAATAATGGTGGAGGATGACGGGCTCGAACCGCCGACCCTCTGCTTGTAAGGCAGATGCTCTCCCAGCTGAGCTAATCCTCCATCTGGGTATTTAAATGGTGACCCCTACGGGATTCGAACCCGTGTTACCGCCGTGAAAGGGCGGTGTCTTAACCACTTGACCAAGGGGCCAACTTTTGGAATAAATCAAAGTGCTGGCGGAGAGTAAGGGATTTGAACCCTTGAGACAGTGTTAACCGCCTACACGATTTCCAATCGTGCTCCTTCGGCCACTCGGACAACTCTCCAAGAATGGCTCCGAAGGCAGGACTCGAACCTGCGACAACCTGATTAACAGTCAGGTGCTACTACCAACTGAGCTACTTCGGAATAATTTTAGTATATAGCCTAGCGACGTCCTACTCTCACAGGGGGAAGCCCCCAACTACCATCGGCGCTAAAGAGCTTAACTTCCGTGTTCGGTATGGGAACGGGTGTGACCTCTTTGCCATCATCACTAGACTATTTGAAAGACAATACTTATTATAACATATTTTATCAAAATTACAAGTATATTATAATATTTTTTATTCTTTCAAAACTGGATAAACGTACATTGAATGGTTCAAACATTTTGGTTAAGTCCTCGATCGATTAGTATTCGTCAGCTCCATGTGTCACCACACTTCCACCTCGAACCTATCTACCTCATCGTCTTTGAGGGATCTTACTTACTTGCGTAATGGGAAATCTCATCTTGAGGGGGGCTTCATGCTTAGATGCTTTCAGCACTTATCCCGTCCACACATAGCTACCCAGCGATGCCTTTGGCAAGACAACTGGTACACCAGCGGTGTGTCCATCCCGGTCCTCTCGTACTAAGGACAGCTCCTCTCAAATTTCCTACGCCCACGACGGATAGGGACCGAACTGTCTCACGACGTTCTGAACCCAGCTCGCGTACCGCTTTAATGGGCGAACAGCCCAACCCTTGGGACCGACTACAGCCCCAGGATGCGATGAGCCGACATCGAGGTGCCAAACCTCCCCGTCGATGTGGACTCTTGGGGGAGATAAGCCTGTTATCCCCGGGGTAGCTTTTATCCGTTGAGCGATGGCCCTTCCATGCGGAACCACCGGATCACTAAGCCCGTCTTTCGACCCTGCTCGACTTGTAGGTCTCGCAGTCAAGCTCCCTTGTGCCTTTACACTCTACGAATGATTTCCAACCATTCTGAGGGAACCTTTGGGCGCCTCCGTTACCTTTTAGGAGGCGACCGCCCCAGTCAAACTGTCCGCCTGACACTGTCTCCTGCCCCGCTAAGGGGCATGGGTTAGAATTTCAATACAACCAGGGTAGTATCCCACCGACGCCTCCTTCGAAGCTGGCGCTCCGAGATCTCTGGCTCCTACCTATCCTGTACAAGTTGTACCAAAATTCAATATCAGGCTACAGTAAAGCTCCACGGGGTCTTTCCGTCCTGTCGCGGGTAACCTGCATCTTCACAGGTACTATAATTTCACCGAGTCTCTCGTTGAGACAGTGCCCAGATCGTTACGCCTTTCGTGCGGGTCGGAACTTACCCGACAAGGAATTTCGCTACCTTAGGACCGTTATAGTTACGGCCGCCGTTTACTGGGGCTTCAATTCGCAGCTTCGCTTGCGCTAACCACTCCTCTTAACCTTCCAGCACCGGGCAGGCGTCAGCCCCTATACGTCACCTTACGGTTTTGCAGAGACCTGTGTTTTTGCTAAACAGTCGCCTGGGCCTATTCACTGCGGCTCTCATGCGCTTGCACGCTCAAGAGCACCCCTTCTCCCGAAGTTACGGGGTCATTTTGCCGAGTTCCTTAACGAGAGTTCTCTCGCACACCTTAGGATTCTCTCCTCGACTACCTGTGTCGGTTTGCGGTACGGGCACCTCTCACCTCGATAGAGGCTTTTCTTGGCAGTGTGAAATCAGGAACTTCGTCCATACGGACTCGCCATCACAGCTCAACGTTACAGTGTGCGGATTTGCCTACACACACGCCTTACTGCTTGGACGCGCATAACCAACAGCGCGCTTACCCTATCCTACTGCGTCCCCCCATTTCTCAAACGGTGAGGAGGTGGTACAGGAATATCAACCTGTTGTCCATCGCCTACGCCTATCGGCCTCGGCTTAGGTCCCGACTAACCCTGAGCGGACGAGCCTTCCTCAGGAAACCTTAGTCATACGGTGGACGGGATTCTCACCCGTCTTTCGCTACTCATACCGGCATTCTCACTTCTAAGCGCTCCACCAGTCCTTCCGGTCTGACTTCAACGCACTTAGAACGCTCTCCTACCACTGACATCGTAGATGTCAATCCACAGCTTCGGTGAATCGTTTAGCCCCGATACATTTTCGGCGCAGCGTCACTCGACCAGTGAGCTATTACGCACTCTTTAAATGATGGCTGCTTCTAAGCCAACATCCTGGTTGTCTGTGCAACGCCACATCCTTTTCCACTTAACGATTACTTTGGGACCTTAGCTGGTGGTCTGGGCTGTTTCCCTTTTGACTACGGATCTTATCACTCGCAGTCTGACTCCCGTGTATAAATATCTGGCATTCGGAGTTTGTCTGAATTCGGTAAACCGGGATGGCCCCCTAGTCCAAACAGTGCTCTACCTCCAGTATTCTCATCACGAGGCTAGCCCTAAAGCTATTTCGGAGAGAACCAGCTATCTCCAAGTTCGATTGGAATTTCTCCGCTACCCACACCTCATCCCCGCACTTTTCAACGTGCGTGGGTTCGGGCCTCCAGTAAGTGTTACCTTACCTTCACCCTGGACATGGGTAGATCACCTGGTTTCGGGTCTACGACCACGTACTATTTCGCCCTATTCAGACTCGCTTTCGCTGCGGCTCCGCCTTCTAAAGCTTAACCTCGCACGTAATCGTAACTCGCCGGTTCATTCTACAAAAGGCACGCTATCACCCATTAACGGGCTCTAACTACTTGTAGGCACACGGTTTCAGGATCTCTTTCACTCCCCTTCCGGGGTGCTTTTCACCTTTCCCTCACGGTACTGGTTCACTATCGGTCACTAGGTAGTATTTAGCCTTGGGAGATGGTCCTCCCGGATTCCGACGGAATTTCACGTGTTCCGCCGTACTCAGGATCCACTCAGGAGAGAACGAACTTTCGACTACAGGGCTTTTACCTGCTCTGGCGGACCTTTCCAAGTCGCTTCATCTAACTCGCTCTTTTGTAACTCCGTATTGAGTGTCCTACAACCCCAAGAGGCAAGCCTCTTGGTTTGGGCTCTTCCCGTTTCGCTCGCCGCTACTCAGGGAATCGATTTTTCTTTCTCTTCCTCCAGGTACTTAGATGTTTCAGTTCCCTGGGTCTGCCTTCAAGACGCTATGTATTCACGTCAAGATACTACGCGATTAAACGTAGTGGGTTCCCCCATTCGGAAATCTCCGGATCAAAGCTCACTTACAGCTCCCCGAAGCATATCGGTGTTAGTGCCGTCCTTCTTCGGCTCCTAGTGCCAAGGCATTCGCCGTGCGCCCTTAATAACTTAACCAAGTTATTAAGCCTATAAAAAACTTAAAAAATAAATGTGTTTGTTACAATTTCAATGTCGTTTTATCCAGTTTTCAAAGAACAAAGCTACTGCCTGCTTATACATCTCGCAGCTTTGCGACGAAAGCGTAGCGACAGGAGCACATAATTAGAAGTAATTCATTCAAGAAGAATGAACCTTCAAAACTGAACGCAAAACGTAATCTTACAAACCCTAGGTTTGTATTCCGAAATAATCCTTAGAAAGGAGGTGATCCAGCCGCACCTTCCGATACGGCTACCTTGTTACGACTTCACCCCAATCATCTATCCCACCTTCGGCGGCTGGCTCCAAAAGGTTACCTCACCGACTTCGGGTGTTACAAACTCTCGTGGTGTGACGGGCGGTGTGTACAAGGCCCGGGAACGTATTCACCGCGGCATGCTGATCCGCGATTACTAGCGATTCCGGCTTCATGTAGGCGAGTTGCAGCCTACAATCCGAACTGAGAACGACTTTATCGGATTAGCTCCCTCTCGCGAGTTGGCAACCGTTTGTATCGTCCATTGTAGCACGTGTGTAGCCCAGGTCATAAGGGGCATGATGATTTGACGTCATCCCCACCTTCCTCCGGTTTGTCACCGGCAGTCACCTTAGAGTGCCCAACTAAATGATGGCAACTAAGATCAAGGGTTGCGCTCGTTGCGGGACTTAACCCAACATCTCACGACACGAGCTGACGACAACCATGCACCACCTGTCACCGTTGCCCCCGAAGGGGAAACTATATCTCTACAGTGGTCAACGGGATGTCAAGACCTGGTAAGGTTCTTCGCGTTGCTTCGAATTAAACCACATGCTCCACCGCTTGTGCGGGCCCCCGTCAATTCCTTTGAGTTTCAGTCTTGCGACCGTACTCCCCAGGCGGAGTGCTTAATGCGTTAGCTGCAGCACTAAGGGGCGGAAACCCCCTAACACTTAGCACTCATCGTTTACGGCGTGGACTACCAGGGTATCTAATCCTGTTTGCTCCCCACGCTTTCGCGCCTCAGTGTCAGTTACAGACCAGATAGTCGCCTTCGCCACTGGTGTTCCTCCAAATCTCTACGCATTTCACCGCTACACTTGGAATTCCACTATCCTCTTCTGCACTCAAGTCTCCCAGTTTCCAATGACCCTCCACGGTTGAGCCGTGGGCTTTCACATCAGACTTAAGAAACCACCTGCGCGCGCTTTACGCCCAATAATTCCGGACAACGCTTGCCACCTACGTATTACCGCGGCTGCTGGCACGTAGTTAGCCGTGGCTTTCTAATAAGGTACCGTCAAGGTACAGCCAGTTACTACTGTACTTGTTCTTCCCTTACAACAGAGTTTTACGAACCGAAATCCTTCTTCACTCACGCGGCGTTGCTCCATCAGGCTTTCGCCCATTGTGGAAGATTCCCTACTGCTGCCTCCCGTAGGAGTCTGGGCCGTGTCTCAGTCCCAGTGTGGCCGATCACCCTCTCAGGTCGGCTACGCATCGTCGCCTTGGTGAGCCGTTACCTCACCAACTAGCTAATGCGCCGCGGGCCCATCCTATAGCGACAGCCGAAACCGTCTTTCAGTGTTTCACCATGAGGTGAAACAGATTATTCGGTATTAGCCCCGGTTTCCCGGAGTTATCCCAAACTATAAGGTAGGTTGCCCACGTGTTACTCACCCGTCCGCCGCTAACGTCGAAGGAGCAAGCTCCTTCTCTGTTCGCTCGACTTGCATGTATTAGGCACGCCGCCAGCGTTCGTCCTGAGCCAGGATCAAACTCTCCATAAAAGAAATTTGAATAGCTCAAATTGTTTTGCTGGCATCATTTTGATGTCCAAAATTTTGTTTTGTTCATTAACCGAAGTTAGTTACTAAAAACTTTATTGATTACGTTTTGCTTGTTCAGTTTTCAAGGTTCATTATTCGAGTCGTTTTTCAGCGACTTCTTAATATTAACATCTCGCTCAAATCATGTCAACTACTTTTTTGAAAAAGTTTTTTATGTTTTTCATCGAGCATTTCGTTATGTCTTAGCGACAATTAATATAATACAATACCAAGATATCATTCGTCAACTACTTTTCTAAAAAAATATCGAGGTATTTTTAAATACCTCGATTACAAGCATACTACAGTCATTGCCCCATTTCTAGTGCCTCTTTATTGACCTTGTAATGACGGTGAAATATCATCTCATTTTTTGCAGCAATTGGTTCTATTTGAATATAGCCTTTATCCACTAAATATTCGACAAACACTTCTAAATCTACTGAGTAATTCATGAGCTCATGATGGTCATGCAATTCCTGAATCGTCCACATGTCTTTCGTTTGCATAACTTCTAATATATGCTGTGCACCATCACGTGTACGAGAATGAATTAAAAACTCACTTGCTAAAAACAATAATTCTAAGCGCTTTTCTATTGGCTCATTACTCGTCACTAGCTCTTCATACAGCTTGTAGATAGCAGGCTCTATTTTTTTCACTTGTGCCCAAACAGTAACTTCAGGGTATAGTCCGCTATCTATAATAGAAAGACGACCCAAATGATGTAATGAATCGACTACGTGATTATAAGCATCCAAGTAACTTCCTTTATCGAAGTATTCTTTCCCCTCCAGATATCTGCGAATTAACTTTGAGAATTGGATGCCTGTTTTAATTTTACGACCGCTATACGGGAATTCTTGCAATTCTATTTTTAATTTATGCAAAAATTCATTACGATCAAATAACACCCTTCCAAAGAAAATCCAATCGACTACCTTCTTATTAGAACCGATGAGCAACCATTTTCGTATTAACTTCTCTGTAACTGTATGTAGAGCTACTTTATTTCCTTCATATAAGTAATGTTTCGAAAAGACTGGCTGCTCTGCTTCTTTTACGATAATTAATAAAACTGTATCAAATGTATCTGTAACGTTACTATGTTCCTCACGCTTCTCCACTAAAATTACGCCTAATGTATTCGACTGACTCGCACGTTCTTGGTAGATTGGACGCAATACCTGCTCCATGTTCAGCCCCCCTTTATTCATATAGGTTCTCTTGTTCCGTTAAAAATTCGACATACTCTAAAAGTATTCCTTCTTTCATTCATCTCAAAGCTAAAATACTTCGCCCTTATATGTTATAGTAGATTTTAGATTGGGAGGCAAGATGAAATATGAAACCTTACAAAAGTAAAATTAATAAAATTCGTTCATTCGCATTAGCACTAATCTTCTTCGGTTTTATTGTCATGTACGGAGGAATTTTCTTTAAAAATAGCCCGATATTAGTTTTAATTTTCATGTCATTAGGTGTTTTATGTATTATCGGTAGCACAGTCGTATATGCTTGGATCGGGTTGCTTTCAACAAGAGCTATTCAAGTGGAATGTCCTAATTGTCATAAACATACAAAGGTTTTAGGGCGTGTTGATATGTGCATGTACTGTAATGAACCACTAACGCTTGATCCAACTTTAGAAGGTAAAGAGTTTGATCAATCCTATAATAATAAAACAAAAAAATCCTAGCCCTTGTAAGAGCTAGGATTTTTATTGTACTTTAGCAGTAGCAACTTTACATGATGGACAAGTGCCGTATATCTCTAAACGATGCGAGTGCACATCAAAACCAGTTACCTGTGATGCAAAATGCTCTATTTCGTCGAGTCCTGGATAATGGAAATCGACGATCTTACCACAGCATTCACAAATCATATGGTAATGGTCATTTGTCACGAAATCAAAGCGACTTGAAGCATCTCCATAAGTCAGTTCTTTCACAAGACCCACTTCACGAAATACGCGCAGGTTGTTATAGACAGTCGCTACACTCATATTAGGGAACTTTCCCTCAAGTGCTTTATAAATTTCATCGGCAGTAGGATGTGCCATTGATTGAATAAGATATTCCAAAATAGCATGACGCTGAGGAGTAATACGAACACCAGTTGTTTTTAACGTGTCCAGTGCATCCTGTAAATGCGTTGCAGACATCGTCATGCACCTCTTCCATAAGTATTATTAATTTATAATTGTTATAAATAGTGTATCCAATTCGCACTACTTCGTCAACAATCACACATTGCTTATTCTCAATAAATCAATGGCTGGCCCTTAATATCCTCTAGATAAATCCATCGTATTTTCTAAATCCGTGTCACCCTTCAGCCATTTTGTTAGGCTTGGCTTGAAAATTTCTAAGCTTCGTTCAACATAACGAGAAGAATGGCTAGATACATGTGGTGATACAATGACATTCGGTAACGTCCATAATGGATTGTCCGTTGACAGAGGCTCTTCTTCAAAGACATCTAAAACGGCGTAACCAATTTGCTCTTTTTTGATTGCTTGAATGAGTACCTTTTCTCCCACTAAATTGCCTCGACCAAAATTCATGAAGATGGCGCTATTTTTCATAGCAGCAAAATGCTCTTCTTTTAATAAATGGGTCGTTTCTTTTGTTTTTGGTAACACCGAAATAACGATATCCGCATTAGGTAAGGCCTCTTTTAATTGAGCAAAGCTAATCATCGTATCCATATACGCCGCTTCTTTTCCAGAGCGGTTGCAACCAATCGTCGTCACACCAAAAGCCTGCAATAAACGCCCAACTTCTGAACCAATCGCTCCTGGGCCTAAAATAAGCGCCGTACTATCTCGTAATTCCGTTTGCTGCGCTTTTTTCGACCATTCACTTTTCTTTTGCTGCTCATACATCCAAGGTAACGCACGTTTAATCGCTAAAATATGGGCAAGCATCGATTCAGCCATTGGTGTTTTATGAATACCACGGACATTCGAAACTAAAATCCCACGTTCAATAATCGCTTGAGCTGGCATTTTTTCTATACCTGCTGAGGCAACGAAAATCCATTTTAGCTTTGTCGCATATTGGATACTTTCTTCTGTTAAATCTTCACCATATGTAACTAAAACATCCGCTTGTTGAAGAACTTCATTCGATAAGCCACTTTTGAAGATAAAATCAACCTGTGGAAATTCTGCTAATAACGGCTCTCGTAAATCTGGTCTAGGTTCAAATGTAAAATAGATTTTCACTTTGCTGCCTCCTGATCTGCTAAATAGGTATACACTTCTTCAATATGATTTTTTACACGTACTTTACGCCAAGCTTTTACAAGCTTACCCTCAGTATCAATTAAAAACGTTGAACGCTCTATGCCCATATATTCACGTCCATACATTTTCTTTAAAACCCACACACCATATGCTTCAGCAACGGTATGATCGTCATCAACTAATAATGAAAACGGTAAACCATGCTTATCAATAAATTTTGTATGTTTGTTTGCGTTATCTGGACTAACACCCAGAACAACAGCATTTAAATGACTGAAGTCCTCGAACTTATCACGAAAATCACAAGCCTCCGTCGTGCAGCCTGGTGTCATATCTTTGGGATAGAAGTATAAAATAACATTCTGTCCTTTCAAATTAGCTAACTGCACCATTTCTCCCTTTTCATTCATTAGAGAAAAATCTGGCGCCTTTTGTCCTTCTAGTAAAGTCATAACAATCTCCTCCTCTGTAGGTTCTATTTTACTCTAAGTAACAAATCAAGTCATATTCCTTAATTTCTTTGGATTTCTTACAACGATAGGTCTACAATAGATTACGTATAAAAAGTTAGGAGGCAATTCTATGAATCACGCAAAATCTGAAGCAATACATGCAGAGGCTATACAGCATATCGTGGGTGGTGTAAACAGCCCTTCTCGTTCATATAAAGCAGTAGGTGGCGGTTCTCCTGTGGCAATGGCTCGAGGAAAAGGCGCTTATTTTTGGGATGTAGATGGCAATCGTTATATCGACTATCTAGCAGCATATGGACCAATCGTTACTGGTCATGGCCATCCTCATATTGCAAAGGCCATTACACATGCAGCTGAAAATGGTACATTGTTTGGAACGCCGACTGAATATGAGGTTACTTTTGCAAAAATGCTAAAAGAAGCCATCCCATCTATGGACAAAGTGCGTTTTAACAACTCTGGTACTGAGGCTGTTATGACAACTATTCGTGTTGCACGCGCCTATACAGGCCGAACAAAAATCATGAAATTTGCTGGTTGCTACCACGGTCACTTCGATTTAGTATTAGTAGCTGCCGGTTCTGGCCCAGCAACATTAGGAACGCCTGATTCAGCAGGTGTAACAACTTCGACTGCTGAAGAAGTTATTACGGTACCTTTCAATAGCCCTGAAGCCTTTACAGAAGCTATGAATAAATGGGGCGAGGAAATTGCAGCGATCTTAATTGAACCAATCGTAGGCAACTTCGGTATTGTGGAACCAAACCCAGGTTTCCTTGAATTAGTACATGCGACAGCAAAAGAAAAAGGTGCTTTAACGATTTACGATGAAGTCATCACAGCCTTCCGCTTCCACTATGGCGGTGCTCAAAATTTACTCGGTCTAACACCTGATCTAACAGCACTGGGGAAAGTTATTGGCGGTGGCTTACCAATCGGAGCATACGGTGGTCGTAAAGAAATTATGGATACAGTTGCACCCCTCGGCCCTGCATATCAAGCAGGTACGATGGCTGGAAACCCTGCCTCTATGCAAGCAGGGATTGCCTGCCTAGAAGTGCTACAAACACCAGGTATTTACGATGAAATGGATCGATTAGGTGGAATTCTAGAAGAGGGTATTTTAGCTGCTGCCAAGAAGCATGGCGTAACCATCACGTTAAATCGCCTCAAAGGGGCACTAACGATTTACTTTACAGATGTGAAAGTAGAAAACTACGACCAAGCTGAAAACTCTGACGGTGAAATCTTTGGTCGTTTCTTTAAATTGATGCTTGAGCAAGGTATCAATCTAGCTCCTTCTAAATACGAAGCGTGGTTCTTAACAACTGAGCATATGGAAGCAGATATTCTTGAAACTATTAAAGCCGTAGATACTGCGTTTTCTCAATTGTAAGCATGTGACAATACAAAGGCGACTTGTTAGTAAAAGTCGCCTTTTTCATATTCAAGCATACAAATCTATGTATTTTATGTGCACTTCCTTCTATAATGTAAAGAAACTAAAAAATATTAGACAGAAAGGACATCTTTATGAAATTAGGTGCCCGTGTATTTAAAACTGGTGTCGCTATTGTCTTAGCACTGTTTATCGCAGAGTTATTAAAGCTACCTTCACCTGTTTTTGCTGGAATTGCAGCCATTTTTGCGATTCAGCCTTCTATTTATCGTTCATATCAAACTATTGTAGAGCAAGTGCAGGCAAATATTATAGGTGCGACTATCGCCGTTATGTTTGGCTTACTCTTTGGCCATCATGTTGTTGCCATTGGCATAGCCGTCATAATAGCTATTGGTTTAATGTTGAAGTTTAAACTTGAAAAATCGCTTTCGTTGGCGTTGGTGTCAGTCGTGGCTATTATGGAATTTCAAGGCGATGACTTCTTAACGTTTGGATTGATACGCTTTGTTACTATATTAGTTGGAGTGTTAGCAGCATTTGTTGTTAACCTTGTTTTCCTACCACCGAAATACGAGGTAAAACTATTCCGTAAAATCTATATTTTACAGGACGATATTATTCGTTGGACACGACTTGCTGTACGTCAGGCTTCTGAGCATACATCCACAAAGGGAGCATTAAGTAAATTTAAAAGCCGTATGTTGCGCGTGGATACGCTGTATGATTTATTCAAGGAAGAGCGTAATTACTTCAAAAATAAAAAGTATGTGAAAGCACGTAAACTTGTAGTCTATCGTCAAATGATTTTAACTTCCAAAAAAAGCTTAGAATTACTACAGCGTTTGCATAAGCATGAAAACGAATTGGCGCAGCTACCTACGCAATTTCACTTGATGATACAGGAGCGACTTGATTCCTTATTAACATACCATGAACAATTGCTCTTGAAATATACAGGGAAATTAAAGCCTGAGCATTCACAGTGGAGTAAAAGCATCGACTATGTCCAACGCAATGAACTGATGGAAATTTTCATCAAGCAAGTCAACTTTGCTCGCGAAGAAGGCGATATGGAATTTTCTAGCTATCACCTACTTTATATACTATCGCGTATTTTAGATTATGAGGAAAATCTAGAGCATCTAGATACACTCATCGTATCCTATCAAAGTCATCATGGACATGAAATCAATGTAGAATTTGAAGAAGAATTTATTTAACTAGCGTTTTAAGCGACAGATGATCTTAAATCAAGGGGAGTTTGAACATCCGCTAAATCAAGATTAATCTGTCGCTTTTACTATACAAAAAAAATCCTCCAAGTAGTGACCTACTTTAGAGGAAGGGTGTTAGTTTCGCAATGTTAGCAGCTGTTGCTCTGCTTGCTGACGTTTTACCGTTTGCTCATCACGTAAATGCTGATAATTTTCAATACCTGAAACAATAATGTCCCACATTTCTTCGAGGCTCTGTGTTGGGCCTGATTGCTGACCCATAGCAGTGCTTAATTGCACCGCTTCATCGCTAGCTCCTCCGAATTGCTTCAGACGATTTTCAAAGGCTGATGCAGATTGATTTTGTAATTGTTGTCGCCTATCATTCACCGCATTCATTAATCCCATTTTAAAAACAGGGATGGTCTTAACAAAAGCGCCATTAATTTGTTCAATCAGTTCACTATTGCCATGACGTAGCATTTCGATTTGCGGAGCTGTTAAAATGGCGACCATACGTGATTTTTCTAATTCATCTATTTTCTGTCGGAGCATCTCAGCAATTGCTTGCAAACTATTCAGCTCCATTTTCGCCACCTGATTACCAGCCTCGCTCTGCTTTTCATACATCGGAATCAATGTTGTTTGTACTTCATGTAATTTTATATCAGTAGCTACTATATATTTTTCTAGTTCAAGATAGTACATCAAGTCCTCGTTATATAATCGTGCAAGTATTCGATTATCCTTCGCTAATTCCTCTTCCATCAACACAAAATGATAATGAATTTTCTCAATATCTCTACCCAGTACATTGTATTTGGCAAATAAATCTTCATCATTTTTAGTTTTACGTGCAAATAGCTTTTTAAAAAAGCCCTTTTGCTCAGTAAAATCTTTTTTATCAAATGTCTGCATTAGAGCTTCAAGCTGCTTAAATAATTCATTTGATTCGAAGGATGTTGAGCGGGTGATAATAGCTAAAATCTGATCTGCAAATGTAGCTAATTTTGTCGCTGGCTCTTTTCCCAGCGCCAATAGTTCTAACTGATTTTTCACATTGATTCGATTAGCAATATGCTGAACCTCTGCATGGTCTCGCAACTGTTCTTTGACGGCGTCAGCGGTTTCTAAGGTCAGCTGCTCCAACGTCTTCGAGATATTTGACATTCGTGCCGCCTCCTTCCTGCCATTAGAAAAAACGATTAAAGAGTTTTTTAATGATTTTATCGGGTGCAGTTTTTTGCTGTTTGGGTTCTTCATAGGGCAAGTCAAATAGCATATGTTCTAAACGATGTACATCGAATGTATCCTCTTGCAAATGCTTTTCTAAGTCAAGTTGGCCTGTCGGATTATAAAATATAATATCCATACCAAAACGATTTAAAAATGCCAATAATGCCATATCCTCACGTGATAAAGCTGGTTGCTGAGGTGCTTGATATAATACCAGTTTGGGTACATCTTGTGAATAATCAAAGCTTTGCATTAATCGCAGGATATCCTGAGGAATCATCGTCATTTGTTTGAATAAAAATAACTGTAAATCATATAAAGTCTCATTTGGCTGTTGTTTCAACATGGGCTGCTCACAGGAAGTTTTTATCGTGTGGGCGATTGCACGCTGTAGCTCCAATGTTAACTCACCATATTGCCACCAATCACTTTGCATAATACGCTCTACTGACAGCTCCCCATTCACTAAGCAATGCTTATAATGAAAATGAAAATTGGCTCTGCTTGTTGCTGCATAAGGAAATTCCTGTACAAAAACGGTTTGCGAACTTGTCAGTAATTGATGCATTTGATGCCAGTATTCTTCTCTTTGGCTTGAAACACCACTAATTTTCGCAAATATAACTGGGATGATTACCTCATCTCCAATCACTTCAAACTGCGGTCGAACCAAAGCCTTCTCTTTTGCATAAATAAAAATATCATCATATGTCATCCGTAATGTTAATGAACGTGGCATAAAATCTTTAAACTGCCAAGGCTTATAGACACCTGATTGTTGATCATGCATTAATTGTTCAAAATGCTGACTAGAGCGATAACCTACCGTTGCCTGCCGATCGCGAAGCTTATCAGGAAATGGCTGTAAAGTTGTTTGATTAGCATATGCGTACGTGATAGAGAATGTATCAGTAGGGTCAATCTCTGCTAATTCATCTATTTTAGCTGGATCGAAAATTAAGACGTCACAGCCAAGCTCCATTAATAGTAATAAGAAATAACGCTGACTTATAGTGGTTTCCCCATACCAAACAACTTTAGGAAAATCATCCGTTGGTTTCATGGATTTTGTCCATATAATCCAATGGTTTTTTAGCCACTTCACCATATCAATTAAAAATCGGCGAAAATCATTTGCTAGCAGACCTAACGATTGTTGTTGTTGGAATAGTTCTACTACTTTAATGGTCGCTAATTGTAAATGGCGATTCATAACACCATCATCATGCTTTGGTATTAACTGATGACCATACATCATCGCCACTAGACGATTAATAGATAGCCCTTTTGGCGTTTGTTGATGCTGCGATAAAATTGTTTGTATGGCTTGAAAATCCTTTTGTTCAATATGCTTATTTAATTCTTCACTTAAAATATGGATATTAGCGTTTTGTGACAATGTAAATAACGAATTGAAATAATCATCTTCTTCGATTGGTACACCTAATACACGAACAGCAATCCTACTAAAACTAACTTGTTGTGCTGTTTCCTCATAAAATGCACGATCCTTTGGTGAATCTTGAAACGCCTGTAGCCAATCATCAGGATGACGCTCCAACACTGATTTAATTGTGATTGTTTGCATACAAACGCACCTCCTAAAATCATCCTCAGCATATGCTGAAGCATTCATTTGTCATAGGACGACTCTATCTTATGACAAAAATAATTGAAAGCTTATACTATTGTCTGTTGTGAAGTCATCTGTAAAACCGTATCTAGCAAATCTTTAGTAAATGCTTCACCATTATAAGCCGAGTAAGTTGTATTTTGTAAAACTTTTGGCTGTTTATCCTTTAAATCTCCATGATTCGGTGTAAAAGCTAAATCAGCCATCGCCAGCATTCCATAATCCATAATAGAATCCCCTGCCGCTATATGCACATCGTATGTACAGAACTCTTTCATATATTCGATAGCCGCTTCCTTCGTCAGTACCTTGGGCATAAAATACAATTTTTTACCTTGTAAAAGAACATACCAGCCATACGTATCAAACTCTTGAATCATAGCTTGTAATTCCATGTGTGGTAAAGTTTCAAGATCCACATGGTGTACATAAAACAGATTATCTATATACAAAGAACGTTGTAGCCATGTATCGGATTTAATTGATTGAAAATGCTTTAACAGATCCTCTCGTGGGATTGAAGAATCTTCAATACGTCTACATAGTGTTTTCGTCCATTTTTCAGAGGGCTGGCCCTTTTCTAATATTGTACCCCCATTGCTTGTAATTGCAAAAGCAGGACACATATCACTAATAAAATGAATTCTTTTATATTGATGTAATGCCCTAGTCGTAACAGGTACAAATATTGTTTGTTGGTGTATCTGTTGCAATAGAGATGCTGTTGCCTGCGTCATCATGCTCATTGCTTTCTCCGCCTTGTGTTCAACGACCACTGTCTCTGTAATCGGCGGAAAACTCTCCATCATACGTTGAGAATAAATAAGCGTTCTATCTAAATCCGATGTAAATAGTATCATCATAATCTCCTCTATAATGCTTTGATTAAGCCACAACATGCATAGGACATATTCGAATATTCTTCTACCTGTACATTTTTTTCTTTGGCTAATAATAAAATATGTTCCAATTCATGCAAGTACTGTGGATTAATTAAAATTTTCCAAGGTAACCGTCGAAGCAACACTCTAGTCGTCTCACCTACACCTGGTTTGATAAAATGAATATTCTCAATGCCAAAATCGCGTTGAATCTTTTGCACAGACTTCATGCCCTCCCAAGTAATGGGAGCGATGACCTGCTCTTGAAATTGTTGCAATATCGTACTCTGTACATGTTCAAAACATGTGACGATACGTTCTATGTACAGGTTAGAGACATCCATATCTTCTAACTCTTTGTAGTATTTAGCACCATGAAAGTCATTTGCATCCATGAACTGTAAATTTAACACCGTTCTACTCACCAATCCAGATACAGTCGAATTTAAACAAGCAGACGGGATTAAAAAGTCTTGACGAGTTCCATAGATGGTAGCACAATGCCCAGGATCAGCCAATACAGCTAAATTGGCATTTAATTGTCCGGGCTGTTGCGCATTAAATTTTTGACAGGAATGGATTAATTCATTGGTAATTGCCCCTTTTCCTGTCCAGCCATCAATAAATTGAAGATTTCCTAGGGGATGCTCTGTCAAAATGTAACGGATCGCTACCTCATCAAACCCTCGACCACGTAGTATAGAAATAGAGTAATGTGGAATATTCACCCTATATCGCATGGCTATATACCGTTTGATTAAAATGCCAATGGGTGTACCTGCCCTTGCTAAACTAACAAGCACTAAGTTTTCTAGCCCTCTATTTTCAATGATTTGCTCTGCCACCACTCCAACAGCGATGGCTACTCTCTCTACATACGCATCTAACGTTTTATAAAAAAGATTCATATAGGTGTTAGATGGTTGCCTTTCCATTGGTAGCATTTCAGAATAATGTGTGCCTGATTGAATAAGCTGTTCACGTTTTTCATTATCCAGTTCAAGATAAACATGCCCAATATCACGCAATAAAAATAGAACATCATCTGGTGCATAGCTCCCCATTTTGTCTGGCTGCAAAGTTGAAATCATTGTTCTACCTCCCATTCATGCATACAAATCACGTAGACTTTGGCGTTACTTAGTATTTGTAACTCATTTACCACACGAGCAACAACCTCTTTACTTGCTATACGTTCCACCATAAAGAAAAGTTCCGTGTAGGATTGGCTTTGTATATTATATAAATAATTATCAACGCCATTATTCTCTGGACTTTCAAAGGCTATTTTTTCAGTAATCGTGTATCCTAAATCGTCCGTACAATAGATCGGACTACGAGTAGTTGATTGAAAATAAACGTCGTTTCCTAAATAAGAGGCAATTTGCATAGGAACATACATAAACTCACCTGTTCCAATAACTAATGCCGGACCATCTGTACGAAGCTTTTGTAATTGCTTGGCGATGGTCTGTAACATTTTCTTTTGTTGAAAATGCTGTTTTGACGTGAGCATAAATCTCCCTGTTGCTACTAGATAGGGTTGACTATTTACGAATTTATTCTCAGCAATAGATCGATAAAACTTACGATCAATAGATTCTTGAATTGGCCATAGTGTCAGATTATTTGTAGGTTGTGTTAGTATATTAGGCTGTGTGCTCGTTAAGCTTGGTATACCAGAACAATTAAAGTGTCCACACATGATTGAGGTGAACGTAATGGAAATACCCCATTGCTCTTCTAATTGCTGAAAAATCTTTTGTTGCTGTTCAGAACGCCAATCTAAAATAGAGAGCACAGCATACTGCTTAACTAACGGAAATTTCTGTCTTAATGTTTGAATGATATTAATAACCGTATTTCCAGTAGTAATCTCATCATCAATTAACACAATGTCTTTAGCTTGTAGTAACACTTCTGGCTCCTCAGTATAAATTCTATGGCTTGTCGCATGGGAGTGTTCTTCCTCAAATGTAACAAAGGGCTCAAAATCGGGAAGCACTTCACGTGTTGTGTGAATATACATTGCATTGGAATCGTATGCGTTAAATACCGCATGTCCTAGTGCAGTAGCTGTCTCGGCAAATCCAATGAACAATGTTTCTTGTGCTAACTCGAGGCTACCCTCTGTAGAATTTTGTACTTCTGACAAATCCGCATTTTGTACTTCTGACAAACCCGCACCCTCTTTTAAAGCTTTAACGACTGCTGATGAAGCTGCTACTTTTTGTCCAGTAAGATGCTGATGATACATCATGGCGAGCAGGGTCCCTGTCAGTAAGGGCACTTGCGGGCGCACAGCTAAATGTTTACCAAGTACGGTGCTTACAAACAAAAATTGCCTTTTCTTATTAATACGAGCAGCCATTTTAAACAAGTTGGTTAGCGCAAAATTATGCGGATTGTGGGTAATTTCTATATCGATTGAATAATCCGGTAAAATGCTTAATTTACTCATTTGTTGTTGCATAAACACTACCACCTATTTCTGAATTTAATAAGAGTGAGGCAAAATCGACAGATTCATGATAGACACCATAGACCTGTGCCTGTTTTAATATTCGCTGTGCCCATCTCATATGTGGTTTGATTTCATTCATCTTGTTCGCATAGTGACTTTTCATCACACCTTTGCGACCATCATTATTCTCTACAATACTTAGAGCATCTAAATATTCTTCATAGGAAATGGCATAGAGGGCATGAACAACACGGATATGACTAGGATGAATAATTGTTTTTCCCACAATACCATTTTGTTTATCCATTAACACTTCTTTCATTAATCCATCTAAACAATCGTCTAATAATGCTTTCCTCGTATCAAGAGCTCCCTTTTCACTAAATGGTGTTTCTCTTAATGCAGGCTTTAATACACGCTGATTACTAAAATACTCCCACACAGGCCCGGAGATAACAAACCCGTCTTCCTCACGACCAAGGACGTTGACAATATCTGCAATACAATCACGGATCACACTGATATCATAAATGGTCGAGTCCATACGACGACGAATTCCATAAATGCCACAGAAATCAGTAGCACCAATACGTACATTTAATACACGAGCTCTGTATTGATGTAGCACTGCCTTAATGTCTAATAATGCTTCCATGCGAGATTCCTTATAGAGCACCTCACGGCTCTCTAAAATCGGCATACCATATAAAATTAAGTCATTTTCTAAAATTGTTTGTTCAAGAAGCTCAAAATAACGGGCGCCCTGTGCTGCTGTAAACTTTGGAAATACATAGCCCGTTAATATTTCTTGCTTTTCCCCTAAAATAGTTGTTAACCTTTGAAATTGCTCAACATGACGTACACGAATAAAAAGTAATGGTAGATCCTGAAGTAATAATTTTTTTTGTTGATAGAGTGCATATAGCTCACTAATATCCTCCATCAACTTCGCTTCACAATCTCGTAATTCTATATCGCCTACTGCATCCTCCAGATCAATGACGAGCGATGTGAGTTCTTCATATTTTTGTGATTGAATCAAACTCACAATCGCAGGCATAGAAGCTGGCATATACAGAGTCGCACCTAGAGCATATGATAAAATATCTGGCGTTTCCCACTTAGTAAAAGGCTGTGGCTTCTTAAAAAAAATCGTCTCTGCTTCTGTTGCAAAGTGTTGCATCTAATCCTCTCCCCGATAACTATGCCTTTTGTGAAAAAAGCACTGTATCAGCCTGTTCTATACAGACCAATACAGTGCCTTGTTTACACTGCTGTTTTCTTATTCATCTTGTGAACAATAAACGTCAATAAGAATGCAGCAATTAAAATAATAAAGAATACTTCATGTGAAAGATGGAATCCAAAAATACTAGCAAACATTTTCAATGCAATAATGGCAATTAAAATATAGGCAGTCGTTTCAAGTTCTGGTACACGTTCAATCAATGAAAGAAATACACCAGCGATGGTACGCATCATAATAATGCCTAAAACTCCACCTAATAAAAGAACCCATACTTGATCGGATATGGCAAATGCCGCTAATATAGAGTCTACTGAAAAGGCGATATCCATTAATTCAACTGAAATAACAGTCGCCCAGAAAGTACCAAAGACTCGAACCATCCAACCTGTCTTCTTAAACTTGTGTGCGTCTCCTTCATCAGTGCTTTTATTTTTAAAATGTAATATGACTAACCACATTAAATAAGTTGCACCGATCACTTTAACAATAGAGAATTTTACGAGGTAAACGCCAATACCGATGAAGAGAAATCGGAAAAAATAAGCCCCAAACATCCCATACATTAGCGCTTTTTTCCGCTGATGCTGTGGAAGATGTTTAACAAGTACTGCTAAAACAAGCGCATTGTCTGCAGACAATAGCCCTTCCATAATAATCAATGAAAAAATAAGGCCCCATGATACTGGATCTGTTAAAACTTGTCCCCACATCTGCCAGTTAAAAAACTGTGCATATGTATTTAATATCTCGTTTATTACATCCACCGAAGATCCCCCGTCATGTCATGTACCTATACCCTACTCGTTACTGTAGGCCATATGCGTTGATTAATGCTGCTAGTCCACCCTGATAGCCTGAGCCTACTGCGGCAAATTTCCACTCGCCATTATGACGGTAAAGCTCACAAAATACAACGGCAGTTTCAATACTGAAATCTTCGCCTAAATCATAGCGTAATACCTCTGATCCCGAATCTTCATTTGTCAATCGCACATAAGCATTTAGTACTTGTCCGAAGTTTTGATGACGACCCTCAGCATCATAGATGGTAACCGTTACCACAATCTTTTCAATTTGAGGTGATACTTGCTTTAAGTTGACAAGAATCTTTTCATCATCCCCATCACCTTCACCCGTACGATTATCACCTGTATGAACAACAGATTGGTCTAGACTCGCTAAATTATTATAGAAGATAAAATCTTGTTCATTACGACATTTACCTGATGCATCTAGTAAAAATACAGATGCATCGAGGTCAAAGTCTTGCCCACCATCAAATTGCTTAACATCCCAGCCTAAGCCAATGCCAATGCTATTTAATCCTGGGTCTTGCTTGGTTAAATCAATACGTTGCCCTTTACTTAATTGAATAGCCATTCAAAATCTCCCTTTCTGTCCAAAGATGAAATTTTAGTTTACACTTAAGCCGTAATCATTACATAAAGCAGCTAAGCCACCTTGGTAGCCAGCACCAATTGCATTAAATTTCCATTCTCCATTATGGCGGTATAATTCCCCTACTACGATAGCTGTTTCAATACTGAAATCCTCGCCTAAATCATAACGGATAATTTCCTCGTTGGAAGCAGCATTAACAATACGAATATACGCATTAGACACCATTCCGAAATTTTGACTACGAGACTCTGCATCATGGATTGTTACAGTGAAGGCTAGTCGTTGAACATGAGCAGGCACTTGAGTTAATGCAACTTTTACCACTTCATCGTCACCTTCACCAACACCCGTTAAATTATCGCCCGAATGTTCAACTGAACCGTTGCCACCTGTTGTATTGTTGTAGAAAATAAAGTCATTTTGATCAGCTACTTTGCCTGTATCAGCCAGTAAAAATACAGAAGAATCTAAATCAAAATCATTACCACCGTCATATTTATTTGTATCCCAGCCTAAACCTACAACAACATTTGTTAATCCTGGATTTGTTTTTGTTAAATCTACCTTTTGACCTTTTTGTAGTGAAATTCCCATACTCTTTATTCCTCCTATATAGTCATTTATTTATTGATATCTTCGAACAACATCGCCAAGTTTTATATCATTCGTTCCCGTACCAACTGCAGCAAATTTCCAGTCACTATTATGACGGTAAATTTCTCCACAGACTAACGTCGTTAAATTCGAATAATTATCAGTTAAATTATAGCGAATTAGTTCGCTTCCTGTCCTGTCATCATACACACGAATATATGCATTTTGAATCATACCGAAATGTTGATTACGACCTGCTGCATCATAAATGTTTACAACAAACACAAGCTTGTTATATTGCGTTGGTACAGACGATAGCTCAATTGTAATTACTTCATCATCGCCATCGCCGTCTCCTGTTAAATTATCACCAGAATGTCGAACAGAGCCGCAATTACTTGTTAATTTTCCAAAGTAAACAACATCGTCTCCCGCTATCACCTTATCATCTTGCAGCATTAAGACTGAAGCATCACAGTCTATACTTCTGCCACTGCCACTATTTCTACTAGAAAATAAACCACCTAAAAAGCCGCCACTTTTCTCTTGCGCTACAGGGTCCCACCCTAAACCTACTTTAATTTTATTTAAACCTGCGTTACCTTTTGTTAAATCAACTCGTTGCCCTTTTTGTAAATTAATCCCCAATTTTAACACCCTCCTCAAATATGTATTTCAACTGAAAGATTATATGGTAAGTAATAATCTACTAAAATAAATTTTTTCTACTTTTTAAGTCTAAAATAACGTGACAAAAAATTCAATTAATGGCTCCTAAAAGATATTTTCGCTTATTTTTAGAAAATTCCTCCTGTTACCTACTACTCTTTAAAACGACTTTGCTGTAAAAGAGTTCCTTTTATTCCCTTTCGTATAGATGGGCAAAATAGCTAAAAAAAACCTTCTAACTAGTAGAAGGCTATAGTATTTAACTAACTTTTCATCTTTGGATCGAGTGCATCTCTTAGGCCATCTCCCATCAGGTTAAAGCCAAGAACCGTTAGCATAATTGCTAATCCTGGGAAAATCATAGTCCAAGGAGCATTTAATAAAAACTTTCGAGCATCTGCTAACATTTTTCCCCACTCAGGTGCTGGTGCTTGAGCGCCCAGTCCGAGGAAGCCTAATGCTGCTGCTTCGATGATGGCAGTCGCAATTGCAAGCGTTCCTTGTACAATAATAGGCGTCATAGAATTCGGCAAAATATGTGAAAATAAAATTCGTGAATCACGCATGCCGATTGCTTTTGCTGAGACAATATACTCTTCTTCTTTGACGCTCAACACTTTGGAACGAATTAAACGTCCAAAATTCGGTATGTTAATAATGGCAATGGCAATTAATGCATTTTGTAAGGATGGTCCTAGTACCGACACAACAGCAATCGCTAATAGCATACTAGGGAAAGCGAGCATAATATCAAAAATACGTGAAATAATTGTATCAATCCATTTACCATAATAACCGGCGATAATACCAAGCAAACTACCAACAATTACCGATAAAACAACTGAAAAAAAGCCTACCCATAGCGAAATTCGTGCACCATGAATGATTCTAGAAAAAATATCTCGCCCAAAATCATCTGTTCCAAACCAATGATCACCTGATGGTGCTAGTAAACGCTTCGATAAATCTTGTTCATTTATCCCTTGTGGTGCAACGAGCGGTCCTACTACAGCAAGTAATATAAAAAATATAACAATCCCTGCACCTATTAAAGAGATTTTGCTCTTTTTAAAGCTTCGCCAGCCCTCTAACCATGGACCGACCGCTCGTTCTTGAACTGGTGCTGCTTCTTTTTTTATGTCAATTGCTCCAGTCATCATTGCAGCTCCCTTCTATTTGTATTTAATACGTGGATCAATCACTGTATACAGTAAGTCCACGATTAAGTTAATCATGATGAAAATAAATGCAACGATTAGAATACCTGATTGAATGACAGGATAATCCCTGAAGCCAATCGCATCATAAATATAACGACCAATTCCTGGCCAACTAAAAATCGTCTCTGTTAGAATGGCTCCCCCTAGTAGTAACCCCGTCTGTAACCCGATTACCGTTATTACAGGAATAATAGCGTTCTTTAAAGCATGCTTATACACAACAATAAACATTTTTTGGCCTTTTGCTCTTGCAGTACGTACATAATCTGAGCGCATAACTTCTAACATAGAAGATCTTGTGATTCTTGCAATAATAGCCATAGGAATGGTTGCCAGTGCAACTCCCGGTAATATTAACCTCTTTACAACTTCAATAAATTGATCGAAGCGCCCTTGAATGAGCGTATCCAATAAATAAAAATGGGTTATAGAGGTTATTGGATTTCGAACATCCTCTCGACCAGAAGTAGGTAACCAGCCAAGCTGACTACTAAATGTCCACTGTTCCATCAAGCCTAGCCAGAATACAGGTACAGATACACCAACTAATGCCACCACCATCGCTGTATAATCGAACCAAGAATTTTGGAACCATGCAGAAATAATACCCGCATTCACCCCAATAACAATGGCAATAATCATTGCGAAAAATGCAAGTTCAGCTGTTGCTGCTAAGTATGGAAAAATTTCTTCTGATACAGGTAATTTTGTACGTAAGGAAACACCTAAATCTCCCTGAAAAATGCCTGCTAAATAACTAAAATATTGTGTATACCAAGGCTTATCTAATCCTAAACTTGCGTTTAACGCCTCGACCGCCTCTTTTGTCGCCTGTTGTCCTAAAATAACTTGTGCTGGATTACCAGGTATTGCGCGTATCAACATAAAGACGATAAAAGTCATTCCAAGCAAAACTGGGATTAGCTGGAGTAAACGTCTCCCCATATAGTGAAGCATCTTCATCACCTCTCTATGATTTTCATAATCTACTTTGAAGTCTTTATATACTGTTGAAAGGTTGAACCTTCACCAAACGATTTTGAATGTTTAGATGAGTGATCTTTCACACAGGAGAAAATGATTGTCTATTACTAGAAAAGAATCTGCGAGATTTCCACGGCTTACCCGCAGAAAAGCAAGCAGATTCTTTTAAACTCCTCTATTCAATTAGAAAATGAAGTTTACTATTGAATATCTACTGCATCTAAACGGTCAGAACCTGTAGGATGCGCAATATAATTCGTCACTTTCACATTAGCAGCTAAAATTGGAATAGAGTGAGCAAGTGGAACCCATGGAGCATCCTCAGAAATCATGACTTGAGCTTGCTTATAAAGTTCATTACGCTTGTCCTCATCAATTTCAGTTTGAGCAGCTGTTAACAACTTGTGTAATTCTGGATTGTCATAGAATGTATAGTTATTAGAATGGATATTATCACCGTCTAATAACGTGTATAGGAAGTTATCCGCATCTCCATTATCACCTGTCCAGCCAAGTAAGAATGCATCCGCTTCACCATTTTGTGCTTTTTCTAAATAAGTAGCCCATTCAAATGATACAATTTTAGATTTAATGCCTACATCTTCTAAGTTCTTTTGAATCGCTTCTGCTACTTTTTGTCCGTCTGGCATGTATGGACGTGGTACTGGCATTGCCCATAACTCAATTTCTTTACCATCATAGCCTGCTTCAGCAAGTAATGCCTTCGCCTTTTCAGGATCATACGTATAGCCTGTAACATCATCGTTATAACCTGAAATTACTGGTGGCATTGGATTTTTCGCTGGCTCTGCTAGTCCTTCATAAAATGCATCCACCAATGCTTGCTTATCAATTGCATAGTTGACTGCTTGACGCACTTTGACATTATCGAATGGTGGTCGAGTCACTGTTAAACCTAGATAACCAACGTTCATAGATGGACGTTCGATTAATTGTAATTTAGCATCGCCTTCGATTGTTGCTTTATCAGATGGACTTAAACCATCAGCCACATCAATATTGCCTGCTAACAAATCATTTAAACGCGCAGAGTTATCTGGAATAGAACGATAAATAACTTTATCTAATTTTGGATAGCCATCAATATAGTAGTCTGGGTTTTTCTCGATCGTTACAGAATCATTACGTACCCAGCTAACAAATTTGAATGGGCCTGTTCCTACTGGATTTGCAGATAAGCCTTCTTCATCTGCCTCAAATGCTGTAGGCGAAGCAATCGCAAATGGGGACATGGCTAAATTCTTTAGGAATGGTGCTTGTGGTTGACTTAACTTAAATACAACCTTATAGTCACCTTCAGCAGTAACTGATTCGATTACTTGTTTGTCTCCAACGACAAATTGGGAGCTAAAATAAGGATATTTATCAGTACTTGACTTCCAACGTTCAATATTTTTCACAACTGCCTCGGCATTAAAATCTGTACCATCATGGAACTTCACACCTTCTTGTAGCTCAAAAGTATAAGTTAATCCATCTTCTGAAGCCTCCCATGATTTTGCTAACCCAGGTTGAATCGTTACATCTTGTTCGCCAAAGTTTACTAATGTTTCATAAATATTAGCTGTTACCGTAAAAGATTCACCATCTGTAACAACAGCAGGGTCTAGTGCTACTGAATCTCCACCACGACCATACACTAATATTTTTGGTTCACCACTGCCAGCTGTATCGCCACCAGTTGATGTATCTTTACTACCCGTATCCTTAGTATCTGAGCCGCCACAAGCTGCTAAGATTGTCGAGAGAATAAGGAGTAGCATTACCCCTAAAGTCCAAAGCTTCTTTTTCTTCATTAAATTTCCCCCTATGAGTTTTTATATCATTGAATGTTGAAGCGCCTCATAAAGATGGCAAGCAACATAATGACCCGGTTTTACTTCTTGCATTTTAGGTACTACTTGGGAGCATTGCTCCTTTTTAAAAGGACATCTCGTATGGAAAGTACAACCGCTTGGCGGGTTTGATGCACTCGGAATATCTCCAGAAATAATGATCTGTTCCCGTTCAAACATCGGATCAGGAACAGGGACCGAAGATAAGAGTGCCTGTGTATATGGATGAAGCGGTTCAGCATATAAGTCCTCACTCGCTGTCAACTCTACTAATTTACCTAGGTACATTACGCCAACACGATTGCTGATGTGGCGCACTACCCCTAAATCATGGGAAATAAAAATATAAGTCAGCTTTAAATCCTTTTGCAGCTTTTGCAATAAATTTAATACTTGTGCCTGTATGGACACATCTAGCGCAGATACTGGCTCGTCCGCAATAATTAAGCGCGGGTTGGTCATCAAGGCTCTAGCAATTCCGATACGCTGCCTTTGCCCTCCGCTAAACTGGTGCGGATAACGCTTGATATGATATTCATTCAATCCAACAATCTCAAGTAGCTCCAACACCTTTTGTTTCCGCTCTTTGGCATTTCCTATGCCATGAACAATAAGGGGCTCCTCTAAAATTTTGCCGATGTTATGGCGCGGATTTAATGAGGCATAGGGATCCTGAAAAATCATTTGAATATCTCTACGTGCCTTCCTCATTTCATTATTGGATAATTCTGAAATTACTTTACCTGCGAATTCTATTTTACCTTCCGTTGGCTCCAATAAACGCATTAATAAGCGGCCTGTTGTGGATTTACCACAGCCTGACTCTCCTACAATGCCTAATGTTTCTCCCTCAAATACCTCAAATGAAACATCATCCACCGCCTTCACATCCCCAGCATGTGAATTCAGGACACCCTTTCGAATAGGAAAATATTTTTTTAAACCATCAACCTTTAATAACGCTTTCGACACGCTGTTCCACCCCCTGCTTCTCTAGTAAAAAACATCTCGATTTATGGTTCTCTGCTGCCTCAAATAAAGGTGGTGTTTCTTGTAAACAACGTTCCATCGCATGTTCACAGCGTGCCGCAAATCGACAGCCGACCTGGATGCTCCCAGGTTTTGGTACACTACCAGGAATAGAATATAGATTGTCTTTTTTATAACGCATATCAGGTACTGATTGAATAAGTCCTTGTGTATAAGGATGTTTCGGATTAGTAAAAACTTCTTGAATCGGTGCCTCTTCCACGATTTGTCCAGCATACATTACAATCACTCGCTCACAAGTCTCCGCTACAACGCCCAAATCATGTGTAATTAACAACACAGCTGTATTCAACCGTTTATTTAAGTCTTTCATGAGCTGTAATATTTGAGCCTGAATCGTCACATCTAATGCGGTTGTAGGCTCGTCTGCAATTAATACTTGAGGATCACAAACAAGTGCCATGGCAATCATAACCCTTTGACGCATTCCACCAGATAGCTGGTGGGGGTAATCCTTTAACAATTCCTCAGCCCGTGGTAAACCTACAAGTTTCATAATTTCAACCGCTCTTGCAAACGCTTCCTTTTTCGACCATTTTGGATTATGAATTAGAATTGCTTCTTTTAGCTGGTCGCCAATCGTAAACAAGGGGTTGAGAGAAGTCATTGGTTCCTGGAATATCATCGCAATGTCTTTTCCACGAATTTTTTGCATTTGTTTATCCGTACATTTTGCGAGATTTTTGCCATCTAGCAAAATTTCGCCACCTGTTATTTTCCCTGGTGGTGATGGGATCAATCCCATGATGGACAACGACGTAACGCTTTTTCCGCTTCCCGATTCTCCTACAATTCCTAAAATTTCCCCTTCATGGACAGAAAAATTGATATCATCTACAGCAGGAATTTGTCCATTATCTGTGAAAAAGGTTGTTTTTAAACCTTTTATTTCTAGTAGCTTCTTCCTCATGCGCAACGTCCCACCCTACCTATATTTTACTTAGTTGTATAATGTTATTAATAGCATACTATAACTTTCGTTAAATTCCCTATTTTCAGATAATTCTACCTAAAAATCTTTGCTCTTTCAATCACTAATATTCTCCAAATTACATAGTATTTCTACATTAATCTCATTTCATAATAACTAAATCTTATAAAGAGATAGTTTTTTAGCCTTTATAACAAAAAAATAGCCTTCATTAAATGAAAGGCTATTTTGAAAAAATTCCATATATCATATAAATTTTAATCTAAATGCTGTACTTGGAATAAATTATAATACGTTCCTTGTCTGTCCATTAATTGTTCATGTGTACCATTTTCTATTAATTGCCCATGATCTATGACGAAAATCTTATCCGCATGGGTAATAGTAGACAGACGATGTGCGATGATAATGGTCGTCCGTTCATGAGCAAGTTTATCGAGTGATTCTTGAATCAATGCTTCACTTTCTAAATCTAACGCAGAAGTAGCTTCATCAAGGATTAAAATCGGTGGATTTTTTAAAAATACTCGCGCAATAGCAACCCGTTGTTTTTGCCCGCCAGATAGCTTTACACCTCGTTCTCCAACCTTTGTATCATAGCCATTAGGCAAACCCATAATAAAGTCATGTGCATTTGCAGCTTTAGCTGCCTCAATGACTTGTTCATCTGTTGCATCTGGTCGTCCCATTAAAATATTTTCTTTAACAGAATCACTAAAAAGTATATTATCTTGCAGAACAATACCAATCTGTGAGCGTAACGAATGTATAGTGATATCTCGTACATCGTGTCCATCAATCGTCACCTTACCACTTGTTGTATCGTAAAAACGAGGAATCAAACTGATAATCGTGGATTTACCACCACCACTCATCCCAACAAATGCAACAGTTTCTCCAGGATTAATCGTAAAATCGATAGCATTTAAAATAGATGCGCCAACTTTTTCATATTGGAAGGACACGTTGTGAAAGCAAACTTCCCCATTTGCACGTAGTAGTTCACGAGCATTGTCCTTGTTTTTCACTTCATAGGGCTCATCTATTAATTCAAACATCCGATCCATTGAGGCGATCGACTGCGTCAAAGTAGTCGAGGCACTTACAAGGCGGCGAAGTGGACCATACAATCGTTCAATATAAGCAATAAAAGCAACCATTGTTCCAACTGAAAGTGATCCATTTATGACTTGGTAGCCCGCATAGGCTATGACAAGCAATGGCGCTACATCCGTGATTGTATTAACTACTGCAAATGACTTAGCATTCCACTTTGTTTGGTCGAGTGCCTTTTCTAAAAATTCCCCATTTGCTGTATCAAATAATTTTTGTTCATGCTTTTCTAGTGTGAAACTCTTAATAATGCTCATACCAGCTACACGTTCATGTAAATAACTTTGTACACCCGCAAGTGCTTGAGAACGTTTACGTGTTAAAGCTCGCAGTTTGCCAAAAAAGTATTTCACACTTAATGCATAAAATGGGAAAGCGACTAATGCGACTAATGTCAGCTTTACATCCATTGTTAGCATAATGATAATCGCAATAATAATCGTCGCTAGGTCCAGCCAAACATTCATTAACCCCGTCATAACAAAGTTCTTCGTTTGCTCAACATCATTAATGACCCTTGATATAACATCTCCAGCACGTGTATTGGCATAATATTTTAAACTTAATCGCTGTAAATGTGCGTAGATTTCCTTACGAATATCAAACAACACCTTATTACTAACGTGTTGTGCAAAATATTGACGATAATACTCGATTGGTGGACGGATAATAAAGAACACAATAATAGTTCCGCCTAACCAATATAACAGCTCTTTTGTTTTATCTACATCTGTTAGGTCTTCTGCTGCAATAATATCATCTAACACAATTTTAATGAGTAGTGGAATAAACAGGGGAATAGCAAATTTCACTATACCAATGATAATCGTTAAAATAATTTCCCATGTATATGGTTTTACAAAGCGCATATACCGCTTTATGCTTCCCAACTTTTCATCACATCCTTACAAAAAGAAACAGACATTCGATTATGAATGCCCTACGTATTATAGCAATATTTTGATTAAAATACAGTTATATTGACTTTACAGCGAACTATTTTACTTCTCTCTTTACAGTTGGCTGTATCCAACAAAAAAACACCTATTAGGTAAACTAATAGGTGTCACTAACAATCATCTGACTGCATATCAAGCTGGAACTTGTAACGATTTGTCCAGACATCGATGAAGTCGGGTGCAAATGGTCCTCTTTTTTGTTGAATCCAGCTTATTAATTTATCGACATTGCGCTTTAAAATTTTATCAATGACTTCAGGATAAGACATTTCCTTACGATGAAGCTCATATTCATCCTCATCTAAGAGGGTATAAGACATGTCAGGATAAACTTTAATGTCTAAATCATAGTCGATATATTTAATGGCATTATTATCGAAAACAAATGGTGAGCTTAGATTACAATAATAATACACACCGTCTTCACGTAGCATACAGATGATGTTAAACCAGTGTTCCGCATGAAAGTAACAAATAGAAGGCTCTCTCGTTAGCCATGTCCGACCATCGGATTCTGTCACAAGGGTCCGTTCATTCGCACCGATAACGATATTCTTTGTTCCTTTTAAAACCATCGTTTCTTGCCAAACACGGTGGATACGGCCATTGTGCTTATAACTATGTATTTGTATCGTTTCTCCTTCTACCGGTAATGCCATTTTGAAGCCCACCTTTTCGTCTATGCTACCTAAATCTAGCAGTCTCTAGTATATTATAGCAATGTGTACGCGAAAGGTGTAGTTAGAAAACCACAAATTTCACTACGCCATTTTGAATTAGTATAAAATTTAGTCAATTAAAGCGATTTTTATAAGCTTGTCAGCCTCAGTGGGATTATTTAATTAATTGCAACGCTATACCACTTTTAGAGGATTTTCTTAGCAATTAGAAAGGGGCTGTCTTTTTCATCTTTTCGGATTTTAGACAGCCCCTTAGAGGTAAATGCAGTTATGCAGTTACAAAGTGTTACTCACCTAAATCTTGGTTAGTTTTAGAGAAACGGCCTGAAGCTGGAGCTTTCTTTTGCTCTGCTTTTGCATTTTGCTTTTGCACTTCATTTACGTCCGTTTCATAACCAAACTCTTCACTTTGACGTTGCATGTTTTTATTCGGTTGGAAATTTTGGTTGTTTTGTTTTTTCATCCTTCATTCACCTCCACGCTAGTTATTGTGTACTGAGGTGATGACTTTTATGCTCATGAATTGATTATTTTAAGATGGATTTAATTTCCTGCGATTTACTTTTTGACTTCTTCCCAAATTTTTAGCATCGGGACAGGCATCGGCAAACGTTCTATTTGCTCTCGGCTTAGCCAATCGCCCTGCGCAAAAGACTCACATTTCATATAATAGCTATTTATATGCCAAGTTAAATGTGAAAAAACATGTTTAAATGTAAGCAACTCATGTTCGGCATGAACATTTACTGTAAATTCTTTTTTAAAGTTTTCTACTGTAGATTGGCTTGTGTCAATCATCGGAAATTGCCATAGATTAGCAAGTAGACCTTTCTCAGGACGCTGCTGCATTAAAAATCGTCCGTTTTCATCTTCACATACAAGGACATCATATGTAAGGTGCTTCATTTTTATTTTTTTTGATTTGACAGGTAATTTGTCTGGTTCCCCTTCATTAAACGCCGTACAATATTCTCGTACTGGGCATAATAAACATTTGGGCGAGGTAGGTGTACAAATAAGCGCGCCGAGTTCCATTAAACCTTGGTTAAAAGAGGAAGCATGCTCAGGATCAATGAGTTTCTCCACCGCTACTTCGAAAACTTTCTTCGTTTTTGGCATAGCGATGTCATCATGTATATCAAGTACCCTACTTAAAACTCGCATAACATTACCGTCTACTGCATGTTCAGGCTTGTTGTAGGCAATACTTAAAATAGCACCTGCAGTATAGGGACCAACACCTTTTAATTTTGATATTTCGTGGCGATTGTCTGGTACTACGCCTCCGTAATTTTCTAAAACCTCACGAGCACCTGCTTGTAAGTTGCGAGCTCGAGAATAATACCCAAGACCTTCCCAATGCTTCAGTAAGTATTCTTGTGGTGCTTCTGCGAGCAAATCTAATGTTGGAAAACTTTCCATAAAACGATTGTAATAAGGAATAACTGTGTCGACACGTGTCTGCTGTAGCATCACTTCTGATACCCAAATTTTATAAGGGTCAGTTGTATGTCTCCACGGTAAGTCGCGTTTCTCAGCGTTAAACCAGTCGACTAAAGATTGTCGAAATTCTGTTACATATGGGTAATTCACAGTGACCTCCGTTGTTTTTACGATTTAATTTATGATGAAAAGGGTATACAATTAAGAAAAGAACATTCGGGTTTAGTCGACAAAAATCGTCTCCTTTGCTTGAATGTCATAAAATTTAATAGATCTTTTATTATTATTGAAATAAAGATGTATGCACATTGTACTCGATTTTACCGCATACTAGGAGTGGATATTTTTGGATTCAGGTACACATTTCGTTATGGGTATTGCCCTTGGCGGTCTTGCATTAGCCGACCCTGTAGTAGCCAATCATTCAATGACTTTTACAGCAGTAATGGCAGGGACAATTATTGGCTCACAAGCTCCAGATGTCGACACTGTGTTAAAGCTACGTAATAACGCTATCTATATTCGACATCATCGAGGAATTACACATTCACTACCAGCTGTGGCTATTTGGCCTATTTTAATTACAGTTGTTTTATCGCTTATTTTGCAAGACGTAAATGTGTTTCATTTATGGCTTTGGACCTTTTTAGCTGTTGGCCTTCATGTCTTTGTTGATATTTTTAACGCCTATGGTACGCAAGCAATTCGGCCATTCTCTAAAAAATGGGTAGCATTAGGTGTCATCAATACATTCGATCCAATTATCTTTTCCTTACATTGCCTCGGTATAGTGTTATGGGCATTTGGCACAAATCCAGTTTGGACATTTAGTATCATGTATATCGTAATTGTGATTTATTATATTTTACGATTTGCTGTTCAAAGAGCTGTAAAAAAAGCTGTGCATCATACCATTCAGGACGAGGAATATGTTATTGTAGCACCTACAATGCGCTTCTTCCACTGGCGAATCGCAGCCAAGTCTAAGACTCATTATTATGTTGGGCGTGCTTATGGAAGGACTGTTAATATTTACGATAAATTCGAAATCAAGCCTTTACCTAAAACTCCAGTTATAGATGCGGCAATGAAAGATTCTAATCTAGCTGCATTTGTGTCCTTCTCTCCAATGTACAGATGGGAAATTTCAGAACTTGAAAATGGCTTAACAGAAGTAAGGTTAATCGATTTACGTTATCGTAGTGATAATCGCTATCCTTTCGTAGCTGTTGCACATTTAAACGATGATTATGAAATTGTTACGTCTTATACAGGGTGGATTTTTACAGAAGATAAACTACAGAAAAAGCTACAAATTGGCGCAAGTAATTAAGCAGTAAACCCTGACCAATAGTGGTCAGGGTTTTATTATTGTAACATATCATCACTGGCATCTAAGAAATGAGCATATTTCGGATTGCGTCCTGCAAAAACATGTAATTTATCACCATAGCTTGCAATTAATTGACGCACAAGATTTTCTGTGTACTCTGCCCCACGATAAGCATATCCTGCTTTCGCAGCTGTTGATTCAAAATCACTCCATAATAATTCCACCCAAACTCGTGCCCGTCCAACAGACATTTGTGGATTTTTTGCTAGTAACTCTGCTGTTAATTTTTCAAGTTTTTCTTCCATTTACTTACCCGCCTTTACAGGGGATAATATCGATACAGGTAATGCCTCTTGGTACTTGTCTCCGCCTAAACGATGTCCCCAAGCAAAGCGACCCTTTAAATAATCTACTTGGAAAAACTCATTATCTGAACCATCAATACGATACATTTCTCCAGGAACAATCGTATCCAGATCTACTAAATACGCTGCTGCCATTAAAGCTTTGCGCTCATAAACAGCAAACTCATTGAGAATTCCTAGCTGTTCTGCCTTTCGAGCTTTCTCTTTTAGAAAAGCAATTTCTTCTCGCAGTTCGTGCTCGGTCATCGCAGCATAATTTTTTTCGTTCATTCTTCATTCTCCTTCTCTTCTATAAAACGATCTATTATTTCTATAGGAAAACCCTTTTGATAGAGCGCCTGTTTAACTTTCATCTTTAGCTCATAACCAGTATACTTCGATACATACTTTTTCCAAACTTTTTCGCCTTGAGTATTTAATAACTGCTGCCAGTTATCATCATCCTGCACTATCTCAACTTGGCTAAGCACCTCTTCCACGATCGGAAATGCATAACCTTTTCTTAAAAGAAAGTCCTGGATCTTGGTCTTTATTTGTGTTGGCGTTTTCTTATTCTGTGAGCGAATAATTTTCTCCGCTAACTGCATTGCCAGTTTTAATTGTTCCTCAAAACTATATGTAGCAAGCACTTCATCCTGCAAATTTTTCTCAATGCCCTTTTTAATAAGATCTTGTCTAATGGCTCTCGGCCCTTTTTTCATCGTAGCCTTCTTGGTATCAAGCAATGCCTTTGAATAGTTTTCATCATTGATAAAGCCATAAGACTTTAACTTCTGAATTGCCTCCAATATTACGGCTTCTCCAAAATCTAATGCGAGCAGTTTTTTCTTCACCTCATGCTCGCTTCGCATTTGATAAGAAAGAAAGTTTAACCCCTTATTAAAGGCCTTACGTATTTCATCCTCATAGGCAATCTCTTGGATTTCAAATTCATCAAGCACCTTTCCCTTTGTTAAACCGAATTGAATAAGTATGGCTTCATCAACTGGAAAAGCATATTCCTCATTTATATAGATATTATATCGTTCAGAATTGTTTTTTTGACGTGCAATTTTCGTAATTATACGCATAGCAAACACCTCACTATTGCATATTATAGCATTTCTTTTTTAAGGGAGCAGTGATCTGACAAGAGGGTTTTGCTTTCATTCGCGAGTATTCTTCTTCACTCCGCGAGTATTCCTCTTCCTTCCGCAAGTATTTCTCTTCACTCCGCGAGTATTTCTCTTCACTCCGCGAGTATTCTTCTTCCCTCCGCGAGTATTCTTCTTCCCTCCGCGAGTATTTCTCTTCCCTCCGCGAGTATTTCTCTTCACTCCGCGAGTATTTCTCTTCACTCCGCGAGTATTTCTCTTCACTCCGCGAGTATTTCTCTTCACTCCGCGAGTATTTCTCTTCCCTCCGCGAGTATTTCTCTTCCCTCCGCGAGTATTTCTCTTCCCTCCGCGAGTATTTCTCTTCCCTCCGCGAGTATTTCTCTTCACTCCGCAAGTATTCCTCTTCCTTCCGCGAGTATTTACGCTTATTCTGGAATGCACTGAAGATGTTCGCTTTTGAGTTAAGTGTTAAACTTACTAGTAAGTGTTTTTATTCGATCAGAGAAGAGGTGCTTGTTATGAAAATCGTTATTGCAGGTGGCACTGGCTTTGTCGGGAGTGCACTCATAAAGCTATTACAGGATAATGGACATGATGTTTTTGTCTTAACACGTCATCACTCAAGACTAGAAAATGGTATTCACTATGTACAATGGCTACAGCAGCACGAGCAGCCTTTGCCTTTTTTAGAGGGTGCTGATGCCTTTGTTAATTTAGCAGGTGTTTCATTAAATGATGGGCGCTGGACGAAAAAACAGAAGAAGGCTATTTATTGGAGCCGAATGAATGCAACGCTTGAATTAGTGAAGATAATGGACTTGCTAACGTCAAAGCCTAAAGTTCTTATCAATGCTAGTGCCGTGGGGATTTATCCTACTTCTACAGAAGCTGTCTATCATGAGGATTTTATGGACTATGCCCATGATTTTTTGGGTACAACCGTCCATGATTGGGAACGACATGCGAAACGAGCAGAATCATTAGGGATTCGCGTGGCTTTTGCACGCTTTGGTGTCATCTTAGGCCGAAATAGCGGTGCACTACCACCTATGCTATTGCCCTATCAAATGTATATAGGTGGAACAATTGGTTCTGGTAAACAATGGCTCTCTTGGGTACATATTGATGATGTAGTACGCGCAATTTATTTCGCGATTATAAATGAAAATATTCGTGGTCCATTTAATGTAACAGCTCCAAATGCTATGCGAATGAAAGAGTTCGGACAAACAATCGCAGAAGTCATGGGCAGACGCCATTGGATGCCTGTCCCAAGTTTTGCGATGCGTTTAGCTCTTGGTGAACAAAGTTCGCTTGTTTTAGAAGGACAACATGTGCTGCCCACTGTTTTACAACAACATCATTTTACATTTAAATATCCTGTTTTAAAGCAAGCACTTGAAGATTTGCTAAAAGCTCAGAATTAGCAAAAATTAAGTTGGATAATTTTTTTATAAACTACGCATTCTAATGAAAAAGAAAGGATGCGTTTTTTATGTGGAAACAACATATTGTAGGTGCGGTAATTGCTACTTTTATTATTGCCGCAGGAATTAGTATTAATCCTTATTTCGCTGCTGGTTCTGATGAGCACCATTGGGGCTTTAAGCGTGCTAAAAATGGTGAGCAGGCGGAAGCAGGAGCGCAGCTTGATCAGCTACTTGACCAATATGGTGCGATTTACAAAGGAAAGCCAGATAAAAAAATTGCCTATTTAACATTTGATAATGGCTATGAAAACGGCTTTACTGAAAGTATTTTGGATACATTGAAAAAAGAAAATGTACCAGCAACTTTCTTTTTAACAGGGCATTATTTAGACAGTGCCAGCGATTTAGTGAAACGCATGGTGGAAGACGGTCATATTATTGGGAATCATTCATACGGTCATCCCAATATGGCGCGACTTTCTCCAGATGGAATGCGTACGGAATGGCAGAAATTTGATGGGAAGTTACGTGAATTAACTGGAATCGATCGTACAACATATGCTCGGCCACCTGAAGGTTCTTTCAATGCAAAACTTTTAGAAGTCGGAAATGCTGAAGGCTATCGCCATATTTTCTGGTCTGTGGCTTTCAAGGATTGGATGAAGGATGAACGTCGTGGTGCGGATTATGCCTATAACGCACTTATGGAACAATTACATCCTGGTGCTGTTATTTTAATGCATACTGTAGCACAGGATAATGCCGAAGCTTTACCAATGTTTATTGCGGAAGCTAAAAAGCAGGGCTATACCTTCTTATCGCTTGACGATTTAGTATTGGAATATGAAGATTTTCCTGTCGCTTTGCAATCGCCTGCTCCTTCGTTATAATGGGGAGATGACATTATAGAGCAGGGACGTGGAATGTTTGACGCAGCAAACAACAATGACCGTGGGACAAAAATTCCCACTAACAATAAAAAGGCTTGGTATTAATGGTGAGGGTGTAGGGTTTTATAAACGTAATGTAGTTTTTGTAAAAGGAGCTATTCCCGGAGAAGAAATTACAGCTCAGGTGACAAAAACACAGCGTAATTTTGCTGAAGCAGAAGTTTTAGACATTCGTAAAGCTTCGAAGCATCGTCAGGAGGCACCTTGCCCAGTTTATAACGAATGTGGCGGCTGTCAGCTTCAACATATGACATATAATAAACAGCTAATTGAAAAGCGAGACATTGTCATTCAAGCATTAGAACGTTATGCCAAACCTTTAACTGAAACGATCGAAGTACGTAAAACACTTGGTATGGATAATCCTTGGCACTATCGTAATAAAAGCCAATTCCAAGTACGTAAAGAGGGTAAGCGTGTATACGCAGGTTTATTTGCTGAAGGAAGCAATAAGCTCTTGAATATTAATGATTGTCTCGTACAGCACCCAGTCACTTCTAAAATTACCGTAGCCACAAGAAAGATTTTGCAAAAACTAAATATCACTATATACGACGGTCGTACGCTAGATGGTTTAGTGCGTACGATTGTTGTACGTACAGGGATTCGTACTGGCGAGACACAAGTAGTTCTTGTCACAACACGAAAAGAAATCCCTCATTTAACTGAACTTATCACACGTATAAAAAAAATCGATCCGAGTATCGTATCGATAGCACAAAATGTTAATCGTGAAAAAACATCATTAATATTTGGTGATGAAACCATTGTACTGGATGGCAAGGAAACGATTCATGAAGAGCTTGGTGAACTAGCCTTTGATTTATCAGCTCGTGCCTTCTTCCAGCTAAATCCAACACAAACTGTTCATCTTTATGATGAAATAAAAAAGGCCGCTGCATTAACGGGGAAAGAAACAGTTGTTGACGCCTATTGTGGTGTTGGAACAATTGGGCTATGGCTAGCAGATCAGGCGAAAGAAGTACGTGGGATGGATGTCATTCCAGAAAGTATTCAAGATGCGCGTAAAAATGCGCGCAACCATGGCTTCAAGCATACAAAATACGCAGTCGGCACAGCCGAAAGTGTCCTTGCCAAATGGCGCAAGGAAGGTTTTACTCCAGATGTCATTACAGTAGACCCACCACGAACTGGACTAGCACCAGAATTTATTCGAACAGTGCTTAAGCTAAAACCTAAGCGTTTTGTTTATACGTCCTGTAATCCATCCACTTTGGCGAAGGATTTACAACAATTATCAAAGCTTTATCATGTTGAGTATATCCAGCCTGTCGATATGTTCGCACAGACGGCACAGGTGGAATGCGTTTGTAGCATGGTTTTGAAACCTGAGTATCAGAAATAGTTTGGCGACTTTTTAGATGCAGTCTGTATATTACAGGCTGCATCTTTTTTACCTTGGTTTCCTTTTTATATGAATGAATGAATAAATAAAAAACACATCAAAATTAATTGATGTGTCAGACTGTAGACAAACTCAAAAAATTTGAAAGTTTGCCTACAGTCTGAGAGTAGCACATGCTACTCTTTCTCAATAAAAATATTCAATTCAAGCTTCTTCATAAGCATTTTTCATTACGTGATATAAATTAATATCTTTAAAATCGTCTTTATTAATATGTAGTTGTACACTTACCTCATACAAAAAATAAAGCCATTCCGTATCATTTTCCTCAACAGCTTTAGCACAAGCATTTTCTATATATATACTATTCACATGACGTTCTAGACTCTTTATATAATCTAAGGCTTTTGATGCTCCTGGCCAATTCAAATCCTTAAATAATTCATATAACTTAGGCAAAGCCACTTTGTTATTTGGATAGCCGATAGATATGACGACATCGACTGCGTTCTCCCAACATTCTTTTGAATATTTTTGAAATATAAGTGGCAATAGTTCATTGGGAATTTGACAAAGAAATGCTTTTGCTTCGTTTTGAATTGTCTCTGGCAAATTCCAATTCAAATTATAGGAATAATAAATAACTAAATTATTTTTCATAAAAATGCATACCTTTCAAAGAAACATTGCTTATTCCCCTTTAAGTAGACAATATAAATTACAGTCTGAAAGGACATCTCAAAATAAATTGAGATGTCCTTTTTATGTCATGCACAGCACAGGCTGCCTGGTGGGTGATGGACGGTCCAGAAAAGTCGATACCTTAACCAATACCCCAGGATTTAAAAGATTTTTAAATGTTAAACTTTTAGCTTTTATCAAAAGAACTTTGACACGTAAGTTTTGATCTTTCACCTTTAACCTTTAAACCTTCATATCAGTTTAGTTGAAAGTTTCCTTTGAGTAAGACATGTTTGACGTTTTAACTCGCACACATGCCTTTAAGCGCGAGCGACTTTTCGTTTTCCATTTTCGCTAGACCATGCCTATTTATTTCGTTAAGCTTCCACTTCAATAAATGTCGTAGCATTTGATTCCGATAGGACAGCATCAACCTCTGATTCAAATTCTTCAATACGAGTGCTCAATGACTCAATTTGTTTTTTGACATTTAAAGGATCAATGATTTCATACTCATTTCTCTTCATAAATGTTTCAGTATGTAATTTGACTTCATCTGGAGACTGTTTATCTTTATTACCTAATATGTTAATTAAATAGGTTTCCAGTTTTTCAGGTAATGCATCATTTTCTTTGGCAACGGTATTAATGGTTGAACGATATTGATGCTGCATGATTTCTAGCAAATTCTTTTCATATTGAATAGATTGTTTCCGTTCGATTGCCTCTGCTACAGTCATTTCTTCCTTACCAACTATCACCTTTGTGCTAGCGTTAGACTGTACAACTAGAGCTTTTATTTTATTTCGATAGCTAATCAAGCCTACCACCTTATCATAGGCCGCTTGCATTTGCTTTTCATATTCTTGAATGTCTACACCATTCATTTTACGATTACTTTTTCGATTAGCTACTACTGCACTAACCTCATTCGTTGCTGTCTCAATTCGTAGGTTCAGCATCTTTAATTCTGTTAAGGCACGATGAATAGATAGTTTTTTCATTTCAGTCATGATAAAACCTCCTTCTTAAGCAAGTGTTCTTTCATTATAAAGAGAAAGATGTATAAAGTCCAAAATTACCCATTTTATTTTTTATTGCTTTCATAAGAACATGCCTGTATAATACATTTCTAGGTGCCAAACCTATGTAACTTGGACGGAACATCCTTGTTACGCAAAAAAACGCCATAACAGCACGGATTTGCTGGGCGTTTTTTGTTTTTGAGCGGGAGATGAGCCCCGCTCTTTTTATTTTGCCATTAATGTTTGTTTATGCTTTTGGCGTCCAAATACAAGTAGCACCATAGCAACAGCTAGCAACAACATTGCTACAAGTAAAAGGAAGCTATAATTTTTTACATATTCTATATAAACGCCACCTAAAAAAGGCCCTGTTAAACTACCAATACTTAAAGCAATTCCACAAAGTAAATTTCCTGTAGGCAGTAACTCCTTTGGTGTTAGATCAGCCATGTATGTAATCCCTAAAGAAAACATGGAGCCAACTAAAGTGCCTGTTAAGAAAAATGCTATAGCCACAGCTAATTGAGAGTGCTCTAAAAAGCTGGCGATTGCAAAAAGCATAGCGCCTCCAAACGAGCCTACCATCAAGATATTCCGTCTTCCTACTTTATCCCCTAATGCACCAAGTGGTACTTGTGTTAAAATCCCACCAAATGTAAAGACAGATAGAATAATAGGGATCATACCTACTTCGTAGCCTTTGCGTAAAGCATAAACTGGGAATAAAGCATTTAATGAAGACTCAAGGAATCCATAAACGAAAGGTCCTAAAAACGCCATCCATCCAAATAAAATAGCCATTTTGTAGCGTTGCCATCCTCTTGCATTTAAGTCGCCTGTTAGTCGCTCAGGTTTTTCATTTTGTAAGAAAAATACAAAAGACCATGCAAACAAGCACATGATGGATGATATGATAAACGGTAACGCTTCAGCAATCTCAATCAGCTTCACCATAAGTGGCCCTACGGCAAAGCCTATACTAAATGACAAGCCATAGATGGCCATTCCTTTTCCCAAACTTTTATGATCTGCTGTGCTTGTAATCCATGTTTGTGTCGCATAATGCAAGGCATGGTCCCCTACTCCAATGAGCAAACGAAGGACAAACCAGAAGGTCACACTTTTCCAGAAGGGAAATGCTAGCAAAGATGCAAAAACAAGTGCTCCTCCAACTAAAATAATTGGTTTGTAGCCCCATTTTCGTAAAGGCTGCTCGATAAATGGTGAGATTAATAGTGTTCCTATGTATAAACCTGTTGCATTCAAGCCATTCAATGCCGAGGATACGCCATCCCGTTCAAATATGATCGAAATAAGCGGTAACAGCATCCCTTGTGAAAAGCCTGATATGGATACAATTAATACTAAAATGGTAAATCGTTTTTTGCTGTAATCTGAGAAGTATGTCATCTTATCCTCCAATATCGTCATTCTTCCAAAGAACAGCATATCAAAAAGCCTTAGCGCTCACCACATGTGATTTTACGCTAAGGCCTAACTAATCCTTATATTCATTTAATTGTATAAACACGAAATTCGGCTTTTGATTATTACCGGATACTTGTTTAAACTCCCTCCTTTTCGAGTTAGCTTTGCAATGATACTTTTTCCAATCAGCTCCTTTACTTTATCTTAAAACAACTTTAACATACAACCTCAATATTGTAAATATTCTGCCTATTGATTTTTAAAATTAATCTCTTAGTCCTAGGTGTTTACCTAAACATTGAAATTTAAGCCCAAATCAGCTACGATAAAAGGGATGAAATGAGGTGTACGAATGTCAAAGCCAATCACTGATAAAAAACAGCAAGTAACCTACTTAAAAGAGCGTCTTGAAATTTTTTTAGAAGTATTAGATGCCCTTGATCCCGAAACTGCTGAATTAGAGGATATCGATCGCTTAATTCAAATGATGGATGATTTAGAAGATAAAATGGAGCAGTTTAATGCTCGTGAACAATAATGAGTCAAAACAAGCGAGCATATTATATGCTCGCTTGTTTTTTAGTGGCAGTCCCAATTATAAAGTACCTTGCTAAAATCTTTATTGTTTAGCTCTTCTGCTGTAATGAAGAAGTTGCCGACACCACAATCGCCCCAAAGGATATCATCACCTACACTATCAATCTGTAATAACATGATTGTAGAGTCCGTATAATCACCGTATGCTCGTGGATCTTCCTGTGTAAAGTACGGATACCCACCTATTTTATGTCCATCACCAGTCAAAGCATCATAGAAAGCATCTTCTAATGTATCATCATCCTCTATTGATGTTAAGATACTGGCGTACATGTCATTACTTCTAAAATCATCAATGGACAATGGTTCAAAGCCTGCTTGAAAGGATAGTGCCATTTCACGCTCTACAGGAAAATACATCTCCTCATCCACTAATTTGACAAATGAAAAATCTTGAACGAGCTTTGTTTCATCATGCACGATCGATTCATGGAAGATAACACGAAATCCTTCTTGATTTTGTCCATTATCAAAATCCATTCCTAACACATCGTCATAACCATCAATATAAAACTGTAATATTCCCTCTTCTGGAAAATTCGCTAGATGCTTTGGTACTTCTGTAAAATTAATTTGAGCTAATAGCTTCAAAGGTTGTCCATTGTTATTTGTTGGATATTCCATCGACAGTGGAAAATAGGGATCCCCTGCAAACTTACTTTGAAATAAAGATGTTTTGCTTACCTTCGTATCAACCAATACAACAGGCTTCATTGTTTCTTCTATTAATGGTCTATATTTTTCAAATTCTTCCGGTAATTCAAGTAAATTTTTAGCAGCCATTCAAATTCCTCCTAAATGTGGATTCACTTCTATTTTAGAACAAACGTTCTATTAAATCAACCCCTTCTCACAAATACTATGAAAACAAGCTTTAATTTAGGGCTCTCAGATAAGGACTCTTTTTTTCATTAGTTGAAAAGAGTATAATGTAACGTGGAAATAATCAATTTTTCTATGGGGGGCAATACCAATGAATCTACAAACTTTGGAGAAAAGTCTTTATGATTTAATTACTGAAACATCTACGAATTTACCTAAGGATGTACGTCGTGCTATTAAAAAAGCAAAAGAAGCTGAGAATGCTGGTACACGTGCTGCAATGAGCTTAGACACAATTGCAAATAATATTATTATGGCAGAAGATAATGTGTCACCAATTTGTCAGGATACAGGGCTACCAACTTTCAAAATTTATACACCTGTTGGCGTAAACCAATTAGAAATTAAAGCTGCAATCAAAAAAGCAATCAATGATACAACAGCAGATGCTAAATTACGTCCAAACGCGGTAGATTCTTTAACTGGTGCAAACAGTGGGAATAACCTTGGTGATGGTTTACCAGTTATGAAATTCGAACAATGGGAAAAAGATTACATTACAATTAAATTAATTCTAAAAGGCGGCGGCTGTGAAAATAAAAACATTCAGTACAGCTTACCATGCGAATTAGAAGGTCTTGGTCGTGCAGGTCGTGACTTAGACGGTATTCGTAAATGTATTTTACACTCTGTGTACCAAGCACAAGGTCAGGGCTGTTCAGCTGGTTTCATCGGTGTAGGCATTGGTGGAGATCGTTCTTCTGGCTACGATTTAGCAAAAGAACAATTATTCCGCCATGTTGAAGATACAAACCCAAATTCAGATCTTGCAAAATTAGAAGAGTATGTTGTCAAAACAGCTAATACATTCGGTATTGGTACAATGGGCTTCGGTGGTGAAGCAACATTACTAGGCTGTAAAATTGGGGTGATGCACCGTATCCCTGCTTCCTTCTATGTATCAGTAGCTTATAACTGCTGGGCTTACCGTCGTATGGCTGTGGACATCGATCCACAAACAGGCGAAATTATGAATTGGCACTACCAAGAAGGTGAAAAAATCACGTTCAAAGAAGATGAAGTAGCTGCTACAACAGAAGATACAACTACAAATCTAGTAGAGCTTACTGCACCAATTACGGAAGAACAAATTCGCTCACTAAAAGTGGGAGATGTCGTTTCTATTACTGGTCGTATGTATACTGGCCGTGACGCTATCCACCACCATTTAATGAGCCACGATGCACCAGTGGACTTAAATGGACAAGTTATTTATCACTGCGGACCTGTAATGGCAAAAGATGAGGAAGGCCACTGGACAGTAAAAGCAGCTGGACCAACTACTTCTATTCGTGAGGAGCCTTACCAAGGTGATATTATGAAAAAATTCGGTATCCGTGCTGTGATTGGTAAAGGTGGAATGGGACCAAAAACATTAAAAGCTCTAAATGAACATGGTGGCGTTTACTTAAATGCAATCGGTGGAGCAGCCCAATACTATGCAGACTGCATTAAAGGTGTTGACGGCGTTGATTTAATGGAATTTGGTATTCCAGAAGCTATGTGGCACTTAAATGTAGAAAACTTTACAGCAGTTGTAACAATGGACTCACATGGTAACTCTCTACATGCAGATGTCGATAAATCATCATTAGATAAACTTGCTTTGCATGCAGAAAGAGTTTTCTAATTAAATAAACGGTAGTAGTCATCCATTTGATTGCACCATTTTGTAAGGCACAGAATATTCCTAGTGAATAGACTGTGCTTTTTTTATTTAAAATCCCCTATCATCATCACCCTATGGTCAAAGTAAATATCCTTCAAACTTCCTACTTTATTTTTATAAATTCCTTTGTTATAATAATTCTAAATAAAAGAGATGGTAATTGAAATCCATTTTCAATTAAAAACTTTAATAAATATTAATTTATAAAGGTTTTGATATTGATTTTCATTATCAGGAGGGATATAGATGGAATACTCTAATCGAGAAAATATAAATTTAATTGAGAAAACAAAAGAACATGCTGAATTGATCGCTGCATTGATGGCGGGCATTTTCATCTTACTTGCATGGCGTTTAGATACGAGCGGACAAACAACTGCTTCAGTTCTACTATATTTAATTGCATTTTTTGTAGGTGGATTCGCAAAAGCAAAAGAGGGCATTGAAGAAACGATTGAAGATCGAAAATTAAATGTAGAGCTATTGATGGTATTAGCCGCCATTGGTTCTGCAGCAATCGGCTATTGGACAGAGGGAGCTATTCTTATTTTCATTTTCGCAGTAAGTGGTGCACTTGAAACATATGCAATGAATAAAAGTCATCGTGAAATATCAGCACTTATGAATTTACAGCCAGAAGAAGCTTGGTTAGTGCGTGGCGGATTTGAACCTATGAAAGTGTCCGTGTCCACGTTAAATATCGGCGATCATTTATTAATTAAACCAGGTGAACGCATTCCAGCAGATGGTATTATTTTCAAAGGACAGTCTTCTATTGATGAATCGGCTATTAGTGGAGAGCCGCTGCCTGTCTCAAAAATCGAAGGTGACGAAGTATTTGCAGGCACAGTAAATTTAAATGGTGCTATTACGATGGAAATGACCAAAGCAAATTCAGAAACACTTTTCCAAAAAATTATACAACTTGTCCAAAGTGCGCAAAGTGAAAAATCTCCCTCACAACAATTCATCGAAAAATTTGAGGGGTCTTATGTAAAATTTGTGTTATTAGGTGTTGCCTTAATGATGTTCCTTCCCCACTTTTTACTCGGCTGGGATTGGACAACGACATTTTACCGAGCAATGGTGTTATTGGTGGTTGCATCCCCTTGTGCACTCGTAGCATCAATTATGCCTGCAACACTAGCAGCCATCTCAAATGGTGCAAAAAATGGTGTGCTTTTTAAAGGCGGCTTACATTTAGAGCATCTCAGTGTTTTACGTGCTTTAGCTGTCGATAAAACAGGTACTTTAACACAGGGGAAACCAGTTGTTACAGATTTTATTGTCCGAGAAGGCGTAGATCGTAATCTAGCTTTAGCAAAGCTTGCAGGGATTGAATCGCAATCCAATCACCCACTAGCTCAAGCCATTACCACATACGCTAAAGCAGAAGGAATTAACACATTACCACAGGCAACAATCGAGGATATTCCTGGTTGGGGTATAAAAGGGACGATCCACAATGAGGAGTATCAAGTAGGGAAACCTGAGTTTGTTGGTACTCAGCTTGCCAATGACTTTGCAAATAGTGCAGCTACAAAACTTGCCGCAGAAGGGAAAACAGTTATTTTTATTCGGGATCAGCATGGTATTGTTGCCTTAACAGCTCTAAAAGATACTGTACGCAGCGAAGCTAAAAAGGCTGTAGCTCTATTAAAAGATCTCGGTATTCAAGTAGTAATGCTCACAGGTGACAATGAAAAAACAGCCAAAGTCATTGCAAAGGAAGCTGGCGTTACCGAATATGTAGCAGAATGTCTACCTGAAACAAAAGTTACTGAAATGAAACGCCTACTTACACAACATCAATTTGTTGGAATGGTCGGCGACGGTATTAACGATGCCCCTGCATTAGCTACGGCAACTACTGGCATTGCGATGGGTGAAGGAACAGACGTTGCATTAGAAACAGCGGATGTTGTGTTAATGAAAAATGATTTATCCAAAATTGCTTATGCTGTGCGCTTATCTCGTAAAATGCAGCGTATTGTAAAACAAAATATCTTCTTCTCTATCGGTGTTATTGTTTTATTAATCGCCTCTAACTTTTTACAAGTAGTCGACCTACCTTTAGGTGTAATCGGACATGAAGGTAGTACAATTCTAGTTATTTTAAACGGTTTACGCATGCTCAATAAAAATATCTAATGACAAAGCCTCGCCTTTCTCATAAAGAAAAGCGAGGCTCATTTTGTTTTATTGTTATTTCCTTACTCATGAAGTTCTTTTTGTAGTGCCCTTTTTTGCATGGTAGCATTTAATACCCCACCAAAGATGATAATAATCCCCGTAAAGTATAACCAGAGCATTAAAATAATGACACCACCGATACTACCATATGTAGCAGAATAATTTGCAAAATTATTAATATAGAAAGAGAAACCATATGTGACTGCTAACCAGGCAAGTGTCGCAAACATCGCCCCTGGCCATACACCCATTATTTTTAAACGCGGGCTTGTATTTGGAACGACCCAGTAGATTCCCATTAAAACGATAAAAATAAGTAAAGGTGGTATTGACCATCTTAATTTGTGCCAAATAGATTCAAATTGCTCCTCAATTCCAACGATTGAAAATAGGAAATGCCCTATTTGCTGACCAAAAACTGGTAGTAAGAGAGCGACAGCCATCACAATTACAAGAGCGATTGTAAAAACCAGTGACAACCCTCTATCCAATATGCCAGCTCTCCCCTCTGTATCATAGGCTTTATTTAAAGCTCGAATAAGCGCATTAATACCTTTCGATGCAGACCAAATTGTACCGAGAACCCCGATGGACAATAAACTACTATTTCGATTTGTTAAAATCTCATTCAGCGTATTTTCAATCAGCTTATACACTTCATCTGGTAAGATATTCACTAAAAATGAATAGACCTGTGTCGTTTCTAAATTTAGATACGGTAATAGCGTCACTAAGAAAATAAGTAAGGGGAAGAACGATAGTAAAAAGAAATAAGCCAATTGTGCAGCAAGCGCAGATATTTCAACTCGCTTTAGCCGACTTATTAAATCTTGAACAAAGCCTTTGGATGTCATCACGTCAATCGATTCCTCCTCAGGAGAGACAAACGACTTTACGAACCCAAAAGCATTTTGCATTGTTGCTTTTTTTCCTTCCATATAATTCCTCCTAAAGCTTCCTTTACTCTTTTTCAGGTAAAGTAAAGGCTGATTTCGTGTCCTCAATCATCCCTTGTATTGTGGAAGGTAATTCTTTAAATTCATCAACCTTCTCAGCAATCGTGTTAACATTATCAGACACGCTTTCACAAAGCACTTTTGCTGCCAGCACTTTTTCCTCCACTAGCACCTGTAGTTCTTCACGATTTGATGCATAATATGTGATGGCTTCCTTCATTTTTTTAGTTGTAGCAATTGTTGTTTCACGCGTTGTACCATCGAGCATACTTAATGCAGCACCAACTGCTGCTCCTGCTACGATTGAAGCTAATAATTTACTCTGACCCATATTTATAACCCCCTGCTTGTGTATTTGCATATTCCCTATTATTTCATAAATAAACAGCTTCCTGCACTTATTCTACCCAATAACAGTCTATTTTTAAAGCAATGCTCAAATACGGAGTTGACATTTTTTTTATTCAATGAAATGATATGTGCGAGGATTATGAAAGGTAGGGTAAAAAATGGATTTATCAGTTCCGTCTAAGGAAAACGTAGTGTATATGGTGGATCAAATGAAGGACAAGCTACGCATGGTGAATGTTGATGCAATGAAATCAGAACATTTCGATGAAGCTAATTATGAAGATTTAGTGTATTTATATGAGATGGTGATGAAAAGAGAAACATTTAGCCCAAGTGAAATGCAAGCGATTGTTGCTGAATTGGGGTCTTTACGTAAGTAAAGTAAATAAAAGCTATTAGCATATGACGATTGGTCAGCCGCTAATAGCTTTTTATTATTGTGTATTTTTTGCTTCTGAACCATCTTCGGTAACCAATGGCTGAATAAGCACTTCTACACGTCGGTTCTGTGCACGACCTTCTGCTGTATCGTTTGGAGCAATCGCTCGGTTTTCACCATAGCCTTTCGCACTAAAGTTCTCAGACTTTAATTGTGAATTACTATCTAATAATACCATGTAAAAATTAGACGCACGCATTAATGATAACTCCAAGTTTGATGAGAAGTTAGGGCCAGCTGGCACATTATCTGTATGACCTGTAATAACAATATTACGAGGTGGATTAGACACTAATACATCCGCAAGCTCTTTTGCAATTGGAATATATTCTGGTTTAATCGTTGCTTTACCAGGATCAAATAAAATACTATCACGGATAGTTACAAGCAATCCCTCATCTGTCATTTCAGTTGCAAATTGACCTTCCATCTCATTAACTGCAATAAAGTTGTCCACACTATCTTTAATAGCTGCTAGCTCTTGTTGATCCTTTAAATAGGCCGAATTTTGCTGTGGCGTTTGGTCGCTATCTGCATTCGGGCTTGGTACTGGTGCAGGCTGCTCTAGAAAGCTTGTTCCACCGTCAAATACTTGACTAAATACCGCCGACATTCTCTCTAACTTTTCTTGATCAACTGAACTTGAGGCAAATAAAATAATAAACACAGCTAAGAGCAAAGTTAAAATATCTGCGTATGGAACTAACCAAGATTCATCAATATGTTCATCATGCTTTTTTTTCTTAGCTTTCTTTGCCAAGGCCACCCGCCCCGCTTTCACCAGAAATTTGACGACGTTCTTCCATCGTTAAGTATGATGATAGTTTCTGTTCAATTACACGTGGAGCCTCCCCTTCTAATACTGAAAGGATACCCTCAATCATCATTCTCTTTTGTTTTACTTCTAAAGCAGACTTACGCTTTAACTTGTTCGCAAATGGGTGCCATAAAACATAACCTGTAAAGATACCGAGTAATGTAGCCATGAAAGCAGCCGAAATAGCATGTCCAAGCTTTTCGATATCGTTCATATCAGCCAATGCGGCGATTAACCCTACTACTGCACCAAGAACCCCTAAAGTTGGTGCATATGTACCTGCTTGCGTAAAAATAGCAGACCCACTAGCATGACGCTCTTCCATTGCTTCCACTTCTTCCGTTAGTACATCACGGATGTAGTCAGCATTTTGACCATCAATTGCTAATGTAAGACCATTTTTTAAAAATGGATCTTCAATTTCAGAAGCCTTGCTTTCAAGTGCTAATAGTCCTTCACGACGAGCTAAGTCAGCCCATTGTGAAAACATTTTAATAATTTCTATATCATTCGCTAATTTCGTTTCTTTAAAAAGAATTTTAAATAGCTTCGGTACGCGCTTTAACTCTTGCATTGGAAAGGCAATTGTTACTGCTGAAATAGTACCAAAAATGATAATTAGAATGGCTGCAGGGTTATAAAATGCACTTAAGCTTACACCCTTCATCACCATCCCCGTTAATAGTGCTACTAAGGCAAGTATTAACCCTATAATCGACGATTTATCCATCCTAGAACCTCCAAATCTACTATTACTGTTATTTTCGTCTGTTTTTCCATATTTTAAATATATATATTCCTAGTATAAATGTATTTCACTTATTTTTCGATGTAATTAATGCTTTTTATTCACATTTCGACCATTTTTGATTATATTGAATTAAGAATATTACACTAAACTGTCTTATATCGAAAGGGGATATGAATTTGTTATTATCATTTAACACAAAATTACTAAAATATGCCGAATTAGCTGTGAAAGTAGGAGTAAATATCCAAAAAGGTCATTATCTTTATATAAGCTGTTCGACTGATAACCTAAAATTGGCGCAAATAATTACCAAAATAGCTTATAAAAATGGTGCAAAACAGGTATTTGTCGATTTATCGGATGACGAGCTTGTACGTGCTCGTTATGAGGGAGCACCAAAAGACTCATTTGATTTCTTCCCGCCATGGAAAGTGCAAGAGCGTGAATGGTTGGTTGAACACGGAGCCGCTTTCTTAAGCATTAGCTCACAAAATCCAGATTTACTAAAAGGTATAGAGCGTGACAGAATCATGGCCTTCCAAAAAGCATCTGGTAAAGCATTAGCAAACTATTATCAATCGCTACAGTCTGATAAATTTAGTTGGTCAGTTATCGCTGCTCCATCTAAAGCCTGGGCAGCAAAAGTATTCCCTCACTTACAAGAGGAACAACAAATGGATGCATTATGGGAAGCCATCTTTGCAGCGACACGTATTGACGTTGAACATTCTATAGAAGCTTGGCATGCTCACGATCAGGAATTACATAGCAAAGCTGATTATTTAAATGGGAAGCAATATAAGTCGCTCCACTATACTGCTCCAGGCACTGACCTAACTATTGAGTTACCTACACATCATGTGTGGACAGGTGGCAGTAGTATTAATACACAGGGCCAAGCATTTATGGCCAATATGCCTACAGAAGAAATTTTTACAGCCCCTTTAAAAACAGGTGTTAATGGGTATGTTTCCAGTACTAAGCCATTAAGCTACGGAGGCAATATTATCGATCATTTCACTTTAACATTTAAGGATGGTCGTATCATTGACGTGAAGGCAGAGCAAGGACAAGAAATTTTAGCTTCCCTTATTGAAACAGATGGGGGTGCTCATTATCTTGGTGAAATAGCATTAGTTCCACATCAATCACCTATTTCACAATCTAATTTATTATTTTACAATACATTATTCGATGAAAATGCCTCGAATCATTTAGCCATTGGCAGTGCCTACGCATTTTGCATTGAGGGTGGTAAAGAAATGACTTCTGAGGAATTAAGTGCACATGGTCTTAACCAAAGCTTGACACATGTAGACTTTATGATTGGATCGGATAAGATGAATATAGATGGAATTACTCATGATGATCAAATAGACCCAATATTCCGCGATGGAAATTGGGCAATCTAAATAATCCATTCCTACTAATAGTATTCTAGGCTAAGTATGTTAAGGTTGTCATAAATTATCCTTAGATTTTCCTAGTAACCTATTGTATAATTGTTTTAGGGAAGTTTAGTAGATCATTTAAGTAGAGAGGAGCTCTAATAATGTTCATTACAACTGTTCTTGGCTTTTCAGCAGTTTTATTAATTTCAACGGGATTCTTCATCCACTACCTACAAGTTGGTTTAGATAGCAAGTCTTCAGTAACTGTAGATCCAAAGCCAAACGAAGAATATTAATGTATAAAAAAACAGCTACTGCAATGGTAGCTGTTTTTTTATCACTTACAAGTTATTTTCATCTATTAAAGCGTAGGAAACTGCTTCTTTATTGTAAAAATTATCTGAAAAAAGTCTTTATTGTTTGCATATTGAACGTTTTGCTCTAAAATATTTTTGTAAGGAAGGGAGCAATATTCATGACAATGTTACAAGATATTTTAGAGTTTAATAAAGAGTTTGTACAAGAAAAGAAATATGAACCATTCATCACTACAAAATATCCTGATAAACGTATTGTTGTTTTATCTTGTATGGATACTCGTCTTGTAGAGCTTTTACCAAAAGCTATGAATTTGCGGAATGGCGATGTAAAAATAGTGAAAAGTGCTGGCGCATTAGTGAGCCATCCTTTCGGTGCAGTTATGCGTAGTTTATTAGTGGCTGTCTATGGCCTACAAGCTGATGAAGTGTATGTCGTTGGACATTATGACTGCGGAATGAGTGCAGTTGACCCTGATGCTATGCTTAGTGAAATGGTGACAAGGGGTATTGATCCAGAAACAATCAAAATGTTGGAATATTCTGGTTTTGATTTAAAAGAATTTTTACGTGGTTTCGGTGACGTAGCAACAAGTGTTAAGAAAAGTGTCGATACGATTCGTAATCACCCATTAATGGTGAAAGACGTTCCTGTTCATGGTTTAATCATTGATCCGAATACAGGTCATCTTGATTTAATTGAAGACGGTAGCAAATAATAGCTAATAAAAAACAAGTGCCCATCTCTCGTGAAGGATAGGCACTTGTTTTTCTATTCATCCTCTAAACGCGCATACATATAGTGATCTACCCATCGGCCATTAATATACAGTAGCCTCCTTAGCAGACCCTCTTGTTGAAATCCAGCCTTCTCTAATACGCGCATAGAGGGGTTATTTTGTGTAGAGACATATGCCTCTACACGGTGTAAACCAATTTGATCGAATGCGAATCTCACCACCATATTTACAGCCTCTGTGACGATTCCCTTGCCTACATAGATTTCATCCATCGCATAGCCAACAAATGCACTTGAGTACGGTAAGCGTTTTACAGCATAAAGTGCAATATGCCCTATTAGATTATTTGTTCCATGCTCAAAAATACCAAAAGTAAATTCTCGTTTTGACTCCATTAAATAGAGACTCTCTTGAATTTTTTTATATTGAGCATCAACTGTATAATATTCAGGTTTTTGTAGTGGCTCGTATACAGACCAAAAGTATTTATTGCGGCTTACGAGACCCGATAAACTTCGTGCATCTTTTTCTTGGAATGTGCGGATGTAGCATTTTTCCCCCTTTATCGTTACCACATTCCCACCCTTTTTTCTTAATAAATTCCAAATTTTAAGCACCATTTCTCCACACTAGCCTTCCAATAAATATCAGTACATTTCTCATTCTCTGTTCACATTGGCTACAATCTAATGATTGTAAACCCTAGTTTTATTTCATTGTATGTAAAAAAAGATGCTGCTACAACTAAAACAGCTCATGTCTTATTGTTACAGCAGCACCATTTTATTATTTTGTTTTTTGTTCTTGCTTTTTCTCATTTATTATTTCTAAACTGGATGAATCAGCATCCTCTAGCTGTCCATTAGCTAATACATTTGTTAGATGAAGACCACGTTTTTGAGCCTCACGTTCAATATGTGCAATTGTTTCTTGAAGCACCTGAACACGCGCATGTTTTTTATCGTCTCCAGCAACTAAAATCCATGGAGCATCCTTTTTATCTGTCTTGTCAAACATTGCATTCGCCGCTTCAATATATTGTGGTGATTTTTCTCGATTCCGCCAATCCTCGTCTGTTAGCTTCCAAGATTTATAAGGGTTTTCTTCACGTTCTTTAAAGCGTTTTAATTGCTCTTCATCTGAAACATGTAGCCAGAACTTAATAATTATGTAATCTCCCGCAGTTAAAATTTTCTCGAAATTATTAATTTCTTCATACGCACGAGACCATTCATCCTTTGTTGCAAAGCCTTCGATACGCTCTACTAGTACACGTCCATACCATGAGCGGTCGAAAATAGCGATTTGTCCATGCTGCGGTAGTTTTCTCCAGAATCTTTGTAAATAGTTATAGCGTAATTCATGTGGCTGTGGAGCTGAGATAGGGTGTACCACATAACCGCGCGGATCTACACGTTCAATCAATCGTTTGATCGCGCCACCTTTACCAGCAGCATCCATTCCTTCAAATACTAAGATTAAACCTATTTTGTTTTTTAGTAAAAACTGCTGTGCATTTAACATTTCATATTGGAGTACTTTTAATTTCTTTTTATACATCTTTTTATCTAGTTCAATGGATAGGTCTAGGTTTTTCAAATTTTGTGCCATGAAACTTCACTCCTTTTGGTTGGATATTCTTATTGTACTAAAGAAATATATGGATGCCTATTGAGATGGTAAATTGTAGATATTACGAGCAAAACAACACGATACATTGTTGAAAGTTTCCGTTATAATAAAAATAGTGACAGCACTATACTTATTTGTCTTTTCCCTATAAAATCTAACACGAAGGGAGAGGAAAACATGCCTCGGTTTATCTTGATGACAATTTCTTATCTTGTCTCACTCATCCTAACCTTTTCATCCTTTTTCGTGAATATCAACGGTCAATCTATGCTAGAAATCGCTAATCGCTTTTCTGTAGTATTTGCACCAGTTAGTGTAAGTCATGTAATTTGGATTCTTATTTATTTTTTACTCGGTTATTGGTTAGTTATGAATATCAGAAAGACAACTATGAAACAGTCTGCGCTTTTTAGCTGCATAAATATATTGCAAGCATTGATGATATACGTATGGCATCATGAGTTATTTATTGTTTCACTTGGCATTACATTACTCTTAGTCTTGTATTTATTTATGTTGTATAATACGTACCCTCTTCATGACAAAGCAATGTCAGGTCGTATTCCTTTCTCCATTTATTTTGCATGGATGACATTTATTTTTATTACAAATATCAGTTTTACGTTAACGGCTTATGGTTGGAACGGCTTTGGTCTTAGTACGCCTCTTTGGGCAGTAATTTTGCTGACATTAGGTGGAGCACTTGCGCTACATATCCGTTTCCATCACTTTGATATTTTGTTTCCTAGTGTTTTTATTTGGGCTTATATAGGAATCGCCTTACATAATGGTTTTGATGAGCTACTTGTCACTACAGCCGCCTTCTTTTTATGCGGTGTTCTCTTTGTTGGTATTTTATTTATTAAAAAAAATCCTGCCTACCAAAAATAAATTGGTAAGCAGGATTTTTCATTTCATTGCATTCTAGTCTTCGTCTAATGATGTTAGGATAATCGGTTTATCTTTTGTTACAATGACTGAATGTTCAATTTGAGCTACAAGTGATTTATCAGGTGTAATGAATGTCCAACCATCACCAGCTTCTACAATATGCTCTGCCTTCGCTGAGATAAACGGCTCAACCGCAAGCACCATACCTTCTTTCATAATTGTAGAATCCCATGCATCATAGTAATTTAAAATGTGATTCGGCTCATCATGTAAAGATTGACCTAAGCCATGACCAGTTAAATTCATAATAACAGTTAAGCCATTAGCATTCGCCTCACGTTCAACTGCCTTACCAATTTGATTTAATTTAGACCCAGCCTTTACCTTTGTCATTGCTCGATCAAAGGCGCTTTTGGCAACGCGACATAGCTTTTCTTTGTCCTCATAGCCATCACCAACCACAAATGAAATACCAGTGTCAGCAAAGTAACCATTTAATGAACCAGAAACATCGATATTTACAATATCCCCTTCTTGAATAACACGTTTTCCGGGGATACCATGCGCCACTTCTTCATTGACACTAATACATGTATACCCTGGGAAATCATATTCTCCCTTTGGACCAGATATCGCGCCAGCCTCTGCAAACATACGGCCAGCAATTTCATCTAGCTCCAATGTTGTAACACCTGGTTTTGTGGCAGCTTTCATCGCTTCACGAATTTCAGCACAAATGCGTCCTATTTTTTTAAAAGCTTCAATCTCTTCTTGCGTTTTTACAATCATGTATAACGTCCCTTTCATCTAATATCTATACTTTAATATAACATAACTTGTTATGCGTATAACGATAAACGCTTTAAATATTGTATGCTTCCTTACTTTGCGAAGTGCGCAAAGAGTTATTTGCGACAAAAAAGCCCCTTCACAAATGTGAGGGGCATGTTTTATGCTTTTCTTTGCATTAATTGTGGAGCAGCTGTGAATAAAAGAACGCCTACAATTGCCGTTAAAATAGTTGCTGGTAGCATATATGTACCATTATAGATGATGGAATAGATCCATGCATTTTGATCGCCAGCATATTCTGCAAAAAATACAGCGCCAGCCATCGTGTGGGCTGCATATCGTAAGAAGCCCGCAAGCACCGTACCTAATATAATGTAAAGTGCCATTTTTGTTTTGTTGGCATTTTTGGCAGCCGCCAACACGGGTCCACGCACAACCGCCGCTAATCCTACAACTGTGAAAGCAACACCATAATCAAGGAATCCTTGTAGCCAGTGCACAATCGTAGCACCAAACATGGTTTGCATTACACCTACGAGTAATCCAGTTGTTAGCCCAGCTACTAAGCCCCAGCGAAATGCTATTAACATAATAGGTACCATGACTAGACTAACAGAACCACCTTGTGCCCATACTTTAAAGGAAACCTGATCAAGCACAAGAGCGATTGCTGCAAATATCGCAATCTCCACAAGCATTAATAGTCTTTTTTTGTCCATATATATTCTCTCCTTTGTTCCGATGTAGGATACAAGAGCAGGAATAGAAATGCGCTGATATGTCTCTTTCTGACACCTTTTTATTCCCTCAAGAATGAAAAAACGATGCCAGGACAGAGCCTCACATCGTACTAGTGTCGGTTTCTATCCACATCCCTACGCAAGCGTTAACTTACAGGTTCAAAGAGTCAAGGCATTACGTGCCCAGTCTCAGCTGACATCATCAGCTCCCCTTGTGGTCGTTACATCTGAATTTATTTGAACATTCTCATTGTACGCAAAGGATAGAAGGATTACAACCTCTTCCATATATTATTTTTTTGAAACTTTGCTGTTTTTCATGCGTAAATATTAAAAAAGGAGGTACAACTATGGAGAACCAAAAAATTTTATCTGCCTTTAGTTATTTAAGTATTTTCTTCGCCCCTTTTATCGTCCCATTAATTGTGTACATTATTACGAAAGATAGTGACGTAAAAAGACATTCAATTCGTGCACTTATCTCTCATTTAATTCCTTTTGTTTTCGGCATTCTGTTCTTTATTGTCTTTGTTTTTTCTACATTTAATTTGGATCCAACGTCCGGCAATAATACGATGTTGATTATTTGGTTCGTTTCGTTTGCCATTTATGCCATCGTCTCACTAGGAATTGTAATATGGAATATTATTCAAGCTGTTCGTGTTATTCGTTAATGTTTCATTTTTAAGCGAAACAGGTAGTAGTAATTGTAAAAGGAGCTGTTTTTGAATGAAAGTATCAAATGTTGTGAAAACCGCCGTAAAATTAGCACCTATTGTTATTCCTATCGTGAAAAAAGTAATGGCTGCAAAAAAAGGGACAACACCTACAGCCACCCCTCGAAAAAAATAAACAGCAGGCGTATTCCCTTGTTTTGGAAATACGCCTTTTATTTATTTCACTTCAAAGTGGGTTTGACTATGTCCATTCAATGTTTTTTCTACATGTAAGACCGCTGGCATCGCTGATTTTAATTCAGGCACATGAGAAATCACGCCAATCATACGACCAGAATCCTGTAAAGCAATTAATGTATCAATTGCTTTATTCAAAGATTCCTCATCAAGCGAGCCAAAGCCCTCATCAATAAACATGGTTTCAATATGAATATTCCCTTGGAAGCTTTGAATGACATCTGCCATTCCTAAAGCAAGACTTAAGGAAGCATTAAATTTTTCGCCACCGGATAATGTTTTCACATCACGTAATTGATCCGTATAGGCATCATATACATCAAGCCCAAGCCCACTTTGCTTCGCATGCTTTTCTAGTCTATCAGAACGTCTAAGCTCAAATTGACCATTTGATAAGTGATAAAGACGAATATTAGCGGCATCGGTAATTTGGTCTAAGTAATTAATTTGAATGTATCGCTCAAAGGACAGCTTTTTCGAATTTTGTCCGTTTAATAATCCATAGAGTTCCTTTACTCGACCAGCTTCTTGTTCAAGTAACTGAAGCTCTCTCGCTGTTTCTTCTACTTTTTTTATAAAGTCTTGGCATGCTTGTGCAAAACCATTCATCTGTTGCAAACGTTTAAATGCTTCCTCATACGCCGTACGAAGTTGTTCTACTTTTGCTTCCATCACCACTAAATCTTGCTTCTCTTTCCCTTGAAGATACATAGCCCCTTCAGTTATTTGGATTTTCAGGGTGTGTACCTGTAAAGCATAGTCACTGCATACTTTGCGAAGTGCCTCCAATTGGCTCGCACTCCGTTTGGCAGCTGCGTATTCCTCATAGCTGTCAAAGCCGATTTCCTGCATGCTTGCTGAAAATTGCTGCCGCTTTTCATTCATTTTGAGTTGTAATTCCTCAAAAGATTGTTTGGCGATTTCTACAGTTAGTTTTGCATTACTTGTCTCTTCTTTTACGACATGCAAATTTTCTTGACTCTCTTGCCATGTTTTTTGCAAATCCATTTTCTGTTTACTAACATCCGTAAGTTGTTGCTTTAATTGCTGTAATGTTGGTAAATTGGCTGGCATCTGCTTGAGCTGTTCTTCTACAACCGCTTGTAATCTTGTCCATTCTTTCATGTGCTCAGCTAAATATTGCTCTAATTCCATCTTTTTATTTCTAAGCTGCTCTATTCTATCACGTTGATGCTTTAGCTTTAATCGCATATCTGCTAGTTGATGATGGACAACTTTTAAGCTCGCAATCTCTTGCTCTGTCTTGTGTAAAGTAGCGATGAGCTGTGCTTGGTCTTCTTGTTTAATATGCTGTGCTTCTAGCTGCTGATATGTATCTTGAAGAAGCTGTTGCGTAGATGACAAAAGTGCTGCCTTCTCTAGATACATACGCTCGTCTGAAGAAGCCTTCACTCTTAACGTTTCCACTTGAGCAAGTTCAATAACTTCCAGTTGCTCTTTATGTGTTTTCTCGTGAGTCATACTGCCACAAACAGGGCAGGGCTCCCCTTCCTTTAGCTGTTCCGCTAAAATACTAGCCTGACTTGTCAGCCACCGTTGCTGCAATAATAGAAAGGCCTTTTTACTTTCTTGATAGTGAATGTCTGAGGCAGCTACGTCCTGCTGTGCTAACTCTACGGCACTTTTATATTTCTCAGCTTGTTTGACTAAAGCTACCTGTTCACGTAGTTTCGGTAACTGTTCTAAGTAGCTTTCATATGGCTCAACCTGTTTTTCATAGCCTTCCATCGTTTGAGAAAATTGCTGCAATTGCTCTTGTTCTTTTTCCAATAACGTCAGGTTATCAGCCACCGCCATTTTTGCTGTTTCAACATACTGCTCAGCTATTTGCAGCTGCTGCACGTTGTTTTCATAGGCCTCGAATTTAGGCAATGACGCTAATAATTGCAATTCCTGCTGCAAAATTTGTTGACGCTCAGGCTCTTTCGCCTCTTCTACCCTATATTTTTCTTGGGCTCGCTGCAGTTGCTCTTCTGTTTGCTGATGCTTAACTTGTGCTTGCTGAAAAGCTTGTTCCTTTACATTAAGTTCAGCACGTAAATCAATGCATTGTTGTTCAAGTAGCACAAGTCGCTCTGCTTGTTCTGCTAAAACAATCTCCTGCTCCTTCGCGCTATATGAGTCCTGCTCTTGTAACAGCATTTGTAGTCGCTGCTGTCGATTCGCTTGCTCATCAAATTGCTCATTCAGTGTTTTAGCTAATCGATAATATTCTTGTTCTTTTTGATGAAGGCTATAAGCTTCTTCATATTGTAGCTGTTCATCCTCAATACATTTTGTATAGTAAATAATCTCCTCATCAAGTGCCTGCTTTAGTTGATGTAAATTTTCCGTTTTGTCAGCAATTAATGTGAATAACGCTGATGAACGTTGTGGTAAGACACCGTCAATTTGACCAAGTAAATGTTCTTTTAATTGTTTGGCACGTTGTAGATCACTCTCTGCCTCTTTTCGTTTAGCATCAAGCTTTTTCGTCATGACACCAAAGCGGTCTGTTTTAAAGATTTTCCGCAAAATAACTTCTTTGTTTGTAGAATCTGAGGTTAATAGCTTGCGAAATTCACCTTGAGGTAGCATCACAATTTGGCTAAATTGATCTTTTGTGAGACCTATTATTTCCTGCAATTTTTTATCGACTTCAAGCGTTTGCTGCTTCTCTACAATGCTATAATCAAGCTTTCCCTCTTTTACTTCAGCTAACTCTATTTTCTTCCCAGTAATCGTTTTATTTTTTTCTTTAATATGACCGGGCTGTCGTATTATTTGATAGACCCTTCCATGCATTTCAAACATGAGCTCTACAGCTGTATAAATATCATCATGAGCAAAGCCACTTCGCAGTAAAGCCGTATCCTGACGATCCTCACCACTGCCTGATCCGTAAAGGGCATAACAAATGGCATCAAAAATGGTTGTTTTTCCAGCACCGGTTTTACCAGAAATAGCAAACAATCGATGTTCCCCTAGTTCTTGAAAATCAATTACTTCAGTGTCTTTATAGGGACCAAATGCAGTAATCGTTAACTTTAATGGCTTCATTTTACTGTCTCTCGCTCCTCATCTAATAATTCCTGTAACATCTCTGTGAAAAGGCGTTCCGTATCTTCATCTGGCTGAATACCGATAATATCGGTAAAGAAAGAACGGAATAAATCAATATCCTCTAGTTTTTCCGTTTCTACAACTTGTAGCTCACGCGACACCTCTTGTCGTAATACCTTACGTTCCACATGCATAGCGTGCGGAAACACACTGCGAATGCGTTCCATCGGCGAAGACACCGAAGTTGTATCCGTCAATCTGACAAATACATAATCATCACTTGGTGTGAGCTTTAATAAATCCTCTAATTGACCTTCTACTACTCGTAAATCTCTTCTTGGCACAAGCTTTCTTTTAGTTACTGTGCTATTACCATGCTCATCTAAATCAATGATTAAAAAGCCTTTTTCATGTAAATGCTCAGATAACGAATATTTTAATGGAGAGCCTGCATAGCGAATGGTTTCATTTAAGACAAAATGTGCCTTATGTAGATGCCCAAGTGCTGTATAATGAAAGGGTTTAAATAAAGCTGCACTCACACAATCTGAGCCTCCTATGGAAAGCGGTCGCTCTGAATCACTTGTATTCGCTTCTTCCTCACCATACTTCGTTACAAAAGCATGTCCAACAAAAACATGACGTTTGCTTGAATCCATTTCTGGCGTGATATACTCAATTATTTTTTGCATGGCATCTTGATGAGAGCGGATTGCCTCTTCTTCAAAGATGCTGCGAATAGAAGCCGGCTCTGCATACGGTACAAGATGGAAATGCACTTCGCCATGCTCATCATTCAAAACAATAGGTGCATGATTTTTTGTAAATTGACCCTTGATATATAAACCGCTATCACTCATTAAACGACTACCGAAATTCAGTCGACCTGCACTATCATGATTTCCCGCCACCGCTAAAACAGGAATCTTCTTCTCTAATACAATTTTTGCTACTACATCATTTAGTAAATTGACTGCCTCTATAGGAGGCATCGAACGGTCATATAGATCACCTGCTATGACAATTACATCTGGTTTTTCCTCATCTATCGCTTGTATAAATTGTTCGAGAATATACTGTTGATCTTCTGTCATATAGACACCTTGAACAAGTTTTCCTAAGTGCCAATCTGCTGTATGAAATATTTTCATTGTTGTACCTCCTAGTCTTCTTTCTATTTTAGCATGACTATTCCCTCTCTAGTGCTCTCTAGCAGTTTAGTAGTTCTATCCAATATTGGCTTTCATAGAAAAAAAGCATCTTATTGGGTAAGATGCCTTTGCTAACGATTATTTAGATGTTTTTGATAAAAGCTTGATAACCTGGGAATCCCTGAATAACGTAAGCAACACGAGCAGGCTGTTGTTGTGTCACTTTCTCTTTCTGGGGCTTCGCTGATGATTGTTGCTTGACAATTTCCTCAAATGACAAAGGATTTGCCTTAGGTAATTCTGATGAAGAAATCTGTAAAGCATCACTACCACTATAAGCCTGTAAAAATGAGTTAGCCATTTGACGATAGCCTTCAGCATTCGGGTGGACGTCAGCACTATTTGGTAAATAGCTTGTTCCATTCAATCCAAAGGCATCATAGACATCTACATAAACTGCTCCTGCATGCTCTGCCTGTTGCTGTAAAATCGCATTTAATTTAACTAGCTGTGCATTGGTTCCTTCTTTTTGTGACGGATGGACAGTTGGATAGGCAAAATAATAGCCCATGACATATACCTTTGCTTTTGGTGCACGTTCTACTAACTCATCTAAAATCGTTGTCATATTTTTTCTCGCCAAGTTTAAAGCGTAATCTGTCTGCAACTGTGAAAAAGCTAAAGTTCCAGCACTTGGGTTCACCTGAACAAGACGCAATAAATCATTGGCACCTGCTGACACCGTAATCAGTGTGGCGTTTGCTAATAAATGTTGCGCTTCCTCCGATTGAATTCGGTCTAACACATTCGCTGTTGTAAAGCCTGGAAAAGCAAGCTCTTTTGTATAAAACGATAATTGTCCAATCGAACTTAATTTCATGGCAATTAAATCACTATACCCTACATCAATTTCTTGATAAGGTGTTTGACCTGCAGCTAATGAATCTCCAATCGCCACGTAGCTTTCCGTTTGAGCAAAAGCAGATGAAGTCCAATATGTCATGGATAATATCGTCACACCGATTAAGCTCCATAATCGTCTCATCTGCTCTCCTCCTTTTCTTTCTGACTAAAGATTAAAAAGCCCAGCTACCCTTACGGAAAATAGGCTCTACCGTACCATCTGGTAAAATACCATCAATGTCCATTTCTCCGCTGCCAATCATAAAATCTTCATGTGTCACAGAAATATTAGCTCCTAATGCTTCAAGCTGACCATTTTCTAAGTCTCTACCACCTTCTAAGCAAGTCGGATATGCTTCACCAATAGCTAAATGGTTTGAAGCATTTTCATCGAATAATGTATTGAAATATAAAATCTCTGACGCTGAAATAGGTGATTCGTGAGGGACAAGTGCTACTTCACCTAAATAGCTTGAGCCTTCATCCACTTGAATTAGTTCTTGTAATAAATCATGACCAACTTCAGCCTCTGCCTTAATAATTTTGCCCTCTTCAAATGTTAATTTAAAGCCATCAATCATATTGCCTTGATAAACTAATGGCTTTGAATTACTGACATAACCGTTTACACCTTGCTTCATTGGAAGGGTATACACTTCTTCAGTTGGCATATTGGCAACAAAGACATTATCCTCTGGCGTTTTACTGCCACCCGTAACCCATTTATGTTGTGGTGCTAAAGCAATTGTTAAATCTGTACCCGGTGCTGTATAGTGAAGCTTTGCATACTTTTTATTATTTAGAAGCTGTGCACGCGATTCTAAATTGGCTATATGCTGACGCCAATTATCCACTGCATTACCTTCCCCAATATGCACTGTTTTAAAGATTGCCTCCCATAAGGCAGGTACTTGCTGCTCTTCTGTTAAATGGGGGAATACCTTTGCTGCCCATTTAGGTGAAGGGACCGCAACAATGGACCAAGCAATTAAATCCTTCATGACGGCATTACGATAATTTTTCAATGCTGCACCAGATACTTTTTGGTGGGTTGCTAATCTGTCTGCTGGAATGCCTGTCAAATTATCAGGATCTGCTGCATCAATCCATAATAGAGCCCCTTTACGTTCAATAAGCTCATCACGCATTTTTACGACCCATTCAGGGAAGCGACTAAACTCCTCGTCAGAAGCATATTCAAAATAGGCACGATCCATTTCGTCATCTGAAAAATTCACATGTACACGTCCTGCGCCAGCCTTATAAGCCTCTTTAACAACTAAACGAACAAAATCCAAAGCATCTACCGATGTATTGACTAATAGGTACTGACCTGGTTGGATGTTGACACCCACTTTTACCGCAAGCTCTGCATATGCCTGTAATTTTTCTTCAAACGTCATATTAATTCCCTCGCTTTTGTCCAATTGTTTTAGAATTACCTTCCATCAGCTTGCCATCATGCCATATTTTTTGCACAGGCTTGCCTGGTACTTCCCTTGTCCACTTTTTATACGTTTTTTCATCATGATACGATAATAACGTTAATACTTCACCATCTGCGCCCGCACGACCTGTACGACCTGAACGATGTAAATACTGCTCAATTGTTCGTGGTACATCAACATGAATAACATGTGTTAAACCAGCAATATCTAAACCACGAGCCGCAATATCTGTGGCAATTAAAATACGGGCATCTCCTTTACGGAATGCATCTAACGCTTTTTTTCGTTCTTCTTTTTTCATGTCGGAATGAAGAGTGACAATTGGTGCTGAGCGGTACTGCAGTTTTGTTTCCTTCATTAATAATTGATCGATATTATTGACAAAAGCTAGTGCTCTTAAGCCTTCTGTATGTGAGAGTCGACGTAGGAAATCTGTTTTATCACGTTCTTCTACTTTCACAAAAGAATGTACTACTTTACCGACCTTTAACATATCCTCAGGTTTAATTTTAAAACGTAAAGGTTCAAACATCATACGACTTGCTACTAATTCAATTTCCTCCGTTATCGTAGCCGAAACAACAACGACTTGTCGGCCAAAAGCCGAGCCTTCGATAAAGGATTTGACGACAACACGGTATTCACGACTCAGTAATTGATCGCACTCATCTAAAATAACCGTTTCAATTTCTTTTAGTTTTAATTTCCCTGCCCGTGCTAATTCATTTAAACGACCAGGTGTGCCAACGACAATCGTTGGTTTTTTCTTTAGCTTTTCAATTTGACGAGCAGAATTGGCACCACCAATCAGTTGTTGAACTGTAATATCTGTGCCTGCCGTCCATTCACGGATAACTTCTACAATCTGCATCGCAAGCTCTTGTGAAGGAGCTACAATCAGTCCTTGTGTTTGCTTTTTTGCCCCATTCACTTTATTCAATAATGGTAAAACATACGCTAATGTTTTACCTGATCCTGTTGGCGATTCCGCTACAATATCTTTGCCTTCAAGCATAGCTGGTATCATTTCATCTTGAATTTTCATGGGTGTTTCAAAATTCCATTTTGCTTGTATTTCTTCTTTTAATAAATTAATGACTGACATGTTATTTCCCACCTTCTATCTACTTGACACTAGTTTAACACACTCCGCCGTTTCCTACTTTATATGTACGAAGCTATTGTCCAATCGTTTCAGGAAACCATTGATTCCTTCCATAAAAAATCTGCCTAACCCAACACGGAAAAAAGTAAGCTTGACCACAACTCTTTAAAGACTTGTAGCTTACCCGTGAAAAGCAAGCAGATCCTTTTCAATTTATTTAACGACTAATCGACTAGCTCATAGCCACAAGCCAAAATGGCACATTCAGCTAAAACGATTAATGAATCAATATAAATTTCATTTAATTTCAAATCCCTATTAACAATAGATAGCTCTGTACAGCCTAAGACAACGCGGTCACAATTTAATGCTAGCATCGCCTCTTCTATTGGTTGCCAATCCTCCAACGTAACATCCTTGCCAGCCTTGACATAATCATAAATGATGGTCATCACATAGGCTCTCATCTCATTATCTGGAACAACTGGTGTAATGCCATATTCCTCTAAGGCTTCCTGGTACATACGTGATGTTAATGTTCCTGTTGTTGCCAAAATTCCAACACGCTCTGCTCCTAAATCAGCAGCACGCTTCGCCGTTTCACGAATCATATTCAATACAGGAATGGGAGAGCCCTCATCAATTTCATGATAGAACGTATGGGCTGTATTGCATGGGATTGCAATCATATTTGCCCCTACAGAAGCTAACTTTTTAGCATCCTCAATGATGACTGGAACTGGATTATCCTTTTTATTATCTAAAATAAAAGCCGTACGGTCAGGAATATTTGTATCATTATCAATGATCGTATGCAAATGCTCCTGATCCTTTTGTGCCTTCGTACGTCTTACAATCATTTCTCCAATAAACATTGTTGCAAGTGGCCCTACGCCACCGATAATACCTAAAGTTTGTTTTTTCATATATTTGACAGACCTTTGTTATTAAAATATTTCTTATATTTGCGATAAAAGCTTAAATTATCAAGCGTAACGTTCAACCAACGTTTCGCATTCATATCCTTATAACTAAAAATAGAATCTGTAGCCATCCCTTGGCGAATCAAACTTTTCGCTTCAATGACTAACTGTTCATTTTGTACGTATTTGAAAAGTACACCATTTGGTACAATGGTCCAAAGATGCTTGTTTTGCACGTATGTTAGCGACTGTTTACTACCTCGAACATAATCATCCGCCACATACTGCATGAAGTTATAGCCACTAGCTGTCACATAATAATTGGAAAGTTCATTATGTAATTCAATACTCAACAATTTATATTGACCATCACGATCATCATATTTCATATCAAATGTAGCATAGCCTTGGAATTGTATGGCTTCAAGGAACGTCTTTACATTGTCCATTAATTCCTGATGATAGGTTGTCATGATGGCTACATAACGACCAATCCCTTCTGGAGAATGCTCTTCTAAAATGGGATTACCCACCGCAAGAAGTTTTGCCTTGCCATCCTGCCCTATATAGGCATTAACAACAAGCATATTCGCATCTTCCCCTGGAATATATTGTTGAATCATAAGATCATCTCGATAGGCCGATTCCTTATAAATAGCATGGAATATACTGTCCTTTTCATCCTTATCATACGCAATATATACTTTTTTCTTACCAGGAAAAATACATGTAGCATATTTTGTCATATTCATGGGCTTTATGACAATTGGATACTCAAATGGCATGTCGTAGTCCTCGTAATCATTCACCGTGCAGACATGCATGGCAGGAAATTGAAAACCATATTGTGCACAAAGCTCATACATCTTTTCACGAGTTAATAACTGCTGAGCAAGTGTGGCATCTACATAAGGAATAATGAAATCCTCTGCTAATTCCGCTTTATGTTCTATTATTTTTTTGACATAAAATTCATCACAGGCTAGTAGCAGTAATTTTTTATCAACGAATTCCTGCGCAATAGCCTGAAGTGCCGTAACAAATCTTTCGTCTATATGAAGTCTCGGTACCTCACGAAAAGTCAGTAAATCACTTTGATGAATTTTTTCCATATTCGTATGGTTTAATGCAAGTGGCTTCACACCATAGGCTTCGTAAAATGCTCTGGCCATGCCATAAGCATTCATCTCATCCCCAAGTAAAACCGGTAAAAAAGCGTGCTCAATGGCCATTCTACTCAACTCACTTCTGCTTTTTTATTAGTGTAACATACTAAAGATTTATGGCTAATTTATTTATGAATAGCTACGGCTTGCTGATCTAATTCCCGATAACTTTTGAAAAATTGATCGACATTGTATGTAACATAACCTTTTAATGGATCCATTACTACTACTTTATCCCCTAAATGCCCTGTCAAGACAACTGCATGTAAGTTCATATAGGCTTCATGTGATATTGTCTCACCTTCAAAAATCCAGCCTCTATTTGCATTTCGTTTAGGTGACGATAAATCAAGCGTCACCCATGTTACAACAGGAACTCCCTCGCGAACAAGCTGTAAAATCTCGTCCTGTGAGGCATTACTCATATTTGACACGCGTAAATCAGCTTGTTTATCTGCAATGACTGCCTCTGCCGCCTTAACAATAGGTTCAGCAAAAACATACATACCATGAGCTTTATCACGCGGATTCCCTGCAAAAGCCTCCTGTGGATTTGGCCCAAAACGTTGGTTGTTTACAGTACGTATATTTTGCTTTGGTAAATAGTTATCAGCCATTTCAAGCTTTGAAACATTCATTCCAAAATAATTTAAGACAGCTGTGAGTGATGTTATTTCACAGCCATGTGGAAGCTCTGGCTTTTGCATGACAACAGGTACATCTAATTCCTGCTCGTCTCTAGAGAAGTGTGTTTGCAATCGATAGTATGGCTTCGTTGTATCATACGTAAAATTCTCGATTGTTGTATATCCATCGTTTGTTGTACTATTTTCCAGTGTTGTTGCTGCAATGGTATATTCTCGCCCTGCCTTGAGCTTCGCGAATACGGCTTCTCCCTCTTCTGAACCAATCGCTTCCTCTACTACATCACCTGTTTGTACATCTGTTACTGTGACATAGAGATTGGGGATAGGTGCCCCGCTATTAAATTCTACCGTTAAAACAGTTAATGGATTTTTTTGTTCTGCTTCTTGCTGTGAAAATGGCTGACAGCTCGAAAGTAACATAATAATCAAAATGCCTATAAGTAAAAGGCGTTTATACCCCGTCCACAAGACAAATTCCGCTCCTATTCTAATTGGAAGAGTAATCCCTTCGCCATTCTATTTATTCAATTTGTCGTAGACTCTATTATACGATACTTTTATAATCGTTCCTATTTTATCTTATTTCAGGACATAATTTTTTGTATGGAAAGCGAAGCGGCAGGTACACAGAAACTTGCGAGTAAGCTTGAAAAAACTGGCTAACAATTATGCCTATGCATCGTGGATAGTACTTAAATCGTCGTCACTTTAGGTCGTAATGTATGCTTTAACACCTTACCTGAAGCATTGCGCGGCAGTTCTACTAAAAATGCAATTTCATACGGTACTTTATATTTGGCAAGTCTTGTTTGGCAGTAAGATAATATTGCCTTTTCATCGAGTGACTGCCCTTCCTTTAATACAATAAATGCTTTTGGCACCTCTCCATATACTTCATGTGGTAATCCTATCACTGCTGCCTCTAAAATTTCTGGCATTTGATATAGCACTTCTTCCACTTCAATCGGGTAAATATTTTCCCCTCCACGGATGATCATATCTTTTTTCCGATCTACAATATATAAATAACCTTCCTCATCAAAGCGTCCTAAATCTCCTGAATAGAGCCAGCCATCTCTTATCGTTCTAGCTGTTTCCTCTGGATTGCGCAAATAACCTTTCATTACTTGTGGCCCTTTAACACAAATTTCGCCAACCTCGCCAGCTGGTACTGACTTTCCTTCACTATCAACCACGCATACCTCCGTCTGAGCTAATGGCTTCCCAACAGAGCCAATTTTCGTTAATGCATCCCTATCTAATAAAGAGGTAGCTGCAGGTGAATTTTCGGTTTGACCATAGAGATTTTGAACCTTTACATTTGAAAATGCCTCTTTCACTTGCTTTACGAGCTCATAAGGCATTGGAGCAGCCCCGTAACATAATAAACGTAAATGATGAAAGCTATGTTCCTTAAATCCAGGCGTATTTAAAATGATGGTATACATGGATGGAACACCAAAGAAAATAGTCGCTTCAGTTGCGGCAATTTGCGCTAACGTTTTTGTTGGTGAAAATGCTTCTTCGATAACAACTGTTCCTCCTTGATAGAACATTGGCATAGCAAAGACGTGCAGGCCAGCACAATGGAATAAAGGTGTACAAATAAACATCTTGTCCTTGCTAGACATTTTCATTGAAGAAGACCAAATATCGGCAGTAGCCACGATATTTTGATGTGTTAGCATGACGCCCTTTGGTTTACCTGTTGTCCCAGAAGTATACATGACCACTGCTGTATCATGGGCCTCTAATTGTACAAGCTTTCTTTCACATCCCTCATTTTCAAAAATGTTTCTCATTTCTTTAAATCCAATCGTATGTTGGAATGTATAGGCAACATCCTCCAATGCTTCTGCTAGCCTTTCATCATAAATGAGACCCTTTGCTTGTGAATGATTAAAAATAAAATCAACCTCAGGTGCTGCTAATTTAGTGTTAATAGGCATCACAATAAAACCTGCTAGTTGGACACCTAAATAAGCGATTAAAAACAAATCTGAATTGAGCGTATATAATGCAATCACATCATCTTTTTCAAAATCCTGTTCTTGTAGGTATGCTGCAAATCTTTCTACACGTTGATAAAAATCGCGATAGCTCAACTTTTTTCCATCATACAAGGTTGCAATTGCATTCGGTTGTTGCACAGCATAGTTTTCAAGAATATCTGTCATGTACATCGTCATTATAAACCCTCCAAAAATTCATTTTTTAATGCTGGATAGTGTCTGAAACTATGAAACTACTAAAAATTCAGAAAATTATGATTATATTTTAACAAGCAATGCGTTTCATGGCAATTTTTCTACACATTCAAAATATGAAGTAGAAGTAACGAAATATTCTTAGACGTTTTACTTTTCTATCAATTTCTATTGGGTGTATGATATTTGTACGATTATTTTTAGGAAAGGCCGGATTGACATGCTTTATGCACTTTTAGGAGATTTACATTCTAATATAGAAGATACTAAAGCTGTTCTAGCTCATATTCAACAAACAGCAGAGGAAGCAAAAATCATTGGTTTAGGTGATTTATATGAATGCACCGTCAGTAAGAAAAAAGCGCAAACCTTATCTGGCTTACCTTTACAAAAGGCAGCCATAGTAGAAAGCGAATTTGAAGAATTACTAACCTTCCCCTCTATAAGAGGTAATCAAGAGGAACGCATTACGCAGGTCACTGGCATCGAACGTTTTCAGGCTTTACCTGAGACGATAGAGATAGATGGTGCGACACTAATACACGGACATCAATTTAAATGGAGTGTAAGCTGGCAGCCAACATTCCTTCCTTTTCATAAGCCACTGTTTTTCTTTGGTCATAGTCATGAATCAGGCCTTTATCATCAGCAAAAGAAACTACCCATTCGTATTCGCTATGGCCAACCAATTGCCTTACAAAATAAACAGTATGGTGTCAATGTTGGTTCTGTTGTCGACCACCGTGAATGGTGTCTTTATGATAGCACACAGCGCACCGTAACATTTATGTGTGTCCCATCTATTGATTCGTCAATAGAAATATAAAAAAAGAGCAAGCTAATCCCAGCATTAGCTTGCTCTCAAATTTTTAGTGAATATATTGTTTTTTCCCGTTCAATAAAATTTCCTTTAAGGCCTTTAGTTTTTCAATTACAATATATGACTCTTCTGTAATTTCCTTCAGATATTTTTCAGCCTCCCTTTTATTGCCTATATTATATTCTCGTACCGCCTTTTTAGCTATATCATGGACATGAATAAATGGTTGTTCTAACTCTACATAGACACGCTCTTCACCTAGTAGCTTTTTCCCTGTACCATAATACCATTCACCAAGGCGCGACTCCTGTGGTGAGCCAACATCCTGCTCAGTCATTGTTTCAAAGCCAAGCAGTAGATTATAGATTTTCCAGCGCCATAATAAATGGTCTGTAATAGCTAATTCAATAATATCCTCCTGACTAATAATAAAATTTTTAGAAATTGTTGTTGATCGGTATCCGTCAATCATTTTACTTAACTTGTAGATAGCCGAGCCCATATCAAAAACGATGATCTTACTTTTTTGCATACTCTCCGTGATAGTATGGTTACGTTCAGAAATAGTTGTAGCAGATTGTGCTTGTACCTTTGTCGTTGTGGCAATTTCCTCAAAGCGAGCTCCTTGCTGCTGTAAACTTTTATTTATCTCTGCAAGCGTCTGTGAAATATGTAAGGTATCCGTGACGCCTTGATGTAAATCCTGTGAAAATTGAGTTGTTAGTGAACTAATATTATGCGTAATATGTAGTAGCTCCTGTATATCTGTATGTATAGATTTGACAGATGTACTTGTATCATCAGCAAGCTTTCGAACTTCCTCCGCAACAACTGCAAAGCCTTTACCCGCTTCTCCAGCACGAGCCGCCTCAATAGAAGCATTTAAAGCCAATAAATTTGTTTGATCTGCAATTCGCTTAATTAATTCCATCAGCTTCGCTACACTATTGACACGTTCCACTAAACGCTTTATATCCTCCTGCATGGATTTATGACCTTCATCGGTTGTTTGTAAAATGGATGATACTTGTTGTAACGATTCTAAATCCTGATTTAATTTTTTAAAGGCATGCTTTGTTTGGGCTGAAATATCACCAACAGATGCGGCGATTTCTTCAATACTCTCATCTAGCTCGTGCATCAATCGATCTGCTGCAACAATCTCCTGTTGCTGAATATCTTGAAATTCAATCAATTCCTTAATCGTATCTAACTGGGTATTATAAGTAATAATTTCACCTAAACCATTTACAACAGAGCCAGCCTGAATTTCAATATAGGTTTCTAAAATGATCTGTTGGTCGATCGTTACTAGACTATCATAAGACAATAGGACATCCAGCATTTTTTCTTGATCGCGTGATAGCTCTTTGACAATCAGCGGTATGATTAATTGGTTAATGAGCGTATAGGCAGAAATCATCCAGTTCGGCAGTACACCGATTCGGGCATGTACATAAGCGATTTTACGTCGTTTAAATACATAATCTAAATCTAATTCATCATCAAATAGGCTTATAAAATGTGAATCAAAAAGCCCTTTTAAACGCTCTACTGATGAATGCGTATTGATAACTTGGTTAAATTCTGGAATTTCCAATAAACGATCATAAAAATTGTCGAGTATTTGTTGGCGATTATTTTCATAGATTTTGCGTAAAAATCCAACAGATTCTCTTCTAATTCTAGATAAAGCAAGAAAATCTAGCTTTTCTTTAAAGCGTTCATTAGCCTCAATATCTGAATTTTTCGCAGCTGAGAAATAATCATAATTTTGATTTATTTTCTTCCTTTTGAACATTGTTACCACTCCTTTTGTAATAAAGTAAATAAAAATTACCAATATTTTAAAACGAATTATAGATCTTTCTTCATTACCTTCAACTAATAAAACATATATATTTTACCAACAACACTAATACAAAAATAGATTTTCAAAAAATTCTTTACACCGTCTTATTCTTTTGTCCACTTTATTGACAATTTCTCATTTTCCCTGTTAAACACTATTTTTACACAGAAAAAACGCTAAAATCATGTCTGACTTTAGCGTTTCACATAAAGTGTTAGCATTCGCAATCACAATTTTGTAAGCTATCCAGTAACTTTTCCATAACTTCTAGTTGCTCACAAAGTGTTTGAATCATACAACGTAAAATAGGGATTAATTCTTGGCAAATACAGAATCTCAGCACATTTTGTGCCAGACGGATACCACCCTGATGATGGACAATCATTTCTCGTAGATAATTGATATTAATGCTATTCGATACTGGTGGTGCACACATTGCATTGAACATAGCTTCTGTAATTTCTTTATAAGCACACATATACTCGTATAATTCATACTCTGAATTTTGCACGACACAACATCGATTTTGTATCGCTTCAAGACTCTCAACCATTTCTGTGTGAGTTCGAATAATTTCTAATGCAAGATTTTGTACAGGGATATTCGTTGTATAGCGTAAAACGTTTTCGGACATTTGAATTGCTGCAACTTGATGAGGGATAATTTGCTTAATAAAATTTTCAGAAATACTACAAGTAATCGTTACATAGGTCATGCCCTGCATCATTTTTTTGAGGATTCGCTGATATTCCTCTAAATATGCCTTTGTTACATTACTGAGTTCAATTGGTTTAGCCATAAGACACACTCCTTTCAGAGTAATGTATGCCCGCTAGGTTGTTGTGCGATAGACAATTGTACCAATGACTCCATATTTACAGCCTCATTCATCGTAAAAATTATCCTTGTTCTTTCCTATATGTATCTAAGCATATCGGACAAATACATGTCCTTTGCTCCGTTTGCACTGCATCTAATAGCTTTTCTGGAAAGTGCACCGTCATACACCAGCACCCTTTTTCACCTTTTTCTACCCCACAATGATTTTCTCCCCCACATAATGGACAGCTCTCTTCTCCATTTGACATGTTCCTGCACCTCCTTTACCTACCATTGTAAAATAAAAAAAGGAAGAGCATTCAATACTTACTCCTCCCACTACGCTTATTGTTGGTGCTTGTGTATATCTTGCTTTACTTCTTCTATATCTGTGTCACTATAAATGGCCGTCCCCTGCCCTCCACTTTTAGCTAACAATGCCTTTACCTCATTATAGGATAATCCTGCATCTGCATTTTTTTGCTTTACTTCATTAATATTCGTGCCCACAGACGTAAAATGGGCTTCTTTTTCATGATTCATAGCATTTTTACCTCCTACAATTCATCTGGCTGCATTTCAATTAATTCATCGCCTTCTCTTTTCACTCGTTTATTGAGCTCCTCTACTGGAATGGCATCGACAGTCTGCATATCTTCATGCAAATCGAAAAGACTAATTGTATCTGATTCAACCATGTCTGGTTTGTCCTTGCTATTTAAATTCATAAACATTTTCTTTTCATGTGGTACTTTACCCATGTCCATTTCTGTCACACTCCTTTCTCTATAATGTGTGTAAAGCTGGACAGATTATGTGTCACTCCCTTTTGCACCTTTATCCATTCGATGATATTCAGCTATTTGAATCACTCGTACATGCTTTGTGTGCAATTCATGGTAGATGCCCCTACTATCCGTAAAGGAGATATATTGATCGCGTTCACTTTTCACTAATTTCTCTGCTTCTTGTTGTGATTCAATATCAAATCATTTGAAGCATATAGTAAAATCATAAACCTTTGCAGAGGAGGGAATAATGATTGATTCATTCAGTTAAAGCTGGAGAAACACTGACTCAAATTGCTCAGGATTATCGTACTCCGTTGGCATCCATTATTGCTGCTAACCCAGGAATCCAGCCTGATCATCTTTTTATTGGTCAACAAATTGTCATCCCGGGCTTGCCAAATCCCGATACAATTCCTTACCGTATCGAAATATCTACCAATAATCGCTGGCTACGTTTATATAGAAATAATATCCTTCAAAAACAATACCCTATCGCAGTCGGACGCATGCTTCATGAAACACCAGTAGGCAGTTTTATTATCATCAATAAAGCTCCAAACCCTGGTGGTCCTTTTGGAACGATGTGGATGAGTCTCTCTAAAGAACATTATGGAATTCATGGCACAAATGATCCTAGCTCTATTGGGCATGCTGTTTCACATGGTTGTATTCGAATGCAAAATCAAGATGTTGAAGAGCTTGCCAGCATCGTCCCTATTGGTACAGAAGTAGTGATTCATCCCTAATGAAAGAGGCTATCTATAGTTGTAAATCAAAATAGATAGCCTCTTGTTATGTTTAATCCTGTTCGCTTGTCTGGGCAAATTGCATATCACCTTTTTTTGAGGGATAAAGTGCATCATGAATAAATTGAGCATGATTTCTAACCAATCCCTATGTATATGCCACAAAATTAGACAATGATTTACCCCATTTCGTGAAATACAATTAGTAGCATTATTGTTTTCGTATAGGATGAAATGCTAAAAGCTATACTACCTATAGTTAAAGGAGAGCTATAGGAGGGAATACGTTGTCCACAAGTAAACAGTTATTATCCATATTTGCCTTAGGGGGCATTAATGAAATTGGAAAAAATATGTATGTAGTACAATATGCAGATGACATCATCATTATTGATTGCGGAGCAAAATTTCCAGATGAAACCTTACTTGGTATTGATTTAATTATTCCTGATATTACTTATTTACTGGAAAATAAAGAAAAAGTGAAGGCTCTAATTGTTACGCATGGTCATGAAGATCACATCGGTGGTATCCCCTATTTATTAAAAAAATTGAATGTGCCTGTGTATGCTACTCGTTTTACTCTAGGGCTTATCGAATTAAAGCTCAAAGAACATAAGCTGTTAAGAGAAACCGATTTAATTGAAATTCACGCTGACTCCGCTCTACATTTAGGACAAATGGATATTAGTTTCTTTAGAACTAATCATAGTATACCTGATTGTTTAGGAATCGTAATGGGCACTCCTGAAGGGAACGTAGTCCATACTGGCGATTTTAAATTTGATTTAACACCCGTTAATAATCAATTTGCCGATATTCATAAAATGGCTGAAATTGGTTCAAAAGGAGTGCTCGTTCTTATCTCGGAAAGTACGAATGCAGAGAGGCCAGGTTTAACACCTTCTGAACAGCTTGTTGGTCACCATATTGAGGATGCTTTTTTACATGCTGAACGGAAAGTAATCATTTCGACCTTTGCTTCAAACGTTAATCGTATCCAACAAATAGTACATGCAGCTATTGCTACCAATAGGAAGTTAGCTTTATTGGGACGCAGCATGGTCAATGTTGTTGATGTAGCGATAGAACGGGGCTATTTATTTGTTCCAGAAGATATGTTAATTGATGCACGAGAAGTGAAATACCTTCCACCAGAGGAGGTCGTGGTACTTTGCACAGGTAGCCAAGGCGAGCCTCTAGCTGCGCTTGCCCGTTTAGCAAATGGCAACCATCGTGAAGTGAAAATTCTTCCAGATGATACGGTTATTTTAGCGGCCTCCCCAATTCCAGGCAATGAGAAGGGTGTATCGCGGATTGTGGATAATTTGTTTCAGCTTGGTGCAAAAGTTATTTATGGATCTTCCAGCCATACAGGCATGCATGTTTCAGGACATGGTCATCAAGAAGATCTGAAGCTTATGCTAACATTTATGAAGCCACAATTTTTCATCCCTATTCATGGTGAATTCCGCATGCTACACCAGCATCGCTTATTAGCAGAAGCGGTTGGAGTCCAAAAAGGGAATACCTTTATTATGAAAAACGGCGATGTCGTTGATATTGAAAACTCGAAGGCACGACAAACTCGTAAAATTCCAGCAGGTGATACGTATGTTGATGGAATCGGCATAGGTGAAGTTGAAGGCATTGTCCTTCGTGATCGCAAGCAGCTTTCAGAAGACGGAATGCTTGTCATCGTCTTAACACTCAATAAAGTAGATGGTGCTTTTATTTCAGAACCTGATACCATATCCCGTGGTTTTGTTTATGCGAAGGATTTCGAGGAGCTGTTGAATAAGGTCAATGTGCTTACCAAAGAAATCGTTGTAGAACTACAAGAAGAAAACAGACAGCAAATCCATGTTCTACGACGTGAAATCAAAAGAGCAGTAGGACAATATTTATTTAACCAAACTAAACGAAAGCCTATGGTTTTACCAATTATTATTGAAATATAACTGATCGGTGCAAGGATTGAATGTCCATCTTGCACCGATTTTTGTTTTGTTCAATCACTTAACATTAAAATGATCATTCAAAAAATCACCATTAAAAAATATATGTAACATATCAATATATTGCCGTTGGAGCTGTTCAAAGCCATAATGTAGGTCATTTGAATGCTGTTTGACTTGCCTTGAAATATGATTAAAATACTGTGGGAGCCCCTCTATCGCCTTTACTAAAGAATCTTTATTAACTAATAAATGTTGGATAGCGTTTAATAACTGTGCTATGTGAAGTTGAATATCAATCGGTGGTAATTCAATCATTAAATGATAGACATTACACACGTCATTATTTACTTGATACCATTTTAAAAAGTGCAATAAATAATCACTGACAATTATCGATTCATTAGGGATGATGGCAATAATATCCTGACCAATACATACAGCCTTTTTACACTGATAAATTGAGGATTCTTTCAAATTGATTTTGTTAAGAAGGATACTTTTAGCAGGCACTTGTGACATAGTCAGCGAATCCATTGTATGATCAACTCTCGGTACTTGACTAAAATCATCTTCTATTATTAATTTCATTAGCGTTTTTTCGGATATGAAAGGAGTGCCTTCTCTCGCAAAACTTGTATCATTCATCATGCTATTACCCACTTGGATTTTTGCTACTTCTTCTATAAAAAACTGCTTCACCATGTTTGATCCTCCAATCCCCTGTCCCATTTTATACCCTTAAAGCAACCTTCACTAACGCCTTTTACCTAGTAACTTATTTAGGCTATTGTCTAATAAAAGATTTCTCATTAAACATTGTACCATTTTAACGGTACATTTTCTCTATTATACCACTATAATAGTATAGTCATTTCCACTATTTTTCACTAGCTTTTAACATAGAGGTGAATCATATGTCAGATTTTTTAAAGCTAGTAGGTGAACAACTCCGTATTATTAGATTATCCAAAGGGCTAAGCCAAGAAGAAGTGGCTGAAAGAACAGGGAAGTTAGGTTTCAGTAAAGGACGCGTTTCCAATATCGAACATGGACAATCTAATATTACCCTTAGTACATTGGAAACAATTATGAAGGCATTGGATATTACCCCTGAGGAGCTTTTTAATTTTCAAAAATTATCTGGCGTTACTGATATTGAGGAAAAGAACCTCATGCTAGACATTCATCGATCATTATTAAGAGAACGTAACTTAGACGAGGTAAAATACGTAGTTCGTATTACGAAGGATTTTTTAGATACGATTGATTCCCAATCGAAGAAAAACAGCTCCAATGGTCAATGACACATCGGAGCTGCTTCTTTTCAATAATAGCTACATACCAAACTTTTGACGATAGCCACATTTTCTGCATAGTTCCTCAACAGCCTCTCTTCGTGAGAAGCCATCTACAATCTTATTGGCACGTTCTCCCTCCACAATTTCTGAGAAGGATTTCTCATGAACATTTCCTAAATTAATGACACCTTCACCATCTAAGCAGCAAGGTACAACTGTTCCATCCACAAGAATAGCTGCTTGACTACGCAATGCATGACAAAAACCTTTACCCTCGTCCTCTTGTTCAAGCAAGCTCGGCCATTTAAATTCATGATCCTGATTCAAATAAACATGAGGAGCAATTTTTACCCCTTTACCAGGCTCTACTCTTTCTTCAATGTGATAGTCAAGATTATACTCGTTTTCTAATATTTCTAATGTCTCACGATTTCGACGTGCTGCAACATCCGAAACATGATCCTGTTGTAAATTCCATAAACGATAGGAAATGATGGTCTTATATTCTCTAGCATCCCGCACAAAATCCAAAATATCCCCCAAATACTTTTCACGGTTTTCAGAACCTTCATGCCCATCAAAACTATGCAATGAGAAATTAATTTGACGTAATGCCGGTTTTCCTAATATTTTTTCCCGATTCTTTTTGATAAGTGTCCCATTTGTTGTGATATTGACTTTAAATCCCTTTGCATGGGCGGCATCTAATAGCTGGTCGATCCTTGGGTGTAAAAGTGGCTCTCCTTTGACATGCAAATAAATATATTTGGTATGTGGGCGAATTTCGTCTAATATTTTATTAAATTGTTCGACTTTTATAAGTCCTTTTGCACGAGCTGTAGGTGGACAAAAACTACATGCTAAATTACAAACACTCGTTATTTCTATATAAACCTTTTTAAATGTTCTCAACGTTGCTTCTCCGTTCCCATTCACTAAATAATCAAATCTCATTCATTTTAACAAATTTATTGGATAGATAGCAAAAATCGTTGAGTTTACCTCTGGACACTCCTACCTTTTCTCTAGATAACATGGCTACACGTACAAGTGGGTTTACGAAGCGCTAATATGTTAATAGTATATTAAACGAAAGGAGGAGAAATAATGTCTGGTTTTAGTTCTAAAAATTTTTTTGGACCTGACGAACCTGAGCGGGAATCCTCTAATAAGCAAGGGAAAAATCATATAACGATTAATTTTACATTCAATATAGGAAATACAGACTTTCACTTTGAACAGCGAGCAGAAGGTGGAGGTCAAATCAATCATGATGTAGGTACAAATGCCAACCAAGGTGGACAAAATGCTAGTAACGGTAGTCATACACGCAATGTTCATTCTCAATTTGCTGATGGAAATGGCAGAAGTGGTATAGCTGGTAATCATAATGACGAGGCAGGTGGCCAGCAAGGAATAAAAGTACGGGATAGCTTAGTAATTGATAGCGATATCCATTCATCTTCAAATCATAGTGAAAGTAATGAAGAGGACATGGATGTGTTAACTGAAGATAGTGAGCAGTAGGATCTAAAAAACTTCTATCTGTTTGAGCAAGCTGTCAACAGATAGAAGTTTTTTATTAGACATTACGTTTATAATTTTTTGTACCATCATATGAATAGAGCATTGGCTTATTATCCACGTATGTTTCTAAATGTACCGGGCGACCCCATAGTTGATAAATATAAGGTAATACATTTTCTAAATACTGCGGATCTAACTCCATCCCTTCGTAACCATGTACTAAGTAGAGCTCACCATTACGTAAATAATCGCCATTTTTCACCACAATATATGGGAAGCCGCCGTTTACACGCATCGATACAAGCTGATCTCGTACCATCTCATGATCTTTATCAGTGATACGATATTCATTCCCTTTCTTTTGGAACAAATATAAATCTTCTCGCTTTGCCAAATCTTTGGTTAGGTAGTTTCGAATAAAGGAAATATCTGATTCTATCTCTCTTACCTCAAAGATTTTTTCACGTCCGGTGTTTGGCTGCACGCCTAACCGCTTCATTTCCTCTGTAGGGTTATTATAGCGATTTTCAATATCCTCAAAAATCTTTATCCCAAGGTAATATGGATTAATTGATGTTTTGGACGGCTGGACAACCCCTGCATTTAACTTGGCGAATTCGATTGTCTCAGCGGTTGTTAATTTTAATTCTCGCATGATTCGTTGATGCCAGAAGGAAGCCCATCCCTCATTCATTATTTTCGTTTCCAATTGTGGCCAAAAATAAAGCATTTCCTCCCGCATCATTGTTAATATATCTCGTTGCCAGTCTTCCAACTCACGGCTATACTCCTCTAGGAATAACAGGATATCCTTTTCTGGCTTTGGTGGAAATTGCTTTAATCTTCGTCTAATAGGTTTATACACTTTTTCTTTTTCTTCGATGCTCCACAAATCATCGTATGGTGATTTTGCTGGTGTTTTTTCATCTTCAAGCTCCTCATCCTCACTCCAAGATAGCTTAGGACGTATAATGGAGGGATCAATATGCTCTTGAATAGCTAACACTGCATCTAAAAACTGCTCAACCTCATCCTTGCCATATTCTCTTTCATAGCCAGCTATTCGTTCGGCCGTTGCCGTCATGCTCTCTACCATGTCTTTTCTAGTATTGGAAAAACGCACATTATTTTTAAAGAAATCACAGTGTGCTAATACGTGAGCGATAATCAATTTATTTTGAGTTAACGTATTGGTATCCAATAAAAATGCATAGCATGGATTAGAATTGATCACAAGCTCATAAATCTGACTAAGCCCTAAGTCATATTGAAGCTTCATTTTATGAAATTGTTTTCCAAAGCTCCAATGGGAAAAACGCGTAGGCATACCATAGGCGCCAAATGTATAAATAATATCTGCTGGACAAATTTCATAACGCATTGGATAGAAATCTAAGCCAAAGCTTGAGGCAATTTCGGTAATTTCATCTATTGCTCGGTGAAGCTCTTTCGTGTCCATTTTACGCCGCCTCCTTTGAACGTGGTGCTGAGCTCACTCTTCATTTTTTTTGAAAAAGCTCTTTAAGGCATCGTATACATCGCCCTTTTTTCTCAAAACATGGTATCTAAATTTGGGATCATCAATTTTCTTGTAAGTATACATAAGTGTTGAAAAACGGTTATGTTGGTTCACCTCACCATAGCCAAACATACTGGAGACATCCATTAACTCTCCCACCAGTTTCAAACACTTTTCATTATCCATTGAAATATTTTCACCATCTGAGAAATGTACAGGATAAATATTATAGCGAGAAGGATGATATTTACCTTCAATCAATTCCAGTGCCTTTTTATAAGCTGACGAACAAATAGTTCCTCCACTTTCTCCCTTTGTGAAAAATTCCTCCTCCGTGACCACCTTCGCCTCTGTATGATGGGCAATAAATTCTATTTCCACTGTTTCATACTTGGAGCGTAAAAACTTCGTCATCCAAAAGAAGAAGCTCCGTGCACAATATTTTTCAAAAGCTCCCATCGAACCACTCGTATCCATCATGGCAAGTACTACTGCTTTGGATTCGGGCTTTTCAATCTCATCCCACGTCTTGAAACGTAAATCATCATTATGGATTGGCGTAATTTCAGCTTTCCCTTTCATGGCATTGCGCTTTATTGCATTTAAAATCGTACGTTTTTTATCAACATTGCCCATTAGCCCTTTTTTTCGAATATCATTAAACTCTATTTTTTCGGTTTTAATATCTGCTTTTTCTTTTTGTTGTAAATTAGGTAACTCAAGTTCATGAAATAAGACGTTCTGAATTTCCTCAATACTGACTTCCGCTTCATAATAATCTTGGCCAGGCTTGTCACCCGCCTCTTTTCCTTTACCTTGAGCCTGATTTGCTTTACTGCCATCTCGAGCTACTACATCTCCAACACTACTATCCCCTTGTCCTTGCCCTACATGCTTAGAGTTATCATAGTTATATCGAATTTTATATTCATCAAGTGAACGAATCGGTATTTTAATAACCTCGCGACCATTAGACATCACAATACTCTCTTCACTAACTAAATCGGGTAAATTATTTTTAATCGCATCCTTCACTTTTTCCATATGGCGTTGCTGGTCCTGGTGCCCTTTACGATGGAGAGACCAATTTTCCTGAGAGATGACAAAGCGTTTATTTTCGTGTTCAGTCATTTTTATCCTCACCCATCTATCAAATTCGCTTTTTCTATACTATGCTTGTGAGCCAAATTCTTGAACTTTTTTCGTAAAATGAATTGTGCATCTATATTAATCCCTTGTCCTGATAGTAAAAGGAGTGCCCTAAAATTGGGACACTCCTATCTGACTTGTAACAATCCAAATCAAGGTGAAAATTAATTACCGATTGAGTAGACTTCCTACATATTGCAGCAGCTCATTTGCCGATGTTGTGTTATAGCCATGTTCATCAACTAGTCTTGCAACAACCTCATTAATTTTCTTCAGTTGAGATTCATCTGGCATTTTAGAAGAAGTAGTAATTTTCACAACATCTTTCAAGTCCGCAAATAATTTCTTTTGAATCGCTTCTCGCAATCTTTCATGAGAGTTGTAGTCAAATCGTTTACCTTTTCGTGCATAAGCAGAAATACGAATGAGAATTTCCTCACGAAATGCCTTTTTAGCATTTTCTGAAATACCAATTTGCTCCTCAATCGAGCGCATTAATTTTTCGTCAGGATTCATTTCCTCACCAGTTAGTCGATCGTATAGCTTATTTTTATTACAAAATGCCTCTACATTATCAAGGTAATTGTTCATCAATGATTTTGCCGATTCTTCATAGGAGTACACAAAAGCCTTTTGTACTTCATTTTTAGCAATTTCATCATATTCCTTACGTGCAACCGCAATGTAATTCATATATTTTTCGCGATCCTCTTGAGAAATAGAAGCATGCTGATCTAATCCATCCTTCAGTGCCCGTAAAACATCTAATGCATTAATCGATGGCACCTCTTTACGAATAATAGCAGAAGAAATACGGTTAATGATATAGCGTGGATCAATACCGTTCATCCCTTCGCTCGGAAACTCTTTTTTCAGCTCCTCCAAGTCAACGGAATTAAATCCCTCCACATTTTCTCCGTCGTACAAGCGCATTTTCTTAATCAGATCCACACCTTGTTTTTTCGGCACTTCTAATCTAGTGAGAACCGAAAAGATTGCTGCGGCCTTTAAAGCATGCGGTGCAATATGGACGTGGGACATATCACTCTCTTTTATCATCTTTTGATATATATGCTCTTCCTGACTAACTTTTAAGTTATACGGTATCGGCATAACGATAATTCGAGAATGTAATGCCTCATTCTTCTTGTTCGAAATAAAGGATCGATACTCCGTTTCGTTTGTATGAGCAACGATTAATTCATCTGCACTAATTAAAGCGAATCTCCCCGCTTTGAAATTTCCTTCCTGTGTTAGAGATAATAAGTTCCACAAGAATTTCTCATCGAGTTTCAGCATCTCCTGGAATTCCATCATACCCCTATTGGCTTTATTGAGTTCCCCATCGAAGCGATATGCTCGGGGATCTGATTCTGAACCAAACTCACCAATAGTAGAAAAATCAATACTTCCTGTTAAATCAGCAATATCCTGTGATTTAGGATCTGATGGTGTAAATGTTCCGATGCCCACACGTTTATCTTCCGAAAAGGTAATACGTTCAATCATCACGTTTTCAATACGCCCATCGTATTCCTTTTCAAGACGCATCGTATTTAAAGGCGATAAACTTCCTTCAATTCTTATACCATACTCTTCAAAAAATTCATTACGCAAATGATGTGGAATTAAATGTAATGGATCTTCATGCATAGGACATCCCTTAATTGCGTAAATCGCACCCTCATCTGTGCGCGAATATTGTTCTAATCCACGCTTCAGTAAAGTAACGATTGTTGATTTACCACCACTAACAGGTCCCATTAATAATAAAATACGTTTTCTAACATCTAACCTGCGCGCTGCTGGATGGAAATATTCCTCCACCAGTCTTTCAATTGCTGTTTCAAGCCCAAAAATTTCTTGTCCGAAAAATTTGTACATTTTTTGCCCATCGCGTTCCTCTACACCAGAACTTTTTATCATATTGTAGACGCGTGAATGGGCTGTTTGAGCAACTTCAGGTCTTTCCCTAATGATGTTTAAATAATCTGCAAATGTCCCTTCCCACTTCAGCCTATTTTCTTCTTCGCGATAGTTTTTCACTTTATCTAAAATGTTAATAGCCTTCCCTCCATTCAGGGCTTGATTTATAACATAGTATGAAGTTAATGGCATGATGATACCCATTACTTTTTCTTTGACGACGTTTCTTCTTATTATTTCTTTTTTAGGGATAAAAAGATTGCGGATTTATTGGCTGTTTAAGCTTACTGAATGAAGATAAAAATTTCGGTTATTCTAACGTTAGAAAGGAGGTCCATCATTGCATCGCCATTTTATTTTTCTTTTCACATTTTTATTTTTAGGAATGATGCTGTACCCTACTGCCTCTTTTGCAAAAGAGGAGCTAACAGAAGAAGAAGCTTTACAACAGCGTATGTCCTATTATGTACAATTTGATGAATTACTCATTCCTTGGCATTTTTTAGCGGCTATCGATCAGTATGAAAGAAATCTCCAATCTGTTCGTAAAGATATCCCTAAACGAGAAGGCTATTTGGCTATCCAATTTTCTGATGAATATTGGTCAGGCGCATTAAATCCTGTAAAGGAAGATACCTCACCTGAGACGATTAGCTATTTCGGTGGTATGGGCCTTGATGGGAATCATGATGGAATCGCTAGTCCAAAGGATGATGAGGATGTCATTTTTTCAATGGCTAGTTATTTAGGAAAATTCGGCACGACTGATGAGGATTTTAAATTAGCATTATGGGAATATTATGGAAGTGAAGAAGCAGTCAATCAAATTTTTACGATTTCCACACTGTACAGACATTTTAAAACAATTGAACTGGATGCACATACCTTCCCTCTCAATATTCGCTCGAATTACAGTTACAGGGGTACTTGGGGTGCCAATAGAGGCTGGGGTGGACGTCGGATTCATGAAGGAACCGATATTTTTGCAAGTTATGGAACCCCTGTCTTATCTACCTCCTATGGAATTGTTGAGGTAAAAGGCTGGAATCAATTTGGTGGCTGGCGTATTGGTATTCGTGATAATCATAACTCCTATCACTATTATGCCCACCTTGGTAGCTATCATAAGGACATTGAGGTAGGCTCTGTTGTAGAGCCTGGCACGGTGCTTGGCTATGTGGGAAGCTCTGGATATGGGAAAGAAGGTACATCAGGAAAATTCCCTCCTCATCTTCATTATGGTATTTACAAATTTAATGGAAGAACCGAATGGGCTTTTGATCCATACCCTTCATTATTGCAATGGGAGCGGCAAGCAAAAAAACAAAAACAATAGATCTTTTATAATACATGGCACTTGAAGCATTTTGCTACAGGTGCTTTTTTCTTATTATATAGGAAAATTATACGCAAATATATTCATTAGTCGTTAGACATCTATATATATTTAACTACAGGCAACCCAGAACCCATTATACGGTTGTACTAAAAAACTATTTTTAACTATTTTTACCGAAAGCCTTATTAATCTACACAAATAGTTATAAAATAATAATTATGATTGAATAAAATTCTCAATGAGATAGTAAAGGGATGGGGAAATGAAAGGCATTTTACAGTTTAAAACACTTAAAGCTCGAATTTTAAGTGCATTTATTTTTTTGTTAGTTTTAGTAGTGAGCTTTACAACCTATACTTACAATTCCAATACAAATATGGAGAGACAGGCAAAAGGTTTAGTAAAGGAAGATCTAGTTGTTTTAAATGCCAGTAAAAATTTAGCATTATCTATGAGTGTGCGACTATCAGCAGCTTTAAACTATGTAATGACTGGTGATGAAAAATATAAGGAAACGTTTAATGAATATCGTCAAATGGCTGAGGAAAACAATGCTATTCTAGACGAATATGAAACATCAGATGAACGTACTCTGCTAGTAGAAATAGCACGTGATTGGAGTAATCTTGTCAACACTGAGGTGTTTGATATCTACGAAAAGGGCAATAAAGAGTTAGCTTTAGAAAATTTAATGGATACACATGCCCTCGTGACAAAAGTACGCAATGGTTATGAGGAACTTGCGGATGAACGTGCCGATGCGATTACGTCCGTTGGTAATGATGTTGTTTCAACAAGCTCTCAAAATCGAACAATCGGGATTGCTTTCAGTTTAATTTTAACTATAGCTGGTATTCTAATTGCTATTATTACAGCTAGTACCATTTCCAGACCGGTTAAAGTTGTAGCGAATCGTATGAAAGAATTAGCAGATGGTAATTTGCAACTGGAGCCATTAGCAGTGAAAACACGAGATGAAATCGGCACGTTAATGCTTGCTGCTAATGAAATGAACAATAAATTAAAACAAACGATTCATTCCATCTACAGCGTTTCAGAAACAGTGGCCGCAAGTAGTGAAGAGCTGGCTCAATCATCGAATGAAGTACAAGCAGGGACAGAGCAAATTACAGTAACCATGCAAGAGCTTGCTTCAGGTACAGAAACACAAGCGTCCACAACGGGTGATTTAGCAGAAACAATGACAGCCTTTAAGCGCAGTATTCACGACACAACACAAGAAGGCATTGAATTAAAAGAACATTCTAGCCATGTCCAAAATTTAACGGTTTCTGGTAAAGGCTTAATGGTTCAATCGACTAAACAAATGGCTGCGATTAATGACATTATGCTAGATTCCGTGAAAAAGGTTGAAAGTTTGAATGAACAGTCCGCCGAAATTTCCAAGCTTGTGTCAGTTATAGACGAGATTTCAAATCAAACAAATTTACTCGCACTCAATGCAGCGATTGAAGCAGCACGAGCGGGTGAACACGGAAAAGGCTTTGCCGTTGTCGCAGATGAAGTCCGCAAGCTCGCTGAACAAGTGCAATTCTCTGTCACGGATATTTCAACAATCGTCCATCGTATTCAAGGTGAGACAGGCAATGTCACTTCTGCCCTACAATCAGGCTATGAAGAAGTTAAAAGAGGAACCGCACAGCTCGATCAAACAAACGAAACATTTGATCAAATATCAAATGCAGTAGAGGATATGATCGAGAATATTACGACCATTTCTACTAATTTACATCATCTTGCTCAAAATTCAGAAACCATTAATGTCTCTATAGATGACATGGCTTCTATTTCACAGGAATCCGCCGCCGGTGTTGAACAAACAACAGCAACTGTAGAGGAAACCGCCGCTACAATGGATGAAATCGCTAGAAGTGCAAATCAACTCGCAGGAATGGCTGAAGAACTAAACACCCAACTACAGCAATTTAAAATTTAACGAACTACACAACAAAAGCTATCTCAAATTTTTCTAATTCGAGATAGCTTTTTCGATTATTGCCAATGATTGATCGGAACTCTTTCCAATTCATGACGTTTGATAATTACGCTTATCTTTTGAAACCATTTCTCACAAAGCTCCATAGCTTCCTTGTAGTCCTCTTCCTCTTTTGAAATTGGCTCTTCACCATTATCCATAAACATATATTCTTGAATTGGCTCTGATAAATGATCCACCACTAATTTTAAAGAAAGCTGTGAAATGGTATCTTCCTCCACCTCCACTTCCTCTATTTCATCCGCTTCCCCAAGTAAAGACCCACTCATAAGGTGATTCTTTGTTCTAATCATAAACTCTTCGTCTTCCATGATGGCCACTTCATATATTTTGTTAAATGGAATCTCTATTATTGTCAACTCTTCATCTAGCGATTCTCTTCGTGCAAAAATAAGCGTATTTGTCTGTTCATTTAACAATAAAGCATTTAAAGCATCATTGGATAATGTACATTGGGTATGAGGAATAGCCATTATCTCTTCTTCACTAGCTTCCGTCATTTGTACCAAAGTTTGTGCAGCAATATAACGTTCTTTTATATATCGAATGCTACCAATACTGACTAAAGCAAGTCCTATTAAAAAAAATAATGGCTTAATGATGGCTAATTCAATTGCATTTGCTAGAAAAAGATAGACAATCCCTAATAAAATGAAGAAAATATTTTTCATTCAGACCCCGCCTTTATCAAGATAATTGCTAGAAAAAATAGGTTGATGTACTAGCAATTTTATTCTCGACTCTAGCTTTTCATTCTAATAAAAAACACGAATCCATTGAAATTCAATGACCTCGTGCTCTCCATAGTTTAATTTTTCTTTACTGCTTGCACCAAGGACATGTTGTGATGGTAGTACAAGTAAGCTCACCACGACAATTGTGATACCCATTATAAATTGACTTGAAAGCTTCCCCTAACATTCCCGGAATCCGGCTAATCCCAATAACAATCATACCAGCAATAATCATACTGCGTATTTTAGACTATTGAATGCATCTTTAATTAGTGTTTATTTACTTGAGAATACATCATTGTGAAGTTTTCATTCACCATGTCATTTATTGAACCTTTCCATTTCGGTATAAAATCATTTTGTCATATCAACATAAAAAAACAGCTACGACCTCAATGCGAGTTGTAGCTGCCTATTTCATTCCACTTACCCCTAAGTGTTTGATTGCATTATACGTTTTGTGTGACAAGTAAAACGGATGGTATAAACGATAGTGCAAACATAGCGATATACCATAATGAAGTACGACGTAATGAAAAACGAACTTTTTTTCGTTCTGCATAAAAAATATCTAGCATAACTGCAACAATAAAAGGCATTGTAACGCATGCAATAGCTACTAATAAGATGTCAAAATAAATCATACAAGCACCCCTTTGTTTGTGAACATTTTTCATCTTTTTTGTGAACAATTTGTGATAAATTTATTGTACACAATTTCGTCACAAATTGTCAACGAATTTTAAAGAAAAAAATGGTACTTTATGATTTAAAACATCTGTCTGTTACCCTCTATATTTATATGTTAAGCCCCTTAAAAAATTACGTACGAACGAATCACCGCACTCTTTATAATTACGGTGACTTGGATTTCTTAAAATGGCACCTAATTCACCTTTTGTCACCTTAATTCCACCATCATATAAAATTTCAAGCATCTCCTCAGTTGTTAAGGATAAGGCAATTTTCACTTTCTTTAATAGCATATTGTTCGGACTTTCTTTTCCAGACACAGGTAGTGGTCCCTCAGCCTGTCCTTCCTTTGGCTTCTGTGGCCCACGTTTAAAGGTAATGAGTCCATTTAAAAAAGCTTCCAACATTTTATTATTACAACTAATGTATGTTTCTGGTGCTTCTTCCTCATCATTAATCTTAATGAGCATATTTAATACTTCTTCTTTCGTATAGTTCATACCACCTAGCTTAAAAATTTCCACCATATCTACATTTTTTATATCGAATGCATAGCGTAAACGAATTAAAATATCATTATTCGTCATTCTGTTGTTCCTCCTTTAATCAACCTTCTATAGTAAAGAGCCAGGCTTAATTATAACAGAGAGTTTGCTGATTATTGCTGGCTTTCCACAAGTTGTTGTTATTAGCATTTAGCGTGTGCGTTTCCTTCTTTTTAAATGTATGAAAAGTTGGTAAGCAACCATTCTAAGCTCAAGGAGGTGAGAACAATGGCTAACAATAACCGTAGTTCAAATAAGCTTCTAGTACCTGGCGTACACGAAGCTGTCAATCAAATGAAATATGAAATTGCACAAGAATTTGGCGTTCAGCTTGGGCCAGAAGCATCTTCTCGCGCAAATGGTTCCGTTGGAGGAGAAATTACAAAACGCCTTGTTGAAATCGCTGAGAAACGTTCAAAAGGTTTATTATAATTAAATAAAAACTAATAAGAAAAGAACGAATCCCATTTGAAGAAGTGGAATTCGTTCTTTCGTGATGTATAGGATTAAGCCGTTTGCAAACCCTTGCCTGTTCCCTGAAGTGTCAGCATGACGATAAAGGAAATGCAATACAATGCTGCTAAGTAAATCATAACGACTGTCATATCGTAACTTTGTAAAATATAGCCGACAAAGATTGGTGAAAATCCTCCTATTGCTCGACCAAAGTTAAAAATAGTATTTGTTGCTGTACTGCGAATTTGGACTGGATAGAAGCTACTAATTAATGCACCATACCCTGCAAACATTCCGTTAGAGAAAAATCCTACAACTGCACCGCCTAATAATATGGCTACTGCACCTGTTGCAAAGGAATAAAGGAATACTGCACAGGCTGAGGCTAATAAAAAGATACCGAATGTACGCTTTGCACCAAAACGATCCATAAATCTACCAAATGTCAGCATTCCAATAATCATGCCGACAGCGGTACTAATTGTCCACAAGGCTGAGTTGGAAACTGATAATCCTTGCGATTTTTGTAGCATAGATGGTAGCCAAATCATGAGGCCATTATAGCCTGCGATTTGAACAGTAGCCATTAAAATCAGCGAAAGAGTCGTCATCGTGATTCGTGGTGAAGCAAATAATTGGGCCAGTTTCCCTTTCTCTTGCTTATTGTTTTGTTTATTCTGTGACGCCACCCATTCTGGTGATTCATCAAGATTTTTACGTACGATAAAGGCAAAAATGACTGGTAATAAACCGACGAAGAATAAAGCTCTCCATCCTAAAGTTGGTAAAATGATGGCACTTAGTAATGCCGCTAAGATCACCCCATACTGTGCCCCTACACTTACATACGAAGAAGCTCTTCCTTGTTTATTCTTCGGCCAAGCCTCCGCCACAAGTGCCATACCAATACCATATTCCCCACCAGCTCCTAAGCCAGCGATAAATCTATAAACATAAACTTGCTCAATACTTGTTGCTACGCCTGTTAAGGCTGTTCCGATGGCAAATAATATGACGGTATACGTAAACACTTTTACGCGACCATATTTGTCGGCCAACACACCAAAAATAATACCACCCATCAGCATTCCAATATTCGTGATGGATGAAATCAATCCACCAGTTGCAAGATCAATATTAAATTCTGCAATAATCATTGTCATAGCAAAAGAAATAAACATAATGTCCATTCCCTCTAGCGTTAACCCTGCCACTGAAGCGACCACGGTTTTTTTACGATAATCCATTCTTTGTAGCCTCCAATTTTCTAGTTGTCGATCTCTTTTAGTGAATGGATTATAGCTGTCTTGTCCATTCTCTTTTGAAGCCTCACGGGACTTCCTTTAAAAGAGGAGTATGGAACAATAATAAAAGCCCTTCCGTCACAGAGGACAAAAGGGCATGACAAAGCAAAGATATTAGCTTAAAAATATCACATAGCCCTTTTCAGCCTCTCTGGACCGTATTAAAGGATTTATATATCGTTCATTTATACCGTTCTACATTCTATAAGATTACGAATGAAAAAGCAATGGTTGAATAGTGGAAATTAGCCTGATACTTCAATAAAGTTTTGGGCAAATTGATAAATCAAATGAGCTGGTACAGCTAAGTTCAGATTCTGACCATCATCAAAGCCTGCTGTTATCAAACCGACCAATCGTCCATGCATATCCAATAAAGCACCACCAGAACTGCCATTGGAAATAGCAGCCGTAAATTGAATCATAGACATTTTTCGAAGATCTCGAAAGCCTGAAACAATTCCATCAGAAACCGAATTAAATAATCCTAAGGGACTGCCAATCGCCACAATTTTTTGCCCGCGAACTAATTGACCCTCTATTTTAACAGGCAAAGGTAGACTTGTTCTGTCTACCTTCAAAATAGCCAAATCATGCATGTCATGATATTTCACAAATTGATGGGTAATATATTCGTTTGGATCATTTTCATATAGCACTGAATAATAGTTCCCACCACCTACAACATGCAAGTTCGTCAAAATATAGCCATCGCGATGGAGAACAACTCCAGAACCAAAACATAACACCTTACCATCTGCACCAAATGTCTTTATCATCACAACAGACGTCGCTAAAGAAGCCAACTGTTCATAACTACACTCTTCTGTAGTAACCATACTAGTACTATGAACTGGGAGAATCGTCGGTTGTTGTGGTGGTATGCTTTTCATCGAGAGCATTTTAGGGATTATGAATTCTTTTTCATAGCAATTACGACAACTCTGCAAAGTAGATGATGCTGCTATGATAGGATACAAATTAGTGATATCCCCTTTAGGGTTCATATAACATATATCGCAGCCAAGTGTCGATAAAAAATATAAGAATAATGATTCATGCTGCGTAATGTCTCCTATAAAAACAATTTTAAAGGATGCTTGATTTTCCTTAGAAAAAATTTGTGGTAAATAATAATCCATCCAATATAAAAATTTAACTGCAAAGTTTTTTAGTAACGTGTCATTAGCATGCGGCTGATGTTCTTTAAAAAGATGGAGAATTTTTTTAAAGCTAAGCTTTTTTGTCCATTCAAGTTGATCATTCGCTAATTTACCGCATAAAGATGTCTCATACAGTAACTGCATACTATCAGCAGCAGCCTGCCAATCTCCCCAAAGCTCCGACAGTCTATCTGCATCTTTCTTATTATTGATGACCTCAAGCCTATGTAGTCGTAAATAAAATACGCTTTGCTTTGTGAAATACTCATCCATTTTTAAAATATTTTCTTTATAAAGATCTACAGAATCAGGTATACCAATATAACGTAGAAAGACCACTTCCTTCGTAAGGGCATTATTGTGAGGATTGATCTGCATAAACTCCTGAAAAGGATTAGCTAACTTTTTATACTTAATTTTTAACGGTCTCGTTGTCACAACCATCTTCATACAACTCCTATAAAACGTCATTACATATAATGGTACTTATATACAATTCTCTGATTTCTCTCTAAATCCTCTATTCCTTACGAACAAAAAAGCCCAACTCTATAAAGAATTGGACGTTTTCTTCACCTTTCTTAAATAAAAACAGACAAAAATACTTATCAGAAGTAATAGCTAATGCAAATGGCAAAACAGCTATACGAAGAGCTGCTTGAAAAAGAAATCATACCAGAAGAAAATGAAAAGGAATTAGCATTGAAAGTCCTCGCTCAAATGATCGAAAATTTGAGGACTCATTGGACATTCGTTACGAGCTATCTGGAGACAACATAAAAAATAGAGAAATCCGAATTCGGATTTCTCATTAATTGAAGCTAGTTATACCCCAGCCTCTCAAATGGTTTGCTTACTTAAATACTTGCGCTGCGGCAACAGCCTTTTTCCAGCCTGCATAAATATTGTCACGATGCTCGTCACTCATATTTGGTGTAAATTGACGATCTAAATTCCAATACTTACCGATCTCCTCTGTTGAATGCCAATAGCCAACTGCTAAGCCTGCTAAATAGGCAGCACCTAAAGCTGTTGTTTCATTGATAACTGGGCGATCAACAGGGACATTTAATAAATCTGCTTGGAATTGCATTAAGAAATTATTTGCCACAGCTCCGCCATCTACACGCAATTTTGCTAACGGAATATTAGCATCTGCTTCCATCGCTGCTAATACATCCTTTGTTTGATAAGCTAATGATTCTAGTGTCGCACGTACAAAATGTTCCTTCGATGTCCCACGTGTTAAGCCAAAGACAGCTCCACGTACATCAGAATCCCAATACGGTGTGCCTAAGCCAACAAATGCTGGGACAATATAAACTCCATCTGTTGATTCCACACGCGTCGCATATTGCTCTGATTCACTCGCATTACGGAACATACGCAAACCATCACGTAGCCATTGAATCGCTGAGCCTGCTACAAAAATACTTCCCTCTAAAGCATACGTTACTTTACCATCTAAGCCCCAAGCTAATGTTGTCAATAATCCATTATTTGACTTCACTGCCTTTTCGCCTGTGTTCATTAACATAAAGCAGCCTGTGCCATATGTGTTCTTGACCATTCCTTCTTCAAAACATGCCTGACCGAATAATGCTGCTTGTTGGTCACCGGCAGCACCCGCAATTGGGACAGCAGAGCCAAAGAATAAAGCCTCCTCTGTATAGCCATAAATTTCAGAAGAAGGACGTACTTCTGGCAGCATAGAGGCAGGAACAGTTAAAATTTCTAACAGTTCTTCATCCCACTGTAACTCATGGATATTATACATCAATGTACGAGAAGCATTTGAATAATCTGTTACATGTACTTTCCCACCCGATAACTTCCAAATGAGCCATGTATCAATTGTACCGAATAGCAACTCTCCTGCCTCGGCTTTTCCACGTGCTCCCTCAACATGATCTAAAATCCACTTCACTTTTGTGCCAGAGAAGTAAGCATCAATTAATAAGCCTGTTTTATCACGGAATAAATCATTGTAACCGCTTTCCTTTAGTTGCTCACAAATATCATTCGTTTGACGTGATTGCCAAACAATTGCGTTATAAACAGGTTTACCAGTATGTTTATCCCACACTACGGTTGTTTCGCGTTGGTTTGTAATCCCAATCCCTGCAATTTGGCTTGAATCCACTCCTTTTTCTGATAACACGGTTGCAATACAAGATAGGATAGATGACCAAATTTCCTCTGCATGATGCTCTACCCAGCCTGCTTGTGGAAAATGTTGTTGGAATTCTTGTTGGGCAGTGTGTACAATTTTACCCTTTTCATCAAATAGAATAGCTCTTGAACTTGTTGTGCCTTGGTCTAACGCTAAAATATATTTTTTTTCTGACATAGAAATCCCTCCAAATAAATTAGTCTTCAACTTGAACATTCTTGACAGTTAATTGTGCCCCTATGAAAATAGTAACAACAATCACTGCAACAATCCAAAATGCTATACTATTTTTCCCTTCAAATATTTGTTGGAAAAACAATGCACCAAATGTACCACCAATAATTGGACCTACAACTGGTATCCATGCATATCCCCAACCAGAATCACCTTTTCCTGAAATCGGCAAAATAAAATGGGCAATACGTGGACCCAAATCGCGGGCAGGGTTAATCGCATAGCCTGTTGGGCCACCTAAAGCCATCCCAATCACAATAATTAACAGACCAACTAAAAATGGATTTAAACCATCTGTAATCGTATTTGTACCTAACGCTAAAATGCCTAATACTAAAATAAATGTTCCTATCATTTCAGATAGTAGATTTGATAAAGGATGCTTAATAGCTGGCATTGTGGAAAATGGCGCTAATTTTGTATCTGCATCTGCTGTTGCCTGCCAATGTGGTAAATACATAAAGTAAACAAGCGTTGCTCCTAAAAATGCACCAATCATTTGTGCTGCAATATATGCTGGTACATCTCCCCATGGAAAATTGCCAATCGTGGCAAGAGCAATGGTTAGTGCAGGATTTAGATGAGCACCGCTAATTCCCCCTACTGCATAGGCTGCCATTGCAACAGCAAGTCCCCATGCAAAGGTAATAACAATCCATCCACCACCAAAGCCTTTCGATTTGTTTAGCACAGTACCAGCTACAACGCCGCCACCAAATAAAATAAGAATCATTGTGCCGACCAGCTCAGCTGTAAACGTAGACATAGTGAAGTCCCCCTTTGTGATAATAGCCCATAGAAAACAAAAAGGAACCCACATTTAATCAAACTACATTAAAACATGTAGATGAACAAATGTGGGTTCCTTTTCCTAACCACGCGCTTATGAACTTAAGTTCATTTTAGAGAAAAAAACATACAGAGTCAACTATTTATTGAAATTTTCCCATAATTTCTTATTAGATGTTGTAACGGCGATAGCGCCCCCAGTTAACGCTTCTTCAATATTGTCCACTGTACGCACTAAGCCACCTGTAATAACAGGGATTTGTGTCCGCTCATAGATTTCTTGAATCATAGACGGAATAATGCCTGGTAATAGCTCAATATAATCAGGCTGTGCTGTTTCAATCATCGAATAACTTTTTTCAAGAGCAATCGTATCAATCAAAAACACACGTTGAATAGCCATAATTCCACGAGCTTTGGCTTTCATTAGCATATTGGAACGAGTTGAAATAATACCAGCGGGACGAACATCATTACATAAAAAGTCCGCTGCAAAATTATCCGTTTTTAAGCCATGAATTAAATCAGCATGAATAATTAATTTTTTTCCATGCCGATGTGCCTCACGCTTTAAAGACATCAATAAGCTAATATGCACCTCCAAGAGGACAATATAAGTGAATGGACTTGCTATTATTTCGTCAAACTGCTTAACAGTACGCGCTGCAGGAATTACCTGTTGATTATCAAAATGCATACCATTCTCTCCTTCCCTTATAATACAGGGTAAATGCTCACCTTATATTATGAGAGTAACTACCTCATTATAGCGCAGTTGTCGCTCGTTTTATTTCTTTCTTAACATCTTCTTCATATTGTGTACGTTGCTGTGCTGTCCAGTTGAGTTGCTTAGCCATTTCATCTAAAATAGCCTCTTTATATTGTTTAACAATGGCCATTTGGAAGAACATATATCCTGTACGGCGAACCATAAAGTCATTCGGATGAACGACCAATTCATGATGAATACCATACATTAATTGTGCATACAGCCATGATGGTAAAACTGGATGTCCTTCCTTAACATAGTTAAAGACAATATCTACATTGCTACCATAATGCTGTGTTAAAAATTTAGCCTCTTCTTCGGATAAGCCTAATTTTTTGCCTAATCTTGTATGGTCATGTAAGAAGGCATATAATTTCTTTGAACCGCCAATGTCACCACCAGAAATTGGTATTTTTTTTGTTGTACATGGAGAAGATTGAATGCCAAATTGTTGCTCTAGTTCCTGTGCAATCGTATTTAATACCGTTTCAGCCATTTTACGGTAGCCTGTTAATTTCCCACCTGCAATTGTTACAAGTCCTGATGGTGATACCCACACTTCATCCTTACGAGAAATTTCAGACGGATTTTTTCCGTCCTCATGAATCAACGGACGCACACCTGCCCAGCTTGATTCAATATCCGCATCTGTCACCTTTACATTTGGGAACATATAACGAATCGCGTTCATTATATAATCGCGATCCTCTTGATAAATATCCATATTACGAGCATCGCCCTCATAGAACGTATCTGTTGTTCCTACATAGGTCTTACCTTGACGAGGAATGGCAAATACCATACGACCATCAGGTGTATCAAAATAAACAGCTTGTTTTAATGGGAATTTTGATTCATCAAAAACAATATGCACACCTTTTGATAAAATTAAATGCTTACCTGCCTGCTTCCCTTCAATTGTGCGCACATCATCCACCCATGGACCAGCAGCATTAACCACTGCCTTTGCACGAATATCGATTGTACGGTCTGTTATTAAATCCTTTGCTACAATGCCATTGATTTTTCGCTGTTCATTATATAAGAAGTTTTCGGCTTTCATATAATTAATTAATGTTGCACCTTTTTCAATCGCTGCCTTCGCTACCTCAATCGTTAAACGAGCATCATCCGTACGGTATTCCACATACATACCACCGCCAAGTAATCCCTTTATTTTCACTAATGGCTCCTTCTCAACGGTTTCAACTGCATTTAACATATAACGACGCTCAGCACGTCTGACTCCTGCTAAAAAATCATAGACACGCAAGCCAAGATTTGTAGAGTATTTTCCAAATGTCCCGCCCTTATGAAAAGGTAACAGCATCCAAACAGGTGTTGTCACATGTGGACCATTTTCATAAACAATGGCACGTTCCTTTCCTAACTCTGCTACCTCTTTTATTTCAAATTGCTTTAAATAGCGTAAACCGCCATGTACTAATTTTGTTGAACGGCTAGAGGTACCTGCTGCAAAATCCTGCATTTCCACTAATGCTACAGAAAGACCGCGAGCAATAGCATCTAGTGCAATACCACACCCTGTAATGCCCCCACCAATTACTAATAAATCATACTCCCTGCCTTGTAGTTCCTCCATTGTTTGTTGTCGTTGTATCGCAGAAGCTGTACTCATATTTTATTTCCTCCCTCATCATTTTAAAGATAAAAAAAGACCATCAAAAGCATATGTACACTAGGTACATACGTTTTCAATGGTCTCTCAGTTACTCAAACCTGCTATTAACTTACTTTTTATTGTAATATGCACATTCGAAAAAGGCAAGTTTATGTTTTAGCAGTATACTGTTATGTGAAGAAATATGCGCTACGAAAGTAGCTTCACATGCCTAAACAAAAACGTTTTTTAGCAAAAGATGATAGTCTCTACTGTTCATTTGAAACTTAATAAACATTTGATCGTAAATATATTAAAAAATTGTAACGGTTAAAAAGGATTGAGAATTTATGAAGGATTGGTGGCAAAGAAGAAAAGGCAAGAAGTACCACAGCGGTTATACATTTTTAGATCTCATTTTTGATGTACTCGTTTGGATACCTGAACTCATTCTCTTGCCTTTTAGAGTCCTTTTCTGGTTACTTAGAGGCATAGGGAGATTGATTGGTGATGTATTTGATTTTGTCTAAAAAATGCTGTTTGCTTATAAAGGTTAAAATAAATAGGAAGATTCATTTGTAGCCTTTATACCAGAAAAAAAGCAAGAGTAAGGAGTCGATATTGCTTACTCCTGCCCTTGCTTTTTATGAATTATGCTCCATTCTTACCAGCTAACAGGTCACTCCATATTATTTGCTTCAAAGTTATCTAGCAATGCACGCACTTCATCTGTTGATTTCGTGTTCATCAATTGGCTTCTTAATTCACCAGCTCCACGGAATCCTTTGACATAAATTTTGAAAAAGCGGTGAAGCCCTGTGATGGAACGTGGTAGTACTTCCGCATATTGATCTTGCAGATCGAGCTGCAGTCTTAAAAGATCAAGATACTCTTTACTGCTATGCTCTTTTGGCTCTTTTTCAAAAGCAAACGGATTTTTAAAAATACCTCGCCCAATCATCACGCCATCAATACCATATTGTTCAGCTAGCTGCAGTCCCGTTTGACGGTCAGGAATATCTCCATTGATTGTTAGTAGCGTATTTGGTGCAATACGGTCACGTAATTTTTTGATTTCCGGAATAAGCTCCCAATGCGCATCTACTAAGCTCATTTCCTTTCTTGTTCGTAGATGAATCGAAAGGTTCGCTATATCTTGTTGTAAAATATGTGTTAGCCACTCCTCCCACTCATTTATCTCCTTATAGCCAAGACGGGTTTTCACACTGACAGGCAATCCACCCGCTTTTGCTGCTTGAATCAATTCTGCCGCGACATCTGGACGGAGAATAAGGCCACTCCCTTTTCCTCTTGATGCCACATTCGGTACAGGGCAACCCATATTAATATCAATGCCTTTAAAACCGAGCTCTGCCATACCAATACTCATTTGACGGAAATAGTCGGGATTATCCCCCCAAATATGTGCCACCATTGGCTGCTCATCTTCTGTAAAAGTCAAACGGCCACGTACACTTTTCTGTCCCTCTGGATGACAATAGCTATCCGAATTTGTAAACTCTGTAAAAAATACATCCGGCCGACCCGCTTCATTTACTACATGTCGAAAAACAACATCTGTCACATCTTCCATTGGTGCCAGCACAAAAAATGGTCGTGGTAAATCACGCCAAAAATTATCTATCATGTTAAACCCAAATCCTCTCACTATGAATAAAACTCTATACTTTCAGTCCAAAATATAAAGCTCAATTTTACATTTATATCATGCCCAATAACTTTTTGAAAATCAGTCACGTTTATTATATCGAAAATGTTCTTAAATGGTAATTGTCTAAATAGAAAGCAGATAGTATAGATTTCTCTACACCATCTGCTTTTCTACTCTACTAACGTTAGCCAAGCAACCGCTTCACAATGCGTCGAATGCGGGAACATGTCTACTGGCTGAATTTCCTGTGTTTGATAGCCGCCATCCTCCAAAATGCGAAGGTCACGTGCTAGTGTAGCTGGGTTACAGGATACATAGACCACTCGCTTTGGTTGTTGCTCTAAAATGGTTTTTAAAAGTGCTTCATCACAGCCCTTACGTGGTGGATCAACTACCAGTACGTCTGCTTCCTTTCCTTCCTTATACCATCTTGGTATAACTTCCTCAGCTGGGCCGGCCTCAAAATAAGTATTTGAAAAACTATTTAGGACCGCGTTACGTTTGGCATCTTCTATCGCTTGTGGGACAATTTCAACCCCCATGACTGCCTTTGCTTTTTGTGCCAGGAATAAAGAGATGGTACCAATGCCACAATAAGCATCAATCACTCGTTCATCCCCTTGCAAGTTAGCATAATCAAGTGCTTGTTTATAGAGGACCTCTGTTTGCTCTGGGTTGACTTGATAGAAGGAACGAGCTGAAATCTCAAAACGTACATCGCCAATTGTATCAATAATGATGTCCTTGCCCCAAAGATTGATGGTATCATCACCAAAAATCACATTGGTTTTTTCATTATTCACATTTTGCATAATCGACGTAACGTTCGGAACTAATCTTTGAATCACTGCAACGGCTGCCTCTTTTTGTGGGAACTTTTTCTTTTTTGTTACAAGGACAACCATGACCTCACCTGTTGCTCGTGCTTTACGAATGACAACGTGTCGCAGCATTCCTTCGTGTGTATGCTCATTGTAAGGGCGAATTCCTATCGCCGTTAATTCCTTTTTCAAGCCTGCAAGAATGGCGTCCGCTTCTCCTGTTTGAATTAAGCAACGATCCATATCTACAATGCTATGCGTTTTTGTTTTATAAAAACCTGCAATCGCTTGTCCTTCTTCATTTACAGAGAAGGGGATTTGCGCTTTATTACGGTAATGCCAAGGCTCTTCCATTCCTTTTACAGGAAGAACAGGTGCATTAATTTTACCAATGCGCTGCATCACATTGCGCACCATATTTTCTTTCCACTTTAACTGCCCCTCATAGGATAAATGCTGTAGTTGACAGCCGCCACATTGCTTGAAATAATCACAGGGTGCTACTACTCGATCTGAAGATGGCTTAATAATATCTACAACTTTTGCAAAGCCATAATTTTTCAAGGTTTTCATCACATGTATTTCAGCTGTTTCGTTCGGAAGTGCGCCTTGTATAAATAGTGGGTAGCCATCAACCTTTGCGACGCCATTGCCATCATGTGTTAAATCTTCTATATAAACTGAAAGTCGATCATTTTTTTTCACGGGTGCTGACATTCGTACATCCTCCATTTCAATCTCCTTATTGTAGCATGTGTTGGCGAATGAAAAAAGAACAAGACTTGCCCGTTATATTGTTCTCCTCACTAACTTGAAAAAAGAGCCGCTATTCGCGACTCTTTTCTTGCTCTTTTGTAATATGATAATCCCTTGGTGCCCACCAAAATGCACACAAGATCCCAAGAATGACGACAATAAAAGGTGCATAAAAAATTAAGAAACTTTGCATACCTTGATTTCCTCCTATGCGTGATTGTCTTCTTTTCCTGTCACATAGTTTTTATTGAACAAGAATAGTTTCATCAATAAATAGAGTGAAGGAAGAAGAAGGCACAGCCCTAAAATAAATGCGATGACTAAAGCAACCGCCATTTGTGTGCTTGTAAAACTATCATAAATTGTTAAATACGGATACAGTAAGTATGGATATTGTGCTATCCCATATGCAAAGAAGGCTACAGCAAATTGAGCAATAAGAAGCCCAACTGCAAGTCCGTACTTTTTACGCATGGCAATGAGCATGACTGTAATAATAAATAAGACAGCTGAAATCGCAAACATCCACCATAAATTCACCATGTGACTATAACTTTCTGGGTTAATGGATTTCATTTCATACATAATGCCCAGTGCACTAATCATTAACGGTGCTGCCCAAACAAGTGCATATTTTCGCATCAGTTTAGTCGCTTCTACGTCATTTGCTTTATGAGCATACCACGTTAAAAATACGGCTGAAATATACAGCACAGCAGCGATGCTCAGTACCACAATGCTCCAAGCAAATGGACTTGTATATAAAGTCCAGTAGTTTAGCACAGGTTGCCCATCAATCAGATCAACATAGCCTCCACCAGCAATGGCAAAAACAACAGATAAGGAAGCGGGAATTAATAAACCTGCCACACCGTATGTCAGCGTATACCCTATATGTCCTCGCGTGCCATACGATTCAAAGGCATAGTAGGAGCCACGAATTGCTAACAGTACAAGCGAAATACTGACTGGCACAAGTAAAATCGTTCCGTAATAAAAAGCAGTTTGTGGGAAAAATCCAACGATCCCTACGAAGAAGAATACTAAAAAGACATTGGTTACTTCCCAGACAGGCGATAAATAACGTTTAATAATATTTGTTAAAATATGATTTTTACCAATTAGTAGGCTATAAGCGTTGAAGAAGCCTGCACCAAAATCAATGGATGCGACAATGACATAGCCAAATAGAAAAATCCATAATACGGAAATACCTAATACCTCTAACGTCATAGGATGTCACCGCCTTTTTCAGAGTGGCGATCTTCAATTTCACGCTCGATTGGATTCTTTTTAAACATTCGAACCAAGACGACAATACTTCCTACCGCTAATACTGCATATACACCTGCAAACAACAACAGCATTAAATCCACATGATCACTCGTTGTGGCTCCTTCTGGTGTTCGCATCAAACCATAAAGAATCCATGGTTGACGTCCAACCTCTGCAAGCCACCAGCCTGCTTCGATGGCGATGATTGACAGAGGTCCTCCCGCAACAATAATCCATCGATACCACCGTGAATGTATAAACTGCCAGCCCCGTGCTTTCCCTACAACATACAGTAATGAAACTAGCACCATAAACATACCTATAGAAACCATGATATCAAAGAGATAATGAATATAGAGTGGTGGTAAATCCTCCTCCGCAAATTGATCTAAGCCAATTACCTCTGCGTTAGGATTAAAATGTGCAAGAATGCTCAAAGCATACGGAATTTTAATGGCGTATTTTACTTCTTCTCCATCTAATACACCAAATAATACAAGCGATGCTTTACCCTCTGTTTCAAAATGCCATTCTGCAGCGGCTAGTTTTTCGGGTTGATATTCAGCTAAGTATTTTCCTGAAAAATCTCCAATTACAGCAGCAGCTATGGAGAAAATTAAGCCAATTTTCATAAGTAAAAGCAAGGATTTTTTATGGTATACATGCTTAGAGCCTTTTAACATTCTGTATCCCGCAATAGCTGCTAGTACAAATGCTGATGTCATATACGCTGTCACAAGTACATGCGCTACCTTTGTCGGCATGGCTGGGTTAAACATCGCTAAAAAAGGTTGAATATTGACAAGTTCTCCGTCTACAATATCAAATCCTTGTGGTGCATTCATAAAAGCATTAACAATTGTAATGAAGACCGCTGACATCGACGCTCCAACAGCGACAGGAATTAATAGTAGCATATGTTTTTTCTGACTATCAAAGCGGTCCCATGTATATAAATAGATCCCTAAAAATATAGCTTCAAAGAAAAATGCAAACGTTTCCATAAACAGTGGTAATGCAATCGTTTGACCAGCAAGTTGCATAAAGTTAGGCCACAATAATGAAAGCTGTAAGCCAATGGCAGTTCCTGTTACAACACCTACGGCCACAGTAATAACAAAACCACGCGCCCAACGTCTCGCCATTAAGATATAATGCTCATCATTCTTTTTATACCCAGTCCATTGAGCAATCATAATCATCAACGGAACACCTACACCAATCGTTGCATAAATAATATGGAACGATAATGTTAACTCCGTTAATGCTCGACTCCAAAAGACTGCTGATTCATTAATCATCTCATTGCCCCCCTAACTTCCAAATATTCTTCCAAGAATGGAAAGTAGCATAATAATTGCAACACCAAAACTTATCCATATAAGTTTCTTTTCTTGTGACTTATACAAAGGCAACACTTCCTTTCCCTTATCCATACCCCCATTTTCCACTATTACAACGAATAAAACCTTAATAACGGACCGAAATTTCAGGCTATTATTAAGGTTTCAAATTTTGTTCAACTAATATACGCACATTTGCCAAACATTTTTCTAAATTCATTCACAATCTAAGTTCTAAAGATGAAATTGTATAATTTAGTCCATTCCAATTTAATAAAGCAAGCAATCGGATTAAGTAGGTTTTCAGAGATTCTTATGTGGCACAGTTCTGGTTTTCGGCTCTATTGGGAAGGTTAACTTTGGGAGTGTGGGGGGGGTAGATATTTTTGGGAGTGGTGAAGCTTTTCTCTTTAGGGGACTTCCTAATATGCAGATCCCTTACTTTTATAAGTACGATCAGATAGAATCCAAAAAGCTCATCCAACTAAAATAGGATGAGCTTTTTGGATTGATTAAATACGGTCTTCTTCTCGAATATCTGCAAGTGGGACAAAGATTTCAATGTGACGCTTCAGATTTTCAAATGTAGCCGGTGCGTCTCCGCCATATTCGCCATCTAGGTTAAGATGGACTTCGTTTTCAGTCGTGACTTTGACAACGCTGGCTTTTTTATAAATGACACGATCGTCATTTAAATGTTCGCCTCGTAATGCCATAGCAGCTAGTTGAATAAACTCTGGAAGGCTTACTTTTTTCAGTACTATTACTGTAAAGTAACCATCATTAATACTCGCATCAGGGGCAAGTTTTTCAAAGCCACCTACTGAATTCGTTAAACCACATAGGAACATCATGGCGTCCCCATCAAATACTTCGCCATCATATTCAATACGCATATGGGAAGCTTTGATGGATGGAATCATTTCTACTGCCTTTACATAATAGGCTAACTGACCAAGCATTGTTTTCATTTTACTTGGTACTTCATAAGTGAGTTCTGTAATGCGTCCCCCAGCAGCAATATTAATGAAATAGCGTTCGCCATTTAAGAGACCCACGTCCACTGGTAATGTGTCGCCTTGAATTATAATGTCTACAGCCTCATCAATATTTCGAGGAATATGCACAGCACGGGCAAAATCATTTGTAGTGCCCATCGGAATTAGACCAACTTTCGGACGGTTTTCAAATGGACTTACACCTGAAACAACTTCATTTAATGTGCCATCTCCACCAACTGCGATGATGATATCAAAACCACGCTCTACCGCATTTTTTGCTGCAAGCGTTGCATCTCCCTCACATGTTGTTGCATGACAGGATGTCTCATAGCCTGCTACCTCTAGTTTTTCCAACACCTCTGGTAGATGTTTCTTAAATACTTCGCGTCCAGATGTAGGATTATAAATGATTCTTGCTCGTTTCATAACATACCTTCCTGCTTCATAAGATTCTATTTCATTCAACGAAATTCTACGTTGAAATGTTGCAATGCTCTTGTTATTTTTGTAATGCGTTTGTTACCTGTTTTTTGAAGTCCTCATAGACATACGTCCAGTAAGTTGAGTTCGAGATATTTTCCTCTCGAATTTCTGCATAAAGAGCTTTTTGAGCTTCTTCAAATGTTGGATCTTCTTTATCTGGTAAACTCGCTCGTTTCGTTACGACTAACTCTTGTAATTCAGGCGCACGTGGTCCCCATTTTCCTACAACCTCACCTGCATCATCTAACAACAGATAAATCGGGATAGCACGACCACCGTTTGTTAAATAACGATCAATTAACTCTGTATCAGCATCGCGAAAAACGGTACGCATTTCTAACCCTGCCGCTTCAGCAACACGACGAATAATAGGATTGTTTAACATAGCGTCTCCGCACCAATCTTCTGTAATGGTTAAAATTTTTGGCTGCTTATCTTTTAGTAATTCGATGAAGCCATCGTTTGTTGGCACTTCAAAACCATCATAAATACGGAAGCTCTCTTCTTTCAACGTCGTCATGTTCTCCATATATTGTTGTATCGAAATAGCTTCTTGAAAATATTGTTGTTCAGTTTTCATTGGCTCGTCCCCCTTATTATTGTCTATTCTATATTTTGCTATGAATACTCTTTTTAAACAACTATTAAGTGTTATAAATTGCAAATTAGTTACATTTTTGAAAATTAATAGCCGAGGGAGCAATAAAGCTCTCTCGGCTATTATGTTACAACGAGTATTATCGTTTGGCAATTTCTTGTTGTAATAATTTATTAACCATTGGAGGGTTGGCTTGACCTTTTGTTGCCTTCATAATTTGACCAACTAAGAAGCCAATCGCACGATCTTTACCATTTTTAAAGTCTTCGATAGATTGTGCATTGTTATCTAAAACTTCTGTTACGATGGCTAGTAGTGCACCTTCATCGGAAATTTGAACTAAACCTTTCGCCTTCACAATATCCTGTGCAGAACCACCGTTTTCTACTAATTCAGCAAATACTTTTTTACCGATCTTAGAAGAAATTGTTCCGTCAGTGATCAATTTCACCATCTCAGCAAGGTTTTCTGGTGTTAGTGCAGTATCTTTAAGGTCTTTTTGTTCCGCATTTAAGTAAGCTGAAACATCACCCATTAGCCAGTTAGCAGAAAGTTTCGCATCTGCACCGTTCACAATCATTGCCTCGAAGAAGTCTGAGATTTCTTTAGAAATAACAAGAACTCCTGCATCATATGGTGTTAAGCCTAATTCTTCTACATAACGTTTTTTACGAGCATCTGGAAGCTCAGGAATTTCTGATTTCACTCTCTCTAGCCATGCATCATCAATCGAAAGACGAACTAAGTCTGGCTCTGGGAAGTAACGGTAATCATCTGTTCCCTCTTTCACACGCATTAAAATTGTTTTACCTGTTTTTTCATCGAAACGACGTGTTTCTTGCTCAATAATACCGCCTGATAATAATACATCTGCTTGACGTAATTCCTCATGCTCTAAACCACGACGAACATAGTTGAAGGAGTTCAGGTTTTTAAGCTCCGTTTTTGTGCCAAATTCTTCTTGACCATACGGACGAAGAGAAATGTTGGCATCACAACGTAATGAGCCTTCTTCCATCTTACAATCAGATACGTCTGTATATTGAATAATTGATTTTAATTTTTCTAGGTAAGCATATGCTTCGTTTGGTGTACGAATGTCTGGCTCAGAAACAATCTCAACAAGTGGTGTACCTTGACGGTTAAAGTCAACTAATGAGTGATCCCCAGCATGTGAAAGTTTACCAGCATCTTCTTCCATATGAAGACGTGTAATACCGATACGTTTTGTATAGCCGTCTACTTCAATATCGATCCAGCCGTTTTTACCGATTGGTTTATCAAATTGTGAAATTTGATAAGCTTTCGGATTATCTGGATAGAAGTAGTTTTTACGGTCAAATTTTGTTTCTTGTTCGATTTCCATATTAAGTGCAAGTGCAGCACGCATTGCGAAATCTACTACATTTTTGTTAAGGACTGGTAGGACACCAGGGTACCCTAAATCAATTACTGTTGTATTTGTATTTGGTTCAGCACCAAAATGAGCTGGTGCTGGTGAGAAGATTTTTGAGTTTGTTTTCAACTCAACGTGTACTTCTAAACCAATGACTGTTTCAAAGTTCATGTTATTTTCCCTCCCACATTTGAGGAACTTGTTTATGGAACTCTGTTGCTTGTTCAAAAGCATGAGCTACACGGTAAATAGTTGCTTCATCGAAGTATTTACCAATAATTTGTAAACCAAGTGGTAGTCCGTTTTCAAAGCCACATGGAATTGAAATAGCAGGTACTCCAGCTAAGTTCATCGGGATTGTTAAAATATCGTTCGCATACATTGTCATCGGATCATCGACGTTTTCACCAATTTTAAATGCTGGTGTTGGGGATGTAGGCCCAATGATAACATCAAAGTCTTCAAATACTTTGTCGTAGTCTGCTTTGATAAGTGTACGTGCTTGTTGCGCTTTTTTATAATACGCATCATACGTGCCGGCACTTAGTGAGTAAGTTCCAAGCATGATGCGGCGTTTTACTTCATCACCAAAACCTTGTGCACGTGTTTCTTTATAAAGGTCCATCAAATTTGTAACATTTTCTGCACGGAAACCATAACGGATACCATCGAAACGAGATAAGTTAGAAGACGCTTCAGATGAAGAAAGGATATAGTATGCAGCAAGTGCATATTTTGAATGAGGAAGTGATACTTCTTCTACAGTAGCACCTAGGCCTTTTAATACCTCTAATGCAGTAAGCACTGATTGACGTGCTGCTTCGCCAACACCTTCACCAAGGAATTCTTTCGGTACAGCAATACGTAAGCCTTTTACATCACCAGTAAGCGCTGCAGCGTAATTTGGTACCTCTACGTTTGCCGATGTAGAATCATTTGGATCTAAGCCTGCGATGGCTTCTAATAATAGCGCATTATCTTCAACGTTGCGTGTAATTGGTCCAATTTGATCTAAAGAAGAGGCAAATGCAACTAGACCAAAACGAGATACACGACCATATGTAGGCTTCATCCCTACAACACCACAGTAAGCTGCTGGTTGACGGATTGAACCACCTGTATCTGAACCAAGAGAGAATGGTACTTCACCTGCTGCTACTGCTGCTGCAGATGCACCTGAAGATCCCCCTGGTACGTGGTTTAAGTTCCATGGATTTTTTGTTGTTTTATAGTATGAGTTTTCGTTAGAAGAACCCATTGCAAACTCGTCCATGTTTAATTTACCCACTGTAATCATGCCAGCTTCACGTAACTTATTGACAACAGTGGCATCATAAATTGGCATAAAGCCTTCTAGAATTTTAGAGGCACAAGTTGTTTCTAAACCTTCTGTTACGATGTTGTCTTTCACACCGATTGGAAGACCAAACAGTGGTCCACGCTCTTCAAATGGGACTTTATCCATTTCAGCAGCTTGTGCAGTTGCTTTTTCTTCGTTTGAAGCAAGGAATGCTTGTACATCGCTGTCAAGCTTTGCAATACGCTCGTATGCTTCTTTCGTTAAGTCAGCGATTGATAAGTTACCTGCTTTCATTTCCGCTTGTAACTCCTTAGCTGAACGTTCAAATAACGTCATGAGGAATCCTCCTATGTTTTAGTATTACATGATAGCTGGTACTTTTACTTGACCATCTTCTTGTTCTTTTACGTTTAACATCATTACTTCACGGTCTAAACCTTTTACAGCTACGTCTTCACGCATTACATTCACTAGTGGTAAAACGTGAGTTGTTGGTTCAACATTCGTTGTATCTAGCTCATTTAACTGCTCCGCAAAGTCTGTAATTTTTCCAAGCTGTTCAGCAAATTTCTCTGCTTCTTCTTCTGTAATAGCAAGACGTGCTAAATTTGCCACGTGCTTTACTTCTTCTTTTGTTAATTTAGCCATTTTTCACACCTCCGAATACTGGTTCAATTCATTGTTTTTATTGATAACAATAGGGTTGAATAAAGTTAACCATGCCAATAATCATAACATTTTTCATATTAAAAATCACAACTTTCACTAAAAATATAGAAACTTTCACTACTATAACAAAGTGTTGTCTCTATCTACCTATTGTGTCCCTCTAATTCTAGCCATCTACATAAAAATATAGCCAGCACAAAGGCTGACTATATTAATCATAGACATGCACGTAAGGGTCCTTATCATTGGCCTTCTTAATGATTAATGCCTCTGGACCATTTATAGAAGTAACGCTCACCTCAACATGAATATTATCAAATTGATTGATTAGAATACCCGTCAAATATTGCGTAAAGCCTATTATTTCTGCTTTACCGAAAAATTGGATTGGAATTTCAATCGAAAGATTTTGTATTTGCTTATTACGATAGAAGCCTGTTCCGATCACACTTGTATAATTCGAGAAATATTTATCAACGTCTTGCTTAAAAATTTTGAAGTTATTGCTGACATCTCGGTAAACATCCTGTGAATCATCAGTTGGGAACAAGACATAATTTTCATCGATACCTTCCCACTCTGCAATACTGTTCTGTCCAGCTTTTGCTATACCATAGCTAAAATATGACCCTGGAATAATTTGATTGCGAGCTTGCTGCTTAAACAAACCAACAACAATTGGTACATCTTTTAACTCTTCGCGTGTACGTAAACGGGAAACAATTTCAGCGGCCATTTTTTTGCCTTGCTCAACAAGTTCAGCTTCTGAAATTGGTTTTTCGTAATATTCGCCATACTGTTCTTTTTGGTAATAATAAATAGAGTTTAAGGCAAGACCTATTGAAATTCCGCCTAATTTCACTTTATTATCATTCGTTTTTGTTAAGTAATTTTGCTCTACAATGTGGGATAAATAAACGGGAGCCTTCGTTGCCCGTTCTTCTGGTGTCATTGTGTCTGTGGTCGGCGGATTTAATCCATCTTCTGTTTGTGAACTACGGGCAAGCCAAGAGCTCACCGTACTTTCAGCTAAATATTGACCTTCTTGGAAGTAATAGTTTTCCGTGTCAAACTCATTTTGAGATAGACGCATTAAACCAGATTCAACTTCCTTCATATCATATTTCGTATAAATATTAGACACAACAAGACCTCTGCTTGCACTCTCTTTATAAGGAATAAGCGTCTTATAATAGGATTCATCAATTTGTATGCTTGGGATAATTGTTGTTTCAGCTTTTTCTTTCTGTTGCGTTTCCTGTGTAAGCTCTGTTTCCTTCTTGTCAGAAGGTACACAGCCGACTAGCATTGCAGCAGCTACGATTGCTGGAATGAGTCGAAAAGACTTCATTATTTAGTGCTCCTTTACTAATAGTCAGTTTTAGGTCGAAGAATCACTCGACGCCATGATGTAATCGTTTCGCATTCTCCCTGTGAGAAAGATATGCTGTCATGCACTTATTAGATGAGGTTAAGTTGTTCAATTAAGTTGTCTTCATTCCAAACTTCGATACCTAATTGCTCAGCCTTTGTCAGTTTAGAGCCTGCATCTGCTCCTGCGATCACAAGGTCTGTTTTTTTGCTGACACTGCCTGTGACAGTACCACCTAACTCTTCTATTTTCGCCTTTGCTTCGTTGCGTGTCAATTGCTCAAGTTTACCAGTTAAAACAATTGTTTTACCTGCAAAGGGACTATCACCTATAGCCACTTCTACTTTTTTACCTTTATACGTCATATTCACACCTGCCTCAGCAAGACGCTCAATGACTGCACGTGCATCTTCATTGGAGAAATACTCTACTAACGAAGAAGCCATTTTATCGCCAATTTCATAAATCGCTACTAGCTGTTCCTCTGTTGCTGCCATTACTGCTTCCATCGAACCAAATTGCTCTGATACGATTTTAGCTGCCTTTTCACCAACATGACGTATACCTAAACCTATTAATAAACGTTCCATTGAGTTTTCCTTTGAGGCTTGAATGGCATTCACTAAATTAGTTGCAGATTTTTCGCCCATACGTTCTAGTTCTACAAGTTGCTCAACTGTTAAATGATATAAATCAGATACATCATGTATTAAATCTGCACGCAATAATTGCTCTACTACTTTATCTCCAAGTCCATCAATATTCATCGCATTGCGCGAAACAAAGTATTTTATGCTTTCCGCAATTTGAGCAAAGCAGGCAGGATTTACACAGCGTAGAGCTACTTCACCTTCAATACGAATCAATTCACTATCACAAACAGGGCAATTTTTTGGCATGACATAAGGGACTGAATCCTCTGGACGTTGCTCTATTAGCACACCTACCACTTGAGGAATGATATCACCAGCTTTTCGAATAATGACTGTATCTCCAAGGCGAATATCCTTCTCTCGAATTAAATCTTCATTGTGCAACGATGCACGTTGTACCGTCGTCCCTGCTACTTGTACTGGCGTTAAAATAGCCGTTGGTGTTACTACACCTGTACGTCCTACTGTTAAATCAATAGTAAGTAATGTTGTGACAACTTCCTCTGCTGGAAATTTGTAGGCAATGGCCCAGCGTGGACTTTTGGCAGTGTAGCCTAGCTCATCTTGTTGAGCATACCGATCTACTTTGATAACGATACCATCAATTTCGTAAGCTAAATTCGGACGGTTTTCTGTCCAATGCTCTATAAAGGCCATGACCTCTTCAATTGTCGAGCAACGCTGACGCTCTTTGTTCGAAGGGAAACCAAGACCCTCTAAATAATCAAGCATTTCCGCATGCCCATCAATACCATATAACTCACCATCTCCACCAATAGCATAGATAAAAGTTGATAATTGACGACTTGCCGCAATTTTTGGGTCTAACTGACGTAGTGAGCCAGCAGCCGCATTACGCGGGTTAGCAAATAATTCTTCTCCATTGTCAGCACGTTGCGTATTTAATTTTTCAAATGATTTTTTTGGCATGTACGCCTCACCACGTACTTCGATTGTCACAGGATCTTTTAAACGTAGTGGGATCGCTCGGATTGTCTTTAAATTGGCTGTAATATCTTCGCCTACAACACCATCTCCTCTTGTTGCCCCTTGTACAAACACGCCATTTTCATATTTCAATGAAATAGCCAAACCATCTATTTTCAGCTCACATACATAAGAAAATTGGTCTCCAATTGCCTGACGTACTTTACGATCGAACTCTCGTAAATCTGCTTCATTAAAAGCATTTGAAAGACTAAGCATTGGATAATCATGTGTTACTTTTTTAAAGCCCTCAACCACTGCTCCACCAACACGCTGTGTAGGAGAATCGGGATAAATGAGTGATGGATTTGCTTCCTCTAATGCGATCAGTTCATGTAATAATTGATCGTATACACTATCAGCTACAACAGGATTATCTAACACATAATAGGCGTGACCATATTCATGCAATATTTTATTTAACTCCGCTACACGCTGTTCTATTTCGTTCATTTATGTTCCTCCGCTTACGCTTTTTCAATCGGTGCAAATTGAGCTAGTAATCGTTTTATGCCAATTGGTTGTGGAAAGGCGATATCAAGCTCTGTACTATCACCTTCACCTTTTACACTGACTACCATACCCGTTCCCCATTTTTTATGAATCGCCTTATCTCCAGCCTTCCAGCCAAATTGATCTCCACCCGTTGCTTGTAAACGAGCTGTAGCAGGCTGTGTTTGTTGAATAGCACCAAGCGTGCGCTTTTGATAGCCAGCTGTTGAACGATTATTAGAGGCAAACGGTAACTTTGATTCTGCACTTGCCTTAGAAATGGACTCTGTAATGTCTTCTGAAATTTCACCTAAGAATCGGGAGGCGTTATTAAAGCTTGAACGACCAAAAATTGTTCGGCTTTGTGCACATGTTAAATAGAGACGTTCCTCAGCTCGTGTCACGCCAACATACATAAGACGGCGTTCCTCTTCCATCTCATCTTGATCGTCTAAAGAGCGTGAATGTGGGAATATATTTTCCTCCATACCGATAATAAAGACAATAGGGAATTCTAAGCCTTTAGCGGCATGCATCGTCATTAAAATAATATTGCCCTTAGAAGCATCTTCTTTATCTAGTGCATCAATATCAGCAATAAGAGCTAAATCTGTTAAAAAAGCAATTAAGCTTTTATCATCACTGCGCTCCTCAAAAGCCTTTGTGACAGATAAAAACTCTTCAATATTCTCTAGACGACTTTCTGCTTCAATTGTTTTTTCATTTTGCAGCATTGTACGGTAGCCTGATTTATCGATGACTTGCTCCACAATTTCAGTAACAGATAAATAATCCTGCATCTCTGTAAAGCCTTTAATCATTGCATAAAATTGCTCAGCTGAATTTGCTGCTTTCCCAGTTAGACCCATGAATACAAGATCATTCATCGCATCAAAAATGGAACGATCCTGATCAATCGCATAGCGTGCCATTTTTTCAAAGGATGTAGCTCCAATACTACGCTTCGGCTCATTAATAATACGTGCCAGTGATAAATCATCATCATTATTGGCAATCAGTCGTAAATAAGCTAGTAAGTCTTTAATCTCTTTTCGATCATAGAACTTTGTTCCGCCCACTATTTGATAGGCCATATTGGATTTAACAAGTACTTCCTCCATCACACGTGATTGAGCATTCGTACGATATAAAATAGCAAAGTCATCAAATGAACGATTTTCTTTTTCAATTAATTGCTGAATCGTTTGTACAACAAATTGCGCTTCTTCTTGCTCATTATAAGCTTTATATAAGGCAATTTTTTCACCCTCTGCATTTTCTGTGCGCAGTTCTTTTGGGTAACGTGTTGTATTATTTTGAATGACGTCATTTGCCGCCTGTAGGATGCGTTTAGTAGAACGATAATTCTGCTCAAGCATTATGACCTTGGCGTTAGGATAATCCTTTTCAAAAGATAGGATATTGCCAATGTCAGCACCACGCCATCGATAGATGGACTGATCGGAGTCCCCTACAACACAAATATTTTTAAATTTCTTTGCCAGTAACTGTACAAGTAAATATTGAGATTTATTCGTATCTTGGTACTCATCTACATGAATATATTGAAATTTATTTTGATAGTATTCGAGCACTTCAGGCACACGTTTAAACAATGTAATCGTCGTCATAATCAAATCATCAAAATCGAGCGATTGATTGCGGCGTAGTCTTTTTTCATAGCCTTTATAGACACGTGCAACGGTTTGTTCATAAGGGTTTTTATCGTTCATTTGTCCAGCGTAATCGTCAGCAGTAATACATTCATTTTTCGCTGCACTAATCGCATTTAAAATCGCTCTCGGCTCAAAACGTTTAGGGTCAATATTCTCATCCTTCATCACATTTTTGATGACTGATAGCTGATCAGTGGAATCTAAAATGGAGAAATTACGAGATATGCCTAGTTGATCGATATTACGACGTAAAATTCTTACACACATTGAGTGGAAAGTAGAAACCCACATACTATCGCCGGTACCATTCCCTAGAACACCATCAATACGCTCGCGCATTTCTCGTGCTGCTTTATTCGTAAACGTAATCGCCAAAATCTTTGATGGATATACTTCCTTTTCTATCACTAAATAAGCAATACGATGTGTTAAAACACGTGTTTTTCCTGACCCAGCACCTGCCATAATAAGTAACGGTCCATCAGTTGTTTTGACCGCTCTTTCCTGTTCAGGATTCATTCCTGCTAGTAAATTTTTTGTTAACTGTTCCATTTTGCACCGCCTTACAAACATTTGTTCTAAAATTATAACGTATTTTTAACAGCCTTAACAGTCGCAAGTGCAGCTTTTAAATCATCATATATAATATTTCCAACTACTACCGTATCTGCAAACTGTGCCATTTCCTTCGCTTGCTTTGCAGATGTTATGCCTCCACCATAAAAGAGCTTCGTATGTTTCAGCTCGTTTTTCACTGCGCGAACTACCTCTAGATCCCCATACATCCCGCTGTACTCGACATAAAATACAGGCAATTTAAAGAAATTTTCCGCCATGCGTGCATAGGCCACTACATCGTCAATCGTTAAATCCGTTTTCGCACCTGTTACTTGTGCTACTTTACAATCAGGATTTAAAATACAATATCCTTCTGCTACCAACTCTTCCCACACCATAATATCTCCGTACTCTTTTATGGCCTCATGATGTAAATTTTTAATCCATTTTGGATCATCACTATTTAATACCGTTGGAATAAAATAATAATCATATCCTGGAGTTACCGCATCAATTGTAGAAATTTCAAGCGCTATTGGTACCTCAAAACGACGTACACGAACAAGCAAATCTAATACGCCATCTAATGTCACATCATCCGTACCACCTACTAAAATGACATCTGTGCCTGACTCACAAATTTTTTCTAGTGCCTCATCTGAGATGTCCTTAGCTGGATCTAGCTTGAACACATGTCTCCATTCTAAATAATCCATTTAATTGACCACCTATCATTTTCTATCTATTCGTTTACAAGTATAGCTTATGATTCACGACAAAAAAATGAAAAAGACTGAGCAGAACTTCTACCCAGCCTCTTTCCCTACTATTCTTTTGGTGCTTGAAACGGTTTTTCATCAGGATACAAACGACCTAACATTTCATCATATGTATCATTCCCATAATCGAAGCAGCGACGCACACGTGAAATAGTTGCTGTACTTGCTCCTGTTTCCTTTTTAATGGATTCATAGGTTTTCTTCAAACGCAATAAATGTGCAACCTCAAAGCGTTGTGCCAACGATTGAATTTCACTAATCGTACATAAATCATCAAAAAACTTATAGCATTCTTCGATGTCTTTCAACTCTAACACGGCTTTAAATAATTGATCTGTTTGATGCCCCCGAATTTTTTCGATTTGCATGCAATTTTCCTCCCTTTAAGGCTGCGTTTTCACCATTGCTTGTAACCCTGGTGAAGATGGTACGAAATGAACCCACGACTTTCCTGGTACAAGCTTTACAGGCTCCCCTGATTGCTCTACAGCCATTGGTATTCCATTAACGTTCGTCCATTCGACTTCCCTCAAATAGCCATTTTGAAATACATACGCATTTCCACCAGACGTTAAATCAATTGCTTGGCGACCAACATCATCAATGGTTTGATGGTCCATTTCAAAAAATAGTACATTTGCCAATGATACTGTTTCGCCTGTTAACATATCCTTTGTGTCCACGCCAGCCGATTGTCGTTCATAGTGATTACTTTGATGATCATACACATACGAGTTGTGGAAATCTTCATTCTTTCCATAGTAAATATCAACTTGACTTGTTTCAATGCCTATTTTACCACGTTCATCGGGTTCATAAAAAGTCTGAAGTACTTTTTCACTGTAATTCATTGAAGCGCCTACCATTTCAGCACCTTTTAGGATGTTTTCGGATGTAATATATGAATTATGCGGAGCCACACGGTCCCTGGAACGACTAAAAAGTATACCATCATAAGCCATTCCATTGATATGATCGACGATACGATGATCGAGCATCGTTTTTGCCTCTGGACTATAGCCATGTGCTACATAAAAAGCATCAAATCCCTTTGCCATATCAATGAAATAGGAGCGTGCACTTCGAACTGGACCAATATTTTCAGGTAGCTCACTTTGGTATATTGCTAAAAAGCGTGTCACATTGCCTTCCGCAAGCATTTCATAAATGACATCTGCATCAGCCAATCCAGATTGTGGACGTGCTGCTGGATGATTATTAATTGTGACCATAATAGGCCGCTGTGTAATTTCTTCTAGCACAGCCTCCCCAGTGAGTGGAGCCACGAATTTGGGTTGTTGAACAGGCTCCTCCCCAACCGTTTCTTCCTCCACTATAGAGTCATCGTCTTCTTTGACTTTTGGTGTATCCTTTGAACATCCACCGATCAACAAAGCACTAAATGCCATTGCAATCCATAATTTCTTTGATTTGAACACAAGCATACCTCTCCTTTGAACACTTACACATGACGGCAATTGTTTAAACAGCTGAAACACTTTCATTAATTAGCGCATAACAGCAGGTAATAATAACTTATTCTTCATCACATCGAAAATCCCTTTTGGTGTTATACGAATATATGGTAAATGAGTGGATTGTAAAAATAATAACGTGTAAATAGCATCTCCTAATTGATAACCTCGATCTGCTAAAGCTTGTTTTAAAGCATTTTCTTTCTCCGTTAATGCAAGTACGTCTCCATCATATAAAAGTCCACCGATTGTTAATGGGATGTCCGCTATCACTTCTCCTTTTTCGACTAGGACAATTCCACCATTTCTAGCCTTCATTTCTTCGAAAGCTTTGATCATATCTTCTTTGTTTTTTCCAATTAGCAAAATATCGCCTGTGTTTGAATAGGAGGATGCAAAGCCTTGAACATCTGTCGCAAATCCTTTAATCATCGTATTCACATGCCAGTTACCTTCCCGGTTAAGGAGCATTAAATAGCACTCGTCATGATTCGCCAGTTGCCCTTCTCTAGTAATGAAAGAGTTATAAGGCTTTGTAATAACATCATTGACTAACTGAATACCAAAGGGCATTGAAAACTGAAAATCTTGTGAATCTAATGAAAAATCTAAATCTAATGCTGGGATTGCAGAATAATCAACTGATGCAAATTTATGCACACGTTCTCCATCACGCTTCAACCAAACACCCTTCGATAAGACACTTTCAGGAACAGGATGATATTCATCTTGTAAAATATTCAGGGAAGCGAAGCGACCTGTCGCGATAAACCCATGTAAATTAGACATATTATAATAGCGTGCCACATTATAAGAAGCCATTTGATAGGCATCGATTGGAGATACTCCTGCATCTAAGGCTGCCTGAATACATTTATCCATCACACCATCCTCATGGAATGAAGGTGGTGAGCCATCTGTTGTCATCATTAAATGATCAAAAATAGGAAGTTCTTTTTCTACTATTCCTTTTAGCAGATGTGGTAAATCTGGACGAATGGAAGAATAACGTAATGTTACTGCATAGCCCTGCATAATGCGCCGCTCTACTTCCTCCACTGTCATTGCCTCATGGTCCCCATCAGCACCAAGCAGTTTCATGCGTGCTAAAGTTCTTTCTGAAGCTCCTGGGAAATGTCCTTCAATTTTTTTCCCAAGCCCCTTCGCCATTTGCATACGATAAAGCATTTGATCATCGCCATGCAGCAGCTTAGGCCAGCCTGTCAACTCTCCACCAAGCAAGACATCACTTCGCTCTAGCCATTCCAATATGGACGTATTAGAGAAAACTTCTTCCTCTTGCTCCAGTTCAGTTTGTGAATCAAAGCGAGTCCACCAATAAAAAGAAAACGGTAGCTTTTTCAAGTTATCCAAAATTGAAAACGCTTTCTTATTTTCTAAATTTAAAACAAAACTTAAATTATCGGAAATAAAAGCTGTTGTTCCAAGCTGACCACAAAAATCTGCAAATGACTGTGGATGATAAAGCTGGAACGGATGGACGTGTGGTTCAATATAGCCTGGTACAATTGTTTTCCCTGTACAATCCACCACTTCTGTTCCTTCTAATAAAGGAGGCATTCTGTCACCAGCATAGACAATGCGATCTCCTAAAATCCAAATGTTTCCTACTACAAATTGTTTCAGCATACTATGCAAATAACGTGCATTTTTCAACACGATATCTGGTGCCTTTTTCCCATCGATTACTGCTAATTGCTGTCGTAACTTTGTTATTTTCCATACTGGATCCATGCTATTCGCTCCTTCCTAATTTACGTAATTTTTCATTGTGTAAATCCAACTTGAAATCACATACTACTACTGCATAATCGCATACTTTCATAAAAATTATGCTTTATGCAATCATCTTGTTTCAATCGTAACACAGCACTTTCATAAAGCAAAGTGCACCTCGCTTAATTTTTCCACAATGACTAAAGGAGGAAGTATGATGATGCAGCAAGCAAATTTAAGCGAAAAAAATGCATTTTGTCGTTTTGCAATGGGTACAAGTTTGACAGCATTTGGTATCGCTAAAGTTTCTAGAGATCCTAATTGTACAAAAGGTCGATTAATGATTGCATTAGGTGCCATGAAAATGGCTGAGGGACTCTTTAAATATTGTCCAACAAAGGCGCTCTTAAGCTCCAATATGCAAAATGCCATGAACACCTCTATGCAAAGTATGTTCAGCGGGCAAAATTCTATGTCTTCTGAACAAATCGATAAACTCATGAAGGATTTTTCCTCTGCTATATCTGGTAATTCTTCAGGTTCACAAGCTACCGCTTCAAAACAATCTGACACCAGCACTTCAACTCAAAATTCCTCAAATAGTAGCGATTCTTCAACGAATAAAGCTCAAAATCCTTCTTAGTCAAAGGAGCCGTCCCAATCTATTATTGAGACGGCTCTTACCTCTTACGTTTGAAACAACAAGAGGTTTCAAAAGATGATTAAAAATATTTTAAAATTTAGTGAAAATAACAATTACTTAAATGTACGCCAGCCAATATCTTGACGGAAGAAAAAGTGATCCCATGTTTCTGTAGCAATTCCAGCGTATACCTTTTCCTGTGCTTCCTGCAAAGTAGGAGCTTTGGCAGCAACTAACAGGACACGGCCACCATTACCAACAAATTGGCCATCCACTAATTTTGTACCTGCATGGAATACTGCATGGGATGTGGAAAGTGCCTCTAAATTCGGTAATGCTTTGCCTTTTTCAACGTCACCAGGATAGCCTTCTGCTGCAATGACAACACCAAGCATCGCTTCTTCTGACCATTGTAAATCAAATGGCTGTTCATCCATTAAAGCCATCATAAATGCCCCAAAATCAGAAACCATACGCGGTAACACTACTTGCGTTTCTGGATCACCAAAACGAGCATTAAATTCTATAACCTGAGGACCTTTCTTTGTTAAAATTAACCCAGCATATAAAATACCTGTAAAGGAAGCACCATCAGCATCCATCCCTCTAACAGTAGGTTCTACAATTGTATGATATGCAAGATCAACTACTTCTTGAGAGATTTGTGGTACAGGCGAGTATGCACCCATGCCTCCAGTGTTTGGTCCTTTATCACCGTCATAGGCACGTTTATGGTCTTGTGCAATAACCATTGGATAAATTTGTCCTTTATGTACAAAGGACATAAAGGAGAACTCTTCTCCGTCTAAAAATTCTTCAATGACAACACGTGAAGAGGAATCACCAAAGCGTTGATTGCCAATCATATCCTCGACAGCTTCAATTGCTTCTTCCTCTGTCATGGCCACAACAACACCCTTACCAGCCGCTAAACCATCTGCTTTAATGACAATAGGCGCCCCTTGTTCTTGAATATAAGCGATCGCTTTTTCTGCTTCAGTAAACGTTTCATGTGAGGCTGTAGGGATATTATATTTATTCATCATTTCTTTCGCATAGGATTTGCTACTTTCGATTTGAGCTGCAACCTTTGAAGGGCCAAAAATACGTAAACCTCTAGCTGTAAAGAAATCAACAATGCCTTCAGCAAGTGGCTGTTCTGGGCCAACAAATGTTAACGCAATATCATTTTCCTTGGCAAATTGAGCAAGACCTGCGAAATCCATTGTATCAATAGCTACAACTTCTATTTCGCCTCCCATTCCATCATTGCCTGGCGCTACAAATACTTTGTGAACCGATGGAGAAATGCTAAATTGTTTAGCGATTGCATGCTCACGACCGCCGCTTCCGATTACTAATACATTCATTTTAGAGAATCCTCCTATTTGTAAGTAAGACCGAGATGAACCAGCATCTCGGTCTGTTTTGTTTCTTATATGTTTTATTAATTAGTGTTTAAAATGGCGTACGCCTGTGAATACCATAGCAATTCCATATTCATTTGCTTTATCAATGGAATCTTGATCTTTAATCGAGCCACCTGGTTGAATAATAGCAGTAATTCCTGCCGCTGCTGCTGCTTCAACAGTATCACTCATTGGGAAAAATGCGTCTGATGCTAGTGCAGCACCTTTTGCTTTTTCTCCAGCTTGCTCAAAGGCAATTTTAGCAGCACCTACGCGGTTCATTTGACCTGCACCAACACCAAGTGTCATTTGGGAATCTGTTACAACAATCGCATTCGATTTAACATGTTTGACAACTGACCAACCAAGCTGTAATGCTTCCCATTCCTGTTTTGTTGGTTCACGATCTGTCACTACTTTAATATCTGCATTGCCAAAACCATAGCGATCCGGCTCTTGTACAAGAAGGCCACCTTCAACAGATACTACGTTGAATTGATCTTGTTTTGCTTGCTCAAATGGAATAGTTAGTAAGCGAATATTTTTCTTTTGCGTTAAAATGTCTAACGCTTCTTGTGAGAATGCAGGTGCAATAATGATTTCTAAGAAAATGTGACTTAACTTTTCAGCAGTTGCTGCATCTACTTCCATATTTAACGCGATAATACCACCAAAAATAGATGTTGAATCTGCTTCATAAGCTTTATCGAATGCTGCCTCTAATGTAATACCTGTACCAACGCCACATGGATTCATATGCTTTACTGCTACAGCAGCTGGCATTTCAAATTCTTTGACGATTTGTAGTGCTGCATTACCATCTTGAATATTGTTGTAGGATAACTCTTTCCCATGTAATTGTGTAGCATAGGCCAATGAGAAGTCTGAGCCAAGACGTTTTTGGTAGAAAGCCGCTTTTTGGTGCGGGTTTTCTCCATAGCGTAAATTTTGCTTTAACTCATATGTCATCGTTAAGCTCTCTGGGAATTCTTCTTCTGTCAGGTAGTTCGAAATATAAGAATCATAAGCGGCTGTGTGACGGAAAACTTTCGCAGCTAATTGACGACGTGTTTCAATTGTAGTTGCGCCGTTTGCTTTTAGTTCTTCTAATACTGTTGCATAGTCATTGCTGTCCACGATTACTGTTACATATTGATGGTTTTTTGCAGCAGAGCGTAACATTGTTGGGCCACCGATATCAATGTTTTCAATTGCATCATCCCATGTTACATTAGGCTTTGAAATTGTTTCAACAAATGGATATAGATTAACACAAACAATCTCAATTGGCTCAATTCCATGCTCGTTCATTTGTGCTTGATGAGAAGCATCGTCAAACTTTCCTAATAGACCACCGTGGATCATTGGATTTAATGTTTTCACACGACCATCTAAAATTTCTGGGAACTTCGTTACTTCATCTACTGCCGTTACAGCCACCGCATTATCCTGTAACATTTTTTTCGTACCGCCAGTTGATAAAATTTCATAACCTAATGCTACTAATTCCTTTGCAAATTCTAAAATACCATCTTTATTGGAAACACTGATTAATGCACGTTTTGTCACAACAATATCCTCCTAATTTTTATCGTGCTTACCACGAACTGACTTGCTTCTATAAGATTAATAGAGTTAGGTCTTACTTGTTGAGTAAGGTTCTCGACCTAACTCCTCTTCAGTTATTGTAATAATTGCCGTAAAGCCTTTGTATATAATAGATGCTCTTGCTTATGAATTTCAGCTTCTGTTGCCTCTCGATTTCCTTCAATGACAGGTACAGCAGCCTGTGCGATAATCGGACCAGTATCCATTCCTTCATCAACAAAATGCACTGTTACCCCTGTAATCTTTACACCATGATTGATTGCCTGACCAATGGCGTCCTTCCCGGGGAATGCTGGCAATAAGGAAGGATGGATATTAACAATTCGTTGCGGAAAGGCTGCTAATAATACGTCACTAATTAAACGCATATACCCTGCAAGCACAATCCATTTCACATCGCATTCATGTAAAGCATCGATAATGGCTGTCTCATAAGCTGCTTTTGATGCAAACTCTTTTGGATTTAATGCTAACACTGGAATCCCCAAATTTTCAGCACGTGTCACTACAAACGCACCGGGCTTATCTGTCACCACTAGTTCAATCTTTGCATGCAGTTCTCCACTTCCGATCGCCTCTTGAATGGCTTGAAAATTACTCCCGCTGCCTGATGCGAACACGGCGATTTTTGTTGGTGCAGTCATTACACTAAACTCCCATCATGTGAGCCATTAAACACTACTCCGTCGCCTTTGATAACACGTCCGATTGGATAAGCCTTTTCACCATTTGCTTCTACTGCTGCCATTACTTTCTCAGCTTCAGCTACTGGCACAGCTATTACAAAACCAATCCCCATGTTAAAGACATTATATAGATCTTTATCTTCTAACTGGCCTTTATCTTTTAGGAATTCAAAGATACGTAATACTGGCCAAGAACCTAAGTCGATTTCCGTTGCTAATCCTTCTGGCATCATACGCGGTAGATTTTCATAGAAACCTCCACCAGTAACATGAGCACAACCATGTACATCTGCTGCCTTTAAAGCTGCTAATACTGGCTTAGCATATAGCTTTGTTGGCACGAGAAGAGCCTCCCCGATCGGTCCTAAATCTTCATAGCCTTCAACAATGGCATCCACCGCATATTGCTGATCTGCAAAAACAATTTTTCGCACTAAAGAATAACCGTTTGAATGTACACCACTTGATGCAATCCCAATAAGCACATCGCCTTCAACGATTTTTTCACCTGTCACAATGGCAGACTTTTCACAAGCACCTACTGCAAACCCTGCTAAATCATATTCGTCTTCTTCATAAAGACCAGGCATTTCCGCAGTTTCGCCACCAATTAGTGCTGCACCAGATTGCACACAGCCATCTGCAACACCTTTAACAATTTGTTCAATTTTTGCAGGCTCTGCTTTTCCAAGCGCTACGTAATCTAAAAAGTACAGTGGCTCTGCTCCTTGAGCAACAATATCATTGACACACATTGCTACACAATCCACACCAATTGTATCGTGCTTATCTACCATGAACGCTAGTTTTAGCTTTGTTCCAACACCATCTGTCCCTGAAATAAGAACAGGTTCTTTAAGATTTAGTTTTGACAAGTCAAACATGCCACCAAAGCCACCGAACGTTCCCATTACACCTAAACGGTTCGTACGTTCAACATGAGACTTCATTCGTTTTACAGCTTCATAACCCGCTTCAATATTTACACCTGCTTGTTCATATGCCTTTGACACGCAGAGTTCCTCCTTATCATCCAAATCGCCTCAGTACCCTAGAAGTCTTTGTATAGCCTTCTACCGATCACCAATCCGTTGCGATGTTTTTCTTAACGTAATAGTTCTTTTTCATGTGGTAAGATGGTATCCGGGAAAATCTCTGTTGGATATTTGCCTGTAAAGCATGCTAAGCATAGCCCACGATTGTCATCTTCATATGGTCGTGCAATTGTCTCTACCATGCCCTCAACAGAAAGGAACGTAAGAGAATCTGCACCGATTGCATCACGAATTTCATCTACTTTATGACTAGAGGCAATCAGCTCTTCATGTGTGGAAGTATCAATGCCATAATAACAAGGATTTGTCATTGGCGGTGAAGAGATCACAACATGAACTTCTGCTGCACCAGCATCTTTTAACATTTTGACAATACGACGTGATGTTGTACCACGCACAATTGAATCGTCCACCATTACTACACGTTTACCCTTTACAACTTGAACAACTGGTGACAGTTTCATTTTTACACCACGTTCACGTAATTCCTGTGTTGGCTGAATAAACGTACGACCAACATAGCGGTTTTTAATAAGACCTAATTCATAAGGGATGCCACTTTCTTCTGCAAAACCAATCGCTGCTGAAATACTTGAATCAGGTACACCCGTTACAACATCAGCCTCAATATGCGCACATTCACGGGCAAGTTGTTTCCCCATACGCTTACGCGCCATATGAACATTAATGCCATCAATATCTGAATCAGGACGAGCTAAATAAACATATTCCATCGCACACATCGAACGCTTTTCCATATCAGCAAAGCGATCCGATTTTACACCCTCATCATTAATAATGATGAGCTCTCCTGGCTCCACAGAACGAACGAATTCTGCACCAATTAAATCAAATGCACAAGTTTCAGAAGCTACCACCCAGCCATCTCCAAGCTTTCCAAGAGATAATGGACGTAAACCATGTGGATCACGTGCAACAAGCATTTCATCCTTTGTCATAATTAAGAAAGAATACGCACCCTTTAATAGAGAAAGGGCATTTTTCACCTTTGCACGGAATGGTGAATGCGAGCTTTTCTTAATAAGATGCGCCAGCACTTCTGTATCAGAGCTAGAATGGAAAATACTCCCTTGTCGCTCTAGATACTGTTTTAAATGTGTCGCATTGACTAAGTTACCGTTATGGGCAATTGAAAGGCTACCAGTTGAGGAGTGGAATAATAGTGGCTGTACGTTTTCAATACCGCCGCCACCAGCAGTCGTGTAACGAACATGAGCAATAGCCGCTTTGCCGTTGACTGCTTTTAATTTATCTTCGTTGAAAACATCATTAACTAGTCCTTCGCCTTTCACCGCGCGAAGATGCTGTCCATCTGAAACGACAATTCCAGCCCCTTCTTGTCCACGGTGTTGAAGAGCATGTAGCCCGTAATAGCTAAGGTGTGCTGGACTTGGGTTACCCCAAATACCAAACACCCCACATTCTTCGTTTAAGCCTCTGAGTTCAGCAAGCATGGGATTGCTCCTTTCCAATTAGAACGGAATTCCTCCACTGTACCTTCTACAAGCACACCTTTGTCCCCGTTGATTTTAACAAGTGCATCATTTGTTACGACACCAATTTGGTGAGCATCTTTGATGATTTCTACAAATGCAGCAGCATTTTCTTCTTTGACAGTTACAACAAAACGAGATTGACTTTCGCTGAATAATGCAGTTGTAGCAGATCCTGCTAATGTTACTTCAACACCAAGACCGTTTGCACCGAATGTTGTCTCAGTAATAGCGACTGCAAGACCACCCTCTGCAACGTCATGGGCAGATTGTACAAGACCAGCTTTAATCGCCTTTAATAAAGCTTGCTGACGTACCCCTTCCACTTCTAAATCTATAGCTGGCGCTTTTCCTGAAATAACGCCATTATTTAATAGTTTTTGTAGCTCTGAACCACCGAATTCAGTTTTTGTCTCACCAATGACAAAGACAAGATCTCCTGCAGCTTTTACATCCTGTGTAGTTACATGAGCTAAATCTTCGATAAGACCAACCATACCAATTGTTGGTGTTGGATAAACAGCTTCACCTGAACGCTCATTATAAAGAGAAACGTTACCACCGATTACTGGAGCATTTAATGCCGTACAAGCAGCAGAAATACCATCAGCAGATTTTTCAATTTGCCAGAAGATTTCTGGTTTCTCTGGATTACCAAAGTTTAAGCAGTCTGTAATCGCAAGTGGCGTACCACCCGTTGCCACGATATTACGTGCTGCTTCAGCTACTGCGATAGCTCCACCCACTTCTGGATCTAAATAGATATAGCGAGAGTTACAGTCCGTTGTCATCGCTAAACCTTTATTTGTCCCACGTACACGAATAACAGCAGCGTCAGACCCAGGCTTCACAACTGTCGATGTACGTACTTGATAATCGTATTGATCGTACACCCACTCTTTAGAAGCAATTGTTGGTGCTTGTAGTAAAGCATTTAAAGTTTCTTTATAATCCGTCACAACTGGTTCTGCGTTCTCGATTGCTTGGAACTCAGCATAGTATGCAGGTTCAGCAGATGGTTTATGATAAACAGGAGCATCTTCTGCTAACGCATCAGCAGGTACTTCTGCCACTACTTGTCCTTTGTGTAAAAGGCGAAGCATTTTATCATCCGTTACTCGGCCGATTGCTACAGCATCTAAATCATATTTATCAAAAATCGCTTTAATTTCATCTTCACGACCTTTTTTCACCACTAATAACATACGTTCTTGAGACTCAGATAACATCATTTCGTACGCTGTCATACCTGTCTCACGTTGAGGCACTAAGTCTAAATTCATTTCTACACCAGAGCCTGCTTTTGAAGCCATTTCTGCTGATGAAGAAGTAAGACCAGCTGCACCCATATCTTGAATACCAACTAGAGCATCAGATTTTACAACTTCTAAACATGCTTCAAGTAAAAGTTTCTCCATGAATGGGTCCCCTACTTGTACTGCTGGACGTTGGTTATCTGATTCCTCTGTTAATTCCTCAGAGGCAAATGTTGCACCATGAATTCCGTCACGACCTGTTTTCGCACCGACATACATAACTGTATTGCCGACACCCGCAGCAATACCACGTTGAATATCTTGATGGTCAATTAAACCGACACACATTGCATTAACAAGTGGATTACCTTCATAGCAAGGATCAAATTGAATCTCGCCACCAACGGTCGGAATTCCGATGCAGTTACCATAACCTGCGATACCCGCAACAACTTCTTCAAAAAGATATTTACCACGTGCTGATTTTAATTCACCAAAACGTAATGAATTTAGCATGGCAATTGGACGTGCACCCATGGAGAAAACGTCACGGATAATACCGCCAACACCTGTTGCAGCCCCTTGATAAGGTTCAATTGCAGATGGATGGTTATGTGATTCCATTTTAAATACTACTGCCTGTTCATCACCAATATCGACAATACCCGCACCTTCACCTGGACCTTGTAATACTTGTGGCCCTTTTGTCGGGAACTTACGTAGTACTGGCTTTGAATTTTTGTAAGAGCAGTGCTCAGACCACATTACTGAGAAAAGACCTGTCTCTGTCCAGTTAGGTAGACGTCCTAAAATACCTTCTACCATTGCAAATTCTTCGTCTGACATCCCCATACCAGCGTATAGCTTTTCATCCTTAATTTGCTGTGCTGTTGGCTCAAACTTAGTTGTTGACATGATTTTCCCTCCACTGCTTCACAATTGATTTGAATACTGCTAGACCGTCTGCGCCGCCCACCAATGCATCAACAGCTCGCTCTGGGTGTGGCATCATCCCTAATACATTGCCGCGCTCGTTTATAATCCCTGCGATATCTTCTAAAGAACCGTTTGGATTGTCACCTGAGTATGTGAATACGATTTGATTATTATCTTTTAGTGATTGTAAAGTTTCCTCGTCACAGTAGTAATTACCTTCACCATGTGCGATTGGAATATTGATGATTTGACCTTGCTCATATTGATTTGTGAATAATGTATTGTTGTTTTCCACTTTTAGCTGTACTGTACGGCACATAAATTTTAAGTTTTTATTGCGTAGTAAAGCCCCTGGTAATAAACCAGCTTCCGTCAGAATTTGGAAGCCATTACATACACCTAATACAGGTTTACCAGCATCTGCTGCTTTCTTAACCTCTGCCATAATGTTAGATTGATTAGCCATTGCACCACAACGAAGGTAGTCCCCATAGGAGAATCCTCCAGGTACTAATACGCCATCAAAGCCACTTAGATCTGTTGCTGTATGCCATACATATTCTACTTCTTCACCTAGCTCGTCTTTAATCGCATGATACATATCGATGTCACAGTTTGACCCAGGGAATACGAGTACTGCGAATTTCATGATTAGTTAGCCTCCTCGACTTCAAAACGGTAGTCTTCAATTACAACGTTCGTTAAAACCTTTTCACACATTTCTTTTACTAGAGTATCAATGTCACGTTCTGAGTCTTTAAGAGTTAGCTCAAGATATTTACCGATACGTAAATCTTCTACCTCACCGTAGCCCATTTTAGCTAAAGAACCTTGTACTGCAGAGCCTTGTGGATCAAGAATGCTCTCACGTAATGTTACATAGATTTTTACTTTTTTCATTGTTATTTGCCTCCGAGTCTAGAAAGTATAATAGTATAAACTTCAGTTAAATTACCAAGGTCTCGACGAAAAACATCTTTGTCTAACTTTTGCTTTGTAGTTGCATCCCAAAGTCTGCATGTGTCTGGTGAAATTTCATCTGCCAATAATACATTGCCATCCATATCACGGCCAAACTCTAATTTAAAATCAATTAATGTTACATTGATATCTGCAAAGATTGGCTGTAGAACTTTGTTAACAGCTAGTGCTCCATCATAAATGGCTGTTACTTCAGTAGGTGTCGCAAGATCCAGAACGTCAATATGTTCTGTCGTAATGAGTGGGTCGCCTAACGCATCGTCTTTATAGTAAAATTCTACGATTGGTCGTTTTAAGGCTGTTCCCTCTTCAAGACCAAGACGTTTTGCTAAACTTCCTGCGGCAATATTACGAACAACAACTTCAATCGGAATAATTTCTACTTTTTTTACAAGTTGTTGTGTATCTGATAATTGTTTTACGAAATGTGACGCAATTCCGTTTGCTTGTAATTTTTCGAAAATTAATGAAGTAATGCGATTATTTAAAATGCCCTTGCCGTCAATTTCTTCTTTTTTTTCGCCATTGAATGCTGTTGCACTATCCTTGTACTCAACTAGTAGCACATTTGGCTCCTCTGTTGTGAACAATTTTTTTGCTTTACCTTCATACAAAAGTTGACCTTTAGTCATGTCGTTTTTCCCCCTGATATTATGAGATACGCTTGTTATGAATGATCAGAATTGAATCGTGTCTCCACGATTCAACTCTGAAACATTTACTGGTGGCTCTAACATTTACTTTTAGATGGCTAAATAAATATTAGTTAAGTCCTAGTCGTTCAAAAATCATATCAACATGCTGTAAGTGGTAGTTATAATCAAAGCACTCATCCAGCTCTTCTTGTGTTAAATAAGATGTGATTTTTTCACTTGCATCGACCAATGTACGGAACTGAACTTGCTCGTCCCATGCCTGCATTGCTAAAGGTTGTACTGTATCATAAGCTTCCTCACGTACTAATCCTTTATCGATTAATGCTAATAAGATGCGTTGAGAATAAATAAGACCATATGTGCGTTCCATGTTACGTTTCATGTTCTCAGGGAATACTGTTAAGTTTTTCACAATATTACCGAAGCGATTAAGCATATAGTTAAGAGTAATTGTTGCATCCGGTAAAATAACGCGCTCTGCAGATGAATGAGAAATATCACGTTCATGCCATAAAGCTACATTTTCATAAGCTGTCACCATATATCCACGCATTAAACGAGACATCCCAACCATGTTTTCAGAACCGATTGGATTACGTTTATGTGGCATTGCGGATGAGCCCTTTTGCCCTTTTGCAAAAGCTTCTTCTACTTCACGCGTTTCAGATTTCTGTAAGCCGCGAATTTCTGTTGCGAATTTTTCAATTGATGTAGCAACTAAAGCTAATGCACCTAAATACTGCGCATGGCGATCACGCTGTAAAGTTTGTGTTGAAATCGGTGATGCAGCAAGACCTAGTTGATCACAAACATATTGCTCAACACGAGGATCGATATTGGCATATGTTCCAACAGCTCCAGACATTTTTCCTGTTTCAATTACTTTGGCTGCTGCTTCAAAACGTTCAAGGTTACGCTTCATTTCCTCATACCATAAACCAAGTTTTAAACCAAAAGTTGTTGGTTCTGCATGAACACCATGTGTACGTCCCATCATCACCGTATGTTTATGCTCTTTTGCCTTAGCCGCAATAATATCAATGAAATTCACGATGTCCTTGCGCAAAATATCATTTGCTTGTTTGATTAAATAAGAAAGTGCTGTGTCTACTACGTCTGTAGAAGTTAAACCATAATGTACCCATTTACGCTCTTCCCCAAGTGTTTCCGAAACGGCACGCGTAAAGGCTACAACGTCATGACGTGTTTCTTGTTCAATTTCTAAAATGCGATTCACATCAAATGAAGCATTTTCACGAATTTTAGCAACATCCTCTTTTGGAATATCGCCTATCTCTGCCCAAGCCTCACATGCTAAAATTTCAACCTCTAGCCAAGCTTGGTACTTATTTTGTTCTGTCCAAATTGCGCCCATTTCGGGTCTTGTGTAACGTTCAATCATCGCGTTTCTCCTTCTATTCTGACCAAATGCCAGAACTCTCGATTTGTTGTAGTGTTTCCTCTAAGCTTTTTGTCATAATCGTTACATGGCCCATTTTACGGTTTACCTTAGCTTCAGCTTTCCCATAAAGATGGATGGACCATTCAGGATATTTAGCAATTGAGTTACTGAGTGGCACGACATGCTGCCCTAATACATTGACCATAATGGATGGCGCCCAAAGTTCTGGCTTACGTAATGGCCAACCACAAACAGCACGAATATGCTGATGGAATTGTGAAACATTACACGCTTCTATTGAATAATGACCAGAATTATGAGGTCTTGGTGCTAATTCATTAATAACAATGCTACCATCTTCTAACACAAACATTTCTACTGCTAGCGTTCCTACTAAATGTAAGTAATCTGCAATTTTTAAAGCTTCTCGTTCCGCAGCTTGAGCTGTGCTTTCAGATATGCGAGCAGGCACAATTGTTTCATGCAGAATATGATGAACATGAATGTTCTCTCCAACTGGCTGACAATACGATTCACCATGACCATTTCTTTGAACAATGACCGATACTTCCTTTAGGAAAGGAACAAAACCTTCTGCAATACATTGAGAATGTGTGAATAGTTCTTTCGCTAAAGGTAAATCTTCAGTTGACTTTAAAAGCTGCTGTCCCTTGCCATCATAACCACCTCTTGCTGTTTTGACTATACAAGGATAACCAATCGAATCAATATTGGCTACTAATTCTTCATAAGTTTTTGCAACAATATATGGTGCTACTGGGCAACTAGCCTTCACAATAGCGTCTTTCTCTGTTATACGGTTTTGTGTAATACGTACCAACTCTGCTCCTTGAGGAACATAAGCCATTTGTGATAAGCGCTTTAAGCCTTCATAATCAATATTTTCAAATTCATAAGTGATAACATCACTTACTTCTGCAAGTTCTTCTAAAGCAGCTTCATCATCATATGGAGCTACAATACGAATATCAGCTACCTGCCCACACGGCGAGTCCATTGCAGGCTCAAGAACAGCCACTTTAAAACCTGACTCCTTTGCAGCAAGCGCCATCATTCGACCAAGTTGTCCTCCGCCTATAATACCTATCGTTTGTCCAGGATAAATAATCTTCGTCACACTAAGTCACCTGTGCTTTCTAATACTTGCTGCTTCGTTGCTTCACGTCTAGCATCTAATTTATTAGCAAGTACAGCATCTGTTGTTGACAAAATTTGAGCTGCTAGTAATCCTGCGTTTGTTGCTCCCGCTTTGCCAATCGCTACAGTTGCTACAGGTACACCACCAGGCATTTGAACGATAGATAATAATGAATCGAGTCCGTTAAGTGCACGTGATTGAACTGGTACACCAATGACAGGTAATGTTGTTTTAGCTGCTACCATTCCAGGTAAATGTGCAGCTCCACCTGCCCCAGCGATAATTACTTGTAGTCCTCGCTCACGAGCTGTCTCTGCATAGTCAAACATTAAATCAGGTGTACGATGTGCAGATACAACCTTTTTTTCATACGGTACTTGTAATTCATCTAAAATATCACATGCATGTTTCATTGTTTCCCAGTCACTTGAACTACCCATAATGACACCGATTTTCGGATTCATAAATTGTCGCTCCTTTTAAACGATAGAAAAATGATCAATTATTGTGCAAGCCTCTATTATTAATAGCTACTGCAATTTTTATCTATTTACAAAGAAAATCCCCAAATAAACTACTCTCTACTATTACACGTGAAAGCAGTTTACTTGAGGACTTAGTAAGACAAGAATATCTCCATGTACATAACTGCACAAGGATCTTCTCGTAATATGCCAAAAGTGCTTTCCCGCATAGTCCAGCATTTACGGTGCCGGGTAGAGACACTAGAGCCAATCCTCTAGCATATATGTGGGATTTATTTGTTTTTCCTTATCACATTTTAACAAGGGATTGCCTTATCGTCAATGCAAAAATGCGAACGTTTTTTATAAGCGTAAAAAAAACGTTCGGTTTTTGGTCAAATTTATTCAGTATCTTGAGTAGGTATAGCTTTAAATTGAATTTTTTGACGCAAAAAGGCTGGTTCACCATCTACTATATGAAAAAGCGGCTCTTCTTTTCGCCCTATGGCCATGAAACCATCCTGCTGCATTCTTGCTAAACAATCCTCGATCGACTCATTTTCTTGTACCTCATACCAAATTTGCTTTTTCCCCAACTTTTTCTTCCTCTCCACTTCACGTTTTACATATTTACTACTTGTATTACATTATACCTTTTGTTGCTTAAAGAAGTATGTAAGAACATATAATGAGGTTCTTTCAATAGAAAAAACTGCAGATTCATATCCGCAGTTTCAATTAAGGTTCATTAAATCCATAAAAAGCTTTAAAATAGATACCTAAAAATAATAATAGTAGGAATGAATGAAGGACAACAAGAACCATGCGATAGCCTTTAATGCCTAAGAGAGCACTAACAATGCCTAAACCACCTAAAATAAAGGGCATAAACATATTGACTTGATAGAGAAATGTAAAAAAGCCTCCATACCATTTCGTTGAATCATAACCAAACAGAAAGAATATAAGTAGTAGACTCAAGATCGAAATAGCCGTAAAAAGGTTACGCCTCATTTTGATTCCTCCTATGAATCAAGATCAATCAATATGTATATAATTTAATTTATTATAGCATTTTATGAATATTTCATAAAACAAAAAAAGCCATGGAATATATCCATGACTTTTTAAATTGCCTAGCGACGTCCTACTCTCACAGGGGGAAGCCCCCAACTACCATCGGCGCTAAAGAGCTTAACTTCCGTGTTCGGTATGGGAACGGGTGTGACCTCTTTGCCATCATCACTAGACTATGGTCGGCTTTCAATATACATCGCATTTCTTCGTCAGCTTCTGTCCTTCAGTCAGTCACGTACTTGAGTACGCTCCTTTCCTCTCTCATTGCTTCCTCGAACTACTCGTATTTTGAAACCCTTCATAAAAGAAATTATTCTTTCAAAACTGGATAAACGGTTCATTGAATGTTTCAAACGTTTTTGGTTAAGTCCTCGATCGATTAGTATTCGTCAGCTCCATGTGTCACCACACTTCCACCTCGAACCTATCTACCTCATCGTCTTTGAGGGATCTTACTTACTTGCGTAATGGGAAATCTCATCTTGAGGGGGGCTTCATGCTTAGATGCTTTCAGCACTTATCCCGTCCACACATAGCTACCCAGCGATGCCTTTGGCAAGACAACTGGTACACCAGCGGTGTGTCCATCCCGGTCCTCTCGTACTAAGGACAGCTCCTCTCAAATTTCCTACGCCCACGACGGATAGGGACCGAACTGTCTCACGACGTTCTGAACCCAGCTCGCGTACCGCTTTAATGGGCGAACAGCCCAACCCTTGGGACCGACTACAGCCCCAGGATGCGATGAGCCGACATCGAGGTGCCAAACCTCCCCGTCGATGTGGACTCTTGGGGGAGATAAGCCTGTTATCCCCGGGGTAGCTTTTATCCGTTGAGCGATGGCCCTTCCATGCGGAACCACCGGATCACTAAGCCCGTCTTTCGACCCTGCTCGACTTGTAGGTCTCGCAGTCAAGCTCCCTTGTGCCTTTACACTCTACGAATGATTTCCAACCATTCTGAGGGAACCTTTGGGCGCCTCCGTTACCTTTTAGGAGGCGACCGCCCCAGTCAAACTGTCCGCCTGACACTGTCTCCTGCCCCGCTAAGGGGCATGGGTTAGAATTTCAATACAACCAGGGTAGTATCCCACCGACGCCTCCTTCGAAGCTGGCGCTCCGAGATCTCTGGCTCCTACCTATCCTGTACAAGTTGTACCAAAATTCAATATCAGGCTACAGTAAAGCTCCACGGGGTCTTTCCGTCCTGTCGCGGGTAACCTGCATCTTCACAGGTACTATAATTTCACCGAGTCTCTCGTTGAGACAGTGCCCAGATCGTTACGCCTTTCGTGCGGGTCGGAACTTACCCGACAAGGAATTTCGCTACCTTAGGACCGTTATAGTTACGGCCGCCGTTTACTGGGGCTTCAATTCGCAGCTTCGCTTGCGCTAACCACTCCTCTTAACCTTCCAGCACCGGGCAGGCGTCAGCCCCTATACGTCACCTTACGGTTTTGCAGAGACCTGTGTTTTTGCTAAACAGTCGCCTGGGCCTATTCACTGCGGCTCTCATGCGCTTGCACGCTCAAGAGCACCCCTTCTCCCGAAGTTACGGGGTCATTTTGCCGAGTTCCTTAACGAGAGTTCTCTCGCACACCTTAGGATTCTCTCCTCGACTACCTGTGTCGGTTTGCGGTACGGGCACCTCTCACCTCGATAGAGGCTTTTCTTGGCAGTGTGAAATCAGGAACTTCGTCCATACGGACTCGCCATCACAGCTCAACGTTACAGTGTGCGGATTTGCCTACACACACGCCTTACTGCTTGGACGCGCATAACCAACAGCGCGCTTACCCTATCCTACTGCGTCCCCCCATTTCTCAAACGGTGAGGAGGTGGTACAGGAATATCAACCTGTTGTCCATCGCCTACGCCTATCGGCCTCGGCTTAGGTCCCGACTAACCCTGAGCGGACGAGCCTTCCTCAGGAAACCTTAGTCATACGGTGGACGGGATTCTCACCCGTCTTTCGCTACTCATACCGGCATTCTCACTTCTAAGCGCTCCACCAGTCCTTCCGGTCTGACTTCAACGCACTTAGAACGCTCTCCTACCACTGACATCGTAGATGTCAATCCACAGCTTCGGTGAATCGTTTAGCCCCGATACATTTTCGGCGCAGCGTCACTCGACCAGTGAGCTATTACGCACTCTTTAAATGATGGCTGCTTCTAAGCCAACATCCTGGTTGTCTGTGCAACGCCACATCCTTTTCCACTTAACGATTACTTTGGGACCTTAGCTGGTGGTCTGGGCTGTTTCCCTTTTGACTACGGATCTTATCACTCGCAGTCTGACTCCCGTGTATAAATATCTGGCATTCGGAGTTTGTCTGAATTCGGTAAACCGGGATGGCCCCCTAGTCCAAACAGTGCTCTACCTCCAGTATTCTCATCACGAGGCTAGCCCTAAAGCTATTTCGGAGAGAACCAGCTATCTCCAAGTTCGATTGGAATTTCTCCGCTACCCACACCTCATCCCCGCACTTTTCAACGTGCGTGGGTTCGGGCCTCCAGTAAGTGTTACCTTACCTTCACCCTGGACATGGGTAGATCACCTGGTTTCGGGTCTACGACCACGTACTATTTCGCCCTATTCAGACTCGCTTTCGCTGCGGCTCCGCCTTCTAAAGCTTAACCTCGCACGTAATCGTAACTCGCCGGTTCATTCTACAAAAGGCACGCTATCACCCATTAACGGGCTCTAACTACTTGTAGGCACACGGTTTCAGGATCTCTTTCACTCCCCTTCCGGGGTGCTTTTCACCTTTCCCTCACGGTACTGGTTCACTATCGGTCACTAGGTAGTATTTAGCCTTGGGAGATGGTCCTCCCGGATTCCGACGGAATTTCACGTGTTCCGCCGTACTCAGGATCCACTCAGGAGAGAACGAACTTTCGACTACAGGGCTTTTACCTGCTCTGGCGGACCTTTCCAAGTCGCTTCATCTAACTCGCTCTTTTGTAACTCCGTATTGAGTGTCCTACAACCCCAAGAGGCAAGCCTCTTGGTTTGGGCTCTTCCCGTTTCGCTCGCCGCTACTCAGGGAATCGATTTTTCTTTCTCTTCCTCCAGGTACTTAGATGTTTCAGTTCCCTGGGTCTGCCTTCAAGACGCTATGTATTCACGTCAAGATACTACGCGATTAAACGTAGTGGGTTCCCCCATTCGGAAATCTCCGGATCAAAGCTCACTTACAGCTCCCCGAAGCATATCGGTGTTAGTGCCGTCCTTCTTCGGCTCCTAGTGCCAAGGCATTCGCCGTGCGCCCTTAATAACTTAACCTAACGGCTTTCAATACACATCACATTTCGTTGTCAGCTTCACTCGTTCAATCAGTCACGTACTCAAGTACGCTCCTTCATTCACTCGATTGCTTCCTAGAACTGCTCGTGTCTTGAAACCCTCTTAATGTTATTAAGCCTATAAAAAAACTTAAAAAAATAAATGTGTTTGTTACAATTTCAATGTCGTTTTATCCAGTTTTCAAAGAACAAAGCTACTGCCTGCTTATACAACTCGCAGCTTTGCGACGAAAGCGTAGCGACAGGAGCACATAATTAGAAGTAATTCATTCAAGAAGAATGAACCTTCAAAACTGAACGCAAAACGTAATCTTACAAACCCTAGGTTTGTATTCCGAAATAATCCTTAGAAAGGAGGTGATCCAGCCGCACCTTCCGATACGGCTACCTTGTTACGACTTCACCCCAATCATCTATCCCACCTTCGGCGGCTGGCTCCAAAAGGTTACCTCACCGACTTCGGGTGTTACAAACTCTCGTGGTGTGACGGGCGGTGTGTACAAGGCCCGGGAACGTATTCACCGCGGCATGCTGATCCGCGATTACTAGCGATTCCGGCTTCATGTAGGCGAGTTGCAGCCTACAATCCGAACTGAGAACGACTTTATCGGATTAGCTCCCTCTCGCGAGTTGGCAACCGTTTGTATCGTCCATTGTAGCACGTGTGTAGCCCAGGTCATAAGGGGCATGATGATTTGACGTCATCCCCACCTTCCTCCGGTTTGTCACCGGCAGTCACCTTAGAGTGCCCAACTAAATGATGGCAACTAAGATCAAGGGTTGCGCTCGTTGCGGGACTTAACCCAACATCTCACGACACGAGCTGACGACAACCATGCACCACCTGTCACCGTTGCCCCCGAAGGGGAAACTATATCTCTACAGTGGTCAACGGGATGTCAAGACCTGGTAAGGTTCTTCGCGTTGCTTCGAATTAAACCACATGCTCCACCGCTTGTGCGGGCCCCCGTCAATTCCTTTGAGTTTCAGTCTTGCGACCGTACTCCCCAGGCGGAGTGCTTAATGCGTTAGCTGCAGCACTAAGGGGCGGAAACCCCCTAACACTTAGCACTCATCGTTTACGGCGTGGACTACCAGGGTATCTAATCCTGTTTGCTCCCCACGCTTTCGCGCCTCAGTGTCAGTTACAGACCAGATAGTCGCCTTCGCCACTGGTGTTCCTCCAAATCTCTACGCATTTCACCGCTACACTTGGAATTCCACTATCCTCTTCTGCACTCAAGTCTCCCAGTTTCCAATGACCCTCCACGGTTGAGCCGTGGGCTTTCACATCAGACTTAAGAAACCACCTGCGCGCGCTTTACGCCCAATAATTCCGGACAACGCTTGCCACCTACGTATTACCGCGGCTGCTGGCACGTAGTTAGCCGTGGCTTTCTAATAAGGTACCGTCAAGGTACAGCCAGTTACTACTGTACTTGTTCTTCCCTTACAACAGAGTTTTACGAACCGAAATCCTTCTTCACTCACGCGGCGTTGCTCCATCAGGCTTTCGCCCATTGTGGAAGATTCCCTACTGCTGCCTCCCGTAGGAGTCTGGGCCGTGTCTCAGTCCCAGTGTGGCCGATCACCCTCTCAGGTCGGCTACGCATCGTCGCCTTGGTGAGCCGTTACCTCACCAACTAGCTAATGCGCCGCGGGCCCATCCTATAGCGACAGCCGAAACCGTCTTTCAGTGTTTCATCATGAGGTGAAACAGATTATTCGGTATTAGCCCCGGTTTCCCGGAGTTATCCCAAACTATAAGGTAGGTTGCCCACGTGTTACTCACCCGTCCGCCGCTAACGTCGAAGGAGCAAGCTCCTTCTCTGTTCGCTCGACTTGCATGTATTAGGCACGCCGCCAGCGTTCGTCCTGAGCCAGGATCAAACTCTCCATAAAAGAAATTTGAATAGCTCAAATTGTTTTGCTGGCATCATTTTGATGTCCAAAATTTTGTTTCGTTCACTAAGCAAAGCTAGTTATTTGAAACTTTATTGATTACGTTTTGCTTGTTCAGTTTTCAAGGTTCATTTAATAGTTACATCAAGTAACTTTTTATAATTTAACATAATGTTAAATTCATGTCAACCGTTTATGTTAATATTTTTTAGTTGTTCGTTTATCTCGTAACAACGTGTTTAAATATATCATCTTAAAAATAAGTTTGCAAGAGTTTCATTGAAGTAAAACTATTCTTATTTATTCGAAATCAAGTTTCTTCTATATAATGTAGAAAATTAATAACTTGATTTGTTTAGGCTATGCTCTATTTTGAATGTCTTAAACCCCAAAATAGTTTCGTGTTATTTTTGTTGGCAATGAAAAAGCACCTCTAATTATTAGTTTCTTACCTAACAATTGAGGTGCCTTTCAAAATATATTTAACTATCTTACCCAGATAAAGTACGCAAGGAAGACAAAGAATAAGCCATACATCATAGGATGAATTTCTTTTTTACGACCCGCTAATAACATTGTAATTGGATAGAATACAAAACCGATTGCAATACCAGTAGCAATTGAATAACCAAGTGGCATCATTAATACTGTAAAGAATGCAGGTACTGCTATTTCGAATTTATCCCAATCAATTAGACGTAATGATGATACCATCAGTACCCCTACGATTACTAGAGCTGGTGCAGTTACTGCTGGTGTTACAACAGCTAGTAATGGTGAGAAGAATAAAGCTACTAAGAATAGTACTGCAGTTACGACTGCTGAGAACCCTGAGCGAGCACCCGCTGCTACCCCAGAAGTTGACTCTACATACGCTGTTGTTGTTGATGTACCAAATAAAGAACCGATTGTCGTTGCTAGCGCATCCGCCATTAAGGCACGTCCTGCACGTGGTAATTTATTATCTTTTACTAAGCCAGCCTGTGTCGCTACAGCCATTAAAGTACCTGCTGTATCAAAGAAATCTACAAACAGGAATGTTAACACTACTACTAAAAACTTCACATTAAATAACGTTCCAATGTCACCAAGTGGTTCCAATGCTACCATAAATGTAGAGTCTACACTTGGAATAGCCGAAACAACTGCTGTTGGGGGATCAATGATACCTGTGATCATCCCAATAACCGCAGTAATGACCATCCCTAAGAAAATACCAATACTACGGAATTTAATGATAAGAATAACAGAAAGAATGATTCCGAATACTGCTAGTAATGTAGCTCCAGTAAAAGTTCCTAAAGTTACCAATGTCGCTGGACTATCAACTATAATCCCTGCACCTTGTAAACCTACAAATGTGATAAATAAACCAATACCTGCTGAAACAGCATATTTAAGTTGTACTGGAATGGCGTTAATAACAGTTTCACGAATACCCGTTAAAGATAAAATGATAAAGATAATTCCAGAAAAGAATACACCTGTTAAACCAGTTTGCCATGGAATACCATAAGCTCCGACTACAGTAAATGCGAAGAATGCATTTAATCCCATCCCAGGAGCAAGTGAAATTGGGAACTTAGCGAAAATCCCCATAATCAAAGAACCGACTGCTGCTGCTAATGCTGTTGCTACGAAAACAGCACCTTTATCCATCCCTGCATTTTCTAGAATACTTGGGTTAACAGCTAGAATGTATGCCATTGCAAGGAAGGTTGTAATACCACCAATTATTTCTCGGCGATAATTAGTTCCTAATTCATCGAACATGAAATATTTTTTCATTATCAAAAAATCCTCCGTATGGTCGTCTTCAATATCGAAAACAAAAAAGACACGCTGACTACTCTACTAGTCGCATGTCTACGATATATTTCATCACCATAGTGTGTGAAATAAATTAGTGTTTATACATAGATAAACCCAAATCGTAGTCAAGTTATTTACGGTAACTTGGTAGAAACTCACGGGCCTTATTCCCGACATTATACGACGACGTATTTAATTTACATTCGTAATATATCATTTCACTTTTTAGATTTCAACCCCATTTCCGAACATTTTTACAAAAATAAATACGAAAGTTCGTGTAAAATTCTTATTTAATGTTCATATTCAACTAATTCACCGCTAAATAAACGTAGTACTGAACATTTCTGTAATCAATAAAAAGCAAAAACCCCCTGGAACTCTTTCGAATTCTAGAGGATCGTCCCTTGAACGTTATGACTTAATTCATCACTTTACTTTGTAAGATTTGAATCCTTTTTTCTAGTTTTTCTTTCCAATCTTCCGCTAATGCATCCACTGCTTGTATTTGTTTCATAGCTATCGCATCTTTATTTTTAAAGTACACTTCATTGCCGTACAAAACTGTGATACGCGCAGGATGCTTTTCCACAACTTCTATTGTTGAATCTGCACAAATTGACCCCTCCTCCAGTACGCGTGCAAGATAACCTGTATAACCTGTTTCAATTAAACGTTTAAGTAATGTGGTTGCCTCAGTATATCTATCAATCGTACTACATGGAATACGTCCTTGTGTGATTTGTATGACGGCATTACCTATTTTATAAATATCCCCAATACAAACATCCGCTTCTAACATATTCGTTACTGTTAAATTTTCACCAAATGCAGCAGTAGGCAACGGTTTTCCAAGTTCATGTTCCCATTGTATGTAATGCTCTGCAGGGTATAAACAAACTGCACGGTCTGGGCCACCATGATGTTTTTTATCTGCCACATCATCCCCTTCGAAGCCACGCGATGACAAATAAACCTCTTGCATTTGTTGCTTTTCAATTCCTGTAATCATCGAACGTCCTTTACTATCAAGCAATTCTTTCGGCATTCCAACAGCAAGTGTGTGAATTATTGGCCTATTTTTCTCCATTTAAATCCCCCCTAATCTGAATAGTACAATTCTTTTGCATTCATTTAGTTTACTACATACAGCACTTTACCAGCAATTACTGCTTTAACCTTGATATAATTCGAATTATACAATCTATGAATAGACTAAAAATGATCAAATCAAAAAACCCTAAAAACCTCTCAAGGCTTTTAGGGCAGTTACTGTTATTCCCACTCAATCGTTGCTGGTGGCTTAGATGTAATATCGTACAGCACGCGGTTCACGTGTTTTACTTCGTTTACCATGCGGACAGAGATTTTCTCTAGTACGTCCCAAGGGATACGTGCCCAGTCAGAAGTCATGCCGTCGATAGATGTTACAGCACGGATACCGATTGCGTAATCATACGTACGTGCATCGCCCATTACACCAACTGAACGGATATCAGGTAATACCGTGAAGTATTGCCAGATGTCACGGTCAAGACCAGCATTTGCGATTTCTTCACGTAAAATGAAATCTGCTTCGCGAACGATTTCTAATTTTTCTTCTGTAACTTCACCAAGTACACGAATACCTAATCCAGGACCTGGGAATGGTTGACGCCAAACGATTTTTTCATCAAGACCAAGTTCTAAACCTAGCGCACGAACTTCATCTTTAAATAACGTTTTCAGTGGCTCGATTAATTGGAATTGCATATCTTCTGGAAGACCACCAACATTATGGTGTGATTTGATTGTTTGCGCCGTTGAAGTACCAGATTCAATGATATCTGTGTATAGAGTACCTTGTGCTAAGAAATCCATACCTTCAAGCTTCGATGCCTCTTCATCAAATACGTAAATAAATTCATTACCGATAATTTTACGTTTTTTCTCCGGATCTGATACACCTGCAAGTTTGTCCATGAAACGTTTGCGAGCATCAATTTTAATAAGATTCATATCAAAGTCTTCTGTGAATGTTTTCATTACTTGTTCAACTTCACCTTTACGGTTTAAGTTGTGGTCTACGAACATACAAGTCAATTGATCGCCGATTGCTTTATGAATTAAAACTGCTACAACTGATGAATCTACACCGCCAGAAAGAGCACATAATACTTTTTTATCGCCAACTATTTCACGAATTTTTGCGATTTCAAGCTCAATGAAGTTAGCCATTGACCAGTCGCCTTTTGCCTCACAAATATCAAATACGAATTGACGTAGTAAGTCATTACCATAAACAGAGTGACGTACTTCTGGATGGAATTGTACAGCATATAATTTGCGTTCTACATCTGCCATTGCAGCAATCGGACAAGATGCACTTGTAGCAATTACTTCAAATCCAGCTGGAACTTCTGTTACATGGTCACCATGGCTCATCCACACGATTTGCTCAGTTGGTAAGTCTCCAAATAACTTATTTGAAGTAGTGACTTTGATTTCCGCTTTACCATATTCACGCGTTTCAGCACCTTCAACTTTACCGCCATTTGTATGTGCCATTAATTGCATCCCATAGCAAATACCTAATATTGGTAAGCCTAATTCAAAAATAGCTGGATCCACATGGAAGGCATTTTCATCATAAACAGAGTTTGGGCCACCTGAAAAAATAATACCCGTTGCGTTCATATCTTTAATTTCTTCCGCAGTTACCGTATGTGGGTGCAATTCACTGAAAACACCAAATTCACGGATACGACGCGTAATTAACTGGTTAAATTGGCTACCGAAGTCCAGTACAACGATTTTTTCTTGCTCTTTTAATAAAGGGCTAGCTGTCAAAATTTCCACCTCTTCTACTATTTTTAAAGGATATTTTCATTTGTTCAAAGAAAAACGCGAAGAAAGTAAAAAAACTTTCTACGCGTTCATAAGCTCTAGAATAGTGATAAAGGCGAATGCGTAGCAAAGTAAAGTGATTTACTATACTTTTCACCTAACGAAAACATCCGCCTTCATAGAGAAATCATTTAAGGTGATTTCGTAGAAACATCCGAACCCTATTATCGAACTTATATGAAAGCAATCCTTGCATTTAATTTTTTTCATTTTACTCTTTGTACACATTAAAATCAACTGATAGTGCGATTGATTAAATATTCCCAACTTTCTTTCAGCTCTCTAAAATCGACTTCCTCCTTATCTTTTCCATAAACATGTTGTTCATATACTTCTGTCAGCTTTTGCATTTCATCTGTCTCTAGCGCAGCATCTACTCGCTCAGCGAACGCACGCAATGTTTCCCCATCTCTTCTACGCAATCCAATACGGGATAATTGCTTCAGCAATACATGGTAAGAAGAATCGAAGTTTGACCAATCCGCTACCTTTTTGCGATATACACGCACATGCATCTTAGGAATCCATGTTTTACGTTGTAAGTATAACGTAATACTAATAATGATCAGTAAAACCACGATGGCAATCCACACATAAGTGAATTTTTTCAGCCATGTCCATACTGCATCTAAATTAAATGTTGATGGAGACTGTTCCTTTTCAGATACCTTTTCTTGTGGTTGGGGCTGCTCTGGTTTTTTTTCTGGCTGCAATACCTCTTCCTGATCAGCTGTATCTAGTGGGATATCATAATCAATATTCACATTACCTGTAAAGCCGATGGTAGGTTCAAACTCCATCCAACCCGTGCCAGGTATATATGCTTCCACCCAAGAGTGCGCATTGTCATTCGTGATTCGATATTCGCGCAGTCCGTCTGTTATCGGTCCTACTGTGCCAGGTGCAAAGCCTTTAACCCATCTTGCTGGTATGCCTAGTGAACGTAAAAGCACAACCATCGAAGTGGAGAAATTATCACAATAGCCTACTTTAGTATCGAATAAAAATTGATCGACATAATCTTGATTTTCAGCAGGAATTGCCGCTTCATTTTTATCGTATCTAAAGCCATTGGTTCTAAAGTAACTTTCCACAGCTTTAATTTGATCGTATATCGTAGCTTTACCTTGCGTTATATCAGAAGCTAAATCTCTTACACGCTGCGGCAGCTGGTTTGGTAATTGTAGAAAACGATTATATGAAGGATCTAATGTTTCAAGTGTAGTAGGATATGACAATTGAAGCTGCTCCATACTATAAACTGGTTCACTATAAGACAATGAGTAGTTTGATAACGATTTTGATTCACCCGCCTGCTGCTCTATCGTCATTTTTTCAGTCTGCTCATCCTGAATAAATAAAGTGGCGTCTTGAGCTGAAACAGATAATAAACCATAAGTTTGAATCAAAAATGGCATTGGAACAGCAATATCTAATTGAATTTGTCGCTCATTTTCTGGTAATCCTACTTGTAAAGAAGTATGAATGGGTGTATTTGTTTCATAGACATTTTTGCCAAAGTTTCCATCCGAAATAATCCAGCCTTTTGATGTATACGTATCTTTTGTTTCAATACGCCAATAATGCCGATCACGAGAAGAAGCCGTGAAAATTAATGTATTATCCCCTTGGAATGGGCCTCCGAGCTGACTATCATCTTGGCCATAGCCAACTGATTTTTCCCCAGTTCCGCTTCCAGCTTGGCCAGTAATTTCTTGGATGAATGGCACAGGATCTGCCCATGTTGGTCCTGTCTTTGGTAAAAAGAATGCGACAGAGCTAACAAGCAATACTGAGACAAGCATCGGAATAACAATTTTCCATTTCTCCAGTATAGTACTTGTTGTCTCAACTTGAAGCCATAGACGTTTAACAAAGAGTACTCCTGTCATAATTAATCCAAGTACAATAACTTTTACAATAGCCGCTTTACCATCATAATCACTAAACGTATCTAATGTGGCAATAAAGAAGACAGTCATAGCAAAAAAGTAAAATATATTTTTCCGCACTGAAACCCAATGGTGAATTAAATAAACAAGCATCCAAATTAATACAAGAAATAGCACTGTCCTAAAGGCATTTGATACTTGTCCAAAATCCCCCGATAGTATAGAGGCCATATTCCCTGTCCATTCAGACAATAAAAACGGTAAAGTTTCTCCTGAAAAAACGGGGCTTGTACTATAAGTGAAGACAATAAGCCAAGTAATATAGCCTAACTTCACTAATCCAGATAATATTTGGTGTACTCGGCATAAACTTAACGCTAGGGATAAACCAATAAACACAAGGAAGAGTTGCATCCCGCCAGTATTCGTTAATTGCATAATAGGAATAAGCCATTCACGCAAAATGAAGAATATAATAATATACGCAATGGTTAATTCTATAAATTCCCCTAATGGTCGTTTCACGGTTTCATCACCTCCGTGAATAAATGATAAAAATCTGTTGGGTCTACATAAACGATTTGTATATGTTTATAGCGCATCATAAGCTCAGATTGCACAGGTGGCTGTTTTGCCACTACAAAACAAATACAGCTTTTCACTAAATTCGCAAGAGTATGTAGTAATTCTTCTGATACATCACTTGTCACATAAAGCAATGTTGCAACTTGCTTAAAAGATTGCTGATCATAAAATCTGAATTTGACATTCTCTGTAGGCTTTATAGCAGCTAAATGATACATAATCTGATCTAATTGCTTTTCACCTTGTATAACCGGGAATACTTTCGTCATTTCTCCAGCGGAAATAAAAGATAAATCTCCTCGTTCTTGAACAATCATCTGTAGCATGGATGCTACTAACTCCACTTTTTCTTCAAACATTGGAGATTTTTTAGCGTCTAATACGAGCAATAACTCTGAAGATTGTCGATCCTCAAACTCCTTCGATTGTAAGGTTTGCGTTCTCGCAAATGATTTCCAATGAATCCATGAAAAGCGATCTCCTGGAACATACTCTCTTAACCCAACAGCCATAGATGTGTCCTTTACAATGGAATAGGGTGACATCATAGAGCCAACATCATATTTCGTTTGAAGGGTAGCGTATTTCATCTCCCTGATTCTCGGATAAACTAAAATAGTTTGTTCCTTTTCTGCTATGACAGGCTTTTTTGCCCAGCCAAAGAAATCATAGAAAACCATTGTAACCCCTAAGTAGCGATGCTCTCCACGAGGCATCTTTTCCAAGTCATAATGCCAGCTAAATTTTTTCCTAAAACCAACAAACTTAATGGCATTTGAATTTTCTATTTTAGCCTGTACTAACCCCTCACTATCTACAAGTTCCTCCATCATGATATAGGCAAATGGGAAACGTGTTCTTCTTTCTATCGTAATAAACACCTTTGCCGATTGCCCTCGTTCTATATGATTTGGTTCAATTTTACGCTCTACAAGTAAAATATCTTCTCTCACTACAAAGAACAAGAGTGCGTACACTAAAAATGGACTAACCGTAAAAAATACAAACCAGCTGACGAATCCTCCTTGGAACATAGCGTAACTAAATGTTACGACCATCAAAAAGGTAATCAATAAAAAATGTTTGCTTTTTTCTAAAAAGCCTTTCCATTTCTTCATTGTTCTGCAAACCTTTTAGTCGGAACAGGTGTACTCGCAATAATGCGCTTGATTATTTCGTCTGCGGCTACGTTATCGTAGCGTGCATCTGGTTTTAAAACTAAACGATGGTTAAAGACAAATGGCACAAGATATTGAACATCATCGGGTGTCACATAGCTGCGCCCTTTCATAAATGCATAAGCTTGAGAAGCTTTCATTAGCGCTAATGTTGCCCGCGGACTCACCCCTAAATAAACATAGCTATTTTCCCTTGTTTGGGCAGCAAGCTCCACCATATAATTTTTAACTGAATCTTCCACATACACGCCCTGAACAAGCTCCTGCAATTCAATTAATTGCGTTACAGATAACACTGATTCGATTTTTTCAATTGGTTTACCATTTTCAGCTCTTCGCAAAATTTCTACTTCCTGCCCTCTAGATGGGTAACCCATTTTTATCTTCAATAAAAAGCGATCCAGTTGTGCCTCTGGTAAAGGATAGGTACCCTCATGTTCAATCGGATTTTGTGTGGCCATAACAAAAAATGGCTGGTTAATTAGCAGTGTTTTTCCGTCAATTGTGACAGATGCCTCCTCCATGCCCTCTAATAAGGCAGATTGTGTTTTTGGCGACGTACGGTTTATTTCGTCTGCTAATACAACATCCCCCATAATTGGTCCTGGGCGAAATTCAAACTCCATTGTTTTTGGATTATAAATAGATATACCAACTACATCTGAAGGCAATAAATCTGGCGTAAATTGAATGCGTTTAAACTGAGCGTCAAAGGATTTCGCAAGCGCTCGTACCATCATCGTCTTTCCTACTCCAGGTACATCCTCTAACAAGACATGCCCTCTCGCTAATAATGCGACAAGACTAAGCTCAGCAACCTCTCTTTTACCAATCATTACTTTTTCTATATTTTCTAAAACATCCTGTATTTGAGAATTCATAAATCAAAAAAGCCTCCTATTCCATCAGGCAATTGTGTGAATTGCACGATAACTTATCCTAAGCATAGCGAAATCTGTCTTCTAAAACAATTATCTGAAACCGCTACATACTATTGATCCTCATAAAGAAGGCTTGTTTGAATGTTATCAAACAAGCCTAGTCCTTATTATATAACGTCATTCTGTAATAGAATGTTACAATTTTATTCTTTTTAACCATATTTCTTCCAATGATGTAGCATCTTCTTGTAAAAAAATATCAGTTATCGTCCCAGAAACAATAATTTTCCCTTCATGTAAAACTAATATATCATCTGCTATTTCTTCAGCAAAAGACAGCAAGTGTGTAGAAAATATGACCGTATTCCCTTTCTCCTTTTCCTCCAACATCATATTTTTCAGCTGCGCTATCCAAAACGGATCAAGGCCATTAGTCGGTTCATCTAAGATCAACAAAGAACCGCTGCCAAGTAAGCTTTGCGCAAGATTTAATCGTTGTAGCATTCCCTTAGAAAACTGTTTAGCCTGTTGCCTGCGAACGTCCCACAAGGAAACGCGCTTCAAAACTTGCTCTTGTTCATATTTATCTACTTGTTTTAAAGATGCCAACAACTCTAAAATTTCAGCGGCAGTTAGCATAGTAGGGAAATCTACATCGTCAGGCATATAACGAATTGCTTGTGGTTTATGCCATATCATTTCCCCAGATTTTTGCTTTTCTTGCCCCGTTAATAGTCGAATCAACGTACTCTTTCCTGCTCCATTGCCTCCAACCAGCGCTAAAATTCGACCTGAATACAATGTAAAGGTTGCTTCTTTTAAACCTCTATCATTATCATAGACATTAGCTACATTTTTCGCTTCTAAAAGAATCATCGTTGCTGGTCCTCCTTTAATAACTTCGTAGCAAGCATAAGCGGCAAAACAATCCAACAAGTCGTCACAATCCCATATACCACGTGACCCAATGGCGACAAATAAAACTTCGTTACTCCATAAAACGCTGGACCAAGCACACTAGCTTGATTGCTGAATATAAAATAACCAAAGCGCAGCCATTCCACAGGATTTATATGTATCGTTATGATGGTAAGCTTTTGTAAAACATGACCAGCTACAACTGCACCTAGAGCCATTAAAGCATAAGATATAAGCAATAAAAAAAAGGACCATACAACAAGTGATAATGCTAGTGCAAATAACCTTGTTTGGGCAAATGCCCCCAGTGCAATACCTATTGATACAAAAATAAAGATACTTAATAGCGTAAGGGTAACTAAAACAAACGGTAATCGTACGCCGCCTAAAAAACCACCTAATGCTAATACAACACCAAATGCCACTAACACAACCAGTAAAAAGGCAAGTGATGTTGCTACATATTTGCCTATAATATATTGTCGTCGTTTCATCGGATAGGTTTTTAGTAACGAATACCAACCAGATTCTATATCACCAGCTATACTCATACTTCCAATGCTTACAATAAATAATGGTAATAGAAACAATAATACATTTAAAAATGATGCTGTTTGACGTGTAAAACCCTCGATAACAGGTAAAGCCATTTGTTGAATGACAATAATTGCTACAAAAACAAATGTAAAAAGAAAGGCTACTAGCTGCATCCAACGACTTCTTAAAATTTGCTTCAGCTCTATTTTCACAAACATCACTCATGTATCCCCCAATTAAACGTTAGCAAATCCTGATAAGCCAATAGTTGACCATCTCCTTCATTAGTCATCCATTTTTGCGCTTCATCTTTTGTCGCAAATGCTAGAACTCCATAGTTCATCGGAGTCCAATACTCTTTGTTGTACACAAATGTCGCTTTATAAATGTCAATCCATTCATTGTTTGCCTTATTTTTAATATAGGCTGCGCCAACTTCATCCTCACCATTTAGCTCAAGATATTCCATCAGACACCCAATATCATCAAAAATCTCATAGTCTCCATTTTTCAAAACAATCTGTCCAGCATATTCATTATGAACAATACTCATATTACAAATTTCACAAACATCTGTTTCACTGATAATCTCACGTGGTTTATATGTTTTATCGCTACATCCTACCAATAGTGCACTGCATAAAATCAAAATAGTTATCCATCTAGTCATATTCGCATCCCTCTTTTCCAAAACCATAAACCACACATAGATACCACTAGACCAATTAACAATTGTATGATATTTATCGAAAACTCCGTCTTTCTCATATCGCTAAGTAATTTTGGTTCATTATCTACGAGTAGATTTTGTTCTGTTTTATTAATTTGCTGATCTAGTGACGTCAAGATCATGACGCTTGGTGATGCTACAAAAAATTGATAAACTGGTTGTCTCACCATCCACTGTCCAAAGCTCGATACAGCTACGTAGGGAACATCCCCGAAACCATCGCCCGCAACATCTATCCCAGTATAATCATCATAAAAATTGCCAATGAGACGCAAACCTTGGTGGTCTGATCTTGCCGTTAATATATTTCCCGTAAACTGATTATCATTTATGATTGAGTCATCCTCTACCTTTGTACCTTCTAATGCGGTCTGATTCATTCGAAAGCGATTTTCTTGTATTTGAATGTCTGAACTTTTTTGCAATGCTACACCTACTCGATTATTATGAAAGCTATTTTTTCTTATCATTGCTTGCTGAGTGTCATACATTAAAAGACCATAGCTATTGAAATCGTTATGGCTACTGACTGTATTATTAGCTATTTCTAAGTCAGTAGTCATCATGACCATTAGACCTGTAACATTATGTGAATACGTATTGAAAAGCACCTCCACACCACTCGAATACATAAAGTGTGTTCCGTAACGGCTATTCGTCACCTTGTTTCGTTGAACATCAATTTGCTTCACTTCTTCTACGTATATACCATCTTGCACTTGTTCAATAGTATTTTGTTCGATGGCAATGTCCTCGCTTTTAAACACAGCAATCCCATTGCCTTTTTCAGCATAATGTGACTGATTACCAATAATCCTATTTTCTAAAATTCGAACATGCTTTGAACGTTGAATATGGATACCTACTTGAACATCTTTTACCTCTATCTCTCTCAACTCTAGATTCTCTGCCTCATTGGCTACAATGCCTTTGTTTTTTGCACTTATCATTATATTTCCTACAGAGACATTAGCTACATGTTCAATTTTTAGTGCAGGGTTATTATTTAAAGAATACAACTCAACCCCCTCTTCTCCGCGTAGTATAATTGGTTTCTTCACCGTAAAATTCCCTTGGTAACGACCAGCAGGAATATGAATAATCTCTCCAGTTTTCGCTTGATCAATAGCAAATTGAATATCAAATTCCGCATATGCCGTTTGACTTGTAAATAGAAAAAACAAAAAGAAAAAACTGATTTGTTTCATCACTCTTCACCTCCCCATTCAGCATGAAAAGACTAGAGGAATGCCCCCTAGTCTAACGCTTTAATGACTGTGTCCCTCTTGTTCATGATTCATTTCATTCGAATGCATGGAACCAGATTCGCCATTTTCTTCCTCAGCCTTTTTTTGCATCATTTTCTTCTTACGTCTCTCCAATGCATCATCTTTAATTTTTTGTAGATCTTCAACGTAAGCTTTCGAATTTTCTTGGATATATTTATCTGCTTCAGCCTTGTTCACAAAATAAATATAGCCCCAGTTCATTGGAGATTTCAGCTCTGTTTTCACAATAGTTACATCTTCAACCTTTGCCCAATCCTTTGTCACAAAATCACGGACAAATTTTTCATTTTTTTCTTCATTGGCAACCTCCGCGTTCAACAAACAGCCAATATCGTCATAAAAAGCAATCGATCCATCTTCTTTTATTGCTTGTGTTGAAAATACTCCCATCTCGTGATCTTTCATGTAAACCTTCATATTACACATTTCACAAACTGTATCTTCCTTTGGCTCTTGTAACCGTGGATCTACTAGCGAAGCAACCTGGACAGAATCTTCTTTCAATGTTGCTGTTTCATTTTTCGTAGTCTCTTGCTCCGTTTCCTTCTCTTTCACTTGGGCTTTTTCACTGCCACATGCTGCAAGTACAAATAATAATATTAGTGCAGGTAACCATAATTTTTTCACAACTATTTCCTCCAAATTTAGTTTTCTGTTGCTATACTCTACATTACAGATTAGTTGTGAAATTAGTTAAAAATCGGAGTGAAGAATTGGAAAAATTATCTTGAACATTCAATGAACATCTTCACTTCAAATATTTTGAATTTAGAGCAATTCTTTTTCCACTCTTATATAAAAACTCCCCACACTATGAATGTGGAGAGCTCGTTATTTATATGGAAGAACGGTAACTATTGAGTCGCTTCTTTTGTTTGCTTAAACGGCTTAGCTTTAACGCAGTTTCATTTAATTCCCGACGAATTTGTAAATCACTAGCACTATCCATATGAATAGGCGCTGTATGTTGATGTTGCTGCTGTTGATTTGGTGCATTTATTGAACTGTGCTTCTTCTCTTTATTTTTTTGCAAACTATTTTTAAATAGTTTTTGTGGATTTTGCCCAAAGTTATGGCTAATATCCCCAGCATGCAAATACTGATTTTCTTGCCGAAAAACACTGCTTGTCGTTGCACTCACTCTAGAAGTCCTCATAAAAAGTTACCCTCCCCTACATTTTATTATCCTTATAGGTAATTATATCGACATTATATGTTGATCATTAACAACATAGAACCAAATGGCATAAAAAAAGAGAGAAAAGAGCTATTTTCAAAAGCGAAGTTCACTTTTTCATAACTCTTTTCACTCATCTTACTTCCAAAAATCATCAAATATCGTAATTGGCATATGACGTTTATGTTGAGAACGCAAATAATATCCTTCTAAGATTCGGCGTGGTTCTTCAGGAATTTCTTTTCCCTCTAAATAATCATCAATTTGATCATATGATACACCAAGTGCCACTTCGTCTGGCAATGATGGACGATTCTCCTCTAAATCCGCTGTTGGCACCTTTTTATAAAGATGCTCAGGACATTTAAGTTCTGCTAACAGTTGCTTACCTTGTCGTTTATTTAGACGAAAAATCGGCATTAAGTCCGCTCCACCATCACCAAATTTTGTATAAAACCCCGTAATAGCCTCCGCAGCATGATCCGTTCCTAACACAACTGCCCCATTCATCGCGGCAATTGAATATTGCATCTTCATACGCTCACGAGCTTTTTCATTCCCTTTCACAAAATCATTCAGCTCAACGCCTGCATTTGCTAAAGCCAACACACTAGCATCTACAGCATTTTTTATATTCACAGTGTAAATTTTCGTTGGTTTTATATAATCAATGGCATCCTGACAATCTTGTTCATCAGCCTGCACGCCATATGGTAAACGTACAGCCAAAAAAGAATACTTCATTTCCCCAGCCTCTGCATTCAGTTCATCAATTGCCAACTGTGCTAGTTTTCCTGTTAACGTCGAATCTTGACCACCAGAAATACCAAGAACGAATCCTTTTACAAAGCTATAGTGTTGTGCATATTCCTTTAAAAAATCAATGGATTTACGTATTTCTTCCTGTACATTAATAGTAGGCAATACAAGTAATTCTTCAATAATTTGTTGTTGTAAAGTCATTGTACCCGTCACTCCTCTTATTTACATTCGCTTAACCATATTGTGCACTTCTTCAATATTACGCATTTTATTATCCCAGCATTTTTGGCTGAGATCGACTGGATACTCTTCAGGATTCATCGCACGTTTATATTCATCCCACAGCAATTCTAAATTTTCCGCAGCATAATCACGCATTTCCACCAAAGTAGGATTTTGATAATTGATTACTCCACTTTTAATGACATGCTGATGTAAATTTTTTGCTTCAAAATTTGTGACAAACTTTGATACAAATGTATGGATTGGATGGAACATTTTTATGCGTTCCTCAGCTTGAGGGTTTTCTTCTTGCATCGTAATATAATCGCCCTCTGCCTTCCCATTTTTTTTATCGATAATACGATAGACATTTTTTAATCCTGGAGTTGATACCTTTTCCGCATTAGCCGAAATTTTGATTGTATCTTCAAGTTGCCCTTCGCTATTTTCGATAGCCACCATTTTATAAACTGCACCTAATGCAGGCTGATCGTAAGCTGTAATAAGCTTTGTACCAATTCCCCAAACATCTACTTTTGCACCTTGAGATTTTAAATTTAAGATTGTGTATTCATCTAAATCATTCGAGACAATGATTTTGGCATCCTGGAAGCCTGCAGCATCCAACATACGACGAGCTTCTTTTGATAAAAACGCGATATCACCGCTATCTAAACGTATGCCAATAAAGTTAATTTTGTCTCCTAGCTCTTTAGCTACTTTAATAGCAGTTGGCACACCTGATTTCAATGTATTGTAAGTATCTACTAAAAAAACACAATCACGATGTCGTTTAGCATAAGCATGGAATGCATCATAATCATTTTTATATGCTTGTACTAATGCATGTGCGTGTGTACCAGAGACAGGAATATTAAAAAGTTTACCTGCACGAACATTACTAGTAGAAGCAAAGCCCCCTATAAACGCAGCACGAGTTCCCCAAATAGCTGCATCCATTTCCTGTGCACGCCTTGTCCCAAATTCCATCGCCACTTCATTTTTAGTAATTTGTTTAATACGGCTTGCCTTTGTGGCAATTAATGTTTGGTAATTAACAATATTAAGCAATGCCGTTTCAATAAGCTGCGCTTCCACTAATGGAGCTTCAATTCGAACAATCGGTTCATTGGCAAAAACAAGCTCCCCTTCTACCATAGAATACATATCCCCTGTGAATCGAATATTTTTCAAGTACTCGATAAAGTCCTCCTTGTAGCCCACTTCCTCACGTAAATAGGTAATATCGGATTCGCTAAAATGAAAATCACGTAGATAATCAAGCATTCGCTCTAACCCAGCAAATATGGCATAGCCATTACCAAAAGGTAATTTCCTAAAATATAATTCAAAAACTGCTTTTTTATTATGTATGCCATCCGCCCAGTAGGATTCTGCCATATTAATTTGATATAAGTCTGTGTGTAGCGCTAAGCTATCATCTGCATAGTTTGATCTCAAAAGAAACCCCTTCTTCCGCTTTGATAATTAGTCCTAGTATACACTATATACCCAAATTCTTGCGTTTTACATATCTTCTATTTGATGTTAGGTTTTCTAACATAAATAGTCAGAAAATTTAGAACTATTCACATTTTAGACACATTTTTTAGTACCGCTTTCATTCCTTTTATAAAAACATTTTCTGCAAACTATTTCGAGAATAGAAATATAAGATGTAAGGTAATGTAACATGCATTCTAAAAAAACAATTGCATTGATTTTTATTCCGCTTTAACATGTAAATTAAATTTACGCAAGGAGCTGGTACACATGAAAAAAATTGAAGCAATCATTCGTCCTGAAGTTTTTGGGGCCGTTCGGGACGGACTTGCAAAGGAAGGAATTGCAGGTTTAAGCGTCTCTGAAATTGCCGGCTGTGGTCGTCAGTTAGGTAGAACAGGACTCTTTCGCGGCAATACGTATGAAATTGAATTTTTACCTAAATTGAAATTGGAAATGATTGTGGACGATGGGAAAATCGATGCCATCGTAGAGATTTTATTGCGTGAAGCAGCAACTGGCAAGGTCGGGGACGGAAAGATTTTCATTTATCCAGTAGAACAAGCAATTCGTATCCGAACAAAAGAAGTCGGATCGATTGCAGTAGAGTAAAGGGGGAAGATGTAGATGGATGCAGTATTATTATCGGTTAATTTAATTTGGGTGATGCTTGGCACTATTTTAGTATTCTTTATGCACGCTGGTTTTGCTATGGTCGAGGCTGGATTTACCCGCTCGAAAAATGCCGTCAATATCATCATGAAGAATTTCCTAACGATTTCCCTTGGTGGCATTGTCTATTTTTTATGTGGTTACGCCATTATGTTCGGCGACACAGTAGGTGGTATTTTCGGCACTAGCGGTTTTGCTTTAAAAGGAGTAGATGATCTTTCCTTCTTTATCTTCCAAACAATGTTTGCTGCAACTGGAGCAACGATTTTGTCTGGCGCTGTCGCAGAACGTACTAATATTTTCGCTTATATCGGCATCATTATACTTATGTCTCTAGTTGTTTATCCTGTTGTTGGTCACTGGGTTTGGAGTGGGCAAGGCTGGTTAACAGATCTAGGCTTTGTTGATTTTGCCGGCTCTACAGTTGTTCACTTAACGGGGGCTGTCGCAGCATTTGTCGCAGCTGTTATGGTTGGACCTCGACTTGGTAAATATGAAAATGGTCGAGTAAATGTAATTACAGGACACAGTATCCCATTAGGAGCTTTAGGCGTATTTTTACTTTGGTTTGGTTGGTTTGGCTTTAATGGAGCTTCAACGTTAGCTGCCGATCCTGAACTTGTTCCTAGTGTTATTTCCAATACATTCTTTGCAGCTGCTGCTGGTGTAGTTGCTACCGCTTTCTATACGAAATTCCGTTACGGTCATATTGATGGCTCCCTTACATTAAACGGTGCATTAGCCGGGCTTGTAGGGATTACGGCTGGTGCTGCGAATGTCAGTATCATGGGCTCCCTCATCATCGGCTTAATCGCCGCGCCATTACTTGTAGAAGGTGTACGTTTCCTTGAATGGAAGCTAAAAGTAGATGATCCTGTTGGAGCGATTGCGGTTCATGGTATTTGTGGTATTTGGGGAACATTGGCAGTTGGTTTATTTGACATTGGTGGTCAAGGTTTATTGTATGGCGGTGGTTTTGGTCTACTGGGGATTCAAGCAATCGGTGTCATCGCAACAGTTGCCTGGGTTAGCGTATCTGTGTCAGCAGGCTTATTGATTATCAAAGCATTTATCCCATTACGTGTAACAGCTGAAGAAGAGATTGCTGGTTTAGATGTAATGGAGCATGGTGCTCCTGCTTACGAATTCCAAGACATTTTCAAAAGCTCTGCTGTAAGAGGAGAAACCTTTGCTCATCGCTTAACACATTTCGGTAAATCACAAAGCAATGTCCAAGAAGAACAACATGTATAGCTAGTGGAAAAATCTGCTCCTGTATCTCTAGATGATGGGGGCAGATTTTTCTTTTTTAGTGGCCTTTAGTTTGGGGATTATTGTTAATTTCCTTTTGCTCGAAACGCTCTTCCCATTGCTCAAACCCCTTCATCAACCTTCACTTAATTTAAACTTGCTCTAACTCAAGTAAAAACTGTTTCATAGCGAGGCCACTTCGGAAGCCTGTTAATTGACCATTTTTGCCAATGACTCGATGGCATGGAATAATCGCTAGTATTGGATTTGCACCAATTGCAGTTCCTACAGCTCTAACTGCTTTCGGATTACCAATGCGTTGTGCGATATTACCATAGGATGTTGTTGTACCATAAGGCAATTCTTTTAGGGCTTCCCAAACGGCTAATTGAAAAGGAGTTCCCTTTACATGGACAGGTAGGTCAAACTCAGTAAGCTCCTGGTTAAAATAAGCGGTTAATTGAGCCTTATATGGCTGTAATTTTTCTGGATTTTCTTCAAAGCCATACCCTTTAAAAGGTTTTTTAGCCCACACTTCTACTTCCTCAAATGATGCATTTGGTGTTCCTATATAGACAAGACCTTTATCTGAAGCCACTAGATACATATCCCCCTGTGTATACGTTAATGTATCGACATACAATATTTGCATTTCCAAATCCCCTACTTTCTACTATTTAAACTGCATCTTCCAGTCATTTCATGCTACATTTATTTTACCGACTATAACAAAGGAGCTTCAATAAATGAATACGTTATATGAGCCTGCCATTCACTTTCAACAAGTTCATTTTTCAGTAAATGACAAAATAATATTAAAGTCAATTACTGGGTCATTTCCAAAAGGGCAAATTACGACTCTTGTTGGTCCTTCTGGTGCTGGTAAAACAACGCTACTTAAATTATGTAATGGTCTTCTGTCACCAACAAACGGGCATATACTCGTTGAAAATCAGCCTATTTCTACATATGAGCCCACCGCTTTAAGGAGACATGTTGGTATTGCTTTACAGGCAGCTCCGATGATAGCAGGTACAGTGCTAGATAATCTCGCCCTTCCCCGTACACTACAGGGGCAAAAACTCTCGCAGCAGGAGGCTGTCCAATATTTAGAGGATGTTGGATTAAACGAAAGCTTCTTACACCAATCAACAAGTGAATTGTCTGGTGGACAACGTCAAAAGGTATCCATTGCACGAACCCTGATCAATCAATCCTCTATTTTATTATTAGATGAAATTACATCTGCGCTGGATCGTCAATCCGTACAAGAAATTGAAAAATTGATTGCTACTATTAACAAAAAATACAATGTCACGATAATTTGGATTACACATAATTTGCAACAAGCATTGACAATTGGTCACTATACATGGGTTATGATGGATGGGGAGTTAATTGAAACTGGTAAAAGTGCTTTACTTAATGCCCCAACGAATCCACGTGTTGCAGTGTTTGTTCAGGGGGTTAATCAATGACATTTACAGCCTTATCCTTAACCCTAATCTTTGTCTGTATTCCTCTCATATTATCTAAAACATTAAAGTTGGGTCTTGAAAAAGATACGCTCATTGCAACGTTACGTTCCATTGTTCAATTGCTTGCTGTCGGCTATATTTTAAAATTTGTTTTTGACGCCAATAGTTATGGTTATATACTTCTCATGGTAGCGCTAATGATTGTCGTCGCAACATTAAATGCACGAAAAAAAGGGGTGGGTATTAAAGGAATTACTTGGAAAATAGCACTGACACTTGTCGTCATAGAAATTGTTACACAAGGTGTCTTGCTAGGATTTCAAATTGTTCCAGCTACTGCCCAGTATATCATTCCGATTAGTGGGATGTTAATTGGCAATTCGATGGTGCTGTCCATTTTATTTTTAAATCGTTTTACAGCTGAAATTAGTAGCCATAAAGATCAAATGGAATTAATTTTATCGCTAGGTGGCACGCCAAAACAAGCCGTTCATCGCCAACTGATCAATGCCGTAAAAGCTAGTATGATTCCTACGATTGAAAGCCAAAAAACAATCGGTTTAGTACAGCTACCAGGTATGATGAGTGGGCAAATTATTGGTGGGGCTGACCCTATCCATGCTGTCCAATTTCAACTTTTAATCATCTTTGCGCTCTTAACAACAGCAACATTATCCAGCATCATGATTGGTTTTTTAAGTTATCCTGTGCTATTTAATGAACGTATGCAAATACTTGATATGAAATAATTGTTAAGCTGAAATGAATATAGTTTAAAACATTTATGTTATACTAAAAAGAAAATGCAGTTAGGAGAATGACCATGTTATTACGCGATTTTTTCATCCAGTTATCTGAAAACCAACTATTAAATAATGCTGCAAAGAAATATGGCCTAAAATTAGGAGCACAGAGTGTAGTAGCTGGTACAAATATTGAAGAAACAATTGCAAGCATCAAAGAACTAAATGCACATAATATTTCTTGTACGGTAGACAACCTAGGTGAATTTGTTTCAAGTAAAGAAGAAGCAACGGCTGCAAAAGAAAAAATCCTTACTGTAATCGAAGCCATCCATGAGAACGGTGTTGCTGCACATATTTCATTAAAACCATCTCAATTAGGTTTAGACATTGATGTTGATTTTTGTTATGACAACCTGTATGAAATAGTAGAAAAAGCCGCTTCTTATGATATATTTGTTAACTTTGATATGGAAGACTACGGCCGTCTTCAAACATCCTTTGATATGGTAGAAGAGTTATCTAAAACATTTAATAATGTTGGTACAGTTATTCAATCCTACTTTTACCGTGCAAAAGACGATATCGAAAAATTCAAGGACTACCGTTTACGTATTGTAAAAGGTGCTTATAAAGAGCCTGTAGAAGTCGCCTATCAAGATAAATTAGATATTGATTTAAACTTTATTGAGTTGATTGAATATCACTTGCTACACGGCAAATTTACGTCAATTGCAACACATGATCATAATATCATCGCACACGTAAAACGCTTTGTTGCAGATCATAATATTCCACTTGATAAATTTGAATTCCAAATGCTATACGGTTTCCGCACTGATATGCAGAAAGAGCTTGCAAAAGAAGGCTATAACTTCTGTGTGTACGTTCCATTCGGTGAAGATTGGTACGGCTACTTTATGCGCCGTTTAGCTGAGCGTCCTCAAAACCTTAACCTTGTAACAAAACAAGTGTTTACGAAAAAAACGAATACTGTTCTTGCTGTAGCAGCAGGTGCATTCGTTCTTGGACGTATAACAAAACGCAAAAAGTAAAAAAACGAACCTTATCGCGCTCATGCGATAAGGTTCTCTTTATTTGTTCCATCCTTTTTCTTTAAAGCGTGCAATGGCCTCAATACGATTACCAACATTTAGTTTTTCTAAAATGGTTGAAATATAATTACGTACCGTTCCAGCAGATAAAAATAGCTCTGCCGCAATTTCCTTTGTCGTCTTGCCCTCTGCCACAAGTGTCAGCACCTGGCTTTCACGCTCTGTTAAAGGATTTTCACTATCATCCTCATAGACAAAATCAACAAGCTCTGGTGCATAAATACGTTTACCGTCCATTATTGTACGAATCCCACTTACTAATTCCTCAATAGGGCTATCCTTTAATAAATAGCCTCTTACGCTCGCTTTCCTAGCACGCTCGAAATAACCTGGTCTGGCAAATGTAGTTAAAATAATGACCTTACAATCTGAGCCAATACTATGCATTTCTTCTGCTGCGTCTAGTCCCGTTTTCACTGGCATTTCAATATCCATAATACAAATATCAGGCTGATGCTCTGCCACCAGCGTCAATGCTTCCTCACCATTTTTTGCTAAGCCGACGACCTCCATATCCTCTTCCATACTAAGTAAAGAGCGAAGAGCCCCTAATAGCATCCCCTGATCTTCAGCGATCACAATTCGTATCATGTCACAAGCCTCTTTTCTATTCTATATGTTCTTCAGATTTTCTTTGACATTTTGATGCGTAATAGCCACTGGTATAGTTACCGTTAATGTAGTACCCTCAACACTTTCAATCTTAAAGGACCCATTAATAAACTCTAAGCGTTCCCGCATTCCCTTCAATCCGTTCCCCGTTTTCCATGCTTGTTTTTTCGTAATACCTTGTCCGTTATCCCGAACGATTAAGTAAACTTCCTTAAAGTTTTGATGGAAAGCAATTTCACATTTTGTTGCTCCACTATGTTTGACAACATTATTAACCGCCTCTTTTAGGCACATGCATAAAACATTTTCGACAAGTGGCGGAACTTGCAATGCATTTTTATCTCCTTCAAAAACAAACTCCATTTCTGCTGCCTTTAGTATTTGAGAAATACGCATTAGCTCATCCTCAAATTTTGCCGTCCGCATGTCTGACACCAATTCACGAACCTCTTTTAAGGCAATGCTTGCCGTCTGGCGTATATCCTTAATCTCAATCAAAGCCTGCTGTGGATCACGTTCAATCAACCTAGAAGCTAGATCACTTTTTAAGCCAATCATGGACAATTTTTGCCCCAAAGTATCATGCAAATCACGAGCAATTCGTTGTCGTTCCTCAAAAACAATTAACTCGGCAATACGTTCATTAGCTGTTTCTAACTGCCCCTCTAAGTTTTCACGTTTATTTTTGGAATAAATCGTTAATGGTAAAAGAACAACAGCTAGAATGGTTAGCACAACAAAAGGTAGCTGCGATAAAAATAAGTGAAGCTCCACAAAGAAGCCGACACCGGTAGATATAACTGTAAACCCAATATGTAGACCGTACATAATATAAAAGCCGACAGGTCTTCGTATGTTGCCAATAAAAAATGCTGTGAAAATAGATAGATACACATAGCCATATAAGATGGTCATGACAATATTGATGGCCATTTCAAAGCTGATCCACATATAAACTAAACCGCTTTTCGAATTCATGGAAAATCGATAGAAAATAAAATAAAGCATTAAAAACGTAATGCCAATCGAGATTTCGATATAAGATGATTTCCTAAAAATGAAGAAAAACGGTAGGAAACAAAAAATAATCCATAAATATACACTGAGCATTGGACTATTCGGAATAATACTATGCCATTTCCTCAACATAATCTCACGCTCTTTCCTACTTTTCCCTTATTATAACAAGAAAATTTAATTTATGCCTGCACATGCTTTAGACAAAACCCATCCTTTTACATAAAACAGCCATCTCGTTTGCAGAGATGGCTGTTTTCAACTAAGCGGCAATACTGCCTCTTGCTTTGCGTTTGATGATTTCATTTACTTCTTTAAACGATACAAATTTGCCTTGATCTTCATCATATAACTTGTAACGTAATGATTCTAAACTTGTACGTAACGTAATCGTTGTTGCCATGTGTAAAGGCGGCGTTTCATTATGTGCTTTTTCAAGATTATAGTTAGGTACTCGAGGAGCTAAGTGATGGACATGGTGGAAACCAATATTCCCTGTAACCCATTGTAAAATCTTTGGCAATTTATAATACGAGCTACCTTCCACTGCGGCTTTAACATAATCCCATTCTGATTCATGTTCAAAATAAGAATCTTCATATGTGTGCTGAATATAAAACAGCCAAATTCCTAAAGAACCAGCAATAAATAAGGTAACGCCTTGGACTAATAAAAATGCTTGCCAGCCCATGAAGAAAATTAAAGCAGCACAAATTCCGACCATAACGATATTCGTTAAAATTGTGTTCAAGCGTTCTTTCTTTCTTGCATCCTTACGATTAAAACGATTTAAGATAAGCACCATATATAATGGTCCTAACCCAAACATAACGAATGGGTTACGATAAAAGCGATACCATAATCGTTGTCCCTTTGAAGCTTGCATATATTCTTCCACTGTCATCATATCAATATCACCAATACCACGCTTGTCTAGGTTTGAGCTTGTTGCATGGTGAATTGTATGTTCACGTTTCCATTTTTCATATGGGAATGATGTTAGCACTCCAGTAAAAAATCCAACCCAGTCGTTTGCCTTTTTACTTTTGAAAAATGATCCGTGTGTGCAATCGTGAAAAATAATAAAAGTTCGTACGACAAACCCCGCTGAAATGGCACTTAAGCCAACTGTTAGCCAAGGTGAAACATCTACTAATAAGTAACCAGCAACCCACAATGCAATTAACGGTACAAGTGTATTTATCATTTGAAAAACACTTTTACCCGTATTAGATTTAGCAAATGGCGCTACATCTTGGCGTAGCTTTTTTGTTTTTTCTTTAATAGTTGCCATCCTTTACTCCCTCGTTTCTTTTTTTCTTATGACCTCATCATAAAACAAGAGTACAAGTCAGTAACAGACGCAAACATCATAAAAAGGATATGACATTTGTCATATCCTTTTTATGATGTTGGTCCATTCAAATGCAACTGATAGAACACAAGGTCTAGCCATTGTTCAAATTTATAGCCTGCATTTTTAATTGTACCTGCATATTCAAAACCTAATTTTTCATGTGCTTTAATGCTAGCAATGTTTTCTCCATCAATGCCAGCAACGAGTGTTTTGACACCACGCTCCTCTGCAATCGCTATAAGCTTATGCATGAGCTTCGTTGCAATCCCCTTTTGATAATGCTCATTATGCACGTAGACGGAATGCTCCATTGTATATTGATAACCAGGGTAAGGACGGAATTGACTATAAGTAGCAAAGCCAGCAACAATCCCATTTTCCACAAATACAAGCAGTGGATTGCCGAATGCTTGCTGCTCCTTATACCATCGCATTTTTTCATCTAAAGTTTGTATATCATATCGGTAGACAGCCTTACTTGTTAAAATAATATCATTATAGATGTCTAAAACCTCAGGTATATCTTTTTCTTCCATGAATCGAATCATCCTGCTCACTTCCTTAATGAAATTGTCCTCACACTCTTCAATGATTCAATGGAATGGATATAGATAGTCAATTCATTGACTATCTATATCCTCCTATTTTACGCCTTAAACATTGAAGTAGCGAGCATCGGGATGAGCAAAAACAATCGCTGAAACAGATGCTTCAGGCTCCATCATAAAACCTTCTGTAAGGTGAACGCCAATATCCTCAGGCTTTAATAAGCCGAATAGTTTTTCCTGATCCTCCAAGTTAGGGCACGCAGGATAACCGAAAGAAAAACGTTGCCCTTGATATTTAGCTGCAAAACGATCTCTCATTGTAAAATCAGTGGCATCTGGGAAGCCCCATTGGTCACGTATTTCTTGATGCATACGTTCAGCAAAGCCCTCTGCTAATTCTAGTGCAGTCGATTGCAGTGCATGGCTTTCAAGGAATTTGCCAGAATCTTTTAACTGACGAGCTGTTGCCATAACCCCTTGCCCTGCTGTTACCACCATGAGCGCAATATAATCCATTTCTCCACTCTCTACCGTTTTTAAGAAATCGGCAAGACATAAAAATGGTTCTACTTGCTGGCGCGGGAAAGTAAAACGTTCAATTTCTGTTTTACTATCGGCAGGATCATAAACAACGACATCATCCCCATCCGCTTGAGCAGGGAAAAATTGATATAAACCTGAAGGCTTTAATAAATCACTTTTTAAATAATCATCTACTAAATCCTTTAGCTCTGTTGCTCGTGAATCACCGGCATCTAGCAATTGCTGAACCTGCCCTTTCAAGCCTAAATGATGTCCCAGCAATGTACGCATATTGACGTATGGATATAAATGCGATACTGCATAGTCTTTCTTCACATGACGACGTAAATCAGCTGGTAAAAATACTGACGCTCCCTTTACAGTACGTACTGGCTTTATTGTTATCTCTTTAGCTGGACGTGCAGCTCTTTTTACATCTGCCTCTAGACGTTTTTGACGAGATTCCTGGATTTCAGCTAAGAAATTCGCACGCGTTTCCTTACCCATTAATAGATTTGCTTGCTCTAATCCCTGCATAGCATCCTTTGAATAAATAACTGGACCATTGTATTCATCTGCAATTTTTGTTTCTGTAAAGCGTCGAGAAAGTGCAGCTCCACCAACTAAAATCGGTACATCAATGCCAGCCTCTTTGAAATCCTGAGCAGTAATGACCATCTGTTGCGCTGATTTTACCAGTAAGCCTGATAGCCCGATAAAATCTGGTTTTTCCTTGCGAATCGCTTCAATCAATTGTGCTGGTGTTACTTTAATGCCTAAATCGACAACCTTATAGCCATTATTACTTAAAATAATATCAACAAGGTTTTTCCCAATATCGTGCACATCTCCTTTAACGGTAGCCAAAACCATTTTCCCTTTTCCAGCACTCTCTTCATCCTTTTCCATGAATTGCTCTAAATGGGCAACAGCAGCCTTCATCACGCCTGCTGATTGTAAAACCTCCGCTACAATGAGTTGGTTATCATTAAACAATCGACCTACCTCAGCCATACCAGCCATTAAAGGACCATTAATAATATCAAGTGGCGCCTCAAAGATTTCGCGTGCAGCATCTAAATCCTCAATCAGCCCTTCTTTTGTACCTTCTAAAATATAATAAGCTAAACGACCTTCAACCGTTTTTGGTATATCCGCTTCGGTCTTTTCTTTCTTTTTATCACGATAAAAGTCTGTGAATACTGCTAATGTTTCATCATTCGTATTAAACAGTAAGTCATTTGCAAGTTTAATTTCTGCCTCTGGAATGGATGCATAACGCTCTAGTTTCTCTGTATTGACAATGGCATAATCTAAGCCGGCCTGTGTACAATGATAAAGATACACAGCATTCAGTACTTCACGGCCAACTGGTGGTAAGCCAAATGAAATATTACTTACACCCAGTACAGTTAATGTCTGTGGCATCTTTTCTTTGATTAGTCGAATTCCTTCAATTGTTTCTAGAGCCGATCCAATATACTGCTCATCACCAGTCCCTACAGGGAACATCAACGGGTCGAAAATGATATCCTCCGGTGCAAGTCCCCATTTTTCAGTTAGTAATTTATAGGAACGTTCGGCAATTTCAAGCTTGCGATGACGATCAACAGCCATTCCTATTTCATCAATGGTTCCAACTACCAATGAGGCTCCATACTTCTTTACGAGTGGCATTACTGCATCAAATCGTTCTTCACCATCTTCTAGATTTATAGAGTTAATGATGGCTTTTCCTTGAGAAAATTTTAATGCTTCCTCAATGACCTTTTCATCTGTCGAGTCGATTACAAGAGGAACCTTAACCTTTTTCACAACCTCCTGCATAAAACCACGCATATCAGCTAATTCATCACGATCAGGGTTGGCTAAACAAATATCAATAACGTGTGCACCATTTTTTACTTGCGCACGTGCAATTTCTGCAGCTTCTTCAAACTTCCCATCAATGATTAAATTCTTAAATTTACGAGAGCCTATAACATTCGTTCTTTCACCAATAAATAATGGACGCATAGAATCGTCATACAATAATGGTTCGATTCCTGATACCGCATGACCATGTGTTTTCTCTGGTATTTGGCGTGGTTTTTCATCTTTTAAAACCTCACGGATAGCTGTGATATGAGCTGGAGTCGTCCCACAACATCCACCTACAATATTAAGCCAGCCCTTTTCTGCAAAGCCTTTTAATTTTTGTGATAAAGATTCTGGTGATTCATGATAGCAACCTTCTTCATCCGGTAAGCCTGCATTCGGATAACAGCTAATATAGCCTGTGGAAAGCTCTGCTAATGAACGAATATGATCCGTCATAAACTCTGGTCCAGTCGCACAGTTTAAGCCAACGGATAGTGGTTTAATATGTTCAATAGAAATATAAAAAGCATCAATCGTTTGCCCTGCGAGTGTTGTACCCATCGGTTCAATTGTTCCTGAAATCATGACGGGTAGTTCTTTGCCAGTTGCCGCGAAAGCACGTGCTACACCTAGAGTACCTGCTTTTACGTTTAACATATCCTGACTAGTTTCTAGTAAAAGGACGTCTGCTCCTGCCTCAATTAACGCCTTCGCCTGTACATAAAAGTTTTCCTCTAGCTCATCAAATGTAATACCGCCAGTTACGGATAATGTTTTTGTTGTTGGACCCATTGCGCCAGCAACAAAGCGTGGCCAATCTGATGTTGAAAAGTTATCCACTGCTTGACGAGCAATTTCGACGGCACGTTTATTAATTTCTTCCGCTTTTGCGCCAAGATCATATTCATTTAACACAAGAGGCGTCCCGCCAAAAGTATTCGTACAAATAATATCTGCGCCTGCCTCTAAATATTTATGGTGAATTTCCTTAATTACATCAGGTCTAGTCAGCACAAGATTTTCATTACAGCCATCAAGCTCCTCCCCGCCAAAATCCTCAGCGGATAAGTTTTCGTTTTGTAGCATTGTTCCCATTGCGCCATCAAGAATTAAAATACGTTTCTCTAGTTGCTTTTCAATCAAGTGCTTAGCCATGTATACTTACCCCTTTTTTCTGTTCATCCAATTGCTCAATATATTTCATCAACTCTAATGTCACATCATAACGTAAAAATGGAGTGATAAGGTAAATGCCATTGAAATACTGGGCAGCCACCTCAACTAATTCCTTCGCAATGGCAATTCCCTCAAATGTTGCACGTTCTTTATCTTCACCACAGGCCTTCATTCTTGCTAAGGCATCTTCAGATAATTTTATGCCTGGCACCTCATGATGTAAGAATTCAGCACTTTTATAACTTGTAACGGGCATAATACCAATATAAATAGGTGCTTGCAAATGCTTGGTTGCCTCATAAATTTCCACAATTTTTTCCTTCGTATATACTGGCTGTGAAATAAAGTAGTCTGCTCCATACTCAATTTTCTTCTCTAAGCGTGCCACAGCACGATCTAATACACGGACATTTGGATTAAATGCAGCAGCTACTGAAAAACTTGCTTTTTTACGAAGTGGTTTACCTGAGAAGGAAATGCCTTGATTTAACTGCTTAATTAATTGGATCAGCTCCATTGATGAGACATCATAAACACTTGTGGCACCTGGGAAGTCCCCAACTTTTGTTGGATCACCAGTAACAGCTAACACATCATGAATTCCTAATGCATTTAACCCCATTAAATGTGATTGCAGACCGATTAAATTACGATCTCGGCATGTAATATGTGTTAGAGGACGTACACCATTAGTACTCTTCAACAATGCACCCATAGCAATATTGCTAATACGTGGAGAAGCCAGAGAATTGTCTGCCATCATGACGACATCTGCTCCTGCATCATACAATTGTTTTGCCCCTTCCAAAAAACCATCAATTTCTAGATGTCTAGGTGTATCTAGCTCTACAATGACAGAGCGTTCGCGCTTTACTTTTTCATGAAGAGGTTCATACTTCGTTGGCTCTGCTTCACGAACAATTTGAATCTTCTCCGGTTTGGCATACTTTTCATGAACTGGTGATAACTCTTCTAAATACTTCTTCGCTGCTGCTATATGCTTCGGTGTCGTACCACAACAGCCTCCAATTAAGCGTACCCCTTGATCACGTAATTCCACAGCCGCTCGACCAAAATATTCAGCTTCTGACTCATAAACGACACGACCATCTTCTAAGTCAAGGAGTGAAGCATTCGGATAAGCCGACATAAATGCCTTATCAGGAAGTTCTACACCTTCAAACGCCTGAATGGTATGGTGTGGACCTAAACGACAATTGACACCCACAATATCCGCACCAAGTTTTTCTAGCTCATGCAGGGCGTTATTTAAAGACATACCGTTTTGTAAAACACCAGGTTCGTGCATGGAAACTTGCGCAATAATCGGTAATTTTGTCTTTGTCCGTAGCATCTTTAAGGTAGCTGTTAATTCTTCAAAATCATAATAGGTTTCGAGTAAAAGGCCGTCTGGATTCCCAGCAAGTAAAACACTCGCTTGCTCCTCAATAGTTGCTAAGATTTCATCTAACGTTGCATCACTTTTACGAATACCACGAATACCACCAATTGTCCCTAAGACAAACTGACCTCCATCTGCCGCAGCTCGCTTTGCGATTGTAATCGCTGCTTCATTAAATTGTTGGACACGCGATTCTAATCCATAGCGAGCTAATTTAATGGCATTTGCACCATACGTATTCGTTTGGATGATATCAGCACCAGCTGCAATATATTCTCTATGAATCTTTTCAATTAACTCAGGTTTCTGTACATTCATTTCCTCATGACAATACTCCAAACCATAGCCATAAAGTACTGTGCCTATTGCGCCATCTGCCGTCAATACATGCGTTTTTAACCTTTCAAGCAATCTCATTAAACTAGCCTCTCTTCCTATATCTCTGTATAATAAAAAGCCTTCTTTTATAAAAAAAAGAAGGCTTTAATGACTCATCATTGTTTTTTCCTTCTCATCTTCGACTCAATGGTCTTCTGGATTTAGCACCTGACAAAAAAGTTGGTTGCTGAAGCTTCAATGGGCCAGTCCCTCTGCTTCTCTTGATAAGAATGTAGTATGAATTTTTTAAATAATTAAAAGAATCATATCGTTTACTGACGAATGAGTCAAGACTATTTCACATAACAAAGATATTTTTCACTTAAAAGCTTAGAAATTGGCTAGTTCCTTTGCAAGCTCCTCACCGATTTTCTTCCCATTTTGAATACAAGCACCAATCCCTACCCCAAAGTATGAACAACCTGCGATGGATAGATTAGGATAGTTTTCTTGTAATTCTTGAACTAAACCTTGTAATGCTTCACGGTGAGCTAGATCATATTTTGGCATTTGATCAATCCATTTTGTGACATTAATAACTGTTGGCTGTTCCTCTATTCCTAGGCTCTTGCGCACATCCTCTAAAGCAACCGCTGCTAATTCTTCGTCAGACATGGCACGGAGTTGCTCATATGCTGGATTGATGCTTTTATAAAAGAGTCGCACAAGTAATTTATGATCTCTTGATGTATGCCTCCATTTACGACTTGTCCAAGTTGCAGCATTACATGTAACGTCAGAATTATGTGAGACAATATAGCCCGTTCCATCTGCTGGCAATCTAGAGTCTGGTACATCAAAACCTAAATAGATCGTAATTGCTGAAGCTGTCGTAAATTGGTCAAAATAACGGTTTAATGATTCATCCTGTAGTAGGCCTTGAACAGCCTCATTCGGCAGTGCTAAAACGACATAATCTGTCTCGATGCTTTCACCATTAGCTAAGGCAATTGAATAGTGGTTTTCTTGCTTTTGAACATTGACAGTTGCAACACCCTTGATGATCTCTACATCAGTTAATGTTTGTTCGAGACGATCAATTAGAGAAGATAAACCGTTTTTGAACGATATAAACTTTTTATTGGCTGCTTTAGCAAATTGCTCACGATTCGCATCAAAGCCTTTTATGATACTTCCATACTCGTTCTTATAGTCAATCAAGTACGGTAAAGTAGAGGCAATCGAAAGCTGGTGTAAATCCCCTGAATAAACACCTGCAAGAACGGGTGCAATTTGATTTTTCACAAGCTCTTCCCCTAAATAATAGGTTAAAAACTCTCCAATTGAACTTTCCTTTGTGAAGTCTTTGTTTGGTAAAGTCAAATCTTTTAATGCATCTTGTTTACCTTGCTCTGTAATCAATGTGCTTTGCTCCAAGGATGCCAAACTCATTGGTATTCCAAAAGTAGAATCTGCCGGAATGGCATGTAATTCATTATTCGTATAAATATAGGAAATACCTGTTTCGTTGTAAACTAGATTCTCCTCAAAATCAAGCTCCTGTACAAGCTCCATAACACCTTTATGACGAGCTACAATCGAGTCAGCACCTGTTTCCATAATAAAACCTTGCTCATGTGTTGAATATAATTTGCCCCCTAAATATGTATTTTTTTCTACAAGCACTAGACGCACATCTACATTATTTTCCTTCACTTGACGTTGTAAATAATGCATTGTGCATAATCCTGTAATACCGCCACCTAATACAACAACTGTTTTCATAGTAACCGCCCCTATTTTTAGTTCTTCCTACAGTATAAACTTATTTTCATTGAAAATTACGTTAAACCCTTTACAAATTTAGCAAAAATAGAGCTACCTCATCTGTGAGATAGCTCTAGCTTAATCATATGGAATTTCCATTTCAAGATTTACAAAAATACACATATTTATAGGTACTATAGTGTTTAATATGTCTAAAAAATACGGAAACATAAACGTTAATTTAGTAGTCTATCCTTTTAGATTTTTGGAAAAGCTTGCTAAGTTTTCTGCTGAATTCGTTACTTCTGTAAATGATGTCCCTAACTCGTTTAATATCCCGACGATTGCTTGTATTTTCGTTGCCATACAGTCGTTTTGATCCTTTGCTTCTGTCATGGCTCCCAATATGCTTGTAAATTGACCTTCAGTTTGTAACATGTTTTCCTCACCTGACGCCACTTCATCTTGAATATTTGCCAGAGAATGCTCTAATTTCTCTGTCCGTTCACTCGTTTTTTTCAATAACAATGCCACCGAAGTAACCGAATCCTTCGTTTGAATAGATAATTTACGCACCTCATCAGCCACTACACTAAAGCCTTTGCCCGCTTCTCCAGCACGCGCCGCTTCAATTGCAGCATTCAATGCCAACAGATTGGTTTGATTAGCAATATTAGTAACAACATTCATGATTGTCTCCATTTCCCTAGACATATCCGATAATTGTTCAATATTTTCTTCTATATCATGAAGTGAATGAATAATATTAAGCATATTTTGTGATTGATTTTTTAAACGTTCACGACCTTCAAGTGCTTGATTTTCAGCCAGTGTTGAGACATCAAGTGATTTTTTAGCCAATTGTTTAATTTCATCAGATTGCTTGCTTAAGCAGCAAAATGAATTATTTGTTTCCTGAGAAATTGTGGCAAGTGCTTCGGAAGAATCAACAATTTGTCGTTCAATAGCTTCTTTCTCATGCATCATTTTTTCTTTCATTTGTTCTACAGTGTTTTCAAAAGCCTCCAAAACCAGCTGCTGCTCGAAATTACAAATTTTCGATATGGCCCTGATCGTATTAAATTGATCTTGGGGGTGCTCTATATTTTTTTCGACTAAATCAATAAATGATATGGATAAATCTTGGAATGCGCAAATATACCATTGGGTTCTAAGCCCAATATGAACATGTACCTTTGCAATTTTTACTCGTCTTTGGTAATACACCTCATCAATGGTTCCGTTAAACATTTCAATAATATGCTGCCGTAGTGTTACTTTAAGTCTGTCTACAGAACTATGATGACTTATAATATCTACCAAATGATGCTCTGTTCCTATCATGTTGTAAAAACGGTTTACGATGTGATCTACATTGTCCATAACATATGGCTGGAAAGCTTTTAAATATTGTAAGTCTTGCTTCGTTAGATTCAGCATTTCAATTTGTTTCACCATTGATTGGCGAGTAGACAAATCCATTTTTACTGTATATTGCTGTAAATCCAATACCTTCGTCTTTCTCTGTTTTTGAAAAATCACACATCTTCCCTCTTTCATTCCGTTTACTTTCAGCAGGCTGAGAAACACCAAATCCCTTTTTTAACATATTGATTGATACAAGAAAAAATACCGATAAAAACAGATTAGCTATTATGCTATGGGCTAATACTCTTTCTGTCTGGCACACTTCCTCCAAAAGCATGTCGAGTACCTCTTTGTACAATCACATAAAAAATATTCCCGCTCAGCAAGCAGACCTAGTCAGTACATGACTAACAGTAGACTTATTTACGTATGCTTTATTTCAAAATCACTCATTTACATTAATCATTTTATAAATTGCTGTCAATCTTATCGATTCCGTTTTTTTACATATACCACACCAAAAGTCCCTATCTTAAAATTAATGGTAATGCATAAGAAAAAAGCTACCACAATATTATTTGGTAGCTTTTTTACCCGTTTTCTTGTTTATTATGCCTATTTTTTTTATTTTTCTTATCCTTTTTTATTAATCTTCTTTAAATATCACTATATCAATATTTTTTACCCTCTCCACAAGAGCATCTATATACCTAAAAACACAGCCCGTTTTAAATCAAAAGTTTTATAAATGTATGGCAAATAAATAATTCAAATAAACTATATTTTTTCACACAAAATTTACAATCCTTTAAGTTCCTGTAATATTTTAGAAGCTTCTGCAACACCAGCATCCGCTGCGAGGCCATACCACTTGATGGCTTCTTTTAGGTTTCTAGCAATTCCTTCACCTTTATTGTAAATATGCCCTAGTTGTAGCTTAGCATCCGCGTCTCCTTGAATTGCAGCCTGTTTAAACCAATGAATACCTTTTTCGATATTGCGTATACCAGTTAGTCCATTACTCCATATATAGCCCAAATCATAAAAGGCATCTACATGATATTGTTCAGCCGCTCTTTCATACCAAAAGAGGCCGCGGTTTACCTCCTTTGTTTGACCCAAGCGTCCCTCTAAATATATTCCACCAAGCCGATATTGCGCTTCGACATAACCTAGCTCTGCTGATTTTTTGTAGGCATTAAAGGCTGCTTCTACATCTGCTTCGATACCCAGTCCCTGCTCGTATATAATTCCTAACGTAAACATCGCCTCTGCCACATTTTTTTCTGCAGCATAGTCGAACCATTGTTTTGCTAATATAAAATCTTGCGGTACGCCCTCCCCATTGAAATACATATCCGCTAAATTATTGGCGGCATCCGCATGCCCCTGTAAAGCTGCTTTTTCATAGTATGAAAAAGCAAGGGAATCATTTTCTTCCACACCAATCCCCTCAAAGTAAAAATTCCCTAGTACGTATTGAGCATCTGCATGATTCTGAAGCGCTGCTAATTCAAACCATTTCAATGATTTTTCAGGTTGAAAATGTTCACCTTCTCTAGCGTTGTAGTATTCTCCCAATTGATATTGTGCATCTGCGTCTTGTTCTTCAACTGCTTCTTTATATAAATCAATAATGACTTCATGATCTAAATCCTCTTCATCTAAAATAGGGAGCTGTTCATCTTGATGACGGAAGTACCACTCCACAATATCAAGTACATCATCAACTACTGCTATACGGCTTGCTAGCTTTTCTAACGAAGAAATTTGCCAAACAAGGATATAGATAGATTCGGGAATGGCATCACGCAAGACATCGTCATATTCCGCTAACAATGTTAAAACATTCTCCTGTATGGACTGAGATTGTTCTGAATGGATAATTTGTAAATGCCGTTGTTGCTGTTCTTTCAATAGCCCTCGCACTATTTGATACAATATTTTTTGCAAGGCTGTTAGGGTAACTTCCGTGAATGTAAGTAATTTTATATTTTGAGCAAACCATGTATTTTCTGACTGTGTCAGATTTTGTAGGGAATCAATTCTTTCTTTATTTCGCTTGGCTAACATTTGCTCGTACATTATTTTCCTCCCTTGCACACTATGTAAAAAAACTGCCTTGCCACTATTATATGGAAGACAGTTGAAATTTGGTTACACATATGCTCTCAATAATAAGCCAACGAATAGCGTAATGATTAAAAAAACTGTAATATGGGCCCATTTATACATATCTAATAAGCCTATAAATTCTCGTGTAAATGCATTGGGAACATAGTAAAAGGCTGTCTTTGAGCCAATTCCTTCTGCATCTAGCTTTGCTTTCTTAGCATAAATACTTGCACGAAATACATGGAAATTATTGGTCACAAATAGCGAACGATATTTTTCTCCCTGCGCATGATGGTCCATTATTTTTTTGGAAAAGACCATATTTTGTTCTGTATTGGTCGATTGATCTTCGAGCAATATCTTGTCAGTGGGAAGATGATGTACATCTATTAAGTATTGTTTCATGGCATATGCCTCGGTTAGCTTTTCGTCATTGCCTTGACCACCAGAGACAATAATAAAAGCTCTCTCCCCATACTTTTTATACTGCTTTACTGCCTCATCTAAACGACTTGCTAAAAGTGGGGGCACTTTATCCCCAATTAACCCTGAGCCCAATACAATAATATAATTTGGTTCATAGCGTATGGGTGTAAAATGATACAGTATTGCATAGGCAAGGACACTTGTGTATAAAAACATTGTATAGCCAAAAACCAAAAACGCATAGAAGAAAAGAATATGCCAAAGTATATTTTCTATTTGGATAAAAATGACGAAAACATACCATATCATCATAATAACAAAACTTAGTCCGAGAATGGCTAACATTAAATTACGTACTTTACGCCCTTCCTTCTCTAATAATACTTTACTATTGAAAAACATTGCGATTGATAAAATAAACATAATGCTTGGAAAGCTTCCCAATATAATAAATATCCCCATTTCTGAAATAATCCCCTGATCATTTGGCAGCAATAATGGATAGTGCATAATGAACGCTCTTATCATATATATCCCTATTAAACCTAGTGCTACCGCATTGAGAAAGCGCCTTTTTTCTGTTAAGTACAACACGAGAAATAATGTGGTGAAAAGTGTTAAAGTTAGTAGCATCGTTTCACTCCTTTCTATTGCAGAATTTTCACAATCATGGCATTTGTCACTACTTGTTCAAATTTGGTGATATAGCTCAATTATTGAAGGCGTTTGTTTTATTTTTTAATATAGTTCATGTAATATTACTATATAAGAACTAGTTTATGACCAAATTCAAAATTATATTGGAGGAATGTAAGTAATGAAAAAAATTCTTGCCGCTCTTTTTGCAGCGACACTGATATTTTCGACTGTTGGTGCAACATTATTCATTTCGGATACGCCAACGGCAGAAGCTAAATCCTATAAATCAGGTAAAAAAGGCTTCACTAACAACAACAACAATAATAGCTCGAATATCCAAAAATCTAAGGATACTTCTAAAGATCAAAATAATGCAACAACAAATAAAAACAACTCATCCTCTACTAATAAAGTAGATACTACTAAAAAAGGTGGCTTTTTCTCTGGCGGTCTAATGAAAGGCTTAATGCTTGGTGGTCTAGCTGGTTTATTATTCGGCAGTCTATTTAGTGGCATGGGGATTCTTGGCAATATTTTAGGTCTACTCATTAATGTAGCTGCAATTGCCGTTATCGTGATGCTTGTGGTTAAGATTATGAATATGTTTAAAGAGAAGAAGCGCAAAGAGGAAGCACAATGGCACAAATAATCAACGAACAAGATATTATTAATGCTATTTGTTTATCTCAAGCTTATTATAAAAACATTCGTCCCGAGGCAGTTCTTGTCGAATTGACTTACGAAGATGACGCTGGCTTTGGTGCAGAGGTTGAAGTAAACGGTCAAATCGAAGTGCTTAATACAGCAGCTATGATTGGTGCATTACGTGTTTGGATTAAAGATGTTCTACATAGTGACCCATTCTCAACTGGGATTGAGCTTGTTTTAGACGACGAGGAAGGCATTATTGCCAAACTATCATAAAAAAAAGCAGTACAATGAATTGTTCAAAAATTCATCGTACTGCTTTTTACTTTTTCAAACGTTTCTTCATCTCTTCTTTTTCTTCCTCATTAAGAGAAAAATCTACGATAGAACGCCCTAGCATTAGCAACATAATAAACATTACTCCCGTACCAACTATTAAATAAATCATTGTAAATACTTTAGAATAAGTCGTTGTTGGATATAACCCTGTTTCTACGCCTGTTGGTATCAAACTCACTACAGCAAAATACATAGCATCTAACCAGTACCATCCTTCCGTTCCCTTGTAAAACAGTGTTCCTGATAAAATGATTAAAAACAATGTAGTAAATAATGAGATAAATTGAGGACGTTTAAATGACTTCCACAACCCTTTTACTAATCTTTTCGCAGATAATATAAATGACAGCATCCCCATTCTCCTCTTTAAATACGTTCTACAACATAGTTAGACTATACTTCGTTTTTATTAAAAACGTCAAAAGGTAGAGGTGATGTCCCCCTACCTTTTCAGCATTATTTAATGAATATTTGACTAAGGTTTGTAAATATTTTAGCGGCTTGACCTCTTGTTGTGACAGCTTCTGGTGAGAATTCCCCTTCATTTCCTGTCACAATCCCCAACTCATACAACATGGTAATGGCACGTTTTGTTTCTGCATTATAAGAGGTTACATCTGTAAATGGCACATCGCCCTTTGCACTATATGGTTGATTAAATTGCTGTTCATAGGCACGACTTATCATTAATGCTAGTTGAGCACGTGTAACAGACTGTCCAGGGTTAAATTTCCCATCCGTTCCTTTAATAAGCCCATGAACATATGCTGCTGCAATTTCTGATTGTGTTACTGCGTCATAATTTGCAATGTCAGTAAATGGTGCCTTCTCATCTGTAGATAACTCTAAACTTCTCACAAGAATAGCAGCGGCCTGCGCACGCGTTACACTACTATCAGGTCTAAATGTCCCATCCGTATAACCATTCATTAGCCCAGCACCCGCAGCTTTTTGAATGTATTCTTTCGCCCAGTGCTGTGCTGTATCTGTAAAGCTTACTGTTCCCTTTGTAGTGAAAGTAATCGTTGGATTTTGAATACTTTCATTACGAGCTGCATCGATTGCTTTGATGGAAACATTGTAGGTTGTATTTTCTGTTAAATCTTCAAGTGTAAATGTTGTCGTATCTGCATCCAATGTTGAGATTAATTTTCCATTCACATAGACATTGTAATTTGCCACACCTACATTATCTGTCGCGTCCTGCCATTTAACCTCTACAGTTGTACGATCTTTCACATCTACTTGAATAGCCTTCGTTATATCCCATAACGAGCTAGTTTTAATGATTGGTAAAAATGCTTCATTTGCGACCGCTAAATAACCAGCTTCACTTAAATGAATGTTATCAGGGTTTGGTAAATAGCTTGCAACATCCTTTGCAACAACATCGTATGTCGGCACAAAAATGGCGCCTGCTTTTTCAGCGGTTGCTTTAATTGTTGAATTCACTGTAGCCAATAACAGTTTAAATTGATTTTGTAGATTCTCACTATAGTATGGGAAAGAATTATAATAGCCCATCACATATATTTCTGCTTGTGGATTTATCTTTTTGATTTCAGATAGGATTGTAGCAATATTCGATACAGCTTCTTTAGTAGCTTTAACAAGGGCCATCGTATCAATTCCCGTTGTTTGGGACTCTTTTAATAATGGTAATAAATCATTTGCTCCAGCCGTTAATGTAATGATTTCTGCCTCTTTAATAGAAGCTCGTAACTTTACTTGTTCCTTTGTGTATCCAAAACCTGTGACTGTTTTTTCTACATCATTTTGTAAATCTGCTAAAACATTTTTGGTAGTGTAGCCTGACATAGCAAAGCCCTTATTATAAGAAGTAAGGAAGCCACCCTGCTGTAAGGCCTGTGCAATAAAATCCGTGTAGCCTAACCCAATAACACCTACCTCATTCATTCCATGTGCTAATGAGTCGCCTAGTGCCACATAATCAGATTGAATAACCCAGCTTGGTGCTATGTAGTCGTCTTGTTCTTGTGCATTAGCTACTACAGGGATGGTTAATTGCAAAGCCAGTACACTCGCTGCTAAATAACGAAATTTCTTTGATAATCGCATTTACTCTCTCCTCCACTTGTAAAATAGTCATTGTTTTCACTATTTTACTAGAGGCGAGTTAAAAATAGGTTAAATTACAGCAATCTTTTTAAACTTTTCTCTACTCAGACTGTATTTTTCCATATATTCCACCACCACCAACCTCGATCGCTAATTGACCCGTTCTAGCTAAATCAATTAAATGGGCGATTTTATGTGGCACAACTTGTTCAAGCTGGTTGAGCGTTACCACATGTAAAATATTCATTTCAGTACCAAATGCTTCTATTAGACGTTCCATCATTTTAGGGCCAATACCAGGGATGAAATCAAGTGGTACTTGATGAATATAAGGCGGTCTATTTCGTTCATTCAGAAAATCCTCTGATAGTTCCTGAATACGTGTAGCTACACCCTTTACGATTTGCATACTTCCACAGTTTGTACATATGGTAGCTTCGTTACCTAGTCGTTCTCCACATTTAGCACAGACCGTTTGATGATACTTGCCAAGCAAAGGATTTAAACCATAATTCGCTGTTACTGCTCGACCTTGTTGTTCATGTAGAGCCATTTTTAATTCTGCAAAATTTGCTTCTGCTAATTGTAACTTTTGATACTCACGTGCCAGTTTTCCAAGCGAATGGGCATCAGAATTACTAACGAACGTATATGCTTGTAATTCTTTGATACGACTTACCATATTGGTATCAGAGCTTAACCCTAATTCAATGGCATCGATAAGCTGCGGATCAAAGACTTCTGTTAAGCTACGCTCAACCCCTCTACCAAACAAACTTTTAAATGGTGTAAAAACATGGGCAGGAATAAACAGACCTCCCAATTCATGCACCTTTTGCTGTAATGTGAGACCGTCACAATAAATTCGCTGTGAACTCAAGTGGATATTTTTCATATGTTGGGACATCCAATCAGAGAACTGCTTCATTAGCATCAGTGTTGGAAAGTAAGCAAGCACATGAATAGGTCCATGACAATATTGATCGTAAATTTCGATTTCCGACCCTGGAATCAACGTTGTTTCCTGAAAGCGTAGGCCGCCCTCTTTTAATTCCTGTAGTTCACCTTGTTCAATCATCTCCATCATTTCTTCGATTACTTCGGGTGAATGACAATCAATAATCCCAATAATATCTAATCCCTTTCTAGCACTAGCAGTCTCTAAAATTTTTGCTAATGTTAATGTTTTACTGCCAGTAATTTTCACTGCTCGCCCACTAGAAGTACGCCCAATATGAATATGTAAATCTGCATAAAATGTTTGCATTTCAATCGCTCCCTTTAGTATTTCAAGTACGTAAATTTTTTTGTTCAAGCGGACTCAAGATAAAAATACCTTACATCACAGCAAGGTATTTCTCACTTTATTATGATGGATGATTGGTGGTAGTGCTATTATTTGTCTCATAAGCACCTGAACTATGTGATGACCCTGACGATGAATCATAGGCAACTAATGTCACACCAATCTTTTTTTCAAGCTCGTTAATTTTCGCAAGTTGCTGTGGATCTAATTGAGCAAATTTAATGTCTTCCATTATCATCAATCCTTTCACTCATAAAGTTCCCTGAAATAAAAAAAGTATACGTCATTTCACCTCATCACAATTGCGTACTGCTCTGTGATTTAGCTAATTTCCAAACGTTTGTTGAATGAAAATGACTGATATTCAGTCATTTTTTATTGACATTGTTTTTCTCATCCTGTAACATACTAAACAAGTAAGGCAAAAGTGAGGGATTGCATGTCAAAGGAAGAAAAAATTATTCAAGCTGCAATTGAAGTTTTTCGCGAAAAAGGAATTGAAAAGACGAAGGTTTCAGATATCGTCAAAGCTGCTGGGATTGCTCAAGGAACATTTTATCTCTACTTCCCATCACGCCTTTCTGTCATGCCAGCTATTGCAAAAAATATGGTAGAAAGAATTATTACTACCGTAGATGAAGGTGTTTCAGATCATAAGCCTTTTGATCAGCAACTTGAAGAGGTTGTTGAAATCATTTTCTCGATCACAAAGGAATATGGTGATATCGTTGCACTCATTTATGCTGGAATTGCACAAACAGAGCATTTAAAAGAATGGGAAAGCATTTATGCACCATACTATGATTGGATGAGTAATTTCTTATTAACGGCTCAACAACAAGGCATCATTCGAGATTCAATTAATCCATCACGGTCAGCAAAGCTTATTATTGGTCTAATTGAATCTGCCGCAGAACAAGTTTATTTGTTTGATGACAGCAAGGATGAAACGATGACACTGCTTAAGCTTGAACTTCTAGACTTTTTATATCATGCACTTGGCCTACGTCACGCGTAAGTGACGTTCTCTTTTATCTACAAAATGACTGAACGTCAGTCATTAATTCTATTAATGAAAGGATTTTAATTATGCAAAAAGAATGGTTATATGTCGGTCTAACAAGTTTATTTGAATTGTTTTGGATATTTGGTTTTAATGTAGCAAGTTCCTGGTGGCATTGGATTATTATTGTGTCTATAATTGCTATCGATTTTCACTTCTTATCAAAAGCTTGTGAAAACCTACCTACTGGTACCGTATACGCTATTTTCGCTGGTGCAGGTGCAATTGGCACTACGTTAATGGACATTTTTATTTTCGATGGAGAGTTTAATGCGATTAAAGGTATTTTCATGTTTATTTTAATATCGGGCGTTATTGGATTAAAATTAGCAGATAACGCACCAACAGATCACGATGAAAAGAAAGGAGTGAATGCATAATGGGTTGGGTATATATTTTATTAGCAGCAATAGCCGAAATTATAGGTGTTATTGGATTACGCTTTTATAGTCAAAATAAAACGATACGAAATTTATTATTATATGTCGGTGGCTTTGGATTATCATTTGCCCTTTTATATGCTTCCTTCAATTATTTACAGCTAAGCATTGCCTATGTTGTCTGGGTAGGTATTGGTACTGTCGGTGCAGTGCTTGTCAATATCATTTTCTTTGGTGAATCCAAAAATCTACCACGAATTATCAGTATCATCGCTATTATCATCGGTGTAGCAGGGTTAAAGGCCGTATCTTAATTAAATTACACTCAAAGGACATCCTTCTTATATCGAGGAATGTCCTTTGTCATTTAAACCATTGAGTATATCTTTGAACCTGTTACATTTTTATAATTAAAAACAGATACACTGCGGTCCTTACTCTAGCTAATGAAAAATCCGTCTCCTGTATAAACATTGACTATTTTTCTAACTAAGAAACATAAAAACTCTTCCTGGTATGACTGTTTCCAATGCCATGTATTTTCGTAAATGCTACTTTCATAATGAATATATTATGTAAATTAGTTGTCCTTACTTTTTTAAACTTGACTGACCTTCTTTGCGAATTGATCAGGAACATACGTGAGGTATGGTTTACCAGTCAAGGAATGTGTTTGAATATCAGCAAAAACACCAAATACTTCTTGTAACAATGCTGGTGTTAGCACTTCCTCCGGTGTCCCATGACACACGATTCGACCTTGCTGCAACACGTAAATTTGATCACAGTACATTGCCGCAATATTCAAGTCATGTAAAGCCGCAACTACTGTTAAATGTAAGGTTTGAATTAAGTCCATAAGCTGAAGTTGATGTTGGATATCTAAATGATTCGTTGGCTCATCTAATATAAGCACTTGTGCTTGCTGTGCTAGTGCTCGTGCAACCATTACACGTTTTTTCTCTCCACCTGAAAGGGAGCTAAAGCTTCGTTTTTCTAAATGAGCTATACCTGTTTGCTTCAAAGCATCTTTAACAATTTGAAAATCTTGCTCTTGATCTAGCTCTAACAGTTTTTTATGTGGCGTTCTCCCCATGCTAACTAAATCATGTACAGTGAAATCAAATAAAACAGGTGTATCTTGACTAACAACAGCTAAATTCTTCGCAATTGCTTTACTAGATTGCTTTAAAATATCATGCTCATTTAATAATACCGTCCCGCTTTCAGGTTTTAGAAGACGATACATATTTTTTAGCAATGTTGATTTGCCACTACCATTAGGGCCAATTAACCCAACAAACTGCTTTTTCTTTATTTGAATACTTACTTCATGTAGTATACGTTGATCGTTAATGGAGAATGATACTTGCTTTGCTTCTAATGTCATATAAGTTAATCTCCTTCACCGAAAGAATAATTATTGCGACGGAGTAGCCAAATGAAAAATGGACCTCCACAAAAGGCTGTAATAATACCAATTGGCATTTCCTGAGGAGCAATGATAATTCGAGCAAAGGCATCAGCCCACACTAAGAAAATCCCCCCTATTAAAGCACTAATCGGTATCACATATTTATAGTTAGATCCCACAATTAAACGTACTATATGAGGGATAATTAGACCTACAAAACCAATAGAGCCACTGACTGCCACCAGTACACCTGTTAACAGGGAGACAAGTAATATAAGCTGAATCCGAAATTGCTGAAGATTAACGCCTAACGTCACTGCCGCTTCTTCCCCAAGTAAAAGTAAATTTAAATTTCGATAGTGTAGCCAGAGAAGCCCAAATACGACGAAAAATATGGAAGCTGGAATGATAATATTATTCCATTTAGCTCCTGCTAGACTACCTAGCATCCAAAACATAACAGCTTTTAAAGCCCCCTCTTGCTTTGACATCATTAAAATAAAATTAGAAATGGCCGTTAAAATAAAGGAAACAGCCATACCTGCCAATAACAGACGAAAAATAGAAACCCGTCCCCCAACACGAGATAAGAAAAACACCAGTGCAATGGCAAGTAATGATCCTAGAAAGGCTGATATTGAAAGCGCGTAAATACCTAAAAATGAAAAGGCTCCTAAAATAATCACAGATGTCGCTCCGACGGCTGCCCCTGAAGAAATCCCTAAAATATACGGGTCAGCAATGGAATTTCGCACAAGTGCCTGAATGGCTGCCCCCGCAATGGCTAATCCAGCACCAACAATAGCAGCCAATAAAACACGAGGTGCTCTTATTTGCCAAATGATAATTTCCTGTGAGCGACTCCAATCCTGCTCTATGGCATTTTGTATAAAGGGGATTTTAGAAAGAATAACTTTCCATACATATAATGGTGTAACTGAAACTGAGCCAACCATTACAGCAAAGGTCATTGAAACAATTAATACCATAAAAAGTACGAAGGAAAATAACATAAATTTTTTATTCATCTGTTTCAAACTCCTACTGAATAGTGATGAATGAAGCAATAAAAAAAGGTATTCCATACGCAACGACGCATAGAAATACCCTAGAATAAACAAAGTCAGAAAAAATCCAGCTATTGTCCGTAATTGCTTGCATCCTCGTGGGCATTACAGGTATTACTAACTGGCAGGTCTCCTGGCTTCGATTCAACACCCTATAATTACCTTCCCATTCTTCCACAGTGGCAAATAATATTATAGGACTCCTCGTTACAGTTGCGGGACAGCGTCGGACTTACACCGACTTCCCTTTTAAGTGACATTATAAAATGGCACACCAATAGTATTTGAATTTATAAAATTGTGACGATTCTATCATACATTTTTATAGATTGTTAGTCTACATGGAATTTTATTTCTAAGGAAGAACAATATATAAGCTGTATCTTCGCAGTTTTGAGCACAATAGCTATTTGCTCGTTATAAATTGGCTATCTATTACTTAATAGTTTTGGCATGGGAGGATACTCCACCACATCTTAGCCATTTTTCCTATCACATACATCAATAACATTTCGCTCTCTTCATTCATGTCAAAAAGCAATTGACATCCATCATTTCTGCACATTTGTTTGCTACAGTAAGGGAAAATAGTGAGGAGGATATTACATGATATTTAAAAGAAAATGGTCTACTGGACTTCTAGCAGTAACGGCCTTCATTAGTTTAACAGCTTGTGCGGAGGAGCAAACGAAGCCTGCATCTACTTCCAATAACACTGCTGAAGAAATGGATCATTCTACGATGAACCACTCAAGCTCAGGTGAAGTACCATCCACATTAAAGAACGCGGATAATCCGAAGTTTTCTGTTGGAAGTAACGTGATTATTACGGATGGACATATGGACGGTATGAGAGGTGCCGAAGCAACAATAATAGGTGCCTATAACACAACTGCCTATGTTATTTCCTATGAGCCAACTTCCGGTGGAAAGCGTGTAGAAAATCATAAGTGGGTGATTCATGAAGAATTGATTGATCCAGAAGAAGCACCACTAGCCCCTGGCACAGAAGTAAAAACGGACGCAGCGCATATGGAAGGTATGGAAAATGCGACTGTCCGTATTGAGGAGGCTATCCAAACGACTGTTTATATGGTTGATTACACTTCGACCACAAATGGTGAAGCTGTTAAAAATCATAAATGGGTGACAGAAGAAGAATTAACCTCAAAATAATATAAACAACCTCTCCAGCATTTCTGGCAGAGGTTGTTTTCTAGCTTTTGTGTTGTAACGGTTTTCTATCAATTGACTTATGCCATTTATAGCCGATACCCCATACTGTTTGCAAGTAATCATCCGCAGGGAACCCACTTTTTCTTAATTTTTCTCGTAAATTACGCACATGAGAATCAATGGTACGATCTTCAATTGTCACATTATATCCCCAGACTGTGGTGATTAGATGTTCTCTAGAAAATACTTTATTTTGATGATCTAAAAATAAAACAAGCATGGAAAATTCCTTTGGTGTTAGGGGAATTGCCTCATGTTGAAAATATAATTCAAAGGATTCCTTATCTAAGCGAAGACCCTCAAAGCTAATAACCTTTTCCTCTATTTTCGATCTTCTTAATACCGCATATATACGTGCTAATAACTCTTCCTCATCAAAGGGTTTTAATATGTAGTCATCAGCACCGAGGTTTAAGCCTTTGACAATATCCGCATGCTCTCCTTTTGCAGTAAGCATAATGATGGGTACATCCCAAAACTTCCTAATTTCTTGGCACGCCTGCCACCCATCCATCTCTGGCATCATAACATCCAAAAGAATTAAATCTGCATGCCCATCTTCTAAAAAATCGAAAGCCTCTTGAACGGAAGACATAGCTCTACAATAAAAATTCGGCTCTAAATAAAGGGTTAATAAATCTAACATTCTTGGCTCATCATCAATGCATAAAATGGTTTTCATCTGTTTCTACCCCTTTAAAAGATAATTCAAAAGTAGTTCCTTTATTTATTTCACTGCTAACCTTCACTTCGCCCCCATGCGCCTGTACAAGTTCCTTGACAATAGCAAGCCCCAGTCCAGAACCACCTAAAGCACGACTACGAGATTTTTCCACTCGATAAAATCGTTCAAAAATATAGGGTAAATCCTTCTTTGGAATCCCCTTCCCTGTATCTTGAACGATAATGCTTAAAACATCATTGTGTTTCTTTGCGGTGACTGAAGTCGTATCTCCTGACGCACAATAGATTAATGCGTTATTTAATAGATTTATTAGGATTTGCTCTAGCCTTGCTTCATCTGCCCATACTGTCAAGCCCTCTTCATAACGTACAATAAAATGTATACCTTTCTCTTGAAAAGCAGGGCTTAGCTTTTTTTCAATGTTTGTAAAAAATGAATTTAAATGTACGTTTTGTTGTTCAATCACAAACGAGTTTTCATCCATTTTAGCTAAATCAAATAAATCTTTAATTAATCGAGAAAGTCTATTTGTTTCTTCTATTATAATGGCTAAATACTTTTGACGATCCTGCTCTGTTAAATCCCGTTTCGAAAGAATGTCGGTATAGCCTTTAATAAAGGTTAGCGGTGTGCGAAGCTCATGTGCAATGCTCGATAAAAATTCCTTACGCTCATGCCTTAAATGATTCAGATCGTTAGACAACAGCTGTATAGCATTCGATAAATCCCCAAGCTCATCCTTCCCATTGGTAGAAAGGGCGACTGTAAAATCACCTTTGCTCATTTTCAATGTGGCCTCTTTCATTTGAATTAATGGTTTAGCAAGCTTTCGAGATAGAACGATAATGACTGCTATAGTGACAAGACCAGATACTATACCAACGATGAGAAAATGTTTATTTAAGCGTTTCATTAACGCATGAATGGAGTCTGTATTTTGAAACATAAAGACATAGCCAATCGTTCTTTGCTGATTTTGAATAGGACTAATAGTGGCAATCGCTTGAACCTCTTGCCAATCGTCTTGTAAGATCCTTCCCTCATACGGTATTTTTCCCTCAATCTTATGGATCATATCACTAATTTCTAAATCAGGCTGCGAAGAAACCAGTATTGTTCCCTCATAATCAGTCACTACTACATCCGTACTTTCATTAGATTCCATAAGTACCACATGTGCTAGCGTTTCCTCGTTGAAGTTCTGTTCTAATACTGTACGATGTGAATTTCCCCTTGCTTGCAAACTTGCTAGCTCTTCCTCAACTCTAGAATTGGTTAAGGAGACATGTAAAAAAAACATCATAAATGTTTCGATACAAAATAATGTAATAAAAAAGATGATGCCCAGCTTTAGTGATAATTTTCTCATCTGTAACCACCATTTTAGAATTTCTTAAAAGTATAGCGTGAAAGTATGAAGATTTCATGCAGAAACAACATTAAAAAAATGTCTATAACGAAATGGACCTCCACTAAGGGAAATTTCTTGATGCTAATGCTTCTTCTTGTGCAGGGTCTTGGATCCGGCACAACTTTATAAAACGATTGTCACAACCCATGTACGTCAGCAACAGTTAATTAATTTAGTACTTAATATTGCTTAAGCTATCCTCGTTAACCAGACTTGCTATAAAATTAGTTGATGAGTAGTGGATTGATTGAAGAAAAACAAGCGACTCCTTGGGGATTAGCGTCACAGAAGTAGTTTTGGAGAGAATAATGTGGGTGAAACAGTTTATCGGATGATCCTTGAAAGCTTAGCTCTATGCAAAGAACAAAGTGATCGTTCACAAAGGAAATCAACTTTGCTTTGCTCAACTGCTATTCTTATTTTTCTAATAAGATGACCCATAAGTAAAGTATACTTATGGGTCAGATTTTAATTAAATGTATTTTTTTGCCCAGTTTAAAAAGTTATCGATGACTACATCAAGGAATTTTACTGTACCTTCATCAGTTAAATTGCCTTCTGCATCGAATTTAGTGTGAACAGCACCAATGTAAACATCATTGCCGCTTAGTAATGGTGAGTTAATGCCAGGAGAGAATAAAATATCGCGTAAATGTAATTGCGCTTTTACAGTACCTAAGTTCCCCATAGATGCACCCATAATGATAGATGGTTTACCAATCATTACTTTATCTACACGAGATAGCCAATCAATGGCATTGACCATAACGCCTGGTACTGTACCATTATATTCTGGTGTCACCCATAGTACAGCATCTGCCGCCTTTACTTTTGCTTTAAAATCAAGAACCTCTTGCGGTGCTTCATTTTCGATATCTTGATTATACATTGGTAGATCCTTTAAGCTTAAAACTTCAAGATCTAACTTTTCTGTATAACGTTTTTGAATAAATTGAGCTAATTGCATATTATAAGATTCTTTACGGATACTACCAACGATAGCTACCACTTTCATGATGTTTCCTCCTAAATGTACATTATTCATAGTATTTGTATAGCAATTCTATTTTATACCACATTAATAATAAGTGGCAAATTCTTCAACTGGCTTGCGATAGCCTCGTAAGCGACGACTGTCTTCTTTTTCTTTCCCAATTGTAATCATCAGTGCTATTTCATGGGTTTCTGGCACATGAAATAGTTCTCGCAATTTCTGATGATCAAAGCCAATCATTGGACAAGTGTCCCAACCCCGATTTTTTGCAGCAAGCATAAATAGCATGGCAGACAAAGACGCATTTCGAATAGCTTCATCCTTCATAAATGTCTCACCACGTTCTTCATAAAATTTAGTATTCTCTGCAACAATTTCTGCTAGTTCACTAGCTGTTATTATACCCAAATCAACCATACCTTGACTTAGTTCAGCAGTATCTTTATAAGCTTCTTTATCACCTAAGACAAGGATTACCCCTGAAGCTGAATGCACTTTATATTGACCAAATGCCGCCTCTCGCACCCTTTCCTTCATATCCTCATCCAGCACAATGATATAGCTTGCATGCTGTAAGTTAAATGCTGATGGGGCGAGCTTAACATCCTCCAAAATAGGACGAATATCTTCCTCAGTCATCTTAACGCCCTTGATAAAATTATTAGCAGAGCGACGCTTATCAATCAGCTTGGAAAATTCCACTTATTAAACCCCCAATATAATTATGTATTCATCCAGTAGTAACCCTACTGAATGAAATAATATTACTCATATTCTTTATCGAACGTAATGGAGCTTCTTACAGTATCTATTGGACGAACGAGGCCTTCAATCTGCTCACGCTTTGGTTCTAAAAACGGTGGTAATGACAGTTTCTCACCTAGCGTTTCATATGGCTCATCACCCATAAACCCAGGACCATCTGTAGCCAATTCAAATAAAATTTGAGGTGCTACCCGTGCATACAATGATTCAAAGAAATGACGATTTACATAGCCAGATGTATGGAAGCCAAAGCTTTCAAAACGTGCAGTCCATTCATCTAATACTGCACGATCCTCTACACGAAAGGCTGCATGGTGAACCGTACCAAAGCCTTGTCGAGCAACAGGTAACACGGTGTTATGCTCTACAATAATTTGAGCGCCATTTCCACCCTCACCTACTTCAAATAGATGGAAATCCCCTTCTTCTGCAATTTCTTTAAAAAGCATCACTTTTTCTAGCATATCTTTAAAATATTTCACATTAGCTACACGAACAAATACTGGCCCTAAACCTGTAATTGCAAATTCTACTGGGATGGGACCATCTTGCCAAGGCGTGCCTGAAGCAACTCCTGTATTATGCTCATCAGAAATAAGCTGATAGTGCTGATCGTCAAAATCAACAAAGGACAATGTTTTCTTACCAAACTGTTCTTTAATACCTGTATGTTTTACAGTCAATCGATCAAAGCGCTTTACCCAATAATCTAAAGCTGCATCCGTCGGTACACGGAAAGAAGTTTTTGATATTTCATTTGTTCCATGTATCCCTTTTGGAATGTTTGGGAAATCAAAGAATGTCATATCTGTCCCTGCACTACCTTTATCATCTGCAAAGAATAAATGGTATGTTTGAATATCATCTTGATTCACTGTTTTCTTTACTAAACGCATACCTAAAACGAATGTAAAAAATTTATAATTCTCTTCAGCACTACTTGTAATAGCTGTTACATGGTGTACACCTTTTAAATGATTCATACAATATTCCTCCCATTTATCTCGACTTCGAGATATATGTGTAAAATTTTTTAATAATTAGTAGCGTTTTTACCTACTTTTTTAAGAGACAAAATCATTGTGTCCAGCTCCTGCGATTCCAATACTTCAAAAATCTCGTTTATTTTTTGTTCATGCCTAGGGAAAATCCTTTCCATTAAAGCCTGTCCCTCATAAGTTAATAACACATACGTAACACGTCGATCTTTCGGACATGCCTTTCGATATACATAGCCTTTTTGCTCGAGCTTATCAATTACATAAGTAATACTACTGCTTGCAATTAATATTTTTTTACCAATCGCTTGAATAGGCTGCTCTCCATGATGGTACAAAAATTCAAGAACCGAAAATTCGGTTTGATTTAAATCATATTGAAGTAAATCTCTTTTAGTGGCATCCTGAATCGTTTGATATGCTCGGAACAAGACCGTAAATGCTTTTAAGTTACGATTGTCTTCCTTCATACGACTCCCTCTTTTACTTCGAATTCATTTATCTTTAATTCGAGATAATAATAACATATTCATTTTTAATCAGCAATCATTTTGTTTCTCACGTTTGCCATCTTCTTCTACGGGTAGAATGTAGTTGTAACTTATAAAGGAGGATTTTACATGAAAAAAGACGTCAATCAAAAACAACAACAGCTAAAAGCATTCCGAGTAAGTGATAAAGATCAACCTCTAACAACCAACCAAGGATTAAAAATATCGGAAGATGAACATTCACTAAAAGCTGGTGAACGAGGACCCACTTTATTGGAGGATTTTCATTTTCGCGAAAAAATGACTCATTTTGATCATGAACGAATTCCTGAACGAGTGGTACACGCACGCGGGTCTGCAGCTCATGGAATCTTTGAAACCTATAAATGCGCGAGTGACATTACAAAGGCTCAATTTTTAAATGGACAAGGAACTAAAACACCTGTCTTTGTTCGTTTTTCTACCGTTGCAGGCTCAAAAGGATCTGCTGATACTGTCCGTGATGTACGCGGCTTTGCTACAAAATTTTATACACAGGAAGGTAATTATGATTTAGTTGGTAATAATATACCTGTTTTCTTTATTCAAGATGCCATTAAATTCCCCGATTTTGTACACGCTGTAAAGCCTGAACCGAATAACGAAATTCCTCAAGCTCAAAGTGCCCATGATACGTTTTGGGATTTCATTGCAAATAATCAGGAATCTGCCCATATGGTCATGTGGCATATGTCCGATAGATCCATCCCACGAAGCTATCGAATGATGGAGGGCTTTGGTGTTAATACCTATCGCCTTGTCAACGCTGAAGGAAAAGCACACTTTGTTAAATTTCATTGGAAACCTATACTTGGGGTTAAATCATTAGTATGGGATGAGGCGCAAATCATCGCTGGAAAAGACCCTGATTTTCACCGTAGAGATTTATGGGAATCCATCGAACGAGGCGATTTCCCAGAGTGGGAGCTTGGTGTCCAACTTATTCCCGTTGAGGATGAATTTAATTTTAGCTTCGATATTCTCGATGCAACAAAAATATGGCCAGAGGAAGAAGTTCCAGTACGTATCCTTGGGAAAATGACACTGAACAAAAACGTTGATAACTTTTTTGCTGAAACGGAACAAGCTGCATTTCATGTTGGACATGTTGTACCTGGTATTGATTTTTCAAATGATCCTTTACTACAAGGTCGCTTGTTCTCCTATACAGATACTCAGTTAATAAGACTTGGAGGACCGAACTTCCATGAAATCCCTATTAATAAACCAATCTGTCCCTTCCATAATAACCAACGAGATGGCTATGGCCGACAAACCATTAATGTCGGGCAAGTTAGCTACCATAAAAACTCCTTAGCCAATAACTCACCCTCTCCTGTCTCTGAAAGCGACGGAGGATATAAACATTATGAAGAAAAATTGGAAGGACACAAAGTACGTGCACGTAGCGATAGCTTTAAAGACCATTTTTCACAAGCAAGATTATTCTGGCTCAGTATGACCGATGTGGAGAAAAAGCATATTATTAATGCCTTTAGCTTCGAACTTGGAAAAGTAAAAAATAAAGACATTCGAAAACAAGTTGTAAATATGTTTGCTCATGTCAGCTACACACTTGCATCAGCTATTGCTGATCAAATTGGTATAGTACCACCAATCCAAGTAGAAGTACCACATACTCAACAAACCTCACCTGCTGTTAGCCAAATGATCAATGCAGTCGAAAATGTTAAATCTTTTAAAGTAGCTCTGATTGTAACAGACAATAGTAGTGAAAACTTAAACGAACTAATGGCTACATTGTTAAGTAAAAATATAGTGGTTGAACTTGTGAGTACTAAGCAAGGCATCCTAAATGGCTTTGAAATTCAAGAAACATTAGCTACTACCTCCTCCGTTCTTTATGATGGGGTTTATGTGACTGGAGCTTTCCAGCATTCTGATCAGCAATCAAAAGCACTACAATTCATTGAACAGGCCTATCAGCACTGTAAAACAATAGGCTATACGGAAAATGTTTCGTTTTTACAGCATCTTGCCAATAAAAATGGTGTGGCAAACAATCTGAATTCTTTTATTCGTTTCCTTGCTAAGCATCGACATTGGGTACGATAATGAATGGAAAAGCCAGCTAACGTATTGAATCTATTAGCTGGCGTATTTCTCTTATTTAATTCGTGTAAATTCCTTTTCATTTCCGTCAACAAATTCAACATCGACTTCAATGGATTGGTAGTTGGCTTCAATATTAAATACTTTAATTACTTGATCGATTACCTCATCATTAGGTGTTGTCGAATCGAAATTTAACTGCTTAAATAATGGCTCTAATTTTGTATAAGCTTCATCCCCTTGCAGTCTTTCATTCTTACGGTCATCCTGTAACTTCGCTTCTATACCTGATTTTTTGTCTTCATATTCTACCTCATATGACTCTGTTGCAGAATAATCAACATCTAATGAAAACTCTAAAAAATTAAAGGTCATTTGGTCTGTTGGCGTATCACCAGTCTGCTGTGTACCATTTTGATTTGCTGGTGCGTTAGTAGGTACGTCCTTTACTTCATCCTTATTACAGCCATAAAGAATAACAGTCATGAAAGAAATCGTTAATAAAAATTTCAATTTCAAATTATACACTCCCTTCTTTCCATATTATTTCCCCATCCAGCTATAAACTAACCCAAAAAAGACATCTCCTTTGATGAGGAAATGTCCTTTTAATGACACGCTAATTAATAATAGAAGTTGTGATCAACTTTATTTTCTTGAATAGCCTTTGCTAAACGGACTGTTGAGATAGCCAAGTCAGCATATGACACACTCTTCGTAGCATTAAAGTTGTTTTGCTGTGCATCAATTAGACCCATACCATGTGCTAAAGCAATATAGCCTGTATACGCTGGATCAATTGAAGTTGCATCAGCAAAGTTTAATTTATAAATATCTTTATATTTAGCAACATTATCTAATTGTAATAGTTTGATTGACCACTCTGCAAACTCTTGACGAGTCAGAGTCGCATCCAATGCAAATTGATTTGCAGGCTGTATGATCCCCATTTTAACAGCTTGTTCTACTACTCCATAGAGTGGATGCTTTTTATCAATATTGTTAAAGGATTGCTTTTCACCATCTCCATTACCATAGTAACCATATGTTAAGGAATGTAATAAAATTTTCAATGCTTCTCCTTTTGTCACAGCAGCATCCGCATTAAAGTTTGCTAGATCTTTTACCTCTAACACATTTTGATTTAATAAATAATTTAACTCTTTGGCAGCCGTTGGGTGAGAAATAACAGGCTTCTCTTTAGAGTCATCTACATTATTTAACCATTCACCAGAAATAGCATCAATCTGGTTAAATAAACTACCATTGTACGTAGGAGCATACACTAAATCATAATGTTGTTTATTCTCCATATCTTGTTTTACATATTGTAGTTGCAATGTAAGTGCCTTGCTATAGGCTTCTTTTGCTTTGTCAGCTGAAATGACCTTATTGATAGATGGCCAGCTATCTATCTTTTGCTTATATACACTTAGTGAGCGTAAAGATCCATCAGAGCCAATACCTACATATAAGCCATCTCCTACAACTGCAATTCCATTCATAATGCGTGGGAAGGTGAAGTAATATTCCTTATTATATTGATCAAATACAGCATCCTCGATTGGCATTGAATACTCATGTAGATATGAAGGTGCCCATTCCTTCAAGTAATCAGTTGCCTTCTTCAATGCAGCGTCCTTCGAAATAGCATTTACTTTGTTATCTACTAAAAAATCTCTCGATAGGTCATGATACTGAACTAGTTCACCTGTCGCCTTATTGATTTCTAAAGAGCTACCAGATCCACCATTGCCATACATATACGTATAGTTTACAGAGTATATCGTCTCACCATTGTCATTTTCTCTTTCATCTACTAATTCTATATTGAGCTTCGCTTTACTCTCATCAACCTTTAAGAAATTTTTCGCGAACTCTTCAGCCTCTGCTGCCGTCATACCGTTCTTTCTTGGTGGTAATGGCTGTGCTGAAATTTTCTCAACACTCTTTGTCTTTGGCAATTGCTCAGTAAAACCATTTGCTGTCTGCCATTGCCCATTTAGAGCATGTACACCATTGAACCCTGTGGCAGGCGTATACACAAGCTTCACATTACGTTGATTAGATCTGTAGTCGTAATCAATATAATAACGAAGCTCGACAGCTAAATTATCACGAACTTGTGCCAGCATATCTTCCTCATTCTTTTTTTGATCTAAACGATCAAAGGAAGCTTTACTAATAGATTCTGCATTACTAGACATCCCCGTAATTTCACCATTTGCCAGAACATGAATAGTAATACTTTGATCTCCAATAAGAACCCCATTATAAATTGGTGAATAGACAAAGGAGTAAGTAATTGGTTCTGATAATGGTCTAGTAATATTAAAACCATATTCGTTATAATCATCACGAAGTTTGTAATTATCCGAATCAACAAATTTACCCAGGAATTTTTGTGCAATTTTTTGCGCCTCATTCTCTGAATACTTTGCTGGATAGATTGCTTCTGCTATATTTGCAGGCTGATAATAAAAACTTTCTAGTTCTAAATCATCGCCCTTAAATACAAAACTACCATGTGCATCTTTACCATTAATTGTCTTATAGAAGTTTAGTTCATATCGAACCGTTGTATCATCTCTATAAAAATGACCTGGTCCAGAATTAAAGTCATTATCCGCTACAAATTTGAACTCTTCTGGGAATAGTGAACGTAATTTTTTTATCAGCATGTTTTTTGTAACTTTTGTTTCAGTTGAAGCTACCTGAATTTCGATACGCTCCGATGATTCCTTTACATTTGCAGATACATGCGAAATTGGTGCTAAAATACCAACAGAAAATGCTGTTGACGTCAAAATAATACCTAACTTTTTAAATTTACCCAAAATATCCCTCCTAAAATACTATTTACCATAATTATAATGTATTTTCCGATATTTAGAAATGTTTTTTACAGATAATTTCCACTTAGAAGAAAATACATTGGGTAAACCCTATTTTCCTTCCTCATGTTATTTCTTCACCACATCAAAATTGGCTCCAATTAATACCCAATTTTGAGGGAATGGTAGCCCCAACTTCCAATAACCAATACCACGGAGATTATATTGTTTAATAAGATTGAATTTTGCTTGAATAGATCTAGCATCTTCAAACCACACCATATGTGCCCTGCCTTGCTCATCATAGTATTCAAAGAATGGTGCTTGGGCTCGCCAATCAAACTGAATTGCTGCATTATAACGTTTGGCAATTTCAATGGCTCTTTGTGGGCTAAGTGCTTCCGCGTACGGTCCACCCTGTACAAAAGGTAACGTCCAGTCATAGCCATATAAATTTTGTCCAAGCATAATTTTACTTGCAGGTATTTCACTAATCGCATATTTTACAACAGCTTCTACCTCAGGGAGAGGCGAAACGGCCATTGGCGGTCCTGCAGAATATCCCCATTCATAGGTCATGAGTAAAACAAAGTCGACTATTTCTCCATGCGCCCTATAATCATGTGCTGCTGTCCATGGACCTCGTTCACTATCACTTGTTTTTGGAGCTAGTGCGGTAGACACTGTATATCCTTGAGCATGGAATTTTTCGACAGCTCTTCTTAAAAAATTGTTATAAGCTTGTCGTTGATCTGCTGGCAAATTTTCAAAGTCAAAGTGGATATCTTTCACTTCCCCAAGTCGCTTTGCTTCTGCAAGAATATTATCAAATAATAAATCTTGAACAGCCGTACTTTGAAAAATATCTCTCGCTAACTCGCCACTAAAACTAAAATTCTCCAGATTGGAAATAACCATAGCCAGAGATGCTCCCGTATCATCCGCAATTTGTGTCACACCTTGACTCGGTGGTCTCTGTAGGGTTCCATCCCTTCTTGCCTCATAACTGAATAAAGCTAAATATGTTAAATAGGGACCCGCTTCCCTAGCCTGATTCAAGAGGGCCTCGCTAACAGATGTTCCTCTGGGCTCTAAATACGCCAATGTTTCTGCCCTGGTTTTTGGCGGTTGTGGAATATATAATCTCGTTCCAATAGCTAATGGTTGATTGGGATTAATACCATTTACTTGAGCAAGCGTTACATAATTAATACCAAAGCGTTGCCCGATTGACCATAAGCTATCGCCTGGCTGTACATAATAAAAACTTCCGACAATTGGGATCACAAGAGCTTGCCCCACAACTAAACGATTTGGATCGGGAATTTGATTGGCCTCTACAATACTCTGAACCGTAGTCCCATACGCCTGCGCAATACCCCATAAAGACTCGCCAGCCCGTACAACATGTATTTGAATGATTTTGCCTCCTTCTCGCTTGATAAAATCATACCTATAAATCTTATGAAACCCGATAAGAAAAGATGTCTTGCTACAACACCACAAAAATCTATTACTTCGAATAGTGGATGAATTTTTGGATGGTGTATTTTATCATCCTTTTTAAAATAGTTTTTTTATTAGTGTATGAATAATAATTTCCTAAGGCTTCGGAACCCCCATTCACCTGATTTTTTGTTTGCTATGTATTCTACTGCTGTATGCCATGTACTCGATAATATCCATGTTTTTACTTTCCCTTCATTTTAATGTTTTCAATATATCTAGTGTCCTATCTTCTGCTTCTTCTCTACTATTTGTATAAGAAAACGCAAAATGATACACAACCCTAAAATATTTATCGTACAAACGTTCTATATATGACATATCCTTCTGTATAAATTCCCCCTCTTTCTACCTTATACATAAGTCTCTGTACGCTAGTTTTTGTCGCACTTTTCCCGAAATATTTAACGCAACTAGTATCATATGCCTTATTCTTTTCACTATCACCACTCTTGTATAATGAAATTATTGTAAGGAGGTGTTAGATTGCGTTTATTTTACCAGCAAAAAGTAATCGGCAAGAAATCTCGTAAGCTTCAAAAAATTCCATTTTCTATTGATGAGCCTGTTACAACTTTACAAGATTTACTTGTTCAACTTGTGACACAGCAGGTACAACAATTTAATGAAAAAATGGTCGATACACCACTTCATCTTTACTTAACGGATCAGCAATTAGATGACGCAACCCAGTATGGGAAAGTACATTTTGGAGAGAAGAAAAATGATTCTTTACAGTCAGTTGACCAAGCCATGTCCAATATGCTTCAAGCATTTCAAGATGAGCTGTTCTTGGTCCTTCACAATGAGGAATCGCTAGATTCTCTTACTACACCTTTAACCATACAGGAAGACGATGTTTTTACATTCATTAAATTAACTATGCTTGCAGGACGCATTTGGTAAGGAGGGATATTTCATGACACTTTCACATGAACAAAAAACATATTTTCAAGGTATAGTCGATTCCGCACCTATAGCTATACAGCCATTAGCTGCAGCATTACTAAAATATATGGACAACAGAGATTATGAAATAGAACAGCTGATTGCTGCTCAACAAAATTCAACACTTGAAGAGCTATTTAGTGGTCCACTATTTGACGTGCTTACGCTATTTTCTTCACAAGAACGTGCACTAAAGATTAAGAAACTAGCATTACGTTTTGATGCTACAATGTTCCAAACCGATGTTTTACGTCGATCATTTCGTTCATCTCAACCCGTGCAGGATCATCTATTCCAGTGTTTACAATTAATAGAAGAAATGCTGACCTTTGAGGAAATTACTTTGGAGGAGTTACTAGCGAATCATCATCAATACGAACATGGTACCTATCCCAATTACAGCTCTTACGTTTTGAAGAATGAAAATATAAAAGTAATGGGCTTTAACGTCTTTGAACAGTTGCTTGCTGACGAACTCTCTTTAGAAAATCCTTCTATTGAAGAGGTAGTGGAAAGTATTTTATTTGATGAGCATCACAGTAGCTTTTTCGGTCATCCGTTCATTCGGGGTATTTTTAAGTCCAATAACCACCGTATGCACGAGGCTCTTGGCAAATTATTAGTAGCAGCTGCCCGTCAAGAAGGGCTACGACAAGCAATCGTTGAAAATATTGACCATGGCAATCTTGTTGCACAGCTAAAAATGATGAAACTTATTCAAGAACATCAACTAACACGCTTCTCCTCTGTGATTCGAGCAGTCGATACTTGGATGGGGCTTGGCTATAATAGCTTTGAAAATCAAAAAGTGACGGAGGAAGTTTTAGCTTTAGCTGTCCAAGCCATCGAAGAAGATAACTTTGTTGAACAGCTACTAAAGAGTGAACGTACAATTGATATTTATGTCGCATTATGGGCAACTGCTACAAGAGACTATACAAGGCTAGATGCTGTCGTGACAACGCTCTTAAAACGTAACAAACATATCCAGCTTACAACGCTTGCCTTTTTAAAAAATTTATCTAAGACCTCATTTACAGCGCCATTTGTGAAGGATTTAATTTTAACGACGAAAGATATCGAGTTATTTGCCTTTGCATGGGGCAATTTCCTCTATGCTAACCACTATATTAATAGCGAGTATGCAAGAGATCATGAATGGGATCAAAACCTTCAAAAATTCATGCAAGAAAATGCACAGTTGCAAGGCATTGAATATCTATTATTCGAACAACTAGAATGGGCTAAGAATGAAGTTACAAAAGAAGGGCTGAATATTACAGGTAAACCTTTATCCTTTGTCCATGTCCATTTATCATTAGAAGATTTAATTTCAGCCCAAATTATTTTGGCCCATCATGTACAAGATGAGGTATTATTCCAACGAATTATTGCACAGGCAGATTCCTACTCACCATCAAGTAGAATCGGCTTACTTAATATTTATTGTCTTGATCCTAAAACACAAGGTCAACGTGAATTTTTATTTAATTCTTTACGAGATCGCAGCTCCATCAATCGTTCTCTTGCATTGAAAAAAATACATGCTCTGACACCAACCGAAGAAGAAATCGTAAAAATTGAAGATCTTTTAGCTAATAAATCAGGGGCACTTCGTAAAGAGGCTATCTCCTTGTTAAAAGCTCAACCACAGGACCCGTTATTGCAAAGTGCTGAACGACTGATAAAAGATAGTAAGCAGTTAAAAAGGCTTGGAGGACTTGAATTACTGTTAGAAGCTTCTAAGGACGACAATTTAACGAGTGAGCAAATTACCACTTTATGTTCCTTATTACCAAAAATAACAAAAAGTGAACAAGTTCTGTTAGAACAATTAGTAGCAAGGGATGTACCACAGTATAACGAGCGCAATGGCTTTGGCTTATATACGCCGCATTCCCCTATTCAATATGATCGTATTGCCGATGGGGCCATTCAAATGAATGGTGAAGAACCTTGGCAGCAGCTTGTTCCTTTCTATGTACAGACACCGACACCATTTGAACAATTTTTTCAATATGATATTGAAAAATTGCTGTCGAAGCTTGAGCAACTTATCCAAGTACTTGATGAACATGCTGAACTTGAGTATGAGACGTACCAATGGAATGATACGCCTATTACTACAACGTTAGGACAACAATATAGTGTCCTGACAGATAAAACGGACAGTCGGCGAGATGCTAGTCTAGATGCTTATCCTATTCCTGAGGAAATTGTTCAATGGATCAAGTCATCTCTATTTAGCCGTGAGGACTTAGTCTATTTTAATTTCTACAATAATCTATCAGAATACCCTGCTGCCCATGATCTTTCCGATGCAGCCCATACACTTATTAAACCTTTCTTCCAATACGAAGAAATTAAAGCACGAGTTGTTCAATTTGATTCCTTGAAATATAACTATACGATTCAACAAATTTTCTCTGTGCTATCGCAAGATAGCGATAAAATTTCAGGAGAGACAATGTTGCATAAAGAAGCTCTCTCATTACTAGAAAAGCATGCTCCTGAATTTAATAGCTTTGAACAGGCTATCGGCATAATGCTACAGCTATTCAAACAAATCCCTGCAGATCAGTGGCAGCTTGATGTTAGAGAGCAAAGTTATTATTACTATCGTTCTACATCTACTATTATTGATTTGGATGTTATTGAGACATTTGTAGAGCGATGCTGGTCTGGTTACTCAACCTATGGTGAATATGTCAAAATGCTCGCGATCAATGAAGAGCTTACAAAGCGTATGAAAAACGAAGGCTATAGTGCTAATGTATACAATTTATCACTGTTCCAATATTTAGATGCTATGAAGGCTGGGTTATTGACACAGGATCATTTATTTGAAGCCATCTTTACTGATACACTTGCTTCAGAAATATTTAACGAGCCTAATAAATTACTAGAACGCTATCAGCAGTCATTTGAAGACTTAACAGATTTTTTTGCTATTCGTGAACAAGCGATTGATCGTATTTTAGCCATAGAGCTAAAGCGTGGTGATACACCTACCACTGTAACCAAGCTTGCTAGTAATATTTCTTATTTTGAGGGTATTCATTATTTCTTACAAATTCTACAGGCACTTGATGGAGAAAAGCTTGCACGAGGTTATATTTGGCAAGCCGAAACGAAAAAGGATGTATTCTCTCGATTGCTAACTAGCTGCTACCCTAAAAAAGAAGAAACGGCACAGCAATTAAAAGAGGCGTGGGAACAAACAGATATTTCAAAAGAACGTTTAATCGAAGCCATGATGTACAACCAGCATTGGATAGACCTTGTCAGTGAGGTCATTGACTGGGATGGATTAAAGGAATCAGCCTGGTATTTTATCGCCCATACAACTGATTCTTTATCAGACTTTGCCAAAGATCAGATTGCCCTCTTCTCTAGCATAACTGCTGAGGATTTTCGTGATGGTGCATTCGATTTAGCTTGGTTCCAAAGTGCCTACGAAACACTTGGTGCAAAAAAATTCAAACTCGTCTATGATGCAGCAAAATATGCTTCTGAAGGAGCCAACCATCGTCGGGCACAGCTTTATGCAGATACGGCTATCGGTAAGCTCAGTCCCAAACCATTTATGCAAGAAATTCAAGACAAGCGTAATAAAGATAAATTACGCGCACTTGGCCTGATTCCTTTAAATAAATCTGATGATAAAGATGCCCTAACACGCTATCAATTTATTCAACAATTTTTAAAGGAAAGTAAGCAATTTGGTGCGCAACGCCGGGCTAGTGAAGCACGCGCAGCCAGTATTGCACTAGAAAACTTAGCACGCAATGCTGGTGATGGAGAAGCCACACGCTTTACATGGCGTATGGAATTATCAGCCTTTAACGATATCAAGTATTTATTTAAAGCACAACAAATCGAGCAAATTACAGCTCATTTGCAAATTGAAGAAGATGCGTCTGTAGCCATTGTCGTTGAAAAGGATGGTAAACGTCTAAAGAATATTCCTGCTGCATTAAAAAAACATGCTGCTATTGTAACCTTGCAGGAAGCTCGAAAAGATTTACAAGAACAATATAAACGGGCGCGTCCAGCACTGGAGCAGGCTATGGAATTAGAAACTGTATTTTCAGCTGATGAGCTTATCCATTTATTAGCTCATCCGATTCTAGCTCCCCTTTTACAAAAGCTCGTCTTTATCAGTGATGAACATGTTGGCATGCTTACACCAGATGGCTTACAGCTTTTATCTGCTGACATTGTGGCACTGGCACCAACGTCCGCCATCAAGATTGCCCACCCTTATCACCTTTTAGAAAGTGGTCAATGGAGACAGTGGCAAGCCTATATGTTTGAGCACAAAATACAACAACCATTTAAGCAAGTGTTCCGTGAATTATATCTCATCAATGCAGATGAAAAAGCACAAAAACAATCATTGCGCTATGCAGGACATCAGGTAAATCCATCACAAACAATAGCTTTGCTGAAAACACGAGGCTGGCAAATGAGTTATGAAACAGGTCCTCGTAAAGTGTATTACAAGGAAAATATTGTGGCATCCTTGTATGCACAGGCAGATTGGTTTACCCCAGCAGAAATTGAAGCACCTGCAATCGAAGGGGTTTACTTCTATGATCGTCTAACCGGCAAAAATATTGTGTTAGATGTTATTCCTGCTACGATATTCTCTGAGGTTATGCGAGATATTGACCTTGTTGTCAGCGTTGCTCATATTGGTGGTGTAGATCCTGAGGCAAGTCATTCTACTGTTGATATGCGCAGTATTATTGTAGAAGAATTAGCTAAATTATTGAAGCTAAACAATGTGGAAGTGAAAAAACAGCATGCCCTCATTGAAGGTAAGCTAGCAAGCTACTCCTTACATTTAGGAAGTGGTGTGGTGCATCAAGTAGGTGGTTCGATGATTCCGATTATTGCTGTTCCATCACAGCATCGTGGACGAATTTTCTTACCAATGGTGGATGATGATCCACGCACAGCCGAAATCATGTCAAAACTGTTATTACTAAGTGAAGATACTAAAATTAAAGATCCTGCCATTTTAACTCATATTCGTAGCTATGAACAAATGCGCTAATGTAAGCCAAGTAAAAACAGGTGACAAAACAAGTCACCTGTTTTTATTGTACATCCGTTTTAATCATTTCAAATAATAGTGGTACATTCGTACCTCGTTGCAATGAATGGCAACCTTCCATTAAAAACGACCAACTTTTCTTTATTTTTTCCCTATAAGGTAGCTCTGAACTAACCGGGAGATAGGCTCTCAAATATTCTTCAATTGTGCCAGATAGATTGTCCATAAACGCATCTGCTTTTTGTATTTTTTCTGTTGGGATTTCATTGCGCTCATCCCATAAAACATGCTCTAAATTCGTAGAGAAATAAAACAATTGATAAGGTACTTTCATACGATTAATGCTAAAATGGTCGTTGGCAATTAAAATTTTAGCATTCTTCGCTTTCATATCATTACGTTGTTCAATTTGTTCTTTACGCTTAGCTGACTTCACTAAAATAGCATCCTCAGTATAAAATAAATTTTGCTCAATTTTCTCATCTACCTTGACACATTCCGGTGCAATAAAGCAACCATCCGTATCTGTAATATGAACGACAGCAGTTAAATCATTTGCTAAAAATTTATATTTTTCAAGATAGCTTTGGATTACTCGTACCACACTATTTTTAATATTCGGGATACGTTTATGGGCATCCCATTTTGTCAAAATATCTTCACGTTGTACATCAAAACGTATGGTTGAATTCGCAAAGTGAGCATCTAAATAATCCTCTAAAATAATTTGCTCCGTTTGTCCTTCCACAATGATTAAAAGTACCTTTTTAGTCATACTGAACACCCGCTTTACGAAAAGCACGTTTAATTTTAAATGTTTTGGTTTCCTTATAGACATCTTCATCCTGTCCACCAAGTTGAATAGCACGTAAGTAGACATCTCTAGCATTATTTACTTCTTTAATGCCTTTTAGCTGCATATAGCGGTGATTTTCATTTGTCGTTGTAAACCATAAGTTTTTAATAGCTAGCACCTCTAATACACGTAGATTATGGGATGTAAAAATAAGTTGTCCTTTTCCATCCTCATCTATCACTGTTAACAACTCACCCAACAAATATTCAAATACTCCCGAATCTAATTCATCAATAACCACACAGGCATTCGGATTATTGTAGACAGCTATCAATACACTAAGAACAGAAATGATCTTTAAAATCCCCTCAGACTCTGTTCGCAGCGGTAATTCCCTCTCTCCACGCTGTGATAAAAATTCAAAACGAATTCCCGGCTCACCATTATCCATCATTTGCTTTGTAATCACATTAATTTTAATAGTTAGACCTGGAATAATAGCCGTTAACACACGGTTACTTTGCTCAATTACTTCACATAATGCATAGAATGCATCCTCTGGTAATATTGCTGGTCCCTTTAAATCGTAAGGTATTAGACCTCTCGTTTTCTCTAAATGAATACTAAACGGCATGATCCGTTCTTCAAATAATGGTGCTATATTTTGATTATTAACAACATGTAAGTCTCTATTAAAATCAACCGCAATATTTTGAAGTAGTTGCATTTCTTGCTCCGAAAGTCGTTCCTGTAACAATGGCTTTACATCTTTATGGAATAGAAATGACATATATTGCTTTCTTGCTAACTGTTGAATAACAAGTAATTGGATACGTGCCTGCTCACTTAAATCAGCCAGTTTTGATTGACGAATTCGGACGTCCTTCTCTGTTACAGCTACTAATATCTTTGAACGCTTCCCTTTAGCATTTTCTCGATAGCTAAGACGTTCCAGCGTTGTATATAACCGATGCTGATCCTCCTGTAGCTCCACATAGTAATTTACATAAAACGTCCCAAATTGATTTTCAACTAAAAATTCGACATCTATGCAGGCTGTTTGCTCACCTGCTAAGATAAGTCGTTTTTCTTGTGAGGGTAGTTTCACTTCAGCAAGCCAACCCGATATAAGTGTCTTTAATATTTCAAATGCATCCACAATGGTTGTCTTTCCAGAGCCATTCTGTCCATACAGCCCTACAACATTTGCTTGTAGAAATGTCTCAAAATTTACTCCTAGTACAATTTCGCCTTGTCTTACATTTCGTAAATTTTGTATGTTCATCTTTTTTATTTTAATAATCGCCATTTGCTAAACATCCTTTTAACCTTTTTCCTTATTATAATGAAAATTGTTATATTTTATAACAATTTCAACCTTAAGTATTGACTAGCCTAAAGCCTATGGCAATTATCGCAATAGGCATATGTTAGAAAAAATGAAGAAAGGTGTGTTTCATTGGTTTATCCTAGATTAGCTCCTGATGATTTTAACAGTCAATTTCGCCCAGGTATGAAAATATGGGTAACACTCCCCACAGGTACTTATGCAGGTACATTGATTCGAACATTTGGCACTGGAGGAAGAACAGCTGAAATCCAGCTAGATAACGGTCAAATAGTGACTGTGGATGTTAGTCAAATTACTGCCGCAGGTACAGGTACACCACCTGGTAGTTCCTATCCTCCGCCATATCCACCACCCTATCCACCACCTTATCCGCCGCAACCATACCCTCCACGTCCATATCCGCCACAACCTTATCCACCGCAACCCTATCCTCCACGTCCATATCCACCACAGCCCTATCCGCCGCAACCTTATCCACCACGTCCAGGAGGGCAATATCCCGGATTCCCACCACCATTAATACCAGGATTGCCTAATATTTTACCAGGTATCTTTGGTAATCCTCGACCATAGCCAATTAGAAAAGGTTATTTCTTTGTTCATCTTTGAATAAAGAAATAACCTTTTTTTCATTTTATTCCCATAATAAAAATGACAGAAAACCATAGCATTCTCAAGCATATCAGACATTACAAAATAAGTAAAAAGCCCTAACAAGGAGTTGAAAAATAGGATATCCACCAAATTTTTAATTCAATTGAAATCGACTAGTTCCAAGCAAACTTCTTTTTTATACTAGTAATCATCCAAGTTTTTGTAAAAATACAGACTAAAATACAAAATAGACAGACTAAAAAACTAAATTTCCTTCTTTAATTTTATAAATCTAGACTTTAAATAGTAAGTTTTCTGGGTTGTGAATCAATTTTTTTGGCAGTATAGTAGTTTAATGTTAGGGGATAAATAGATTACTTTGCATTCATAAATATTTAATATGCATCTGGACTTCTACGAATAACATCACAATCTTCAATGTGCAGTACATTGACTAAATTATCCATTTCTTATCCTTAGCTTGAAATATTTGTTATATCATATTAGGAGGAAAAGTATGAAAAAACGCAAGAAGCAGCATATGTCCATTAGCAAAAAACTAACCGTAATAATGGTAAGTATTTTATTATTATTTGGTTTAGTTACTTTAGGCCTTTCTTATTATATTGTCAGAAATAGTAATTTAACAGATATGGATCAATCGCTCTCTGACAAAGGCATGATCTTAGCAAAAACGATTGATATCAATACGTTGAAATCAATACTAGATAATCCAACAAACAGTAACTCCGACGCCTTAAAATTAACAAGAGAAATGGATGCGATCAATGACAATTCTGATAGCATTACCAATCTATTTTTAATTACGGTTAATGGAGAAAATATTAATGCACCTGTTCTTTCATCTAGTATACTAGAACTAGGTGCTGAATATAATCAAGATATGATTGCTATGGGTTTATCTCCCGATTTCCTAGCAAGAATCAAAGAGGTTTTTAACACAAAAAAAGCAACAGCAACAGATATTTATAGCGATGAGTTTGGTAGCTACAAAACGGGCCTCACACCCATTTTAGATGAAAATGGTGATATGTTGGCTGCATATGCCATTGACTATGACGTATCGATGGTAACTGGAAAAGCCATGTCTGAAGCTCTATGGACATTATTAGTCACTGTTATTTTCTTAATTGGTTCATCTATTGCTGTATACACTCTTTTGAGAAAAAAATTAACACCAATTCAACAGCTTTCCTTACAATCTAAAAAAGTAGCAGAAGGTAATTTAGAGCTTGAACCATTATCCGTTACTTCTACAGATGAAATAGGAACGCTCACACAAAACTTTAACTTAATGATTGAAAATCTAAAAACTGTCATTAAAAGTACAACAAACGTTTCTGCTCGTGTGTCAAACACAGCCAACGTTTTATCGGCAAATATGCAGGAAGCTTCCGATTCTTATAATAATGTAGCTTCTTCTATGCAAGAAATTGCGAGTGGTGCGGATCTCCAAGTTCAAAAGGCAAAAGAGAGTACGATTACTATTGAAGAAATGAGTATTGGTATCCAACGCATTGCGATGACATCCAATCAAATTTCAGAATCCTCTATCTTAGCATCAGAGGAAGCTGAAAGAGGTAATGAATCGACAAATAAATCAGTTGCACAAATGAATGCGATTAGTAAAGCTGTAAATCAGTCTGCTGCTTCTGTTAAATTACTTGGCGATCACTCCAATAAAATTGAAGAAATTGTGGGCATTATTACGGGAATCGCTTCCCAAACAAATTTACTGGCATTGAATGCAGCCATCGAAGCTGCCCGTGCTGGAGAAGCTGGTAGTGGGTTTGCAGTGGTTGCTGACGAGGTACGTAAGCTTGCTGAACAGTCTGAGGCATCTGCACGGGAAATTTCTACACTTATTTCTCATATCCAGCATGATACAAACGAATCTGTCAATATCATGGTTCACGCTGTAGAAGAGGTCGATCATGGAATTGTTATGATTAATGATTCAGAAAAATCATTTAGCCAGATTCTAACTTCCATTCATCATGTAACAGGACAAATTCAAGAGCTTTCTGCTACGATTGAAGAAATGGCAGCTGGTATGGAAGAAGTAACATCTGCTGTTAAAGATATGGAAGACTTCTCTATCAATTCAAAAGACAATACGAGAGCAGTTGCCGCAACTTCTGCCTCTCAGCTGAATACCGTACAACGAGTTTCTGAAGAAGCTCAAGTATTATCCGAGTTATCTGATGAACTATTAAATGTTGTTAATACCTTTGTAGTGAAATAAAAAAGCGAAAGGGCTGCTCTTATCAGGAGATGTATGTCCGTTAGAATTCTGAGAATGATTCATTTTCTGTGGAACTAATGGCATAAACACTCCTTCATAAGTGTCTGCCCTTTTCTAAAATAGGAGTTGTCATGATTGAATAATAAACGAGAATTTGATGTATACCCATTAGAGAATAATACGCATTCTTATGAGCCACAAACTCTACCATCCAATCGTACACAACTGTTGAACGAAGAAGATTTACTAGCCTATCAAACTTTAAACCAAACATTAGCTGACTACGATCAAAACACCACAATACCTGACGTATTTTATCAGGCAGCACAACAGTTTGCTGAACGCATTGCATTGTCCTTTGAAAATGGTAAGATGACCTACCATCAGCTAAATGAACAATCCAATCAAGTTGCTCACATGCTAATAGCAAACGGTCTGCAAAAAGGAAACTATGTGGCAATCGTTATGGAACGAAGTAAAGAAACAATCATCAGCCTTTTAGGTGTCCTGAAAGCTGGTGGTGTATATGTTCCTATTGATCCAAGCTACCCGAAAGAACGGTGTCAGTATCTATTAAACGATACAGGTGCCCCGTTTATTCTAACGAAAAACGAACATACAGCATTACTGAATGATTTCATACATAATGATTCCCAAACACGTACAGTGTTAACGATCAACCAATCAGAAAAAGGCTACTCACAGGAAAATCTAACTTGTGAAATACATCCATCCGACCTAGCCTATATTATTTATACTTCTGGTTCTACGGGCAAACCAAAAGGGGTTATGCTTAAACATGAATCTGTTATTAATTTGATTACAGATAATCAAAGAATCTACCATTCAACACAAGACGATGTATATTCTCAGTTTATCTCCTATAGTTTTGACCCATCAGTAACAGAGACTTTTACCGCTTTCTTTTCTGGAGCAAGGCTTCATATGCTAACAAGTGTGGAACGTCTATCGATTGAAGCATTTGCTGATATGATTGGTCGTGAGCAAGTAACCGCTGCCACTGTACCCAATGCTTTCTTTACACAGCTAGCAACACATTTACCTGTAGAATACCAAGAAAAACTGACAACACTAAACTACCTATCTGTTGGTGGCGAAGCTCTATTACCTGCTGTCGTTCAAAAATGGCATGAAAAATTTGGATTAACTACAGAAATTATTAATCTTTACGGACCAACTGAATGTACAGTATTGTCCTCTTACTTCAAGATAAAGGATTCTATAATAGATAAACAATCCAGTATTCCTATTGGCAGACCAATCGCTAATTATGAGATGTATGTTGTTAATGGCGATGAGCAGCTTTGCCCAGTTCATGAAACTGGAGAATTATGTATTGCAGGTGCTGGTTTAGCAGCAGGCTATTTACATCAGCCAGAAAAAACGGCTGAGGTATTTGTACCTCATCTATTGAAGCCAGAACAAAAAATGTATCGTACAGGTGATTTAGTTCGCCTATTACCTAGTGGTATTATTGAATTTGTTGGGCGCAAGGATTCACAAATCAAAGTAAGGGGCTTCCGTATTGAGCTTGGAGAAATTGAAACGGTGTTAAGCAATCATCCTAACATTCAGGAAGTCGTAATCATTGCGAAGAAAAAGTCCGATGGTAACAATCATTTATTTGCCTACTATACAGTGACTAGTGGTATACAACTTGAGGAAGATATTTTAAGAGACTACCTGTCAACTCTTCTACCAGATTATATGGTGCCTGAGCGTTTTATAGAATTGCCTGAAATGCCGCTTTCTCCTACAGGAAAAATCGATCGAAAACAACTAGCATCACTGGAAGTGGTTTTATCGCGTAGCCATGCATACAGTGCACCCCAAAATAATATACAGCAGCTGCTAGCTACCGCATGGGAAAAGGCACTTGGTATCGAGCCAATAGGCATTCATGATAATTTCTTCCATATTGGAGGTCATTCATTAAAAGTGCTTGAAATTCTTGTACAAGTGAAAAAGCATATACCATTCTTAAAAATACAAGATTTCTTCCACTACCAAACGATTGCAGAGCTAGATCAATATATTCGTCATTATCAGCCGGAAGCTAATGACAATCAAGAGCAACCAGCTAATCTTGTTTTTAAGGATTTAATGGAGCCAAGTCCGCTGCAAGTCTCTCAAACTGTAAGACCCTTGCCAATGACGTCGGTATTATTAACAGGAGCTACAGGTTATTTAGGAAGCCATATATTATACGAGCTGTTAACAGTAACAAATGCACATATTTACTGTCTTATTCGACCAGGTGCCCATGCAACGATTGAGGACAAGCTAATGGATAGTATGCAATTTTACTTTGGCAACGATCTTGTTCATCCTATGAAAGAGCGTGTCACAATTATCCCAGGCGACTTAGGAAAGCAACAACTTGATTTATCTGATGAAGCTGAACAAATGTTGCTGGAAAAAATCAATGCAATCATTCATTGTGGTGCCGATGTACGTCATTTTGGTGCGGCTGACCATTTCAATAATGTCAATGTGAATGGTACTCGCCATTTGCTTGAAATAGCTAAACGAAAACCGGGTATGCATTTCCATTATGTATCAACAATTGGTATTCCAGAGGAGTTAGCTGCCATTCAATGGGGCTCAAATGAGGCAAAAGGTAATTTTAATTACGATGTGAAGCTTAATAATGTGTATACCCAAAGTAAGCTAGAGGCGGAAAATCTTGTTCGAAATGCTGTAAATGATGCCATTCCTATTTCCATTTATCGTGTAGGAAATTTAAGTTGTCACTCTGAAACAGGCAAATTCCAACGTAATATTGATGACAATGCCTTTTACCGTATGATTAAATCGATGCTTTATTTAGGTAAAACACCTACTGCACAATGGCATGTTGACTTTACTCCTATTAATTATGCGAGCCAAGCACTCGTTTCTCTGGCGAGTCAGCCAGCAGCAAACGGTCATGTCTTCCATTTATGTAATCCTGTATCGCTTCCTTATTTAGAATTAATCGACATGATTAAGGAATTTGGCTATGATCTATCAATCGTTTCAGCACAGGAATATACAAATTGGCTATTGCATAGTGAGCATACAAAAGAAGCACAGGAATATTTATCGTTAGCCATTGCTCAGCTTGAAGGTGATGGAGCTGGTGATTCCCCGTTTATTTTCAATTGCAAAAAAACACTAGAATTTTTAGTCAATACGAAAATTGAATGTGCAGTACCTAATACAGCCTTTATTCACAGAATGATTCAATATGGAATAGATACAGGCTACTTCCCTGCTCCAAGTCAAGTCAACATAAGATAATCAAACAGGATATACAGCTATTTGCATATCGTTAACACTAACAGAGTGGGATACTTTTTTTAAGTACTCCCTTCTGGTGTTTAACGAAAATTTAAGAAATACAGGCTTTTGCAGGATCAGCAATGAGCATTGCTTGGTTGGGCATGTGCTATAAACCTCATTTGTTTGATACCATTAATATTAAGCGAGCCAAGAAAGAACTTTCTAGCTCGTTCTCGATTCACAACATCCTTTATCCATCTGCCGAAACAATTACAATGTTTAATAGAGAGCTGCTTCCATTGCTATAACAAAAAGGAGGAGAAATTAATAATTTCTCCCCCTTTCATAGTGTTGAAAAACAAAACCATCCATAGAATTTATGTGAAAGGTGAAAATGGATTTCCGTTGCAGGCTACTTGCTTTCCTGTGGGCGAGCGCCGAGCCGCTTCCTCTGCTACCGCTTCGTGCAGGGGCTCGCCTGTCTCGCTATTCCCACGGGAGTCAAGTAGCCTTCCACTCCAATCCATAAAATAAAAATGTTCACTTTTTAGCAAAGGTTCAAGTGAAGGCATTCACTACTCTTTTATGGAGGGGTGTTGTCACACATCACTTCTCCACATTGAAAATAAGAGGCTATCCTCTCTTATAATATAAATAATGGGCTATTTTGTTCAGGAAAAGACACTTTTGCAGAATGGTTGATTGGAGTGGAGCCAGCGTCACTCCTAGGGGATTTAGCGTCACAGAGGAGACCCTGGAGCGAACGCAGTGAGTGAAGCGGCTCATCGGACGCCCCCTGGAAAGGAGGCTGGCGGAACGGAAATCAACCCCTCGCCTTACAAAATTGCTTATTATACCGTTGACATTACCTTTTTTAAGCTGTCTAATCGACTCTCTTATTTAAATAAGTCTGGATACATCTCTTTTGCTAATGCTTCCATTCCATCTATTGTGTTGTAGCCATAACCAAACATGTAATTATAATCTACGATATAAATTTGTTTATTTTTAATAGCTTTCATGCTTGAAAGTTTAGGATTTGCATAAATTTCTTCGCGTACTTTTGTTAGATCAGAACCATCCCAGTTAGGAAGAATTAATACATCTGGATCTGCTGCAATTAATGTTTCAACACTTACATCGCCTGTTTCATCTTTGAAAATGTTATCTAATTTAACCATTTTGAATGCGTCATTGAAGAATGTTTCATCGTGAGCTGGGTATACAAAAAGCTCTTTTGGATCATTTGTATGCAAATAAGCAAAAGTTTTTTCTTCTTTAATACTTTCTAATTTTGAAGAAATGTTTTGTTGTCGCCCTTTTAATTCTTTAATAAAGCTATCCGCTTTGTCTTGCACTTTGAAAATTTTACCGATATTTTCGATATCTTTGTAAATAGAATCATATGTGCCACCTGTTACAGATGATTCTAAAACATATGTTTTAACGCCCATTTCATTAAGTGAGTCTACTGTCCCTACGCCCCATTCAGCATTATCAAATAAGCCACCGCGACCAAATACAAGATCAGGATCAGTTCCTAATGTAACCTCTTTCCCTACATACTCATCACTTAAAATATTTAACTTAGCGTATTCTTCTTCTACAGATTTATCGACTGCACCAAAGTTTGCACCGACACCAACGATTTTATCACCTAATCCTAAATGTAATAATAATTCTGCTGCTGGGCGTGTATTAGCCATAATTCTTTCAGGTGCTTTATCGAATACTTGATCTTTCTTTTCCCACGTTGAGCCTCCCTCAGCCTTTGCAAAGTTAGCAACTGTCAGTGGATAATAATCTTTTGTTTGTGTTTCCTCAGCTGTATTTTTTGATGTGTTACCACAAGCTGTTAATGTTAATAAAGCTGCTAAACCAATTCCTAATAATAGTTTTTTCTTCATGGTGTTCCTCCTATAGTCCATATGCAAAGCCTAATCCGTTTGTCACGGGATTAGTAAACGTTTGACATTTAATATGATATAAAGCTTCTATTGTTTCCGGTGTTAAAACCTCTGCTGGTGTGCCATGCGCATAGATTTCACCATCTTTGACCGCATAGAGATAATCACAGTAATGGGCTGCCATTTCTAAATCGTGAAGCGCTGCTAAAACACCGATGTTTAAACTTCTAACACAGGATAGTATTTCGATTTGATAACGAATATCTAAATGGTTTGTTGGCTCATCCAAAATCATAAATTTAGGCTGCTGAGCAATCGTTCTTGCTAAAATAACTCGTTGCTTTTCGCCACCAGATAGTGAAAGAAAACTACGCCCTCTATAGGATTGTAAGTTCGTACGCGTTAACGCCTCTTCCACTATGTCAAAATCCTTTTGGTTATCTGACTCTAGCATTTTTTTATGAGGTGTTCTGCCTAACATCACCATTTGCTGTACCGTTAAATCAAAATGCATTTCATTGAATTGCCCTACTACACCTAAGTGCTGAGAAATCTTTTTTTCAGGACTCTTCAAAACATCTAAATCATCTAAAAAAACCATCCCTTTTTGAGGCACAAGGCTTTTATAAATACTTTTCAACAAAGTTGACTTTCCGCATCCGTTTGGTCCGATTAAGCCCACAAATTGTTGCTTATTCACATGAATGGATATGTTTTTTACTATTTCCTTTTTGCCGATCTTTACCTCTATTTCCTTTGCTACTAATTCCATTGTTCTACCCTCCGAAGTTGTAACCTTTTTTTACAATCATATAGATAAATAATGGCGATCCAATGACAGAAGTAATGATACCAATTGGTAATTCAACATTTTGGATTAATGTTCGAGACAGAATATCCGCCCAAATCATGAAAAGACCACCTAAGAGCAATGTTCCTAACATTAATCGTTTATGGTCTGCTCCAAAAATGCCTCTCGTGATATGTGGAATAATTAAACCAACAAAACCGATCATACCCGCATAAGCAACCATTGTTCCTGTAATGAGCGAAGTAAGGATCATGTACAATTTGCGATAAGCACTTAGATTGATACCTAATGTGATAGCTGATTCATCTCCAAGTAGCATTGTATTTAGCACACGATGTTGGAAAAGGAATAACGCAGCCCCTAGCACAATCACAATTGTTAAAATCGGTGTTTTATCCCAGCTAGCAGAGGCCAAGCTTCCCATAGACCAAAACGTAACGGTTTTAATGCCCTCAGCATTATTCGCAAAAAAGATAATAAGACTTGAAAAAGAACTACATAATGCTCCAATGACAACACCTGATAAAACAAGTTTGACTGATGTCGCTTTACCACCAATGCTGGATAAGATCAGCACTGCCATAGAGGTAATCATTGCCCCTGCAAATGCTCCAAAGGCTACCCCAAACTGTGCCAACAATGCACTACTTCCAAAACCAACTAGAATGGCAAAGGTTGCACCCAATGACGCCCCTGAAGAAATACCAAGTATGTATGGATCAGCAAGGGGGTTTTGTACAACCGCCTGCATGACAGTCCCGCATAGTGCAAGTCCAACGCCAATCAATAATGCAAAAACCACACGAGGCATTCTGACCTGTAAAATAATATTCAAGTAGGATTCACTATCCACACTATCAAGCGAGCCAAGCTTCCCGTTGGATATAGTATGTAGCAAAATATCCATTGATTGCTTAAAAGGTATGCTGACTTGTCCTATTGATACAGAAAAAACGGCAGATATTAAAATGGCGCCTATTAAAAGCAAGATAATAACATAATAAATATTGCCCATTCCTATTCTGTTAGCTTCCTGATTATCCAAGATTTCACCTCTATCTAACAAACTATCAATTAATGATAACGATTATCATTTTCATTTTGTATTGTAAGTGATAATCTTTTGAAAAACAACAGGAAAATTTTTAATTATAGATTATTCATACATTTAGTAGATGAATAATCCACTAATGGCGCTTTCATTCACTAAAATTATTTTTTTCGTTGAGCATCACAACAATAAGTTTATAAATCCCATTTATTATATAGAAGAGAAAATTTAGGAATTTCTAATTAACTAAATATAATCAACAATTAAATGCGAAAATGCTCGCTTTTATTTTTGACTATGGGTCTGTTTTATTTGGTTTATGATTATCTCATTGGGAACTAGAGGAATTAGCTATAGGAGAATTGCTATTGGAATCCCCCTCGCCTAACTACCTTGACTAAAGGGTAGGCAACAGGAAAATCAGCAATCGATGATGGAGGTGAATTTACACAATTTATTGAAGCTATGATGAAATCACCCTGCTGTTAAATGGATCATCGACTATAAATAGAGCTCATTGGAAAAAGGGGACTGAATGGGACAAATATAGAGCGATATACTTGTTACAAGCGCTGTACATTTAAGGTATTCATTATAAAAACCACTTCCCATAAAGTTATGGAAAGTGGTTATGTTTAGTCAAAAATTTTAGCTGAAACTAAAACTTACATCATGCCTGGCATACCGCCCATGCCGCTCATATCTGGCATTGCTGGTGCTGCTTCTGGAATATCTGCTACAACTGCTTCTGTTGTTAAGAATAGCGCTGCAACTGATGCTGCGTTTTGTAAAGCTGAACGAGTTACTTTTGCTGGGTCCACTACGCCTGCTTCCATCATGTTTACCCATTCGCCAGTAGCTGCATTGAAACCAATGCCAACTTCTTCACGTTTTAGGCGATCCACGATGATTGAACCTTCAAGACCAGCGTTATTAGCGATTTGGCGAACTGGTTCTTCTAAAGCACGTAAAACGATTTTCACACCTGTAGCTACGTCGCCGTCTACTGATTCAGCTGCTTTTTCCACTGCTGCATAGACGTTAAGAAGGGCTGTACCACCACCTGATACGATACCTTCTTCAACAGCGGCACGAGTAGAGTTTAGGGCATCTTCAATACGAAGTTTACGTTCTTTAAGCTCAGTTTCTGTTGCAGCACCAACTTTGATAACTGCTACGCCACCTGCTAATTTTGCAAGACGTTCTTGTAATTTTTCTTTATCGAATTCTGATGTTGTTTCAGCAAGTTGTGCACGGATTTGACCAATGCGTCCTTCGATTGCGTCTGCACCGCCAACACCTTCAACGATTGTTGTGTTGTCTTTTGTTACAACAACTTTTGCTGCACGTCCAAGTGAAGAAATATCCGCTGATTTTAGGTCTAAGCCTAATTCTTCAGTAATTACTTGACCACCAGTTAGGATAGCGATATCTTCAAGCATTGCTTTACGACGATCACCGAAGCCTGGTGCTTTTACTGCTACAGCATTGAATGTACCACGAAGCTTGTTCACAACAAGCGTTGCAAGTGCTTCACCTTCCACGTCTTCAGCAATGATTACTAATGGACGACCTTGTTGTACCACTTGTTCTAATAATGGTAATACTTCTTGAATGTTTGTAATTTTTTTATCAGTAATTAAAATGTATGGGTTATCAAGAACCGCTTCCATTTTATCTGTGTCAGTTACCATGTAGTGTGAAGCATAGCCACGGTCAAACTGCATACCTTCTACTACATCAAGTTCTGTTGTGAAGCCTTTAGATTCTTCGATTGTAATAACGCCGTCGTTACCAACACGCTCCATTGCTTCAGCGATCAGTTGTCCAACTTCATCATCTGCAGCAGAAATAGCAGCAACTTGTGCAATTTCTTCTTTATTGCTTACTGGACGAGAAATAGCGTGTAATTCTGTAAGTGCAGCAGCAACTGCTTTATCAATACCTTTGCGGATACCTACAGGATTTGCACCAGCCGTAACGTTTTTCAAGCCTTCACGAATAATTGCTTGTGCTAATACTGTTGCTGTTGTTGTACCGTCACCAGCGATTTCATTTGTCTTAGAAGCAACCTCTGCTACTAATTTTGCCCCCATGTTTTCATATGGGTTTTCTAGCTCGATTTCTTTAGCGATTGTTACACCATCATTTGTAATAAGTGGTGAACCGAATTTTTTTTCTAAAACAACATTACGTCCTTTTGGTCCTAATGTTACTTTTACTGTATTCGCTAATTTATCTACACCTTGTAACATTAATGAACGAGCGTCTTCTGAGAATTTAATATCTTTTGCCATGAGAATTTACCCTCCTGAAATGGAATATTCGTTAAGCTTCTTCAATATATTTATATCAATTTCATCTTATTGTCATTTTCGTTAAACAAACAATAAGCCTTCACCTTTATTTAAGGTGTGAATAATGTACTTATTCAATAATTGCAAGAATATCGCTTTCGCGTAAAATTAGGTATTCATTACCTTCAAATTTAACTTCTGTTCCAGCGTATTTAGAGAAAATAATGCGGTCGTCAACTTTAACGTCAAGCTCTACACGTTGCCCGTTCTCTAATACACGACCTGTCCCAACTGCTACTACTTTACCCTCTTGTGGTTTTTCTTTTGCAGAGTCAGGTAGTACAATACCGAATGCAGATTTCTCTTCTACCTCGATTAGTTCAATTACAATACGATCTCCTAGTGGTCTTAACAAGTGAAACAACCTCCTAATAATTAAATAATTGTTAAAATTTATTAGCACTCTATATCAATGAGTGCTAACACAATTATTATGATAATCAATCACACTTTTTTTTGCAAGCCAGAACTTCGAAAAATTTTGTTTTCTTTCCATATTCCTCTACAATAGAAAGGAAGCATATGAATGGAAAGGATTTTGACTGTGACTAATTCTCAAAAAATAACGAAACATAAAAAAACAGCCCTGTATGTCTTATTAATTTATATCTTGATGCAGATTTCAAGCAGATGGCTGCTCTTACCGTTTCATAAGCTCGTTATGAAGATAACTGGTCTAGCTTCTGAACAAGCGGCTCCCATTACTCAAGGCTGGTATATTGCCCTTAGTTTTGCTATTGCGCTCATTTTAAGCTTAATCCTAACATCTCGTGATAAATCCTTTTGGAACATTTATCAAGGAAAAAAGGAAACGATCCCTCTTACAATTGTTTGGGGAATCTTCGGTTTCTTCCTCGTGTTCTTTGGTCAAATGATTGGTGCCGCTATTGAGATGGCTGTTTTCGGTATCGAAGGAGGTTCCCAAAATACCGCAGATATCGTCGCTATAGCTCAAGGTGCTCCCGTTGCTATATTAGCGATTGTTGTATTTGGGCCTATTTTAGAAGAATTCGTCTTCCGCAGAGTCATATTTGGCTCGCTTGTCCAAACAACAAATTTCTGGGTGGCGGCTATAGTAAGTGCCATATTCTTTGCGATTATCCACTTCGACTTCTCGCATATCTTGCTTTATACCATTTGTGGCTTAATATTTGCCTTTTTATATCACAAAACAAAACGCATTTGGACTTCTATTATCGCACACGTTATGCTTAATGGATTTGTGACACTTGTACAATTCTATGCAGAGCCATTGCAAAAGTTTCTTCAAGAACTAGAAAAAATGCAATAATTTTTTGTAAAGTCATCGTAAAGCGGAATTAGAACACAAAAGCTCGGTGTCCCATTGAGGGCACCGAGCTTTATCTATTACTGTTGATTCAATTCTTCTATTTGTCGTCGTTGCTGCTCAAGCGCCTCTTCAATCTGACGCTTTTGCTCCGCTTCCTGTTCTTCTTTTAAACGAATTTCCTCTGATTTAAGATATTTCTTATAACCAATCCGAGAAATCATAATACTAATTTCATACAAGATAAACAATGGCACAGAAACCATTAAATGTGACGCCAACTCAGGCGGTGCAATAATCGCTGCACATACAAATAAACCAAAGTATGAATATTTACGAATTCGAATTAGTAAATCTGGACTTAATATACCAATTCGCGAAAAGAATAAAACAACAATCGGTAACTGGAATAGAAAACCAAAAGGTATTGTAAGCTTAAACAAAAATGTAAAATACTCATGTATACCAATGGTTTGCTGTATCTCCAAATCATTCGATAAATTCATCATGAATTTTATGACATACGGGAAGAGTAAAAAGTACGAAAAAGATAACCCTGCAATAAACAATAGAAATGAATATGGTATATAGCTTAGAGTGGCTTTACGTTCTACTTCTCTTAATCCAGGGCTAATAAACGACCACAATTGATACATCAACACTGGCGATGAAAGAATAAAGGCAATTATAAAAACAACTTGGATATAAATTGCAAGTGGTGTGACTACGTCAAATGCATGAAGCTCAATATTATATTTTGCTCCAGTCATTTGAAGGTATTTAACAAGCGGCTTTGCGACGAAAAAGCCGCCAGCCATAGCGAGAACAAAGAAAACGGCAACAATGAACAGCCGTTTTCTTAATTCTTCTATATGCTCAATGACAGTTAGATCTTTTGGATTCATTCCTCAAACATCCTAACTTACTTATCTAGTTCTTTCTTTTTCTTGTCATCATCATCTTCGTCGGCTAAACCTTTAGTAGCATTTTTGAATTCACGTAGTGTTGAACCAAATGCCTTACCAAGCTCTGGTAACTTCTTAGGGCCAAAAATTAATAACGCGACAATTCCGATAATAATGAGGCTCATAGGACCAATTCCACCCATTACAGCCACCTCCTCTTTATATCCATCATTTTAACGCATATTTCGCCATTTTGCTAACTAATTATATGTGAAAGTTTTTCGTCTCTCTCATAGGTTTACCCGCATTTTATTAAAAAATATTATTTGACAGAAATGGTGAATTACACTTAAAAATATGTATTATTTTCACACTTCCTGATTACGAATTAAATAGATAAGCGCTTGCAATTCTACCGATAAATCAATGGTTAAGAGCTGCATTCTATCTGGTACTGTTAACCGTTCTGGTGTAAAGTTTAAAATACCTTTTGCATTCATTGCTGCTAAACGATCCGCCATTTTTTGTGCGGAGCGTGGTGAAACGGTTAAAATCGCAAGCTCTGCACCGTATTCAGCATACTTCTCCTCCAGCAAATCTGGATGAAAAACAGGAATATTACTAATCATTTTGCCATCCTTCGGTGCTTTAGAATCGAATGCTACGACAATATGTGTATTATGGTTTTTTTGAAAATTATATTTTAATAATGCACTGCCCAAATTCCCCACGCCAATTAACGCTACTTTTGTCGCTTCATGTTGATCAAGCGTCTGGCTAAAAAATTGTAATAAATGCTGCACATCATAGCCATAGCCCTTTTTACCAAGAGCGCCAAAATAAGAAAAATCACGGCGAATCGTTGCAGAATCTATTTTCATCGCTTCACTCAGTTCCTTCGACGAAATACGTTCCATACCTTCTTGTGCAAAGTTTTGAATAAATCGATAGTAAAGAGGAAGTCTTTTTGTAGTGGCTTGTGGGATTTTTAATTCTTGTTTCAAACTTTCTCCTCCTTATGATGAACCTCAATCAATTTTACTGTATTTAACTACTAATTTTAATACATTTATCCTTAACTATATACAACATTTTTGCAATCCACTAGCGTATTTCTCTTTAGTTAATGGCGCTTTGTACGCAACTAACTAAAAAGAAATCGTTTCAATCTTACATGACTGCTAGGAATAAGTAAAGCACCTACATTGCATGCAAATCGTTCATCCATTACACTAAGGTAGAATTGAGGTGTCAAGAATGATTGTTTTACAGGTCAATCAACTAACTAAATCCTTTCTTGCAGATGAAATTTTAAGTGGTGTTAAATTAGAAGTTCAACACCGTGATCGCGTTGCCTTAGTAGGGCGAAACGGTGCAGGTAAATCGACTTTATTAAAAATAATCGCTGGTCAAATGTCCTATGACTCTGGGGATATCATTATCCCAAAGGGCGTTCAGGTTGGCTATTTAGAGCAACATGCTGGATTAAATTCTACGTTAACTATTTGGGATGAAATGATGACCATTTTCGAACCGCTTTTAGCTCAAGAACAAACGCTCCGCTCGCTCGAACAGCAGATGGCTGATCCTACCGTTTACGAAAATTCCACTCTGTATGCGAAAGTTATGTCGGAATACGATCAACTACAGCATACTTTTAAGGATGCTGGCGGCTATCAATATGAATCGGACATACGTTCAGTGCTTCATGGAATGCAGTTCTATCTCGAAGACTATGATAAACCCATTAGCTCACTATCTGGTGGACAACGCACACGTTTAGCACTGGCTAAGCTTTTACTTAGTAAACCAGACCTTTTAATTCTCGATGAGCCTACGAACCATTTAGATATCGAAACATTATCTTGGTTGGAATCTTATTTAAAGAGCTATGAAGGAGCTATTTTAATTGTTTCCCATGACCGCTACTTCTTAGACCAAGTCGTTTCCATTGTCTACGAGGTGTCACGTCATCGTGTTACAAAATATACAGGCAATTACAGTGCTTATTTAGATGAAAAGGCTAAAACCTATGAACGCGATGTCAAACTTTTTGAGCGTCAGCAAGATGAAAAGGCCAAGCTAGAGGATTTTATCCAAAAGAATATTGCACGTGCCTCTACAACAAAAATGGCACAAAGTCGACGTAAAATGCTTGAACGAACTGAGTGGATGGAATCGCCAGATGGTGATGAGAAATCCGCTAGTTTTGGTTTTACTATCGAACGTCAAAGTGGTAATGATGTTTTATCCGTTGATGATTTAACAATCGGCTATGATGATCAGCTAATATCTAGTGGTATTAACCTGCGCACCTTTCGCGAGGATCGGATAGCCCTTGTTGGACCAAATGGGGTTGGTAAATCAACATTATTAAAAACAATTGTGAAAGATTTAACACCTCTTGCAGGTGCTATTCGTTATGGTACTAATGTACAAATTGGCTATTATGATCAAGAGCAAGCAAAGCTTTCAAGCAATAAAAGTGTCTTGAAAGAGCTATGGGATGAATGGCCGCTCATGAATGAAAAAGATATTCGCACTGTCTTAGGACGCTTCCTATTTAGTGGAGAAGATGTGGATAAAACCGTATCCTCTTTATCAGGTGGTGAAAAAGCACGCCTTGCACTGTCAAAATTAATGATGCAAAAGGCCAATTTTTTAATTCTCGACGAGCCTACAAACCATCTAGACTTAGATAGTAAAGAGGTTCTGGAAAATGCACTGATTGATTATCCTGGAACGCTTCTATTTGTCTCCCATGACCGCTACTTCATTAATCGTATCACAACGAAAGTGGTGGAGTTGTCTGGAACTGGGTCATTTGAATATTTAGGTGACTATGATTATTATGTAGAGAAAAAACAGGAACTGTTGGAGCTAGCGCAAATGAAGGCTGCCTCCCAACTACAAGTACAGCAAGACCTACCTGATAAGACTTCTACCTCTAAAATTGATAAAGAGGCAAAAAAACGCGAACGTCAAATTAGACGTACTATTGAAGAACTAGAAGTGAAGATGCAAGAAACGACAGCTAGCATTGATAGGCTCGAGGAAGCTCTCTGTGACCCTGCAATTTTCACGGATCACGAAAAAATTTCACAGCTTCAAGACGAATTAGCTACTGCTAAAGAACAGCATGAGCGATTGGAATTAGAATGGTTAGAGCTAAATGAGGAACTTGAAAATATGAATATGTAGTTACTGATTTTAAGCCATGTGCCTCGCCGCATGGCTTTTTTCTTTACACACCTTTGTTTTTCATATATATTGGTCAAGTGCTATTTTTCGACAAAAAGTGCCCACAGTTTTATACACACTATAAATCTAGTAATACCAACATATCAACAGAGTTTTCCACATTGTCCACAATCAAAAATTATTTTATCCACATCATCCCTTGTAAAACATGCTACTATATATTGAATAATCACAAGTTATGCACAAGTTATCAACATATTGTGCATAAGTACGCGTGTTCGGTACTTATTTCGCTCCATTACCTGTGGATAATTTTCTGAAAAATTTGTCAATTAACGTGTTGAATATTATTATTCTCTTCGCAACGTTCATTTTTTATCAACAAATTTTCGACAATCAAAAAAAGAGATATCTTCAATAAGATACCTCCTTCATTTACTGCTACACCCAAGATTTTAACTCCATCCCTGGACGTCCATTCATCATTAAGTTTCCTCGAACCCCCGCCTCAAACATTGGCATGGCTGCTGCTCCAATCATTGCCGCATTATCTGTACACAATTTGAGTGGTGGTACAAAAAATGGGATGCCTTCCTCGGCAAATACAGCCTCTAAAGCGCTTCGCAGACCTTTATTCGCTGCTACACCACCAGCTGCTATGACCTGCTTCACCTGATATTCGCGAGCAGCACGCAATGTTTTCGCTGTCAGTACTTCGACAACACTTTCCTGAAAACCTTTAGCAACGGCTGCTGGCGAAATAGCTTCGCCTCGTTGATCCATATTGTGTTTATAATTGATGACTGCTGATTTTAAGCCACTAAAGCTAAAATCATAAGAACCCTCCTCTAACCAAACTCTTGGAAAAGGAACAGCCTCTTCACCCTCATGAGCAAGCTGATCAATACGTGGTCCACCTGGATAAGGTAAGTTTAAAACGCGTGCCACTTTATCATAGGCTTCACCAGCTGCATCATCTCGTGTTTCACCAATGACCTCAAAGGAGCCATGTTCCTTCATATAAACAAGCTCTGTATGACCACCTGATACGACAAGTGCCAACAAAGGAAATTCCATTGGCTGAACAAGTGCATTGGCATAAATATGTCCTGCAATATGGTGGACGCCAACAATCGGCAAGCTGTTAGCAAAAGCAAAAGCCTTAGCTGCGTTAATGCCAATCAATAATGCCCCTACAAGACCTGGGCCCTCTGTAACAGCAACTGCATCTAAATCGGCTGGCTTTAAATTAGCTTGTGCCAGTGCTTCTTCTATTACTACTGTAATTTGTTCAACATGATGACGTGATGCAATTTCAGGTACAACCCCACCAAATCGCTTATGACTTTCTATTTGAGAAGCCACAACATTCGACACAATTTCATGACCATTTCGAATAATCGCTGCAGCTGTTTCATCACAACTTGATTCTATTGCTAATATCAATCCATTATTCATTATAAATTCACCCACATGACAAGGGCATCCTCCCCGTTATCAGTATAATAGCCTTTCCGTATGCCACCATCTTGGAATTGAAGCTTGCGATAGAGATTTTGTGCAACCATATTTGTTACACGTACCTCTAACGTCATGACCTCCATTCCATGTAAACGAGCTATTTGCATCGCCTCACGCATTAACCCCTCGCCTATCCCTCGGCCACGTGCCTCCTCAATAACAGCTACATTTGTAATTTGAGCTGCATCTATGACCATCCACATCCCACAAAAACCAATAATACTGTCATTTTCATCTATAGCCAGCACATAATGCGCATACTGATTTTCATGCACTTCGTAGTAAAAGGAATCTAACGTCCATGGCACTGGAAATGAAGTCACTTCAATTTCATAAACCGTTGGCACATCGTCAGAAACCATTTTACGATAAGTTACATTCCTACTCATGTTCCTTCTCCTTCTGTTCTTTCAGCCAGTTCGCCTCAGCTTCTGCAATCCGTTTATATTGTGGAACAAAGTGATGGATAGCTTCGACTCTAGGTAACTCTAATTTCGTTGCTACACGAATGACTTCCGTTGCGCGTGGCAAGTCAAAACTAAATGGTGCACGTACTGCTGTATCACCAAGCACCTGCTCAATATTCTCCCAAAATATATCAACATCTGTTCCTACAAATAGAATAGGCGCCTCTAATGCCTTTAAACGCACTAATAAATCATCAATATGTACATGATGATCCTCCACAAGGGCCTCTAATGTCTCGCCCTGATAAACAGCTGTGTAGACATTGCCTCTTCTAGCATCAATAATTGGACAAATCAATCCGTTGTAAAGAGCAGCATTAGCAGCCAATGTCTTTAAGCTAGATACACCAACTAAAGGCTTCTGTAATGTCCATGCTAGGGTTTTTGCTAATGTCACGCCTATACGAACACCTGTATAAGAACCTGGCCCTTCAGACACTGCAATCACATCCAAGTCATTCGGTTTTAAACCTATTCGTGCCAAGATTTCTTCAATCGCCGGCATTGCACCTGCAGAATGCGTTAATTTTATGTTTTGTACCATCTCGGCCACCACTTTGCCATCCTTCACAACTGCAATGGAGAGTGGTGTATTTGCTGTTTCTATTCCTAACCAAATCATTTCATTAGCTCCTCACATAGTGCCTCATAGCGTTCTCCACGAGGTATTAACACAAAGCGTCGTTCATTTTCTCCGATTCGGTAAATCTCTATCGCTAAGCGATCCTGTGGCAAATCCTGTTCAATTAAATGCGCCCATTCGACCACTGAAACTGCATCTCCATAAAACAGCTCATCCCAGCCTAGGTCTTCATCACTTTCTGCTAACCTATACACATCTAAATGATTAAACGGTAATCTCCCCTCATACTGCTTAACAATCGTAAATGTTGGACTGTTGACTGTTCGTTTGACCCCAAGTCCCTTTGCCAAGGCTTTCGTAAATGTTGTCTTGCCAGCACCTAGATCCCCTTCTAATGTAATCGTATCTTGAGCTTCTAGTATATTGGCAAGTTTAATGGCGAAACGTTCTGTATCATCAACTGAATTCATGATTATTTCATACATATTCTTTTTTCCTCTCATCACTACATTACCTCTAGTTTACCTAAACTAACGAAAATGTTCAAAGCATCCAATATCAATTATACCTGCTTTGATTGTGCTTGTTAAAAAGCCCTGTTCTGTGATGACAATAGTTAGGTAACCTAAATGCAAACAAAAACACGTCTTCTCTTATGAAGACGTGTCAACTATCTATTGGAATGACCTTTTACAGCTATGATCTCTTTAGCAATTAATTTATCATCCTTAAATTTCACTATATAAGCCTGAGTCAACAGGGTTTCATCATTCCAACGATATTCATTATTTTTAACCTTTTTACCTGCGCCGCCTGCTGTCTCTACTACCTCAATATATGACATATCATTTTTTAATTTCTCAAATTCTACTTCGTTCATATTTTTTTGCCAGTGATACGTATTTGCTTCTTCAATCTCTATAATAGGATCTCCACAGCCTACCATCATAATCATGGAACCAATAAGCAAAGGTAAATAAAGACGTTTTAAGAAATGGTCTTTGCTCATATAAACACCTCCGTAGCCAATCCGATTACTTCTAAATTTTTACCCCTAATTTTTATTTTAGAAACATATCTCATTTTACCTTATAAAAACGCCCTCATTTATCGGTAATTTTTACTATTTTTAGATAATGTTAAAAATATGCAATAAGTTAGGCTCATGTCAATAATTCAATTAACTTCACTGGGATTGGGTGATTTTTTAGTAGCAGTAGAGGCGTTATTTAGGGCAATAGATGTTATTTTATTAAAACCAATGGGAGGTTGGTCATAAAGGCTTCAGAAATTGTAAAGCTTTTAGCCTCTATGTTTCTACCCTATGAACTGGGTCTTTATAAAATGATGCTTTCACAATTTCAACATAAGCTTGAATGCATTTCATGCTCAAATGCTAAGTTGAAAGAAAATCATTATTAAATAAAAAAAGCTCTTATGACTGTAGCAGTACATAAGAGCGATCATATCAATTTTAAATGGCGGTCCCGACCGGGATCGAACCGGCGATCTCCTGCGTGACAGGCAGGCATGTTAACCGCTACACCACGGGACCTCTTTAAGACATTTATAAATATATCATATAGTAAAAAGCTATGCAATATATATTTTCATATTTTTTCTTCACATAATTTCTTGCAATTGGCATCGATCTTGCAAATAAATTAATAGTTTTAACAACACTATTTAGTAGGAGGTTGGTGCCATGGTTCGGTACATATTTACACGAATTGGTTATATGATCATTACCCTTTTTATTATTATTCTACTGTCATTTTTATTAATGAAAGCTTTGCCAGGTTCACCATTTAATGATGAGCGTCTTCCAGAGTCTCAAAAAGAGCTACTTTACAAAAAATATGGGTTAGACAAGCCTGTTCCTGTGCAATTTGGCATTTATTTAACGAATCTTGTACAAGGAGATTTAGGAGTTTCTTTTGTCTTTGATAATCGACCAGTGACTAAAATTATTCAGGAACGTATCGGTGCATCGGCAATTTTGGGCTTTCAAGCCATTATCGTGGGAACAATTATTGGGCTTTTATTAGGAATTATAGCGGCTCTAAAACACAACACTATTATTGACTATGGAGCCACAATACTAGCCGTACTAGGTATATCGATTCCATCGTTTGTCTTTGCAGGCTTTCTACAATATTGGGTTGGCGTTAAACTAGGCTGGCTACCCATTGCCTTTTGGAATGGCTTTGAATATTCTATTTTACCAACGATTGCTTTAGCAGTTGGAGTAGTTGCTACAATTGCTCGTTTCACGCGTATTGAAATGCTAGAAGTACTTAGTCAAGAATACATCTTAACCGCAAAAGCCAAAGGATTATCAAATCCTTTTATCATTACAAAACATGGTATTCGAAATGCCATGATTCCAATCGTGACTATTATTGGTCCGTTAACTGTTAACACTATTACTGGTTCACTTGTTATTGAAAAGATATTCAGTATTCCAGGTTTAGGTGAGCAGTTTGTTAATTCTATTATTACCAACGATTATCAGCTAATTATGGGAACAACTATTTTTTATGCGGTGCTATTTGTAACCGTTATTTTAATCATCGATATTTTATACGGGTTGATTGATCCCCGAATCCGTGTGACAGGAGGCGATAGGGCATGACTATAAAATTAACAGAAGGTATAACTAAGAGCTATTCAAAGGAGTTATTTGAATATGCATCGCAAACTGATATTACGGATGATATCACCTATCGTCCTGAGCAATCATTTTGGCAAGATGCATGGCGTGGTTTGCGGAAAAATAAAGCAGCTATTGTTGGGTTATGTACTATTATCGTCGTTCTATTACTTGCCATTTTCGGCCCTTTTATGAATAGCCACGGTTATGATGAACAAAATATTGCGCGCACTAATTTACCTCCAAAAATTCCTGTCCTTGAGAATATTTCTTTCTTAGGCTTGAATGGTGTTGATAGCCGAGGCGTAGACCAATATGAAGCAAAAGGGATTGCAGAATATTTTTGGTTTGGTACAGATGAATTAGGTCGAGATCTTTGGACGCGTATATGGGAAGGAACACGAATTTCTCTTTATATTGCTTTTTTAGCAGCAACCATCGATCTCATTATAGGGGTTGCCTATGGGGCTGTCTCAGCATTTTATGGTGGTCGGACAGATAATATCATGCAACGTATTATTGAAGTGTTAGTTGGTATCCCTGGCCTAATTGTGAACATACTTCTGATTCTTATTTTAAAGCCAGGGATTATTTCGATTACGATTGCAATGGTGATTGTAGGCTGGATCAGTATGGCTCGAATTGTTCGAGCACAAATATTGAAGTTAAAATCATATGAATATGTGCTTGCTTCACGAACACTTGGTGCTAGTAACCAACGTCTCATTTGGAAGCATTTAATTCCCAACACACTTGGGCCAATTATTGTTGCAACTACGTTTACTATTCCAGGAGCCATTTTCACGGAAGCATTATTAAGCTTCATCGGATTAGGGCTACAGCCTCCAACAGCTTCTTTAGGAACAATTGTCAATGATTCGTATAAATTACTACGAATTTATCCACATGGCATGATTGTTTCATCTATTGTCATTAGTTTGATTATGATTAGCTTTAATTTACTCGGGGATGGACTGCGTGATGCATTCGATCCAAAAACTCGTAAATAAGGAGATGCTCTAAATGAAAAAAATATTAGAAGTGAAAAATTTAAGTGTCTCATTCAACACATACAACGGTGAGGTACAAGCAGTACGCAACATATCATTTGATTTATTTGAAGGTGAAACCTTAGCCATTGTAGGCGAGTCTGGCTCAGGAAAATCAGTTACTTCTAAAAGCCTTCTTCGCCTCAATCCAACTGAGACAACGATATTAAAAAGTGGACACATTTTATATAACGGACATAATATTTTTACTTGCAGTGAGCAAAAAATCCGAGCAATTCGTGGAGCTGAAATAGCCATGATATTTCAAGATCCAATGACTGCTTTAAACCCTACGATGACGATTGGTCGCCAAATAGCAGAAAGTATAAAGAAACATACAACTTTACGTGGCCAACAAATTACTAACCGTGTTATAGAACTATTGCAACTAGTCGGTATTAAAGAAGCTGATAAACGATATAAACAGTACCCACACCAATTTTCTGGAGGGATGCGCCAACGAATAGTGATTGCCATGGCGCTAGCTTGTGAGCCGCGCATCATTATTGCCGATGAGCCTACTACAGCACTAGATGTTTCGATCCAAGCACAAATTTTAGAATTACTAAAAAACATACAACAAAAAATGAATTTATCGATTATCTTTATTACCCATGATTTAGGTGTTGTCGCCAAAATGGCTGATCGTGTTGCTGTTATGTATGCTGGAAAAATAATTGAAATTGGCTTAGTTGATGAAATTTTTTATCATTGTCAACATCCTTATACACAAGGCCTACTTGCAGCCATGCCTAATCCAGATATTGATACCAATTCATTGTATGCCATTCCAGGAACACCACCAAACCTGCTTCAGCCACCTACTGGAGATGCCTTTGCAGCTCGTAATAAACATGCATTGAAAATTGACTTTATAGAGGAGCCACCGATGTTTCAAATAAGCGACACTCATTTCGCAGCAACTTGGTTATTGCATAAACACGCACCTAAAATAGTACCGATTCATCAACAGCCTACACAGGTACAGCAAGAGAAAAGTAAAGCACCCACTGTATTCGATAAAGAACATCCATATTTATCATTAAAGGAGGTCAAGCAGCACTTTTCTTTAGGAAAAAACACTGTTAATAAAGCTGTTGATGGCATTACGTTCGATATTTATAAAGGAGAAATTTTTGGTCTAGTGGGAGAATCAGGATGTGGTAAATCTACAACTGGACGTTCCATAATTGGACTCAATTCGATTACTAGCGGAGAAATTCACGTTGATGGTCGTAATATCAATGACAATCAAACAAAAAAAGACAAACTAACTTTCAATAGCAAGGTGCAAATGATTTTCCAAGATCCCTATTCTTCCCTTAATCCGCGTATGAAAATAGCGGATATTATTGCAGAAGGATTGGCCATCCATGAAGTACCAAAAAGTGAATGGAAGCCCAAAATATATGAGCTATTAAAAATAGTAGGATTAACAAAGGAGTATGCAAACCGTTATCCTCACGAGCTTAGTGGTGGACAACGTCAGAGGATTGGTATTGCACGTGCTCTTGCTGTAGAACCTGAGCTCATCATTGCAGATGAACCTATTTCTGCGTTGGACGTGTCCATCCAGGCACAAATAGTGAATCTACTGAAAAAGTTACAAAAGGAACGTGGATTGACCTATCTTTTTATTGCACATGACTTGTCGATGGTGAAATATATTAGTGATCGTATTGGTGTGATGTATCGAGGAAAAATCGTTGAGCTAGCAGACAGTCAAGAGCTCTATGATCACCCAGTACACCCTTATACGAAGTCATTATTATCAGCCATTCCATTGCCAGATCCTAAGTTAGAGCGAGAACGCAAACGCATTATTTTTAATGAAGCTACCTATCAAGCTAGCAGAAATTATGAGAGTGAAAGCTTTGTAGAGATACGGCCTGGTCACTTTGTTATGCTGACAGAAGAAGAGCTTGTCCAATACCGTCTAGCACAAGAAGGAGGTATATCACTTTGAATATAAAGGTCACAGCCCTACTTGCTAGCTGTATTGTCATAAGTTCCCTTAGCTATACTTGGCTCCTCCATCAACCAATAACTTTTTTAACATTGATCAACAATATTTTCCTTATTTCACTTTCATTCACTATTGTAGGTGCATCATTATTTGTTGTGCAAGGTGGGCTTTTTAATGGTATCGCCTATAGTTTTAAACGTTTTTTTGCACGTGTCACTAAAAATGGTGCCTATGCCTTTGAATTAGATGGAGATTTAGAATTTGTTCATGCACCTTCCTACACCTTCACTTATCCACTATTACTAGCGGGTATACTTGGCTGTTCCGCAACAGCCATTTTATCGATAGTTTTCTATCTATAAATGAAAAACAAAACCATCAATAGAATTTTGTGAAAGGTGAAAAAGGATTTCCGTTGCAGGTTAATTGCTTTCCTGTGGTTGAGCGCCGAGCCGCTTCGCTCAAATGTTTCTTTTTAGCAAAGTTTTTTAAATAAAGTCTGGTAGAGGGGTGTTGTCACTCATCACTTCTCCACATTGAAAATAAGAGGCTATCTACAAATAATGGGCTATTTTGCTCGCTACGGCTCGTATGAAAGATAAGGAAAGACGCTTTTGCATATGGCGAGACTCTGGAGCAAACGCAGTGAGTGAAGCAGCTCATCGGACGCTGGCGGAACGGAAATCACCCCCTCGCCTTTCAAAATAGCTTTTTCTGCCGTTGACATCGCCCTTTTTCAACAACATGAAAAAATGCTGTCCTCCGAAAGTAGAGGACAGCATTTTTTAGTTTACAATTTCTACCCATTTATAGCTTATGTCAGCTGAGAATGGATGCTCATATAAATTTTTCACGTATGGTTTTGTCAAACGACTTAACCCTTTTTGAAATGTTGGAGCGAATGCTACGTCTTCCATCATTAATTTTTCAGCTTGCTGCATAAGTTCCCAGCGCTCCATAACATCAGAGGTAGTTTTCGCTTGTTTTATTAATGCATCCACTTTTTCATTTTTATAGTTGGATTGATTATAATAAGCTGTTGATTCAAATAATTCAATGTAAGTCATAGGATCTTGATAGTCAGGACCCCAACCGCCATAGTCTAAGTCAAAATCAACAGCCCCCTCTAATGCAAGTTTTTGCTTATTAGGCTGCATATTAATTGTTAGCTCTAAGCCTTCTAAATTCGTCTCTAATTGATTTTTAATAAATTCAGCAGCTTTCTTAGATTCTGCACGGTCATATGTTAAAAACTCCAGTTTTACTTGGTCTACACCAAGTTCCTTTTTGCCAGTAGCCCATAGTTCCTTCGCTAATTCGATATCTGTTTTATTCATATCACCGTTTCCATCGCGGAAGTCATTCCCCTTGTCATCTGTTGATAATCCCTGTGGTACTAAATAATAAGCAGGAATAGAACCATCCTGTAATATCACATCAGCAAAGCCTTGTTTATCCCATGCCAAATCAATGGCTTTACGAATGTTTTGATTAGCTAAATATTGATTTTCGTGATTTATACGAATAAAATACGTATTTGGCTTTAAAAACGTTGAATACTCTGGACTGTCTTTATATTGAGCGACATACTCACTCGATAACTCGGCAGTGTCTATTTCACCAGCCTCATAGAGATTGACAGCCGTTGCTGTATCTTTGACAATTTTTTGTGTGATTTTAGTAAGCTTGACAGTGTCTTTATCCCAATAACTTTCATTTTTGACGAACGTCCATCCTTGCCCATGTTGCCAAGATTCCATCTGGAAAGGACCATTATAGATCATATTAGCCGCTTCTAGCGCATATTGATCGCCTTGGGATTCTGTAAATTCTTCATTTAATGGGAAAAACGGTGCATAAGTCGTTAAGCTAATAAAATACGGAATAGGCGCATTTAGTTGCACTTCTAATGTTTCATCGTTTAACGCCTTAATACCAATTTCCTCTACCTTTCCATAAAGTGGGTCCTCTTCTGTTTGAACATTGGCCGCATTTTTTATATCCAACATTAAGTAAGAATAAATTGCTTGTGTTTCTGGGTTTATAGCTCTTTTCCAAGCATATTCAAAATCATGTGCTGTAACTGGAGACCCATTACTCCACACTGCATCCTTGCGTATTTTAAATGTATAAACTGTACCATCCTCAGAAACTTCATGTGACTCTGCCATACCCGGAACTGGTGTATTTTCAGGCCCTATACGATATAACCCCTCGAACACAGAGTTCATTGCCGTCACAGCAAGTGCATCTACACTCCCCAATGAGCTCATTGTCGTTAAATCACCTGTTGCAACTAAATGAAGCTCTTGTGCAGCAGTATTGTCGCCTTCATCAGTAGATGCATTGTCTGATTCATTACTATTTGTAGTATTTCCAGAAGTATTGTTTTCTTTCCCGTAACAACCGACCAATACAATGAGCATTAATCCTAACAATACGACAAGCCATTTTGTTTTTTTAGCCATCCTCAAAACCCCTTTGATTTTATTGCACGAATGAAATCGCACTATAAAAATCTATGCAATTTTCATGCCGACGCCAAATATTTTTAAAATTGGCACAGATTTTGCATTATAATTTCACTAAAGGGGGAATGACAACATGTCAAAATTAGAACAATTACGAAATGCTTTACAAGCACAAGATACAAGCGCAATGATTATCACAAATGCACAAAACCGACGTTATCTAACAGGATTTACTGGAAGTGCAGGAACGGTTGTAGTAACTAATAGGCGCGCACTTTTATTAGTGGACTTCCGCTACACACAACAAGCAACGGAGCAAAGTAAAACTTTCGAGGTTCATGAGATTGATCGCAACCGTATATATGAAACGATTCAAGAGATTTTAGATCAAGATTCAATCCAATCAGTTGGCTTTGAACAACATCACGTAACTTATTACGCCTATCAATTAATGGCTAATAAATTGACAGCAACATTAAAGCCTTTATCTAATATTGTGGAAAATTTACGTATGATTAAGACACCAGAAGAAATTGAAATAATTAAGAAGGCAGCTTGGATTTCAGATGAGGCATTTAAGCATATTTTAACATTCATTAAACCGGGTGTTTCAGAAATCGAAATTGCCAATGAATTGGAATCCCATATGCGAAAAAACGGTGCAACTAGTGCTGCATTTGATATGATTATCGCTTCAGGTCATCGCTCTGCTCTACCACATGGTGTAGCATCTTCAAAAATAATTGAGCAAGGTGACATGCTAACACTTGATTTTGGTGCTTATTATCAAGGCTATCGTTCTGACATGACAAGAACTATTGCTGTTGGTGAGCCACCTGAACAATTAAAAGAAATATATCAAATTGTTTATGATTCCTTGCAACATGCTCTTTCTAATATGAAAGCTGGTATGACAGGGCAAAATGCAGATAGCTATACACGTGACTACATTACAGCTAAAGGCTATGGGGACAATTACGGACATGGAGCAGGACATGGCATCGGCTTAGATATCCATGAAAATATATTCATGTCGTCAGTTTGTGAAGACATCTTAGAAGAGAATATGGTACTTACAGTTGAGCCAGGCATTTACGTTCCACAAGTTGGCGGTGTTCGCATAGAAGATGATGTCATCATTACAAAAGACGGTGTAGAAGTGATCACACACTCACCAAAAGAACTCATTATTTTATAATTTCTTTACACTTATCCTATAGATGTTTACTTTTTTTACACTTTTTAAAAACCTTTCATTTCAACATTTTGAGCTTTTTATTGGAAGCTTATAATATATTTCGTTGCACATGTCAAAATTTCTTGTCACTATATTTTCTAAGGTTAGATAGATTGATAGAGAATCGAGGTTTTATTATGCAACTTTCTATTAAGCAAACACAAGAATTACAAATCGTTATGTCTGCCCAACTTCGTCAGGCAATCGAGCTACTCCAATATTCAACTCAGGAATTAGAACAATATATACGTGAACAAGAACTCGTTAATCCTTTAATTGAATTAAGTGAACCAACACTTAAAGACCATCTACAGATTCCAAAAATGAGTAGCAGACATCTTGATATTATGCATCTTGCCACAAAATGTGAAAAAAATGTTCGTGATGAACTATTCCAACAGGTCAGGCTAACATTTTCTAACGAAAAGGACATTCAACTCTTAAAACATATTATTTATCATTTAGATGACAATGGTTATTATGAGCATTCAACACAAACGTCTTATAATGACCTAGAAATTGAAAAGGGCATTCATTTATTACAAACAATTGGTCCCTTAGGAATTGGTGCACGCAATTTGAAGGAATGTTTACTATTGCAAACCATTTATTGTCATAACAGCCCTGCTCATGCTGAAACCGTTATTTCTAATTATCTAGAAGAGCTTGCCAATAAGAAGTGGAAACAAATCTCAAAAGAGCTGGATATATCGCTAAGTGACTTACAAATGATCTATCTTTTTATACAATCACTACAGCCAAAGCTGAGCTCATTATTTTATCAAGAGTTGGTACATACGACGATACCAGATATCATTGTTGATATCGTTGATGGTGGGATTACCTTTTCGTTAAATGATTATTATTTACCAAAAATTAATATTCACGCTGACTACTTTCCTTATATAAAAACGCATTCCTCAGAGAAGAGTTATTTTAAAAAACACTTAACTGACTACCACTGGTTAGTTAACAGCATTGAACAACGTCGAAATACAATGATCAATATCATGAAGGCACTTATTGAAAAACAAAAGAAGTTTTTTCTATATGGCTTTGATGCCATGCAACCACTTACGTTGCGTGAAATTGCTGACCAAATAGATGTTCATGAATCAACGGTTAGCCGCATTACAACGAATAAATATGTACAAACTGCTTTTGGCACATTTGAATTAAAAGAATTATTCACCTCTAAATTGTCAACAGCAAATGGTCATAGTGTGTCGCAAATAAAGGTGAAGTCATTGCTGTCAGACTATATAAAATCTGAAAATAAAGCAAAGCCCTTCTCTGATCAAAAAATAGCTGAGTATTTTAACTCTGCGTTGGGAATTGAAATATCTCGTCGTACCATAGCCAAATATCGCGAGGACATGAACATACCTTCCTCTGCTAGACGTAAAATAAACCAGTTTAAATAATGAGAAAAGGAGCTATCTATTGGGGTAGCTCCTTTTCCATCTAAACAAATTTAAAGCAGACTCACTTATTATTGCTTCATATTGACAAATACACTTTTCACCTCAGTATAATTGGACAAACCATATTCGCCGCCCATTTCACGACCAATACCTGACTGTTTATAGCCACCAAATGGCATCGTTTCCCATTCTAAGCCAAAATCATTAATCCATACTGTTCCTGCCTGTAGTTTACTAGCAATATAATGTGCTTTTTTTACATTTTCTGTCCAAATGCTTGCAGCAAGTCCATACTTACTATTATTAGCACGCACGATCACTTCTTCTATTGTTTCAAACGATAGAATAGACATAACAGGTCCGAAAATCTCCTCCTGAGCAATCGTCATCGTGTCCTGTACATCAGCAAAGATAGTTGGTTGTACAAAAAATCCCTTTTGGAGTGCTCGATTACCACCAGCTACTAAGCGAGCACCCTCTTCTTTTCCTTTTTCAATAAAACCAAGGACTGTATTTAATTGCTTTTGTGACACTAACGGGCCCATTTCTGTTTCCGGATCTAGTCCTGGTCCTACCTTCAATGCCTTAGCCTTTTCTGCAAGTCGTTCAACAAATTGATTGTATAGACTACTATGCACAAATACTCGTGTACATGCGCTACAGTTTTGGCCGTGATTGTACATCGTTCCAGCAAAAGTTCCCTCTATTGCTTCCTGTACATCTGCATCTGGTAACACAATAGCAGGAGATTTCCCTCCAAGCTCTAATGTTACACTTTTCACTTCATCAGCTGCCTTTTTCATCACGTGGATTCCAGTTTTTGTTGATCCAGTGAAGGCTACTTTAGCTACACCTTTATGTGTAACAATAGCTTCTCCAGCTTCTCCCGTACCCGGTACAATATTTACTACACCATTTGGAAAACCAGCTTGTTTCATTAATTGCCCTACATATAATAATGATAATGGCGTTTCAGCCGCTGGTTTGATGACAATCGTACACCCTACAGCTAACGCTGCACCTAGCTTCCATGCCGCCATTGCAAGAGGGAAATTCCAAGGAATAATTTGACCTACAACACCAACAGGCTCATGTACAATATAATTTAAGTAATCCTTGGATACTTGTACAGTCTGTCCTGTAATTTTTGTCGCCCACCCTGCATAATAACGGAAATGCTGAACAGTGCCATCCACATCATCTGCGAGAGCAGTTTGATATGGTTTACCATTGTCTATTGATTCAAGCTGTGCTAGCTCTTCACGATGTTCTTCTAGTAAATCTGCCAATTTATAAATAATTCGTGAGCGTTCAGCTGCCTCCATCGTTGACCATGCACCATCAAATGCTTTTTGAGCAGCTTCTACTGCAAGATCAATATCTTCTGCCTGTGCTTCGCTTACTACAGCAATGACCTCTTCATTAGCAGGATTTAGAACATTCAATGTTTTACCTGATTGAGCTTGCATGTATTCACCGTCGATATACAAGCCGATTGTGGACTGTAGAAATTCCTTTACTTGTGGTTTTAATGTCAACACTGCCTCCATCATTCATCCCCCTTTGCATTAATAATGTTCAATTGCCAGTACGTCTAAATTAGTCATAATTGCTTTAAGTTGGGCATCTTCTTCCTCTGTTAGTGGGAGTCGTGGTAGACGACATGGTCCCCCTGCCCATCCTTTTAGTTCCATTGCACGTTTAGTGATTTGTACATATTTACCTGATCCCTCTAAAAATGCACATAAAGGTAATAAACGATCATAAATTGCCCAAGCTGCCTCTAAATTTCCTTCTTTTACTTGACTATATAACTTTGTGACAAGCTCTGGCACAATATTTCCAGATACAGAAATCCACCCAACAGCCCCAACTAAAAATGATTCTATGGCTAAGTCCTCTGAACCACAAAATACTTTAATATTATCTTGGCCTTGACGTACGATATCACGCGCTTTTCCAATACTGCCGCTCGATTCCTTAATGTGTGTAATATTTGGAACATCTCTACCTACTTTTAAAATCGTTTCTAAACCAATATCTACCCCCGAAGTAAACGGATTATTATAGATCATAATAGGGAAGCTTACAGATTCGGCTACTGATTTAAAATGAACATATATTTCCTCATCTTTTGGGTGTGCATAATAGGAATTAATCAATAATGCTGCGTCTGCGCCGGCCAGTTCAGCCTGCTGTGTATAGGTGATAGCCTCTGCAGTTGTCTCAGCAGCTGTACCAACAATCAATGTAATTCGCCCTTTAATTTGATCTACAGCTACTTCTACTGCTTTAAACCGTTCTTCTTTCGTTAAACTTACAAATTCGCCTGTACTACCGTTAATAGCAATACCTGTTACCCCTGCTTCAATAAAATGTTCAATATTTTGACGGAAACCATCCCAATCAATGTCCGTTTGGTTTTTCATCGGTGTTACTAATACCGGAAATACACCTTCTAATTTTTTCATCTTTTTTTCCTCCTCTATCCTCTTTTATTACACTATGATAAATCCATGCTGCAAAGGATCTTCACGGTCCACTACAAATTGATGGATTCCTGTGATATATCCTGTTAATGCAATTTCATAGCCAGCTTCATGCTTTTGACTAATTTCAATGCTGCTACCAAAAATACTGTCATTTTTTTTGACAGCTTCTTCCCCTAAAACTGCTAGTAACGCCAATGTACTGTCTACACCAGGTGAACGTAATATATAGCCATCTCGCTCAAAGGTAACTGACCGTACTGAACTGTCTAGCTGTTCATACATAATGACACCATCTGCTGTACTATATTTCTCACTTTCTAGTAATCCCCACGTACTGATTTCTGCTAATTCATCTAGAACAATTGCCTTTAATTGCTGTGGTTTTTCTACAACAAAGTAGCGGCGCTCATTATCGATAATTACTTGGTCACCTTCTATATGCGCTGGCTTCAATGTCAAATGAACTGATAAAACAGTATCTTTCGGTTCAGAAAGTTTTACATAGGCTTCATAAACACCTTTTACTGTTTCAATAGAGTAAATATTATCTCTTGAAAGCTCTATTATTCCTTGCTCAATCAACGCTGTCATTGTGGCTACAAGTGCTTCATACTTAAAATTTGTAGAAGCCGAATGTTGGAAAAATAATAGTCGATAGGATGCAATAGCTGATGGTAAAACAAGACAGCCATTCATTCCACGGTGTCCTCTAGGTTCATTCAGAAGCAATTGTTTTGTATCTTCGAATTGCGTATTTAAAGCATGAGCCGCTTCCATAATATTTTCATGCGCAAGCATGATTGGTGATTGCACAATAATACGAAAGGCTTCTCCCACTACTTGTGTATCGATCGTTTGAAAAGACTTATGAAAATTCATGCTTATCCTCCCTTAGTGATCCATTGGCGGAATCATCAAATAGCCCTCTTTCAGTGGATCCTGATTATTGTAAAAGAATCGATGCATACCCATAACCCAGGCAGATCCTGTTACCTCTGGAATAACAGCGGTTAGGCCACTAATAGCTACTTCTTCTAGTACACGTGCTTTAAACATTGTCCCCACAATACTTTCATAGACGAAGGACTCATTGAGAGCAAGCTCATTTTTTGAATAGAGTGTAGCAATTTTTGCGGATGTACCAGTGCCACAAGGGGAACGGTCAATCCCTCCTGGTGGAACAACAACTGTATTTTTTAAATCTGCTAATGGATTGACTGGGTCTGTATAAAACTCAATATGTGTAAGTCCATGGATAAATGGGAATTCTGGATGGACAATATCTTCCTTAGCATTCACAGCATTGCGGAGACGAATAGCTGTGTTAATAATTTTCGTTGAATTGTCTACAGCTAAGTTTAGATTGATTTTTCTAGCATCTATAATGCCGTAAAAGTTCCCTCCATAAGCTATTTCACATTCCACTACACCTAATTCAGAATCATTTATTTCAATCGTTTTTAATAGAAAGGATGGTACATTTTTAAATGTCACTTCCTTCGCTACGCCATCCACTACTTTAATCTTTACATCAATTAAACCTGCAGGTGTGTCCAATTTTATGTTTGTATAAGGTGTATTAACCTCTATTAAATTTGCTTCAATAAGTGCTGTACAAACGCCTATTGTGTCATGTCCACACATCGGCAAGTAACCACCTGTTTCTATATAAATCACTCCAAAATCTGCTTCGGGATGGCAAGGATCTGTAATGATAACACCTGACATCACACTATGTCCTCGGGGTTCATTCATAAGAAATTTTCGAATCCAGTCAAAATTCTCTTGCATAAATAACATTTTTTCAGACATTGTTTTGCCTTCAAGCTTAGGCATACCGCTTATTAATGAACGTGTTGGATTCCCACCTGTATGGGTATCAATTGTTGTAAAGAGCTTTTGAAATTTCATTTGTGAAGTACTCCTTTCTGGAAACGACTAAGATGAACTGGTTCAGTAGGAATGCATGTATCTTTGTACTGTAGTAATTCTTGGATAAGCTTCCCAGTAACTGCAGCCAAGCTAATTCCATCTCCTTCATGACCTGCCGCAATATAGAAACCAGGCACTTCTTCTACTTCACAAATAATAGGTAAATGATCTTCCGTCCATGGTCTTAACCCTGCATATGTACGAATAATCGACATATCAGCGATTTTTGGATAAAAACGTACAGCACGTCTAGCAATCATTTTTGCCACATCATGATTCACCTTTGTGTCAAATCCTACAAATTCACGACTACTTCCTATTAAAAAATTCTGTGCCTCTGTCGGTTCAAACACTAAGGCTACTCCATACTTTTCAATATCCTCATCCACTTTACGCTCTCCACCAAACTTTGAAATTAAATAACCAAATTCCATAACTTTTCTTAGCCCTACTGGTTGCTGACGTGATGCGACCAGTATATGACCTTTGCGAGGTTTAATGGGAATATCAACACCAAGCATTTGACCAATAAACGGTGCCCAAATCCCGCAAGCATTAATGACTCTATTGGCAGTTATCCATCCCTCATTCGTTTCAAGCAAAAATGTATGATCTGGCTGTTTCTTAATATGTTTGACCTCTGTTTGTTTTTTTACCTTTGCCCCTAACTTCTCAGCTGAGTGAAACATAGAAAATGTCAGCATATATGGGTTCACTGTTGAATCAGTTTTACATTCCAAACCACCGTATAGGTCATCTGCAAAGTATTTTGACTCGTTCCGCAAGTCCTCACGATCTAACATAGTAAAATCGAGCCCCGCCTCTTGTTGGCGATTAACCCATTGCTGTGCAGCCTCCATCTCTAGTTCACTTTCACAAACAAGGATGCTACCCGGATTCCGATATTCAAAGCTCATATCTAACTCTCTATTTAGCTCATGAACCAATCTTTGACTGACTAAAGACATTTGACTGTCAAAGCCAGGATCTTTATCAATAGCTAAAATATTGCCATCACAACGAGAAGAAGTCCCACTCGCAAGTTCATTTTTTTCAAGTATTGTGATATCTAGGCCGGCCTTTGAGCAATAATAAGCTATTGCTCCACCAATAATGCCACCACCAATAATTACGATATCATGATGGGATTTCTTCATATCTCCCTCCTCCTCTCTATTCATGACTGTATGATGCAAAAAACATGCCAATCTATCAAACTGGAATTTGTTTGATAAACTAGGCACTATGTGTCAAAATTATTTATATTATTCAAAATTATTGGACAAATGAACAATGAGGGAGGACTTATCTTGCATCCATATCATTTCATAATGAATAAAATTTTAAAACGTAACTTTGCTATTACAACTACTGAAGACATTGTGTCCAAAATAAACGATGCTAGCAAACAATTTTTTGTTATTGAAAATAATAAACCCTATGGAGCAGTTCGCGGTAAAAGAAAAAATGATGTTCACTATGTTGCCTGTCATACCATCCAGTCGAATTGCCCGCTCAAAACCGCCATTGAATACATGAAGGACTACGAATTTTTATTAGTCTATAATGAGGAAAAACAATATTTAGGATATTTATGGAGAGAGTCCTTAGCATACGACCTTGCTTATGAATTAGAATGTGGCAATGCTTATTTACAAACCATTTTAGACACAATAAATGAATCATGTACTGTCATTGATGCTGAACAAAATGTTGTTTATTGGACGAAGGGAGCAGAAAGCATTTTTTCTGTGTCTGGAGAAAATATTATTGGAAAGCCCATCACTCAATTTTTCAAAGAAGATCAACTAGAAATTTTACATACTTTACAGCATAGAAAATCTGTTTATCAACAGCAGCATTTTCCTCGGGAAGATCTCGTCGTCATGATCAATTCAAACCCTGTTATGCTGCATGATAAGACAATTGGGGCAGTCGTTGCTGAAACTGATATTACCCATGTCAAAAAATTAAACGAAGAGCTTCATCTTACATCTGAAAAATTATTGAATTTAGAGAAACAGATGAATACTAATGGCTTAGCCTATGATCCATTTACACTTATTCGTGGCAATAGTCCAAAGCTTAAAGAAGTATTAGAAAAAGTAAAAAAGGTAGCAGAAACCGAGGCAAATATTTTAATTTACGGAGAGAGTGGAGTTGGTAAAGAACTGTTTGCACGTGCAGTTCATGCCATTCGAGAAAAGCCTGAAGCACCATTTGTCGCTATCAATTGTGGAGCCATTCCTAGTGGCTTATTTGAAAGTGAGATATTTGGTTATGAAAAAGGAGCTTTTTCTGGAGCCCATCAAAAAGGAAAAAAAGGTAAAGTAGAGCTTGCACGTGGAGGTACTTTATTTTTAGATGAAATTGGTGAAATGCCGCTAGAAATGCAAGTAAAGATTTTGCGATTGCTACAGGAAAAAACGTTTTATACAGTTGGCGGTACAAAGGAAATGGACGTTGAATTTAATTTAGTAGCTGCTACTAATAGAGATTTAAAGCAATTAGTGGCAGAAGGAAAATTCAGAGAGGATTTATATTATCGACTGAATGTGGTGAATTTCACAGTTCCCCCGCTTCGAGAGCGAGCATCAGATATTTTAGAAATTAGCAATTATTTCTTATATGAAAAATCGATTAAATATAATCGACCTATTCAAGGAATCCCAACTGAAATAGCCAATGTTCTTTTAAAATACCAATGGCCAGGCAATGTACGGGAATTATCTAACGTTATTGAGCGACTTGTTGTATTTTCTGATGAGGGAGCCATTCATATGGAAGACTTACCTACGGATATTTTAGCAGCTATGCCAAAAGATGAAAAGTTGGAAGTTAAGAGGGATTTTCCTCTAGGGACAGAGCTTAACAATCAACTTGAACATTATGAACGGGAAATTATTTTAGAACAGCTTGCCAAAGTAAATGGTAATAAAAAAACATGCGCTAAAAACTTAGGCATTACTCGTGCCACTTTATACAATCGATTAAAAAAATTAAACATAGATGTCTAACTTTTTAAAATAAATGTCAATGTTTCTATACACTACTTTCACATATGTCTATAAAATCATTTTCTTAGCGACTTTCTTTTTTCTGGCATAGTTTTTGCATTATCTAGTATGGAAAGTATTTCATATAGTAGAGGTGGAACTATGCAAAATAAATCGATGATTGTATGTCGTTGTGAAGAAATTAGTTACGATGAATTAATAGAAAGCGCATCAAAATATAAGTGCTCTGCACGAGAACTGAAGTTACGAACACGTGCAGGAATGGGCTATTGCGGTGGCCGTACATGCCGTACTATGGTAGATAATATTGCTCATCTTCATCATCCACGTACAAATGATGAAATTTCATTAAAACATCAGGCACCCATTCGACCAGTGCGATTCTCCGATTTAGGGGAGGTTAAATCATGACAGAACGTATAATTACCCACCCCGTTTTAGGGAATTTAATCCAAAAAGAAAAAATAACTTTTACTTTTGACGATCAGGTAATTGAAGGTTACAAAGGTGAATCCCTAGCTGCTGCATTGCTAGTACAAGGAATCCGCACTTTACGTTTGCACGAAGAAACAGGGCAGCCTCGAGGCATTTATTGTAATATTGGTCACTGCTTTGAATGCCGTGTCAATATAAACGGCTTGGACGGCGAGCGAGCATGCTTAACCCCTATTTCAGATGGGATGGTTGTAAAAAGTGGGCAGCCGCTTCCTACGACAGTAAGGGACTGGAGGAAGAACCATGAATAATAAAGTAATTATAATTGGAGCTGGTCCTGCCGGGCTTGCGGCGGCCATTACATTGGCGGAAAAAAATATTGCTGTCCTTGTTATCGATGAATATTTATATGCTGGCGGGCGATTACTTGGACAATTATATGAAGAGAAGCCAGGAACATGGTGGAATGGTATTGTGGAATCTGAACGTTTATTAAAACGAGCTAAAGCAGTCAATGTTGAATTTTTACTACAAACAAGTGTATCCGATTTAGAAAAAGTGGATCAAACGTGGATCATCCACACAACCAAAGGTATATTTCGTACCCAACATCTGCTATTAGCTACTGGAGCTGCCGAATCACCTTTCCCAATTCCAGGCTGGACTCTACCAGGTGTAATGTCTGTTGGAGCAGCACAAGTAATGACAAATGTGCATCGTGTGAAGCCTGGTAAACGGGGAGTCATTGTCGGGGTCAATGTACTATCTTCTGCTATTGCGATGGAATTACAATTAGCAGGGGTTCAAGTAGCAGCTATCACATTACCTCCCTCTAACTTGTTAGCGAAGAAGAATAGTAATCCTTTAGAGGTTATGAACTCCTTATTACATGTAGCTCATATGGCTCCCTCCCCTCTTGTTAAAATGGGCAGCAAATTGATGAAAAATGACTTTATGAAAAAGCTCGGTATTTCCTTTTATCCCAAAAATGGTGTGAAAATGTGGGATATACCTATTATGTTGCGTAAAGCTGTTATTGAAATCGTCGGTAAAGATCAAGTTGAAGGGGTCGTTTTAGCAACAGTGAATACAGATGGCTCTCTTGTTAAAGGTAGCGAACAACGAATCAAAGCAGATTTTATTTGTATCGCTGGCGGCCTATACCCTTTAGCAGAACTTGCCTCTTTAGCTGGTTGTCCATTCCATTATATCGAAGAATTAGGTGGGTTCATTCCTTTACATAATGAACAAATGGAAACTAATTTAGAGGGGTTGTATGTCGCTGGAAATATTACGGGCATTGAAGGAGCCAAGGTAGCATTAGCACAAGGAAAAGTTGCTGGCCTTACAATTGCTCAACGTCTCAATGCAGGAGCCTCAAAGTATGATATTAAGCTTGCTATCCAAGATGTTGAAAAAACAAGAGCTACTGCACATATTCAATTTCATCCTGAAATTTCAGCCGGTCGTCAACAGATGAAACAAATTTGGGATGAATCTGTTGGACCGCTTACGATTCATTAAAAATGCCTATTAAAGAATAAAAGTCTTTTTCTCATCTTCATGAGTAAAAGGCTTTTTTGCTTTATGGCATAAAACATGCAATACATATGATGTGATTAAAAATCGTGAAAGGAGGTTTTGATTCTTAAACAATATGCCATATATGTACCTTCCATAATATTGAATTACTGATTTGTGTGACAAAATGGATGCTGCTGTATAGTACACAATTTCTTGGGTGGGAATTTCGGGTTTTGATTGAAGAAAACAAGGGGGAAAATCTATGGAGACAATCGTTAATACATTGGTCGATTATATTTGGGGGAATGCACTCGTATACTTAGCATTAGGTGTGGGTCTTTACTTTACCATCCTGACAAAAGCTGTTCAATTTCGTTATATTCCTGAGATGATTCGTTTATTACGTGAACGTAAAGAATCAAAAGAAGGAATCTCGTCGTTCCAAGCTTTTTGTATGGCATTGTCTGGACGAGTTGGTGTTGGTAATATCGCAGGTGTGGCTACGGCCATTGCTGCTGGTGGACCAGGCGCAGTATTTTGGATGGGTGTTATGGCATTTCTAGGGGGTGCAAGTGCATTTATAGAATCTACCCTTGCCCAATTATATAAAGAAAAGGCTGATGGTCAGTATCGTGGTGGTTCACCATACTATATTGAAAAGGGTTTAAAACTAAAAGGCTTTGCTATATTTGTTGCGTTTGTTATCTGTCTTTCATATGGTGTTCTAGTGCCAGGGATCCAGGCAAACACAATTGCCACTTCATTTAATACTGCTTTTCATATTCCACCATTTATAACAGGCGCGGTGATTGTTGTTCTTTTGGGATTAATCATATTTGGTGGTGTTAAACGTATAGCTCGTGTTGCTGACAAAATTGTTCCTATCATGGCACTTGCCTACGTCATTTTAACACTTATCATATTAGGGGCTAATGTGAGTGAAATTCCAGGTATGTTTAAACTTATTATTACAAGTGCTTTTGGTACTAATGAAATCTTTGGGGGTATAGTTGGTACTGCAATCGCCTGGGGTGTAAGACGCTCCGTATTTTCAAATGTAGCTGGAGCTGGAGAAGCAACATTTAGTTCTGCTGCTGCTGAAGTATCTCATCCTGCTAAACAAGGCTTAGTTCAGGGTTTCTCAATCTATATTGATACAATCATTGTATGTACTGCTACAGCATTAATGATTCTCATTACAGGTATGTATAATGTTACTCCTCCTGGAACAACGGCACCGTTAGTTGAAAATATCCCAGGCGTCGTGGCAGGTACTGCTTATACACAAGCAGCAGTATCTACAGTATTCCATGATTTTGGAAGTGGATTCGTGGCTATTGCCATCTTCCTCTTCGCATTCACCACTCTAATGGCATACTACTATATTGCAGAGACAACAATTGTTTATTTAGATAATAAGCTACGCTTCCCCATTTTGAAATTAGTATTAAAAATAATCTTCTTACTCGTTGTTTATGTCGGAAGTGTACAATCGGTCAGTCTTATGTGGGGGCTTGGAGATATTGGATTCGGAAGTATGAGTTATTTAAACTTTATTGCGATTGTATTATTAACCAAACCAGCCATTCAAGTTTTGCGAGATTATGATCGACAAAAAAAGGCTGGTCTCGATCCTATTTTTGATCCAAGAGAAGTTGGAATTAAAAATGCTGAATTCTGGATAGAATATAGCAACAATCATAAACGGAAATAAAAAAACAGTCAGCATACAGCTGACTGTTTCTATTGCCTAGCGACGTCCTACTCTCACAGGGGGAAGCCCCCAACTACCATCGGCGCTAAAGAGCTTAACTTCCGTGTTCGGTATGGGAACGGGTGTGACCTCTTTGCCATCATCACTAGACTATGGTCGGCTTTCAAGATACATCGTATTTCTTCGTCAGCTTCTGTCGTTCAGTCAGTCACGTACTTGAGTACGCTCCTTCCCTCTCTCCATTGCTTCCTCGAACTACTCGTATCTTGAAACCCTTCATAAAAGAAATTATTCTTTCAAAACTGGATAAACGGTTCATTGAATGGTTCAAACATTTTTGGTTAAGTCCTCGATCGATTAGTATTCGTCAGCTCCATGTGTCACCACACTTCCACCTCGAACCTATCTACCTCATCGTCTTTGAGGGATCTTACTTACTTGCGTAATGGGAAATCTCATCTTGAGGGGGGCTTCATGCTTAGATGCTTTCAGCACTTATCCCGTCCACACATAGCTACCCAGCGATGCCTTTGGCAAGACAACTGGTACACCAGCGGTGTGTCCATCCCGGTCCTCTCGTACTAAGGACAGCTCCTCTCAAATTTCCTACGCCCACGACGGATAGGGACCGAACTGTCTCACGACGTTCTGAACCCAGCTCGCGTACCGCTTTAATGGGCGAACAGCCCAACCCTTGGGACCGACTACAGCCCCAGGATGCGATGAGCCGACATCGAGGTGCCAAACCTCCCCGTCGATGTGGACTCTTGGGGGAGATAAGCCTGTTATCCCCGGGGTAGCTTTTATCCGTTGAGCGATGGCCCTTCCATGCGGAACCACCGGATCACTAAGCCCGTCTTTCGACCCTGCTCGACTTGTAGGTCTCGCAGTCAAGCTCCCTTGTGCCTTTACACTCTACGAATGATTTCCAACCATTCTGAGGGAACCTTTGGGCGCCTCCGTTACCTTTTAGGAGGCGACCGCCCCAGTCAAACTGTCCGCCTGACACTGTCTCCTGCCCCGCTAAGGGGCATGGGTTAGAATTTCAATACAACCAGGGTAGTATCCCACCGACGCCTCCTTCGAAGCTGGCGCTCCGAGATCTCTGGCTCCTACCTATCCTGTACAAGTTGTACCAAAATTCAATATCAGGCTACAGTAAAGCTCCACGGGGTCTTTCCGTCCTGTCGCGGGTAACCTGCATCTTCACAGGTACTATAATTTCACCGAGTCTCTCGTTGAGACAGTGCCCAGATCGTTACGCCTTTCGTGCGGGTCGGAACTTACCCGACAAGGAATTTCGCTACCTTAGGACCGTTATAGTTACGGCCGCCGTTTACTGGGGCTTCAATTCGCAGCTTCGCTTGCGCTAACCACTCCTCTTAACCTTCCAGCACCGGGCAGGCGTCAGCCCCTATACGTCACCTTACGGTTTTGCAGAGACCTGTGTTTTTGCTAAACAGTCGCCTGGGCCTATTCACTGCGGCTCTCATGCGCTTGCACGCTCAAGAGCACCCCTTCTCCCGAAGTTACGGGGTCATTTTGCCGAGTTCCTTAACGAGAGTTCTCTCGCACACCTTAGGATTCTCTCCTCGACTACCTGTGTCGGTTTGCGGTACGGGCACCTCTCACCTCGATAGAGGCTTTTCTTGGCAGTGTGAAATCAGGAACTTCGTCCATACGGACTCGCCATCACAGCTCAACGTTACAGTGTGCGGATTTGCCTACACACACGCCTTACTGCTTGGACGCGCATAACCAACAGCGCGCTTACCCTATCCTACTGCGTCCCCCCATTTCTCAAACGGTGAGGAGGTGGTACAGGAATATCAACCTGTTGTCCATCGCCTACGCCTATCGGCCTCGGCTTAGGTCCCGACTAACCCTGAGCGGACGAGCCTTCCTCAGGAAACCTTAGTCATACGGTGGACGGGATTCTCACCCGTCTTTCGCTACTCATACCGGCATTCTCACTTCTAAGCGCTCCACCAGTCCTTCCGGTCTGACTTCAACGCACTTAGAACGCTCTCCTACCACTGACATCGTAGATGTCAATCCACAGCTTCGGTGAATCGTTTAGCCCCGATACATTTTCGGCGCAGCGTCACTCGACCAGTGAGCTATTACGCACTCTTTAAATGATGGCTGCTTCTAAGCCAACATCCTGGTTGTCTGTGCAACGCCACATCCTTTTCCACTTAACGATTACTTTGGGACCTTAGCTGGTGGTCTGGGCTGTTTCCCTTTTGACTACGGATCTTATCACTCGCAGTCTGACTCCCGTGTATAAATATCTGGCATTCGGAGTTTGTCTGAATTCGGTAAACCGGGATGGCCCCCTAGTCCAAACAGTGCTCTACCTCCAGTATTCTCATCACGAGGCTAGCCCTAAAGCTATTTCGGAGAGAACCAGCTATCTCCAAGTTCGATTGGAATTTCTCCGCTACCCACACCTCATCCCCGCACTTTTCAACGTGCGTGGGTTCGGGCCTCCAGTAAGTGTTACCTTACCTTCACCCTGGACATGGGTAGATCACCTGGTTTCGGGTCTACGACCACGTACTATTTCGCCCTATTCAGACTCGCTTTCGCTGCGGCTCCGCCTTCTAAAGCTTAACCTCGCACGTAATCGTAACTCGCCGGTTCATTCTACAAAAGGCACGCTATCACCCATTAACGGGCTCTAACTACTTGTAGGCACACGGTTTCAGGATCTCTTTCACTCCCCTTCCGGGGTGCTTTTCACCTTTCCCTCACGGTACTGGTTCACTATCGGTCACTAGGTAGTATTTAGCCTTGGGAGATGGTCCTCCCGGATTCCGACGGAATTTCACGTGTTCCGCCGTACTCAGGATCCACTCAGGAGAGAACGAACTTTCGACTACAGGGCTTTTACCTGCTCTGGCGGACCTTTCCAAGTCGCTTCATCTAACTCGCTCTTTTGTAACTCCGTATTGAGTGTCCTACAACCCCAAGAGGCAAGCCTCTTGGTTTGGGCTCTTCCCGTTTCGCTCGCCGCTACTCAGGGAATCGATTTTTCTTTCTCTTCCTCCAGGTACTTAGATGTTTCAGTTCCCTGGGTCTGCCTTCAAGACGCTATGTATTCACGTCAAGATACTACGCGATTAAACGTAGTGGGTTCCCCCATTCGGAAATCTCCGGATCAAAGCTCACTTACAGCTCCCCGAAGCATATCGGTGTTAGTGCCGTCCTTCTTCGGCTCCTAGTGCCAAGGCATTCGCCGTGCGCCCTTAATAACTTAACCTAACGGCTTTCAATACACATCACATTTCGTTGTCAGCTTCACTCGTTCAATCAGTCACGTACTCAAGTACGCTCCTTCATTCACTCGGTTGCTTCCTAGAACTGCTCGTGTCTTGAAACCTTTTAATGTTATTAAGCCTATAAAAAAACTTAAAAAATAAATGTGTTTGTTACAATTTCAATGTCGTTTTATCCAGTTTTCAAAGAACAAGTTTTGAAGATTTTCATTCAAGAAAGAATAAACCTTCAAAACTGAACGCAAAACGTAATCTTACAAACCCTAGGTTTGTATTCCGAAATAATCCTTAGAAAGGAGGTGATCCAGCCGCACCTTCCGATACGGCTACCTTGTTACGACTTCACCCCAATCATCTATCCCACCTTCGGCGGCTGGCTCCAAAAGGTTACCTCACCGACTTCGGGTGTTACAAACTCTCGTGGTGTGACGGGCGGTGTGTACAAGGCCCGGGAACGTATTCACCGCGGCATGCTGATCCGCGATTACTAGCGATTCCGGCTTCATGTAGGCGAGTTGCAGCCTACAATCCGAACTGAGAACGACTTTATCGGATTAGCTCCCTCTCGCGAGTTGGCAACCGTTTGTATCGTCCATTGTAGCACGTGTGTAGCCCAGGTCATAAGGGGCATGATGATTTGACGTCATCCCCACCTTCCTCCGGTTTGTCACCGGCAGTCACCTTAGAGTGCCCAACTAAATGATGGCAACTAAGATCAAGGGTTGCGCTCGTTGCGGGACTTAACCCAACATCTCACGACACGAGCTGACGACAACCATGCACCACCTGTCACCGTTGCCCCCGAAGGGGAAACTATATCTCTACAGTGGTCAACGGGATGTCAAGACCTGGTAAGGTTCTTCGCGTTGCTTCGAATTAAACCACATGCTCCACCGCTTGTGCGGGCCCCCGTCAATTCCTTTGAGTTTCAGTCTTGCGACCGTACTCCCCAGGCGGAGTGCTTAATGCGTTAGCTGCAGCACTAAGGGGCGGAAACCCCCTAACACTTAGCACTCATCGTTTACGGCGTGGACTACCAGGGTATCTAATCCTGTTTGCTCCCCACGCTTTCGCGCCTCAGTGTCAGTTACAGACCAGATAGTCGCCTTCGCCACTGGTGTTCCTCCAAATCTCTACGCATTTCACCGCTACACTTGGAATTCCACTATCCTCTTCTGCACTCAAGTCTCCCAGTTTCCAATGACCCTCCACGGTTGAGCCGTGGGCTTTCACATCAGACTTAAGAAACCACCTGCGCGCGCTTTACGCCCAATAATTCCGGACAACGCTTGCCACCTACGTATTACCGCGGCTGCTGGCACGTAGTTAGCCGTGGCTTTCTAATAAGGTACCGTCAAGGTACAGCCAGTTACTACTGTACTTGTTCTTCCCTTACAACAGAGTTTTACGAACCGAAATCCTTCTTCACTCACGCGGCGTTGCTCCATCAGGCTTTCGCCCATTGTGGAAGATTCCCTACTGCTGCCTCCCGTAGGAGTCTGGGCCGTGTCTCAGTCCCAGTGTGGCCGATCACCCTCTCAGGTCGGCTACGCATCGTCGCCTTGGTGAGCCGTTACCTCACCAACTAGCTAATGCGCCGCGGGCCCATCCTATAGCGACAGCCGAAACCGTCTTTTAGTGTTTCACCATGAGGTGAAACAGATTATTCGGTATTAGCCCCGGTTTCCCGGAGTTATCCCAAACTATAAGGTAGGTTGCCCACGTGTTACTCACCCGTCCGCCGCTAACGTCGAAGGAGCAAGCTCCTTCTCTGTTCGCTCGACTTGCATGTATTAGGCACGCCGCCAGCGTTCGTCCTGAGCCAGGATCAAACTCTCCATAAAAGAAATTTGAATAGCTCAAATTGTTTTGCTGGCATCAATTTTGATGTCCAAAATTTTGTTTCGTTCACTAACCAAAGCTAGTTACTGAAAACTTTATTGATTACGTTTTGCTTGTTCAGTTTTCAAGGTTCATATCATTGTCTCTTCGGACAACTTCTTTAGTCTATCAGACAACCGGAAAGTTGTCAACACTTTTTTGGAGCGGGTGATGAGAATCGAACTCACGACATCAGCTTGGAAGGCTGAGGTTTTACCATTAAACTACACCCGCATAATATGATTTATAAATTGGCGCGCCCGGCAGGAGTCGAACCCACAACCTTCTGATCCGTAGTCAGACGCTCTATCCAATTGAGCTACGGGCGCATATAAGAATATAAAATTAATTGACTTGGTGCGGCCGAGAGGACTTGAACCTCCACGGGGTTGCCCCCACTAGGCCCTCAACCTAGCGCGTCTGCCGTTCCGCCACGACCGCATTCAATCAGTAACTTTCTCATTATACTACAAGGATCTGAGAAGTCAATGTTTTTTCCTAAAAAGATGAGCCATGAAGGACTCGAACCTTCGACCCTCTGATTAAAAGTCAGATGCTCTACCAACTGAGCTAATGGCTCAAATTAAGAAATGAATGGCTGGGGTACTAGGATTCGAACCTAGGCATGACGGAATCAAAATCCGTTGCCTTACCGCTTGGCTATACCCCAAAAAGTGGCGGTCCCGACCGGGATCGAACCGGCGATCTCCTGCGTGACAGGCAGGCATGTTAACCGCTACACCACGGGACCAATAAATAGTATTAATTAAATTATGAAGAAATGACCCCTACGGGATTCGAACCCGTGTTACCGCCGTGAAAGGGCGGTGTCTTAACCACTTGACCAAGGGGCCATGGCTCCGAAGGCAGGACTCGAACCTGCGACAACCTGATTAACAGTCAGGTGCTACTACCAACTGAGCTACTTCGGAATACTATGTTTTGCTGTCGTCGTTATCTTGTCGACTTTTACTATTATAGGGACAACTCAACAAAACGTCAACTATTTTTTATAATTTTTTATTCCACTAGTATTAGCCTACCCAAACACTTACTACAGCAATACTTCTCAACATTCATTTTTATTTTCCGTACATATAGTTGTTGGCAATTGACACAAGTATAAGTATGACGATGATGTCTTTTAGTTGTAGCTTTAGGGGGTTGTAAAACTGAGCAAAATCGAGGTGCATTTACTTTTCTTAATAGCTCTCGAAAATCTTTATCTCGATGTTGATACCCTTTACCTTCAATATGTAAATGATAATGACATAATTCATGGAGTACAATACCTTCAATCTCTCTATAGCCATATAACTCATAGGCTTTCGGGTTTATCTCAATATTATGAGATTGTAAAAGATATCGTCCACCAGTTGAACGTAATCTAGCATTAAAGTAAGCCTGATGCTGAAAAGGTTTTTGAAAGCTTTCCAAGGATAAGCCGTGAACAAGTTGTTGTAACTCCTCATTGTTCATATATTAATCACCTCTAACAACAAGAATACCACACTGTGTAGTATAGACAGTGTGGTAAATATTTATTACTTAAATTATAATGTTTGATTTTTAGGCGGAAGCATTGTTAAAGAAATACGCCCTTTATTGACATCTATTTGTTCTACCCATACTGTGACAATATCACCTAATGCAACAACTTCTAACGGATGTTTAATGCGTTTGTTTTGTAATTTAGATATATGCACCAACCCGTCTTGCTTTACGCCAATATCAACAAACGCTCCAAAGTCCACCACATTTCTCACTGTGCCTTGCAGTTCCATACCTACTTTTAAATCTTCCATTTTTAATACATCTGTTTTAAGCAAAGGCTGTGGGAAGGCATCACGTGGGTCACGACTTGGTTTCATTAAAGTATCCACAATATCTTGAATAGTCACAACACCTATGCCAAGCACGCTACTTAAATTTTGAATATCTAAAGCTGCAATAGCTTCTTCGGCTTTCGGCGTCCCTAGCTCTTTTTTATCAATTTGAGCTTCTGCTAATATTTGTTCAGCTAAATCATAGCTCTCTGGGTGAATACCTGTAGCATCGAACGGATTTTTTGCTTCAGGGACACGTAAGAAGCCGATAGCTTGTTCATACGTTTTAGCACCTAGCCTTGGAATCTTCTTTAATTGTGCACGTGTAGAAAATTGACCATTTTCTTCTCGCATCTTCACGATATTCTCTGCAACTGTTTTGGATAAACCAGAAACGTATTGTAAGAGTGAAGAAGAAGCCGTGTTTACATCAACCCCTACTTTGTTAACAGCAGTTTCTACTATAAAAGTTAGTGATTCATTTAATTTTTTTTGAGAAACATCATGCTGATACTGACCTACACCAACCGCTTTAGGTTCAATTTTCACTAACTCTGATAAAGGATCTTGTAAGCGGCGTGCAATGGACACAGCACTACGCTGCTCAACCTGTAAATCGGGAAATTCAGCCCGTGCAATATCTGACGCTGAATAAACAGATGCTCCCGCTTCGTTGACAATAACATACGCAACATCAGTAGTAAGTTCATTTAGTACATCTGCAATAAATTGTTCTGTTTCACGCGATGCTGTACCATTACCAATTGCAATTATGCTTATTGGATATTTTTCTAAAATTCCTTTCACAGTAGCTTTCGCTTTTGCTACATCTGGTTTAGGAGGATGTGGATAAATAGCTGTAACCTCTAACATTTTCCCCGTTTCATCTACAACTGCTAACTTACAACCTGTGCGGTAAGCTGGGTCAACCCCCAATACATATTTCCCTTTCATAGGTGGCTGCAGTAATAAATTACGTAAATTCTCAGAGAAAATATGAATTGCTTGTGTTTCAGCTTTCTCTGTCAATTCGTTTCGTAATTCTCTTTCAATCGAAGGCTGAATTAAACGTTTGTACGAATCTTCAATTGCCAGTTTTACTTCTGCAATTGCAGGAGATGAGCCAATTGCAGGTATCCATTCCTTCCACATAATCATCAAAACTCTGTCTACTGGCACTTGGATTGAAACCTTTAAAACTTCCTCTTTTTCTCCACGGTTGATCGCTAAGATGCGATGCGGAACGATGCGATTAACAGGTTCTTCATACTCGTAATACATTTCAAAAACATTTTTTTCATCGATCTCAGCATTTTTTACAGTCGTTACAAGGACTCCATCTTTCCATGAATAGGCGCGGATTTTTTCACGAATCGCAGCATCATCTGCAAAACGTTCTGCTAAAATATCACGTGCGCCCATTAGTGCTTCTTCTGTATTGGCAACCTGTTCATTATCCACAAAACCAACTGCTAGCTGCTCTAATGCGTCATTACTAAACGCCAAGAGAAGTTCTGCAAGAGGTTCTAATCCTTTTTCTTTGGCAATCGTCGCCTTTGTACGTCTTTTTTGCTTGTAAGGTCTATATAAATCCTCTACCCGCTGTAAGACGGTTGCAGCAAGTATGGCTTTTTCTAATTCTGGTGTAAGTTTTTCTTGCTCTCGGATTAATCGAATAACCTCTTCTTTCCGTTGTTCAAGTTGCTGTATGTAGTGATAACGATCCTCCACAGCTTTAATTTGCACCTCGTCGAGAGAGCCCGTTGCTTCCTTTCGATAACGTGCAATAAATGGTACCGTATTTCCCTCTTCTAATAACTTAATAACAGCATCTACTTGCCCTGGTTTGACTACAACATCCTTTGCAATGAGCTGTAACATTTGCTTTTGTTCCACATCATCACTACCTTTTTCTTTTCATTTTACCATTACACTTTACTAAAAATGCAAAAAGATAGTCTACTCAGACGAATATGAGTAGACTATCTTCATCCATTTATAAGTGTTTAACACATAAAACACCCAAAGAAAGATTAGAGCGAAACACCGCCACTTGCTAGAATAGCCTCTTGTAATTTCTTTATTGCTTTCCTTTGTATTCGAGATACATGCATTTGAGAAATTCCTAATCGTTCTCCAGCTTCTTTTTGACTAAGTTGCTCTAAATATGTAAGCTGAATAATTTGTTTTTCCCTTTCATTTAACACAACAAGCGCCTCTGAAACAATCATGCGTTTATTAGTCATTTCATAACCATCGTCTTCCCTACCCAAAATATCAAATAAGGTGACTGTACTGCCATCTGAATCTGACTCTATCGAATGATCCATAGAAAGAGCCTGATAGCTACGGCTCATTTCCATCGCTTCCAATACCTCTTCTTCGGCTACTTCTAATCGCTCAGCAATATCTTGAATAGAAGGAGAACGCTGCAATTCAATCGTCAGCGCCTCCACTGTTGATTTGATTCTCGGTCCTAATTCTTTTATTCGTCTAGGCACATGAACATCCCATGTTTTATCACGTAAAAAACGCTTGATTTCTCCAACAATCGTTGGCACAGCAAATGCTTCAAAACTACGACCAACATTCGGATCAAAACGTCTGATTGCACCTAACAATCCCAGCATCCCTACTTGAACAATATCATCATAATAAGATTTACCATTCGAATATTTACGAGCTATTGACTCAACTAGATATCGATAATGAATCACTAATTTTGTTTGCGCTTCATCATCCTCCGTTGACTGGTACAATTCAATCCACTTTAGTATATCTTCCTTGGATGAAGATTTATGTAGTGATTCTTTCGACATTTTTTTCCACCTGCTCCCTAGCGACATACTTTGTCATGAAGACAGTTACGCCACCATCGTTATTGATCATCACCTCATCCATCAAAGTTTCCATTAAATAAAGTCCTAAGCCACCTTCTCTTAGCCCTGCAATACTTTCCTCAGGATGATACGGTCCAATCTTAGACTTGATCTCTTCGAAATTAAAGCTGTTGCCATAATCCGCAATCATCATTTCCATTTTATTGTCATACAAAGCACACCCGATGACAATTTCACCTTCTTCTTCATCCTTATAAGCATGGTGAACAACATTTGTCACAGCCTCACTTGCAGCAATTTTTAAATCTTCGATATCATCATAACTAAAGCCAATCCTACTAGCTAAGCCCGAGACAGTTAATCGAATGACACTGACAAATTGCGGTTTAGCAGGAACTCTAATTTCAATATAGTCAAATTCCTTCATTATTTTAATTCCACCTTTTTATCAGTTTCAATATCCATCAAATCACTTAGACCCGTAATTTCAAACAATCTTTGCAATCTATTCGATAAACCAACTAGCTTCACTTTGCCATTTTCACGTAATGCTCTTTTATAAAAGGCAACAAATATCCCAAGACCTGTACTGTCCATGTAATTTACTTTTGATAAATCAAGTTCAATTTCTAATCCGTCTGTAATCTTTACCGCTTCTAATTCCTCTCTTAAACCAGACGCGGTAAATGTATCGATTTCCCCTTCAACAAAACCAAATAATTTATGATCAATCTCTTTAAAATATATCGTTACGTCCATATAGCACACCTCCACCATATTTGTTAGACTATTGTCTATTCCCTATTTTATTAATAATTAAACCTATTTTTTTAAAATAACGACAGTAAAATCATCCGATAGTTTAAAATTCTGAGCTTTCTCTATTTCCTTATAAAGAAGTTGGCACAACTGCTGGGCTGTTAAATGTCTATTTTGTTTTATTAAAGTTGTAATAACCTCTCTAGAATTCAAGTCTTCCTGTGCTCTAAATTCAGTCACACCATCGGTCATCATAATAATCAAATCATTGTCCTCTAAAACAATGTCATGAAACGAATATTTTGTTTCAGGTAAAACACCGAGTAATAAGCCTTTAGCCTCCAAAGAATAGAATCGATCGTCCTTGGCAATATAGTGTAACGCTGGCTCATGACCTGCCGAGGCATAAGAAAAGATATTGTGTTGTACATCTAAGCATCCATAAAACATAGAAACAAACATACTGTCGTCCACACCTTTTTCAATTACCCTGTTAATGACTTCTAAAACATAGGAAGGATCTTTATATGCATATCCTAATGTTTCAAGCCCATATTTCACCATCGACATACATAACGCAGCAGGAACTCCCTTGCCGACAACATCTGTCACTGCCACACTTAAATATTCTTCACCATCATGAAAAAAATGTACATAATCACCATTCATTCTACGAATAGGAACTGAAATCATTCCTATATCAATACTTTCTAGCTGCGGCACATATGTTTTCAATAGCGTTTTTTGAATGTTTGTCGCAATTTTCATTTCCATCTCGTATTCAGCTTGCTTTTGAAGTAAGCTTTGATGCTCTCTATGTGCCATCCCATAATGAACCATCACTTCAATAAGAAAATCATAGGCTGGCTGTGATTCACTCATTTGATCAGGAAATATTTGTTCAACAGCATTTTTATGAATACTAACAACATCCTCTGGAGATATATTTTTTTGAATTAACTGACGCGTGAAATTTTGAGCAATATATAAATTTCTTTCAGTTTGGCTGACCATATAATCTGATAATATTTTTTTATACTGAGCTTCTAATTGTTTCAATTTCTTCACGTCCTAACGCAACCATTTTTCCGCCCTTATTGTTGTACCCACTCCCATGACAGATTGAATATCTAAACTGTCCATCAATCGTTTAACACCTGGTAAACCAGCTCCTAGCCCTCCTGAAGTAGAATAACCATCCTCCATTACTTTGCGAACATTTTGAATCCCAGGTCCTTTATCTGTTGCAATAACGACTATTTTCTTTTCATGATCTATCTCAACCCTTTCAATTTCAATCGTCCCTATATTCGCATATAAATATATATTTCGTGCTAATTCACTAATTGCTGTGGTTATACGAGCTTGATCAACAGTGCCAAATCCAAGTGCTCTTGCTTCATTACGCCCCAGTTGTCTTGCTGCCACAATATCCCACTCTGTAATAATTTCAACCGAAGACTTACATGTCACTGCTGTCCCTCCATTTCCTTACAGTGTTATACTCTTACACTATAGTTCGACCTGCTGGACTTAAATTAAACTTCATAACCTCTATTAATGGAATATTCTATGTAAATTTTCATATACCTTTTAAGAATTTTTTCAAAAATCTATTTTTATTAAAAATCTTGAATATATCTTAAAGCTTTTTGTACTATTTATCAATTACGCCTCAACGGAATTTAGCTCCGATTTATTGAAGCTGCTCGAAAAACTTTTCTTCAAAATTTGTGACTTCTGCCAGAGGTTTTATCTAACAAAATTGAACTTTTATGGAGAGTTGGCCAGCTGAATCAAGATAAATAGTAAATTCAAACTATCGATAGAGAACAAAAAAAGCACCGAGATTTTATTATCTCGATGCTTCTATACACATATGTATATCAAAATTTAACTAGACCTAAACTAATCATCAACGCTCCATCAACTTTTTCCATCACAGCATGATCAAGTTGCGTAATACGATCCGTCAATCTTGACTTATCAATTGTCCGCACCTGTTCTAGCAAAATAACCGAATCACGTTCAAAACCATACTTTTCAGCATTGATTTCAACGTGTGTCGGTAACTTTGCCTTTTGAATCTGTGCAGTGATAGCTGCGATGATGACAGTCGGACTAAATCGATTGCCAATATCATTTTGAATAATCAGCACCGGTCTAGTGCCTCCTTGTTCAGAACCTATTACCGGTGATAAGTCTGCAAAAAAAACGTCACCACGTTTTACATTCAAAGTGTCATCCCCCGCTAACGAGACGCTCCACCATATGCTGTGCTTCATATTCTGCATGCAAGCATTCACTTGCAATCATTAAATTAATATGAGACATTTCAACATATCCTTTAATCATAGCTTCCCGTATTTGATTTGGTTGCTCCTGCATTAAATTTTTGCGCGCCAAAGTACGCACAAAAGATTCACCTTCAATTACTTCCTTTGTTTGTAGAAATAGTCTGTCTTGAACAGCAATTGTAGCTTCTCTTAACTTTTTCTCGTACACAGCAAGCACCTCCAACGGAACCATACACTTTTTCATTACTTCTCATTCTATCATTGAAAGATATTGTTGAAAAGACATGAAATGACAAAATATCTGACAATTTGAAGTACAAATTGTAAAAATATGTTGGTTGTCGAAGGTATATGCTGAATAATTATTATTGCAATGTTCTTCCAAATATGAGTTACTTTATGTTTGGAAAAGAAATAAGTTCTCCAGTGCTAATTTATTTACCAAATTCAACTTTTACATTGGAATGTTGTTCATTACACATTACAGTGAATGCTATTGAGAGAATGTGTACTGTGTATCAGTAACTAATTCTAATGAAGGTTCATTAAAAGTATATTCTAGGAACTCTTGCTGTTATAATGCATGGTATTTCATAATTAATTGTTTCAAGCTTTGTAGCCCACTCATCGATGGAAATCACATGCTGTCCTTGTTGACCAATGAGTGTTACCTTCTCACCTATAGCATATGCTTTTGGTAGCGCAACCATACATTGGTCCATACAAATTCGTCCAACAATCGGCACTTTCTGTCCATCAACCAATACTTCTTGTCCACCTAACTTACGAATTACGCCATCTGCATAGCCAATCGGAATAGTTCCTATCCACGTCTCCGTCTGAGCAGTAAACGTAGCGCCATAGCCAACTGATTCACCTGCTTTGATTTGCTTCACATGAACAAGTTCACTCTCAAGCGAGAAGGCAGGTTTTAGTGGGAATGGTAAAATGCTTTCCACATAGGGAGAAGGAGATAATCCATACAGCGATATCCCATATCGAACAGCATCATACTGTAGGTGTGAATTTTTCACTAATGAAGCTGCCGTATTAGATGCATGAACAAGTCGCGGCTTTAAAGGCATGACTGATAAACACTTCTCAAAAAACTGTACTTGCTGATTAAAATGTGTCGAATTTTCTTCATCCGCTGTCGCAAAGTGAGTGAATATGCCATCTAGCTCCACATTAGCTGTAGACTGTATGGTTTCGTATAGTTCTACTAGCTCTTGCTCTGAGCGAATGCCTAGTCTCCCCATTCCACTATCTACTTTTATATGTAGACGCAAAGGAAGTTCTTCATTCACTAAAAGAGGAGCTGCTTGTTGAATCCAATCACTAGCAAATGCTGTAAGAATAATACGCTGTTGTGCTGCATAAGGAGCAAAGGAAACAGGAGATGCACCTAATATTAGTATGTCTGGTTCTTCAAAATGTGCTCGTATATGTAATGCTTCGTCGGGCGTTGCCACTGCAAGTATTGTGGCACCAGCCTCAAGTGCCGCCCGTGCAACGGCTACATCTCCATGGCCGTACGCATTTGCCTTTACTACAGCAATAATTTGAACATTAGGTTGTAAAAATTCTTTTAAATTTTTAACGTTCTGTTGGATTGCTTGCAAGTCTATCATTGCTTTGGTTGGTCGAAAATACTGCTGTGTCTTCATAAGAATACCCTCTTTATTTTTAATTAAAACACTATGTATGACATACATTTGTTCTAGTACGTCTATTTAGCTTGTCCACACAATGTTATTGTTCCATTCTCCAGAACTCTCACTTTAAAGGAAATAACTTAACATTTTCTAAACAGTGAGATCTTATTTCATATTGTCAATAAGCTACAGCTTTCATATTTCTGAAAGCTGTAGCTAGCAAAGTTACTTCATACTACTTATCGTCATAGATGTAGCAACTTCAATCATCTCTTCTCGCGTCAACTTGCTTGAAGCTACAAAGAATTCAACACCATCTTTTTCCCAACTAATCGATGTATCTGTAATAGCTCCTATTGTATAGCCTAAGTCAACTGGGTCACCAGGTGACGATACTGGTAACATTGAATTTTCCTTTGTTACTGGTTGCTGCATAACTGTAAATGCCTTTTCACCATCGAAAGTTAGGATAACACGTTCCATACCATTTTCTTGCACAACTTTTTCATTCGCTAATTGTGCCCAATTTAGAACAGGATAATGTGTTTGGAATTCTTGATATTCAACTTCTGCACCAACTGCTTCTTTTTCATCTTTTCCTTCTTGCCCCTCTTTGTCAGCAGGTGTAGCTTGTTCACCTTTCGTGCTATCTTTATCAGTGAATTGTTCAACAGCATACTCTTTTGCAGCATGTTGCACACCTAATTTTATTTTCTTAAAGGTGATACGAATTTGCTCTTCCTTCACATCATTCATAATCGCTACAGAGGTTGGCAATAAAGTTTTCTTATCTACCGTAATGACTTGATGAGGCATACTATTTTTATAGCTATTTCTAGTAGCCGCTTCAAATATATATGCTTTTTCTTCTTCTTTCATGACAAGATTTTTATCTTCTGCTAAATCTTCTGCTAGCGCTCCAATTAAGTAAGCCTGACTATTTTTCTTTGGCCAGTCACTTTGGAATTTATACATTTTGTTTAATGTCGGTGTTACTACAAAAACGCCATCAGCATTACGCACAATCATTTGAGAAACATCTTTCCCACTTTCGACTACTTCTACTCGATAGAAATCAGGTTTTGTATGCCATACTGTCACATCATAATTTCTTGGCTCACCACCAGATTTAATCTCCATCGATGCATTTAACTCATAACCATTTGTTTCTGCCCATTTACCATTCACTTTCTTCAACACTTTTTCCTGTGAGGCTGCACCACATGCCGACAGAAGTAATATCGTACAAAGTAAGACGAGCCATTTAACTATACGGTTGCCCACGCTTTCACCCTTTCTTCTTTCAAATCCACTACGACAATATATGAACCGTATTTGTCAGTTATGTCATTTGAAGAAAGGGCAATATATTTAAATTTATAAGCCAACCTTTTAGACAAGTTAAGTACTATTCTAATAAGATTACTTGAGCAGCCGCATATTGTTTAGAATGCGTAATACTAACAAATCCATTGACAAGCTCTTCCTTAAAATATAAGACGGGATTGCCAGCCTCTCCTCTTAATATCTCCATATCATGAAGCTTACATTGTTCCCCAAGGCCTGTTCCTAGCGCTTTCGAAAATGCTTCTTTAGCAGCAAATCGCCCTGCCAAAAATTCTATTTTACGAGTTTCTGAATGACCGTCAAATAATTTTTTTTCCTTAACTGTTAAAATGCGATCTTTAAATTTATCTGTACGTTTCATGGCTTTTTCAATACGATCTATTTCTACAATATCGAGACCAATTCCCTTAATCATGTGACCTTCTCCTTTACCTATTTCCAACAAGGCATGTATAATAATTGTAAATTGAGGTGGAGCCATGTTTAGTAGAACAGAAAATTTTAAGCAATATACAAAGTATTACCCTATTGTTTCAACTTTAATAGCAATTAACTTAACGCTTTATGTATTGTCTCTTATACCCGGCGTCGGAACACTCTTGTGGAATTACGGAATCCAAGCAAATTTCCTGATTCAAAATGGTGAATGGTGGCGTGTCTTTTCTGCAATGTTTTTACATGCAGGATTTATGCATATGTTTTTTAATATGTTTTCCTTATATCTCTTTGGTCCAGAGCTTGAAAAAATCGCAGGTAAAGCACGCTTCATCACAATTTATTTGGTTTCAGGTATTGTAGGCAACATGGCAACCTATATCTTCTATGATAGTAGTTATGCGAGTCTTGGTGCAAGTGGGGCTATTTTTGGAATTTTTGGTGCTTTTGGGGCATTAGTTTACTATACACGTCGTACAATGCCAATGCTTCGTAAGCTCATCTTACCAATCATCATCATAAGTGTCATCATGACATTTCTTCAACCAAATGTGAATGTTTATGCACATTTAGGCGGTTTAGTAACAGGTTTCATTCTTGGACTTGTCTATTTACACCCAAAAAGAATTTTAAGCTGGCGTAAACAAAAGATGTCGGGTAGACCATAAAACTTAAAAGAGGAGCAGCTCAATCATGGAGTTGCTCCTTTTTCATTAGAACGAATACATACTATAAAATCACAGTGGCCTCATTTGCCATCTTAACCTTTTTCCATTCAGCGGCGGTTAAGCCATAAACAACTTGGTCAACATGATGATCATAAAGCCACTCTGCATCCCTTAAACGCCCTTCTTCATGGAAGCCCAATACTTTGGGAATTGTACGACTGCGAATATTCCCTACCGCTACACGTACTTCAATACGATTTAACATTAAATAATTAAAAGCATAATCAATCAATGCTTTCATTGAATTTGTTACGAGCCCCTTCCCCACAAACTCATTTCCTAGCCAGTAGCCAATGCTTGTCCATTTATGCTGCCAGTTGATTTGATGATAGCCAATTACGCCTGCAAGCTCTCCATCATAGTAAATCCCTGCTTGTATACCATTATGATCAGCATATTGTTGCATAGCCTTTTTGACGAATTGCTCTGTATCTTCTACAGTTTTAACACTATCTACAAATGGCAGCCATTCACGTAATGTATCCCTTGAACGGTCAGTTAAAGCAAATAATTCATCTACATCACTCAAGTCTAATAGCTTTAAATAAGCGCTTTCATTAATATCATATTTAAACAAAGTCCCCCACCCCTTTTGTTCTATTTATTTTATTATAAACAGCATTCACATATATTTATAGTTAAAAAAGCTAATCCTTCCATAAAATTGAAAGGGTTAGCTTCATGTTGTTGAAAAAAGGTGATGTCAATGGCAGAAACAGCCATTTCGAAAGGCTAGGAGTTAATTTCCCTTCCGTTAGCGTTCTTTCCAGGGAGCGTCCGATGAGCCGTAGTAAATAAAATAGCTCATTATTTGTATGATTGGAGAAAGGATGGCCTCTTATGTTCGATGTGGAGAAGTGATGAGTGGCAACACCCCTCCATAAAGAGTAGTGAATACTTCACTTTATTAGAAAACCTTTCTAAAAAGGTACCATTTTCATGGATTGGAGTGGAAGGCTACTTGACTCCCGTGGGATAGCGAGACAGGCGAGCCCCTGCACGGAGGAAGCGGCTCGGCACTCGCCCACAGGAAAGCAAGTAGCCTGCAACAGTAATCCATTTTCACCTTTCGAAAAAATTCTATATAAATGTTTTTGTTTTTCAACACTATGAAGCTAATCCTCCCATAAAATTGAAAGGATTAGCTTTTTAGTTCATTAATGTTCATACCAAGTTAAGATTGTTTCTGCATCCTGTTGCTCTAAGCTTGATACACTTCCCGTTGTACCAGTTGCTCCAGACATGACTGTTGCTTTTATAGACATAACATTTTTTCTTTTTTGAAAGTAAGATTGTGTACTATGAATGGATTGAATTCGCTTTTTCTCCACAATCAATGTAATACGACTAAATACTCGATACTGCATAGCCAGTTGCTTTCCATCAATTTGATAGCCTGCTGTTTTATGCTGCCATATTCCGATTAGGATTGTTAACGGAATTAACAGTAATGACAACAGTCCATACGGATAAAAGTAATAACTACATGCACCCATAATTGGAACTAGCCAAATAAAATCAATTCGATAGAAGAATGGTCTTGCTCTTTTTGGTGATCGAATAAACGAAGGATGCCAATTCATATCTGGGAAAAGCTGCTCTAATGTGTGCAAACAATCCTGCTTCTTAATGAGTGGAAACAAAGTAATCTTTTTATCATTCCCATCTTCACCGTTACCTCCAGCGCTTTCAACGACCACCGTTGCAAAGCCTGTTAATTGACGCAAAGGGTTTTCAACAATACGAATGGCTTGAATTCGATTCAGCGGTAAAGTAATACGCTTTTTCTCTAAAAGTCCCTTGGTGATAATCAATTTTTCTTCTTCAATTCGGACTGTATAATCATAGTAATTAATCAGTGTGATGACCACTGATACAACCCAAGCTACAATTAAAACGAACATCGCTGTTAAAGCGACTAAAAATGCACCGACTTTCACAAAATCAGCTAGTTCATGAAATACTGTTTCATAAGGAATAATATCGGAAAACTGTGAAGCAATTGCTGCAAGACCTGATAGTACGACACCGATCCCACCAGATGTTGTTGCTAAAACGAGTAAATCACGTATGGACATATGGTAAATCGTTGGAATGGAGACAGCTTCCTCTATCACTTGGATTTCTTCCTGATCTTGTTGTTGATCTACCCCATTTTTAGCCCGACGCATTTCTAATTCAATAACATCTGCTGCCGCTTTACGGATTGCTGTCAGTTCGACCTCAGGTTTACCTCCCTTACTACCTGCTGTTTCAACCTGAACTTTCACTAAACCAAAAATGCGATGAAAAATCCCCTCGTTATAATTTAAGCTTTGTATACGTTCAAAAGGAATATAACGCTTCTTTTTAACAAACAATCCATACTTTATGCGTAACTCCCCGTCTTCAAACCAATAAACAAATGTCCGCCATTTTATGATGCCCCCAATAAGTGCAAGAAGTGCCGCGCCTCCCCATACACCAAAAAGTAAAATGGTATCAAAAAAATGATCACTATGATAATTCAAAGAAAAATTAAAGCCGTTTCCTATGATAATAATAGCAATTGGTAATATCATACTTTTTAATGCCTTAACGCTCGTAATAACTGCAGATACTGGATGTAAACGATTAATTTCTTTAGACATCATCTTCCGCCACCCTTGCTAAATCAGAGATGCGAGCACGAAGTATATCTGCTTCGTCCATAACAAGCGCAGGAATCGTATGTACAGTTGCTGCTGTTGAAATTGAAATATTACCCAAGTCGTATTTTTTCAATATCGGTCCTTGTGTTGTATCAACATGTTGAACACGTACCATCGGTATCAATGTACGTTTCACAACAAATAAACCATGTTGTACTTCGATTTCATGTTCACGAACCTCATAACGCCATCGTTCCCATCTTATTTTCGGGAATACAAAAATGGATAGTATTGCACTTAGAACTACAACTACCCCAGCTATGAAGTAAATAAATGACGGCCATTCAAAATAATATGTACCATAGCTTACTAGCCCTGCTACAATGAATAACACCAATGTTTGTATGACTCCATATAAACGCCACACAGTTAACCCTTTTCGGGAAATTTGATGAATCGGCTGTGCTCTCAATATCGTTCCCCCCTCTTTCTTCATTAGGTGTATACGGATTTACTCACCTTTTTGTTTCAACTATATCTGAAAAAAAACCTTACAGCCACTATGACTGTAAGGTTTATCATAAAGAATTAGTGTATTCGGTTAAAATTAACCTTCGTGACGTCGTGGAGAGCGAGAACGACCTTGTCCACCTTCTCGACGACCTCCCTCACGGCGTCCGCCTTCTCGACGGCTACTGCTACTACTGCTATTGCGACGATCTCCACTGCGAGCGCCGTCACGACGTCCGCCACCAAAGCTACGGTTACCTCGGCCACGATCACCGCCACTACGGTTACTGCTAGAACGCTCACGTCGCATTGGTAATGGACGCTCTTCTGTGATTGTTACTGGTGTATCGTCTGGCTCTCTCGTTAATGAACGTAGAGCAGCTGCAACAACGTCAATTGCTTCATGATTATCTAGTACTTCCGCTGCAAGTGTGCGGTAATCACCTAAATTGTTATTAGCAATAAGATTTTCCAGTGTTTCCACAGCTAAACGTTGTTGACCCTCTAATGCTTCATCAGTTGTTGGTGGGCGAAGAGGTGTCATACGTTTTTTCGTTGTTTCTTCCACAATACGTAAGTAACCCATTTCACGAGGTGTTACAAATGTTATGGCAAGACCTGATTTACCCGCACGACCTGTACGTCCAATACGGTGAACATAAGATTCAGGATCTTGAGGAATATCAAAGTTATAAACGTGTGTTACACCAGAAATATCAAGTCCACGAGCGGCAACGTCCGTCGCAACAAGGATATCGATTTTATTTTCTTTAAACTGGCGTAATACGGAGATACGCTTCGCCTGGCTTAAATCACCATGAATACCCTCAGCTAAATAGCCACGAATAGATAGGGCCTGTGCAAGCTCATCTACACGACGTTTTGTACGACCAAAAATAATAGCAAGCTCTGGTTGGTGAACGTTTAATAAACGAGATAAAACATCAAATTTTTCACGTTCAGCAGACTTAACAAAATATTGATCGATATTATCAACTGTTAATTCTTTTGCTTTAATTTTCACAATTTCTGGATCACGCATAAATGTTTCTGCAATTTTACGGATTGCTGGTGGCATTGTTGCTGAGAACAGTAATGTTTGACGTTCAGAAGGCACGTTTTCTAAGATTGAATTAATATCATCGATAAAGCCCATGTTTAACATTTCATCTGCTTCATCCAATACTAATGTTTGAACATCTTCTAATTTTAACGTACGACGATTAATATGATCAATAATACGTCCTGGTGTACCAACAATGATTTGAGGTCTATTTTTCAGTGCACGAATTTGACGGCCAATTTCTTGACCTCCGTATACTGATAATAATTTTACGCGCTTGTCATAGCCAATTTTATATAGCTCTTCTGAAACTTGAATCGCTAACTCACGAGTTGGAGCAATAACTAACGCCTGAATATTAGGGTTTTTTGGATCAATTTTCTCAATTAGTGGAATCCCGAAAGCGGCAGTTTTACCAGTACCTGTTTGTGCTTGACCTAATACATCACGGCCTTCAATCGCAAAACGAATAGTACCTTCTTGGATTGGTGTTGCTTCTTCAAATCCCATACGCTTTACTGAGCGTAATGTAGATTCGCTAATATTTAATTCTGAAAAATTTGTCAAACTTCTCAATCTCCTTTTTTTCCTTTTAAGTTGACAAATGGTTACATTTTCAGATGAAGTTGTCGGCAAATTCGAGCCTGTGTAGTGGAACGTTTCCGTTACTTAAAAATTTTCTCTACATGATAGTCCATATAGAGCTCTCTTATATGAAAAGGAAAGCCCGGTCTTTACCGAGCGGTTCGATTCTGTCGTAATTATTCACTTTAGAATAAAACCGTTGTGTTCAAAAAAAAGTACCCTTCAACCAAATATGAAGAGTCTTCGCACAAAATGTATCCATTGCTTACACTAGTCTAACATGGCTTTAAATCCTATGCAACGATAACGCATGAGTCGTAATAATCTGACTACTTTATTTATCCCTTAAAAACGTTAAAACCCTTAGAAACCATTCAGAACAATCTTCCTCAAAACATATATGATGCCTGCTATTATCAGAAAAATACAAAATTTTATCTTTTGAGGCTAATTTATCAAAAAGGAATTGCGCCGTATGATAGGGCACTATTCCGTCCAATTTCCCTTGCACGATATAAACAGGAATTTGAATATGTTGATAATAAGGTTCCACCATTCTAACCAGCTTCATAAATTCTATTGTGGACGCTAAAGGCACATTGTTAAATTTATGATGGTATCGTAAAAAAAGTTCGTTATTCGTCAAATTACGGTGGTAAGCCTCTGTAGCAAGCACTTTGAAATCATTGACTAACTGTTTAGGGCTGACATACTTTGCAGCAGCACTTAATAATACGAGTTTTTTTACTTTATAACGTTTAGCTAAATATAATGCTATGATTCCCCCCATTGAAAAACCAACGACGATTACCTCATCTACTTTTTTAGCTAATGATCGATAGGCAAGCTCGGCATCCATTAACCAATGCTTCGCTGTAAAACCACTCATTTGTAATTCTTCTCCATGCCCTGACAACGTCGGCTCTACAATTAGCCAATTTGTCTGTGCCCGTAAGTATGTTGTGAATGGCTCCACTTCATAAGGTCCACCTGAAAATCCATGAATACATAGTACACCTACTGACAACGTCCTCACCTCGTTTAACAATGAATAAATCGGTGAGCCTAATCCCACCGATTCATTGGTTACTGTGACGTAAATGCATTTAAGATCGTCTCTAATTTCATACCACGCGAGCCTTTAAGTAAAACAATAGATGATTCATTCGCTAGTTTTAGCTTTTCAATAATAGCCGTATAATCATCTGCTACATACAGTAAACGTTCTTTCTCAAAGCGCTCTTTTAATACTTGATAAAGATATGCCATCCGAGGGCCAAATAAGCAGAGATAATCAATTTCATGCTCATTTATATATGCTGCTAGCCCTTCGTGAAAACTTTGCTCATTCGGTCCAAGCTCCAGCATATCTCCTAACACAAGCCATTTTTCAGGTCGAATTGTAGAGGAAGCCATAAATTGAATAGCAGCCTTCACCGAGGTTGGTGCTGCATTATAGGCATCGTTGATAAATAGCGCTCCATTTGTTCCTTGTACTTGTTGCATCCTCATATCTGTTAAGACTACATGCTCTAAGGATGTACGAATTTGTTCATTGTTTAAACCTAGCTTATGAGAAATTAACATCGCCACTAATGTATTTTTTACTTGATGCTTACCAAGAACTGAAATAAAGAAGTCGCCTTCAATGATTCCGTGCGTAGTAAAGTGACTGCCATCCGCATTAGCATGAATATTTTCGGCGTATAAAAGATTACCTGGCTCTAATCCGAACGGCACTGCTTGTAAGTGCTGTTCCTTGGCTACCAATTCTTGGAGCAGCGGTTCATCACCATCATAGAATAATAGACCATCAGGCTGCATCCCTTGAATAATTTCAAATTTTGCTTTTGCTATACCTGCTCGTGACCCTAAATCCTGCATATGAGCCTCGCCGATATTTGTAATAACCGTCATATGTGGACGAGCAAGCTTCGTTAAAAATTCAATTTCACCAAAACCACTCATACCCATTTCAAGAACAGCAACATCTGTATTTTCATCAAGCTGTAAAATTGTAATAGGTAACCCTAATTGATTATTAAAGTTCCCAATAGTCTTTTGTACTTTAAAAAATGGCGCAAGTGTACCCGCTAAAATATCCTTTGTGGATGTCTTACCATTTGAACCTGTAATGCCGATAAATTTCGCCTTATGTTCATTACGGTAGGCTCTTGCCATTTCCTGTAAAGCCACTTCTGAGTCATCCACAAATAGTAAAGGATAACCTTCTGGAGGATTTGGTTCATCTTTTTGCCAGAGAGAAGCTCCCGCGCCTTTCTCAAATGCTTGAACAACAAACTGATGCCCATTTGTTTGCTCGCCACGAAATGGCACAAATAAATCTCCCTGTTGAATTGTTCTTGTATCGATAGAAATTCCTGATACAACGGTATCACCAAAAGCCGCCATATCCTCATTTAACCATGCAGCTAATTGTTTTAATGTTTTTTTCACAATAATCCCACTCAGTCTTTTTTATAGTGAAGCTGTTGTTTTTCTTCGTAACGTTCGATTGCTAGCTTAATGAGACGGTCAATCAGCTCTGGATAGCTCACATTTGTATGTTGCCATAATAATGGGTACATACTTACAGGCGTGAAACCAGGCATTGTATTCACTTCATTGATGTAAACGCTATTTTCAGCCGTTACAAAAAAGTCGGCACGAACTAAACCGCTACCATCTATTGCTTTAAATGCACTTTTTGCTAATTCCTTTAAGCTTGCCACAGTTTCCACTGGTAGCTCCGCTGGAATAATAAGGGCTGTAGAACCGTCCTTATACTTCGAGTCATAATCATAAAATTCAGTGACTGGTTTAATTTCGCCTGGTACCGAAACTTCAGGATAATCATTACCTAACACAGCTAGTTCAACTTCGCGAGCCATAATACCTTGTTCTACAACAATTTTACGATCATATTGCAGAGCAATCTCAATTGCTTTTATTAATTCCTCACGATTAGTTGCTTTGCTAATCCCAACGCTTGAACCTAAGTTTGCAGGCTTCACAAACATCGGCCAACTCAAGCCCTGTTCACATCGTTCAATGATGGTCTGTTGCTCGTTTTTCCACTCACTACGAATAAAGTACGTATAGGGCACTTGTGGTAAGCCTGCAATTTCAAATAATTGCTTCATCACCACTTTATCCATACCAGCTGAAGATGCTAATACACCGTTTCCTACATATGGTAAATTCAGTACTTCCAGTAATCCTTGCACAGTTCCATCCTCACCATTTGTTCCATGTAACAATGGGAAAATAACATCAAACTGCACCGCATTGCCTTTTTCATCGATTAAAAAATCAGTAATATTATTTTCTAAAATTGTGGCATTATCACCAAATTGTAATTCTTCTATTGCACTTACAGGTTTTTCCAAACGTTCTCCGCGTCGCCATTCCCCGTCAGATGTAATGAAAATCGGATATACTTCATACTCCTCGAAATTCAAAGCTCCAGTAACTGCACGAGCTGTCGATAATGACACCTCATGCTCCGCTGACTTTCCGCCGTATAATAAACCGATTCTTTTTTTCATTTTTGTGCCCTCCACATACTTCTTGAGTACTATTAGTTTATCATGAAACGTCTTGACAAATGACATAAAAATCTCACCGTAATTTTTGACGGTGAGATTTTGACATTTCATCGATTATGCCTTAGTTGCATCTAATTTTTAAATTGTCTAGGCTCAATTCAAAATTCAGCATATCTGCCAACAACTGATCTTCATTTGATAGTCGCTTAATCGCAAAAATCGTTACTGATATGAAGATTAAATAATATAAATTAATTCATCATGTTCCGTTTTCAGGATCGTATTTAAGTCATCCCAAACTTCATCAGGAAATGAATACTCTGATAGGTTGCGAACTTCTATACCATAGGCTACCTTTGGTTTTTCAATTCTGTACAAAGATAGTAACGCTCCGTCCTTAGCAAAGGATCGGTAAGATCGTAAAAAATCGGGCGATATAGATGGAATACTCGCCTTTACTTTTCGACGCCAAAAACCAGTACTCCGTTCCTTTTCACGAATTAGGCTATTAAATACATTGGCAACCAATAAATCCGAATCACTTAAATGACGAAAATAAATTTTTGTCATCTTCTCTTGATCTGAAGAATAATAGACAAATCTATTTTGTAATTTGTTAAAAAATGCAGACGTAATCGGTTCTTTTTTATGACTTATGTAAAGCAATTCTCCTTGTTCCATTGGTGTCAAATGATCTAGCCTCTTTTCGTCCATAAAATCAACCCAACACAATTCCTTTGACTCTGCTGATTTTTTCACAAAACGAGGAACTTCATCTTCCAAGACATATTCAAATTGTGTATGCATATTAAAAGAACCGTCTTCATAGGAATGTTTTAATAACAGTAAGTGATGCAGTGGTTCAAGTGCAGCCACAAATTGCGGGAATTTTAACCCGCTAAAAATGACAAATTTATCTACATCATTCATATGAACATAAATATGATACATAAAATCATCAGCTGACTTTAATTTTTTAGCCACAACCATCACCCCATTCTTCACTACATTATAAGTCTAAACATGATTTTTTTGAAACATTTTATGTTAATTGTCGTCCCAACTATATGCACAGGCATAAAAGTATTTTTTGCGTTATAATAGGAATGTTAAACATGCATTTGCATATTAATTTAAGATTACTCAATGAGTACAAGTATTGCTGAAAATTCCATTGACAATGTTCAAAGCAAGTTGCAAGCTTATCAATAGATATGAGTTATCTCATACACTCTACTGGTCAATAGCTCTCTTCTTTGAACAATTATAAACGAAATTGGAAGATTCGCATCATATTTACTCATATTGAGATACTATTTTAATTTAGGTGGCTTTTATGGAAAATAAACGAAATTTCGCAAACCGTTTTGACTGGACCCTCGCTTTTATTCTTTTCACTTTTCTAGTCATCAGTTTGTTAGCTATTGCATCTGCCCAGACATCGGGTCAATATGGCATTAACTACGTACCTAAACAAATGCAATGGTATGTTATTGGTGCAGTAATTATTGGCATCGTCATGTTTTTTGAGCCAGATCAATATAAAAAAATGTCATGGTATATGTATGGAGCAGGGATTGCCTTATTGGTACTGCTTATTTTTATGCCTGAAGGAGAAGGTCAAATCGGTGCACCCGTTAATGGTGCTAAAAGCTGGTATCATACGCCGATTGGAAATATTCAGCCTTCTGAGTTTATGAAAACTTTTTACATTTTAGCACTAGCACGACTAATCAGTAAGCATCATGAAGTTTATTCGTTAAAATCAGTAAAAACGGACTTCCTACTACTAGGGAAAATTGGTATCACACTCATCATACCATTGGCTATCATTATGAAGCAGCCTGACCTTGGTTCTGCTCTTGTATTCTTTGCGATTACTGCTGCTCTTATCATCGTAGCCGGAATTTCTTGGAAAATCATTCTGCCGACCTTTTTAGGTGGAGTGGTAGCAGGTGGCACCCTACTGTGGATGGCACTTTATATGCAGGATTTCCTAGAAAAAACGTTCGGCTTAAAGGCTTATCAATTTGCTCGAATTTATTCTTGGCTAGACCCCTATTCCTATTCATCTAGCGAAGGCTATCATTTAATAACATCGTTAAATGCTATTGGGTCAGGAGAGATCTTTGGTAAGGGGTTCCGAAATCGAGAGGTATATGTAGCAGAAAACCATACCGATTTCATTTTTACTGTTATCGGTGAAGAATGGGGCTTTATTGGCGCTAGTATTGTTATTTGTGTTTTCTTCTTATTAATTTATCACTTAACAAAGACAACGCTCTTATTGAAAGATCCATTCTCAACATATGTTTGTGCAGGTATTATTGCCATGATTACTTTCCACGTCTTCGAAAATATAGGCATGACTATTCAGTTATTACCAATTACAGGTATTCCGCTTCCGTTCATTAGTTACGGAGGAAGTTCTTTAATGGGCAATGCTTTAGCCATTGGGCTAGTCTTTAGTATGCGGTTCCATTATCGAACGTACATGTTTACGACACATGATGAAGATGAATAAATATAGAAAAAGGGAAGTCTCGCGCATTGAGACTTCCCTTTTCCTATTGTAAACGAGTTAAGCTTGAACTTGCGGAGTCTGCGTTGGTGGTGTTAGCACTTTTAAAAGTTCTAGTCGAGACTTTGTTACAGTGGCTGTTACACCCAACTTAGATAAATTCGAAACAATCTTTTTCAAATCTACTTCTTTCCTCATACATTCCACCTCAATCTTTCCTCGATTTTATATAACGTTTTAGGGAACAAAAAAGTTTCATTTTTCTACGAGTAAGATGTCTGACAAATTTATCATACCATTTAACTTACATATAAAATTTTTCATTTTTGTTACATTGTAAATTATTTATACCACCAAACACTTATAAAATAACCACAATCACTATATTTTATTCATCTTCAATTAATAACTATCTCCACCATGTTTCTCCATCCGTATTCTTGTCATCGTAAGAGCAAGAAGGGTAGAATGTACATAGTGAAATATTGTATGAAAGCAGGGAACTGTATGAAAAAGGCAATTTTATTATTGATGTCTGTTCAATTTCTCGTTTACCTAGGATTTGGCATTATTATTCCTGTCTTACCTGAGGTGATTGTGCAGCAAAATTGGAATGATCTCCACGTCGGTGGTTTACTAACCGTATATTCACTTGCAAGTTTCTTTACAGCACCATTTTGGGGCATGCTATCAGATAAGATAGGTCGTAAACAACTAATCTTAACAGGTCTGGTTGGTTTTAGCCTTAGTTTTGTTATTTTTTCATTATTTATAGATAACCTAGCTATTTTGTATGTCTCACGCATTGTAGGTGGTTTATTCTCAGGAGCATTGTATACAGCAGTAACAGGATTTATCGCAGATATGTCCAGTGAAGAGGATCGTAATAAATATATGGGCTTTATGGGCATGTCCATTGGTCTTGGCTTTATTTTTGGTCCAGCAATCGGTGGGGTGCTAGGCCATTATAGTTTGCAATTACCATTTATCGCATCCGCATCATTAATTGCACTATTATTTATTTATGCAAGTTTCGTCTTAAAAGAACCTGAAAAACGGAAAGATTCAACTAAACGTGCTATTGTACCAAAAGGCGCTAGCAAGATGCTACAGTACCGTGTGCGTTACTTATTTATGTTTTCATTTTTAGTAACCTTTATGCTAGCGGGTGTTGAGGCTACTTTCCAACTATTCCAAATCGAAAAGATTCATATTACACCATTACAAATTGGATATTTATTTATGTTTAGTGGTTTCGTTGATGCAGCCATTCAAGGTGGCGTTGTTCGACGTATAAAAAATGGCAGCGAAACAACATGGTTAATCGGTGCTCAAATTGTAACAGCAATCGGTATGCTATTATTCACACTCACAGCTAATCTTTTTATCGCTGGTCTAGCCCTATGTGTCTTTACAGCTGGTAATGCACTTGCTAGAACGTGTGTGGTATCGCTCTCCTCGAAAGAATCTGGAGGACAATATGGAACTGCCGCAGGTCTTTCCTATTCAATGGATAACTTAGGACGTATTCTTGGTCCACTATTTTTCACTTGGTTATTTACGATGCAAGCAAGTCTCGGGTACTATATATCGGCAGCAATAGCCATTCTTTCGATAAGTTTGATTTTTATCTATAAGGCTTCCAGTAAATCATTGCGTTTTGAATAGATTCTCACTATACCGTAACTTGTTATACTTTAAAGACCTAGAGAGATATTCGGAGGGTTTGCATGAACAAAGCAACCAATTTTTTACTTCCTAAAGAGCTAGAAGCTTTTCGCTCAGAAATCGAAGACACGCTACTTTCAACAATCATTATTCAGCCATACCAACGTTCAACTACGTTAACTGAAAGTAAATTTGCTGGCGAACCCTATCTCCCCTCTTTTCAAACCTATCCAAAAGATTTAACAGGGGAGCCAATGAGATTATTAGCTCAAATTAATTTTGCCGAAATCCCACCACTACTAGGTTTTCCTTCAAGGGGATTACTGCAGTTTTTTATTTCAGCCAATACTTTTAAAACTACTACTGTCAATTATTACGAAGACATTTTTCAGCAATTTTATAAAGTAAGATTTTATCCAACTGTCAATGACAGTACAGCCCACTCTCAACAGGCACACTTTTCTATACCGACTACATTAGATGGCTTCCCTATTCGTCAGGAATTAGCTTTACAATTTCAGCTAACACAGGAACCCATTTCTGCACTAGATTATCGAGCACAACGTCACCTTCCCTTCCTCCTATCCTCCCAAATGGATGATGTGCAAGAGATTTATTTGCAACACTTCCTAGGAGCGGGAGCTAAAATTGGTGGCTATGCTTATTATTTAAATGAGGATATTCATCAAGAGTCCTTGCTACTTCAGCGCTATAATGTCTTATTATTACAAATTGACTCTCATGATGAATTAGGAATTATGTGGGCAGATTGCGGTGTCGGCAAGTTTTTTATTAACCGAGAAAAGCTTCTTCAAAAGGATTTTTCCGATATTTTATTTCAATGGGAAAATTACTAACGAAAACATGCGGATTATCCCTTACAAATCGAAGAGATAATCCTTTTCCTACCTAGCTAGATTTCATATCTTCTTTCTTCTTTTGAAGTAGGCTATACTTATGTATGTTGTTAACAATAGTAAAGGCAGGTGTAGGAATGAGCATTTTTACAGACATAGAATATTTAGTCCCTTTAACCTTGTTTTTTAATATTTTATTAGCCATGACCATCATTTTTTTAGAACGTAAAGATGCTACCTCTACATGGGCATGGATTCTTGTATTATTTTTCTTGCCATTAGTTGGATTTATTTTGTACTTATTACTTGGAAGGCAGTTACGAAGAAAGCATTTATTTCGTTGGGAAGGGCGTAAGGATATCGGGATAGATAACCTCATTAGCTATCAAATGGAAGCCATTCGCAGTGAAACATTTGAGTTTCGCATTGCAAACGCAGAAAATTATCAAGAAATGATTTATATGCACCTTAGAACAAACAATGCGGTATTAACACAAGACAACCATTTAGATATTTTCGATGATGGTGCCAATAAATTTGAACAACTCCTAAAAGATATTGAAGCAGCTAAAGATCATATCCACATTCAGTATTATATTTTCCGTCTAGATGACTTAGGTACACGTATCGTGAATGCACTGATTAAAAAAGCAAAACAAGGTGTCAAGGTACGTCTACTCTATGATGAGATGGGCTCACGTAATGTAAAAAAGCGTCATTTTAAAGAATTGCTGAATGCTGGAGGTGAAGTAGAAGTTTTCTTCCCATCCATTTTGCCACTTCTCAATCCCCGTCTAAATTTTAGGAATCACCGTAAAATTGTTGTCATTGATGGTCGAATTGGCTATATTGGTGGCTTTAATGTCGGTGATGAATATCTTGGGCTACAAAAAAAATTCGGTTATTGGAGAGACACTCACTTGCGAATTGAAGGAAGTGCGGTGCATCCACTGCAAACTCGCTTTTTACTCGATTGGAATCAAGCAAGTGCACAGCAGAAAATGGGCTACTCTGATCGCTACTTCCCTGCTATCCCGCAAAAGGGTGATGTTGGCTTACAGATTGTTTCAAGTGGACCAGACTCAGACTGGGAACAAATTAAGATTGGTTATTTAAAACTTATTAATATGGCGAAAAAATATATTTATATTCAAACACCTTATTTTATCCCAGATGTAAGCTTCTTAGACGCCATTAAAATCGCAACATTGTCGGGCATTGATGTGCGCATTATGATTCCTAACAAACCTGACCATATGTTCGTTTATTGGGCTACTTATTCCTATGCCGGTCAGTTATTACGTGCAGGAGCGAAAGTCTACATTTATGAAAAAGGCTTTATCCATGCCAAAACCATTATTATTGATGACGAGGCATCGACTGTCGGAACAGCTAATATCGATGTCCGAAGTTTCAGTCTGAATTTTGAAGTCAATGCCTTCATCTATGATGCAAACATATCGCACCAACTTGCAGAGCTATTTGAAAAGGATATTTTTGATTGTACGGAATTAACATGGGAAATGTATAAAAACCGCTCAGCACTTATTAAATTTAAAGAATCCATTTCACGTTTATTAACACCTATTTTATAAAAATAAAAAGGAAGAGAGCCTGTTCATAGTGAACCGCATCTCTTCCCTTTTTATTTCACTCCTAAATATTCTTCCAACGTAATATTTTGCTTTGTAATCTCTTTTGCAATATCTTTGCCTACATAACGATAATGCCAAGATTCATACATATAACCTGTAATATCTTCTTTATTTTGTGGGAAACGTAAAATAAAACCATACTCTTGAGCATGCGCAAATAGCCATTGTCCTGCTGGCGTTTCTCCAAATTCTGCTGTCAGCCATACATCCTCTTTTCCACGCTCTCCTATATCAAACGCTAAGCCTGTTTGGTGTTCGGAATAGCCTGGTCGAGCACTGTATCGATCTGCTGCTGCTTGTCCATCACGTTTTACATAGTTATCATAAAGTTTTGTTTGATATTCAAAAGAACGATACCCACTAAATGCAACTAAATCAAATCCTTGTTGCTTGGCGGCAGCTAACATCTGATTTAGAGCTTGTCGTGCCTCTGGATTTTCTTCAGGTGCAAAGGTAGAAGGAAGTGGATATATTTTATTTGCTAGCAAAATACCATTTATGTAGGTTGGTTCAGTAGGTAATGTTTGATTTGGTAGATAACCGTTTTCGTCAGGTTGCTGCTCTGATTCTGCAGGTGTTTCAGGTGTATTGTCTGGCTCCTCTGTTACAGAAGAGTCTTTCTCTGTAGAGTCGTTTGTTTCTGTTGTTTTTGGTTGCTCATCAGTCGCACTATTTACTTGATCATTTTTATAGTTATAGACTACAAAAATAGCTGCGATTAACGCGATAGAAATCAAAGCACCTATGATGAGCGGAAGACGATTGTTTTTCACTATTTATGCCCCTTTTAAAATATCAGGTACAACAAGGATATTGCTCTGAAAACATGCCATCCTGAAAATACCCATTTTTTTGTATTACTCGTTATAATCTTATTTTAGCACTGTTCACATTTTCAGGTGTGAATTTCCCATGTAAATATTCATTTAGTCTGTTAGAACAATGACAAATACTGCTATTGAAGCAATAGCAAAAAAGATTGCCATATACTTCATCCACTTTGCTTCTTTTACATAGCCCTGCTCTGCAAAACTTTTAGCTCTAAACCCATTTGATAAAGCGAACATAATCGTCATAGCAAGTACGGCAAAATTAAATTTCCCTATAATAATAAATACGAGTGCCGCAATACTAAAAATTGCAACAAGAATAGATGCTAGCCACTTTCTGTTCATCTTGCTGACCTCCTAAAAAAGTCGAGGCAACAGAGGCGCCTCGACATTGTTTAATTTATTTTTTTGCTTTTTCGGGATGCTCCGAATAATATTTACGCCCAATATATGTTTGAATAATCAATAATGCACCACTGACAGACCAATACAGAGGTAGAGCTGCCATAGAAGACATTGAGATAAAGACAATCATAATTGGTGAAATATAAATAAACATTTTCATTTGAGCCTTTTGTTGCTCAGGTACAGTCCATAATGATACACGCGCTTGGACTAAGTAAACAATCCCTGCAATAATGGTCATAACGATATCAGGTGACCCTAAACTAAACCATAAAAACTCATGTGATTTTACATCCGCAGAATACAAAATCGAGAAATAAAGTCCCATAATAATTGGCATTTGAATTAACATCGGTAAGCAACCCATGTTAAGTGGATTAATGCCATGCTTTTGATAGAGAGCCATCATTTCTTGTTGATATTGTGTTTGCTCTTCTTTTGTCTTAGCTTCCTTCATTTTTTTCTGAACGGCTTCCATTTCAGGCTTGAACGCATCCATTTTCGTTTTCATCAATTGCTGCTGACGATAGTTTTTTAACATAATCGGCATTAGAACTAAACGAATTAGAACCGTGATCGCAATGATTGCTAAACCATAGCTTCCTGAAAAGATATCATTCCCGAAAAACTCCAGTAAAAATTCCATAGGTTTTACAAAGATACTATAGAAAAAACCTTCTTTGTTTTGCACTGCTTGACAGCCACTAAGCACAAAAACTGCTAGACCAAGCATTGAAAAGAGTTTCAAATTTTTCATTTTTCCACCTACTATAATTTATCAACTACTGTGAAGTATACCTTATAGGCTCTACCTTTATCAAATAGCAAGTGCTACTAATTTAGACCGCAGTTGTTCGTAAAAAAGGTGCGAGCTTTAGCCATGCTAAACGTTCGCACCTTTTCACATCTTATGCTCAAAATTTAAACATTCTGTAATTCAGTCTCTGCCATTTCAAAACGATAAAATTCATGATGAAGTTCATCTCTGAAATGCTTTGGTGTAACACCTGTATATTTTTTAAAAATACGAGTGAAATAACTTTGGTTACAGAAATGGAACTGATCTGAGATAGATGTAATACTTTTATTTGTATGTCGCAAGTAGTATTGTGATTCTTCTACACGTCGAACATTTAAATACTCAACTAATGTAATACCTACATGTTCTCTGAAAATACGTGATAAGTGACTAGTACTGATATGAAAGTTATTAGCAATACTTTCTACAGTTAAATCATTCTCAAGTTCATCATTTATATACATAATTACTTTGTTGACCGTCTGATGTCGGAAAGTCGGTTGTTTGCGATCTGCAATAAAGTAAACAAAGAAATCAATTAAATCATCCGCAAATTGTAAAAACTCTGCGTCTTTCATCTGATTTTCTATCATATCGTTACAAGCAATATTAAAAGCAAAGGCTTTTTTCGAAGGTACTTGATTGTCCAGCAGTTTACGGGCAACAATTGATGATAAAACGGAAAAATAACTTCGAACAATTTTAATGACCTGCTTACCAAAACGGATTGAAAGAATATCAATTAACTCATGCAAAGACTTTTTCGCTTTGGTAGATTCTAAATGGTAAATTTCAAATATTAATTTCGACTCAATATTAAAAAATTCTTCGACACCGATATATTGATTAATATTATCGATTTCTTGGAAGTATCTTTTGGATATCGTTTCTGACATAGAATGTTGATGTAGTTGCATAATCTTCCCCATCTTTCCTCAGAGTGCACGAATTGCATGACAAAATCTGACACCAATCCCAACGAATTAAAAATAAGAAAATAGTATTTGCTTATTCAATATAAGAACTGAGTCCTATTTCACAATTTTTTATTAAAAATAACTCAAAAATAACCCAACTAAAACACCAAATCTAAAAAAAATAGACTATACAGTGGATTTTACCATATTCTGCGATTTCCTTTCAACCACATTTTACTTGCTACTCTAGTTCTAATTTATCACATACGCATAGTAGAAACCTCGTAAACTTATTCCTAACAATTAGATTTTACCATATACCTATTAAAAAAAATTAGTCATTATATAAATTTATTTACAAATTATACAAGACATCTTACACCATTTTAATGAGTCAATCGACATTTTTCTATTTTATTCCTAAATCTTCTCTATATAATTTATATGGATATGTAGTAAAATAGATGATAATACTATTTTTAAAAGTTTAGACGAGGTGTTTAAAGTGGATCCAAAACAAATAGAAGAAATAATGGAGATAATTAAGGAGTTCTTCCCTGAGAATACATCCATTGCTATCTCTGATACAAATGAATATTTGTATTACCAGCCAAGCAAAAAAGTTGATTTAAAAATTAAGCCGGGTGATCCGATTAAAGAAGGTTCAGCCGCACACAAAGCACTTAGCTATGGTCAAAAAATCAGCTCATACATCGAACCTGATGTTTTTGGTGTCGCTTACTATGGAATGAGTATTCCTTTAATGGAGGAAGGCGAAACTAAAGGAGCTATTACTGCTATCTTCCCGCAAAAACCATCAGCATTCTTAACAAATTATATTACCATCAAAATTGATGATTGCTGGTACCCAATCAAACATGATCAAGTGATTTATTTAGAAACTCAACTCCGTAAAACATTTGTTAAAACAATGACTCGTGAAGGTTATCACCGTTTGAACCTAAGTGATCTAGAGCTATTTTTAGCACCTGACTCATTTATTCGTTGTCACCGCTCTTATATCGTTAACATTGACTTCATCGATGAAATTCAACCAGATTCACACTCAACGTTTTTATTAATTATGAAAGATGGTACGCGCATTCCGGTTAGCCAACGCTATGCAAGCTACTTCCGTCGTTCTCTAGGTTTTTAATATGGACAGACAGCGAGCAATTTTATGAATTGTTCGCTGTTCTTTTTTGCGTTAAAAGAGACCACTTCTCTCCCCTCCATTAACAATTTTGACACAGTTTTTAATGTAGAAATTTTCTAATTTTATACAACTCTACAATAAAACGTTTTCTCTGTCGAAAAATCATCTTAATGCTCGATTTTCCTTTTTTTACTCAATTTAATGCTAATTCTAAAGTTTTTGTGACAATTTGGTGATAGTATTATTCAAATGGTTGGAGTCATACTACAACTGAATAAACAGAAAATTCTCAAATGTTTTTTCTAGTTTTGTAATCGGTTTCCATCAAAATTATTTAGGGGAGGATTTTTTTATGGATGCAAATGTTCAAAAACGCCTAGGTTTAAAAGAACTTGAGAGTAAAATTGTTACTGCTGAAGAAGCAGCAGCACTTATTTCTAACGGTGATGTAGTTGGGATGAGCGGTTTTACTCGTGCTGGGGACGCAAAAGTTGTGCCAATGGCATTAGTTGAGCGCGCGAAAAATGAAGAATTCAAGATTGATGTATATACAGGTGCATCATTAGGACCAGAAGTAGATAAGTACTTAGCAGAAGCTGGTGCAATTCGTAAACGTGGACCATTCCAAGGGGACGCAGGTATCCGTAATTTAATTAATTCTGGAGATGTCTTATATGTAGATGCTCATCTTTCTCATAACGCTGAGCTAGTACGTCAAGGAATTATCGGGCCAATTAAATATCTAATTCTTGAAGCTGTTGCAATTACTGAAGATGGATTAATCATTCCAACAAACTCTGTAGGTAACTCACCAATTTTTGCAGAATATGCAGAAAATATTATTATCGAGTTAAACATTTCTCACCCAGAAGCTTTAATTGGTATCCACGATATTTATGTTCCAGGTGAACAAGGTAATCGTGAAGCAATTCCAATGACCAATGCTATGCAACGCATTGGTGAAATCGGTATCAAAGTTGATCCAGCTAAAATTAAAGCAATTGTTATTTCTGAAGAGCCAGATGCCCCTTCATTAATCGTTCCACCAGATGAAGAAACACAAACAATGGCTAACATTTTATTAAACTTCTTCAGTGATGAAATTAAAGCAGGTCGTCTAACAAAACAATTAATGCCTTTACAATCTGGTGTCGGTTCTGTAGCAAACGCTGTACTAGATGGTTTTGCAGATTCTGAATTCGAAGATCTCATTGTGGCATCAGAAGTACTGCAAGATGCAGTATTTAACCTGATTGATGCAGGCAAAGTTAAATTTGCTGCTGCTACTTCCATTACACTGACTGAGGAATTACAGAAGAAAGTATACGGCAATTTAGAAAAATATGCCGATAAAATTTGCTTACGTTCACAAGAAATTTCTAACCACCCAGAACTTATACGTCGTTTGGGACTAATCTCAATTAATACGGCTTTAGAGTTAGATATCTATGGTAACGTTAACTCTACACATGTATCTGGAACACGTATGATGAACGGTATCGGTGGTTCAGGAGACTTTGCACGTAACGCACGTCTTGGTATTTTTGTTACAAAATCATATGCAAAAGGTGGAGCTATTTCATCGATTGTGCCAATGGTTTCTCATGTTGACCACACTGAGCATGATGTGGATGTAATTGTAACAGAGCAAGGTATTGCTGACTTACGTGGTCTTGCACCAAAAGAGCGTGTACCTTTAATTATTGAAAACTGTGCACATCCAGATTACAAAGAACAATTATGGGATTACTACAACCGTGCAGTTGAGGCAACAGGTAACCACCAAACGCCTCATCTTTTAGAGGAAGCACTTTCTTGGCATGTAAATCTTGCTAAAAACAAAACAATGAAAAAAGAAGTTGTAAAAGCTTAATTTCTTAATTTTTGGACGTCTAATAAGTCAAAACTTATTGGGCGTCCTTTTGTATTGGAAATGTTATAATAGAACTACGAATCTAACTTACTATAATGTTCTATTTCATCGGAGGAGCTATGAAGAAATTTATCTATGTAATTATTTTCTTTTCGTTTTTCGACCTTTTTACCCAGCTTCCTGTTATGAGTACATATGCTGAATCTTTAGGAGCATCAGCATTTCTAACTGGTCTAGCAGTGGGTATGTATTCACTTTCCAATACATTTGGTAATATCATTTCAGGCTTTTTAACAGATCGTAAAGGACCTTTTATCATACTAATTGTTGGTCTTTTCACAACAGGTTTATCGTTAACACTATATAATTTAATAGAGGAGCCAATCGCACTATTAATTGTACGTTTTATCCATGGACTTGTTGCAGGCTTCATTGTTCCTGCTGCCTTCACATTTTTAGCAAATGCTACTGAGCAAGAAAAAAGAGGTAAGGGCAGTGCTATTTCTGGTGCATTTGTTGGTATTGCTGCCATTATAGGCCCTGCTTTTAGTGGTATTTTAGCAAGTCGAACAAGTGTCCCATTTGTTTTCAATATCACGGCAAGCTTTATGCTGCTATTAGGCATTCTTGCGTTCTTTCTACTGAAAGCAAACCAAGTAAAAAAAGAGAAAGCAGAACCGAATACATATATTCCGATAAGGGTCTTTTTTAAGAACACGGGAACATTAAAAGCCTTTTTAGGAGCCTTCTTCTTAATGTTTTCTCAAGGTGTCATTGCTTATCTACTTCCGCTCAAAGTCCAATCTTTAGGCTATGACTCTCGTTTAAGCGGTACTTTAATGAGCACATTTGGTATAATTGCTGTTCTTGTTTTTCTTTTACCAACGAACCGCATTTTTGATAAGGTTGATCCTCTGAAAACATTGTCTGTTGGTATAGGGTTAATGGGCATAAGTCAATTATTAATTAGTCAAGCTGATTCTAACACTTTACTTTATATAGCGATGGCTTGTTATGGCGTCGGTTTCGGTTTCCTATTCCCTTCAGTCAATTCCTTACTAATTGACTCTACAACTGCTGAAGTACGAGGAAAAGCGTATGGTTATTTTTATGCATTTTTCTCTCTTGGCGTCGTTTTAGGCTCTTCTTTATTAGGCTGGCTGTCACTTGGTACAATTAGCGGCTTTATATTTACTGGAATCGTCCTTTTGCTCTTTGCAGGAGCGATCCTTATTTCACACAAAAGACCTTCTCATGCTTAAATGAGAAGGTTTTGTTTTTATTTTTCTTTTTCTTGAATTTCTTCGTTATAGAAATGGACACCTGTATGTCCTCCACCCTCTGCTACCATTTCATTCGAAGCAATTTTAGTTGGAGATGTGCCCGCCTCTGTTGCTACCTCTGTTGAAACTCGTTCTGTAATTCTGTCATCCATATTAGGTCCAGATGTGAGATACGTTTCGAATTTAGCTTTCATACTATTAAACATCGTTAGTGCTTTATCACGATTCTCTTTTTTACTTAAGTAAGATGCTGCTAATCCCGCTAAACCTGCAAGGACAACACCTGTTCCTTTTCGTTTTGCCATGATCTATGACCTCCTAAAAATATAAAAACTAGCTCTGTAATATAGTTTTTCCCTAATCTTAGAAGAATAAACATTATTTTTTTATAACTTCTAGCATATATATAAATGTAAGACTTATACTTGCTTTTTTATCTAGTAATGATACTGCTATTCAATACAATTCGTCTCGTTTTTATTGCGGACAATCACACTCCATCTCCTACCAAAACTCAACTTGAAAACCTTCTATTTTTTCATTCAACATAATTTTGTAACTATTTATGATTATAAAAGGCAAGTAAAGGGAATTAATGAATTAATACTAAAAATAGGAGAGTGGTTAGGATGAAAGAATTCGATTTAGCTTATGATTGGATAGATATGGCTGCATTACTAGGTGGAGCTAGCTTCTTAACGGTATTAATTTATAGTGTCACTCTACTGTAAGGAGCTGCTTACATGATTTGCTCTAACAATTAAAAGGCAATCCGCTTAATCAAAAGCAGATTGCCTTATTTTTATTGTTTCACGTCATTATATGCATCTGATTTTTCAAATGCGGCTACAACATAGGAACAAACGGCCTCCATTTTATAACCCTTTTCACGTGCATACGATGCTGCTTGATCGAGTAATTGTTTGGCCACACCTTGACCACGGAGCTTATCTGATACATATGTGTGATCCATTACCATTACTGAGCCATTTTGCTGCCAAGTAATTTCTGCGAGTTTTTCCCCTTCTTGCTCATTCAAAAATGCATATTGATTTTCCGCTAGTTGCTGTAATTGGAATTCCATTTCTCACCACTCCTTTTTTTCATAGTACCATAGCTTTTTATATTTTCACAAAATTTGTGTACTCTTTGTGTTATGCAAAAAAATCTGAACACCCACTCTAGCATACTGAGTAGGTATTACAGATTTTTTTAACGACTATAAAACTTTAGTTAAACCATGAAGAAATGGTATCTTTTAGATTTGCGAAGAAACTTTTCACACTTTCCCAGAAACCTTTATCTTCCATGAGTGAGCCGAATTTTTCTTGGATTGTGTTACTAATATCATTTAACTGTTCAGACCATTTACTAAAATCAATGTCTAGCTTACTGATTTTATTCATTAAATCTACTAGCAATTGACGGTCCTTTTCACTTAAATTAATTTCAAGTTTGTTTAATTGCTCTTGTACAATTTTTTCTACTTCTTCACGTGTTGCTGGCTTCAATTCCGCAATTTGCTTTTTAATTTCTGTCAGTAATTCTGCAACCTTAGCATCATCTACCCCTGCAGATTCTGCAATAGATGTAGCCACTGATAATTCTTCGTTGGCAACATCGGTACGCTCAATATCAAGCGTTTCGCCTGTTGTAACTTCATATGCCTTGTAAATACCTACTAGCGCTGAATGTCCCGTAACAGCTTTTGGCGCAGCTACTTGTACCGTTGCATCTTGAATTCCTGCCGTAAGCATCGCATTCGCGTACATTTCAGAAGTTACCTGCGTAATATTAGATGGCGTTACAATCTCTATAACTAAACCTTTCCCCGTATCTCTACGTGTAATTTTCGCAGAAGAATACATACGAGAGCTTGAATTACTATCTTTAATGTATTTTACTAGATCCTCACCAGACACAGTAATTTCTTCGATTTCAGGTTCTTCACTTACTTTTAATGATTTTTTGACGGATTCTTTTTCAGCCTCAGATAAATTTGCTCCATATACGACGATAGGTACGCCCAATTTTTCATCAATTGCTTTTGGAGGCGTATTATCAGATGCAAACCCTGTTGCTGGTGCCATCACTCCAAATACCAACATTGTAGCTGTTAGTATTTTAATCCATGTTTTTTTCAAATCGTGTGACCCCTTTCGCTAAAACATCTATTAGCCTGTATAATGTATGCCACTATACAATTATTAGTACGAAAAAAAGACGAGAAGGTTTCAGATGTCTCTCGTCACTTTTTCTGTGGTAATGCAATTCTAGCAAGTGAATTTTCCACTAAACTTCTTCAGTCCAACCGTCTTGTTGCTTTATTTTACCAGCCTTCATGAGTGTTCCTAGTGCACGTTTAAATGCCCCTTTACTCATATTGAACATTTCTTGAACCTCTTCAGGGGATGATTTATCACCAAATGGCATTTTGCCGCCCACATCTTGTAGATAAGTCAATATTTGCTGTGCATCATTTGAAAGTCGTTCATGCTTTCTTGGTAAAAGGGAGCCATTCATCGAACCATCCTCTTTTACGTCGATAATCCGTACAACTACATCTTGCCCTAATCGAGGCTCTGCATTGCGCTCTGATTCATGAACAAAAATACGGTAAGGCGCTTCTACCCCTAGTAAAAATGTGCCAACTGGTAACAAACGATATGGACGTGCCTGAATGTTTTTATTGTGCATATCTTCTAGTGCACCTTCATATAGTTCTGTCACTTTTTCTTCCGTTGCCAAACGTCCAAATAAATCACCATTTCGATCCGTGCGCAATGTCATAAATACATGGTCACCTGGTTCTGGCCACAACTCTTTTACTGCTGGTAAATCCTCTGCTCTTACTAAAACCTCACGAGATGTACCAATATCTACAAAAGCACCTTCACGTTCAACCACTTTCAAGACACGAGCCCAGCCATATTCTCCTTGAGTAAAAGCTGGAATAGCCGTTGTAGCAGCCAAATCACCACGACGATCTACAAATAAAAATACTTCAAGGCGATCACCTACTGCTAGTGGCTCTGTTACCTCTGAAGCATTTAAAGGGAGTTCTTCCACTCCATTTGTTAAAATCCATTTCGATGCTTGTTGCTCTAATACCGTTAATGTAACAACTTCACCTGATTGTAATGCGTTCATATTGTCTTCCTTTCCTTCACACCATCATTTTAAAGATTATGCTGTGTCTTAGATGCCTCTAATTTTTTCACGATGTCTGGATTCTCTTCCATTACTTGCACAAGATCTGCAATACGATCGATTGAATTCCAACTTAAATGATGTTCAATTCCCTCAACATCATCATAAATACGCTCTTCATCCACACCAATCATTCGTAAAAACTGCTCGAGCAATTCATGGCGCTGCACAAGACGCTTGCCAAGCTTTTCTCCTTTAGGCGTCAATGTCAGTCCACGGTATTTTTCATAAACTAAATAACCATCTTTATCTAATTTTTGAACCATTTTTGTAACAGAAGAAGGAAGTACAGATAATGCTTCAGCAATGTCAGACACACGCGCATATCCTTTGTTGGCGATTAATAAATATATTTGTTCGATATGGTCTTCCATACTAGGTGTTGGCATATCCTTTTCCCTCTCTTTCCTTTTCTTACTCTCTAGTTTACTACAAGCTTGGCTTAAAAGTTAACTGAAAATACATATGTCAGAAAAACACTTCTTCTCCAACTTAAAAAGAGCCTCTTCTATTAAGAAGTAGGCTCTACTTTGTGTCGAGGATACTTATTTACCACATGTAACGCATGAATAATCTCTTTGTTGATGCGCTCAATACTTTCAGGAGTATTCATTTCTTTAAATGCCTCATCTCTGGCTTCCATAGATGTAACATACTTACTTGGCAATGCATTTAGTGTAAGTGCCACCGTGTCGAATTCACAGATTTCGCATTTACAAAATGTTTGATATTCTGGTCCTCGTAGTAAAAAGCTTACTAAACCACGCACAATCTCTTCTGTAACATTTACTAAAATAGGATCTGACATATTCAAACTTTCGCCTCATTTATATTTAATTGTTACATTACTCCTGAAACTATAATAGCCTTTTAAAAATGCTTTTTCAAGAATCCCTAGTAGCATCTATTCGCATAAAATTCATAGCGTTAGAGTGAGATTAATTTCCTACCTTATTTTACAGAACTACACCTTACATACTATTTTTTTGCTCTAATTAGTCTTAAAGAATTAAATACAACTAATAGCGTAGCACCCATATCCGCAAAAATTGCTATCCATAATGTCAGCCATCCTGGAATGACAAGCAACAACGCAATTAATTTTAAAACTAGGGCAAATATAATATTCTCTTTAATGATGCGTAATGTTTTTCTGCTCAAGCCAATGGTATACGGAAGTTTGGTTAGATCGTCACCCATTAAGGCAATATCCGCCGTCTCAAGAGCTGCATCTGTTCCTGCTCCACCCATGGCAATTCCTACATTTGCAGTTGCTAATGCTGGTGCATCGTTTACCCCGTCCCCAACCATCGCTACAGCACCAAATTGTGCACGTAAATCCTTAATCGCCATTAATTTTTCCTCTGGTAATAAACCAGCGCGCACATCTGTCATCTTTAATGAAGTAGCAATAGCTTGTGCTGTGGGTTCTGCATCACCTGTTAACATCACCATATGCTTTACTTTCAAGGCATTTAATTTTTGTAATACGTCCTTACTTTCATGGCGCAATTGATCAGCAATTCCAATAAGCCCAATAAATTGGCTATTCGAAACAGCTGCTATTACTGTTTTACCCTGTTCTTGCAATTTTTTAACTTGATTTTCAATTTTTTTATCTACAGTAGTTAATGTCACTATCCATTTCATACTGCCTACATAAATAATCTGATTGTCTACTGTAGCATACGCACCCTTGCCTGTTACTGATTGGAAATCTGTTGGTACTAGCTCTGGTAAATTTTTATCATGCGATTTTTTTAAAATAGCTTTAGCCAAAGGATGCTGAGACTGCTTTTCTACTGCTGCCACTAGTTGTAATACATAGTCCTCTGAGCAATTATCTGTTGTCACAATATCCGTTACTGCTGGTTGTCCCTCAGTTAATGTACCTGTTTTATCAAAGGCTACAGCTTCAATATGTCCTAATTGTTCTAAATGAACACCGCCTTTAATAAGTACACCTTGCCTTGCAGCATTCCCAATTGCAGTTACAATGGCAACTGGTGTAGAGACAACAAGTGCACAAGGACATCCTACAACTAAAACAGCTAAACCTTGGTAAATCCAGTGCTGCCAGTCACCTACTAATAATGGTGGAATAACAGCTACTAGAAAAGCAATAATCATGATGGCTGGTGTGTAATATTTTGCAAAGCGATCAACAAATTGCTGAGAAGGTGCTTTTTCTGCCTGTGCTTCTTCTACCAGATGAATAATTTTGGCAATGGTTGTGTCTTCCACACGCTTTGTCACACGTACTTCGAGCGCACCCTCTTCATTAAGAGTCCCAGCAAATACTTCATCATTTACTGTTTTATTAACAGGAATCGATTCACCTGTAATGGCTGCTTGGTTGACTGCAGACAACCCGCTAATCACAATCCCATCCATCGCAATCTTTTGCCCTGGCTTGACAATTAAAATATCACCTATCTCAATGTCTTCTGTTGGTAGTTCCATCTCATGGAAGTGTTCTCCGTGAGCTCTTTTAATAATAGCTGTTGGTGGAGCTATATCCATTAACTGACGGATGGACTGACGAGCTTTATCCATTGAATACGCTTCAAGCGCCTCACTCACAGCGAATAAAAAGACGACAACAGCCGCTTCTTCCCATTCGCCAATAATAGCAGCGCCAATAATGGCAATCGTCATAAGCGTTTTCATATCAAATTCAAAGCGAGCTAGATTTCGGAAGCCTATTTTAAAAATGCCAACTCCACCCACAAGGATCGCTAATATGAACATCGCTATCGGTAGCGGATGTGATTCCTCTAGCATACTAACAAATAGATAGCCTAAAATAACAAAAAGCAAAGATATACCAGCTAGAACATTCTCTTTTTTACGGTAAAAAGGGGTAGCATTGTCAAGTGTTCTTGCTGCTGATTGGGTAACCTTAATGCCATCAAAGGCACCTGCTTCTTCAATTTGATCGACACTAATAGGGCCGATTACAGTAATTTTAGAAGCGCCAAAATTAACTTGTGCATCCTGTACAGCAGGTATAGCCTTTACATTCTTCTCAAATTTCGCCGCACAGCTGGCGCAGGATAGATTTTGTAGCCTGTATTCTTGTTTAGTTGGTGTCGCTGCCATTGGCAATCCCCTCTTTCGCATGTTCATAGGCAATTGTTACAATTTGGTATATATGCTCATCTGCTAAAGAATAATACATTTGCTTTCCTATACGGTGTGATCTGGCTAAATTATTTTCTTTTAAATATCGTAAATGATGGGATGCTGTCGCTACTGATGACCCAATAATAGTTGCAACATCACAAACACATAATTCATCTTCTACTGTTAAGGCATAGGCAATTTTAAGTCTTGTTTCATCAGATAATGCTTTTAAAAATTTTGCTACACCTGACAAATCAGGCATTTGTTGTTGTACCTTCGTGACCGCTTCTTCATGTACATGCGTCACCTCACATATTTCTTTTGGCATTTTCTCACCTCATTCAAATATTCGTTTGATTGTAATCAATATAACATATTATTCCATCATATTCAAACGAATATTTGAATGTTAATGATCTATATCATTGTAATTTTTAATAAAAAAAGTTAGCGCACTTATTATGTACGCTAACCTTTTTATTACTGTGCCTTTAATTGTAATGTTTTTCCTTTTATATCTTCTTGTTTCACAAACGTTTGATGATAATCACCATTCGCCCAATCAAGCACTTGATCCTGGTACCAATCAGACTTTACGTGCCCGCTCTGACCAGGACCAACAATATGATAGGCTGAGCTTAAATCTCCTACATCTACCACAAAACGCCAAGATGCACCATGATTTACATTACCAGCTAAATCATTATCTGCTGCTTGTACAGTAACCTTCGATCCCCCGATTGGAACCTTTTCAGCATTAAAGTAAGCGGCAAGAATTGGTGAGGCACTACCCAATGTATGATCAAACGTAAGCTGATGGTAATCACCCCATTGCCACTTCGCTGCATTTTTGCCGAATTGATCTTGTAATTGTGCAATTGTCAGCTCAAATGCCTTATAAACTGTCTCATCCACACCCCCCTGCTCCTCAATCCAAATGCTTTTCTCTCCTGCATACGCTGTACGTAAGAGTTGGTCTGTAATATTAAACTTCCCATACATGATGTCATACATATCTTCAGGCATTTGATCCTTAAACAACACTTCCTGTAACTTAATCATAAGTGTATGGAAGACAAGGGGTGCACCTGATTCCTTTGCATCTACCATATCCCAATCCTCTAACATAGCAATAATCTCTGTGTACTGACCATCCTGCTCTTTCGCTTTTATAGATGTTAATAAATCGGGTAGAAACTCTCTTGCATAAAGATTATGCTGATCCATTTGCAAATCCATCATATCTTCTACTGTAATTTCATCATTTGCCTCTAGCACTTCTTTAATTCTCTCGAAACGATAAGGCTGCGCCCAGAAATCCGTGATGTGATAAGGATAGTCCTCTCCAATGACTTGGTTATTCGCCGTTGCAATAAAGCCTTCCTTTGGATTCACTACAGTCGGTAGTTTATCCCAAGGAATAAAATCTTCCCAGCCATAGTCACTAGAATCACCTGGCACTGGTAATTGTCCATCACCTTGCTTACGAATAGGTATTTGACCATTAGCTTTATAGGCAATTGTGCCATCCTTTGAGGCAAAAACAAAGTTTTGAGCTGGTGCCTTAAAATCTTCTAATGCTTTTTCAAAGTCCTCCCAAGATTTTGCCTTATTAAACCCAAGCACCGCTCTCAATTCCGCTGTAGGTTGAAGCGCTGTCCATTGCATCGAAAATTGTGCTGTGGGCTCAGTATCCTTAAAAGCTAAATCTGTCATAATAGGGCCGTGACGCGTGACAACGACGTCAAAATCTACCGTTTCACCATCCTTCACCTTGATTGGCTCATCACGTACCTCCGCTTGCTCCCACTGACCATCATAGCGGAATTGTGTTGGGTCATCCGGATTTGGTATTTCAATATATAGATCCTGTACATCAGGCCCCACATTCGTAACACCCCAGGCAATTTCATCATTATGACCTAAAATAATACCTGGAATTCCTGCAAAAATAACACCACTGACATTTTGTTGTGGGGATTGTAGGTGCATTTGATACCAAATAGAAGGTGTACTTAATCCTAAATGTGGGTCATCTGCTAAAATCGGTTTTCCAGATTTCGTTTTATCCCCAGAAACAACCCAGTTATTACTACCATTAAATTCATTTGGTAATAAATCTGCACTAAACTGCCCTGCCACTGCTACAGGAGTTTGGATATTGGCCTCGATAATGGACGAAGCATTTTCAGGATATTTAATAAATAATTCCTTCGCCTTTGCTTCATCAAAGTTTTGTAATGCCCAGTGACGGAAGGCTAATGTATTCCAATTTCCGCCCAAATCATAAGCCATATATTTACCTATCGTTAAGGAATCAACAACCGTCCATTCCTCAGGTTCATAGCCTAACAAAGCAAATTCATAGCTTAAGGTATTGTTTTCCTTCGCCTGTGCAATAAAAGCATTTACCCCTTCAGCATACCATTCTAGTACTTGCTTACTTTCTTCATCATAAGCTGCTAATGATTTCTCCGCCGCATCCCGTAAACTGAACGTACGGAAGTGCTTGTCCGTATTAATGGTTGCTTCCCCAATAATTTCAGATAATCGACCACTTGCCTGTCTTCGTGCTAAATCCATTTGAAACAGTCGATCTTGCGCTTGGACATAACCTTGTGCACGATACAGATCGGCATCTGTTTCAGCCAAAATATGCGGAACCCCTTTATCATCCCTTGTAACCGTCACATCCTGATCCAGAATACTAACAACTAGCTCACCATCAACTACTGGCTTGGATTTATTCATAAACCATGTAAATCCAATAAAAGTCACAACAGCCAAAGCAGCTAATACCCCAGCAAAAACAATGAGCCACTTTTTCCACCTAAACTTTCTCTTTCCCACTGCATAACCCCCTCTTTGCACTATATTCACGTTTTACCTTCCCAAACCCGTTTTAACGAGCAAATTTTTTAGCGAATTTCCGTATGTTATGTATAAAAAATCTTCTTTAAATACAAAATTTTATATCAATTCGCTATTAAAATAGTATAAACAATAAGAATTTTGAAGGCTACTGAACCGTTTTGAAAAATCATATTTTCCTATAGAGGAAGATATGACTTTATGTGAGAAGGTTATCTTGTGTTGGTTTCATAGATTTCGGCTTACAGTCTCCTATTTTATGAGCGCTTCGATGCTACCCTTTAGTGGTTCCCTCAACGCTTTGCTTTCACTTTTGAGCGAAGCAACCCCTATTAATTTTCTAGAACAACCATAAAAAAATCGTATTTTCTCCATGAAAATACGATTTTTTAGCACTAGACATGTAATTGTAATTCAATTGGGCAGTGATCGCTGCCCATAATGTGTGGGTGGATTGTTGCAATATCAATTTGATTCTTTAATAGATCAGAAACAACAAAGTAATCAATACGCCAACCAATATTGCGTTCACGTACTTTATTCATATAAGACCACCATGTGTAATGGTCAGTTTCATCAGGATGCTTATAGCGAAAAGAATCTACAAAACCACTTGCTAATAACTCTGAGAATTTCGCTCGCTCTTCATATGTAAATCCTGAATTTCCTATATTAGACTTTGCATTTTTTAAATCAATTTCAGTGTGTGCAACATTTAGGTCACCACAATAGACTACGGGCTTCTTACTATTCAGTTTTTGTAGATAGCTTGCTAAACGGTCCTCCCAATCTAAGCGGAGAGGTAATCTGGCTAAATCGCGCTGTGCATTCGGAGTATAGACATTCACTAAATAGAAGTTTTCATATTCTAATGTAATAATTCTACCTTCATCCTGAGTGTCTTCCTCCCCCACTCCATACTTAACAGACAACGGGGTATGCTTAGTGAATATAGCGGTTCCTGAATACCCTTTCTTCTGTGCATAATTCCAATACTGCTCATATCCTTCAAGAGCAAGCTCTACTTGTCCAGCCTGACATTTTGTTTCTTGGATACAAAAGAAATCTGCTTCCATTTGATGAAAGAATTCTAAAAAGCCTTTACCTAAGCATGCTCGTATTCCATTAACATTCCATGATATAAATTTCATTTCATCCTCACTCCTAAAAAAACGCCCTTCGACTTAAACGAAGGGCGTGATATTATAGATCGTCACCAACAATTTTAACTTCTGTCTCTAATTCAACACCAAATTTTTCCTTCACGACGCGTTGGACCATTCGGATTGTTTCAATATAGTCAGTAGCAGTGGCATTACCTTTATTGACAATAAAACCTGCATGCTTGGTAGAGACTTCTGCATCTCCTACACCTTGGCCTTGCAAGCCACTATCTTGAATAAGTTTACCTGCAAAATGACCTGGTGGGCGTTTGAAGACACTTCCAGCAGATGGGTATTCTAAAGGCTGCTTTGATTCGCGTTGGAACGTTAAATCAGCAATCTTCGCATCAATTTCTTTTTGCACCCCTACCGCCAATTGAAATTCAGAGGATAACACATAATAGCCTTTTTTGGCAATTATGCTTTGTCGATAGCCGAGCTCAAGCTCTTCTTTGGATAATATTAAAATGTTTCCTTCTCTCGTTAACACCTTAGATGAAACAATAATATCCTTAATCTCACCGCCATAAGCACCTGCATTCATAGCCATTGCTCCGCCAATTGATCCAGGAATACCACAAGCAAATTCGAAACCAGTTAAAGAGGCTTGCGCTGATAGCTTCGATACATCTTTGATTAGTGCACCACTTTGTGCGTAAACATGCTCACCATTAATACGAATCTCATCCAGACTTGAGAATGTTACAACGATTCCTCTATGACCGCCATCACGAACAACCATATTTGAGCCGTTGCCTAACATTAATAAAGGAATATTATTTATATATGCATAGCGAATAACTGATGCTGCCTCTTCTTCTGTTTCAGGAAGAACAAAAACATCTGCTTTGCCACCTAATTTTGTCATTGTATACTGCTGTAAAGATTCATCTAACTTAATATTGGCAGGATTAATATTTTTTGCTAAATCCTTCGCCCATTGTTCTTTTGTCATGAGAGCTAATTCCTTTCTAACGTCCTTCTTACTCTACACCAGTATGGATTTAGAACCCCAATTTGACAAGTAAAATGAAGGGTATTTTTATCTCATATTATATGACAGGTAAGACCTGTGCAGAGATGATGAATATTATAAAGAAAATTGACAGTCATTCCAAGTGTCGTTTTTGGCACAATATTAAAATCAGTTTATTTACTAGTAGAACAATCTGTTCATGTTAGAGCCAACTACTTGCCCATGTTTCTATATTGCGGATAGCGCCTTCTAATGCTCGACCTTTATCTGTTAAAGAATACTCTACGCGTACAGGAACTTCGGAATATACTTTGCGTTCAACAAGCCCTTCTTTCTCAAGTTCCTTTAAGCGTTCTGATAATAAGCGCCCACTGACAGGTAAGGCAGACTCGATTTCATTAAAACGCTGTGGTCCATCTAGTAATTGATATAATATTAACCCCGTCCATCGTTTTCCGATTAAATCCATTGCTTTTGCTAAACGAGGACATAAAGTTGTCTCATTCATAATTTTTCACCTCTATGTAACTATTGTAACGATTAATGTAGTAAATGTAAATTTGAAGTAACTTATTTACATAAAATAATCAATTAACTTTTTTATATTAAATTACTAAAAGTAACTTTAATCTCATTTTTTTCAATTTATAGAGGGAATTTTTTAGATCACCTGCTAACAATAAAATGCCCATCTTTATAAGAATATGACTAAGATGCTCACAAATTACACTTTTATAAAAGTGTCTACATTTCCACATTTATGAAAAACTCATTGAATAAGCAAATTATTTACTTTATCATTCGTTGTAGAATGCTGTTTTAGGGGGTTTTCAAATGAAAAAATACACTATTGATTTCAGTCATTCAACAATTGGCTTTTCTGTGCGACATATGATGATTTCCCGTATTCACGGAACATTCGAAGCGTACAATGCTGAGATAGTTGCAGCAGATATTGAACAAATGCAGAAGGCAAACATTTCATTTACTATTGCCGTGGCTAGTGTCTCTACCAAAAATCATGATCGTGATGTCCATCTCGTTTCTCCCGATTTTTTTGATGCAGACGTCTATCCAAAAATCATATTTACTTCTACATACATTGATCAACTTCATGAAAGAAAATTTGCAATTCATGGGGATTTAACTATCAAAAACATAACAAGGCCCATTGTATTTACAACAGTATATACAGGAAAAGGTGTCAATCCATGGGCACAAGAAGTATTTGGCTTTCAAGCAAAGACACAAATTGATCGTCGCGATTTTAATCTAGTCTATAATACGTTTCTAGAAACAGGCGGCGTTTTAATCAGTGATGAAATAGATATTGTTGTTGATCTAGAGTTAAATCTTCTGTAAGAATCACCTCAACACCAAAGGAAAGGAGTAATTTAGATGCCCTGGTTTGACGATCAATTTTTATTTGGTTCCGTTTTTATAACAATTATCTTTCTCATTGTTTTCGGCAGCATTGCCTTCATAGTTGTGAAAGGCATTATCAGCTGGTCTAAAAACAACAGTTCTCCCATTTTAACGGTACCCGCTAAGGTTGTGACAAAACGTACAAATATACGTGGAGGCTCTAATAATACTGGAGCATCTACGTCCTATTATGTAACGTTTGAAGAACTAAACGGAGAGCGTCATGAACTAAAAATGAATGGGCACGACTATGGACTGCTAGTAGACGGGGATTTCGGCATTTTAACTTATCAGGGCACACGGTACCATTCATTTAACAGACATAAAAAGGAGAGTAGCGATTAAATCGTACTCTCCTTTTCATAAACCGTTATTTAATTAAATATTTAGCGAATCCAGCTTCTGTTTCTGCTAAATATTCGATGCTACTACCTGCAGGAATGAACTTTTGTGCATCTTTTGCAGATAGGTAAATAACCTTTGTATTAGCTGGGAACGGCACAAATGACCAGTTATTATCCGCAGCAGGGTTAATTGTTTTATTCGCCATAATATAATCAACTACAGCTTGGCGATTTTCATACGCATAGTTAGTAATATTAGAGCCATCAGCATTTTTAAATGTTGCCCCATATGATCCACCAACACGATAATTGTTTGTAATAATGATGAATTCTTGTTTTAGATCGATTGGCTTACCATTATATTGTACATTTTTAATACGGTTTGCCTTCTCATCAACAAGGATACCACGGCGATCATATTTTGCTGGTGATGATACATCAATTTGATACGTTAAGCCATCCAACACGTCAAAATTATAAGAACGTGCTTCTGAATCGATAATATTTTGCTCTTCTGTTTTATTCGAATCAATTGTTGCAAAAATACCCGCAGCCATTTCTAACCATTCAATTGCTTGAGCACCTGTCACTTTAATAGTAGCAACAGTATTATCATAATGATAGATGTCCGCCATATTTTTAATGGCAATTGGTCCCACAGGAATGTTTGTGTAATCTAGTGGGTTATTTCGAGAGCCTGCTTTGAAAGGTGCTCCAGCAGAAAGAAGAGGTGTCTTTTCATCAGCAGTACCTTTTAACTCCTGTTCAATAAACCATTTTTGTGCTTGTGTTACGATTTGAATAGAAGGATCATCTTGTACCATTGAGAAATAGCTATGGATTGGTGCAGTTGTTTCTCCAACAGGCTGACGGATATATGTTAATGTACCTTCATGTGCTTCTTTAATAGCCTTTAGCACTGTTGCAGATGGTTTTAAGCCTTCTTGCTTAATTGATTGCAATGAACCTTTACCGTCTACCACTACCCACTCTGATCCTTGTTGTTCCAATTTTAAATCAATGACACCAAGGTGACTACCATAGCTACCCGCCATAACAGTCGGTACACCGTGAATCGTACCCTTTTCTTGATCTACATCTTTCAAGTCCTTATAGTCACCAGGGAATGTTAAATGAGAATGCCCTGTAATTAAAGCATCGATGCCTTCAATTTCTGCTAGTTGGTAACCAACATTTTCAGCACCCTTCACATAAGTGTCCCCACCAATACCTGAATGCGAAAGAACAACAATTACATCTGCACCAGCTTTCTGCATGTCTGGTACTACCTCTTTTACTGCTTCAACAGGCTCCTGCATTTCCACTTTACCTGCTAAATGAATGGCATCCCATTCAACAATCTTTGTTGGAACGATTCCCGTTACACCAACTTTTAGTGTATGCTTTTTACCTGAGCTATCGACCACTTCTTTATCAAGAATGACATACGGTGTATACATACGCTTTTTCGTTTTTGCATCGTAAGTATTAGCATTTACGACTGGATATTTAGCATCGTTTAATACTTCATCTAAAAAGTCTAGGCCATAGTTGAATTCATGGTTTCCTAAAGTTCCACCATCATATTTTAATGCATTAAGTGCTGCGATAGCTGGATGCACTTCCCCTGGCTTTAATACACTTTCTAACGCTTTATAAGAGCCAAGTGGTGTACCTTGAATTAAATCCCCATTATCGAATAACAATGTATTTGGATTTTTAGCGCGCGCTTGTTCAATTAATGTAGCCGTATTAGCTAAACCAACCTCCGTTGAGGGAGCATCTAAATAGTAATTATAATTAGCTAAATTTGTATGGATATCTGTTGTCCCTAAAATCTGAAGGTCTACTGATGCTCCAGCTGAAGGTGCTTTATATTCTGCTACAAAGCGCTCCACAATACTTTCCATTTGCTCCTTCGTCATATAATCACGAGGGCGAATGGTATTATCCTCAAATGCTTGCAAAATGTTTGCAGCAACTGCGTTAGCTAAATCTTGTTTATATGCCTCTGCAATTTGGTCTGCATCTTTAAATTGCTCTAAAATAGAAAGGGAAGCGTTTTCACTAACTAGTCCACGAGCAGATATAACAAATGCTTGTTGACGTGTTAGTTTATCGTTTGGTCCAAATGTAGTTGCTGTTTTACCTTTAATAAGTTTTAATTCCACAGCCTTTTCTACATAAGGTGCTAAATCCTTAGAGACATCGGTAAAGGCAAGAGAAGAACCATCACCTATCTCTACATCTAAGCTCTTTACTAGTTCTTTTACATAATCTGCACGTGTTACATCATTGGAAGCAGCATCTGCAGAAAATCCAAATGGTATAAACGCGAATAGAACGAGTAACATTGCCAAGAAATTAGTTATTAATTTCTTATTCATACAACAACCTCCTTAATAATCTAGTATTTTCCTACAAATCCTATTATATTAAACTAATTCTATTTTTTACTGAATAAATAGTCCTGATTATATGTATTTTTAAAAGAATGGTTAATTACTTTTCTCCAAAATCATAGATTACTATCATTTTAATTCTTGCGTCGCAAACAGGATGTTAGTAAATGTAAATTCTAAATAATTAATTAATATCAATATATCCGACCTCCATACCACACCATACATCTGTTCACAAAATAAAAAAAATCCTCCCGAATTTGAGAGGACTTTTATTAAAAAATATTTTTTATGCATTCACAGTTTGAAGTGATTGAGCTACTTTTTTCACTTCTTCTAGGCCATTTGCAATAATTTCTTGTGCTTTATCAGGTGAAGCATTGTGACCTTCAATAATAACTTCTTCGATAATTTCCATACCGAATACGCCACCTGCTACATTTTTAATGTAATTTACTGACATTTCCATTGGTTGTGCTTCTGGTGATGAGTAGTAGCCACCACGAGCATTTAAAATGATTGCTTTTTTGTCAGTCATTAAGCTAATTAATTGACCATTTTCACCATACTTGAATGTAAATCCAGCTTGGTATACATAGTCGATAAATGTTTGTAAAGGTGCTGGAATTGTTAGGTTCCAAAGTGGGAATGCAAATACAACGATATCAGCTGCAGTTAATGCGTCCATTGCTTTTTGTTTTGCAGCTAAAAGACGTGATTCGATGTCTGTTAGCTCACCGCCATTTTGAACTTTACCAAATGCATTGAAAAGGTCTTGTCCAAAATAAGGCATATCTTCAGCAAATACGTCAAAAGTTGTAACGTTGAGGCCTTGTACATTCTCCATGAATGTATCATACATTTTTGTTGAAATACCGTCTGGACGGTTGTTAGCTTTTACTACTAAAACGTTCATTATATAAATTCTCCCTTAAACATCATAATCTAATATCTCGAATTCAAGATATATATCAATCTTAAAAAATTTCACCTAAAATGTCAACGTTACTTTCCTCAGACTTTTGACTGAAATATTATGTTAAGATTCTTTCATTCATCTAACAAGAGGGGGTATAAAGCTTTACTCCCCTCTGTGTAAACTACAATTTACAGTTATCATCTGTACATACACCCTCATCATCAGAGCCAGCCATCTTTAACTTTGGTTGCAAACCCTCTTCCTCAGCAACTTTACGTAGTGTATCTTCAAATACCTCCTGTGGCTGAGCACCTGAAATACCATATTTACGATTTAAGACAAAAAATGGTACCCCACGAACACCAAGTTGTAGACCTTCTTGAATATCTACTTCTACTTCGTTTTTATAATCGTCACTTGCAAGAACCTTTGCAACCGCTTCACGCTGTAGCCCTACTTGCTCAGCTATCTCTAATAAAATGTCTTCTTGGCCAATACGCTTTCCTTCAATAAAATGGCTGTGTAAAAGTAATTCCACAAGTGCTGTAACATCTCCCTGTTGTTCAGCCCATTTCACAAGTCGGTGTGCTTTTAGCGTATTTTCTTCCATCAAATTGCTAAAGTCGTAGTTTAAGCCCACTTCTTTTGCACGTGCCGTTACGCCCAATGTCATTTCCTTAGCCTTTTCTAAAGACATTCCATATTTCTTGGCTAATGATTCATATACAGTACTAGTCGATTCTACTGGTGTAGTTGGATCTAATTGATAGCTTTTATAAACAAACTCCACTTGCCCTCCAAAGCCAGTATCTTCAATCGCTTTCTCTAATTGCTTTTTACCAATATAACAAAATGGACATACATAGTCAGACCAAATTTCAATTTTCATTACACTCACTCCTTTTGCTTCATTGTAGCGATAGAACAAATCACAAGGCAATATTTATGCTTCACTGCATAAATTTTCAAGCCCTTCTACATACTGAACATAAAAACAATGTGAGGTTTCAATATGACACAATCTCTGTGGCTCGCATCAACCGAGTCAGTCTCGCTAGCTTCTCTTACTTCCTCAACAACTTGTGATGTATGTATTATCGGTGGGGGCTTAACAGGTTTGTATACAGCCTATACTTTAGCAAAAGCAGGTGTGGATGTAGTTCTACTTGAGGCGAATACCCATTTTGGTCACGGAACGACAGGGCATTCCACAGGAAAATTAACAGCACAGCATAGTATTGTCTATGCGAATCTGTTAGAAAAACTATCTATAGAAGAGGCGCAGCTTTATTATCAGCTCAACCAACAAGCCATCGAGAAAGCTAGGCAATTACTTCCGACACACAGTGTTCGATCAGTGGACTCACTGTTGTACTGTCAAACAAAAGAAGGCTATGCACAATTATTAAAAGAATGGAATGCCTATAAGGTTTTAAATATTAAATCTAAAATTACCTCTGAGACAGAGCTACCGTTTCCTATCACCAAAGCATTATGTATGTCACAGCAAGCTCAAATAAATCCTTTAGAGGTGAGTAATTTCCTTGTCAAAGAGGCACAGGCAATGGGGGCAAGACTTTACAGCAATACTCGTGTTCAGCAATTAAACATATCACAAAATAACTTACATACCGAAAAAAATATGTCGGTTCAATACAATAAGCTTATTTTGTGTTCGCATTATCCCATTGAGGCGTTTAAAGGACTCAAACTTTTTAAACTGTCCAATAGTCGCTCTTATATGATTGCTAGTAAGATTTCCGAAACGATGCAGGGGCAATATCTATCCGTTGATTTCCCTTCCCGTTCGATTCGGACTGCCACGGTAGACAAGGAACATTATTTAGTAATGGGTGGAGCGAATCATATAGCTGGCGAAACCGTTCATACGGAGCCGTATTATGAAGCAATTTCCAATGAAATGAAGGAACACTTTGAACAACAGCCACTTTATCGATGGTCAGCTCAAGATATTGAAACACCTGACATTGTTCCTTACGTTGGAAGAATTACAAACTCCTTACCTAATGTACTGATTGCTACTGGCTACCGTAAATGGGGGATTTCCAATTCCTTTGTCGCTGGTGACATCTTGTCCACCCTGATTACAGGCGCACAGAGTGAGGATGGTGCCATTGCCCTTTATTCACCGTCACGTACAAAATTCGGCGCGCAATTCATGCAGATGCTTAAAGTAGGGGGCTTTGTTGCAAAGGAATATATAGCTGGTTATATGAAGAACGCCAAAGCACCGACTTGCACCCATTTAGGCTGTAAAACGAAATGGAATGAAGCAGATGAGACATGGGATTGTCCTTGCCACGGTTCACGCTTTAACGCTAAGGGTGAGGTACTTGAAGGCCCAGCAGTACAACCATTAAAACTCGATTAATATGAAAGCTGGATAATTTTCGAATGAACTAAGCAATTTAAACAGAAACCCCGAACTATTACGAAATATTAATGAACATTTCGTAGTTCGGGGTTTTCTTTGGCTAAAATTCTTTTGTCCCAGCCTCTGCCTATTATTTTAGTGCTTCCGTTAATACTGGTACAATTTGTTTTTTACGAGAAACAACACCTGGTAGTACAACACGGTTGTTAATGAGTTCCGCACCGAATCCTTTTGCTGCCGCTTCTGCTACTTGTCCAATTGCAACAGCAGTTGAATCATTATTTAAAATGTCTGTCACAACGAAGAAGAATAAATCTAAGCCGTTTTCTGCAACGTTTTTATTTAATAGGATTTCTAGTTCTTCTTGACGATTAAGTACATCATTAATATCAACTGCATTAACTTGGGCTACAACTGATTTGTACTCACCAAATTGGAATTCTTTCGCATCTAATGATAAAAGATCTTCTAGTGATTTATCAGATAGGTCAGCCCCTGCTTTTAGCATAGCTAATCCATAGTCTGCAACGTCCACACCTGCAATTTTTGCTAGCTCTTCACCAGCTTTTACGTCTTGCTCTGTACAAGTTGGTGATTTAAAAAGTAATGTATCAGAAACAATTGCTGATAACATTAAGCCAGCAATATTAGCTGGTATTGCTACACCATTTTCCTTAAAGATTTTGTTTAGAATTGTTGCTGTACAACCTACTGGCTCAGCACGATAGTATAGTGGATCTGCTGTTTGGAAGTTTGCAATACGATGGTGGTCGATTACCTCTGTAATTTGTACTTCCTCAATACCATCCGCTGATTGTTGGAATTCATTGTGGTCAACAAGAATTACCTTGTCCGCTTCCCCTACTACAGAAGAAATTAAACGAGGTGCTTCAAAACCAAATTTATCTAATGCAAACTGAGTTTCATTATTAATATCTCCAAGACGTACTGCCTCAGCTTCTTCACCAATTTGCTGTTTTAAATAGGCATATACAATAGCAGACGTGATTGTGTCTGTGTCTGGGTTTTTATGTCCAAAAACTAATACTTTACTCATTCAATCAATTCCTCCTAAAATAGCACTTACATTTGTATTTTATTTTATCATATCTTATAGCCTAATAAGTGATAAAGTGTAACTTTGAATCAACGAAGCGTCATCAAACTCACTCGAAAATTTGCTCTAAAAGCATTTGCTGAATCCAGATAAAATCTTACTGCCTATCATTTATTATATAAAAGAATAATTAATCTTTAAATACATACTTTGCAAATAAGATATATATTATAACTACCTTATGTTGCTATAACTTTTATTGGGTCTACACACTCCTATAATACTCTCTATTTTTACCAACCTATTTTTAACATTTAATAGTAAAAATGCATCTTTTTAAAAAAATAATTAGTTTATATAGATATTTAGTTGGGTTTTCATATTTAAGTCATCGTAATTTTATGCTATCATCAGATAGTCTATATTTTTGGATATTCAGGAAATGGGGATTACGATGACAAAGAAGATGGAAAAAAAGTACATTCCTTTAGCAAACTATTTTGAAGTAGCTTTACAACAAGAGATCACTTTATCCTTTAGTGAATTAGAAAACATTATGGGACAAGTATTACCAAACGCCGCCTACTTAAATAAGAGCTGGTGGAAAAAAACTAAGCCCCCTCTCTCACACTATTTATCTTGGACCAATGCAGGTTATTATGTTATTGATGTTAAATTAGGGACAAGCGTAACTTTCTCACGTTCGCAAATGAAGCCAACTGAAAGCAGTACTTCTAACAATGAGGAAAACCCATCTGCATACATAATTCGAGGGATTGAAGCATCCGATGCTAGATCATTCATTCATTTACAAGAGGAAATCTTTCAGCAAACTGACTTCATGTATAATGTTCAAAATGAAGTAGATCTAACGGTCCAACAACTTCGTAAAAATTTAGCCTATTGGAAACAGCTAAAAAACCGCACAATACTACTCTGTGTATTAAATGGCATTTTTGCAGGCTATGCAGTCATTCATGGGTATAAACAATCGAAAGCTAGACATGTTGCTTCTGTTCGCTTAGCAGTAAAGGAAGAACATCAACAAAAGGGCATTGGCTCTGCACTGATGAACGCTGTTGAAAATTGGTCTAAACAGCGAGACATTTCTCGTCTAGAGTTAACGGTGATGGAACATAATAATGTAGCGTTACACCTTTTTACAAAACTAGGGTTTCAACAAGAAGGCATCCGACAAAATGCCATTAAATTAAATGATACGTATGTGAATGAATATAGCTTAAGTAAAATTCTATAATTCATTTTTCCTAGATGTCTAAATCATATTTGGACATCTTTTTTTATAGTGAATTTCATAAAAACACGCATAGACCTGTGTGTGAGTACACACCATCTATGCGTTGCCTACATTAAAAAACCTGCTTCTCTCTAGCAGCATCTAAGAATAACACATTACTTTCAACTTGCTCATAGGATTGCTGATATTTTTCATATTGTCCCTTATCTTGACTCATCATTTCCTCTAACAAGGCATGCAAAAAGGAAAATAAGACTGGTGCAATGTTTAGTGAAGAATGCTTTTTTGTGCCAAGAGCAAATAATGCACTGGCATATTCTCGGATAGGGGAAAATGCAGACCCTGTAATCGCAATAATCTTTACTTTCTTCATCTTGGCAATTTCAACAATCGTCTTCATATCCTTCATCTGTTTATCAAAGGATAGCACAATGAATGTCGTATGTTCGCCCATACTATTCATTTGATTAACGAGATCATCCGAGTCTAAGCGAAGCTGCTTAATATTAGAACGTAATGTTTTTAATGTGTTGGCTAACCAATTGGCGACATATGCATTGTGGCGAGTACCAAGAATATAGATATGATCTGCCTCATGCATCCATTTCGAGCTTTTTTGAATTTGCTGATCGTTAATCAATTGAATCGTTTCTTGAATATTTTGGCTATCTTGTTGCATGATCTTACCAAAGCTAGAATTAGTTAATTTTTTTACTGTATATGTAGGTTGTAGATTTACCCCTTCATTTTGAGACATCATATATTCTCTAATTTCCTCTTGCAATTCTACATATCCTGATAAATCCATGGCATAACAAAAACGAATTACTGTAGATTCACTTACATTCGCCAGCCTGCCAACCTCTGCTGCTCCATTAGCAATAACTGTAGTGGGATTATCCATCACAAATTGTGCTACTTTACGCTGCCCCTTTGACAGCCTTACAAACCTTTTCTTTATATCCTCATGAATACTCATTCCTAACAACCTTTCTTTCAATGACCTTATCACGAACGGGAGATTGTTTCCTACTGACTCAAAATTCGATTAAAAATACAGTATCACGATTACAATTTGAATACAATGACTTTTCTGAAAAATCTTTAACACATTAATCTGCTAATAGAACAATTTGATTTACCTTTTTATATTGATTTGTCATTTTAACAAATAAATTCGTAAAATTGAATAAAAATTAATAAATACTTATTTTTATGTATTTCACTAGCGAATATAAACAAAAAAGTCCTGGATTCATTACTCTGATCCAGAACTTTTTATTTTTATTCTAATTCAAGCTGCTTTGTTTCCCTTCCAAGGAAGATGACACCCACCACGCCTATAATGATAGCACCACAGAAAATGGCAAAGATAAAGCCTATATCATAGCCTGCCGTTAATAAAAAACCAACGAGCAATGGACCAAAAATACCTCCGATTCGCCCAACAGCTGCCGCCATGCCAGCACCTGTGCCGCGAATAATAGCCGGATATTGCTCAGGTGTATAGGCATATAATGCACCCCATGCCCCTAAGTTAAAGAAGGATAAAAACATCCCTGAAATTAACAATACGGCAAGTGTATCTGCATTCCCAAAAACGAAAGCACTTCCAGCAGTACCAATTAGATAGGAAACAAGGACAAATTTACGGCCGAACTTTTCTATAAACCAAGCTGCTGTAAAATAACCTGGCAATTGAGCTAATGTCATGATTAGAACATATTTAAAGCTTGTAATCATATCAAAGCCCTTTCCAACCATTACACTTGGCAGCCATAAAAACATGCCATAATAGGAGAATACAACTGTAAACCATAATAGCCACAGCATAAACGTAGAACGTGCGTACTTCTTCGACCAAACTTCTTTCATATTTTGGCCAATACTGCGTTTTTTGGATTCTTCCTTCACCGTAAATTGTGGTGAGTCTGGCAAATGCCAACGAAGATAAATAGCATAAAAGGCTGGAAGTGCTGTTAATATAAGGGCCACTCTCCATCCCCAAGTAGGGATAACGAAATATGAAATAAGTGCAGCAATTAACCATCCTGCCGCCCAAAAGCTTTCTAATAAGACAACTACACGCCCTCTTTCCTTGGCCGCTACACTTTCAGATACTAATGTTGAAGCTACAGGTAATTCTCCCCCTAGCCCCATACCTACTAAAAAGCGTAAAATTAAAAATGCAGTTAATGTAGTTGTAAAAGCGGATAGTCCACTTGCAATAGAAAATAGGACCAGAGTCCACATAAAAATTTGCTTTCGCCCTACTTTATCAGCAAAAACACCAAAGAAAAGTGCTCCTACAGCCATCCCGATTGAATTAACACTACCTATCCAGCCAGATTGACTTGGTGATAGTCCCCATTCAGCTGCCAATGCCGCAATGACGAAGGATAATATACCAACATCCATGGCATCGAAAAGCCAACCTACCCCCGCTACACCTAAAAGTTTATTTCTAGAAATGGATTGCTGAGGTTTATTTGTTACTACTGTATTTGTTGTCATACCAACCACCTGTCTTTACACTTGACTTTACATTACAAGATTACTATACAGTTGTTTCAAGAAAGTGACAAGTAAAATTCAAATTACCGAATTGTTTCGACAATTAATGAAATGCTATTGAAATAATAGTACGATTTGCGTTAAAATGTCTTTTATACAAAAACAACTGTTCTTCCTATAAGAACAAAAGGAGATCGTATCGTTATGTGGAAAGGCCTTATTGAAGAATATAAACAATTTTTACCCGTAACTGAAAACACACCTGCTTTAACTTTAAACGAAGGCAATACGCCTCTTATACATTTAGTGAATTTATCTAAGAAACTAGGCATTGAGCTTTACGGAAAAATTGAAGGTGCAAACCCGACAGGCTCATTTAAAGACCGAGGGATGGTATTTGCCGTTGCAAAGGCTATTGAAGATGGAAGTCAATGCGTTATTTGTGCCTCTACAGGAAATACTTCTGCAGCTGCGGCAGCTTATGCAACACGCGCTGGTATTCAATCCATCGTTGTTATTCCGAAAGGAAAAGTCGCTCTTGGTAAACTTGCTCAAGCTACCATGTATGGTGCAAAAATCATCGAAATTGACGGTAACTTTGATGATGCCCTTAATATTGTTCGCCAAGTAAGTGAAACGACTCCTGTCGCACTTGTAAACTCTGTGAACCCATACCGTATTGAAGGTCAAAAAACGGCATCCTTTGAGATTGTAGATGGCTTAGGTACAGCACCTGATTATTTGTGTATTCCAGTAGGTAACGCAGGAAATATTACTGCATACTGGAAAGGCTTTAAAGAATACCATGCAGCGAAAAATTGCGGTCTACCAAAAATGTATGGCTTTGAGGCTGAAGGTGCCGCAGCTATCGTCAAAGGAGAACCTATTGCTAATCCTGAGACAGTGGCAACAGCCATCCGAATTGGTAACCCTGCTAGTTGGAAATTGGCAGAAGCAGCTCGTGATGAATCTGGCGGTATCATTGATTCTGTTACAGATGAAGAAATTGTAGCTGCCTATAAATTAATCGCAAGTACAGAAGGTATTTTCGTTGAGCCTGGCTCTGCTGCTTCTTTAGCAGGTGTTATTAAGTCAGTTGAAAACGGAAAAATACCACAGGGTGCAAAAGTTGTCACAATCTTCACTGGGAACGGACTAAAAGATCCTGATACAGCTATGAACGTTTCTACTGTAGAAGTAGTGTCCCTTAAAAATGATGAAGAAGAAATTCGTGCATATATCGAGGGTGTACTATGAGTAAAGTGTGGCAAATCTCAGTTCCTGGAAGCACGGCCAACCTAGGGCCAGGCTTTGATTCGATAGGACTCGGCTTGTCCCTTTACTTAAAGCTTACCGTTACTTTACAAGATCAATGGAATATTATCCATCTCGATGATAATGGTCCTAAAGAGTTTGAGCTTGAAGAACACTTACTATACGTCATTGCTAAAAAAATTGCAGATCAATATGATCAGCAACTACCTGCTTGTCGTGTCGAGATGACTAGTGAACTTCCATTAGCACGTGGCCTTGGAAGCAGTGCAGCTGTGATTGTGGCAGGTATTGAACTTGCTAACCAAGTATGTGAACTTGATTTAACTGTTCAAGATAAGCTCAATCTCTCCTCACAGATTGAAGGACATCCAGACAATGCAACCGCTTCTGTTTTAGGGGGATTAACCATTTCCTCAATGGATGACAACGGAATTGTCGATACATTTCATATCAATGATATCGAGGCATCATTTGTGGTATACGTACCAGATGTTGAGCTCAAAACGAGCGAATCTCGTTCTGTTTTACCAGAACAACTAAATCGCGCCTATGCTGTTCGTGCTTCTGCAAATGCGAATATGTTAGCAGCTTCCTTAATGGCACGTGATTTCGAGCGTGCTGGTCATTATATGGAGGCTGATTTATTCCATGAACCATTTCGTGCAAAGCTAATTCCTGCCTATGCAGAAATTCGTACTGCTGCAAAAGCTAACGGTGCATACGGTACCGCTCTAAGTGGCGCTGGGCCAACGTTGATTTCCATTATTCCTTCTGCTATTGCTACTGACTTTGTTCAGTTAATGACAAAGCAATTCCCAGAGCATCAAGTAATTTTAACAAAAGCGGATGAACATGGTGTGCAAGTCCATAAGCAATAAATGTTTGAAACGTCTACTACCCTAGTAGGCGTTTTTTTGAAAACAAGTACTTATAAAACTAATATGATAGAAGTATAGAAAAGGATATTTTATACGTGCTTTTCTAAGGAGGAACTATCTTGAAACCAATTATATTCTGTGATTTCGATGGCACGATAACAGAAACTGATAATATCTTTTCATTAATGACTGAATTTGTACGAGAGGATTCTGAAAAAATTGCTAAAGCCATGATGGAACAAACCATTTCATTTAAAGATGGGCTTTCTGCTATGTTTCATCTACTTTCTACTCAACAAAAAGATGAAGTAATTCAATATCTTATGGATTCAGCAGTAATTCGTGAGGGCTTTGGGGATTTTGTTCACTATGCTCAAGACCATAACATACCATTTTATATTGTAAGCGGTGGCGTTGATTTTTTCATTGAGCCTCTAGTTGAAAAATATGGTCCTTTTTCGGGCATCTACTGTAATAAAGCCGATTTTTCAGGTGAACAAATAGAACTAATCTATCCAAATAACTGCGACGAGGAATGTGTTAAATATAGCACACAAGGTTGTGGTTGCTGTAAACCTAGCGTGATGCGGAAGGTTGCAGAGGAGGATCATTTTAAAATTGTGATTGGTGACTCTCTTTCTGATTTTGAGGCAGCTAAACTAGCAAATATTGTTCTTGCTAGAGATCATCTCGTTCAGCGCTGTGAGGAGCTTCATATTCCATATAAACCTTTTACTACATTTCATGATTGTCTAAATAGTGTACAAGAGCTTGTGGAATCAAAAAAGGCTGTTCCTACAATATAGAAAAATAACAAGGGAGCCACTTTAAATGACTCCCTTTTCCTATTTTAATTATGCTAATAATACTAAGCTAATGGCCATGACAGCCATTCCCCCTACTAGACCATACATGGATAAATGTGTTTCATCGTATCTTTGCGCTGCAGGTAATAATTCATCTAATGAAATAAAAACCATAATGCCTGCAACACCAGCAAACACGATACCAAACATTACATCTGTTAAAAAGGGCATAAGGAGCAAAAATGCTACTAGTGCACCGACAGGCTCTGCTAATCCTGATAAAAAAGATAACTTAAAAGCTTTTCGACGATTGCCCGTTGCAAAGAAAATAGGGACTGATACAGCAATGCCTTCTGGAATATTATGAATGGCTACTGCAATAGCAATAGCAATCCCCACATTTGGGTCATTAATAGCTGACATAAATGTAGCAATGCCCTCAGGAAAATTATGAATGCCAATAGCGAGAGCTGTAAAAATACCCATCTTCATCAAATGCTCTTCATTGACCTGAGGCTTCACTGCATTCACATCTTCAACTAGCTTTACTTCGTGAGGATTAGTAGCCTTAGGAATAAATTTATCTATTAAAGCAATAAATAACATCCCGCCAAAAAATCCGAGAATTGTCATCCAATAGCCATTTGTTGTGCCTAATGCGTCGGTTAAAGCATCTTTCGCTTTAACAAAAATTTCTACAAGGGATACATATATCATGACCCCTGCTGAAAAGCCCAATGCGAATGATAAAAATTTTGTATTTGTTCTTGATGTAAAAAAGGCGATTAAACTACCTACACCCGTTGCAAGTCCGGCAAAAAGAGTCAACCCTAGTGCCAGTAAAACATTTCCGTCCATTCCCTTCTTCCTTTTCTCTTTTTATTATTGTACTCATCTTAACTTAGAAGTTTCCTATACACAATTCTTTTTTATAAGGTAAATATCATTCTTTACAATAGGGAAATCATGCTCATTCATTAGTATATAAAAAACCGTGAGCACATTCTTTCTGAGAGAGTCACTGCCTCCCGTTTCATCTACTTCTACATAGAAGATAATCAAATATAGCAAAGACAGAGACATTTTGCTTATCTTGCTGTCACGACTGTGATGTTGTGGGGAATTTAAAGAAATGCTTATAAAAAGGACCGAAACATGTAAAAAGGAATCGAGATTAAATTTCTCGATTCCTTTTGTAGACAGTACCAGTTCATCCTGATACTACTTATACTTTTTTATTTATGGTTTGATTGAAACGATTTTTTACGACGTTCATACCAGATGACACAGATGATAAACCAAGTATATCCCATACTCCAACCTGCAAGCACATCCGTAGCAAAGTGTCGAGCTCCTGCAATACGTGATAATCCAATGAGTACCATTAGAATTATTGCACCTAGCCACAGCACAATTTTACGACCTTTACTATTATTCTCGGCGAAAATATAAGCGATTGTGAATAAGTACAGAATACCCGTCATAGCATGTCCAGATGGAAAGCTAAAGGATGTCAGTTGGTTCTCCAATTCAGGACGTGGTCTTTGGATCCATTTTTTTAGTAATTGATTCAAAACATTGCCCGCTGCAAAAGTTAACACTACAAATAGCATGGCTCGATAATTTTTTACCTTCCAAGCTAAATACACCATTAAGACTACTGCGACAGCGACAACAAATTTAGGCTCTCCTATATAATGAAAGATCTCTATAAATCGATTACCAAAAAAGATCTCCGCCATCTTTGCGTCAAATGTATTCATGAACTCGCTTTGATAAGTAGCTCTTACTACGAAAAATACAATTAGCGTTAAAATTGCTAATGGATATGCCCATTTTTTCATTCTTTCACCTCAAAAACATTCATGCTATGATCTTCACATCATAACATAAATAAGTCTATTCTGAGCGAAATATAGACTCTCGTTTTAAGAAAGGTAAGCACGTTCGTATTCTTGATAAACATGGATGGATGCTTCTTCAGGTTTGTTAAAATAATCGGAAATAGCCAATGCAATAATAAACAAAATGGCTACTATAGGTAGTATTTTTCTAAACATCCTAAACACTCCCTTATCCTTTTTTGTTCCACTTCGTTTACTTGATTAACACAGGATCAAATAGCCAATCTTTTGGGCCAAAGTTTGAATCCTTTTCTCCTCTAACTTCACGAGAAATACCATTTTTTATAATCGTTTCTCTAAATCTTTTACTGAACAAAGTCTTTCTATAAAGATATCTTCCATCGTGACTACATTCAGCTGAGTAAAATACATCGCCTTTTAAGTGCTTTAAATCTTCATGCTCATAGGTATCAGGACCATTAATCACGCCATTTAAGCCGCAGCTACATGGAGGTTGTTCCGTTGCAAAATATAATTTTACTCTATCCTTGCTACATTCAGGCAGCACTTGCACAGGAATAATTTGATAAGCTAGTTGCTTTCCTTCTTCAGGTCCTTGATGGATAACCTCTAAAAGTTCAAAGCCTTCTAAATTTTCCTTTTTCATGAGTGATGCTAGTGCCTCAGAAGCAACCCAATAACCATTTACATGGACTAAATGGCGATCCTTCATTTGTGTAGTATCAATGACTATAGGTGATAACTGCTCTTTATCCATTAGACCACAGTATTTACAGTGTGTGCTTAAAGAAAATAATGTCCCTTTGTCCTCTAAGAACATTTCTGGTGAATTACCTGTTGAATTTAAAGTAAATAATGGTGCCCGTTCATATTCCATATCTGAAAATTCAAAGTAAAAACGTTCTCCTATTGAAACAATACCAAATTCGCGTTCTAATGATTTATATAAAGCTGTTACCTGTTCGTATGTTACATCTTCATTTAATGTAAAAATAGGATTAAACTTTGTTTTTAAATTTCTTTTTCTAATTTCAGGCGCACCAATCGCAATACCATGACGATTATAAACGTTAATAACTTGATCTTGACTAGTTTCATCTACGGAAAACAAATTTTCAAGTTCTACTTTCACAATACACGCCTACCTTTATAAAGTTTTATGGTGAAGTATATTGACTAGCTAGTAACATTCTACAATCTACTAACGCTACTTTATTCATAGATAGTCAGGCTGCTTATTCTAATAAAATCTATTGTCTATTACTCACTAAAGCAAATCTACTTAACCACCGTTAATTTAAGCGTACCAGTACTTACACCGTCTTTTCAACTTCGGGTTTACGCCAATTTTTTGGCGTGATTCAAGTGAAAATCTGGCGTGATTTGGCGGTCATAAAAAACACCGCCACTTTTTTGGCGGTGTTCCTAGTATTTTATAGGTTATTTCTCATATAAATATGGTTTTATTTTACTAAGGTAATATTTAGGATAGTAAACTCCCAGAAAGCTCCCTTTTTATTGAAAAATATACCAAGAGTATAGCATAGAAATAGTTTAGAGTAAATTCATTCTTTCAGCTAGATTTACAGCCTCTGTTCGTGAATCTACATTGAGCAGAGAAAAGAGTTGTGTCAAATATCTCTCAGTTGTTCGCTGAGGAATGTTTAATTCAATCGCGATGGCTTTATTTGTATGGCCCTCCGCAATCAATCTTAAAATTTTCTTTTCCTTTTCATTTAAATGAATATCTTTTGCATCTTGCAGTTTAAATTTATCATCCAAAAAATCCAAGAAATTTTTAGGTAAAACAATTTCTCCGTTTGCAATGGCTCTCACCGTTCGTAAAATCTGCTCTTTAGAGGCCGTTTTAGCTAAAATGCCTTCTATTTTTCTTTCCAAAATAAGCGGGTAATAATCCGTGATATCATCACCTGTATAGAGGATAACTGCAGCATTTGACTGAAAAGCTTTAATATTACGGGCTAAGTTAATGCCATTTTCGAGTGGCATATTGATATCAATCAAATAGATATCATATGGCTTATTTTTTATTCTTTGAATAACACAAGTAGCATCGCTTTCCGTATCAATGATAATATCATCATTCTCTTGAAATAAGTTTTTAGTTCCCTCTAATACTATTGGGTGATCATCCACTATGAGCATCGTAATCAAGTGTTTCACTCCCTTCTTTCACTATTATTCTAATAGACATCCCTTTGTTTATGTGAGCGTCAATATAAAATTGCCCATTAAATGCTTTTACACGCTCCTGCATACCTCGAATACCCATAGACTCTGCTACAATAATATCCTCCACGTTACAGCCTACACCATCATCATTATAAATGATTTCAAAGCCATCATTCATCTCATTTAAATGGATTTCAACGGATGCGGCATAGGAATGCTTTAACGCATTATTCAGTAGTTCTTGAAACAATCGATAAATCATTAAATTCATGCGCTCATCCTCTAAATAAAGACGATCGATTGTATAAATGAGCACAAAGTTAGCTCTTTCTTGAACTTTTCGAATTAACTTTTCTAATGCAGCATTTAAACCTAAAGTATCCAATAAAGGAGGCTTTAGATTTTCACAATAGCTCCGCAATTCATATAAAGAGATAAGCATTTGTTTATGAATTTTAGCAAGTTGCTCTTGAATATCCGATGTATTCTTTGCATTAACAAGGACATCCACTTCTCGTGCAATATGGAGTTGCTCTTGTAAATTGGTGTCATGTAACTCTTGAGCTAACTGGTATTTTTCTTCTTCAAACCTTAACCATAATAGCTTATTTAGCCATGGTAACTGACCATCGTCAGCCTGTTTCATATGCTTTAGTTCCTCTATCAGTTCTTCCACCATCTTTGTATTTTCAATAAAATTATTTACATACAATAGGAGCAATTCAAGCCATAAAAGCTCCTCATCTTTTAAATGGATCGTATTATTATGCCCCAAAACTAATGCTCTTTTATAATGTGCGTCTTGATGGAGAAAGGCTACATACACTTTGTCTATCTTTCTTATTTCTCCTAATCTCAACTCTTCCACAGTATCAGGATGAATCGTAAAACTTTCTCCAGCCATCGTTAAGAATTCATTCGTAACATAGTTATATGTTATGACAAAAACATCCTCTAACTCAAGATGCATAGAAACTTCATAAGCAAATTTCTCTAAAAGCTCGTCGATTTTAATGGTTTTACCAATTTTATCTACAGCAGTATATAGTTGATGAATATAGTCACCTTTTGTAGAAAATAGTATTTTCCGTTTTCGATAATCAACCTTTTCTTTTACGTAAAAGAGAATTACTAATGATGAAAATGTAAAAAGTGCTACTCCTGACATGACAGTCATAGTTAAATACTGTCCTGCAATAAAATACAGTCCCATAGTAATCCATAACGTAAAGCTTAAAGAGAATATGACATAATAGCGTAATCTTGTAATATGATACTCAATATCAAATAGCCTTTCCGTTAGTTGTGTAAAGATAAAGCTAAAAGGTATAAGCAATAAAAATAATGAGCAAATTTCAGCTGAAAGAATGTACGTATGAAAAAGAATTTGTGGAAGTGCATACAAAAAAAGAAATGGTAGAAACGGTATTAATATACTATTTAATAAAATTTTCAACTGTGGTGAGCTGTATTTGAAATAGCTTATTAGTAAAATACTAAGGATAATCACAAGGAGAAGAAGAAACATGGCTAATACAATATTGGAAAGAATATCGTTAGCAGCAGGATAAATAGTGCCTGTAAAACCTAGTATAAAAGCGATTATGGGGAAAACATAAAAGAGTTTGATATTATCCATAAATACCCAATTCGCTTTCACAAATAAAAAGTAATTTCTTAAAAAATGTAATAATAGGACTAAACATAACACCATACTACTACGATTGACGATAATACCGATCGCATCTAACCTACCAGAGACACCACTGCTCACATATGCTAATGAAACATTTAACATAAAAAGAATAAGTAAGTCTGCTAACTTTGAATTCCTTTGCTTGGAATGTAAATAAAACGCAATGAATAACGTCAAAAAATAATAACACGCCGGAACAAAAAATATATATAAAAATTGCTGAGGAATATCTAAGTGTCTAATATGTATGTTTATTAAACTTCCACTTGGCTTCATAACTGTTAAATCATTAGCTGATAATATTTTGGATTTATACTTCAGCTGATTTAAATGGTCAATTGGACGTTCATCTACCTTTACAATAACATCACCAATGGCTATATTTTGACTGTCCGCCCAGTCTTTATAATCAAGTTGAGTTACTACCCACTGACCATTTTCTTTTTCTACCTCAATATCAATATATGGCGCGCTATAATTCACATAATTTAAATAAAAGCCAATCATTAAATAGAGAATTATAGCTGGCCAAAATAATTTACTACGCAATGTTTTTAGTTCCAAACATCACTTTCTGCAATCATCTCTCCGCTAAATGCTTCTAGAATTGCTTTTTGTTCAACAGGTGAAACTCCAATTAATGAGGCTTTTTGTTCTTTTAATAGTCCAACTAGGCTAGGATTTTGTTCTAAATACTGGATTACATTAATCATACTAATCTCTCCTCATTTCATTAATTCTTGCAGATATATTTTACCTAATTCGTTTATCTCTACATTTTCAAGGTAATTCAAGGCTTTAAACTTGTAAACATTTTTTATTGTGATGGCATAGCGTATTGCTCCACTATTTGTCAACTCATTTTCTGTTGCATTTTGATCTAAAACTGTAACTATATCATCATTATAATAGCTGGCAACAGAATTTGAAATATCATTTTTCTTGGTTAAAAGGTATATAATAGGCAATGAATATTTTTTGTTTAGCAGGTCATTTTTAGGGCCCCACACTTTCAAGCCTTGTATATCATTTTTAATTTGCTGGATAATACCTATGTATTTCCCATACTCCTCTACTTCTTTAGAAACTTCCCCTTTTGCAAGTACTTCGCCAATCAAACAGCCCATTGCTGTTAAAGAGCCAGATTTCTGAGTTATCATTTGTACATAGGATTCTTCATCGCGGCAATTATTTAGTAAATCTAGTTGTTGACCATTTATACTTTGTAACGCGTATTTCTCAAGTAGTCTTATAGCAACTTGTTTATGCTCAAAGGAAGTGTCATCGATTGCTTTAGAAGCCATGATCAGCATTGCTAAGGCAACGTTTAATGATAACTCAGGTGTTTTACTCCAAATATAGTCTGAATCCTTATCCTGTATATCATCAATAATATCAAAGGAAAGTATTAAAAGTTCAATTGCCGCAGCTACTTTATAGATATCTTCATTTACTCCGTCAGAAAATGCTTCGTAATGCCAAAAGCATAACTTACCAAAGGAAAAACCTCTGGTTGTTTTTTCTTCTTTAAAGCTTTTTAACAGTAATTGTAGCTCATGTCCCAGTAATGTCTCATTTTCTATAAGAATGTCTAATGATTCATTAATACGTTCATCTAAACCGTTCAATAGTCCTCTCTCCTCTCTAGCATATTACTAGATATTATATAGATTAGTGGGAATTAATACTAGTAACATAATTAGGTAAGCCATATAAAAGCATTAATTCTTTTTTAGAGATAGAGACCGCCAAAAAATGGCGTTATTCATGCAAACCACGCCAGATTTTTGCTAATAATTACTAAAAAAATGGCGGTAGAGAACTAAGCACCGCCACTAAAGTGGCGTAAACTTACCCTTGAAATGGCGTTCTAACAGATGTTACGCTTATAGTAACTCGAGGATTAGTAATTTTAGCTATAGCAAGATTTTTATCCTGCTCAATATACTACTGCTATGTAAAACAAATGAAAGTACTGGTAAATGACTATCTGTACTGTCTTATACATATTTAATTTACAAATAAGGGGATCAGGACTTACGGTTTGAAATAAATATTATTTTCTGTATGTTTATTTCTGTCCTAATTACCTAATATACCAATTAACGGAATTTGATATTACTACAATATCTGTATTATTAGAACAAAAGATTTTATAGCAATAAATTAAACATTAGTGAACAATAAATTCTTTTGTACTGGGAGTGATTTAATATTGAAAAATGCATTAAATGAAACTATTTTCATACTTACGGCTACTTTTTCATGTAATATCTCTGTCTCAGCTGAAGAAATTACAATTAAACAGCCTACAATTGATCAACATCGAATGGAGCAAGTCATTATTCAATCCGAGTTAAAAGCTTATCAAGAAACTTTAGCAGCATATCAAGGTATTTCAACCGTATCAAATCTTATTAGTGATATTCCTGGATTTGAGGATACATTCCAACAAAAAAGGGATCTTTATATGGAGCAGCATGGCATTATAAGAGTTTCGACCGAAAGTTTATCCAGTATGGCATCTGTCAATCCTTTTACCTTTGGATTAAACCTAGATTCACCTTCTGTCTATATGACACCACAATACACCATCATCAATGCTAGAGGGCTAGAAATGGAGACGACGACTCAAGATCATTTTGATGAGCAAGGAAATACAAGCATTTCAGGATTGTCCATCAATGAAAGCACGATATCCTTTAATATGGATTCAACATTTAGTGGGTGGCGAAAAACATCAATCAAACATTAAAATATAGTTAAGCAGGTCACCATCATCAACGTGACCTGCTTTTATATGTATTAAAAAAGGTGCCTCAATCTCTTGAGACACCTTAAGGCTATTAACCTTTTACATAATAAACTTCTTGTCCACTTTCAATGATATGATCAGGCTTTGGCTTTCCTGCGCTTGCCTTGTGGCCGGCAATATGCTCAGGGCTCTTCTCCCAATTTTTCCATGCTTCTTCTGATTCCCAGCGAACCATCACTAGCACTTCCTCATCACCGCGGCGAACTTTCTTTACAAGAACCTGTTTATCAATATAACCAGGTTGTTGTTCAAGTAATGATGGACTGTTTGGCTTAGCACCAAAGCGTTCCACAACCTTATCCGAATTACCTTCCGTCACAACGATACGTTTAATTTGTACAAACATATTAGTTAAACGCCTTTAACACATCTTCAGCTTTTTGTGTTTCTGATTGTAAACCGCCACCTGAAAGGTACCAAACTTCCGGATCCAAGTAGAATACTTTACTGTTTTTCACAGCATTTGTTGCACTTACGATTTCGTTTTCAATTGCTGCTTTTGTACCTGACTCACCGTTTTCATTTACAACAGCGTCACGGTCAATAACGAATAAAATATCTGGGTTTTTCTCACGTACGAACTCAAAGCTTGCATTATCACCATGAGACTCAATTTTAAATCCGCCAGCTTCAGCTACAGCTTTTACACCATATACATCATGAATCACACCGAAACGTGAACCAGGACCAAATACAGATAATGAACCTTCACTACCTAAAACGATTAATGCTTTTTCTTCTGTTGCAGTTGCTTTTGCTTTTACTTCTTCTACTTTTGCTTCATAGGCAGCAATTGCATCTGCTGCTTCTTTTTCTTTACCAAAGATTTTACCTGCTAATTCTGTATTAGCTTTGAATGACTCTAAGAAGTTATTGTTATCTACACCAACATATACAGTAGGTGCAATTTTAGATAATTCAGCATAAGCTGCTGATGCACGACCAGAGATGAAAATAATATCAGGGTTGATTTCAGATAGTTTTTCATAATCAGGCTCGAATAATGTACCTGCATTTACATAAGTGCTATCTTTATATTTGCTTAAGTAAGCTGGTAATGAATCTTGTACTACAGCAGTAGGATTAACACCTAAAGCATCTAATGTATCTAGGAAACCATTATCAAAAACGACAACTTTTTCTGGCATTTTATCAAGTTTTACTTCTTCAAATGTAGTAGTGCTATCACGACCTTCAACTGTGCTTCCAGGAATTGTTAGTGGGTATACTGATGATTCTTCATTTTGTTCTTCAGCCGGTTTGTCAGTTGAAGTCCCTTTATCTTCTTCTTTTGCTTCGTCTTTTGAACCGCAAGCAGCTAATACTAATAGCATCATTGCCATTAATACCGTAAGTAATTTCCATTTTTTCATTGTAAAATTCTCCTTTAAATAATTTATTTGATAGTCAATTGATGGTTGATCCATCGATAACTATTTTTACGAATTAAAATAAACACAAATTCGACAGCCATCCTGTTCTTGAACAGGGATATCCATATCATAGATTTCCTTCAATGCATCTGAGTTAATAATGTCATTTGTAGGACCGTTTTTAACTACACGGCCATCTTTCAATGCCACGATATTATCAGAATAAACAGAGGCAAAATTAATATCATGTAATACGATGACCACTGTTTTCCCTAACTCATCAACAAGTTTACGTAAAATCTTCATAATCTGGACAGAATGCTTCATATCTAAATTATTCAATGGCTCGTCCAGTAAGATATACTCTGTATCCTGCGCAATAACCATTGCAATAAAAGCACGCTGACGTTGACCGCCTGATAGTTCATCTAAATAACTTTGTTGCATATCTTCTAAATTCATGTAGCGAATAGCTTCGTCCACTTTTTCTTCATCTTCAGGCTTTAGGTTTCCTTTTGAATAAGGGAAACGACCAAAGGATACAAGCTCACGAATGGTTAGACGGACATTCATAAAGTTTGATTGCTTTAATATCGAGACACGCTTGGCAAAATCATCTGATTTCCAACGACGTACATCTGCTTTATCGAGTAGTACTTCGCCAGTATCTGCATTCAGTAAACGGCTTACCATTGAAAGTAGCGTGGACTTCCCTGCACCATTCGGTCCAATAAAAGATGTGATTTTTCCTGAAACAATGTCAACACTTACATCTTGAACGACAGGCTTTTTCCCAAAAAACTTCGTAATTTCTTTGACTTGAATCATCCTGCTGACCTACTTTCTCTTAATAATAAGTAGATGAAGTAAACCCCACCCACAAAATTAATAATGACACTAAGTGTAGTACTGAAACCAAATACACGTTCAACCATCCACTGTCCACCGATTAAAGCAATAATACTCATGACACAGGAGCCAGTAATCAAAATAGAATGCTTGTATGTTTTGAAATACTGATACGATAAATTTGCAACAATTAAACCAAAGAATGTGATCGGCCCAACGAGCGCCGTCGAAACGGCAATCAAGATCGAAGCTAAAATCAACATACGTTGTACCAACTTATCGTAAGGTACACCTAAATTAATCGCTGTATCTCGTCCCAAGGACATCACGTCTAATTGATTCATGTGGCGAGCACCATATGCAAACGTTATTAAAATGATAACACCTGCTAGCCAAACTAAATCTGAATTGACATTATTAAAGCTTGCAAACATTTTACTTTGTAAACCTAAAAACTCATTAGGATCGATTAATACTTGGAAGAACGTCGTAATACTTCCTAAAAACGTACCAACAATCATTCCGACAAGCAGTAAAAAATAAATCGGTCGCTTTCCTTCTTTAAATAATACTCGGTAAAAAATTAAAGCGAATATAATCATCACTACAATAGCAAGCGTGAAATTATAGTAAATATTAATGACTAATATAGATGTAGAGCCAAAGAAAAAGTAGATGAATGTTTGAATCAACATATATAAAGCATCTAATCCCATGACACTTGGCGTTAAAATACGATTATGGGTAATTGTCTGGAAAACTACTGTTGAATAGGCAATAGCTATACCTGTTAACGACATCGCTACTACCTTTATGACACGACGTGGAAAAGCATAATGATAGTTACCATTTAGTGCCCAAAATAAATACAATAAAATGGCTATTACGGCAAGACCTAGTAAAATGAACATTTTTGTACGATTACGCATATGCTCTCCCCCTAAACAACATGAATAGGAAGATGGCACTTCCAATTACACCAACAGTCATACTAATTGGTATTTCATAAGGGAAAATCAGTACACGTCCCAAGATATCGCAGAATAATAAAAATGACATACCAAGTAATGCTGTATGTGGCAAGGTTTTTGCCAAATTATCACCTTTAAACAGTGAAATTATGTTTGGAATAATCAAACCAAGGAAAGGAATGACACCGACTGTTAACACCACTGTTGTGGAGATAAGGGCTACCAACACTAAGCCTAAATTCACCACAAATTTATAGGATAGACCAAGGTTTTTTGCAAAATCCTCTCCCATCCCAGCTACAGTAAAACGATTTGCGTAAATGTAAGCTAAAATAAGTACTGGCACACTTATGTATAACAGTTCATAACGGCCTTTCATGATTAATGAGAAATCTCCTTGTAACCATGCAGAAATGTTCTGGATAATATTCGCCTTGTACGCAAAGAATGTTGTAACGGAGGACAAAATATTTCCATACATTAAGCCAATAAGCGGTATAAAAATCGCATCTTTAAACTTAATTCGGTTTAATATTTGCATAAATAGTAATGTGCCGGCTAAAGCAAATATGAAAGCGAAGGAAATTTTTTGAAAATACGTGACATTCGTAAAGAACATCATGGAAATCAATACACCCAACCGCGTGGCATCTAATGTACCAGCTGTTGTTGGCGATACGAACTTATTCCTACTTAAGCTTTGCATAATTAAACCAGCAATACTCATACCTGCACCTGCTAGCAAAATAGCAACAAGTCTAGGTACACGACTAATTAAAAATAGTCTAGCTTCTTCTGATTGAAAGTCTAATAGGTCGCTAGGCTTAATATCTATTACTCCGATAAATAGCGACACAATAGACAGCACAATCGTTGCTGTTAAAAGATATCTTATTTTCATAGTAATCCCCGGTAGATTTCATTTTTGTGTGTAATTCACTTTCTAGTGAAAATGATTATCATTACTCACGTTTCCCATTATAAGCATGATTTTATTGTCAGTCAACCAACAATTGAGAATTATTCTCGTTTTATTGAGTATTAACTAAAAAACGTGTCTAATAAACAAAATATCAGTAAGTTCGCTAAACTCTACAACTGAAATAATTCACTATTTCTACAAATTTTTTATCCAAACAAAAAGGTAATTGAGAACAAAAGCTATCTCTCAATTACCATTTTTATATTAAATAATCTTCCTCGTACCCCTTAACCACGCAGAAACAATAAATATAATTAACACCAAACCTACATAGCCCATTACTGCATACAGCTTTGCCACTAGTGTCGTGAATCCTACAAGACTCGCTAGAAATCCGAGACCACCTATAAAAATAACTGCTACTCTAAAGCTAGCTTTACTAGGCTCGAAAAACCTTACCATGAAAGAATAGAGCATTCCTACGGCCGTATTATAAATCATCCCCAAAAGGGAAATTGCCATTAAAAGGCCCACTATAGGATGAATTTCATTTGCTAAGGCTAGCATTGGAATATCTAATCCAACAATGATATTCATTTTTGCTAGAAGGGAAAAATTAACAAGTAAAATTAAAGCACCTAACAAAATGCCACCAATTATGCCACCCATGCCAGCAACTTTGGCATTGCGTATAGAACCACACATAACCGTTAGTAAAGAAAAGCTAACCCCTACATTGAATGACATATACAGTAAGGCCGTCACCCACCAACTGTTTGCACTTACTTGAACCTGTTGGGCAATAACTGCCTGCTCTACAAAGGTAAGGTCCATCGTTGCTATAGCATAGATTGCGATAATAGAGACAATTGTTAGTAGATAGGGTGTGGCAAGGGCAATGATATTAATAATGCTTTTGACATCCATCATGACCGTAGCTACTGTAAGTAAGATCATACAAATACTCCCTAGCCAAATAGGTAGTCCAAACATTTGCTGAAATGTTGCACCCGCACCAGCAAACATAATTACGGCTACACCAAATAAAAAGAGAGATAATACAAAATCCAACACAAAGCCAATCGTATTCCCTGAAATTTGATAAATCAAATCCTTATGTGAGGCTGTGCGGAGTCTTGAGCTCACTTGAGCAATACACATGCCAACAATAGAGAAGCCAACCATGGCTAACAGCGCACCATATACGCCTTGAAAGCCATAGCTTGTAAAATAGAGGACAATTTCCTGTCCTGATGCAAATCCAGCTCCAACGATGATTCCTACATAGGCCCCACCGACTTGCAAGCTTTTTTTCAATCAGTTCTCTCCTCGTTTTTCCTTTATTGACTTACTAATGCTTTATTGATAGACCTCTGTACTAATCGTTAACTTATCAATAATAGTCATATTAGGCGCATACCCAATACCAACTGACTGCGACACCTCAATATAACCATCTTTCACTACTACTTCAGGATCAATTATATCTTCATACCAATAATGACTAGAACCTGCAGTATCACCAGGTAAAATAAAATGACTAAGCGATGTTAAGGCAATATTATGTGCTCGTCCGATCCCTGCTTCTAACATACCACCACACCAAACTGGAATTCGTTTCGCTTTACATAAATCATGGATTCGTTTCGCTTCTGTTAAACCACCTACTCGTCCAATCTTGATGTTAATGACACCACAGCTCCCAAGCTCAATCGCTCGTCTGGCATCCTCAAAAGATGTGATACTTTCATCTAAACAAATAGGCGTTTTTAACTTTTTCTGTAATGTTGCATGATCGACAATATCATCCGTAGCTAATGGTTGTTCAATCATTAATAAACGAAAGTCATCCAGCTGCTGAAGTATATTTATATCCTCTAATGTATAAGCAGAGTTTGCATCCACCATCAAAGGTAAGTCTGGTAGTTCCGCACGGATTGCTCGTACTACCTCAACATCATAGCCAGGCTTTATTTTTATTTTCACCCTTTTGTAACCCTTTGCAATATGACTTTTTATTACCTCTATTAATTGCGCAGTGGAAGGCTGGATACCTACACTGACTCCGACTTCAATACGCTGCTTTTGGCCACCTAATGCCTGTGCAAGTGATTGCTTCGTTAGTTGAGCATAGATGTCCCAGACAGCACCCTCTATCGAAGCCTTCGCCATACAATTTCGACGAATAGGGGCAAATAACGAATTGACCTCATCTGGATGCCCAATCTCTTTATGTAACAAGATGGGTATCAAAAAATCCTGTAGCATATGCCATGTGGTCTTTAATGTCTCTTCTGTATACCAAGGTGCTACAAAAGCAACGGTTTCTCCCCATCCTGTAATTCCTGACTCATCTCTTGCTTCTACTAATAACAGCTCTTTTTCATCGACTGTGCCAAAGCTCGTTGTAAATGGTGTTTTCATGGGCATTTTTAAGTGCCTTAACGTTATCTTTTCTACTCTCACGATATTCACTCCTTATCCTTATTATAAGGCTAATAAGGAGCGTCTGACTAACAGATAGCTATGAACATATTCTGGGTGCTTCTTCATACGTACAATGGCATAATCTTGATTAAATAATGTAGTTAAGATTGTGCGTATTTTATAACGCCAATCCTCTGCAAGTTTTGGACTCTCTACTTTCATTTTCTGCAAAGATTGTGGAATTGGTAAGAGATAGGCATCCTTGTAAAAGGACTGCTCCATCTGAAATGCATTTTCCACATCAAGCGCAGGTAAGCCATCGACGGTTAATGTCCACGGTACAATCTCCCCCGCTATTTCTTCTAATTCATCAAGGCTATCTGTCATTTGGTCACGCTCGATCCACCATTCAACGACTAACCTATCTGAAGGTAGTCCTTCATTAAAATCATCCTGGAGCGGGCCATAGTAATCATTTTCATATTGATAGCTAGTGGCATTTAGTTTTAGAAACGCTAGATTAGCTAAACGTACTTCTAACGGTTCAATTAACCAACGGACAAGCTGAAAACCATGTTCTTTTGCATATTCTTGTTGCGCGTGCTTCAATAATTCAGCTACACCTTGTTCACGATATGCTTTTTCTACACCAATCATGTGCGAATGTAAGTACATTTCGCCATCTTGATAACCCACGAAGCAATAGTTAAAGCCAACTAGCTTTTCTCCTAAATATGCCCCTACTATTAACCCACCATTTTGTACAGCTGCTAGTAATTGATGGGAGGGAATTGCTTGGCTACCCCATATTTCTGCATTCAATTTTTGGACCTCTGCAATTTCTACCGGTGTCATTACTTTCTGTATACGCACTTGCTCTAACATTATGCTGACGCCTCCTTTGTCTGCCCTGAATCCAATGCTAGCAGTACTGCCCTCGTTAGAATTTCAACTCCCGTGACAAGTCTTGCTTGTTTAAATTTCATTTTTGGATGATGCAACCCCGGTGTAAGACCACATCCCAAGCCAAGCATCGTTGTTTTTAAATGTGGTCGTTGCACAGCATAGTGATGAAAATCTTCTCCACCAGGTGTATGAACTGGCTTTCTTAAATTCGATAATCCCACAGCCTGTATAATGGCCTGCTCCATCATGTATTGTGCACTTGTGTCGACTTCAGCAGCTACAATATTCGCAACAGTGCGTAATTCAATCTGCACCTTATGCAAGATTTTAGAGGAATCTATAACGCGCTTTACCCCTTGTGCTAAATCATCCATTACATTATTTTGCTGGGCACGAATATCAATCGTAAACGATGCATTACCAGGAATAATATTGCCTGAATCTCCACCAGCATGAAATTTCGTCATCTTAACAGACACTGGCACCATAGGATCAGTATGAATAGTTCTTAAATCTTCAATGATCGTTGCGCCTACTTCAATGGCATTAATGCCTAGGTGAGGTCTTGCAGCATGGGCATCCTCCCCTATAATCTCCCCCTCAAGCAAGCGAGAGGCACCGTGATAGAGCGCAGCACAATACGTACCATCCTCTAGCTCATGGACAGGTCGTACATGAACACCAAATAAATAATCTAAGTCATCAATAACACCTTCCTCTAAAACAGATAACGCTCCAGTTCCCTTTTCTTCTGCCGGTTGGAAAATAACACGAATTGTACCATTAAATGATTGCTGTAAGTCTTTTAAAAGTAATAGCGTACCAATGGCCATCGTCATATGTCCGTCATGACCGCAGGAATGATTTGCACGGAAATGACCATCGACCTCCTGCCATAAGGCATCTATATCTGTTCTTAACCCCACTTTTGGATATCCATGGCCAACATCGACGTATAGACCTGTGGAATTTTTAAACCGTATAGGAGAAAATCCTTCCTGTGTTAATAGCTCAACTATATAATTGGTGGTTTCTACTTCATGCCAGCTAATTTCAGGATTTGCATGTAAATACGTAAAAATCTCCATTAACCTTGGCCTCAAATAATCTAACTCTTCTTTCATGGCTTCCAACCCCTTAAATTTTCATATTATTAAGACTATTATAACGAAAATGATTATTATCTACATAGAAACTTATACCCACATTCAATAAATTAACTACTTACGATAATATATTTCACTCTAAATTTCTTAGATAGACTTTTATTTAGATAGCAAAAAAAGATGCAAGTACAGTTACTAATCAAACTGTACTTGCATCTTTCTTTTAATTAATACCCTTCATCGCTTTTGAAATAATCGGTGAAAGTACTAATATAATAATTCCGACCACAATAGATAATGAACCTAAGAAGCCGAAGTATGTGAATTCGCTTACAACTTCATAAACCTTTACTAATTGCGCATTAATTGCTTGTGCTGCGGCACTTGTTAAAAACCATAATGACATAGTTTGTGCTGCAAAGGCTTGCGGTGCCAACTTTGTTGTAGCAGATAGACCAACTGGTGATAATAATAACTCACCAACCACTACTAGGAAGAATGACAGGACTAGCCATAAAGGGCTTACTAACGTTTCCCCACCAGATAAGTATGCTGGAATCATCATTACTAAGAATGAGAGACCTGCAAAAAACAATGCATATGAAAACTTACGTGGTGTAGTTGGTTGCTTGTCCCCCCATTTAAGCCATAGCATCGCAAATAATGGTGCCAATGTTATGACAAATAAAGGATTCAACGACTGGAACCATGAAGATTGAAGCTGAATGCCTCCAATACTTAACTGAGTACGCTCATCTGCATACGTAGCTAAAATTGTTGCCCCTTGTTCTTGTATAGCCCAGAACATTACCGCTGATAAAAATAATGGAATATAAGCAAGTAGGCGAGACTTCTCATCTTTCGTAGTTTTTTCACTGCGATACATATAAATGAAGAACACAGTTGGAATTAATACACCTAGTGCCGTAATAATAAAACTGAATACATTCATTGTTAATGTACCCGTTTTAATACCAATAGCACCTAAAATGATGATAAGTAAGGCTACAATTCCGAATTGTGTAAAGACTTTTTTACGTTCTTCAGGCTTTAATGGATTATTAACTTGTAATCCTGCTAAGCCTAAATACTTTTTCTCTGTTAATTTGTAAACAATTAAACCAACAAACATTCCAAGACCAGCTAAACCAAAGCCTAGATGGAAGCTATATTTTTGTCCAATTGTTCCGACAATAAATGGCGCAATGAATGCCCCCATATTAATACCCATATAGAAAATAGAAAAACCTGCATCACGGCGGCTATCTGTTTCAGCATAAATGTCCCCAACAATACTTGAAACGTTTGGCTTTAATAAACCTGTACCCATGACGATAAATGCCATTGAAGCAAATAACATAGTCACTCCGCCAGGCAATGCTAGCAGTAAGTGACCGATCATAATTAACACGCCACCATAAAAAATGGTTCTACGTGTTCCTAAAACTCGGTCGGCAATCCAGCCACCTATAATACCAGACATATAAACAAGTGAGCCATAGATGGCCATAATAGAGTTCGCTGTTCCGCGGTCTAGACCTAAGCCACCCTCATTCAATTCATAATACATAAAGAAGATGAGAATTGCTCGCATTCCATAATACGAGAAACGTTCCCAAAATTCCGTGAAAAACAAAGTAAAGAGCCCTTTAGGGTGTCCAACAAAGCCATTTTGAGGGACAGATTTTACAACTTCATCTTTACTAGACATACAATACCCTCTCCCAAATAAAAATTATTCTCCAAAAACATTACTACCCTAATTTAAGGATAAAAAAACTTTGTTTCATCATACTAAAGCGTTTTATTATCTTTAGCAAGAGTTTTAAAAAATGTTGAAAATTTGTCATTTTTCTATAAATTCTGATTGGTTATAGCACAAAATATTAAATCCTTTGATATATCTAAGTTTTCTCATTCTTTGTTTTCAGAAAACTGACATAAAAGCTTTAAATTATTCTAAAATATTTAACATTCGGATTTTTTACTTATTATACAAATTCACACTATTTTGTCTATAAAATTTACGAAGTCCTGTCATGTAGTTCTAGATTCTACTATTCCCACTAATCGCAAAAAGCATGCCAAAAATCCTTTGGCATGCTTTGGGTGATCTACATTTTTTTAATTGACAACATATTGTTGGTACTTGGCATAATCTGCTGCCTTTACTTCAAGCGATAATAATGTACCGCCCTCTTCATAGGCTGTATTAAAAACAGAGGCATATTCATTTAAATAAGAAACAACGTTGCCTTGGTCATAAGGAATTAACATGTCACACGTCACATAATGAGAGAAGATATGCTGACGAATCAATTGTATTAATTCCTCTAAACCGATCCCTTGTTTTGCTGAAATCCACATATTATCACCGCTGACTACAGGGTAAGGAACATCTGCTATATCAGCCTTATTGTAAACATAGATTGTTGGAATGTCTTCTACTCCAACCGCCTTCAGCGTTTCATTTGTCACATCCATCATAAATCCATGCTCTGCATTTGAAACATCAACAACATGGAGTAAAAGATCAGCATCTCGCGCTTCTTCTAATGTGGATCGGAACGCTTTTACTAAATGGTGGGGTAATTTACTAACAAAACCAACTGTATCTGTCAGTAAAAATGTCTTTTTATCGGGTAGTTCAATTTGACGAACTGAAGTTTCAAGTGTAGCAAAAAGCATATCCTTTTCAAAAACCTGTTTATGTTCTTCTTGCCCTATTTGGGCAAGCAACTGATTCATAATGGTTGATTTACCCGCATTTGTATAGCCGACGATTGATACAACTGGGAGTGCATTTTTTCGACGCTGTTTACGTTGTGTTTCTCGTTGCTCTTTAACGTGCTCAAGATCCTTTTTAATTTTAGCAATTTGATCTTCAATTTTTCGTCGATCCAATTCAAGCTTCGTTTCACCAGCACCACGGTTTTTAAAGCCGCCTCCAGTACCACCGCCCTGACGACTTAGAGAGGCATGTAAGCCCACTAAGCGAGGTAGCATGTATTGTAACTGAGCTAATTCCACCTGCATTTGTGCTTCTCGTGTTTTTGCCCGTCTTCCAAAAATATCTAAAATAAGCATTGTTCGATCAATAACCTTCGTTGCTAAATCACGCTCTAAATTACGAATTTGAGAAGGCGACAATTCATCATTAAAAATAACAAGATTTGCTTGCGCTTCTTCATAAAAATTTTTGATTTCTTCTATTTTACCTGTCCCCACATAATGAGACGGTGTAACACGCTCCAAATTTTGCGTGACAACGCCTACTACTTCCACATGCAAGGCCTCTGCTAAATTTTTTAGCTCTTCCATAGAATAATCAAAATGCTCATCATTTCGTAAATTTACGCCAACTAATATGGCCTTTTCAAGTAATACATCGACTTCCTTAATTCTATCCATTAGAAACCTCCCACCAAAGCTTGGTGTCTCTACGACAAATTTTCTTCATTTTACCATATATAACTCTTTTTCGTATCTCTTGATATTCAGCTATTTTTCTAAAAAATGCGCCTCTTAAGAAAAGGCGCATTTTAACTATTTTCTTTCTTCTTTTAGTATTGTCTCTGAGCGAGTGAACTCTTCTTCAATTTCTTTATTTGGTCTATATGTCAGCATACTGACAACAATCGCAACAATTAAACAAACAAAGAAGCCAGGAACAATTTCATATAGAGCACTTGATAAAACATCCACTTTACCCCAAACAAACGCAGTTGCAGCCCCTGTTATCATTCCGCTAAGTGCCCCATAATTCGTGAGCTTTCTCCAATATAAAGAGAGTAAAATAATAGGTCCAAACGCTGCACCAAATCCTGCCCAAGCAAAGCCAACTAAGCTTAAAATGGAACTATCTGGATTCCACCCTAGGATTGCTGCAATAATTGCAACAACTAATACAGCCATACGCCCAACAAACACATAATGTTTATCATCTGCTGTTTTATTAAATAAAGCTTTATAAATATCCTCTACAAGCGCTGAGGAAGTCACAATAAGCTGTGAGGAAATGGTACTCATAACAGCTGCTAAAATAGCCGCCAGCATAATACCGGCTATAAATGGATGGAATAAAACTTGTCCTAGGACAATAAATACTGTTTCAGCGTCTTTCAGCTCACCAGCGTTTTGCTCATAATAGGCTACCCCTACCAAAGCTGTCCCAATAGCACCGAATAAACTTAACATCATCCAGCCAATACCAATACGTCGAGCCTGCTTTGTTTCTTTCACAGAGCTAATTGCCATAAAGCGAACAATGATATGTGGCTGTCCAAAATAACCTAATCCCCAAGCAACTGAAGAAATAATTCCTGCCGCTGTCGCAGTGGCTGGTAATAAATTTAGAAGATCTGGACTAACCGCTTTAATAGAGGTAATTGTATCTCCTATCCCACCTGTTACAAATAGCCCGAATAACGGTACCATAATAAGTGCTAAAAACATAATAAGCCCTTGTAAAAAATCTGTATAACTAACCGCTAAAAACCCACCGAATAGGGTATAGGCAACTGTTACGCCTGAAACGATTAATAATCCTGTGTGATAATCATAACCAAATGAACTCTCGAAAAACTTGCCTCCTGCTACCATTCCTGACGATACATAAAACGTGAAAAATAATAGGATGATAATACCTGAAGCAATCCTAATAAGCTTAGTATTATCACGTAATCGATTATCCAAATAACTTGGAATGGTAATGGAATCATTCGTAACCTGTGTGTAAACCCGTAAACGTGGTGCAACAAGCAGCCAGTTTAAATAAGCCCCTATTGTAAGTCCAATCGCAATCCAAGCTTCCACAAGACCTGATAAAAATATCGCACCTGGTAAGCCCATAAGGAGCCAGCCAGACATATCCGCAGCACCTGCACTTAGCGCAGTAACCGCTGGACCTAAGGAACGACCGCCAAGCATATAGTCTGTTAAATTGGATGTTTTCACAAATGCATACCAACCTATTGCTAGCATGGCGACCATGTAAATAATAATTGCTAATAATTGATACATGTTATCTGACATATTTTCTCCTCCTTTTTTCCTCTTTAGTATCTCCAATTCAAAAAGAATTACTATATTTAAGATACCATGAATATACAATTCCACCTATAAATACTCAGAATTTTTATTAAAATTTTTCCGAATGTCAAAGTAGCCATTGTCTATTATAAAATGTGTTAAACTAGTGCCATCTATTACACAATAAAGTAGGCGAAAATGTATGACATTTGAAGAAATGAAAGCTCTGCTCATTGAGCAAATTTTACAGCAACAGCTTGTGACTGCTACAATCAGTCAACCACGCATGAAATCGAACGAAATCAAACGTATAAAATTAAAGCCATTAATGTTAAAAAATCATTATCATATACAAATTGAATACCAATATGAACGCATTTTAAAACATGAAAATATTGAAGTGGCCGATTTCCCTTACAAGCTTGAAGCCATTTTTGAGGATTATCGTCAAGCACATATCGATTTTGTAGATGAAAAAGTACATGTGCAATTATCCAAAAAGAATAAGGTCCTTTGGAAATCTGATAAAGCGACCTCCCCTAAACAAGTCAATTTAGCCCATAATCGAAAAAAAAATTATTTACTATCTGATGACCAGCCCTATCCATTTTTAATTCGGCTTGGGGTACAAACAGAGGAAGGGAAAGTAAAGAAACAAAAATACGATAAGTTTAAGCAAATTAATCGTTTCATTGAATTTATTGATGATGCTTTAACTTACTTACCTCAGGATCGACAAGTGCGTATTTTAGATTTTGGTTCGGGTAAATCTTACTTAACCTTCGCTTTGTATCATTATTTAAAAATCGAAAAGGGCTTAGACATTCGTGTTACTGGTTTAGATTTAAAAAAAGAGGTTATTGAAGAATGTTCAAGAATCGCACAGGATCTAGGCTATGACCAGCTCGAATTTCTTGTAGGAGATATTAATGATTATAATGATGAATCTGCTGTGGACATGGTGGTAACACTACATGCATGTGATGTTGCGACAGACATGGCACTAGCTCGTGCTGTGAAATGGGGGGCCAGTGTAATATTAAGTGTCCCTTGTTGTCAGCATGAGTTAAATCGTCAATTAAATACGCCAGCTCTTGATATTATGTTGCAACACGGTCTTGTTCGAGAACGTTTTGCAGCACTAGCCACAGATGCTATTCGTGCTGAAATATTATCCTTGGTTGGCTATGAGGCACAGCTTTTAGAGTTTATTGATATGGAAAATACCCCTAAAAACATTTTAATCCGAGCATATCAAACAGGTAAAAAACCTAGTGAAGAGCAACGCGCCAGCTATGATGCCTTCTTAAAATTGCTCAATGCCACACCATTTTTAGCTAAAGAGTTAAAAGATTATTTATAATCTACGGGGTACTCCTTCCCTAATAGAAAGGCGATCCATCTTTGAAATGGACCGCCTTTTATTATAGCTCTTGTCGTAAAGCTTGAATCACATCTATTTTAGTCGCTTTGCGTGCTGGACGATAGCCTGAAATCATCGCTACTCCGATACTAATGGCGGCTGCAATAATGACTAATTGCCATGGTATAAGAGAGAATATTATATCATTTGTTGCAAAAGCCTCCTCTCCTGTCGCTGCCTTAAGAATCAATGGTAATGCTGCGTTAGCCGCAAAGCTGATGGCATACGAAATAACAACCGCAATAAACGTTCCAAAAATACCAATAAACGTGCTCTCCATTAAGAATAATCGTTGAATAAGCTTCGGACTTGCACCAATCGCCTTTAACACACCGATTTCACGTGTACGCTCTGTGACAGCCATTGTCATTGTATTAAAAATACCAATAGAAGCAATCAGCACCGCAATCGTCCCTACAAAGATTAAGCCAATTTTTAGTACAAGGAAAAATACATTCATTTGATCTAATTGTTCGGTCACTGAATAGACACTATAGCCTTTACCCTTTAACTTCTCCAAAATCGGCTTTACATTTTCTAAAGTATCCGCATAAATATTAAATTCTGAGTAAAATAGCTCATCTTCTTTGATATCACTATTGGCAGGTATATTTTCAGCTAACACTGACTTTTGTGCTTTATCCATGTGAATGGCGTTATCAACCATCCAATCATAAGAAGGCTTCTCCATCACACCAACAATTGTATAGGCCATTTTTTGCGTTTCATCATTTGTGCCAGTATGAGGCACTAAGGAAAGCTCTATATTTTTTCCAATTAATGATTCTTTATAGCCTTCTTCACTACCATCATAGTATGTTCCTTCTGCTTCAGCCTTTTTACTCTTTTCTTCAATAATATTGCGTTCTGCCGCATTCAATAATGTTTGACCAAAATGATAGCCTACAACAATTTCATTTGGCTTTGTTGGATAGTGTCCTTTTGCAAGCTTGCCGTTCACCTGCTCAAAGTCCTGCATATCCGACAAAATTAAATTAGAGGTTGTATCACGATCACCTAAAAAGGAATGTGCAGAAGCATTCACACTTATCGTTTCAAGCACCGTTTCTACATGGTTCAAATTTTTAATTTCTTGTACTTGCTCTTCTGTCAATTGCTTATCGCCATATACTTGAATTTTCGTAACTGTTTCATTCGAAAGAATTTCATTGCGTAAAGATTCCTGTAATCCAAAACCAACGGATGCTAGCACAATCAGAAAAGCACAGCCCATCGTTGCAGCTAATATCGTCATAAACACGCGCAGCTTATTTTTCTTAATATGTTGTGTTACAAAATCTAGTTGATCTTTAAATAACATGTTAAGCCTCCTCCTTTACAAGTTCGCCATCATACATGCGAAAACGTCTATGTGCTATCGTGGCCACTTCTTCATCATGCGTAATAATGACAAAGGTTAGCCCTAGCTCACGGTTTAGGCTCTGGATAAGCAATAAAATATCTTGCTCGGTTTCTGAATCAAGACTTCCTGTAGGCTCATCAGCAAGCAATATCGGAGGATTTGTGATAAGGGCACGCGCAATACTGACACGCTGTTGTTGTCCACCAGATAATTCATTAGGATAATGATCTGCCACTTCTGTCAGACCAACTTTGTCCATTAATTTCTTTACCCTTTCTTTCCGTACAGCCTTACGTAAGCCCTGTAGTTTTAAAGGTAATTCAATATTTTCGAAAGCCGTTAAACCCGGCATCAACTGAAAGTTTTGAAAAATAAAGCCAAATTGACGTAAGCGAAAAGCAGCACTTTCTGTTTCAGTCAGATGGGCTGTTTCCTTACCATTTACTTTAATAGACCCCTGTTCAGCTTTCATAAAACCAGCAAGAACTTGTAATAAGGTCGATTTGCCAGAGCCACTTTTTCCTACAATGGCAACAATCTCTCCTTTATTAACTTCAAAGTTCACACCTTTCAATACTGGAACCTGTTTTTCCTTCCCTCTTTTACCAATTAAAAATGTATGTTGTAAGTTTTCAACTTGAATCATTTGTTTATAAACGCTCCTTTCTCATTCATTTCCCATTGTAGAAAACAATTCTTAATAAAGAGGAAGGATAAAAATGAAGAAATTCTTAAGAATAAGAAGACTTCCTCATAGTACAAACGTATTTACATTAGCTTTACAATTCATCATGCTATTTCTCTTGTTATTCATCCTATTTTCCGTTGAAATCTGTACCAAACAGAAAAAACTATAAGATAATTCCTTATTAAATAAAGACTTTTCCTGTATCTATAAAAATAAATACAGTTTGTTCCCCTTTCATTTTGTGAACGAAATAAATATTACAGGAATGTAAATTTTCATGTCGAATATAAAGTTTTTATGTAGATAAATTAAAGATTTTGTTATGATAATAAAGTTTAGAGGTCGATTAATTTTATTTACATCCAGGAGGATTCGATTTACATGCTTAACTCAAAAAAACAAGACCCTTTCTTTATTGCATTGCATAAAATTGCTGAAAATATGAGAGAGGCTGTACATTACGCAAATGATTTTCGTATTAACAGTGTAGCTGACCTAAAAGAGATTAGCATTACAATGAAAAATTACGAAACTGCTGGCGATAAGCTCATTCATGAACTGATCGTAATGCTAAACAAATCATTTATGACACCTATTGAACGTGAGGATATTTTAGAGTTTGCCATTCGTATGGATGATATTTTAGATGGAACAGAACACTGTATTGCACACTTTGAAATGTTTTCCCTGACAGAAATCGATGAATCCATGCGTACGTTCTTAGGGTTTATTTCTAAAAGTGCTGATGAAATTGTTAAAGCGACTGAAGAGTTAAAGAAAAAGAATCTAATTGGCATGCGTCCACACGCAATTCTTATTAAAGACTATGAACGTGAATGTGATGAGGTACAGCGTTCTTCCATTAAGAAATTATTTTTAAATGAAAAAGATCCAATTCGCCTCATTAAATTTAAAGATATATATGAACAACTTGAAGATATCGCTGATCATTGTCAAAACGTAGCAAATACTATGGAAACAATTATCATGCGCAACGCATAATTAGGAGATGGGCACTTTACAATGAACACAATCATTATACTAACCGTACTGGTCGTCATCTTTGCCCTTACATTTGACTTTATCAATGGCTTCCATGATACAGCAAATGCTATCGCAACTTCGGTTTCCACTAGAGCATTGCCACCTCGAGTAGCAATCATCATGGCAGCAACCATGAACTTTATCGGTGCTATTACCTTTGTAGGGGTTGCAAAAGCTCTAACAAAAGATATTGTAGACCCTTTCTCTTTAAATGCTTTTGAAGGTGACACAACCGGTTCAGTCGTTATTTTAGCTGCATTAATTTCAGCTATAATTTGGAATTTATTGACATGGTATTTTGGTATTCCATCTAGTTCTTCTCACACATTGATTGGCTCTATTGCCGGCGCTGCTATCGCTTCTGCTGGCTTTAATGTACTAAACTATGGTGGCTTTACTAAAATTATTATGGCGTTAGTTTTTTCTCCAATACTTGCTATTTGCGCAGGTTTTATTATGATGACGCTATTTAAAATATGGTTTAAAAATTTAAACTTATATCGAACAAATAAAGGTTTCCGTACTATGCAAATTTTCACGGCGGCCATTCAATCATTTACCCACGGGACAAACGATGCACAAAAAGCAATGGGGATTATGACAATGGCGTTAATTGCTGGTGGTTTGCATACAGGAGATGAAATACCGTTCTGGGTGCGTGCAGCAGCAGCAGCAGCAATGGGTCTAGGTACATCGATAGGTGGTTATAAAATCATCAAAACCGTTGGCGGTAAAATTATGAAAATCCGCCCTGTTAACGGGGTAGCAGCAGATTTAGCTTCCGCTACTGTCATTTTTGGGGCTACGTTAGTCCACTTACCAGTATCAACCACACATGTTATTTCTTCATCTATAATGGGTGTTGGTTCTGCACAGCGTGTACGTGGTGTAAACTGGGGTATGGCCCGCAAGATTGTCACTACTTGGATTATTACAATGCCAATTTCAGCCGTTATGGCATCTGTTATTTATTTCCTCTTATCATTATTCTTTTAATAAAAGGCTCCTGTCCAATAGATGGACAGGAGTCTTTCATGTTGTTGAAAAAAGGTAATGTCAACGGCATAATAAGCAATTTTGTAAGGCGAGGGGTTGATTTCCGTTCCGCCAGCGTTCGCTCCAGGGTCTCCTCTGTGACGCTAGATCCCCTAGGAGTGACACTGGCTCCACTCCAATCAACCATTCTGCAAAGTGTCTTTTCCTGAACAAAATAGCCCATTATTTATAGTATAAGAGAGGATAGCCTCTTACTTTCAATTTGGAGAAGTGATGTGTGACAACACCCCTCCATAAAAGAGTAGTGAATACCTTCACTTTTTTATGGATTGGAGTGGAAGGCTACTTGACTCCCGTGGGAATAGCGAGACAGGCGAGCCTCTAAACGGAGCGGTAGCAGAGGAAGCGGCTCGGCGCTCGCCCACAGGAAAGCAAGTAGCCTGCAACGGAAATCCTTTTTCACCTTTCACATAAATTCTATGGATGGTTTTGTTTTTCAACACTATGAAAGACTCCTGTCCAATATCTTTACTTTGTCACACGACAAAATGTGACACATCCTTTACACTATTTGAAAAGGGGGATGCATTAACAACCATGAAAACTTTTTCGGCATTTATTACAGCACATGCAAAAGCAATCGTAGCGATATGGCTTATTATTTTTCTAGCAATGGCTTATTTTGCTCTACAGCTTCCAGGTAAACTTCAGGGTGATGGCTTTTTTGTTGAAGCCGACCATACCTATGTGACAAATGAGCTAGCAGAAAACTTTGATCTACCATCTGATACGATTTTAATTGTCTTTGATCCAGCTGAAGATCAACAAATGAAAGACACTTTAAAAAAACTAGATAGCATAAAAGACATACATTCAATCCAATCACCTTTAGAAGACTCCTCTTTACGTAAAGATGACATTGCCTATGCAATGGTTCATTTAAAAAATGATGTGGAGAATCTTTCTGACATTGTAGAAAATGTTCGATCATTAATTGAAGAAGACGGCGTTAGCATTACGGGAGGACCCGTTATTTCTGCTGACATTAATACAGCCAGTCAAAAAGATTTAGCTTCCGCTGAAGCCATTGGGTTACCCATTGCCATCGTTGTTCTCTTATTGGCTTTTGGTACAGTGATTGCTTCTATTTTGCCAATCATCATTGGTGTTGTAACAGTTGTTACTGCGTTCGGTATAATGACGCTCCTTAGTGGTAGTGTGAATCTATCCATTTTCGTCTTAAATATTGTCCCAATGCTCGGGCTTGCTTTAAGCATTGATTTTGCATTGTTGTTTATTAATCGTTACCGAGAAGAGCGTGCGCACACCTCTATAGTCCAAGCTATTCAAACTGCTATACAAACAGCAGGGCGTTCCATCATTTTCTCTGCCGTTTGTGTCATGATAGGCTTAGGCGCTATGATCGTTATTGATGTAGAGATTTTTCACAATATCGCTCTAGGAGGTACCATAGTCGTCCTGTTAGCCGTTCTTTCTGGCTTGACACTACTCCCTGCCACTATGATGCTATTAGGAGATAAACTCAATAAATGGCGTCTAATACGCATTAAACCAGGTGGTGCCAATCGTTGGCGTGGCTTTGCAGGCTTTGTCATGAAACATCCAATAGCCATTGTAATCTCTGCTTTATTATTACTTGGCATTGGTATGCTCCCATTAAAGGACATACAACTAACGATTCCACAGGTTGACTCCTTGCCAACTAAATATGATGCACGTGCAGCATATGATAAATTAGATGAAACGTTTGGACTGGGTGAATCATCTACGTTATATTTATTAGCTGAACGAAAAGAAGGCTGGGAGGATGCTGAAGGAAGAGAGCTCATTTATGCTATTCAAGAAAAGCTATTAAAGGACTCCCTAGTAACAAATGTTTCAACAGTCTATACAGCTGCTAACATTCAAACACCTGAGGAGCTTTCTACTTCTTTAGCAATTCCACAGATTGCGGAACAGTTAAAGTCTGTAATGAATACTTTTTCAAAAGATACTCAATTATTTATCCCTATTACCATCGATGCAGCGGGCTCTTCCACTACTGCTCAAAAATTTGCCCGATCTTGGATGGATCAAGATTTAGGTGTAGATTTCGCGCTTGGAGGACCCGCTAAATTCAACCAAGAGATTTTTGATGAAATTGCGAATAAAATAGTTTTGGCTATAGCCATTATCATCGTTTCCACATTCTTTATTTTAATGCTGGCATTCCGTTCGATTTTAATACCGTTAAAAGCGATTATTATGAACATTATTGGGCTTTCATCTGCGTTCGGTATACTCGTTTATATTTTCCAATATGGACATTTTGGTATTGAAGCAGGTCCGATTGTACTAATTATTCCAGTCATTGTTTTCTGTCTGGTGTTCGGCTTAAGTATGGACTACGAAGTCTTCTTAATCTCTCGTATCCAAGAAGAATATTTAAAAGGGGCAGATAATACACACGCAACAATTGATGGGTTAACATCCACTAGCCGTATTATTACATCGGCAGCGCTTATTATGATTGTTATTACAGGGGCATTTGCCTTCACAGACGTGATGCCTGTAAAACAAATTGGTGTTGGTATAGCCATTGCCGTTGCTATTGATGCGACGATTATTCGTCTTATGCTTGTGCCAAGTCTCATGAAATTATTTGGTGATTGGAACTGGTGGCTACCTTTTTCAAAGAAAAGTAAATAAAATCATTAAAATCCGCCTCCTTTAGGAAAAGAGGCGGATTTTTCAATTAAACATAGATACTGTTATACCATTCTTTTGCTGCTTGTACTTCCGGCATTGTTAGCTGATGACCAAAATTAAACCAAGCTGTCGTGACCATTGCACCTGAAGACGTTAAAAGCGCTTCTAAATCCTCAGACTCCTGTGCTGTACACATCGGATCATTCGTTCCAGCACCGATAAAAACAGGCGTAGAAGAAAGTTGAGGTAATTCTATTCCACGTCTTGGTACCATTGGATGATGTAAAATAGCTCCTACTAATGCATCAGCATAGTGGAATAATAAGCTTGCTGCAATATTAGCGCCATTTGAATAGCCAATCGCTACAATTCGTTGGCGATCAAAGCCATATTGCTGTGCCGCCTCCTGTAAAAAGTCATGAAGCTCTTTAGTTCGAAAGATTAAATCCTCTATATCAAAGACACCTTCTGCTAATCGACGGAAAAATCGCGGCATCCCATGCTCAAGAACATTTCCACGTACACTTAAAATATTGGCTGTTTCATCTATTTCTTTTGCCAACCCAATTAAACTTTCTTCATTACCACCCGTGCCATGTAACAATAGCAACGTCGGTTTTGTTTCATCTGTACCTTTATAAAAAATGTGTTGCACTAACAATCACCTCTCGATTATCTTGAATTCGAGATAATTGTAGCCTGTGGCAAAATTAAATTCAAGCTCTTTGACTTATTAATTTCTCGATTTTCTCGATTCGGCTGTTCCTCATGGTTTTTATAAAAATTAGTAATGGTAAAAACTGAAAATAAACATGCCACGATTAAAACAACAATTACAATTCCCACTAATTTTTTTCCGTTCATTTATGATGATCCCCCGTATGTTTATTTCTTTGTACGAAAGCCTTCTTCTAGTAAATATTCCTTTGCCGCGTCATACGTACCAAATGCCTCTTCAAGATTTTCTCCATGATACACATTCCAAGAACGTTGCTCAAACGCTAGCTGTAATTTCACACCATCTCGGCTATGCCAAATCTCTACAATCGGCTCCTGCTCTTCTACTTCTTCTGATAAATACTGAATAGAATCCTCAATAATCTCACGTAGCTGTTGCTCATCGTAATCACGGATATTCACTAATCCTTTATCAGTAGCCTCTTGCTCATAGCGTAATAAATCCCCAACAAAGACAAAGCCATTGCCATTTGGGTGAAGCTTTTCCACTACAATTGTCTTTTCATAAAGACTATCCATATAGTGATAATTTAAGCGTTTTAATGAAATCTCCTTTTTTGTTAGTCCAGAAAACGATTCAATAATCGCTTGTTTTTGTTCAAATGTTAGCATATTAAAAATGCTCCTTTTCTTTACAATCTATCTTACAGTATAACGTATTTTTTACTGTTATATCGTGTAGTTTCTAAATCATTTTTGCCCAAAAAGTAGGACAAGCTTACATTGATAGCTTGTCCTACTTTCCCTCTTATGATGTTTGATTAAATATCTTTTCGCGTGTAAATTTTATCACTTGTGCTACATACAATTCTCGATAAGGAACAAATTGCGTGGTGCCAACTGGTCTGACAATTTTCACTCGTTGACCATCAGGGAAATACTCGTACCCTTCAATATTAAGTGTTGTTGTTTCTCCCAAGAAGAAAGCCTCAGCCTCATTTAGCCTTGCTCTCACTACACCTGATACTTCCTCGTACTGTAAATCAAAGGAATCCCAATCGTGCTCGAAAGGGTATATGTAGACATGGCAAAATTCATTGTCAATCATATTTTCGGAAACGATACTACAAGAGGTCATGCCCATTTTGACAACTTCATGGACATCTATCTGGAGCCCTAATTCTTCTTTTACTTCTCTGATACCTGACTCCACAGTCTCAATCGCTAAAAGATGTCCTGCTGCTGTAATATCGAGTAAGCCTGGATAATCCTTTTTCTGTGAGCTACGTATTTGAAAATAAATATAGTCTTCATTGACAAGCCAGCAATGAAAAGTCTCATGCCAAAGCCCTTTTTCATGTACTTCTGCTCTCGTAGCTGTCCCTATTTGCTCATGCTGCTCATTAAATACCTTTACAATTTCTCGTTCCATTGTTTCGACTCCTATACTGACTTCGTCGCTTTTTTCTTAATCGCATTACGTTGATCATAAATATTGGATACGATAACCTTTAATACTGCATAAAATGGTACAGCGATAATAATTCCAATAAAACCTGCTATATTACCTGCTGCTAGAATAATTGTAATCACGGTTAGTGGATGGATATCAAGGGATTTCCCCATAACATTAGGTGTGATAAAGTTGCTATCAATTTGCTGAGCAACAAGCGTCACAACGGATACCCACACAACTAAAATAGGATCCTGAATAACTGCTACGATCAGCGCTGGCGCAAAGGCGATCCAAGGTCCGATAAATGGAATCATGTTCATAAAGAACGCGAAGATTACTAGCAGCAACGAATAGTCTAATCCAATAATTAAATAGCCGACATACATAATAAGTGCTAATAAAAAACTAATTTGCAGTTGGCCCTGAATATAAGTACGTAATACATCATCAATTTCACTTAACGTTTTCTTTACCCATTGCTGACGTTCACCACTGAAATACTTATAGATGGATGGTGCAAATTTCTCATGATCCTTCAGCATAAAAATAAAGAAAAACGGAATTAATATAGCTAATAACGATACGGACACTATGGATTGTAAAAAAGACATAAATCCTTTACTCGCCACTACTGCAACATCTTGTACTGAATTCGCCATTTTTTCAATAACATCATTTAATTGCTGTGGGAAGTTATCTTTATTTTGCGTTACATAGTCTGTTAGTTGCTGAATGCTTGTGCTAATGCTCGTACTAATCATAGGGGCATTCTTCACTAATTTATTGATCTGCTCAGCAATCGGATTACCAATAATCCAACCAAAAATCCCTACAATGGCTATTAGCCCAAATACAATCGTCAAAATACTTCCCCATCTAGGAAATCTACGTTTTTCTAAAAATCTCTGGATCGGTTCTGTCACATAATAGAGGACACCGCCAAGTAGTAAAGGGACAAAAATAGCTTTTAATATGATGACTAATGGTGAAAAAATCCAATGAATCTCTATAAAATATTTAATGATTAGTAGTGTAATTAATATCCCTACACCTACTTGAAACCAAACTTTCCTCGTCACTTTTATTCACTTCCTTTTTTCACAGTTACTGAAAATACTACTGATATATTACCCATTTCGCAAGTATCCTAGTATTTTTAAACAAAATCAATGATACTACTGGACGACATTGCTACATGCGCACAGCTAAGCCATGCGTCCAGATTTTTCGAATTTGCTTGAAAAATCAACTTTGACAAACTAAAAAATTCGCTCACTTCCACAACGCTTAGCATGGAAGTGTAGCGAATTTACGTAATCAATTATAGTGAAGAATCGTCTACTGAATTTAAGTATTCCTCAATTTCCCCGATAACCGATTCAACACAGCCATCTTCAAATGGTGAAATTAAACCTGCCTCTTTTACCAGCTTTGTAAAGGACATAGAACCACCTAAGCCACATAGATGAATATAGTCTTTCCAAGCCGATTCAAATTCTTCACGTGAGCGTTTCCAGAACTGGAATGCACAAATTTGGGCTAACGTGTAATCAATATAATAAAATGGACTTGCATAAATATGGCCCTGACGTTGCCATATGCCTCCAGCCTCTAGGTAGCTGTTATGATCATAGTCGCGGTGTGGTAAATATGTTTCCTCAATTTTTTTCCATGCTGCTTTACGTTCAGCCGGCGTCATTGTTGGATTTTCATAAATAACATGTTGGAACTCATCTACTGCAACACCATATGGTAAGAATAAAAGACCACTACTTAAATGCGTAAATTTATATTTCTCTGTATCCTCTTTAAAGAACAACTCCATCCAAGGCCATGTGAAGAATTCCATACTCATCGAGTGAATTTCACAAGATTCATAGGTCGGCCATAGATACTCTGGAATGCCAATGTTACGGCTTGAATAAACTTGGAAGGCATGTCCTGCTTCATGTGTTAATACATCGATATCACCTGACGTACCGTTAAAATTCGAGAAAATAAATGGAGAATGATAGTTTTCAATAAATGTACAATAACCACCACTCTCTTTCCCTTTCTTCGCTACTAGGTCCATTAAGTCATGGTCAATCATGAAATTGAAGAATTCTCCTGTTTCAGGTGATAATTCCTCATACATTTTCTTACCATTCGCCACGATCCACTCTGGATCTCCTTTTGGAGCAGCATTACCTGATAAGAAGTTGAATGCTTCATCATAGAATTTAAAATCTTCAATTCCAATACGCTTTGCCTGACGCTCATATAGCTTCGTTGCCACAGGTACAATTAAATCACGAACCTGATCACGGAATTTTTGAACCATTTCCGCATTATAATCAATACGATTCATACGAACATATCCTAGCTCAACATAGTTGTTATAGCCTAGTTTAATCGCAATTTCATGACGTACTTTTACAAGCTCATCATATAAACGATCGAAATCATCTTCATGCTTCGCAAAGAAACCGAAACGGGCATCAGTTGCTGCCTTACGTGTTTCTCGATCAGTTGATTCTGCAAACGGACCAAGCTGAGCAAGTGTTAATGTCTCCCCATTAAAGTCAATTTGTGCAGAAGCTACAAGCTTATTATACTCAGAAACAAGCTTGTTTTCTTTTTGCATTAAATCAATAACTGCTGGTGAAAAACCCTTAATTTGATAGCTTGCAAGGTCAAATAATTGTTGACCCCACTTCTCTTCTAATTGCTCACGGAATGGTGAATCAATTAATGCTTTATAATATTCAGTCGTTACTTCTTCTAGCTCTGGGCCTACTTCATCGAAATAATCGCGTTCTGCTTGATAAAATTCATCATTCGTATCGATTGAAGCGCGAATGTATACTAAGTTAGCCATTGTCGCAAAGTCATTACTGATGGCATTTAGCTTCTCAATTACACCACTTTGCTCATCTATTGATTGTGCATGTTTAAATTGCTCGATAAGTGCTAATTGCTGTTCTTTCATCGCTGCCACATTTGGACGGCTATACTGATAATCTTTAAACGTTGTCATTGAAGTCCCCTCTTTCTGTCCTATACCCCGTGATATTTCTATTATATGCCAAATGGAACCTATTAAGAAACAATTATCTATTTTTGTAGTGGTGTTTTTTACGAGAAAGCACTAGAAATGATTACGCCTCAATGAAAGTACTTTAATAGCCAACAATATACGTTTTTAATAAAGCGGCTCTTTCTCTCAATCTTAGTTTAGCTTCTACTGACTTTGGTGTTTCGGCTGCGACGACATCCACTTCGAAATCTAAAGTTTCTGCTAAATACTTAGCGCGTTTCAAATGAAAGTCATTTGAAACGATGGTGATTTTCTTTGTATCTTTCGGTAATAATTCTTTGGAAAATACTAAATTTTCATAAGTGGACGTAGACTTGTCCTCGACGATAATCCTTGTAGCCTCGATACCGTTCTGTTCTAAATATTCTTGCATAACAGATGCCTCTGTTTGATCTTCATCAGGTCCTTGCCCCCCTGACACAATGACCTTAACATGAGGGTATTTTGTTAAGTATGGAACTGCCACCTCTAATCTACTCTTTAATGAAAGTGATGGTACACCACCCGCCTTTACTTTTGCCCCTAGTATAATCATATAGTCAGCAGAGCCTTTTGCACTTGGTTCAACACCCTGCTCTATTTGTTTTCCCAACCAAATATAAAGAACCATTCCAATGCTTACTAGAAGTACACTTCCTCCAATTACCCATTTTTTCACAAATCACCCCTCCTTTACCTTTTATTAACGCAGCTAAAGAAAAAAGGATGCTTGTTGACCAAGCATCCCATAGTGTTGAAAAACAAAACCATCCATAGAATTTATGTGAAAGGTGAAAAAGGATCTCCGTTGCAGGCTACTTGCTTTCCTGTGGGCGAGCGCCGAGCCGCTTCCTCCGCTACCACTCCGTTTAGAGGCTCGCCTGTCTCGCTATCCCACGGGAGTCAAGTAGCCTTCCACTCCAATCCATAAAAAAGTGAAGGTATTCACTACTCTTTTATGGAGGGGTGTTGTCACACATCACTTCTCCACATTGAAAGTAAGAGGCTATCCTCTCTTATAATATAAATAATGGGCTATTTTGTTCAGGAAAAGACACTTTTGCAGAATGGTTGATTGGAGTGGAGCCGGCGTCACTCCTAGGGGATTTAGCGTCACAGAGGAGACCCTGGAGCGAACGCAGTGAGTGAAGCGGCTCATCGGACGCCCCCTGGAAAGGACGCTGGCGGAACGGAAATCAACCCCTCGCCTTACAAAATTGCTTATTATGCCGTTGACATTACCTTTTTTCAACAACATGGGATGCTTGTTGACCAAGCATCCTGCATAATTATCTCAATATAAAGCGTTTAATAGACTCCTGTAAGGCTGATATTTCATCAGTTAGATCATTGGAAGACTCACTAACAAGCTGGATTGCTCGTTGCTGCTCATCTACAGACGCTGTTACCTCTTCAGATGCAGCAGCATTCTTTTCACTAATCATTGCAATGCTTTCAATCGACTGCATAATAACATTCTTGGAGCTATTTAAATATTCTACACCCTCTGCCATATCTCCTATAATGGCTATTATTTTTTCAACAGCCAATTTAATTTCTTTAAAAGATAACGCTGTCACCTGAACCGAATCATTTTGCTGATGCACAATAGCATGCGTTTTCTGCATCTCATCATTGACTAACTTCGTTTCACTTTCAATCCCCTTTATAGTGGTGCGGACGAGCTCTGTCGCGACTGATGTTTGATCCGCAAGCTTACGTACTTCTTCTGCAACAACTGCAAATCCTTTACCATGTTCTCCCGCTCTTGCGGCTTCAATAGAGGCATTAAGAGCCAGTAGGTTTGTTTGGTCGGAAATTTGCGTAATTGTCTCTACAATACCTTCAATTTCATGCACTTTGACTATTAAACTGCCAAAAACAGATTGAATGTTCTGAATAATATCGGAAGATTCCTGTGATGTCTCTTTTAAACTATCTAGATTAACGAGACCTTCTTCATTTGATTTTTTCATATGCTGTGATGCATCCAACATTAAATCATTTTTATCGTGCAATCCTTCAATTTGCTGAGCAAACTCAATAGCTGTTCGATTTGTATCCTCCGCATCTGATGCTTGCTTGACTGCACCTTTAGATACTTCATTGATGGCTTTGACGATTTCGTCACCATAGGCATCCGTCTCTTCAGCCACTGCTGTTAGGTTCGCTGATGTCGATTGTATTTCTACAATCGCTTCCTCCACATCTGAAATAAGCGTTTTGAGTTGATTTACCATTTCATTAAAGCCCTCATTTAATTGTCCAATTTCATCTGAACGCTGTAAATGCTCAATCTCTACAGTTAAATTCCCTTGCGCTACTTCTCGCACACGCATCGATAATTTTTTAACTGGTAATGCCAGATGTCTAGATACTAAAATGACTACGATTGTCCCGATAATAATCGCACCCACTAATGTCACACCAATCACTAACAATAAAGAATTTGCCCCTTCGTTAAAATCTTGCATATATGTACCTGATGCGATTACCCATCCCCAATGTGGATCTTTCTCCGAATAAATAATTTTATCTGCTAAGACATCCTGACCTGGTAGCTCAAATTCATATACTGTAAAACCACCACCAGCAAGAGCTTTTTCAGTCACTTCCCGAATAAAATAATTTCCGCTACTATCCTGGTCATTCCAAAGATTATCCCCTTCTCGCGTTGGATGTGTTGTTAATGTCCCCTTATCATCCAATACATAAATATAGCCATATTCTCCTAAATCACCAGGATAATTAATAGGGCGTTTCCCTTCGCTATCTTTAGGTCCAAGAAACGCCTCACGTACTCGCTCCTGTGCAACTTCTAAAGGAATGTCACCTTTTTCAACACTCTCATTGGCAAGCTCAATTATTTGCAAAGCTGATTCTACGCTATTGTAAAGTACTTGCTCACCAATTTCCTCCATGCCATTCTTAGCCTTACCGTAGCTAACTATACCAATTATTAAACTTGGAATAATCAGTATTGCTAATGAAATAATAATCAATTTCCCCTGTATTGAACGTAAAAACCTCATACTTTAGCCCCCCTATTTCGTTCAACAAATATTACTTTATATTATGTTATGGTTTGAAAGTTTTCACAATGGGTAAAACACAAATTATTTTCTAATTTCCCTTAATATGGTTTATTTAGACATTTACACACTACTATCTCCTATTAAAAAACTATTTTTCTACAAGACCTATGCTTATAGAAAAATAGTTTCAAGGTCATCATAATTTGAATGTATTAATCGTATCGATAACTTCTTTAGATGTCTGATCTAAAATGGTTACAACTTCATTTAATTCCGAAACCATTGCTACTTGTAAGTCAGAGGAAGTTGCAACTTCCTTTGTTCCTAGCACACTATGCTTCGCAATATCATTCATTTGCTCTATAGTAGCTAATATTTCCTCAGAGCCAGCTGACATTTCCTCGATCACAGCTGAATCATCTTGAATTTTGTTATTTACCTCAATGACTGATTGCAATATTTGCTCTAAGCTTACACCAATATATTGCACCGCTTTATTGCCTGCTTGTACGTCTACTGTACTGCTCGACATCTCTTGCAATGCTCGATCTGTTATTTTCTTAAAGCTTTCTAAATGCATGTGTATTTCGTCAGCTGATGATTTAGACATCTCTGCAAGTTTACGTACTTCGTCCGCCACAACCGCAAATCCTTTACCTGCTTCCCCAGCCCTCGCTGCTTCAATCGCCGCATTCAAAGCAAGTAAGTTTGTTTGATCGGCAATACTCGTAATGATCGTCACCATCTCTTCAATAGAACGGAACTTCTCGCCCATCTCCTCGACATGATTAGCTGTACGTAAAACGGAGGCTTCTACATTTTGAATTTGTGATACAACTTCTTGTGAATGACCAACACTTGTTTCAACTAGACCCGTCATAGCTGAAGATGACTCGGCAATTTCAGACGTAGTATCAGCTAGACGTTGAATACCAATCGACATTTCGTTCATCGTTAAGACAACCTCTTGATTGTTTTGCTGCTGCTGCTCACTCCCCGCAGCAATTTCGATAATACGATCCGCAATTTGAGCGTTTGATGTTTCCACATGATGAGTTGTCTCATCAATCTTTTGAACGACACTTTGTAAAGCTAATGTTCGTTGTTGAATCGTGTGGAATGTTTCTTTTAATCTTTGTAGAGACTCCTTAAAGGATTGAGCAAAAATAGTAATCTCATTTTCTCCTGTCAATTGAATTTCCTCTACTGCCATAGATGCCTTAGCAATATCTCCTTGTGCAAAGTTTTGTGCGGCAACACCTAAATTTGTTAAAGGCTTCAACGCTCGATTGATATAACGATACATAATAAACATAACAAGTCCTATTAAAGCTAATATAACGACAATTAAAGCAGGTAAAATGGCTGTTAGCACAGCATTTGTCACACCACTTACCTCTGTTGCCTCTATATCTACCCCTACAAAGGCAACAATATTTCCTGAGGCATCTTTCAATGGCACAGTACCTGATAAATAATCGCCAAAATCGCTATGTAAAATATCGGAGTAGTAGTTCCCCGTATCCATTACCTTTTTTAAATCTTTATAATAGGTGGAAGCAGATTCATCTCCTATAACGCCAGCATTTTCTTGATCATCTACTGGCATACCATCCACTAAAAATCGAACCTTTTTATCTTCCTTTGGGACTGCGAAAGTATAGGCATACAGAACCCCATTTATTTCACGCAATTCATTGAGTTCTTGCCTTAGCTGCCAATATAATTCAGATTCCTTTGGGTCCTGTGAGAGTTGTTCATATTCATCTGCGTTCAAACGTTTTGCAATATTCTCAGCAACTGCAACTGCCTGTGTTCCCATTGTTTTATTAACAGATGATTTCGCTGTATATATCGTTGTTACAATGAAAAAGGCTAACAAAGCTAATAGCATAACAAATGACATTAGCACAATTTTATTACTTAATTTACCTGTCGCTCGCATACTTTCCTCCTTTAATACGCTGATATATTAATATCTTACTATTACTTATTGTACTATTTATTTCACTATTTCGACAATATAACTATGCTATTATACTTATCCAAAAAACTAATGCTAGTAAAGTAGCGAGCAGTGTTGGAATTGTAAGAATGATGCCGATTCTAAAATACTGTCCCCAGCTAATTTTAATGCCCTTTTGAGCCAATATATGAAGCCATAATAATGTCGCAAGTGAGCCAATCGGTGTCATTTTCGGACCTAAATTTGTGCCAATAACATTTGCATAAATGAGCCCTTCCTTCATCATACCAGTTGCACTTGTTTCAGAAATCGCTAAGGCATCAATCATAACAGTAGGTAAATTATTCATCACTGCAGACAAAATTGCCGCAACAAATCCCATCGTCATGGTTGCCACTACAAAACCATGCTGTACCGCTTGCTCTAGTAAACTGGCTAGCAATCCTGTCATCCCTACATTTTTTAATCCATAGACCACCACATACATACCGATGGAAAAGAACACTATATTCCACGGCGCTCCTTTTATGACCCTCTTCGTATCTACAACCTTACTACGCTGTGCAAGCGATAAGAAAATAGAAGCAACACCGCATAAAACGAAGGATACAGGAATGTGTAGAACTTCACCGACCACGAACCCTACTAATAGGATGGCAATCACATACCAAGCTATCGAAAATAAGCGAGGATCTCGAATTGCCTGCTTTGGATGCTCAACCGCCTCAAGAGAATAATGCTGTGGAATGGACCGTCGAAAAACAATATACAGTACAACAATACTGGCCACTAAAGAAAAGAAATTCGGTACAACCATATGAATTGCATACTCTATAAAGCCGATTTCAAAAAAATCAGCTGATACAATATTAGTTAAATTACTTATTACAAATGGTAAGGAAGTTGTATCTGCTATAAAACCACTTGCCATGATAAACGGAAAAATCATTTTTTCAGTTAAATTCAGTTTTCTTACCATTGCTAACACAATGGGAGTGAGTATTAAAGCCGCTCCATCATTAGCAAATAGGGCCGACACAACTGCCCCTAGGCAAGCAATATAAACAAATAACCGAATTCCGCTTCCCTTCGCAAGTCGTGCCATGTGCAGAGCTGCCCATTCGAAAAAACCAATTTCATCTAAGATTAGCGAAATTAAAATAATGCCAATAAATGATAACGTCGCATTCCAAACAATTCCAGTTACTGCTAACACATCATGCCAGGTAACTACACCCATTAGTAAGGCAATCGCCGCCCCTATACAGGCTGACCAGCCGATAGATAGTTTACGTGGTTGTACTATGACAAAAAATAATGTGACTAAAAATAAACTAATGGCTAAAATACTCTGCATCGTTTTCCTCCCTAATTAAAAACCAGTAGCTAATTTGCTACTGGTTTACTCACTTCATTTATCGATTTATTCGCCCAAATCTGCATTGTGGAAGACATTTTGTACATCCTCTAAATCTTCTAATGCATCGATTAGTTTTTCAAACTTAGCTACATCATCGCCAGTTAAGGCAACTTCTGTTTGAGGTAGCATAGAAAGCTCTGCTACTGTAAATTCTGCAACCCCTGCAGCCTTTAACGCTTCTTGTGTCGCAAAGAATTGATCTGGCTCCGCATAAATAATAACCGCGTCATCCTCTTCTAAAATATCGCGAGCATCAAGATCTGCTTCCATTAAAATTTCAAGTACTTCATCAGCCGTTTTACCTTCTAAGCCAATAACTGCAGTTGAATCGAACATATAAGCGACAGATCCACTGACACCCATGTTCCCGTTATTTTTACCAAATGCCGCACGAACATCTGATGCTGTACGATTCACATTGTTTGTTAAAGCATCCACAATAATCATTGTGCCGGCTGGTCCAAAGCCTTCATAACGTAATTCATCAAAGTTTTCATCGCCGCCACCTTTTGCTTTATCGATGGCTTTTTCTATAATATGTTTTGGAACACTGTATGTTTTCGCGCGTTCGAGCACTACTTTAAGTGCACGGTTTGACTCTGGATCTGGTTCGCCTGATTTAGCTGCCACATAAATTTCTCGCCCGAATTTTGCATTAATACGGCTTGTGCTTTGATCTTTAGACGCTTTCTTTTCTTTAATGTTGTTCCACTTACGACCCATTGTTTCCACTCTCTTTCAAATATAAGTTTATAAAAATGATAGATACGCAGTTGCACATCTGTAAATGGTAATTAAATACTTATCGTATCTTTACTCTGCAAATAATAACACAATGATACTTACAAAGCTATATATACCAATGTTTAAGCTAATATTTTCTGAAGAAATAGCTGTTAAAATTTTCGTTTTTTAGTGTCACTTTACAACAGCTCTTGTTTTATTTTTGCTAGTAATGCCTGACAGCCTTCTTGCACTAAATCATAGGTTTCTTGAAAATCACCCGTATAATATGGATCAGGGACGTCTTTGCGATGTTCCGTTAAATCTAGAAAACGAAAAATCTTTGGTGAGCGCGGATCGCCTAGCATCGTTCGGATATTGCGAATATTGCTTTCATCCATACCGATAATATAAGCGAATTTTTCAAAATCAGCCCGTTGTAATTGTCGACCTTGCATGCCTGTTGTGGAAATACCATTTTCTCTAAGCTTATCCAATGTACCTTGATGTGGAGGTTCACCAATATGCCATGAACTTGTGGCAGCAGAATCCACTTCAATTTTATCTCCTAAATGCTCTTTTTCTACTAACTCTCGCATGACGGCTTCTGCCATGGGAGAGCGACAAATATTACCTAAGCAAACGAAAAGTACTCGAATCATGTTTCTCCTCCTACAACAAAGCACTCAAAATCTATGTGACTCTGAGTGCCGCTTCTCTTTATTTGACTGCAATACGTTTTTGTAATTCTTCCGTTAAAGAAATTAGCTCATGTTCAAGATGTTGTGTAAATTGCTCACGACCTTCTTTCCCTTTCCCTGTTACATAAAATGGCTCACCATAGATTAAGTAGCCTTTGCCACGCTTCATTACATCGCCAGCATTACGCGCGCCAACATATGCAGCTGGAACAATTTGCGCCTTTGCTAGCTGTGCAATCGTAATCGCTCCTTGCTTCAAATCCGTTCCTTCTGAGCTACGAGTACCAGAGGGAAAAATCCCTACAATTTTACCTTCTTTCAATAACTGTGAAGGAATTTTAATCACGCTTGGTCCAGGATTATCACGATCCACCGGAAAGGCATTTAAACGCTCAATAAGCCAGCCAAGCCCTTTCATTTCAAATAATTGCTTCTTCGCCATAAAGTGAATTTCACGAGGGTACATGGCTACACCAAGGTTTAAAATATCGACGTAGCCTGTATGTGTACAAGCTATAATATACCCACCATCTTTTGGCAAGTTTTCTTCTCCATATACACGAGCCTTTGAACCCATTAATTTTAATATTACTTTGACAACATTAGCTGCTAATTTATACACTGTTACATTCCTACCTTATTCAATAGTTATTCCCATTGTAATCGAAAAGACCAGTATACTGCAATTGCAGGTGGCCCTCTTAAACTTTCCCTACTAATAGATCTACATCAATCGTAATTTCATTTAATACAATGGCCGTTTCCTCTTTTTTATGCCAGCCCATCGGTGTCATCTCTAATAACGCCGGCACAAGCTCTTCTGCAAGCGGTAAAGTATAGGTTACACGTTCTACTATAACTTCACTAAAGCTATCTTTAAAACGGGCAACAATTTGTTCATTAGAGTATGTTTCCTTGCTCGAATCTGCATATAATTGGGCACGCAGTTCCTGTAAATAGCCGCTTTGTGGTACAACCTTTACAAGACAGCCATCTGGGGCAAGAAGACGCTTAAATTCCTCATAATTTGCGGGCGATAAAATATTTAATATTGCATCAAAGCTTTCTTGCGCAAATGGACTTTTGGCTAAATCACCTACACACCAAATTTGTTGTGGATAATGACGTGTTGCTGCCAATATGCCCTCTTTTGCTATATCGATACCAACACCGATGCCATTGTCTATGTCTGTCATAATACGAGCTAAATGTGATCCTTCTCCACAGCCAGTATCAAGCACTGTTTTTGCAGAGGCTATAAGCTTACTAATTTTTTCTTCTACAGCATCATAAATCCCACTATCAATCACTGCCTTACGAGATTCAAAAAGACTTTTGCTATATTTAGAAGCAGCGCTATGTGTCAGCATGTTGACATAGCCCTGCTTAGCTATATCAAAAGAATGGTTAGCAGGACAAACCAATCTTCCCTGCTCATAGACATGCATCGATTGCTGACATACAGGACAAGCAAAAAGTGTGATAGATTGCTCCATTAATGCTGCCGCTATCGCACGTTTAGATAATGCTCCCATTTCTATGCCTCCTTCTGTTCATTCGGTGAAACGAGGGCAAATCGCTCCCATTTACGGCTTTTCCATCTAAAGTATACGATAATTGCACGTACCCATTCATCTGCTGAAATAGCTAGCCATATTCCAACCAAGCCCCAATCCAATATAAATACAAATAAATAACCAAGCGGAAGACTCATACAAACCATCGATAGAAAACCAATCTTCACAGGAAATCTGGCATCTCCAGAAGCACGTAAAGAGTTAATGACAACGATATTCATTGTACGGCCAGTCTCTAGCAAAATACTGAGGGCTAACACGGATGCTCCAATAGTAATGACATCTGGATTATCGGTAAAAACATGCATGAGTGGTTTGCGGAAAATCGTAACGACTGCAACCATAATAATCGTAAAAACAAATGCCGCACGGACACTTATCCATAGTTGATGGTATGCCTCATCCTTCTTCCCTGCCCCCACATGACGTCCGATAATAATAGCTGTTCCTGTACCAATGGCAATCGCAAATAAATACGTAAACATCGAAATATTCATAGCATATTGTCGTGCTGCCAGTGTTTCTGCTCCTAAATATGTCGCATAATATAAAAAGACAATCTGACAAAACTGATAAAGTACCTGCTCAAAGGCAGAAGGTAAACCAATGTTTAATATTTTCCTTACATATTCCTTAGAATAATCAAAATAATAGTGTAGCTTCACGCGTACTTCCATCACTTGATAGAGCAACCAGAAAAACACTAGTACAGCTAATCCCCGACTAATGACCGAAGAAATAGCCGCTCCTTTTACACCAAGCTCTGGTAAACCTAAATTCCCAAAAATCAGACCATAGTTTAGCACAACATGCAAGATATTCATGCCAAGTGATACATACATCGTTTGCTTCGTCCAACCATGTACACGAATAATTGCAGCAAGTGCATTAATAATAGCCTGTAGAAAAATAAAACTCCCGATGATAACTAAATAACTTTGTGCATAGTGAAGTACTTCTCCCTGCAAGTTCATCATAGTCATTAAATGTTTTGCAAAGAAGAAAAATAGAATACTCATTAACAGTCCAACAACCAAATTCATTGTGACAGCTAAAGCCGATATTTTCGCTGCTTCAAAAAAACGTCTTGAACCTAAATACTGTGAAACGACAATGGATGCACCATTCCCTACCACTTCAAGAATCAAGATCGCAATATGGATATATTGATTGGCTGCACCTACTCCGGATACAGCATTATCTGATAAAGCACTGAGCATAAAAGTATCGGCTAATCCCATTAACATAAATAGAAATACTTCTAAGAAAATAGGCCATGTTAAATGGAATAGACTTAACTTATTTGTCTCTTTCATTGTCTCTGCCAATACTTTCACTTCTCCTATATTTTTCTTAAAAATCTATTGTATCTTATCATAAATTTTCAGACTGTAAAGAGGTTTATAGGAAGACAGCGCTTCCACATAAAAAATCCCTCTCACACAGATATGTGAAAGGGGTCATTGTTATGTTAAGCAATAAGCTTGCAATTGCTCTCGTCTAGCAATAGTTAGGCCAAACTCCTGCTCTAAAAACTTAGTCTTTGAGCCATAATGGTAATCCATAGCATCCAATGCTGCTTGTAAATAGTCTTCTCGAGCAGACATTAATGCATAAAATTGCTGTAATTCTTGCTCATTATATTGATGTTGAATAGCCTGTGCCATTCTGTCTACCATTGGACGTAAATGGATATTCGTGTTTAAATAGTCTTCCATAATCGTCTCCTCAGGTACATCTAAGGCTAGCAAAATAAGAGCTCCCCCTATACCTGTGCGATCCTTACCAACTGCACAATGGTGGACAAGACCCAAATTGTCAGGATTTTGTATGGTTTTCATTAACTCTTTAAAAGAAGGATTATTAAACGGCATCTGTGCATAAAAATCTCGGAACATTTCGGGGCTTACTGCTTTATAAAAATCTCTACCACCAGCATTTGTAGGCATTTCAAATGTATGATTGCCCTTCGCTGGTATTTGAATATATTGAGCGTGTGAGAACATAGGGTTAGGATTATGGTGTGCCTCATTATTATCACGATAATCAAAAATGGTTTTAATCCCTAATGTTTCAAATAGCTCTTTATCCGCCAACGTCATTTTCCCAAGAGCCGCTGAGCGGTAAAATAAACCGTTCTTGACAATGCGCCCATCCCTTGTCCTATATCCCCCCATATCTCGAAAATTATAAACTGCCTCAAATGGAATTATCTTTGTCTCTAACTGTTCCAATTACTACACCTCCTAAAATTATCGAGCACTCTTACTTTTATTTTATAGAACTAACTCAATTAATTCCAATTTTCACACTAGGAAATAACAACACACATAAAAATGGCTAGCTGTCAGTATACAGCTAGCCTTGAATGGTTTCTTATTTAAATAACTCTGGATAGACAGCCTTTGCTACTAGTTCTACGGCTTCCCCAATACGTGGGCCAGGTCGATTAGAGATATCTGTATCAAGAGTCTGTACTGCTTTATTTTGAACTGCTGTCACTGTATTCCATCCATCACGTGCAAGTATTTCACCTATTGGATCCTCTGTGTAGTTTACTGTCGTTAAAATAACATCTGGGTTTTTCACTATGACATCTTCCTCAGAAACTTGTGCCCAGCTGCTCAAGTCAGAAAAAACATTCTTAACATTGGCTGCATCTAGTATTTCTTGCTGGAAAGTACCAGAGCCTGCTGTATAAATATCGGGCTTAGGACTAATTTCTAAATAAACATTTTTCGGTGCTTTTACTTCCTTCACCTTTGCTTTAACGTCAGCTAATTTCGCTTTAATCTCTTCGTTTACTTCATTTCCTTTATCTGCAACACCCATTACAGCTGCGATCTGTTCGATGTCACCATAAACATCATCGAATGTAGCTGCTGATTGAATAACAAACACTTTGATTCCAGCATCTTCAAGTGGTTTCATTGCTTCCTTATCACCAATCGTATAAGCTATAACAACATCTGGCTTCAACGCTATGATTCGTTCACTGTTAAAATTCACAGAATCAGAAACCCGTTCAATTTTCTGTGCTTCCTCTGGGTAAGTATCATACTCAGTTGCTCCTACGATTTTATCACCAACACCTAGAGCAAATAAAATTTCTGTGTTACTTGGTTGCAATGATACAACTGTTTTTGGTACTTCTTTAAACTCTATTTCTACACCGCGATCATCTGTCACTTTGTAGTTTGTTTGCTCTGTTTGTTGTGTATCCTGTGAAGCGTCTTTATTTTTAGTATCTACTGAAGTACCACAACCTGCTAAAATCATTGCAAGGAAGAGTACTGTTAGCCATTGAACATTAAATAATTTCTTCATTATTATTCTCCTTTTTCTTTTTCATCGGATATGATTTACTAATAAATGGTATTTCAACTATCCCTGCTTGTTGATTCATAAAGACAGCCATAACGAAGCACACATTGGCTAATAGGCCTAAATAATCAAAAAGAATAGCTGGAACCTCTCGTTCTTCCGATACTTTGTGTAATGTACGATATGATTTTTTTGCTTCACTACGGCAAAGATGTAGAGCAGCGGCAGCCTCTGTACCTTGAGGTAAGACAAAGTTTTGTATCTCTTCCTTCACATGACGAACATAAAAATCATAGCGCTCACTTAACCAAGCAAGATCCTCTTCTGTTACAGCTAGTTTTCCACGAACCGAGCCATTGACATGGTAGGCCATAGGTAAAATAATCATTAAATCTTCTACAACAGCTTGTACATCCTCTTTCTTAACTGCAGCTAAAGCAACTCCCAAATGCGTAGTCAGACTGTCTGTTCGAATCTCAAAATCAACCGTCGAAGCTTTTTCACGCATAAATGGATAACAAGAATAACGTGCATCTTTTTTCACTTGCGATCCCCCCACTTTTCATTATGAAAATTCTTGCATAAAAAAACGCCGCTCCTTTACGCAAAGGAACGACGAAAATAACATAATAATGGCCAAATTAACATGACATAGCCTATGTATTTGCCGTATATCCTCCTAGCTTCCGAGAAGTTTTTATACGTTCAAACAAAGGTCGGTCTCCTGGCTTGTACAGTTCATTACATAAAAAACGAATGTGTGATAAAGTACCTTCCCATCTCTGTTAAGACAGTGGTAAACCTTTATACTAGCTGTACTTACAGTTGCGGAAACAGCTTCGGTTTTTCACCGAATTCCCGATTATGCTTGTTAGCACCTTTATTCTGCAAGAATAATTCACTTGTAAAGCAGTTTATCATATATTAATAGGAAAAAATAGCTGTGCTTTGAATGGATCGTCACCATTTCTAAAGAATAAGATAAACAAAACTGTTTTATAGTATAGTTTCAATTGCCTGTTCAATATCAAGTTGTGAATCTGTTGGTTCAAAGCGTGCAACGGTCTTGCCGTTAGCATCTACTAAAAACTTTGTAAAGTTCCAGCGAATATTACGACCATCTAAAAAGTTAGGGGCAAGTTGAACAATTGCCTCAGCAAGCATTTTTTCCTGCATGCTCGCCTTGCCAAACTCTCGAAAATCCACTTCATGTTTTAAATAATTAAATAATGGGTGGGTAGTCTCTCCATTTACTTGTACAAGCTCAAAAATTGGGAAGGTAACGCCATAATTCACTTTACAAAGATGCGTAGTCTCCTCGCCATCTTCAGGATTTTGATGACCAAATTGATCGCAAGGAAATCCTAGAACGACAAAATTATCTTTCCCATATTTATCATACATTTTTTGTAAGTCATCAAATTGATATGTAAATCGGCATTGATTCGCCGTATTGACAATTAGCATCGTTTTTCCACGATATGTTTCCATGGATAAAATTTCACCATTAGGTTTTCGTACTAAATAATTATAAATGCTCATGTCTTAACCCCTTTTATTTTTTCATTTATTATAGTTGACTATTCAATAATTTACCAAATAATTTGCACAAAAAACACCATCTCGTTACGTTGAACGGATGGCTGACTTATACTTCTGTTTAGATTTAACGTCCTGCTCTTCATTAATTAAACGATGGGCAATGTCTAATAACTTTATGTCACTTGTCTCGTCATATAGCTTTTTAAAAGATACAATAATATCATGGCGAATGTGAGTCGGATGCTTCTCATCTAAACAAGTTTGAAATCTCTTTGCTAAATAAGACACCACTAAGTCACTTTGTACTTGACCTGCTAGCCCAATTTTCCAAATAGCTTGTAATGCATTTCGAGCTGTAACGGATCGTTCATCATAAGTCACAGCCCAAATCTTTAAAAAATCCTCCAATACCCTTTCTTCTGGGTCACTTTTTGCGGCTAAGGCGCATAAAATTTGTGCAGCACGTGCACGTGCATGACCATCTTTGTATGTAAGTGCTTGTACAAGCTGTTCCCAGACTGCATATGTCCAATCTACGGGTTCCTGCAGAATTTTTATTAGTTCCTCGTAAGATTCAATATCGCGGTCATGCTCTGTTAGATTATTAAAAAGTTGCAAAATCTCTTTCTCCATAATTTATCCCTACCTTTATTGTTTCAGAACGTAATAAAATTTGATTTATGGTACACTTAACTTAATTTTTTTCTCAAAGAAGGTGAGTTTATGAATAAATTTAATGCTAGGAAAATGATTTTCCGATTGATTGTGATTCTTTCTCTACTTGTAGCTGCCTATTTTGTAATCCCTGTATCCATGCCTATAATACTTGCTGGTGTCAGTGCATTTTTCTTAGAACCCATTGTTATGTTCTTTAAAAGGCGATGGAAAATGTCAAGGAAAATTGTAGTTGCTTTTATATACATAGTGAGTGTTATTGTTATCTCTATTATTTGCTATATATCCATTACACAAATTATGTCGCAAATAATTATATTATCAAAGCAAGCTCCCTATTATATTTCCAAGCTATCAGATATGTGGCTTCATATGCAAGAAAATATTTCTAAATACACAGAGGACTTTCCACCTGAAGTAAGTGCTTCGCTTCAAAAAACCACTATGGATTTCATAAAGAAAGTTGAAGAATCCTTTTTAAGCTTCTTTAATTATAACAAAGTTTCAGCATTCTTTTCAGAGATTCCAAGCCTATTTATCAGTCTTCTCGTTTATATGATTGCTTTATTCCTATTTATGCTTGATTTGCCCAAATTAAAGGAAATCACTTATAAATATTTAAAGCCTAACACAGCAAAGAAAATAAAAATCATCTTAAATCGTTTAAAAGATGCAACATTCGGTTATATGAAGGCACACTTATTTGTAAGCTTTATCATAGGTGGCGTCACACTTATTGGATTACTATTAATCCAACCGAAATATGCAGTTACGATGACCATTATTATTTGGTTAATAGATATCGTTCCTTTCCTAGGGTCCATTATTATATTAGCCCCATGGGGACTATACCATCTATTAATGGGAAACACAGCTATCGCTGTAAAATTATTCATCTTAGCTGCTATTTTACTTATTATTCGTCGTGTCGTCGAGCCTAAACTAATGGGCGACCACATTGGCTTATCCACTTTGCCAACATTAATTGCCATGTTCATTGGTCTACAGTTATTTGGTATCATTGGTTTACTCGTTGGCCCATTTGTTATCATTTTCTTTATTGCCTTAAAAGAGACAGGTGTCATTAAGCTAAATTTTAAAATTTAATGCAAAGTCATTACGCTTCGAGCTTACCTCTAATGCTCCTCTTAAACCACTGGAAATGCAAAATAAGTGTTCATCTCTCCTCGACAAAGGAGGTAGATGAACACTAAAGCAAAATAAAAAAGGTCATCTTTGTATATTTTTTCTCTACAAAGATGACCTTTTCATCATGTCAATCGTCTATTAAATATAGAGGCTTATTGAATACGACCAAAGCCTACTAAGTATTGATTCCACCAATCAAGTGATTCAATTACGATACCATTGTTTTGAGCATCGATCATTGTGTTGTTCCCTAAGTAAATACCTACGTGAGCTACACCAGAACCATAGCTGAAGAATACTAAGTCTCCAACACGCGCTTCACTTGCTGAGATACGTTGAGTTGCTAAATACTGCTGTGATGCTGTACGTGGTAAAGAAACACCTGCTTGTTTGTATGACCACTGTACAAGACCTGAACAGTCAAAGCCTGTCGATGGGTTACTACCACCCCAGACATATGGACGTCCTAGGAATTGTTTAGCTGTTGAAATAGCATCTCCTGAAGAAGCCGTACCAGCTCCTGAGCCCATAACAATTTTTTGTGGCACGCCGCCATCATTATTTTGAGTTGCTTGTACAACTGGAGTTGCTGCTTGTAGCGCACGTAAACGGGCTGCTTCTTCTTCAGCTGCTTTACGCTCTGCCTCTAAACGTTCTTCTTCTTGTTTCGTTGCAATTTGAGCTTTTAATGCAAGTGATTTCGCTTCATTTTCAGCCTTTTTCACTTCCATTTCGCTTTCCTTTTGTTGAAGCTCTTGGAACTGCTTTTGAAGCTCTTTTTGTTTTTCATCTAGTATAGCTTTTTGTTGCTCTAAGCTTGCTTTATCTGCTTCCTGTTGATCTACCAATTCTTGGTCAGCATCCATTAATGTTTTGACCGCTACGACACGATCCATTAAATCGGCAAAGCTTTTTGCTTCAAGAACGACATTTAAATAAACGCCTACAGTATTATCTTGTGCTTGGTATGCAGCCATACGCTCACTTAAAATTTTAGAACGTTGCTCGATACGTTTTTGTGTTTCAACAATACTAGCATCCACTTCTTTAATATCAGCTTGTACCTGTTTAAATATTTTCACCTTTGCGTCGATCTCTTGTTGTAACTTTGTTAATTCTTCTTGTAATTTTTTAACTTGTGCATCAATTTCAGCCTTTTTCTCAATCATTTGTTGAGAAGTTTCTTCGGCATGTACTTCTGTTGGTTGAATTGTATTAAATAATAAGCCGCCAGCTAGTGCTAATGCTAGCACCATCGACTTACGCCATTTATTGCGCTTACCCACTGATTTTCATTCCCCTTCATCTGTCAATTTCGCTCTAGATATTCTATGTAATCACTTGAACGATTCTATTTTAATCAAATGTTCTTATATTTATTTTAGCCTTTTAAAGTTTAGCATTTTCGGCATAACTTTTATACTATTTCATGTCTATTTAATACATTAGTAAAACTCGAAATATTTCTGTAATATTTGCAAGAAAGCTACTTTATTCTACAAAACGCCACTTTATTCTGCCTATCGCTACTATTAGCTGATTCAACATTAGACCTACACATCACTTTGTAATGTTTTTGTAATATTTTATTCAAATATTTCAATGAAAAAGGTAGGGAATCAATCCCTACCTACTAATGTTTGAAAAAAACCACCAATAGAATTTTCGCGAAAAGTGAAAATGGATTTCCGTTGCAGGCTACTTGCTTTCCTGTGGGCGAGCGCCGAGCCGCTTCCTCCGCTATCGCTCTGTGCAGGGGCTCGCCTGACTCGCTATCCCACGGGAGTCAAGTAGCCTTCCCATAAAAATGTTTCTTTTTAGTTAAGATTTTCCAATAAAGTGAAGGGTATTCACTACTCTTTATGGAGGGGTGTTGTCACTCAGCACTTCTCCACATTGAAAATAAGGGCCTCTCCTTTCTCTAAGAAGACAAATAATGGGCTAATTTGTTTACTACGGCTCGTATGAAAGATAAGGAAAAGACACTTTTGAACATGGTTGATTAGAGCGAACGCAGTGAGTAAAGCGGCTCATAAGACGCCCCCTGGAAAAGGCGCTGGCGGAACCCCCCCACCCGTCTCTGCCGTTGACATCACCTTTTTCAACAACATGAGGTAGGGAATCAATCCCTACCTACTGCTTCATCGATCTCAGTGCTTGTATAGATAATCTCACTAACAAAATTGCACATAAAAATAAACCTAAATAAGCGGCTGTGTTTAAATATACCGCATACGAATCATGAATAAATTGTGAGATGGCTAAAAGAGCGACAGATATAATGCCAAATGTTATCCCTACTAGAAGCAGCACAAATCGAGAAAACAGATGTGTGATAAAACGTGCATTATGTTCATCCGAGAATATATCATGATGTAAAATGATTTTCCCACTTTCAACCCGTTGGATGAGTTGATCTACCCTTCTTGGCATTTTTCGCAAAGTGGGAATCAGCATGGATAGTTCCTCCTGCAGTCGCTCTTTTGTTGCCATCGGTTCTTTAAATGGCTTTAGGAAAGACGCACGCATATATGTAGCAGAAAAATCCTTTGCCTCTGTAAATATATCGAAACGTTGATCAATGACCCGTAATGTGCCATCTAGCGTCACCAAGGACCGGAGAGCCAATCCTACAGCAGGATAAAATGCAAGTCCAAAATCTCTTACCACTGTAAAGAGCGCATGGATCAATTCTTCAGTTGGTATGCGATCAACATAGGAGATTTTTAATAAAATTTGATCGATGGCCTGCTCCATTCTTGCGCGTTCTGCATGATCAGCATTTTCCACTAATAATGTTAGGCCATCATATAACACGCTTGAATCATTAAGCTGAATGCCCATCAAAAATAGCTTTAAGCCTTCTTGCTGTGTAGCTCCTAATCGTCCAACGGCTCCAAAATCGAGCAAAACGGGTGTGCCATCCGATTCATCGATATGAATATTACCTGGATGTGGGTCTGCATGAAAAATACCTGAGAATAGCATTTGCTCAAAGAAAGAATATAATACCGTTTTGGCAAAGTGCCTACGATCAATAGATAAACGTTTGAATTCTGATGCCCCATCCGCCACACTTTGTCCACGAATATATTCCATCACAATGATATTCTCATTACTATACGCTGTATAAATTTTAGGAATTCGCACCTTATAATCACTTTTGGCTAGCGCATTCTTTACCTGTAATGTGTTACGCACTTCAATATCTAAATGAATTTCCTCACGTAGTCCATCGGCAAACCCACCCGCTAACTCCCGAAAGCCTAATGACTCTGCCCAAGTCGATTTTGTTGAAAGCCAATTAGCAAATTCCTCTAAAATTTCAAGATCATCACGCATAATCCCTTTTACTTCTGGGCGCAATAGCTTGACGACAACCTCTTCATAATTTTTGAGTCGTGCCTTATGCACTTGGCCAATTGACGCTGCTGCAATGGGCTCCATTTGAAAATGACTAAAGATTTCATCCATAGGTTGTGGAAGTGAACCCTCTAAAATTTGTGTAACTTGCTCTGCTGGTAAAGGCTTCACACTATGTTGCAATCTTTCTAACTCATCAATAAAAATAGGTGAAAATAATTCTTTACGTGTAGAGAGGACCTGTCCAAATTTAATAAAAATCCCACCACACTGCTCTAAAGTTGCTCGTAGTGCAATCGCAAGCTCTTTTTCATTTTCCCGCTGCCTTGCATATTTAATTGTTTGCACAACACCGTTTGTAACAGCAATTTTTAACACCTGTCGCAAACGTTTCTGCTGTCGCCAATAGCTTCGCAGACGCAATAGCAAGGACTTTTGACCGTTACGACGATCTCCAGCCGTAATACCGCTTGGATCAAATAACTCAAAAACCAAATAAAGCAACATCGAGATAAGTAGCATACTACCAATCCAAATAAGTGTGCTAACCTCTGTCACTGTCTGCATCATCGTTTCAGACAAAAAATCTGTATGGCGTAAATAAGAATACCAGTAAACAAAAGAGGTTAGTGTCACACTAATGACGACCGATAGCACTCTGCGAACAAAATTAATATTTGAACCAATTAATCGTCCGCTCACAATATAAATCAAACCCGATACAATGAGGATTTGAATTAAAAATTTCAAAAAAATCAACAGTGTCACCCCCTGTGTCATTTCCAATTCCTACTACCGCTAGTATAGCAAATTTATGCCCTAACTTTCTTTTACAAGGAATATCTCTGAAATTTTATAATATGTACTGCTTGATAATATACCCTTATAGGTATATTATTGATTTATAGTATTCATCCTATATAAATAATCAATCATTAGAAATTAAACCCTTATTTAATAGTACCCAAATACCCTAATATGTATTTTGAAAAGGAGTGTTTACTTTGAGTAAAAAATTTATAGTAGTTGGTGGCGTTGCAGGTGGCGCATCAACAGCGGCACGTATACGTCGTCTTGATGAAAAAGCAGAAATTATCATGTTTGAGAAAGGCCCGAATGTTTCTTTCTCTAATTGTTCCCTACCGTTCCACTTGAGCGGGATTGTTGAAAATAGCGATAAATTAATCTTAATGACACCTCAAGCCTTTCAAACAAAATACAATATTGAAGCTCGTGTTCAACAAGAAGTTATACGTATTAACCGCATGCAAAAAACTGTCACGATTACGGATTTGAAAACTGGTGCTGATTATGAGGAAAGTTACGATACGTTAGTTCTGTCGCCTGGTGCAAGTCCTATCGTTCCAAACTTAGAAGGTATTCATTCTGAACATGTCTTTACTATTCGAAATGTGGTGGATATTGACCGTTTAAACCGTTATCTACAAACGGATAATGTGCAAGATATTGCTGTAATTGGCGGAGGCTTCATTGGTGTAGAGGTAGCAGAAAATCTAAAGCTTGCAGGCTTTAATGTATCACTAGTCGAATTCGGTCAACAAATTATGGCACCGTTCGATTATGACATGGCTCAAATATTACACAAGGAAATGGCTGACAAAGGGGTTCAAGTCATTGTGAACGACGGCCTCGCACAAGTTGCACCCGATTATGTGGTATTAAATTCAGGCAAGCAATTAAAAGCACAAGCAGTTGTATTAGCCATTGGTGTTCGCCCTGAAACCAAATTAGCTAAAGAAGCTGGGCTAGTTATTGGTGAACTAGGGGGTATTCGAGTGGACGCTAATTATGTGACATCTGACCCTTCCATCTATGCTGTAGGAGATGCTATTGAAGTATTCCATCAGCTTACTCATAAACAAACGCGTCTAGCTTTAGCTGGTCCTGCTCAACGACAAGCACGCGCCGCAGCTAACCATATGTATAGTATCCCACAGCATAACAAAGGGGTTATTGGTTCTTCGAGCGTACAAATTTTCGACCTTGTATGTGCTGCAACAGGTTTGAACGAAAAAACAGCTCTAGCAAATGGCTTTCAAGCAAAAAGTGTTTATTTAATTGCACCAGACAAAGTAGGATTAATGCCAAATAGTAATCCACTTCACTTTAAACTCATTTACGAAACACCAACTGGAAAGGTTCTTGGTGCACAGGCGGTTGGTAAAGGGAATGCAGATAAACGAATAGACGTTATAGCCACTCTTATCACAATGGGCGGTACTTTAGAAGATTTGAAGGAACTAGAATTATCCTATTCTCCAATGTTTAGCACTGCACGTGATATTGTAAATTTGGCAGCACTTGTAGCACAAAACCAATTACACGGGAACTTCAAACAAATAAAAGTGGATGAAGTTAGGCCACTCATTGAAAAGCAAGCCTTTTTCTTAGATGTACGTGAAAAGAACGAATTCGAATCTGGTCATCTCATTGGCGCCCACCATATACCTTTAAGCGAACTTCGAGAACGAATGAATGAGATACCAAAGGATCAGCCTGTTTATGTACATTGCCGATCTGGTCAACGAAGTTATAACGCGGTTATGACTCTACAAAATAATGGCTATTCTAATGTCATGAATGTCAGTGGATCATTCCTTGGTATTTGCTTATATGAATACTTTACAGATATAACAACTAACAGGGAAAAAATTGTAACTACCTATAACTTTAACTAATCTAAAAGGGATGCGGTGATGTCAATGGGAGAAGCAGCTATTTTGAAAGGTAAGGGGTTGATTTCCGTTCCGTCAGTGTCCTTTCCAAGGGGGGCGTCCGATGAGCCGCTTCACTCACTGCATTCGCTCCAAGGTCTCATCTGTGACGCTGGCTCCACTCCAATCAACCATGTGCAAAAGTGTCTTTTCCTTATCTTTCATACGAGCCGTAGTGAACAAATTAGCCCATTATTTGTCTGATTAGAGAAAGGAAAGGCTCCTATTTTCAATATAGAGAAGTGATGAGTGACAACACCTCTCCATAAAGAGTAGTGAATACCCTTCACTTTATTGGAAAACCTTTACTAAATTTATGGGTTGGAGTGGAAGGCTACTTGACTCCCGTGGGATAGCGAGACAGGCGAGCCTCTAAAAGAGGAAGCGGCTCGGCGCTCGCCCACAGGAAAGCAAGTAGCCTGCAACGGAAATCCATTTTCACCTTTCGCAAAAATTCTATGGATGGTTTTGTTTTACAACACAATAAGGAATGCTGTTTAACAGCATCCCTTATTGTTAATTTGTTGACAGTACTTTTTCCCAATCAATCGTACCGTTTTTAATTTGTTCACGTTTTTCTTTATCCATAATGTCATTTGGACGTCCGCCTTTTGGCCAGTCTTTATCATGGTTTGCCCATTCTGGACGATCTTGCGACAAAATAAAGGCAGCTAAATCAGAAGCTTCCTGGTCAGTTAAAGTACCCGCCGCACCTATCGGCATATTATTTTGAATATAACCTGCCATCTTCGACATACGCGCCATGCCAGCTCCATCATTAAAGGAATTTCCCCCCCATAACGCTGGACCAGTATTGGCATCAGTACCAGATCCGTCAGCAGCATGACAAGCAATACAAGACTGTGCATAAAGCTCCTCGCCATCAGCAACATTTGGAATCGGAACATTCTTCATATCACTAGTGCCTGCCCATTCACGTTTTGCACCGATAGGTACACCTTCAGAAATATAAGCAAAATACGCCACCATAGCCTCTAGCTCATCACTATTCATTTCAAATTTTTTACCATTCATACTACGAACCATACAACCATTAATACGTTCTTCAATCGTAACTATACTACCTGAGCGTCCGATATATTGTGGATAATTTGCCATTACTCCCACTAACGACGATGTTTGCTCATCATAGCCTGCACCTGCGTGGCAACTTGTGCAAGATAATTGGTTTCCTACATATTCATCTGCCGCTACATGCGTGTTATTGACAAGCTCATAACCGTATAAGATTGCCTCTTTCATAGGTCCATCTGGTACTTCTTCAATACTTGGCGGAGCATAGACCACTGACTGAGCAGCTGCTGTTGTTGGTAATTGCGTCTGCACTGTCGCTTCTTGCTCGCCAACATTCGAATCAACTGATATTTTATCGCTGACAATTGTTCCAACAAAAATTGCGCCTGCTAACAGTACTGTCCCTGCTACTCCTGCTACTATAGGTTTCATCTATAATACCCCCCTTTGTATCCTCTCTTATATTTTAGCAACATAGCAATTAATTGGATGTGATTTTTCTCACATCTCTTTAAAATAGCACCGTTAAGATGATAAAAATGGATATATTATACATTTATTTTTGTTCTATAACACAAAAAACTAGACTTAATACCTCTTGTAGTATATTGCTCATTCTGAATAAAAAAATGTCGAGCACCCAAGTACTCGACACTTTTTTATAGTTTACATACGTCATCATTACAGGCAGCTCCATCATTTCCCACCAACTTTATCGTCGGTTGATTTCCTGCTAATGCTGCCGCCTGATGTAAAGTTCGCACAAACACTTCATTTGGCTCTGCCCCTTTAATGCCATAACGGTTTTCAAACACGAAGAACGGGACACTTTGCACACCAAGTTGCTGTGCATCATAACGATCTCGATCTAAGGCCTCGCTAAAATCATTCGTTGCTAAAATAACCTTTGCCTCTTCTATATCTAAATCTAATTGTGCTATCACTTTTAATAAAAAAGCATCTTCGTTGACATCTTCTCCAGCTGTAAAATACCCTGCCATGAGAGCTTCAGTATAAGCCGCCGCCTTGCCAAACTGCTGAGTCCACTTCGCTAAACGATGAGCCTTTTCTGTATGGGCTGTTGTCATCTTATCAAAATCATAATGCAATCCAATCTCTGCTGCTCTCACGGCGATGCCCTTCGTCATGTCTTTCGCAGCTTCTAGCGAGATATCATATTTTTTAGCCATCCCCTCGTAAAAAGAGGGGGCATTCACTTTCGGCGTATCTGGCCCTATTTGGTATGCTTTATATTCTATTTCTACTTGCTCTGTATAGCCCGCAACATCAATAGCTCGCTCCAATTCACGCTTACCAATATAACAAAATGGACATGTGAAATCAGAAAAAACTTCAATTTTCATCGCTACACTCCCCCTATTATATCCGCCCAAATTTTAATAGCCGTTGCAACGATCAGCACCGCTAAAATGGCTTGTAACACTTTTGTATTCAATTTTTTCCCCGCTCTTGCACCAAGAGGAGCCGCTAGCAGACTAGCTACAATTAAGATGAAAGCTGGATAATATTCAACTTGTCCCGTTATTAATTTCCCAATGGTGCCTCCTATTGAAGAGAGAAAAGTAATGGCAAGGCTTGTCGCTATGGTCATACGTGTTGGAATTCCTAAGACAACTAGCATAATCGGTGCTAATAAAAAGCCACCTGCTGCCCCCACAATTCCTGAACCAATACCAACAATCCAGGCCAAAATGATCGCCAGTGGTTTACGAAATGTCACTTCCTCCATCGGCTTATCATCAATTTGCTTTTTCGGGATAAACATCATGACAGCTGCAATCAATGCCAGGATACCATAGACAATGTTAATGCCTGATTCTGATAAGAACTTTGAACCGAAGCTCCCTACAAAGCTACCGATTAAAATAGCACTACCCATGTAGATAATAAGTGATTTATTTAAATACCCACCTTTCCGATATACCCATACACCAGCAAAGGAAGCAAAAAGCACTTGAATTGCGCTAATTCCTGAAACTGCATGCGCTGAAAAAGCCACAAAGCCTAATAATGACGGAACATACAGTAGCATCGGGAAATTAATAATAGCACCACCAATGCCGAGCATCCCCGAAACAAACGAACCGACAAAACCAATCAAAAATATGGTGAAAATCCATGCAATATCCATTTATTTTTCCTTCTTTCTAGCTCCCATCTATCAAGATAAAGAGAAAGAAGGTTGTGCTACGTTAATAGACAACCCTCAATAAGCTCTATGCTTTCTGAATTAAAAATGTAATGACACCAGCAACCTCGGATTGATCTAAAATCACATGCCCTCCCGCTTTAGCCCAAGCAGGAATATCCGCTAAAGCTCCTTTATCTGTTACTTGAACTTCTAAGATTTCCCCCGTAACTAATGTATCCATTGCCTTCTTTGTTTTCACAATAGGCATGGGACATGACAAGCCTTTTGCATCTAGTTGTAAATTTGACATCATAGTAATCTCCTTTGATCCGACAAAGGGTGTAAGCGATTTTGCCGGTTCCACTTTATTAACTTCAGGAAGGAAGAGTGCCTTCCATTCACGGAATTTACACGCTACAAGCATGCATGCGTACTCATTGCACTTTAGCATACGCTATCGGACAGCACAGCGATTTGGTCCAATTTCCATTTCTGTCTGTTCATCTGGTGCAGGTGTTATTTTCCCCATATTTACCTGACGAATCTCTTGATATGCATTTGGCTGTGGAGGTAATTGATCCGTGACAACACGTCTAAATTCCTCGTCACTTTGAATATTTAAACCATGGTTCTGCGCCAATAACTCTCCTAATCGTTTCGCAACCGTTCCATCTGCATTAAGCTCATCAATAATCATGAAATGTGCTGGTAGCACTATTAATTCTTCAGACAATTTGCGATAACGCTTATAAAGTGTTTCTCGTAAATCTCCAACCCAATCTTCAGCAAGTCCAGCTAAATCAGGTCGACCAATTGAATCAATAAATAAAATATCACCCGTTAATAAATAGCTGCCGTCGATGACAAAAGATGTAGAGCCAATTGTATGACCAGGTGAATAGATAGCACCTACATCTATTTTAGAAGCACCGATTTGAACAGTGGCTCCATCAACTAGAGGTGTATAAGGAAAGACAACCTCTTCAGCATCTTTTGGTGGTAAGTAGTAAGCTGCACCAGTTTCTTCTGCTATATGGCGTCCACCTGAAATATGGTCGGCATGTAAATGTGTATCAAAAACATATTTAATTGTAACGTTCTTCTGTTCAGCGAAGCTTGTAAATACATCTGTAAATCTCACAGCATCAATAATCGCTGCCTCACCTTCAGAAATGACCATATATGAAAGGCAGCCCTTTCCTAAACGGACGAATTGATACAGCTCTCCACCACCTGTTAAATCACCAACTTTAATCGGCTCTAAATATTCACTCCAAGATTTCATGCCTCCTGCTAAATAGGCAACATCACGACCTGCCTCAGACAACATTTCAGCGACCATCAATGATGAGCCTTCTTTGGCACAGACAACTAATACTGTTTGTTCAGCCGGAATTTTAGGTAAAATATCTTCAATCCCATCTAACAACTCAAAGTACGGGATATTTAGGTACTCAAATCGATGTCCCTCCATTTTCCAATCTTCAAATGCCTCTGCATTACGAACATCTAAAATAAACAGCGCTTCATTATTAATGACCTTTTTAGCAACTTGTGATGCACTCCACTTTTGAATAGACATACATTTTACCCCCATAGGTATGATTTCAATTTTTTTTATAGCGGAGAGCTATAGTCACTCCCCACTCTCAAGAACAAATTACTAGAAAGTTAGTGATGGCGCTGCATCTTTGGCAAACTCAAGGAAAGTTACAGCTCCACCTACTTCAATACCGTCAATAAAATCATCTGTTGATAAACCCATGACATCCATAGTCATTTGACAAGCAATAAATTTCACCCCTAGTTCTTGTGCCATTTCCACCAGTTGTGGGATGGCTGGTACATTTGCTTTTGAAAAACCTTTTGCATAATGCTCCGCGCCAGCAGGCATCGGTAGTACATGCATCCCTTGTTTATGAATGAGATTCAGCCCTTCAAACGTAAAGAAGATGGCTACCTCCTTCTCAGAAGCTGCCGCAGCCGTTGCGATATTAAACACTTTATATGCATCAAATAAACCACCATTACTTGCAATGATTGCTACCTTGTTTGACATCTTAAATTCCTCCTAATTAAATGCTTTTTGTTAAATTGCCCGTCCAGGATGTCATCCCCGGCAAGACATTAAATACCTTTGTAAAACCATGTGAAGCAAGCTTTTGTGCAGCCATATCACTGCGTGTTCCTGTACGACAGATGACATAAATCTCCTGCTCTTTATCAAGCTCCGTAAGTCGTGCCATTAGTTCACCCATCGGAATAGATTTTGCTCCCTCAATATGTCCAAAAGCGAATTCTGCCTCCTCACGTACATCAAGAATCAATCCCTCACGATTGGTAATCTGCTCTAGATCAATTATTTGACCAAATGTCATCTCTACTATTTGTTCATTTGTACATTTGCGAATATAATGCTTTAGCACACCATCTGCCTCTAACGTACCAATGTATTGATGACCGACCGTTTCAGCCCATGCAGCAATATCCGCTTTTGATCCTTTATCTGTCGCAGAAACTTCTAAAATTTGACCATCCAGTAAATCAGCCATCACCTTCTTCGTTTTCACTATCGGCATTGGACAAGATAGTCCTTTAGCATCTAGCTGAAAATCAGACTTCATACACCTAACAACCTCCATATACCTACATGGGTATTATTTTTACTAAAAAAATATAGCTATGCTCTATATTTTTACTGCGCCTTCCCAAGCAAGCATACCACCAGCCATGTTGGATACAATAAAGCCATTACTTTCTAGTATTTGAGTAGCACAACCACTACGTCCACCTGATCGACAAACCATAATATACGGCTCATTCTTATTTAATTCATGTAGTCGAAACTCTAATAATCCGAGCGGGATATGAATAACACCTGGAATATGACCAGTCTCTACCTCATTTACCTCTCGTACATCAATAAGATTCAACTTGCTTCCCTGCTCCATTGCTTGTTGAACTTCTTTTGCTGTAATTTCCTTCATTTTTCCTCCTCCTAGTATGCACTCATTCCGCCACGAACATTGGTAACATGCTTAAAGCCTTGTTTTTTTAGTTTCTTACAAGCCTGGCTACTTCGCATTCCACTTTGACAAATGACAATAATTTCTTTGTCCTTTGGTAGTTTGTCAAAGCTTGATCCAAGCGGAACATTTTTAAATTGCGGAATGTTACGTCCCTTATACTCAGCTGGTGTACGCACATCAATAAATACCTTATCTTTATCATTAAGCATATTTTTTAATTGTGCAGCAGAAATTGAATGAATACCTTTAGTAGGCTTCATTCGCCAAATGAAAAACGCTGCGATAAGCGCAATAACAATCCATGTTTCCATGTGATCACTCTCCTTCTTTATACATTTTGGGGTATATCAAAACTATCGACTTTTCACAACTAAATCCATTGCCTCTTGAATAGCGAAATTCACTTTTTCTGCATCACCTTTAGCTGTTGATACACAATCCAATAAATTTTCACTAACAATAACACCTATCGTCTTATCAACCGCGGAACGTACGGCAGATAGCTGCGTTATAACATCCTTACAGTTTTGACCGTCTTCCATCATACGTAAAATACCCCGTAATTGGCCTTCCATACGTTTCACACGATTTGCTGTGTTAGAACCATAAGCCATGCTGTTTGCGCCCCCCTCCATAACGATTGATTGAACTTGCTTACGTGATTTATAATATACCCCATAAGGTATATTGTCAACGGGAAAGTCCCTACTTTTTTTCATAGTTCGCTCTTTCCGTCATACCGCTTCACTCATCTCGTTTCAGATTTAATCCATCTCTCAGGATTGTCCGCAAAAAAATCCCTGTTACGAGTTGTAACTCATAACAGGGACCTACACATTATATTATTTAGCTAATTGCATGGCTGGTCCGAAGAATTCATAGTGAATTTTTTCATCTTTCACGCCAATTTCCTGTAAGTTTTTAATAACAGCTTCCATAAAGCCTACAGGCCCACATACATAAACATCTGCATTATTAGCAACTTTTTCTGCTAATAACTCTTTTGTAATAAGCTTATCTTCTTCAGAGAATAAAGCTGTATAGGATGCATTCGGTAGTACCTTTACTTTCTCCTGAATGTCATCGCTGAACGCTACAACTTTCTCATTACGAGCACATTGGATAAAGTTTACTTCATTCACTGCATCATCATGTAAAGATTGCAACATACTGTTTAAAGGTGTTACACCGATACCACCACTTACAAATGTAATTGGTGCAGCCGTTTCTTCTAAAACAAATAACCCAGCTGGAGCACTTACATCAACTAAATCTCCTACTTGTAAGTCATCATGAATATAGTTTGAAACTTTACCATTTGGCGTATGATCGCTTTCTCGTTTTACAGAAATACGATAGCCGTCTTCTGCATTCGCTTGTGAAAGTGTGTATTGACGGTTCATCAAATACTCTTCGCCTGGCACTTTCACACGGATGCTAATATATTGACCTGGTTCATAAGCTGGCAGTGGTGAGCCATCTTCATTCACAAAGTAAACGGATGTAACTAAGTCACTTTCAACAACTTTCTTCGCCACTTTTAATGGTTTAAATAAACGCCATCCACCGTTATTCTCAGTTTTCTGGTATAACTCTTCTTCTACTTGAATGAAAATATCTGCTATAACGCCATATGCCTCAGCCCATGCATTAATAATGTCATCGGTTGCTGCGTCACCAAGTACTTCCTTAATAGCTTTTAATAAGTTTTCCCCAACGATTGGGTAATGTTCAGGTAAAATACCTAAACTACGGTGTTTATGTGCTATAAGCATTACTGCTGGTAAAATTGCTTCTAAATTTTCAATATGAACTGCAGCAGCATAAACAGTGTTAGCTAATGCTGTTTGCTGACGACCTTGTTCTTGGTTCGTGTGATTAAAAATATTTAATAATTCTGGATGAGCTTGAAACATATTTTTGTAAAACGTCTTCGTGATCTCAACACCGTGAACTTCTAATACAGGTACTGTTGCTTTAATAATTTGAATTGTTTCTTGTTTTAACATATCGCTTACCATCCTTTCGTGATTACAATATAACCCTTTCATTTTCTTAAAGCAATATTTTAAATACATCTTTAACAAAATGGACATAATTAATGTATTTTAAATACATCTTTAAAAATGGTTTGAAAATATTATACTTCAATGTAAAAATGCTATAATTATTTTGAATTATAGAAAGTAGGGTGTTCTGATGCGCTTAACTTTATACACAGACTACTCTCTGCGTACTCTTATTTATCTAGGTGCGAAGGAAGATGGTCAATTATCAACTATTCAAGAGATTTCAGATGCTTATAATATATCGAAAAACCATTTAATGAAGGTGACACATCAGCTTGGATTATTAGGGTATATCGAAACGATTCGTGGACGTGGTGGTGGCATTCGCTTAGCCATCGATCCAAAAACCATTACTATCGGTGAAATTGTTCGTCATACAGAAGAAGATTTTCATCTTGTAGAATGTTTCGATAAAGAAAATAATCTATGTAAAATAGCCCCAGAATGTCAGCTGAAAGGTGTTCTGTATGAAGCTTTACAAGCCTATTTGAACGTATTAGATCGCTATACATTAGACGATTTCTTACATTCCAAAGAAAAGTTAATGGCTCTTCTGCTTGGGAAATAAAAATACCCGCTCAACCTTTGTTGAACGGGTATTTCTTTATGAAGATACTTATAATGCCTTTGAAAAGAAAATCATATCTAATGCGCGAATGCCGTTTTCATAAATAGGCTCTGGATAATGGCGGAAGAAATCTTTTTCAATAGCCTCCATGCGAAAGCCTGCTTTTTGATAAAAGGCAATATTATCAATACTTGAGTTGGCTGTTCCAACAAGCACTGTTTGATAGCCTTCCTTCTGGCATATTTCAGTGAGTTGTCGTAATACCTCTTTGCCCATTCCCTTCCCTTGGTACTTTGGCACAATAGCAATATTCTTCAACTCGATCGTTGTATCAGATTGCGCAATGACTAACGCCACCCCCACCAGCAGCTCCCCACACTTAATTTCAAATAAAGTGCCTTTATCTAAGTATTCTCGAACTACCATTTCACTTTCATCAGCTAGCATTAATTGTGGTAAAAAATCTTCACGATTGCCATCTACCTTCTGTAGGGATATTCGATAACGGACAAAATCTTCACGTTCAAAGACATTTAACACACACGGTTGTTTTTCCTTCACCTCCAACCATGAATGCTCCTCTGGATATTTACTTTCCACACCTAATCGAATAAAAGGCAGTTTTTCTTGTGCTTTTTGTGATCGGATATTTACCTTCCGAGCCCCAGCAAAAACCCGTGCTAGTCCTAGCTCGAAAAATGCAATGTCTAAGATAGCTGTTTTGGCTTCAAGATTATAGTCTTTCCCCCAAAATTGGTGACCTAGCCAAGAGCCAATATGACAGCTCTTTTTATCATGATCTATAAACATTAGGGATGTTACACCAATCAGTTGCCCTTCCTCATTCAAAACTACACGAGGAACCGTCTTCCCCTCTTCCTCGTCCACACATTCACGTTTGATAAAATTAATGGTATCTTCTACCTTACCAGCAGGTAACCCGAGGGCATCTCGCACCTGCGGCATAGAAGATAACTCATGCATCGCCTCAGCATATTTAATATCATGCTTCACTAAAGTTACCGCCATCCTCAATTCCCCTTTTACTACTATTTTTTGTTTTCTTTTCATTATTTATATTCCTAATTCATCAATCATACGATAATTGCCAGGACATGCCAAAACGATCTTGAATCCATGCAAACTGTTTAGAAAAACCATAATGATTAAGTGGCATTAATGCTTGGCCGCCTTCTAGCATTTGGGCAACAAAACGGTTTATTTCCTCCTCCGAATCACACTCTATAAAGACTGATGTTGATGGAGTAAACGTAAACTCGTGTTGAATGGCACTATCATTCACCAGCAATTTTAATCCCTTTAAATGGAGGACTGCCATTGCTACCTGTTGTGAATTATCCATATACGCTAAGCTAACAACTTCTAAATCTGGAAACCACTTCTTATATTGTTCAATCGCCTCATTGGCCTGCCCTTGAAACATTAAAAATGGAGTCGCGCTTTTCATCTATTTTTTCACTCCTTCATAATGTGAAATCCATTGCGCAGGGGTTATTTTTGACACAAGCTCACCGATTAAATCAAATGGAATATTTTTGGCATTTGTAAATCGAATACAGCTTTTCCCCATATTTAATTTTGTGGGCACTCGCTTTGCATACTCCTCTTGGAACCAAGAAAGCAATGCTGGATCTGCATAAATACCCATGTGGTAGAGTGCAATATGACGCTTCTGTACAGCTAGGCTAATAAAAGGTAATGGCGTATTCGGTGTCACATGGTAACCCTCAGGATAGGATGTTAATGGTACCACATAACTGACCATTCCATATTGCATTGTTTGTTCAAATCCATCTGGTACATTCGTTTCTACGGCAGCAACAAGCTCACTAAAAGCATCACGCCATTTTTCTTCGACTTGCTCCATATATACATTTTTCATATTTTGCCTCACTTTTATCATGTAGTTTACTACCTTCACTCCTAGCGTAGTCCTCTTTAACACTTTTTGTAAATAATTTACCATCTCATCACTAGAGAACACAAATGAAATAATTCGATTAAATGGTGCTTTACCAGAACTTCTAACTAACAAATCACGAGGTTTATTGATTATAACAACTGCTAATTCAGCCTTCAGTTTAAATTCCTTTTGCCTAGCTTTAACACCATTTTACTGTACCTTTATCTCCTTTTTGGCAGCTAATAATGTACTGATACATTTTCATCTTAGTTTTGTTAGTATACTGAATTATTGAAAACTTGGGTATAAAAAATAAACGCCTGAAAAATTTCAAGCGTTTACGTTATTACCTATTATTTTATTTTGGCAGTCGCAATTATCCCTTTAATAATCGGAATAGCAGTTCCTAATAGGATGACAGGTAAGACCCACCAACCTAACGAATTTGTTTCACCAAGACCAATACGAACCATTTGGAATGATATAAATGCGAAGAAAATAAGACAGAGGTTTTTCACTTCATTTAGTATTCTTCTGCTATTTAAATAGAATGCTTCTACATTGTTTTCATTCAAGCGTGCTGGATAGTTATGCATATGTGGGGCCCTTTCTAGTAGTCCCATGACAATCCATAAAAATAAACCAATGAATGGAAGAATAAATAACTCTACCTTTGAGCCCCATCGATCTACCTCGCCTACACCATTAAAGTGCGCAGGAATTTCATTAGGTAATTCGAACCATGCAAATATAATATAGATGATGGATACAACAAATATACCTCCGCCAATATAATTCCATATTTTCTCTGATTTTGTTTTGGGTAATTTTAAAATTGGTCTATACATTTCCTTCACCCCTATTCATTTCCATTACTCCTTCTACGTAACTACTATAAATAAAGTTTCAAAATTTATGAAAATTGGCTTAATATTCAATAGATATCATTAACCATCTCTATTATTATTAATATTTTATCTATAAAATCTCCTTTTTTTATCACATCACATATAAATTGATATTATCTTCAAACTATTAATTACAGTAAAAATACTCATAATACTTTGTAAAATCCGTATAATCTGATATAAATGATATATATACATATTTCATTATTTTGTAACATTTCTACTAATTACTGAGAAAGGACATTTCAACTATGCGATTTACTATCTACAAGAAATTATTACTCGGTTTTTTTATAGTGATTTTAGTGCTTGTTACGACAATTGGTTTAAATATAAAACAGCTAGATTCTGTAAATAAGACCTATCGTACATTACTGGAGGAACAAACAACTAAATCAATCAGTATTCAGGAATTACGAGTTATTGCAAAACAAGAAATTGTTAGTATGCGTGGCTATTTACTGCTTGGAGACAAGCAAAATTATCAAAGCAATCAGGACTCTCGCGAGGAATTTAAGCAAAAATCTGAAGAGTTGATGGCTACTTTAGATTCTGATGAATCAATAAAATTCTTAGAGGCTATTAACAAAAGTGAGCAAAGTGTCCAACAATTCGCTGACCGTATGTTTGCGTTAAAGGCTGAAGGAGAAACTGAAAAGTATGAAAAACTTGATAGTACTCAAGGACGCCTAATCATTAAACAGTTTGATGAACGCGTTGAAAACCTTTCAAATTATCAAAGTGACTATATTGATAAAAAAATGGCTGCTACATCAAAACAAATTCAAGATATTAAACTCCAAATGCTTCTACTTGGGGTCTTTGCTGTTGTCATAAGTCTGATAATTGCAATGGTTGTAGGAAGCCTAATGTCCCGCCCTATTAATGGCATGGCTAAAGCTGCTAAAAAAATAGCGGAAGGCGACTTAACAGCCGAACAAATTCGTATTAAAAACCGTGATGAGGTGGGTGACTTAGCCCTTGCCTTTAATCAAATGGCTGCAAATTTAAAGGATTTAATTACAAATGTCCGTCAAAACACAGTGCAAGTTAGTGGCTCTGCTGCTGAGTTAACAGCAAGTGCAGACCAAACTATACAGGCTACAGAACAAATCACTTCTTCTATTCAAGAGGTTGCTAGTGGCTCTGAAGCCCAAGGAAAAAATGCCTCAGAAAGCTCTGAAGCGATGAAAAATATGACAAAGGGCATACAGCAATTAGCTTCTACGACGGCTGCGGTTTCTGAACTGGCAATCGAAACGAATTCAGAAGCTAAGAAAGGCAATGATTCATTACATCGTGTCATTTCTCAGATGACAACAATTAATACAGCCGTCTTAGAGTCGGCAAGTGTTGTGAAAAATTTAGATGAACATTCTATTGAAATTGGCAATATTATTGGGATTATTACGGATATTGCTGAACAAACAAATTTATTAGCACTTAATGCTGCAATTGAAGCGGCTCGTGCAGGCAATCATGGGCGTGGTTTTGCCGTTGTTGCTGATGAAGTGAAAAAGTTAGCAGAGCAATCGAAAAAATCCGCGGAGCAAATTGCTACTTTAATTTCTGAAATTCAGCAAGATACAAATCGTGCTGTGACCGTGATGGATACCGGTACGCAAGAGGTTCAAATTGGTATGAAAGTTGTAAAAGTAGCAGAAGAAGGCTTCTCTAAAATTGTCGAGCTTATTGAACAAGTTTCCATGCAAATCCAAGAAGCTACAACCGTGTCGGAGGAGATGTCATCTAGTGCAGAGCAAATTTATGCTTCCTTTGATGAAATAGCAACGATTGCACAAATGTCCTCATCTAATTTACAAAATGTCGCTTCTGCCTCAGAAGAACAATTGGCTACTATTGAAGAAGTGGCAGCTTCAGCAGCTACCCTTTCAAATATGGCAGAAGAGCTTCACACGCAAGTTTCTCGTTTTAAATTAGATTAAATAAAAACTGCTCATTTTCTGAAGGTGCAGCACCTTATTGCCTCTAGAAAATGAGCAGTTTTTTAGTTATATATTTCTATGTACTGTACTTTACACTTAGCATAAGAAGCATTTCAATGACGGCAGCTTCCTCGCTAGGAACTTGTAATGTAGCCATTTCACGTACCTGGTGCTCTCCTACACAGATACTTTCCTTCGCCTTCAAAAACATAGAAGCATCATTTGCATCATTTCCAAATGCAATAAACTCTCCTGCAGCAACACCCAATTTAGATAAGCCGTTCCATTTATCAATACCATTAGGACTTATATCCACAATATTTTCTGAAGCATGCTCATACAGACTCACCGGAAGCTTTTGTAGTTCAGACAATACAGCTTCTCGCTGTTCCCCTGGAAAAAACACTACCTTTACAATGTCATGAATATCCTGCAATGCTACTTTTTTTGCCGCTTTTAAAGGATCTAGATTTCGATAAATTGGATGATCCTCACTTCCTGTATAAGCATAATCCCAATGACTATCTACTAGATATGGTAATTGAAAAGCGGTAATAATCTGCCGAATACCCTCCACTATTTTTGAAGCAAAAGCTGTCACCTCAATTGTTTCTCCATCACGAGCAACAAATGCCCCGTTACCACCTACCATTGGATATGCTCTCATTGATTCTGGTAATACCGGTAATAGATCACGTATTGGTCTTGCAGAGGCAAACATCACTTCATGTCCATGCCGTCTACATGCTTCTAAAGCATTGATGATTCCTTCACTTAACGGTTTCCCTTTAAAACAAATAGTCCCATCTAAATCAAAGACAAATTTCATGGTGTTTCCTTCCTTTCATGGTGTTCAATTACTCCATTATTATCTCACAGAAATTACTATTTTTAGTGGTTTCCTATACATTTCACTAAATATCAAATGATTAATAAGATACACATCGTTTAAGACAGAATTAAAAAAAAATTTAGAATATTATTGACAGGAAGTTAATATCCAAGTATTATTGCTTTCAACAACACATTGCAGGCCAAGATTGGAAATAGTAAAAGTGATTGTGTACTTGTAGAGAGCCGATGGTTGGTGTAAATCGGTAGACACACATTTTGAACTCGTCCATGAGCTACTCCCTGAACATAGTAGTAAGGGATGTCGGTTTCCCCCGTTAACAGGATAGACAGTGATAGCTGTCGATAAGTGGACTTTTTCTGTAATGAGAAGGTCAATTAGAGTGGTACCGCGAGCATAAACTCGTCTCTATTTTTATATAGAGATGGGTTTTTTTATTTTTTTAATGACTTTGGCCTACGTGTAGATTTTAGATACTAATTACGACAAAAGGAGTGTTTGAGAATGGGAAGAAAAATTTGGGTGTTTGATACAACTTTACGTGATGGCGAGCAAGTGCCTGGTGCAAAGCTAAATCTATATGAAAAAGTAGAGATTGCACAGCAACTGAAAAAACTAGGGGTCGATATTATCGAAGCTGGATTCCCCGCTTCATCACAAGGTGATTTTGATGCTGTCAGGGCCGTAGCTGAAAAGGTCGGCAACACGAACGACATCATGATTACAGCATTAGCACGTGCAGTGAAGGCAGATATTGATGCCGTCTATAACGCTGTAAAATATGCAGAAAATCCAATGATTCACATGGTACTTGGAACATCCGACATTCATGTGGAGAAAAAATTCAGCAAATCAAAGGATCAAATTCTACAAATTGGTGTAGATGCTGTGAAGTACGCTAAATCATTATTGCCGCAAGTTCAATATTCCACAGAGGATGCGTCTCGTTCAGATTTTGAATATCTTTGGAAAACAATCGAAGCTGTTATGAAAGCTGGCGCAACTATGATTAATGTTCCTGATACGGTTGGCTTTGCAGAACCAGAAGAATTTGGAGAGATGATTTTTAAATTAAATGACCGTATGAAAAATTTAAACGATAGCGTTCTTCTAAGCGTTCATTGTCACAATGACCTAGGGATGGCAACGGCTAATACACTTGCTGCCATTAAAAATGGGGCGGATAAAGTGGAATGTACAATCAATGGTATCGGTGAACGTGCAGGTAATGCTGCATTAGAGGAAGTTGTCATGGCGCTAAAAACTCGTAGCTCCGTCTACAACGCTGAGACACGTATCAATACAAAAGAGATTATGAATACTTCACGCCTTGTTTCTAGCTTTATGGGTCTAGATGTCCAGGTCAATAAAGCTATTACGGGAGATAATGCGTTTGCGCATTCTTCTGGTATTCATCAGGATGGTTTGCTAAAATCTCGTGATGCTTATGAAATTGTCCACCCTGAAGACGTAGGTCTTGATGATATGGAGCTAGTACTAACAGCTCGCTCTGGTCGCCATGCAGTAAAAAATGCCCTTGAAAAATTAGGGTTTACTAATCTTTCTACAGATGAATTTGAAGGCATTTTTGAAGGCTTCTTAAAGCTAGCGGATGCGAAAAAGGAAGTATATGATCACGACTTATACGTTATTGTGGAAAGCTATTATGAAAAACATGATGCCAATAATAAAAATGCCACACATTATAGTGACCAATTCTTTGATATCGACGATCTACAAGTCGTCAGCAATACTAGCTTCCCTTCTGCAAGTGTGAAAGTTCGTAAAGGCGGCGAAGTCTTTAAAGCAAGTGCAGTAGGCTCTGGCCCAATCGATGCCTTATATTCAGCCATTGCAGAAATTACAAACATAGATATAAAACTAGTGGAATACAATATCAATAGTGTTTCACGAGGCAAAGAGGCTTTAGGTAAGGTGAAAATTACGATTGAGTATGATGGCGAAAAGTATATTGCCAAAGCAGCTGATACAGATATTCTAAAGGCCAGTGCCCTAGCCTATATTAATGCTATCAATAGCATTGTTGTAGCAAAATTAACACCTGTGATGAATTAAATTGAATTGAAAAAAGCAGTATGTCGTATGTGAACTACCCCGTAAAAATTAGACATCAATCTATCTTTTTGGGGTCAGATCATATGAGTCATACTGCTTTTTCAAATCTAACGACTGTCCCTCACTAATTTTTGATACTCTTCTTCAATTCGTTCAATGTCAAGACGTTCAAACAAAGGAGCTACTGCTTGAATCATTTGAGGCAATTCTACTTGTTCATGCCACATCATTTCCTGTATGCCTAACATATTCCTTACCTTCTCTGCTGAAAATGGTAAGAAAGGATGCAGTAGCTGTCCTAAATTAGCAATAATATAGACACAGGTTGCTAGTGTACGATTACTAGCCTCCACATTTTCTTTTACTTGTTGCCATGGCTGTTGTACGTCAAAATAGCGATTAGCCCCTCGAATATACTCAAAAATGGCTTCTAACGCTTGTTTAAAATGCCCTCCTTCAATCAGCCTGCCCGCTTCATTAAACAGCTGAACGGTTTGTTTACGAATATTGCTATCTACTTCAGCCTGTGGCACCTGGCTGGCAAAGGATTTCTCAATAAACTTCAATGTACGATTGACAAAATTACCATAGGCACCGAGTAATTCACTATTATGACTGTAAATAAATTCTCGCCATGAAAAATCAGTATCACGGTTTTCTGGCGCATTCATCGTTAAGAAGTAGCGAATGGCGTCTGCGTCATAACGACTTAAAATATACGGAACCCACACAGCCCAATTTTGACTAGTTGATAATTTTCGTTTTTCTAATGTTAAATATTCGTTCGATACGATATGTGTTGGTAATGCTTGCGCCCCAATTCCCATTAAAATAGCTGGCCAAATAACCGTATGGAAAGGAATATTATCCTTCCCATGGACATAATACGAAATGGTCTCTTCATTCCATAAATCTTCAATCGCTATTTGATGCTCTTTTGCCCACTCTAGACTTGCTGATAGATAACCAGCTACTGCTTCAATCCATACATATATTTTTTTCCCTTCAAAGCCTGGCACTGGGACATCTATGCCGTTTGGTAAATCTCTTGTTACTGCTCGGTCAGGAACCCCTTCTGCCAAGTAACGCTCCGTTAAACCTAAAGCATTATCTCGCCAACGTTTATGGGCCTTCGCTTCTGCCACATAAGACTCCAATCTACCTTGAAATTGACTAAAGGTAAAATAAAAATGCTCTGTCTCACGAATAACAGGCTCATTGCCACATATTTTGCAACGTTTATCTATTAAATCCAGTGGGTCTAAGATTTCTGAGCAGTTATCACATTGATCTCCCCTTGCTTTTGCACCACAATTTGGGCAAATTCCTTCAACAAATCGATCGGGTAGAAATTGTTGATCTGTCTCACAGTAAGCCTGTTCAATTTTCTTTTTGTATAAAAAATTGTTAGCTAGTAGCTGTAAAAATAGGCCCTTTACGGATTCATGATGGTGTTCTGCATCTGTTCTAGTGTATAAATCATAGGTAAATCCTAAATCACGAAAGCACTGCGTAAATTCAGCATGATAGTGATTGGCAATGGCCTCTGTTGTTGTATTTTCTTGTGCTGCACGAATAGAAATAGGTGTACCATTACAATCACTGCCTGATACATATAAAACCTGCTCACCTTTTTGTCGGTAATATCTAGCCAAAATATCACCTGGTAATAGTGCGGCAACATGCCCTAAATGCAAAGAACCATTTGCATATGGCCAAGCGCCTCCAATAACAATTGTCATTCTAGTTTGCTCCCCTCACTAAAAAATGGTAAAAAAAATCGTCCTAATCAAATCTGATTAGGACGAGTATACCCGTGTTACCACCTATATTTACAAATAGCTCACACTATTTGTCTCCATCAGTACGTCTCCATTCAAAATGAGAGATACTGCCGCTGTTGTAACGAGTGCCCATCTCGTCGTAATCTACTTGCTAAAAAGCTTTCGGTACGAAGCTCAAAGGTCATTTTCAAAAGGGTTCATTTACCTCATTTCCACCAACAGAGGCTCTCTACAAAATGCTGCTCCAATTTACTTTTCCTTTTCAATGCTTTTCCTATAGGATTGGCACTATTTTACGCTTTCTAGTGATGAAATGCAATGATTGTCGTTAAATCAACTCTATTTTTCGATAAAGATTAAAATTTAAGCAATTAATTGAATGTGATGTTTAATAACGCTGTTAAATCATCTATTATAATGTCTGCCTTTTGCAATTCGTTATCCTGTGCAAAGTCAAAACGAACGCCTATCGACTGTAGTTGATTGTCATGTGCAGCCTGAATATCCGACGAACGATCTCCCACCACTACCCCGTTCTCGATTTCATTTTCTTCTACAACTCGTTTTACTAGATCTGATTTATGCCCACTTGCAATAGATTGAATGCTGTAGATTCCCTTTATAAAACGCTCTAATTGATAGGTTTCAACAATCGCCTGTAAATAGTCAACCTGTCCATTACTCGCTATGTATAACGGATAATTCTCTGATAATGCTGCAAGAGTTTGTTCAGCATGTGGATATAAAGCTCCCTGATGATTGCGTATTTGCTCAATCAGCTTTATATGGAACAAAACATTGCTCTCTTCACGTATCTCTATTGCATGCATAGGACATAATGTTTCCCACACAACAGGTAAAGGAACGCCCATTATTTCTCTGTATTTTTCTATCGGTGTTTCTCCTTGCCACAAGCCACTTGTCCGTAGCACATCAAATGTTGCGTCGAGCGCAGGCTCTAATATAAGATTTGTTTGAAATAACGTGCCATCCATATCAAAAATAAAAGCTTTATTCATAGAATCACTCCCTGATTAATTATCAAAAAACGTCATGTGAGGCTTTTCCTGCTTATAATAAGCCAAACGATCTTGCAAAGTTCCTGTATGAAATTCAAATTTATGACCATCTGGGTCTGTAAAGTAAATCGATTTTTTGTCCTTCTCATCTCTTTGACGCCCTGTTAAAATATTGACCTTTAATTGTAGCAATTTATCATACATTTTATTATAGTCATCCTCACAAATAGTAAAGGCGATGTGGGTATAGGAATGATGGATTTCATTCCGTGGTATATCCCTCTCTACATTCAGGGCGAGCCACAGCCCATTTACATCAAAATAGGCTGTGCTTTTCCCCTTTACTAGCAATTTAGCATCGAAAACATTTTCATAGAATGCGATGGATTCCTCTAAATTGGATACAGAAAATAGTAAATGATTAATATGTTGAATGGTCATAACTAAGCTCCTAATGCTTATTTTTTACCTTTTTTTATTCCTTTAGAAATCTGCTTCCATTTACGTTGCTCCTCAAGTTTCGCCTGTGCATTGGTTTTGCGTTCCATATAAGCTAATTCTCTTTGGAGCTTAAAGTAGCTTTGGAGGCGATATTGATCCAACTCTCCATCAACAATAGCTTGCTGGACAGCACAATAAGGCTCTTTTTGATGAGTACAATCACGATAACGACAAGCTGTTGCTAGTTCCTCAATATCTTGAAAGCTTGAAGCTAAACTATCACCTTGATCCCATAATTGAAGCTCACGCATCCCTGGTGTATCGATTAAACAGCCCCCATCTGGTAATATGACTAACTCTCGATGAGTAGTTGTATGACGACCCTTAGCATCTTCCTCACGAATACCAGCAACCTTCATCAGCATCTCCCCACACAAAGCATTTGTTAAGGTCGACTTCCCTGCCCCTGAAGAGCCTAGCAATGCCCCTGTCACTCCCTCCGTGAACAATGTCTTAATTTCCATTAAGCCTTCGCCCGATAAAGCACTCGTCACAAAAATATCTACACCAAATGCTACAGACTCAACTTCTTGTACCAAGCTTGCAGTATCCTCACATAAATCTGCCTTCGTCAGGACAATCACTGGCCTTGCCCCTGAATCCCAGGCAGCTACTAAATATCTCTCCAAACGTCGAATATTAAAATCAGCGTTCAAGCTCATAACAAGTAACACGATATCGACATTTGATGCGACAATCTGTTCTTGAATTTCAGTTCCTGCAACTTTACGTGAAAATACAGATTTTCGTTGGAATAGCTGATGAATAATTGCTCGTTCCTCACCGGGCATTTTCTCTACTAGCACCCAATCACCAACTGCTGGATAGTCCTCCCGAGCTAAAGACGTATACGCATAATGACCAGCAATTGTCGCAAGCCATTCGCCCTCTTCGGCTAACACTCGGTAAGAATGCTTATGCTCTAATGTAACCCTTGCAGGCACACAATTCTTCAATTTAGGCTGTTTTTTCATTTCCATCATTTGCTCTTCAAAATACGTTGTAAAACCTACTGTTGTTAAATTCAATTTATTTTCCTCCTAAACGTACATATCCTTGACGCCTCAGCGCAATGTCTGTAATATCCGCCAGAGACTCTATCGTCATTCAGCATTTTTTGAACCACGAAAAAAACCTTGTAGCTGCAATTCGGCAGTTACAAGGTTTCACAGGCACGTTTAAAAGATACACAAATACCCCGAGTTATAGCACGGCGTCACTTTGTATATTTTAGGCGTGTGAAATGGAACAAACCGAATTGCAGTTCGCTAAAAATAGATCTATTCATCATGTCACATCACCTTCTTTCCATTTAGTTGTTATCAATATAGCTAAATTTTCAGAAATTGTCAATTATAATCTTATAAGCATTTATTCTAATCCTCGACGCATAGAATGAACAAGACCACTAAATGCGAGGAGATGTTGAATTGCCTAAAATCATTTCTATTAGCACACATCAACCACCTTACACATTACAGCAATCAAATGCAGAGGAACTAACGAAAGAGCTTTTCTATGCAAAAATCCCCAAACTAGAGCGCTACTTAAAGGTTTTTGAAAATGGTGGCATCGACACCCGCCATTTTTGTGTTCCATCAGAATGGCATCGTACGAATCACTCCTTTGAGGAACGCAATGATTTATATATTGAATTAGCTACACAATACAGCGTGAACGTCATCCAGGCATGTTTAGAAAATGATGCTTTTTTATCTTCACCCATTTCTCCCGAAGAGATTGATGCCATCATTTTTGTCAGTAGTACTGGCATTTCAACACCAAGCATTGATGCGCGTGTGATGAATAAACTTCCCTTTTCAGATCGACTGAAACGTATTCCACTATGGGGGTTAGGATGTGCTGGCGGAGCAGCAGGTGTAAGTAGAGCCTTTGATTTTTGTAAAGCCCATCCACATGCGAAGGTGCTTGTCGTTTGTGTCGAGTTATGTAGCCTCACTTTTCAGCCAAATGATTTTTCTAAAAGTAATTTAATCGGTGCTTCTCTTTTTGCAGATGGTGCTGCTTGTATTCTCGTTTGCGGAGACGACTTAACCATCGATACAAAAAAAACAACACCTTCTATTTTGGCAACAGGCTCTAAATGGATGCCAGATTCAGAAAATGTGATGGGTTGGAATGTAAAAAACAATGGACTTCATGTTATTTTTCAAAAAAGTATTCCTGCCATTATTACTAATTGGCTTGGACCATTCATTGAAAAATTTTTAATGGAACAAGGACTATATAGTGAGCAACTTACTCATTTCATCGCTCATCCTGGAGGGAAAAAGGTTTTAAAAGCTTATGAAGATACACTTTATTTGTCTCCCCAAAAAACCGACATTTCTCGGGAAATATTGCGCCAACATGGCAATATGTCATCACCAACTGTGTTGTATGTATTAGAGCAATTTATGCTACATGAAGGACAAGTGGAGGATACAGGTTTACTCATCGCTCTTGGCCCTGGTTTTTGTGCAGAAGCTGTATTATTAAACTGGAGGGAGTAACATGATCTTCTATCTTATTTTAACTATTGTCATTCTACAAAGACTGACAGAGGTTGTCATTGCCAAACGCAATGAGAAATGGATGTTTTCACAAGGAGCCTATGAAGTAGGTGCCTCTCATTATCCCTATATGGTCACAATGCATGTTAGTTTTTTTCTGTTTTTAATTGTAGAAATCGTCACAAATAACAATGGTATCTCGCCCTTATTCCCATTATTTTTTCTATTATTTATAGCTGTGCAGGCCTTAAGGATTTGGTGTATTCGCTCTTTGGGCTCCTTTTGGAATACAAAAATTCTTATATTACCTGATGCTCAAGTTGTCCGTAAAGGGCCATATGAATATATGCGTCATCCCAATTATGCGGTAGTTTGTTTGGAAATCCTTTTACTACCTCTCATGTTTCAGGCTTACTTTACAGCATTTTGTTTTACATTATTAAATATTACAATGCTTTCTGTACGAATTCCTATAGAAGAAAAAGCATTACGAGATGCTACTAATTATAATCGTGTATTTCAAAAGAAGATTTCGGAGTCTTAACCGAAATCTTCTTTTCTTCTTAATGCCATTCCCAGTTGAATGGGTCCTGTAGACGCTCCCAAGGATTATGGAACTCTTCATCCGTTAATAAACAGTTGTCCAATTGTTTGATAATATCTTCTCGATTTAAATCAATCCCAATAATAACAAGCTGTGTCATTCGATCTCCAAATTCTTCATCCCAATCCTCCAATACTTCAGGACTTTGCTGAAATACATCCTGCTGCTGTGCTTTAGGTAGGGCTGCTACCCAATAAGAAACAGGTTCAATTTTTGCAGATGAACCAGCCTGAGATAATAATAGTGCAACATCCTGATGTCTTGCACTCCAAACAATTCCCTTTGCTCGTACAATCGATTCTGGCATTTGATCACACCACTCAACAAAACGCATCGGATGGAAGGGTCTTTTGCTTTTATAGGTGAATGAAGATATTCCATACTCTTCTGTCTCTGGTGTATGATTTTCATGACCAAGCTCTAATTCCTTTAGCCAACCAGCCGACTCTGAAACCCGTTCAAAGTCAAAGCGACCTGTATTTAAAATATCTGCTGGATCAATCACACCGTTTGTTGTACGAATAAGTTTCGCTTCTGGTTGCAATGCACGCAAAATACGTTCTAACCGTTCAAGCTCCTCTGCCGATACTAAATCACACTTATTTAAGACCAGGACGTCACAAAATTCAATTTGATCAATGAGCAGATCCGCAACATCACGTTCATCTAATTCACCAACCGCTTCCTTACGTTCTAATAAGCTTTCTCCCGACTGAAAATCATGCCAAAAGCGATGTGCATCCACGACAGTAACCATTGTATCTAATTGGCAAAACTTCGTTAAATCGATGCCAAGCTCCTCATCTAAATAACTAAATGTTTGTGCAACTGGAATTGGCTCACTAATCCCCGTCGATTCAATCAAAATATAATCAATATTGCCAAGCTTCGCAAGACGTTCCACCTCCTGCAATAAATCCTCTCTTAATGTACAACAAATACAGCCATTGGATAGCTCTACAAATTTTTCCTCTGTACGCGATATACCGCTGCCATTAGCAATCAGCTCCGCATCAATATTAATTTCACTCATATCATTCACAATAACCGCGACACGTAAATCCTTGTTGTTTTGCAATACATGATTCATCATAGTTGTTTTACCAGAACCTAAATAACCACTCAATACTGTAACGGGAATTCTCTTTGTCATTATTACAACTCCTTAAATCGTAATCATTACTATTTACAATTTGTAATTAAATCATACAATATTGGAAAATGCAAAGCTTTTTATTACTTACAAAAATAAACTTGACAATATTCGGTGAGAAATATATTGTTTAAATCGTAACAATTACTATTTAAAAGGAGGGTCATACATGCGTGTTCAAATAACACTAGCCTGCACTGAAACAGGTGATAAAAACTATATAACGACTAAAAATAAACGCAATCACCCAGAAAGATTGGAGCTTAAAAAATACTCCCCTCGCCTGAAACGCGTAACAGTCCATAGAGAAACAAAATAATTTTGCAATGGGATAAATTTGGAGTAGTGCTGATGCATTTATTGAGTGGATTTCTCTATTGTTGGAGCAGGGGCAAGTGCGAGGTTATCTAATCTTGGAGCAGATGGGGCTTTCTTTAACACCAGTTTCCACACTTTGAGAACGCTGTTGGCAAACCTTTGAGCGACCTACTCTATTTTGAGAACGAAGTTTAGCTCTTCTCGAGCGGAGCTCAAGCAGCTTTCCCTTCCATCAAACGTAGCACCTCCAACATCCCTTCAAATCGAGCAACTAAAAAATGACTGTTTCAAAGGTATACATTTTGAAACAGTCATTATAAAATTTTCAGCTATACTTGCTTTCTATTGATTTCTAAAGCTAGCTCGTTCAATTTTTGATCTAATTCATCGAGCACCCTTAATCTGAAATTTATTTGTTCATCTATCTGGACTTGTTGCTTTATCGATGAGCTACTACCATCAGTTTGATTTTTGAATTCAACTAATTCATGGGTTAATCTTTCAATTTCTAAATTTTTCATCTCCAACTCTCTTAATAGTTGCTGTTGAAGGCTGTCCGCTTCTACTTTATCCCTATGATATGTTTCTAGCGCCTCTATAATATGCTTCATTTGTTTACCTGTTACTGTTGTATAGTCGCTTATTTTTTTATCTAGACCTTCAATAATAGCTTTATCATTTGTCTCAATCGAAGCTTTATGTGAGACTTGAACACGGTTCTTCAATGACTTATTTTCAGCTCGCAATTCGGCAACTTCCTTTAATAATACTTCTATGGATGCAATTTGTTTTTTTCTTTGTCCTTCTCGTTTTTGAATTTCTTCATCGTAGGCTTGAAGCTCTTTGTCAAAGTCTCTTTTCAACTTTAATAGCTCCATCGAAAGATCTTTTCTTAGTCTTGTTAATTGTATATTTTCTCGTTCGAGCCGCAGAACTAAAGCATAATAATCACTATCTCTAAGCCTTTTCACTTCATTTTTATACTTGGCTAATTCGGCCCTTAAAAAAATAATCATTTGTTGGAGCTGTATTGGATCATTGTTTTTTACAATATCATTGTCCATCATCATACCCCCTAGCCAGAATACCTTTTTAGTAAATCAACCACCTCTTCAAACTGCATTCTACTTTCCTCTAGTATTTCATCCAACTGCTTTATCCACTCCGCTTCTTGTTGTGGATGTTGTGATTGTTCAGCATCACTCTTTTCGCCTAAGACAAGAGAGGCGATTAATAAATGTAATGTACTTTTTTCAAGAAATGCAAAGCTATTATCCTGTTCATTACGGCGACTTAGTTGCTCCTTCAATAATTGATGGAGCACACTACCAAACTCTTGTTTTTCATTTTCACTCATTGTCTTCCTCCTGTGTTTGGCCCATTCCATTGAGATTAATCGGATTTAAAACGACAATACCATCTGTAAGCTGATCGCAATATGTAAAACCCATAATAGTGCCTGAATATGGTAAATTATGTGACCATTTTATTTGAAAATTAGTAAATGAAATGGTTTCATTCGGTTCGATTATTGATTTTCCTACGGGTTTCAGCCAGTACTCCTCTTTGCTTAATTTATCGTTAAAACGTTCCCAGTTGCTCTGTCCCTGTGTCTTAAAATTTGGCGTAAAATTTTCATGAACATATCTCCCAGAAAAGTAAAATGGCGATTCCTTCGGTAATGTTATACACAGATAGGGGTTTGTAATGGCTGTACTACCGATATTGTGAATATGATAGGAGCCTAAACATAAACTTTCTTGTTCAGGGTCATAAGAAATATTGAACGAGGTTGTAAAATAACTAATGAGGTTGACTCTGTTTGGAATGGTCAGCCCCTCGACCAGCTGTTTAATTTCATAAACATAAGCGTTTGTTTGTTCTTTTAATTCCTGTATCTTGTCTTCTACACGATTTTTCACTCCGTACCTCCTTACTATTTTCCATCAATTGTGCCTAGGCGTAATGGTATCCAGATTATTTTGGAAATCTGCGACATCCGCTGACTTAAAATAAAAAAAAGAGAGGATTATCCTCTCTTCAGACTGTAGACAAACTCGATGAATTTTGAGTTTGCCTACAGTCTTTTTTCTTTTACAATGAAATAAAGTAAAGCCGTTGATTTCCACTACGGGCGGACGCTTTCCGCGGGCGGGGTCGAGCTGCTTCCCTCGCTTCGCTCAGTCCAGGATCTCGACTTTCCCGCTTTTCCCGCAGGAGTCGCCGCCCTTCGTTCCAATCAACTTCTACATAAGGAATTCCTTATTCATCTATTGATAAAAAGTAAACTTTTGAGGTGATCAACCATGATGACGAAAAATCATACCAATGAACGTGAACAATTAGAAATGTTAACGATTGATCAATTAGTTCCCAACGATCATTTAGTGAGAAAACTGGAGGCTGCTATTGATTTTTCATTTATCTATCCTTTAGTAGAACATCTCTATTCACCTAATGGGCGTCCAAGTATTGATCCTGTTGTTCTCTTTAAAATGACGTTTATTCAATATGTTTTTGGCATTCGCTCCATGCGTCAAACGATCAAAGAAATTGAAACGAATATGGCGTATCGCTGGTTTTTAGGATTTGGCTTCCATACAGAAGTCCTGCATTTCTCTACCTTCGGTAAAAATTATGTCCGTCGCTTTCAAGACACCGATATATTTGAACAGATATTCTATCGTATTTTAAAAGAGATTATGCATCAAGGACTCCTCCATGCAGACCATTTATTTATCGATTCTACGCATGTGAAAGCGAGTGCGAATAAACGGAAGTATGATAAAAAGGTCGTGCGAAAAGAAACACGGGCTTATGAAGAGAAGCTTCAATTAGAGTTAAATATGGATCGTGAGGAACACGGAAAAAAGCCCTTTCCCCCGGAGAAATTTGAAAAAGAAGAATGGAAAGAAATAAAGGAAAGCACGACAGATCCTGAAAGTGGCTATTACGTGAAGGATGAACGTACGAAGCAGTTTGCATATTCCTTTCATGCAGCCACAGACGAAAAAGGCTTTGTCTTAGGTACCATTGTGACTCCGGGAAATGTGCACGATAGCCATGTATTACAGCCACTTGTGGAAAGGGTCATTCAAAACGTTCAAAAACCAATCGCCGTTGCGGCAGATGCAGCCTATAAAACACCAGCGATTACGAACTTTTTGTTAGAGAATCAAATGTTGCCTGTTCTTCCGTATACACGTCCTAAAACGAAAGATGGATTCTTCCGAAAGCACGAGTATACATATGACGAGCACTATAATTGTTATCTTTGCCCACAAGGGCAGATATTGAAGTATGCGACAACGACGAAGGAAGGATATCGCCAATATAAATCGAATCCTTTGATTTGTTCGAAGTGTCCAAGCCTTTCCCAATGTACAGAAAGTAAGCATCATCAAAAACTCATTCAACGCCATATTTGGGAGTCGTATGTGGAGGAAGCTGAACATTTACGCCATTCCTATGACATCAAACAGATTTATGCAAAGCGCAAAGAAACGATTGAGCGTGTCTTTGCCGATGCAAAAGAAAAGCATGGTATGCGATGGACAACCTTAAGAGGTCTAAAAAAATTGTCCATGCAGGCGATGCTTACTTTTGCTGCCATGAATTTAAAGAAACTGGCTACTTGGACGTGGCAAGTAGCTTAAGAGAGCAACTAAGCTCGAAGAGTATGTTGAATTTGGTAGTATATTACCAAATGTTGAAAATAAAATAGGAAGAAAAATGACAAAAGCCATCGAGAGTGAACTTCTCGATGGGCTTTTGTCTACAATCTGAAGAGAGGATTATCCTCTCTTCATGATATGACTTTCCTCTATTTGTTAGCACCGTTAACCTAAAGTTGGGAAAATAATAGGGCACTGTTGTGGACGAACTGCAGTTGGACATGAGAATGGTAAGTCTGCTCTTGGTTCGCAGAAAGTTGCTAAAAATTCCACAGTAACTGGGAATGTAGACTGAATGCTTTGACAAACGGCAACAGTAATTGTTAACGCAGAAAACGTAATTGTACCTGTTCCAGCTGCAAGTGTTCCAGTTGTACATACGAAGCAATCTAAATCTGTGTATAAGATTTCAACATCTGTACCTTTAGGAGCACATAATGTCACTTGCTCACAGCGAGAAACTGGAATTTCAGCACTTGTGAAAACAGTACCATTAGGTAAAGTAACGACAATCGTTAGAATGAAGTTCTTTTGAATATTTAAATGTTGCAGACAAACAGTTGATCCATCAATAGAGAATTGACGATTCTCACGGTTCAGGATCACAATTGGGTTTGTAGCAGCTGGAATTACTCTACATGTAACAATTGCACCAGTTAAGTCAGTCGTTGGTGTTACGCCTGGGAATGTAATTGCTCCAGTAGGAGAAATATCAAATGACATTTCTTTTACAATCCAGTCATATACCTTATCGACATTTATACAAATTAGTTCCTGCGCCTGGGATGGCATATGCTCTTGCATCCTTTTGACACCTCCATAAAATTTTTATCTTTCGTTTGTAGCATATGTTTTTCAGCTATAAGTGCATGGGCTAACAAATAGTTCCTTATGATATTTGTTAAAATCAGCAAAGGATCATTTTTTCACACACTTTCTTCTTTATAGGAAGACTAAAATGTTGAAAGGACCGGTATATTTGTAACAGAAAGTCAATATTTTTAATAAACTAATAATGGACTGAAAGGGGTGAACTACAATGGAAGAGTCAAAATTGTATACCACTCAAGAAATTGAAAAATTAAAGCAAAAAATTGAAACCTACAGAGAATCGTTAACTTCATTAAAGATGGGAACGTCAATTGAAGATTTCCTTTATATGCAGCAGGAGTTTGATGGACTGAAAACACAAATGGCCCATTTAGAAGGGATCACAGAGACATTAGATAGTAAACAAAATTCGTATATAAAAGGCTATGATGACCAAATAAAGCTTCTTTCAACACAGATTGAATCTTTGAATCAAACCATTGAAGGGATGAATCAAGAGATTTTAGCGGTTTTAAACAAATTATTAACAGTTGAAGAAAATGATACAACAACCATGCCTTCCTCCATTGAATTGCCTTCTCAAACTTCGGCTACTCTTTTACCTAGACAACCTAGAATGGCTCAGACAACAGATCAAACGACGATTACATCAGCACAGCCCTCTTATAGACTACTGCAAAGTTTGGCAGGTAAAGCTACAAACCACCAACTAAATGTAAATAATAGCGCTCCTTCTCCTGGCAATGATCTACAGGCAACTAAGCCTGAAGAGCGACATTTTAATCAACAATATTTTCAATCAATTAATACGCACCCAAGCCAAATATACAATGGTTTATACAGAAACACGACAGTTGAATCCACCTTCCATTTTAAAAATGCCACGGATGCAAAGGAAGTTCCAGTAAGTATTTATGACCCATCTGCTGTACAGCCTACTTCAAGTGATGAAAACATCGAGAATAATTCTTCTATTGTTCATGAATCGGTTAGCATTGGAACGGAAATAGTAGACGATCCTAGCGAGGTTATGCATTCTGAAAAAGAGGATAACAATCTTGAGTTTTCCCAAATATCTAAAGAATCGTTTGAACAAGTTATTTCGGAATTGCCTAGCGAGCCTGTTAGTCAAGATATTACAGCAATAGTTAGCGAACCTCTCGACCAAGTCATTTCAGAAACAATAGCTGACCCTGTTGACATTTATCATTCTCCTTCTTTAGAAACAGAGGAGTTTGTTGAAGTGTATCAAACCGGAGCAGCTTATGAGGTTCATTCGTCCCTTGAAGAGGAGAATACGCATCCTGAATCTGTAAATAAGCCGATTGAAGAAAATAAGAAGGGAAAGAACTCATTTTTCGATTTCTTTAAAAGATGGAGTTAACTTATTTATTTTTTACATCCACTATGTATTTACACACATAGTGGATGTCATGTTGTTGAAAAAAGGTAATGTCAACGGCATAATAAGCAATTTTGTAAGGCGAGGGGTTGATTTCCGTTCCGCCAGCGTCCTTTCCAGGGGGCGTCCGATGAGCCGCTTCACTCACTGCGTTCGCTCCAGGGTCTCCTCTGTGACGCTAAATCCCCTAGGAGTGACGCTGGCTCCACTCCAATCAACCATTCTGCAAAAGTGTCTTTTCCTGAACAAAATAGCCCATTATTTATAGTATAAGAGAGGATAGCCTCTTACTTTCAATGTGGAGAAGTGATGTGTGACAATACCCTCCATAAAAGAGTAGTGAATGCCTTCACTTGAACCTTTGCTAAATTTATTTTATGGGGTGGAAGGCTACTTGAGTCCCGTGGGATAGCGAGACAGGCGAGCCCCTAAACAGGGAAGCGGCTCGGCGCTCGCCCACAGGAAAGCAAGTAGCCTGCAACGGAAATCCATTTTCACCTTTCACATAAATTCTATGGATGGTTTTGTTTTTCAACACTATGACATCCACTATGTATTTACACACATAGTGGATGTCTTTTTGTTTCCAATAAAAACTGTCTTTTAAGAATTCATCGAATTTGTAGGTTTAGAAGATAATTGCCCTTAACCCCCAATCTGAACTGAATAGAATAATGAAGAAAGGGGGTGTAAAAATGTGTTTTAATAACTCAATGTGTGGCTGTTCAGGTAACGGTCATGGAAATGGTGAATGTAGTGCACTTGGACCTTTTGTAGCGATTGATGCAGCATGTATTACTCCACCAGTAGCAACAGGCTCACTCATCCCATTCGCTTCTGGAACAGTTCCGGTTATACTAGTATCACTTGCTACAGGTTTAGTGGATACAGTAAGCCTTGTGGGATTCGGTACATCTATTCCAGGCGTATCCCTTGCAGGTACTAATATCGATTTATCAGCATTAGTTGGAACAGAAGCTTTTTCTGTTTCTAGAGCAGGTTCCATTACATCTATTTCAGCTACATTCTCTGCAACTATTGGTGTAACTATAATAGGCTCGGCAACAGTTAGAGCACAAGTTTATCACGCGGTAGCAGGAAGCAATGTCTTCACTCCTACAACAGCATTTGTTGACTTAGCACCAGCTCTTTCAACAGTAGTTCTAGGTACTCTAGCAAGTGGTACAGCAAATGTTACTCCAGTACCAGTATCTGCAGGTGACCGTTTATTAATGGTGTTCTCCGCTACTTCGACAGGAGTAATTGCAACTCTTACTGGTAACGCTAGTGCAGGCATTACTATCGTATAAAATATACTATAAAGTTAAGCAAGCAAATAAGTGATTTCCAGTAACTAGGAAATCACTTATTTCTTTCACAAAATACTATTCTTTAGTTCGTCAAAGCATGCTGAATATGAGCCAAATGATGCTTACCGTGCCATGCATAGAGACCAATTGCATGTTCCAATGTTGTTAGCCCTGAATCAGGGTGATGAAAGGCTCTTTGTAATTGTTCCTCCGTTAAGCTTGTCAGTAAATAAACCCAACGTTCATGTAAATTTTCAATTAAATTAAAAGAAGTTGCTACTGGCATTTCAGAATCTGGTAATTGTGCCCATTCCGCTTCATTATATGGCTTAATGGTTGGGACATCCTCTGTTAGCGCTAGCTTAAAACGGATATAGCTATTCATATGACTATCGGCAATATGATGGACTAGCTGTGTAACTGTCCAGCCATTTTCACGATAGGATTTAGCCAATGCATGCTCGCTTGCACCACTTAATGCTTCCGCCAGTTGTTTTGGAAATAAACGAATGTCTACAATCCATTCCTGTACTCGCTGTGGAGTCATTTCTTTTGGGAATTGAAATTGTCCAATAGGGTATCGTAGATCTGTCATAGTGCTATCTCCTCCGTTTCTATTCTCTTACTTTTCCATGGTACCATTAACAGTATTGCCTATTAAAATAGAAATTGTTTTATAACGTTACTTCCATTTGCTTCTTTACGACCTCAACCAAAGCCCTTAGTGGATGAATAATTGTTTGAGCGGTCTGCTCTTCAAATTGTCTTGCCGCATCCATCATTGAGAGCTGAGCTACGGAGATGGCCTTTTGCTCACTCATTAACTTATGTAGAGCTTGTGAAATAGCATCATTATAAGCTTTCTTTTTCCCTTGCATAATGAGATCAAATGTCCCCTTGATGATTTTTGCCTCAACATTTACTGATTTCCCATGCTGCCTAGCATATTGGTGAAGTCTTGCCATCGTTCCTTCTACTGTCGCAGGATTTGTAAAAAGAATAATTTGAGGCTGTTGCACATTACATATGCTTTCAAAAAAAGGCTCGTCAATCTTTATAATGGGTATCGGGGCATTGAACACAGCCTCATTCTCTAATAAAGCAATATAATTTGTACACGTTATTAACATCGCATCCACATCACAGCTAATAATCCATTCTATTTGCTCCTTAACCTTATATGCTACACCATCACTACCTTTCGACACATGCTGTAAAACGCCAGGATCTACAAAATGAAGCAGCTCTAAATCTTCCTCACTTTGAAAAGCTTGCTCTATGTACTCTATATTTGAATGATGAGCATGCAAGCAGCCAAGTTTTTTCATCAATTGTCCCCCTCTTTCCATTGCAGCTATAGCTAGCTGCTCTCCCATTTCTTCATTCGTTACAACATTACCCAACGAGCAGTATAATTCAATATTTCGTAGAACACTTATACATACTTTACGCTAAATTCCTTTTTTGATCATATTAGTGCATATTCAATTAACTCTGTCGTTGCACTCAGTGTACTAGAGCTTTTTCGTACTCTTGCAAAGCCTGTAGCATCAACTTATATATTCATTGGTGCATCCTTTATCTCTGCTAAAATTACCTTCATAGCTCAACAACTCTTCAATCACCTTTCTTCATATATTTAAACAAAAAGAAACCGTATTATGCACGAATACGGTTTACTACTTTAATTTTTTTCTTTATTTTTTTGTTTCCTTTTCAATATGCTTTCTTGCTATTTTTAAACGTTGAATGTCCTTTTTCTTCAGAGGAATAACTTCATCCTTCATCATTTTAATGTATGAAAACATGAGTAACAGTAAAATCACGGTAAAGGGCAATGCGGCAATTAACGAGGCGGTTTGCAATGCTTCAAGCCCTCCTGTGTACAATAAAACACCTGAAATTGCAGCCATTAAAATACCCCATACTAGCTTCGATAATATTGTCGGATTTAAAGAACCTTTTGTTGTCATACTTGCCATAATGAATGTGGCGGAATCGGCAGAGGTAATTAAAAATATAACGATTAACAGTATTCCAATCACAGAGGCAAGCGTTGAAACTGGCAAGTGTTCTAACAACTGGAATAGGGCAACAGTTACATCATTATGAACAGATTGAGCGATTTCTGCATCTTGATGTAAATCAAACCACATAGCCGTTCCACCGAATGTGGCAATCCAAAAGCAAGCAATAATAGGCGGAATAATTAATACCCCTATAATGAATTCTCGAATGGTTCTCCCCTTGGATACACGAGCAATAAAGGAGCCAACAAAGGGTGACCAAGCGATTGCCCATGCCCAGTAAAAGATTGTCCAATCCTTCACCCAAGTTCCCCCAACATATGGCTGCATTCTTAAACTGTATTGAATAAAGTTAGAAATGTAATCACCTATCGCTAATGTAAACGTCTCAAGTATGAAAATCGTTGGACCTGTAATAAAAACGAATAACAGTAAGACAATCGCTAAAGTCATATTGACATTACTCAGGATCTTCATGCCCTTTTGAAGTCCTGTCGTTGCAGACAACATATAGCCAATAAACATGATAAGAATAATGGCTACTTGCAAGATAAATGTATCCGGCAAACCAAAGACGAAAGTCAAACCTCCGTTCGTTTGTAGCACGCCAAGCCCTATGGATGTGGCTACCCCCATAACTGTAGCAATGACCGCAAGAATATCGATCGTTCCTTTAACGACTCGATTTGTTCCCGTTATAGGCTCTAAAGCGGTAGAGATGAGCATATTTCTTTTTTTATTGAATTGAACATAGGCCATAACAAGCCCCAATATGGCATAAACAGACCATTGGCTTAATCCCCAATGAAAGAAGGAATAACCCATTGCCAATCTGGCTGCATCCGTTGAAAGAGGTTCTGTGTCACTAAAGGGTGGTGAAAAGTAATGACTCATAGGCTCAGCCACGCCCCAAAAAACCAGTCCGACACCTAGTCCAGCTGAAAAGAGCATGGAAATCCATGTTAGAAAACTAAATTCTGGACGACCATCTTCAGATCCTAAGCGAATGGTGCCATATTTGCTAATCGCCAAGCCAAATAGAAAAATAACGATAATAAAGACTGCCATTAAATAAAACCAACCAAAATAATCCGTTGTCATATGAAATACGCTGTTTGCTACGTTCTTAAATTTTTCCGGTATCGTTGCTCCGATAATGACTAAGAGTAAAATTGCCCCACTAGAAATAAGAAATACTGGGTTCTTTAAAATTTTATTTTGCATACAGCGCCTCCATTTATCCCAGACAGATGACCAAATTTCCTTTATTATGCGTACAATTCAAGTATTTTATTAATGAAAAAAGAAACCGCATTATCAAAAGACAATGCGGTCTACCTATTATTGTGTTTTCTGCATAAAACGTATTGCTCTACTCATAACAGTTGGTACGATAGAGGCATGATTTTCATCTAAAGCTTCATAAAAATCAACTTCCATTATTTTTTCTAACACCGTTGCCATTTGTCGTGCATCATCCACCATAAAGGTTTCAAGTTCACCTGCGCTAATAAACAATGTTTCATTCATATCTTGATGCTCGTTCAAAAATACTGACGCACATTGTACTAATTCGTGCTCATTCCACCAAATAGAAGGGCTAATAGCTAGATAGCGTTGGAAGCTAGATTGATGGTGAAATAGTTGCCAAAGCGTAAAATAACCGCCTAAGGAGTGACCAAATAATGCTTGCTGAGCTTTATTTACTGGATAATGAGCCTCAATTATTGGCTTTAACTCTTCCTCTATAAAGCGGCTAAAATCTACTGCTCCTCCAAGCTTTTCATGACCTTTTCCTTTAAATCGTGCGGGATAGATATACGTCTCTGCTGGCGCTGTAAAATCGTAAAACCTTCTTTCACGCATATCATCACCATGTTCAATGCCCACAACAATGGCTGGTTGAACTCCTGTTTTCGGTGCATTACGACTTTGTAGACGTACGGCTTCCTTTACAAGATTAAAATAAGATGAGCCATCTAGTACATACAACACTGGAAAACCTTCTTTTGGTGCTTCCTCATTTGGTACAAAGATATTAATCGTATACGTATAATCTGTCAATTTTGAAGTTATTTGTTGTGTAGCATACTCTGTTTTAGCTGTACTCATTTGTTGTCCTCCTTCAAAATGTCATAGCCATAGCACACAGGTGTATTCGTTACAGGATCTTCCATAATGCGAGCATCAATATTAAATACTTTGCGCATCACCTCTGCACTTAAAATTTCCTGTGGCGTTCCAGATTGCATAATAACACCTTTGCGCATCGCAATAAGATGATCTGAATATCTGGCAGCGTGGTTAATATCATGTAGAACCATCACAATTGTACAGTTGTGCTGCTCATTTAAACTTTTGACAATATCCAATACTTCTAACTGATGTGCCATATCTAAATAAGTAGTAGGTTCGTCCAACAACAAAATATTTGTTTCTTGTGCTAATGCCATCGCTAGCCATACACGCTGACGCTGTCCCCCAGAAAGCTGTGCAAGCTCCCGATTGCGATACTCCATCGTATTCGTGACCGTTAACGCCCACTCAATCATTTCCTCATCCTTATTCGTTAAACGATTGACGTTGTTTCGATGTGGATAGCGACCATACGCAATTAACTCCTCCACTTTTAACTGACCTGGAGCAACAGGTGTTTGAGATAATATGGCTAATTTCTTGGCTATATCTTTCGTCGATAAATTTTGCATGTTTTGCTCCTGCAAATAAACCGTCCCTTGTTGCTTTTTTAAAATACGTCCAATCGTCTTAAGGAGGGTTGATTTACCGCAGCCATTCGGGCCAATGATTGTTGTCACTTTGCCCTCCTCTATCGTTAAATTTAATCCCTCAAAGACACGAACCTGCTCATAACCAGAAGCCAAGTTTTCCATTCTAAATGCAGTTTGCACATCTTTTCCTCCTATGCCTTAGATTTCACCAGTAAATACAAGAAATATGGAATCCCAATAATTGAAACAACAATTCCAACAGCTAGCTCCGATGGTGCAAATACGGTTTTGCCGATAAAATCAGCTAAAATTAACAAACCTGCACCAATTAACGCACTCACGGGCATGACATAACGATGCTGAATACCAACAAGTTGCTTCGCAATATGTGGTGCCATTAAACCGATGAAACCAATACTTCCTGATACGGATACACAAGCACTAACAAGACCGACACTGGCTAATAAAAGCTTCATTTTCTCCTTTTCAACCGCAATCCCTAAACTCGTGATGCTATCCTCTTCAAGCTGAAAATAATCCAGTAAATACGATTTCCTATGCACATAAATGCCTAAGATGACAAGCCAAGGAATCATCGTTAGTACAAAAATCCAATTCGCATTATAAATTGAACCTGCCATCCAAATGGCTGCTGATTCAAAATCTTGTGCACTCATTTTTAAGGATAAGAACAGGGATAAAGCTCCGAACCCACTGTTAATGGCTATACCCGTTAATATTAATCGTTGCATATCGAGATGACCATTTTTCAAAGCAAAAGAAAAAATCAGGATAGCCGCAATCGTTCCACCGATAAAACCGAACAATGGCATCATTAAAATAGACAGCCAGCTACTCATATCTGCACTCACTAGCTTTAATTGAAAGAAGAACATAAATATGACGACTGCCGCACCTGCTCCTGCATTTATCCCTAAAATACCTGGGTCTGCTAGTCCATTACGTGTAATACCTTGTAAAACTACTCCTGCCATTCCTAAGCCAATGCCAACGAGTCCGGCAATGACGATTCGAGGTAAGCGAAATTCAAAAATAACAAGGTCAAATTTAGAATTTGGCTCAATACGCAATAGTGTTTTGATAACATCCATTACAGACATATCGAAAACACCATTTGTAATATGTAGATAGCTCGCAACTAAAATCAGTAAAACAAGCATCGACATAGTCAAAAAGAATACACTTGAGGTATTTTTACGCACGTTTTTCACCTCCGTGCTTACGAACTAGATATAAGAAGAATGGTACACCAACCAATGCTGTTAGGACACCAATTGGCGTTTCAAATGGATAATTGACAACACGACTTAAAACGTCACAGAGCGCTAAGAAAAAGGCACCAATGACAGCCGCGCAAGGAATAATATAGCGATAATCAACACCAACAAGGAAGCGTGTAATATGTGGTATGACTAACCCTACAAAGGCAATTTTCCCTACTAGGGCTACTGCTGTCCCTGTCAAACATACTACAGCTAGCATGCTAATAATACGCACTGCTTTTGTTTTCTGCCCTAGTCCCATGGCAATATCTTCACCTAGTGAAGTAATGGTAATTGCTTTTGCAGATAATAGAGCCAAGACTAATCCTGTCAAACCAAACGGAATAGAAAGGACGAGCATATCCATATCTACCATATGTACCTTTGTGTTATACCAAGCACTTACTGTTTGTGATACTTGGAAATACATAGCAATCGCTGTAGCAATACTACTTAAAAATGTACCAATGACCGTTCCTATAATGGCTAGCCTTACTGGTGATAGACCATTGCGAATTAACGAGCCAAAACCAAAGACAATCCCTGCCCCTAATGCAGAGCCTAGCATTGACAATAAAATCATTTGATAATTTGGTAGCCCTGGAAAAAAGACGATAGCTAATGTGATGACAAATGCAGAGCCATCATTGACCCCCATTAACGAAGGAGATGCTAAATAATTTCGTGTAATCCCCTGCATGACTGCTCCAGCTACTGCTAAAAATCCTCCAACTAGCAATACAGCGGCTACTCTAGGAATACGTCCTGTCCGTATAATTTGATGATCAACATTAGATGGATCGAATGCTGTCATTGACTGCCACACTGTCATTGCACTAATATCTTTAGTTCCATACAGAACGGAAACGAGTGCTATAAGGGCAATCAGGAAAGGAGATACCGCTAATATTGAAAATGACACGATGTTTGTTTTTTTCAACTTTCACACCTTTTTCTTTATCCATTTCGCGAAACACAATGTCGATTACTCAGGTGATATACCCTTTGGAAAACAACTACCTTCAATGAAAAAATACGATATCTTACAAAAGGCTGGTAATAGCCCGGTGATATCACCAAATCTACTACCAGCCTGTTTATCTTATTTAAGTAATTTTTCAGCTGCGGCATCTAAAAATTTCACCTTAGACCAAGCAGTACCACCTTGTGCTAATGGCTCAATTGTGTTGACGAAAACTTGATTATTTTGTGCTGCCTTTAAGCTAGTGAAAATTGGATTCTTTTGTAACTCCTCTAACGCTTTTGGAGAATCCGTATTTTCTGATTCCTCAAATTGAAGGAAAATGGCATCTGGGTTTACTTGCGCTAATGTTTCAAGTGATAATTCAGCTTGTGCTTTTGCAGTTGTTAAAATTTCTGGAACTGGTGCTCCTAAATCTTCATATAGTACAGGGTTTAAATACACACCTGCTGGATAGATGTACATTACGCCACCGCGAACACGAATGATTAACACTTGCTTATCTGCTAATTGCTCTTTGGATTTCACTTGTGCATCAGTAACTTTTGCTTCATAGTCTGAGATGATTTTCTTAGCATCCTCTTCTTTATCAGCTAACTGTGCAAGCAATGTTAAATTTTCCTTCCAGTTTGTTGAAATATGTGAGTATGGAATCATTGTTTGAATTTTATTCAACTTTTCAGCCGTTTCTTCAGGGAATTTCGAAGTACCCACGATTACATCAGGGTCCAGATTAAGAATGGCTTCTGCATTTGGCTCCATTTTATTTCCTACAAGTGTAGCACCTTCAAAATCTGATGCTAGATAAGCAGGAATTTTGCCACCAACTTCAAGTACACCGGCTGGCTTAATACCAAGCATTGCAGCATCTTCCATAGATTCAAGACTTGCAGCGATAATATTGTTCACTTCTGCTGGAAGCTCATATTTCTCACCTAAGTACGTGATTGTCTGTGTTTTAGATTGTTCAGTTTGTGATTCCGTTGCACTTGTTTCTGCTGTATTAGTAGTTGACGTAGACTCCTCTGCCTTATCTGTTCCACATGCAGCCAAAGATAATGCTAAAAGTGCTGGAGCACACATTTTAAAATATTTATTCATAGATATTCTCTCCTAACGAGCTCATATTGATAATGATAATCGTTTTCATATGTATGTCAATACATAATTGATACTCATTATCATTTACGGATACTATCCTAACAAAGTGAAAAAAGATTGTGAATGGACGATTTCGAAAATGACATGGATTTTTGCCGATTTCATCAAAAAAAAACTGCTTCTTTTTTATGAAGAAACAGTTTTTATATATAGTTAGCTTCCTCCATTTTTTCCTTTCGGTATGCTGAAGGTGACAAGCCCGTACATTTTTTAAAAACTCGGCTGAAATAAAAACAATCTACATATCCGACACATTCAGCTACTTCTGCTACAGGAATCACATCATACTCGAGCAATTCCTTTGCACGTCGTATACGATATTCTGTTATATATGTGCTCGGATTCATGCCTGTATGCTGCTCAAACAAATAAGCAAAGCGGCGACGCTCAATACCAAATTCCTTAGAAATATTTGATACGGAAAGTTGCTCCGCATAATTTTCATGTATATACTGTAATGCCTGTTCCATTAACTCACTGGCACTATCTAGAACCTTCATTTTTGCCGCTAAAAGAATATTCTCCAGCAAATTCATAAATAAAGTCTTAGACTTAAATATAGCCATATTCCCCGGAAAGGAATAGCTTTCTATCAATTGCTGAACATGACTAATAATTTGCGTATTAAACCCTGTATTAATTAAAAAATGTTGCTCTGAAAGTGGAAAAAGAGCTACTTCCTCTGTTGGTAGACTGTAGTGAACGACTGCATACTCCCAACCCTTGTGGCCCGTCGCTTTCACTTCGATTGGCATTTGAGGCCCTGCGTGGACAATCATTCCAGGCTCCATCACATAGGGAGTTCCATTAAAGCTAAAGATTGCACTACCTGCAAGGGGAACAACTAATCCACACTTTTCTGGTGCTGTTGTTCTGCCTCTATCAACTTCACCAGGTTCCATTTTTTTAGTAAACACATCTGTAAATTTTACAGAAGCATGTGCAAAATAATCAATTAAATATTTGATATCCATAGGCAAACTCCTATACCTGTATAGCTTTCTGAAGCTGTGAAAAATGATGTACATCGTGATTGATTAATCCTACAAAATAGTCCACAATTGTCAGCTCCGACTGCCCAATTGTAAACGATTGCTGCCATTGCTCATCTGTCAATTGTTGTATGGCCTGAAGTAATCGACTCCTCGTGGAAAATAAAATCTGTCAATGTTGCAAGCATAGGCTGTTCACGACTTTTTTTAGCCGCCATCTTATTCAACTGTGCTGCATCAGGTCCTGTTGGTAAAGGTTCCTCTGTAAAAAGAAAAGGAAGTCGATGATTCAAGACAAATTCATCCCATGACGGAAGATGTCCGATGACCTCAGCAACTGACCATTTTTCAGGTTCGATCGCCATACGCCATTGATTCTCCGATAGTCTCCTCAAATCATTTATCCAGTCAATTGATCTTTCATCATGTTTGATGATATAGATTTTATCTCGTTGCAATGGACTCCCCTCCTTTTTTTACTGAAGATTAATTTCTAATTTTGGCCAACTTACATGCCATTTCTTTTGAAGAATTCTTTGGCGATAAATTGTATAATAATCCTTACTTTCGAGGAAGAATGGTGTCGGCTCTACAATGCCAGCTCCTAAATGCCTAATGCCATATGGTGCAGCAATTTCTAGTGAATCATCTATTAATTTTATCCCAATTGCCGTTGGGATTTCAGGAAAATGAGCGATTCCATCGACAGCAGATTGATACGGCTTACTACCATTTAGCACATGCATTCTTGCCTGATTTTTCACAGACCACGGCTCATTTGGAGATATCTTTCTAAGTTTCTGTTCATACTGTTTTTCTATGTCTTCTGCTAAATTGATTTTATCAAAATATATCACATCAATATCAGCAATTGGTGTTCTTTCTTCTTTTTCATGAAGATAATCCCATACCATGGAACGAATGACCCCAGCACATACCCACCAATCGGGGAGTTGCAATGTATTGATTGTTGATAAAATATTCATCATCCAATCATCTGCTACTATTAAATTTCTTAGTTCTTCCTCCGTTTGTAGTAATCTCACTTCATTAGCCTCCAATTTATATACCACAGTTATATAAGGGCTGTTCAGCTCACATGTGTCCTCATCTTTGGAAGCTGTACAGGTGCATTTATTGGCTCCCAGTTAGGTTTCCTAGCACTGCCAAATATTCCGTTAAAAGTAGCTAAAATACTACTAACACTCATTATTTCATTGTTGTTTGTCCAAGTCGCATTGAAAATAATTTAATAGGCACCACTCAAATGTTCATGAATTAACTTCCATTCATCGTTCACCCAAGTAAAAATATTTGTTGCTCTACCACTACCTGATACAAATTTTTCGTTATGATAACCTTCATAGTGATATGTATAAAGACAGGTAGCCGTCTTTTCATCAATTGTTAACCATTTTACATTACTAGCCGAGTAAACCTCTTCTTTAATGACATGCCACGCATGCTTGAAGTATGCCTCAATCTCTTCTATAGTTGTGCATGTTTTATCAGAAAACCAATAAACCGCTTGTGGATGCAAAATTGCCTTTACTTCTTTAAAATCATGCGTATTTGTTGCTTGTATATAACGTTCTAATGCCTGTTGATGTGTCATTATTTCTCCCCTTTTTTAACAATATTATCCTAAAATTTCATGATTGTCGTGTGATTTTTTGCTCTAACAGCCTATAATGAAGATAAAACTCTAAAGGCGAAGAATTGAGGAGGAAGCTGATGTTAGCAACTATTGAAAAACAATCTAATCGTCATGTCGTAAAGTACAAACGACCGTTACCACATTCAGTAAACGCCGTTTGGGAAGTGATTACTACCAATGAAAAATTGCAAAAATGGATGAGTAATCTTGAAATCATTGATCTACGTAAGAATGGTAAAATGCGTTTTAATATGAACGATGGAACAAATACCTATGAGGAAATAGCTATAACAGATTATATAGAGAAAAAGGTACTCGAATTTGATTGGGGAACAGATTCAGTGAGATTTGAATTGTCTTCTACAGACAATGGCTCATTATTGCTTTTTGCAGAGACTTTGCACGAGCTAACGCAGCACACTTCAAGGGATTTAGCAGGGTGGCATATATGTCTTGATCTGTTAACAGATTTGTTGGATGGCATTGAACATCATAGCTTTCCAATGGAGGAGTGGCAACAACGATTCAACGAATACAAAGAACTGCTGGATAGCTATAAAAAATCCTAGAGTAACCATTACTCTAGGATCACTATTATGGATAAAAGGCAGTGGCTATTTCCAATGCTTTTAAAGGATCTTTGATCGAATCGAGTGTGTAGACAAGCTTTTCATCCTGCCACACGATTAAATTGCCTGATTGATAAACATCCAGCTGAGCCATGCCATATTGCTTAGGAATAGGCAGCATATGACTCTCTAAATATTCTACTGCCTGCTTAGCAAGTTTTACTCCTGCTTCAGGATTATCAATTCGTGTATGCGAGGCAATGGACCATCGTCCCTCATTCCAACCAGTCCATAATGAGCCAGCACCCGCATCTTGATAACCTTTTATATTATACCCTAGGTCAATTTTTTGCCCGCCATTTTGACTAAAGTTATCAAATGCAATCTGTGTGCTTGCCCCTTCTGCGCTTTTATATTGTTTGACCAACAATCTTCCAATGACAGTCGCTGAATTCTTTAATCGAATATCATTAATTGGCATATTCTCTTTGCTTTCATAAAAGATAATTTCAACTAGGTCATCATCAGTCCTTGTTGTAGCTGTTAAAAAGCTTCCTTTAGCAATGGGTAAAGCGGTTGGCATTTTTATTGGTACATTCACATGTATTTGCTCCTTTATTTGTTGAAGAGCCTCAGTCTGTGTCATCGATGTATCAGTATTAGATTGTCTTACAGATGTATCGTTCTTATTGTCATGTGCTTGATGATTAGTAGCTTGATCAGCACAAGCACCTGCTATAGTCATACTTAACAACAAAAAGAGAAATATTATTTTTTTCATCGCTTAAACCTCCATTTACCAGTTTACCTATAATCCATATTTTTCCCTGGCAACAGTTTATTTAAACGCTTAGCTATTTAAGCTCATTGATTTGCTTCGTCAGCTCGTTAAACTTTTGGTCAAGCATTGGGTAATCCTTATCCTTAGCTGTCAAAAAGCTCAGTTTACCTAATATCTCTTGTCGTTCTGTTTCAAGCTTTAAACGAAGTGCGACTGTGTCGTCTACTTGCTTCGGAGCATCTTTTCTCCATTTTTTCTTGATGTGCTGATTGTCAATCTCCCAAACGCTATTCGTTACTTTTTCTAGAAAGTATCGATCATGGGAGACGACAAGTAATGTCCCATTATATTGCGCAAGTGTTCGCTCTAACTGTTCACGCGAAGGTAGGTCAAGATGATTCGTTGGTTCATCTAAAAGAAGAACGTTTTTGTCCTCTAAAATATAAGCCATCAGTTTACACTTGACACGCTCGCCCATGCTCATCTTGCCTATAGCAGATGTCCAATGTGTTGGTGTAAATCCTAGATTCTTCATCAGATTGCGGACTTTCCCACGCTCTTCAAATGTTTCTTGATAAAAATATTGCTCTGGTGTCTGATCTAGTGGTAAATCAAATACTTCCTGTGTTAAATAACCTATGGTTGCTGCAGGGGATAGCCACACCTCTCCCTCAGCTTCTAGCTTCCCTAAAAGAACTTTTAAAAAGCTTGTTTTTCCGCTACCATTCTTTCCTGTAATAGCAATTTTATCTCCAAATTGAGCAGTGATGCTGACATCTTTCAATAACGTACGATCACCAAAAGATAAAGATAAATGCTTGCTCTCCAATAATCGCTTGCCAACACGTTGATTCGTGTTTAAAGAAAAACGAATGTCTGCTTCAGGCTCCACCGCTTTCACCCTTGCCTTCGCAAGCTCTGCCTCTAATCGCCTCTTCTTAGATTTCACTTGTGCGTCTAGCCGCTTTGCCTTCACACGATGATACTCCTTAAAGCCTTCTAGTTTTGTTGACTGTGCATGACCCTTTTGTGACCAAGATGTGAGTTCCTGCATTTGGGCCTCAATCCGATCAATGTTTTTTTGCTGTTTCTCGTAGGCACGTTGCTGCGTCAATCTTCGGTGCTCTCTTTCAGCCATATAGCTTGTATAATTGCCATAATGTTCAATTAAGCTCTGTTCCTCAATAGACCAAATTTTTGTGGCAACCCTATCTAAAAAATAACGGTCATGTGAGACCACAATAATCGTTCCCTTATTGTTTTGTACTTGTTTTATAAGAAAAGCGGTACTTTGCTCATCTAAATGATTCGTCGGTTCATCAAGCAATAGAATTTGAGCATTCTGAGCAAAACCTTCTGCAAGACGCATTTTAAGTTTCTCTCCACCGCTTAAAGCTGCAAATGATCTATTGGGTACCTGCCATTTTGCCAGCAAATCAGCCTCTCTTGCAGATATTGCTGGTTTGTCAAAATGAGCTAGCTCCTGTTCAACGATTGTGATTTTTACAGCTGATAACCCTTGTATTACTCCCGCAGTTGGCAATAATGCACCTTGAATCAACTGTAACAATGTCGATTTCCCAGCACCATTTCTTCCAATAATGCCGATAACCTCACCTTGTTTTACGGTGCCTGTCACATGTTCAAATAGTAAAGTATCCTTTATTTCATAACGTACATCCTGTAATTTTAAAAGTTCCTTCATACTATCCACCCTCTCCAGTTGGAGGGACAAAAAATCCCTCCAATTATTTTGGAAGGATTAGTCGCTACAATATCATGCACAAATAAGCTATTGTAATAGCTATATTTATCACTCCAAAAGCAAGTTTTGGAGGAGCTAAATATTAGCAACTATGGGCCAATATTTAGCTATTATTATGGAAAATGGGCAGACTAATCCTATTTTTGTTTTTCGTGAAATATAAATTTCATGTGTAAAAAATAAGATTAGTTATTCATTAGCCACCCATCTTCCCTTCATTTTTAGTTACCGTCATTGTAACACCTTTTATTAAAAAATAAAAATCTCTACTCTAGAGTAGGTTTATCTAAAACATTCATAGGAGCGAATTTGATTTCTTGAAATGGTACGGAAATACCAGCCATATCTGCGGCTCCAGCGGAAACCCGCAATGATTTCCCTTCCTATAGCAGTTGGGAAAAACCAAAAACTCCGACCAGTGTTCATCCAAATATACGTATTTCTAAACAAACAAGAACGTATACCACTTGATCCTACTCGCCATGCAGGAATCGGTGGCGAAAAACCTGGTGGTGTGCTCATGGGCATTTGTCCTACCGGAGGAGGTCCGAAATGAGTTGGCCCAAATGACGTTGTTTCAAAATCATCATAATCTCCCCAGCCAGGTCTTCTAAAATTATCTTCTCTAAATGGATTATTGTACACACAAACCCTCCTTTTACATTACTCAATATATGTAAAAGGGCGATTAACCGTTGAGCCATTGCCCATCTATCGAAGGTAATCCGTTACCTATTAATGTATAATGAAAGGGATATTTTTCTAAAAGGAGTCCTTATGAGAAAATTACTGTTACTCTTACTAGCCATTCTTATCGCAGGAAGTATGTGGTTGCTACTTGCTCAAAATCCAGTATCTTCTTCCACTAGTATCCAAGCAAAAATTGCTGACGTGAAAGATTACAAATACTACTTAGATAAAGGCAATGCTGCCATTGGTAAGGACATGACGAAGCTTGATCTAGTGATTGTAGAACCTATTGAAATGCAGCAGAAGTATATTGACAGTGCCCAAAAAAGCGGTACTTTAGTGTATGGCTATATTAATGCAATGGAGGCAGATAAATGGAACAAAGCCCTCTACCATCAATTAAACGAAGAAGACTTTTATCGAAATAAACAAGGTGAAAAAGTGTATTTTGCTGAATGGGATTCCTATTTAATGGATATGACTTCGAGTCATTATCAAGAACTTTTACTAACGGAAATCCAGAAGCAAATTGTACAGAAAGGCTTAGACGGTGTGTTTTTAGATACGGTTGGTAATATTAATTCTTATTTACCCCAAGACGAGCAAACATGGCAAAATGAAGCCATGTTATCATTTCTCCAACAAATTAAAAAACACAATCCTGATCTATCTGTTGCTCAGAATTGGGGGTTTCAAACACTAGCTGATTATACAGCACCCTATGTCGACTTTATTATGTGGGAAGACTTTTCTTACCCAGTGGTAGGAAAAGACGAATGGTCACTCGATATGATGCAAAAACTCGTCCATATACGAGATGAATTTGGTACACAGGTTATGGCAATTAGTTTTGAAGATGAAACAAAAAGTCGTGTATTAGCTGAGAAGTTTGATTTTAAATTCTTTTATAGCCCTGCTGGTTCATACTATAATACCTGGCAGTGATGATATCCCCCCTCTAAAACACTACTGTTTTTGTGGGGGTATTTTGTTTAAGTGCTCACCTCATGGGTAGACTAAAAGAAATTCAGCTTGAGGTGATATGATTGGGTATGACAAAGATGTACGAGGAACAAAATCATAAACACGAAAACCGCTTTCAATATAAACAACGTAATATGTGGACAGGCATATTATTCGGCCTTGGGGTTGTGGCATTTATAGATGAGGTCATTTTCCATCAATTATTACATTGGCATCATTTTTATGATAAATCTACAGCTGCTATTGGGTTAGTGTCAGATGGTTTATTTCATGCATTCAGCTTTTTCGCGACGATTGGTTCTGCTTTTTTATTGGCTGACCTACATAGAAAGCATGGATTTTGGCTAAAAAGATGGCTTGGTGGTATTTTTCTAGGAGCTGGCATATTTCAATTATACGACGGGATTATTCAACATAAATTCATGAAACTGCATCAAATTCGTTATCATGTTGATATTCTCCCATATGATGTGGTTTGGAACATATTAGCGGCTCTATTAATTGTTATTGGTGTGGTCTTGTTACTCCAAACCAACCAAAAGGGACATTAGGAGGTTGCCCGTTTTGCATTCTGCTCATGCTCAAAGCTTTCCCATTATAGTACAGCTACTAATAGCTTTGCCATTTTTTATAGCCATTATTTTTTATATCGTAGCTGTCATTGTTTCGAATCAACATAAAAAACAATGGCCGCATTTTCGTACTATCTGTTGGCTTGTGGGAAATGTAAGTGCCATCGTGACACTAATCGGTCCATTGGCTTCTCTTAGTCATGTCCACTTCGCAGCACATATGATAGGGCATCTATTGCTTGGCATGCTTGCCCCCCTACTTATGGCATTAGCAGCTCCCATGGCACTCCTTTTAAGGACATTATCAGTGAATACGGCTCGTACTCTTTCTCGTACAATGAGGAATCCTTATGTTCGTTTTATTTCTCACCCAATTAATGCGTCTATTTTAAATGTAGGTGGCTTATGGTTACTCTATACGACATCACTTTTCAATCTTATGCATGAACATATACTTCTATATATTTTCATTCACCTTCACATTTTTCTAGCAGGCTATGTGTTTACCATTGCCTTTATTTATATTGATCCTACACCCCATCCATACCCTTATGTCTTTCGATCACTTATATTAGTAGTAGCACTAGCAGCTCATTCTATATTGGCAAAATATATTTATGCAAATCCTCCTCAGCATGTCCCTGTCACACAGGCAGAGCTAGGTGCCAAGATCATGTACTATGGTGGCGATGCAATTGAAATCATCCTTGTTTATATCCTTTTTTATCAATGGTTTAAAAGCACAAGAAATGCTATTCACACAAAGACAACCATTTCATCACGCTAATTCTACCTCTGACTTAAGAGGATAAATAGGATTGAATAATCCGCCAGTCCTCTAGCTTTTCAGCAAAAGATTTTATATTTTTTCCTGGGATCGGACTGGTTGATGGCATTTTTTTATAAGCTCGTTCTTCTAAAAGCTCTAGACCTATATGCTTTTTAAAAACCTCAAATGCTTTCGCTCCATTAAAGAGTACTAACTGGATATTAGGATATTCTTCAAATAAGGTTTGAAAATCATTTGGTTTTTCATTGCGAATTGCTGCGTCTAAGCTTCCTTCACGCTCACAAGTTTCAATCGTGTCCCAAAGACCGATTGCATTGTGTTTTAACAATGCGATTCTCTTTACATAATCGTCAGGAACCTCCGTCTCTAACAGCTCACTCATAATGGGCCAAAAGTGATTGCGTGGATTGCCATAATACTGTTGCTTTTCTAATGATTGCTTTCCTGGCATTGAGCCTACAATGAGCACCTTTGTTGCTGAATCTACGACTGGTAATAATACATTTTTTATTTCACTGGACACAACAATCACTCCTTTCCTCTATTGTAGCGGAAAATCTGAACCAGCAAGTATATCTTTGCTTGACGTAAATAGGAGATGTCGGGATGAATGCTTCTTACTATACGACTGAACAATTTTATAGCCTATACAGTAGCCTATCCAAGGTGGCAGCTCACCACCGTATAAAAACGGCCTATGTTTTTCTACTCCTTCAACCTGTAAATTCTGCAAAAAATGACTTTTCCATAAAACTAAAAGCTCTGTAGCTGAATATTTTTTTAACCATGGTGCAAGCCACTTTTCTCCGTATAAATCTTTCACTGCACTTTCTGCTAAGCCCTCTAAAATCAGAGCATCCAACAAAGTCATCTCATCGAGGGATTTTTTTAAATTGTGTAAACGGCAGACATGATTATATTCATGTGCGAACAATGCTTGCAGTTCCTGTGTCTCTACTTCTCCAATAAATAAAAAAAGAGCCTGAGGATAAGCCACACCGTTTTTATTGGTCATCGTTTGCTGTTGGGTAATTGGGAAAATATAAATCGGTATAGTCGGACCATTCCATTTCTTTTGCAAGTATATAAATTCTTGCTGTACGCAATCCCACACATTATGCTGCTTTAATTGCTCTACATCGACTGTCTCATCTGGTAGAAAAAGTCCCTGTTGCTGTAAAGAATAGTGTATTTCTTCTGACAAGCCATCTTGAAATAATTCGACTAAATGATCACAAAGAATGGAGCATTGCAAACTATGTAACTCATCTTTTTTTGTGGATTTTCTGGCATAAACAAATTCATCTAACCACTTATCTGTTGGCACAACTGCCATGTCATCACCTCTTCTCAGCATATGTCGTGAATAGACAATCGGCTAGTGATAAATGCTTCGGATCGCATATATTAGCTTGTAATGACATCGAAAGGAGGGATAATATTGAATCCAGCTGATGCTTATAATCTTTGCTGTAAATATCATGGCAAACGCGTTCGAATCTCGGATTCATCTGGTAGGGTACATGTTGGGGAAATCACTAAGGTAGACAGAAGACAGGTATGGATTCTACCTGATAGAAGACATAGTGGTTATGGTTTAGGTTTTTGGGGATTTGGAGGATTTGGTGGGGAAGGTTTTGGCTATGGAATTGCTTTAGGAACAATCTTAGGGATTGCACTAGCTCCAATCATATTCTTCTAACTCAAACTTTTAATATATGTGAAAAATAAGCCATTTCAAACCTTGTTGAGATGGCTCATTTTTCATTATTGAACTTGCTCCTGTTGCTGTTGTTTACTTTCAATCATCTCGGATATTGTGACAAATGTGTAGCCCTGTTTTTTTAATGCAGGGAGGATTTCTTCTAATGCCTTAATGGTTTGTGTACGATTCCCACCACCATCATGAAATAAAATGACATCTCCAGGCCTCGTTCCCTTCATCACCTTTTGCACAATTTTCTTTACACCAGGCTCTTTCCAATCTTGCGTATCCTGATGCCAAGACCACATCACAACCTTGTAGCCATCCTTTACAGCAGCATTAATCATAGCATCCGTATAATTTCCACCTACAGGACGGAATAAAACTGGGGAAAAACCAGTAATACTATAAATCGTGTCATTTGTCTTTTGAAGCTCCTCTTGCAATTTTTTGATGGAAACTTTAAACGGATGTGTATACGTATGATTGGCTAATTCATGGCCTTCTGTATAAGAACGTAAAACAAGCTCTGGATATTTTTCTGCATTCTTTCCAATAATAAAAAAGGTTGCTTTGGCATCATATTTTGCTAATAAATCAAGCACTGCCGCAGTGTACTTGGGATGTGGGCCATCATCAAAGGTGAGGGCGACAATTTTATCCTCTGTGTTGATATCCCATACCACTTCTCCTGTTTCCTCATAATAAGGGCGACCCTTATCAGCATAGCCTTTCTCTCCTAAAAATCCCGAGATGATTAAAAAGCAAACTGTAAAAACCAATACATGTATACGTGTCATAGCATCACCTCCCAAGTCCGAATTCACAGAACTCCGTCAACTTACTATTTACGAATTGCAATGAAATATACTTGTGAAGGATTGTCTGTTTTCTCCTTTTAATTATTTCATAACAATTTTGAACGATATGTGAAAAACAAGGGTTAGTGCTTTATTTATTTCTTTATTGATGTAAAATAAAATCACAACTGATATATAACAATTTTATAAAAAAATAATGTTATGTAACACAATGGAAGGGATGACATATATGTGGGTTATTACAGTATTTGAAGAAAACACTTATCGAATGTTTGAATATCGTTCTAAAAGTGAAGCAACAACTGCATTACATAAATTTAAACAAACTGCTCTGCTTTCTTATACAAGGTAAAGAGATACAAGGAATCTATTCATCAGGAGTAGATTCCCTTTTTAATTGCCTCCATTAACTTCATCCATCATCTCATTCGTTTTCAGCATTATTCATCTGATGACTTTTTTCAAGGAAATGTTGAACACCTTGCTAGTCATCACCATATGTATATAGAGAAAAGGAGTGATTTCGATGGTGACAATTGAACCTATTATGATTAAAGGGCATTTCTTCACTGCAGTAGTTGTTCAATTACCTAAAACAACGCTACTGACCATTTCTAATACGACAGGCTACATTATGTGTGGAGCTTTAGATGTTGGCCTATTAAATAGTCGCTTAGTTGATCGGAAAATCGTTGCTGGTCGTGCAGTAGGTGTTAAAACAATTGATGAGCTATTAACAGCCCCATTAGAATCGGTAACGTATGAAGCAGAACAACTTGGTATTACTGAAGGAATGACTGGCGTAGAGGCACTTTTAAAAATGATCTAATTGGCTATAAAAAAGCGTCAACTAGACGCTTTTCTTTTTTGTTTGCCAACCGATAGTTGAATAAGCAAATATCCCCTTCCACATACTGTGGGACAAAGGGAGTTGTTGTTATGAATAATGGTCAACATTTTAAGATACATCTAACCTTACTTGCTATCGTCTTAATTGTATTTACCTGGTCAGTCATTAAACCATCCTCTTATTTAGATTGGCTGGCTGAGGTTAGCCCAGGAGTTGTGGCAATAATAGTCGTAGTTTGTATCTATCATAAATTTCGCTTCACCACATTTTCTTATATCATCATTGCCCTATTGTCGATCCTTACTTTTATAGGTGGACATTATACCTATTCAGAGGTTCCTCTTTTTAATTGGCTAAAAGAAGAATTTCATTTCCAACGCAATCACTATGATCGTTTCGGTCATTTTTTAAAAGGTTTATTAGCCATCGTGATAAGGGAAATATTACTTCGAAAGACGCAGCTTACTAAAGGAGCTTGGCTAACAGGTATTACAATTAGTATTTTGCTCGCAATTGCTGCTTTTTATGAAATCATCGAATGGTTAAGTACAAGAATCTCGAAGGGCAGTAAAGGGACGAAAGATTTTTTAGGCATGCAGGGAGATCGCTGGGATGCACAATGGGACATGTTTTTAGCCTTGTTGGGAACTATTTTAACTTTACTTTTCTTCACAAAGCTTCATGATAAATATTTAAAAAGACTAAACAAGGAATAAATTTCTTTGCATAGCATTATTATATACCTTACGAAAGGTGGTTTTGTATGTACTATGCACAAGTCAATCAACAAGTACCCCATCTATCACGCGTTATTACGGTAACTGGCAATGGCCAGGTAATGGCTACTCCAAGCTCTGTACAAATACAAATAGAAGTCCAAACACAAGGCAATAATGTACAAGGCCCTCAGCAGGAAAATGCAAGGATCATGAATCAAGTCATTCAGTCACTAGTAGCCCTCGGTATTCCAAGAGAACAAATACAAACAGCTAGTTATACAGTTACACCACAGTATCATTTTGAGGATGGCAAACAAATTTTTAATGGCTATGAAGTGGTCAATGCCATTACCGTCAATGTATCAAACATCGATAATTTGGGCTTAGTCATTGATACAGCCATAGAAAATGGAGCAAATCGTATTGCCAACATTCAGTTCAAATTGGACCATATAGACGCTTACTATCAGCAAGCATTAAATTTTGCTCTTCAGAATGCACAGTTGAAGGCGAAAACAATAGCAGAAACCATGCATCTTCCTTTACAGCCACTCCCTATAGAAATTGTGGAAGAGCAAGCTAACACACCGATCCTTTACCGCTCTATGGCTGTTTCCTCAGGAGTTACGCCTATAGAACAGGGACAAATTGCTATTGATGCTACTGTCCGCGTAAAATTCCAATACTAAAGACAGGCGCCTTCCACTAATTGATTAGTAGAAGGCTCTCATTTATTTTACAAGTGTATTTTTTTCAATAAGGATTTCATCATCCTCTGTTTTAATAACCATATCAAAATGTTGGCAATATGGATGCATAAATAATTCATATTGAATACGTCGTTCATCATGTGATTGTTTTAAATAATTTATATCTGTCCCTCTATCAAGTACATCACGATCTGATCTTCGCTTAAGCTCTGTAGCCCCATCTGTATAAAAATAAATTTTGAAATCCAATAACTCTGGATCTATAAATGCTACACTCATTCCTTCTACTATCGTGATCTGTTTTTTTGAAGAAATTAATGTGCTTTTCATATAATGTGTACCGATTGTCAATAAATCCAGCCCTGCTCTTATCATCTGAACATCTCTTTCCAATGAAGGAAGGTGATGGGCAGCGGGATGACAAGCGGTCATTTTAAAACGATGATTTACATTTTGATATGTATAATTAATCATTGTCTGTTTGCGAATATCTGAACTAACAATATAAGGATCAGTATTCAAATAATTCACTTCAGCTTGATTTAAAACTTTTAAAAGCTTTTCAGCAAATGTTGTTTTTCCTGCAGCTCCATGACCTGAAATGCCAATAATAATCCTTTTATCAGCAAATCTGATCGATTCCAATATTTCTTGAAAAATCTTCTCCATAGTATTGTTGTCCTCCCTAATTAAAAAGGTATGATGGAAAATTTGCACCATACTCGCTGTACTTTAAAAATAATAACAAACAGTTACAATACATAGAAGTTCATTTTCCAAATTTTTATGCGTTAACTCCATATCATTTCTAGCTTCGATCTAATAAAAACAATTTGACAGGTTGTCAGTCAATAATTATAATAAAAGCATCTTAATTGATATTGATTATCATTTAAGATGCTTTCACTCAATAATTAAATTTAACTTTCACAGTTTGTCTTAGGAGGGATAAATCAAATTTTCCATGAGGGACTCCGAATAAATGTTCGAACGTAGATTGAATGGCTTTAATTCTAGCAATACGTTCATCTTTATTCCATTTAAATAACGATGAATCTACCCAATGGTGGATTGTCGATAGGAAAAATTCTGCCACTAGCGTTGGATTTTCAATGTGAAAGAGCCCCTCTTTATTGCCTTGTATATTTAAATCTGTTAGCAGTGGCGTAAACTGACAAATGGTTTGTACATGTAATATTTGACGCAGAGTAGCATTACTATCATGTTGTAAATATTTAAAGATTTCGACATGGCCTGTTGGATCATCAAGCTCATAAACAAAAATCCATGCAATTTTCTCATACGCCGTAAGTGTCTCATTATAGATGACTTCTGTAAATTCTTGCTTTATTCCTTTAAGTTGCCTATCAATTAATGCATTTGCCAATGCTTCTTTGGATTTAAAGTAATAGTACAGCGTTCCCTGTGCTACTCCCATCCTTTTAGTTATATCAGTAGTTGAGGTTTTTTCATAACCTTTTTCACTAAAAAGAGACTCTGCTGTATCTAAAATCTCATTTCGTCGTTCTGATGCACTTTTTGTTACTCTAATCATTTTCTGAACTACCCCCTTTTTTCATTTAAGCATTTGACTAATAACTAGTCAAATGATCAGAGTGAGAAGAAATATTGTGAAACATTATTGAGTGACTGTCAGTCAAATACTAATTTTTAGGAGGATTTAAATGTTAAAAAAAACCCTTTCTCTATTAGGTTTCACACTTATATTGCTGATTTTAGGTTGTGCACAATCACAGGAAACTATTTCTGAGAAAAAAGACAATACAACTATTAATGGAAACTATCCATTAACACTAGATACCTACACTTATGAAGGACAGAAAATCTCTCAGACTATCCCCAATGCTCCCGAGAAAGTGATGGTCATCGGTTCAGCTGTCGCAGAGTTAATAGTTAAGTTTGGACAGCAAGAAAAAGTCGTTGGATTTGCATATAGTGATTTAACAAATTCAGACTACAAAGATGACATTGACAAACTACCTTTAGTTAGTGAAATGTGGCCAGCTAAGGAGGCTATCATGGCTCTAGAACCTGATTTAATCTACTCTATTGCTTCTGCATTTAGAGAAGAATTAATTGGAAGTATCCCTTCTTGGAACAACCGTGGACTGCCTGTTGTTTCTTCCACCAACTTTACAATAGGACGTAGCATAGATATTTACTTTGAGGAAATTCAAACATTTGGGAAGGTTTTTAATATAGAAGATAAAACGAACAAATATCTAACTGAACAACAAACACGCATAGATGCCATTACTTCTAAAGTTAAGGATTCTAAAGAAAAGCCTACTGTCCTATTGATAAGTGGCGCTAGAGGTAAGTATTTCTACTTCTCAGCAAAATGGGCCATGATTGACGAGATGATTGAAGGTGCAGGCGCTACATATTTAGAACTTTCGAAAGAAGACTATATTGAGCTTTCAACAGAGGCAATTATTGCAGCAAATCCAGATAAAATTATCATCACAGAATTCCAAGAGCCTGATCAAGAAAAAACAAAAAATAATTTAATGAATGATAAAAAGCTTCGAACTGTAAAAGCCATTCAAAATAATGAAGTTATGGCCGTAGAATATACAGGAGCTATAAATGGTGGTATTGAGATTGCTGATTTATATGAGGAAGTAGCTGCATTTATCAACCCTGAAATAGTTAATGGAGTGAAAAAAAATGCTCAAAAGTAAATTTTCTTTTTTTACCCTACTTCTATTTTTGATAGTGCTAGTTTTCATTTCTATAATTGCTTCTGTTTCCATAGGACAAGTCAGTATACCATTTCTTGATTCTTGCAAAATTGTTTTATATCAAATTACAGGAATAAACATAGGTCATATAGATACAACTATTTCTAACATGACACTTGAAATCATATGGCAAATTCGTTTTCCCAGAGTTTTATTAGCACTATTCGTCGGGAGTGGTTTGGCACTTTGCGGTAGTGTGATGCAAGCAACCATTCAGAATCCACTTGCAGATCCTTATTTACTTGGTATCTCCTCAGGTGCTTCACTAGGTGCAACATTCTCTATCATATTAGGGTATCAGCTCAGCCTTTTTGGAGAATCAAATTTAATGATTTGGGCGTTTCTAGGTGCGTTATTGGCAACATTTCTAGTATTGCTGCTATCAAGTATTGGGGAAAAAATGTCTGTTATTAAACTTATTCTAGCCGGAACTGTTGTCAATGCACTATTTACAGCTCTATCTAATCTATTTATATATTTTGCTAAAGATGCGGAAGGTGTACGTTCAGTATCATTTTGGACAATGGGGAGTTTGTCCACTGCTGATTGGGATGACCTGCCTTTAATCGCTACTACTATTATTATTATAGCTGTATTTTTCCTCTCCCAATGGCGCATTATGAATGCAATGCTTATGGGAGATGATGCTGCTATGACATTAGGTATTAATATAAATACTTATCGAAAAGTATTTTTAGTTATTTCTGCCGCTTTGACAGGCATTATAGTTTCAACATGTGGAATCATTGGCTTTGTTGGGCTTATCATTCCACATATTGTACGCATCTTTACAGGGTCAAATCATCAACAACTACTACCTATTGTTATTTTAGTAGGGGCTATCTTTTTAATCTGGACAGATTTATTAGCAAGGTCAATCATTCCTAACAGCGAATTACCAATTGGCATCGTAACCTCATTATTAGGTGCCCCAGTATTTATGCACATGTTAATAAAAAAGAAATATGGTTTTGGGGGTAACTAATATGGAATTAGATGTAGAAAATGTTTCATTCGCAGTATCAGATGTTGAAATTATCAAAAGTATTTCGCTAAAGGTGAAAGAAGGACAATTTGTTGGCATTATTGGACCGAATGGTTGTGGAAAATCAACACTATTAAAAAACATTTATAAAGTCATAAAACCCACTAGTGGCAAGATTTTTTTAGATGATATAGATATTGTTAAATCCTCTGCCAAAGAAATCGCGAAAAAAATGGGGGTTGTTGGACAATTTAACAACTCGAATTTTGACTTTACTGTACGTGATATGGTGATGATGGGAAGAACACCACATAAAAGAATGTTAGAATCAGATACAAAAAATGATATTGAACTTGTGGATAACATATTACGAAAAGTAAACTTAGAGCATTATGCTTCAAAACATTTCTCTTATCTTTCTGGTGGTGAAAAGCAACGTGTCATTCTCGCACGTGCCTTAGCTCAAGAACCACAGTTTTTAATTTTAGATGAACCTACAAATCACCTAGATATTAAATATCAAATTCAAATTTTATCACTAGTGCAATCATTACAGATTGGTACACTAGCCGCATTGCATGATCTATCTATTGCTGCCATGTATTGTGAATATTTATATGTACTAAAAAATGGTCGCATACTAACACATGGCAAGCCTGAGAAGCTACTAACACCTTCATTAGTAAAAGAGGTTTATGAAGTTGACTGTTGTATCTATCAAAATAATGATACGAATAATATAGTCGTTGCGTATCATCCAGCTTTACCTAATCACTAAAGCTATTTTTGACTGACAACCAATCAATATAAGGAGGAGTATCTATGAATCCAATTTCATCAGAAAAATCAAGTACGTTCTATTCATATAGATGGTTGGCATTAGCGGTGATATTACTTCCAACATTATTAATCTCCTTAAATACTTACATGATACAAATTGCATTACCTTCCATTCAAAACGACTTGCATATATCCTTTTCTCACGCTCAATTACTATTTTCAGGATATTCGGTTGGGCTTGCAACTGCTCTAATAATTGGAGGTAAACTAGGCGATATTTACGGTAGAAAAAAAATATTATGGATTGGCGTATTGTTCTTTACCCTTACTGCTTTCTTAGGAGGAATACTTTCAAGCCCATTGTTATTAGTTGGGATTCGATTTGTTCAAGGCTTAGCCGCAGCCCTTATTCAGCCTCAAGTTTTATCAACAATCCAGGAAATTTTTCCGCCTAGAGAAAAAAATTTAGCTTTCGGCTTGTATGGTGCTGTCATTGGAGTAGCCTTTACCTTTGGCTTAATATTAGGGGGATTATTAGTTCAATGGAATATATTTAACGGCGGTTGGCGAACTGTATTTTTTTTCAATGTTCCAATTGGCATGCTAGTACTCCTTTTGCTCCCTTTTATACCGGAGTCAACGGATAAGAAATCCAATCATATTGATTGGATGGGTTCAATTTTATTAATGGTTAGTATATTTCTACTTATTTATCCTTTATCCGAAGTCCAACAACAAGGATGGCAAACATGGATTTTTAGCTGTCTACTGCTTTCATTTGTTGTACTTATTCTGTTCATTTATCTTGAGCGATTTAAGCAAAAACTTCAACAATCACCTCTCGTAGACCTAAGTTTATTTAAGCATCGCCCTTTTGTATTTGGCATTTGTTCTGTGCTAGCTATTTACTTAAGTATGTTTGCCTTTTTCTTTATCCTTAGTTACTTTTTACAATATGGCCTAAAGTATGATACAGGAGAAACGAGTTTAGTTTTTCTACCAATAGGAATTGGATTTTTTGTAACGTCTATTATTTCTTCAAAAATTATTAATAAGTATGGTTTTATTGTTTTAAAAATGGGTGCATTATGTATGAGTATGTGTACTTTTTTACTTGTCTTCTTTTTATGGATGGAGCAATATAATTTACTCAGAACTGATGCAATAATCCTTTTATTCGTCTATGGCCTTGGACTTGGTCTTGCTACAACACCTTTAGCAAATGCCATATTGGGTAACATTCCAAAGATTCATATGGGGGTTGCTGCTGGTCTATTTACAACCTTTATGTACTTAGCAAATTCCTTAGCAGTCGCAGGTATTAGTATACTATTTTCTTATTATTTAGGAACAAGTTTAGAGAGCGCTTCTTTGTTAAATTATATACATGCTTTTACTATAAGTTTAATTGTCATTGGACTGTTTTCTATGATAGCCTATATGATTTTGTCACTTTATCATAAAATGATTTTAAGAATAAAAATAAAGCAACAATAAATTACTATTTTGATTTATAGATTTTTCAAATAATGTATGACAAGCTCTTCATTATTTCGAGCTTGTCTACAGTCTGAAATCACCTCGTACACTATCGAGGTGATTTTTTATAACCAACGTTCACTTCTTGTTTCTTTTCGACAACAAAAGAGCACAAAGAATAATACATATCCCTATGAAATGTTTGATTAATAACGGTTCTTTCAATATCAAATATCCAAGTAGAACACCTACTACAGGAACGATATAATTACTAAAAGAGGCAAATAAAGCACCCTCACTTTTAATTAAAAGATTATAAAGCATATACACAATCCCTGCGTGGAAAATGCCTAATATAACAATGGAGACGACCTGAATCCCATTTATGCTTAATCGTAATGGTTGTTCAAGGATAAATGCCATTGGTAATAAAATCACAGTGGCAATTCCTAAAACATTTCTCATATGAACGATTGGTGAACCACCCTCTAACTTCTCCATTAAAATTAACGAAAATGCAAAGCTCAGTGCTGCTAATAGTAGCAGCACATTCCCTAATACTGTCCCTGAACCACTCACCCCTTGTATTGGCCAAGAAAGAATGATGATCCCCCAAAAAGCCTAATAGAATGCTAATCGTTTGAAACGAACTAACTTTTTTATTAAAGAAAAAAACAAAGAGAACTGACGTGATAATCGGGACCATTGCTATGAGCATAGACGCAATACTACTGGATACATATTTTTGACCTTGCGCAATGAGGACGAAGGGAATCACTACTTCAAAAATGGCAATCCCAATGTATAATTTACTATTTGCTAAGTAGTTTTCTTTTTTCAAAAATAAGCCCATAATACTTAAGCAGATTGCACCGATTAAAGCTTTTAACAAAGATAAAGTGACAGCTCCCACATCATTCGTAACTAATGCTACGAAGAAAAACTGAGAGCCCCATATACAACTTATTAATAGCAAAAGGCTGTATTTTCTCATTACACTACCTGCCTCTGCCCAAAATAATTTGTTCCTATGACGCCAATAATGATGATGATTCCACCAATAAAGTGATAAAGGTGAAAGACTTCCTGTAAAAACAAAACGCCTGCAAGTATTGTAATGAGCGTAGCAAAGTTACTAAAAACACTCATTTTAGAAGCCTCTAATTTAGATAACGCATAATTGGATAAATAGGACGTACCGAGCGAGGATAATAGCCCTAAATATAAAATCGCGATGACAAAATCAACATGTGTTAATGGCTGAAAAAATTCATCGATTGTACCATTCATCAGATGATTTCCAAGAGCCACCCCATTAAAAATGACAAATCCACATAATGTCATTACATACGTTAAAATCAGTAATGAATATTGCTTTGTAAGCCTTCGTGCAAACACGTTATAAAGCGACGCAGCAAGGGCTGAAAGTAAAATAAGTCCACTGCCGATGACATTTCCTGTAGTTGCATTGGCCCCATTCATAATTAGCATGTAGATAACTCCAAGTACAGATAAACTAATGAAGACGAGCTGTCCACGAGTAGCTTTTTCCTTTAATAATAAACCTGCTAGTGCTAATGTAAAAATAGGAATCGTTGCTTGAATAATTCCAGCCTCTGAAGAGGAAATTTTAGCAAGCCCAAGCACTTGAAAAGTGAAAAAAACAATGGGATACAATATGGCTAACGGTAAAATTTTTAGTAAATCATATTTTTTTATTGTTAGCTTATTTTTCGTAAATACCATTAAAATAACAATACCGATGAAGGCAAACGTAAAGCGATGGGCTAATATATCAGTTGGACTCGCCACCGTTAATGTAACTTTCACAAACATGAATGAAAGGCCAATGATAAATGCATACGAAATCGCTGCTATATAGGCTTTTCTTTTTTCTGACATACGATAATGCTCCTTCTCAAATCATTCCGGCCGGTATAGTTATCGTATTAAAAAGAGAACCTATAGACGATATGAAAAAAACACATCTGTACCGATACAGATGTGCTGGAGGCTGTCTATGCTTAAATATGAATGGATTTATTCTCAGCTGCTGACTCAAATACAAGCAGGTACTCTTCAATCAGGGGCAAAACTACCTTCTATCCGCCAGTTATCACAGCAATTTTCCTGTAGTAAAAGTACTATTTTAACTGCTTTAAAAAAACTTGAGGATCAGCATCTTATCTATGTATTACCGAAAAGCGGCTACTATGTTGTTGACCATCAGTTACCCTTACAACCACAGGAAAGAGATCACATAGATTTTGCTACATCTTCACCCAGTTGGAATGCTTTCCCATATCAGGATTTTCAACATTGTATAAACAAAGCTATTGATACATACCAAACAGATCTATTTAGATATGGAACACCAAAAGGCTTACCATCTTTAATAACAGAAGCGAAAAAATTATTAGCAAACTATCAAGTATTCGCAAAAGAAGAAAATATTTTTATTACTTCTGGCGTCCAGCAATCCCTGACTTTGCTAAGTATTATGCCATTTCCAAATGGTCGTTCAACCATTTTAGTGGAACAACCTAGTTACCATTTATATATGGATTATTTAAAAACCTATGGAGTTTCGGCAATCGGCATCAAAAGAACAAAGGATGGCATTGATTTACATGAATTAGAAAGCATTTTTAGTAAACATGACATAAAGTTTTTTTACACGATGCCACGTCTGCACAATCCTCTAGGTACTTCTTATAGTAAAAAGACAAAAGATCTAATCCGTAAACTTGCTTATCAATATAATGTTTACATTGTTGAAGATGATTATTTGGCAGATTTCGAGCAAAATTCGAAAATAGATCCCATTTATACAGATGATACACAGCAATATGTTATCTATTTAAAAAGCTTTTCTAAAATCATGTTTCCTGGCTTACGTATTGGACTTGCCGTTTTACCAGATGTCTTTACTGACACATTTCAGCAGTACAAAAATACCACTGATATTGATAGCTCCATGATTTCACAGGCTGCCTTAGAGCTTTACTTGAAAAGTGGTATGTTTGAACGTTATCAAAAGAAAGTCACCGAAGCTTATGCAAGCCGAGCGAATAGCCTTCAGCAATCCATAGCAACGCATTTAGCCCAATATCAGGCATCAATAGAAGTCTGTATGCATAGCCATATCGTTCTACCAAGACAGGTCAATACTCAAAAGCTTATTCAGCATTTGATGCAACACAAAATTTATCTAGATACGATTAACCGCAATTATTTAGATGCATTTGATCATGAGCGAATATTAAAGCTAAATGTGTCCAATGTGGAGGAATCTAAAATCAACGTTGGCATAAGGGAAATTGCATCAGCCCTTCAAAGTCCTAGCAATTACTTCTAAAGAAAAAAATTCATGAAACCTTATTGTAGCTCATATAATGAGACATCTTAAATTGCTTAATAAGGAGGATTCAATGCAATCTGAAAAATTGCGATTAAGGAAAATTCAGCGTCTTGCATATGAAATCATGGATGAGATGCACAAAGACAAAGACCGTACTGAATTACACAAACTCATTCCAATTATCGATAATTTATCTCGGGCCATTGGTGATTTAACAGATTCCGTTGGTAAATACTCGTTAGATTATGTGGAAGAAAAAGTGAGCAATGCACATGCACTTTTATTTAGTAAAGAAAAGGTGGATATTTTTTATTAATAAAGACAGGGAAAAAGGGTAACCATATACATGGCTACCCTTTTGGCATTAATGCGTTTCAGGTTCGAATGTTTTACAGTCTGTTTCCTCGCTGTTGGAAGCATGTTGTCCCTTTTGGCTGACAACATAAATTTTTTCGGCTGTACATTTGTTACCAGAATCCCAAAATGTGCAGTTATTGACTTCACAAAGAATTTCTTGTGCCATTGTCTCACACCTCCTCTTTGTTAGTTTTAACAAATTAGAGGTAAACAATACGTTGTTAAACAAAGTCAATCGATGATTACATTGCCTCCATTAAGCCATACTAAAGTCTAGATTAGCTGGATGGGTTGGTAAATGCTCCTGTGAAAGCATATTCGTTGTTGGAACTTTGTCATCTACCTCTTCAAATCGGAAACCATCTGCCCATACTTTCCCAGAACCAATTAATAACACACCAAAATAAATGGAGTCACCTTCTTCAGGTACGTCTAAGACAATAGAATAATGATTCCATTCAGTAGAACCTGTCACAGAACGCTGATCCATATTATCAAATTGAATAGTATCACCCGTACCATTGTCAATACGCATCCATGCACCACACTTTGTGGCATCTGCCGTCTTTAAATAGCAAGACATTTTCAAGCGCTTTCCTTTATAGTCAGTAGCCTGAAAGCCCTGCATCATCGTAGCAAATTGTCCCTGATTTGCTGATGCAGCTGTGGAATACAATACGCCTGAACGCTTCCCTGAATGAAACACCTTGTCATCTGTATGAAATTTATATAATTCTGGATTCGCTCCACTCAACATCCAACCTTTAACCTGTTCAACTGTTTCCATGTAATTTTCCTCCTCCAACATATTAAGTGATTGCATCAATTTTCGATACTTCCCTGGTGGTAATGCATAAACTTCTTTAAAGGCTCTTGTAAAAGCTTCTTGTGATTGAAACTGAAGTGTAAATGCAATGGTTAATATCGATACATTAGAGTACATCAAATAACTCGCAGCCATGGCTAGTCGACGTATACGAATATATTCACCAATCGTAATCCCCGTTTCCTGCTTAAAAATACGACTTAGATGGAACTTCGAGTAGCCAGCATTATTAGGAAGACGTTCAAGTGAAATTTCTTCCATCAATTGCTCCTCGATATAGGCAATCGTTCTTTGTGTTGCCTGACTATACTCCATGTTACTCACCTCATCTTTATTATATTGAAGAAGGAAAGAGATTTTTTGATGGAAGTTGCTAAATTTAACTTAATCAATTATTTTTGTTGGTGTTGCTTCTTGCACAACAATGAGACCATCATAAGCCTCTTCAGGTGTCATTTTAATGGTATACAGCATTTGTGTTAGCTTATACCACGGACGGAAATCATCACCGATATTGCCCATTCTTTGCTTTTGGGAAAGGATATCTGCCAGCTCCTTCGATTGTTTGGCAGTTTCAAAATCCACATAAAAGATGTTGCTATCGATGTCACTAAAAGCATCCACTAACACATTATGATGTTCAATTGAATATTCCTTTCGTTCACCAGAGCCGTTTTGTGCTTGAAATGTATTATTGACAAAGTCTGTGCCAATCGCAAAATAGTGTTCTTTATATTGCTCATTTAAGTATTGTCCCATTGATTGATAGCCTGCCATCGAAGCAGAGGTTTTCTCAATATGACCGTTATGAGCAGACATTAACACTTTATCATGCCCTTGCGTTGCTTCGTACTCCACAATCCATTGTAAATTTTCAGCCAAATATTCATCCCGCAAATTCATATAGTTTCCATCATTTACAAATAATTGCGTACGTTGCTTCATAATTTGTGCATATTGAGCAGCAAAGGAGAAGGCATCCTTTGATGATTTTTTCTCATATATCGCCTTGTTTGATTGTAAATCGTTGATGATTGTATCAATCGTTTTATCAAGCTCTATTAGCTGATTATTCGATAAATCTCTCATCGTTTTGTTGGAAACATGCTCTAGCTCAGTCGTAAATTTCTTAGCATTGTCAGCATGTACCTGTGCATAATAATCAAGCAATCCCTTTTTGCTATAATCATAGCGTTGCATATCATTTCCGTAAAAATAAATTTTATCTTGTTCATCGACTGTTAAGTTATAATCATGCATCCATTGAACAAGTTCAATCATTTGTTCTGTTTTATAAATGCCATAATCAAGAGCCTTTATAGCTTCCTCCGCCGTTCCAACACCGTTTAAAATAAATTGATTAATCTGCTGGGCTCCACCAAAATCTCCTTCTAAGACAAAAACATGGACATTTTCATTCTTAATCATCGCTTTAAATAGGTCTTTTTTTAATGTTTGAAATTCGATATTGCCATGTGTTGCTTCTCCAAACCCAATAATTTTTACATCATCAGGGATATTGATATCTTTTATTTCACTAGTATACTGCGAGACATCTTTTATAGACTCCCCCTGCCCACATCCAGCTAAAGCTACTAATAGCATTGATGCAGTTAAAAATCGGAAGCTTCGTTTCATTATTCTCATGTCAATTCTCCTTTAAGGTGTTAAATGGCTTTTCGTTGGAAATAGTAATATCCTCCGAGGAAAAATAGGATGAACCCACCACCTACTACTGTTAATAATTGCTCCCATGGCACAAAGAATACATCGTCTGTCTTGCCACCTATGTACATCATTGAAAAAGGCTGTGCCCAGGGATAATATGGACCAATTCGTTCAGAGTTCACCGCTAAAATTGATGGCAACGTAAATATGACATTGACAGCAAATGGAGCAGCAAAGCTTTTAAACATTATGGATAACCATAATTGAAGGGCCACTAAAGGCAATGTTGCTACCCATCCTCCAACAATACTTTTCCATACGATTCCCATTGGAAAAGGATCTGTATAGCCCTTCAGCATACCTACAGCAAAGATGGAGCCTAAATACAAGAGCTGCATCGCTAGAACAAGCAGCATAATTAACACATATTTTGCTACAAATACTTTCCCTCTCGTTACCGGTAATGCTAAAAGCTGCTTCCATCCGCCAGACTGATGTTCATATCTACAGATGAGACTCGCAAAAACGCCCGTAATAAGAGGTAAAAATAATAATGCGTATGTTAAATTCATTGAAAATAAGGCAATATACCATTCATTTATTTCCAGTCCCTGCATATTGTCCTCTAAATTTGCTGATAGTCCAATGAAAAGCCCAATCATGGGCCCCGCCAAAATAATAGGTACCATTTTTGATTTACGCAATTTAAACCATTCAGCTTTCAGTAAAGCGTTCATTATTTCACGTCCCTTCTTGCAAAATCGACCATGCCAGCAATATAGAGTAAAATACCAATCCCTACACCTAGCACGACATTGATTATCGGCTCATCCCAGTGGTTCATCAATGATGGCCATTTCCATATCATCCAGTCAGGTAGAACATAGGAGGAATAAGCAAATATCACCCCCAAAATGCCTACTGTAATATGAATCCCTTGATTATGGCTTACACTCGCAATCCACAATTGAAGTGCCAAAATAGGCAATGCTGCAAGTGCAGGAAAGTAACTAAATTTAACTAACTCCATATAAGGAATAGGTTCACCTAGATTTAAAAACAGCCCATAACTCAGCGTAAAAATCATGAGTAGTGTTGAAGACAAAAATAGTAGGATAGCTAACACAGTATATTTAGATAAATATACGGTTAATTTGGATACAGGTAATGCGATAAACTGCTTCCAAGCGTTAGTCTCGTTTTCAATACTCGCCATGAAGGATGTTAAAATGGCAATGCCCAACACAATGGCAAGCGGTGTGAATGAATGAACATTTAGTAAATAATAGCCCCAATCATCTTCACTTTGCTGTAAGAGGTAATCCTTTCTTACTCCATAATTGACCATTTGTAGAGCGACAACACCTAAGGGACCTAAGAGCGTTAAAAACCATAATCCTTTGCGTTTGATTTTTAAAAAATCAGCAGTTAACAGCTTGCCCATCATATCGCCTGCTCTCCCATCGTCATTTGCAGGAATATATCCTCCAATGAGCGTTTCTCTTCCTCCACTCGGAATACTGAAATACCCTCCTGAATAAGAACATGGACAATATGAGCAACTTTTTCATCTGAGCATGCCTCTAAGAAAATAACCCCATCTTGATAATCTGCTTTAATGCCATGGGCTAATAGAGAGCGCCATCCTTTTTCACCATTGTTCACTTTAAATAGAACTTTTGGTTGAGCAAATCTACGCATCGCCTCAATAGAATCTTGGAAAATCAATTTCCCCTTAGAAACAATCCCTACTTGAGTCGCCATTTGATCGATCTCTGATAATAAATGGCTGGAAATAATAATGGTCATGCCGTATTCCTTTGGTAGCCTTTTAATTAAATTGCGAATTTCAATAATTCCTGAAGGATCTAGACCATTCGTTGGTTCATCTAAAATAAGTAATTCAGGATTATGCAGTAGAGAAGCAGCAATACCGAGACGTTGCTTCATCCCTAACGAAAAGCCCTTTACCTTTTTATTAGCAGCTTCCTTCAAACGGACAATTTCGAGAACTTCATCGATTCGAGATTTCGGTACACCTACTATTTTTCTTAGTGCCTCCAAATTCTCGTATGCCGTTAAGTGTGGGTAGTAGGAAGGATTCTCTACTAATGAACCTACATTGGCTAAGATTTGAATACGCTCCTTCGTAATGTCTTTTTGAAAAATTTTAATGGTACCTGTGGAAGGCTTCATTAAACCAAGAAGCATACGAATCGTAGTCGTTTTCCCTGCTCCGTTTGGCCCTAAAAATCCGTATATTTCACCTTTTTGTATTTGTAAATTCATATTTGATACAGCTTGCTCTTTCCCAAAGTGTTTTGATAAGTTTTGTGTTTGTACGATATATTCCAATGTTCTCACCTCATTTACTATCATAAGAAGAGAAGGTTAAAAACAGGTATGGACCAAGTTTAAATTTTGTTTAAAAAACTTCTACCTTTTTATAAGAGCCTTTCTTTTTCTGCCGCAACGCTTTCCATACAAAAAAATTGTTGCATCAACATAAAAAAATCTGCGAGCTTTTACTTCCCAAGCTTCGCAGATTGAATCACATTTTTTATACTAATTTTTGTGCCCGAGTGATTGGAGTTTATGTCCCATTCTAAACCCATACCCTTTACCATTACATCAACAATGGATAAACCAATTCCTGCCCCCTTAGCATTCGATTCATTTTTCATCCCTTGACCATGGTCCTCAATCACAAATGCTATGTAACTCTCCGTTGATTCCGTTGTCACCTTTATATATTTCCCACTGTTAGCGTGACGCAATACATTTTGGAATATATTATCAAATATTCGTCCTAACCATAATGGATCAACACGCCATTCATTAGGTTCAAATGCTTGCAGTTCAATGTCGATCGTAAAACCTTCTCGCTCAAAAACTGGATACCAGGTTGTTAGATGTTCCCGCACAAACCGAATAACATTGATGTTTTTCGGTTCGAAATTATATTTACTTGCCATTAACAATGTATAGGACATTAGATTTTCGATTAAAGCATCAATATTCACTATAGATGTTTCCATTGCCTTCAAAGCTTGTTTGCCTTCCTCTGACAAGGTTTCTTTGCTAATCGTATAGGACTGGGCTCTTACTTTTGTTAACGGTGTCCGTAAATCATGTGATAAATTGGCAATCAGTTCCCGTCTTAGCTGTTCTTCCTTCTGTTGACGCTGTTTACTATCTCTCAGCTCGCAAACCATTCTGTTAAAGCTATGCTCTAATTGCCCAATTTCATCCCGCTTTTTCACATGAATCTCAATAGGTAGACCGTCTACATCACGTATCTCCATGGCCTCTTGGAGATGTAATAATCTTTTTCGGATTCCTTTGAAAAATAAAAGCGAAACGACAATAAAAAATAAAATAACGGCAATTACACCAAAAAGTAAGAAGCTACCATAGTTATCATAGACCTTAATAAGCGGTGGATTAAAGGCTTCCCTTGAAATCTCTAATACAATAAAGCCATTTGATACATCACCGCCTACGAAAGCCATAACAGTAAATGGATTACCTCCATAGCGTTCCTTTATAAATTGAGTTGTATAGGCTGGTGTCCATTTTGTTGGTAACTGCTCCTTCACATTGACAGAAGTCAGGAGATTGCCCTCTTCACTTACCCAAAACATAGAGGCTGTAGGATATTGCTCTTGCCATTTTTGAAAAAACTCGGCAACAGTATGATCTGAAGCTTGTTTTATGCTGTTGGCCTCTGTATGCCATTGCTCCTCGATTTCACTTTCCAGAAGAACATCACTTGAAAATTCTCCAGACGCTGTTTTTGTAATGCCTAACACGAAAATCGCAACACCCAGATAGGATATTTGCACAATTGATATGGCTAATAAAATAATTAGCATATATTTTGCTAATAGTGATCGGAAAAATTTCATAGTTTCACCCTATAGCCTATACCTCGAATTGTTTCGATAATCAGAGGCTTTGCAGGATTTACTTCAATCTTTTCTCTTAAGTAACGGATATGTACCATCAATGTTTTATCACCTTCTATATAACTCTCACCCCAAACACCCTCATAGAGTTGTTCCTTCGTTAAAATTTGATTGAGGTGACGTATAAAATACTGCAATAAATAAAATTGTTTACCAGTCAAAAGAATTTCTTCTTCATCCAATGTATTGATAATTCGCATATCTTTCGTATAAATTTTTAGGTGCTGCAATGCTAGGACATCATCATTTTTTTGATATCTTCTCAGTAATACTTCAAGCCTTGCTACTAGTTCATCGGGGTGGAATGGCTTTGTTACATAATCATCAGCGAAGTGGAGCCCTTCAATTTTATCCTCAATAGCCGTTCGAGCTGATAACATTAATATTGGTAAGTCCTTATTTTCTCGTTTAATTCTTTTGCCAATGGAGAAACCATCTAAGCCAGGTAGCATCACATCCAATATAGCAATATCCTTTGAGGCAATATGTTGCTCAAGATCTTCTCCAGACTCTAACCAGGTTACTTCATAGCCTCTTTCAGTTAATTCCTTACTGACCCATTGCCCTATTTCTTTCTCATCTTCTATGTACAATATACGAATCAATGGTCACCCTCCTTATTACTAATTAAAAATTATATTAAAATACCATATTTTGCATTATACATTTAATTAGAAATTAAAAACAATATAAATCCCATACATGGTTATTATAGGGTAAAATCTTATTAATTGTGGGAATAGGCAGCTATACATACAAAATCCTACTGCCCTGTGGATGAAAAGATTCTTTACTTGTCTAAAGCTGCTCAAAACTTAGGATATTTAACAGTTCATGCAAAAGAGAGCAAACTAATGTTTCTAGTTTGCTCTCTTTTTGGATTATTATTGAATAATCAGCATATCATTTTCATCAAACTGCCACATGTCACCATAGGCTACTTCCCAGTAGTAGCCATTTGGATCTTGGAAATAGCCACTATAGCCTCCCCAAAACACAGTTTCTGGCTCTTTCACAATTGTCGCTCCAGCCTCTTTTGCTAATGCAAATACACGATCTACTTCTTCTTTTGTTTTACCATTATAGGCAAGTGTAATTCCGCCAAAGCCACGGCCAATTTCTGGTGGGTTGGCTTCATTGATGTCTTTGACTAAGCGTTCAATTGGAAAAAGCGATATTTTCGTTCCTCCATTATTAAAGAACATCACATCTGGATTCGTTTCGTCTCCGTACACGACTACCTCAAAGCCAAGCCCCTCTCGATAAAATGCTAGTGATTTCACCATATCTATAACACCTAATGTGATTAAATTTAACCGATTCATCTTCCAATTCCCCTTTATAAAGTTTTACTATTTTTAATTTAATTTCGCTATCCAACAAAAATTCCCTTTATTACAAAAAAAGTCATTCGTTTACTTCAGTCCAAATACTCTTTGTACAGGCAATTGTCATTCCATAGCGCCCCATATTTTTCTGATTAGAAGATGCGTGACCAATTAGGGGCTTACCATTTTGTTTAATAGCAAAATTTTTTATTCCTCTAACCATTGTCAGCTCACAAAAGTTACCTCGACGTTTCTATGAAACAAAAATGTGCGTACTTTTTTTCACCTTATCGAAACATCATAATGAAAAAGCAATCAAGCAAACTCACATATTGGAGGAATAAAAATGATTACTCATTTACAAGATACAATCACATTAAATAATGGCTTACAAATGCCTGGTATGGGTTTAGGTGTTTTCCAAGTCGAGAATGGCGCTACTGCAGAAATGGTCAAAAACGCCATCGAGGTCGGCTATCGAAGCATCGATACAGCTGCTATTTATGGCAATGAAGAAGGTGTAGGAGAAGGTATTAAACAGGCACTAACATCCACTAGTTTACAACGTGAAGACCTGTTTATTACATCAAAAGTGTGGAACGATGGATTAAGCTATGAGGAAACTATTACAGCCTATGAAAAGAGTTTAGAAAAACTGGGTTTAGATTATCTAGATCTTTATCTTATTCATTGGCCAGGTAAAGATAAATATACTGACTCTTGGAAGGCTCTAGAAGACTTATATGATCAAGGTAAGATAAAAGCAATTGGCGTATGTAATTTCACAGCCTCACACTTACAAAACTTACTATCATTTGCTCGCATTAAGCCTGTTATCAATCAAGTGGAATTTCATCCACGCTTACAGCAAGCTGAGCTTCATTCATTCTGTAATAACCACCAAATTCAACTGGAGGCTTGGGCACCTTTAATGCAAGGTGGGCTTCTTGAAGATGAAACGATTTCGAAAATCGCAATAAAATATGGAAAATCTAATGCTCAAGTTATTTTGCGCTGGGATGTACAAAACGGCATTATTGCGATTCCAAAATCTGTGCGTCGAGAACGCATGCTACAAAATGCTGATATCTTCGACTTCCTTCTAACAGACGAAGAAATGGCTACAATCAATGCGATGAATCTTGAACAGCGTGTCGGACCGAATCCAAATGAATTCGACTTTGCTCTATAAGCATAAAAAGAGGAAAAGAGACTATCTTACATGTGACAGTCTCTTTCTCCCCTCATTACGATGTTTGCTGCATTGCGATATCTTCATCACGTTGTTTTAACAGTACATCTTCACCTTTATCCTGTAATAATTCAACATGCTTTTCGCCCCAAGTGCAAAGCATGTTCAGAATAGGTTCCATCCCTTGTCCATAGGTCGTTAATGAATATTCGACTTTTGGTGGTACTTGATTGAAGACCTTTCGATGAATTAATCCAGCCTGCTCTAACTCTCTTAATTGACTTGTAAGCATTTTTTGAGAAATACCCGGAATTAATCGGCGAAACTCATTTGTTCGAATTTTACCATGGTGGTTTAAATGACAAAGAATGACTGGTTTCCATTTACCGCCGATAACTTCAAGCGTAGCTTCAACACCAATATTATAAACTTTTTGCATTGTGACCCCCTGTAATATTCAAAAGTAACTAAAAGTACCGTACATATCTTTTAGGTATGTATGAATAGTACTACACACAATAAAAAAAATCAAAGGAGATTTTAATAGTATGTCAAAATCAAAAGAGTCAAGTGCTAAATTAACCTTACTAGCTCTTGCAATCAGTGCATTCGGTATAGGTTCCACTGAATTTATCAGCGTTGGACTTCTACCATTAATTACAGATGACTTTGGTATCTCTCTAAGCACAGCTGGCTTAACCGTTTCTATATATGCACTAGGGGTAACTGTTGGAGCTCCATTATTAACAGCCTTAACATCACGCCTTAGTCGAAAAACCGTATTATTGCTTGTCATGACCATCTTTATAGTAGGTAACTTAGCAGTCGCTTTAGCACCTAATTTCTCTTTATTATTAATCGGACGTATTATTTCAGCATTAGCACACGGTGTGTTTATGTCCATCGCTTCCGTTATAGCGGCTGATGTAGTGGAACCAAATAAACGAGCCAGTGCTATTGCCTTTATGTTTACAGGCTTAACTTTGGCTACTGTAACAGGTGTTCCACTTGGTACATTTATTGGTCAAGTAACAGACTGGCGGATGTCGTTCATCTTTATCGTCGTCATTGGGATTATCGGTTTAATTAGTAATGCGATCTTAGTACCTAACCAATTGTCGAAAGGCAATCCTATCTCTATTCGTGATATTGGCAAAGTATTAGGCAATATTCGCATGATTTTAATATTGTTCATTACCGCAATTGGATACGGTGGTGCCTTTGTTGTCTACACATATATTTCACCTATTTTAGAGCAATATATGGGGTATTCTCCTCATGCAGTAGTCATTATTTTAGTGGTCTATGGTATTTGCGTTGCGATCGGTAATACATTAGGTGGTCATTTTGCTAATCATAATCCGCTACGTTCTATCTTTATTATTTTTGTAGGACTTGCCTTGGCGTTGCTCGGCATTGGCTTCATGCTCGAATCACCTATTATCGGATTAATCATGGTATTAGTAATGGGCTTATTTATGTTTATGAATGTCCCAGGATTGCAGCTATATGCTGTTCTACTGTCTGAAAAATATGTACCATCAGCTATTTCTATGGCCTCAGCATTAAATATTTCTGCCTTCAACATTGGTATATTTTTAGGGTCCTATATTGGGGGCTTTATTATTCACCATCAATCATTAGCGCATACTCCCTTGTATGGATTTTTAATGGTTATGCTGGCAGCAATTGTTACATTAGTCTGGTACATTTTCGATAATAAAAAACAATAGGAAGTCAAATTTCATTTTGTATAAAAAAGAAGTAGAGAATGTGTATTGTTTGTTGATATGTTGTGTCCTATAATTTACTTGAATCAAACGAGAATGATTATCATTCTAGGTTAAGATGACATTCTTACTGTTTTAGTAAATTAATAGGAGTGAATAGCAATGTGTAGAGGTCGATATTTTTCATTTGTCCTTTTACTTGCACTAATGTTCGTGTTAGGTGCCTGTGGCTCAAATGAAGTAAAAGAGGATACAGCGAAAGAAGATCAATCAACTAAAGATACAAGAATTGTAGAAGATGAGTTTGGAAAAGTAGAAATTCCTACAAACCCACAGCGTGTAGCTGCTATCTATATGGAAGATTATTTAACTGCCTTGGATGTAAAACCTGTTGTGCAATGGTATCACCCATCATGGGGTAAACAGGACTATTTAGGATTAGATGTTCCTGAGTTCGACATTACTGGTAGTATGGAAACATTACTACAAGCTAAGCCTGATTTAATCATTGTGGATGGCGCCGCGGATAAGGCAAAATATGAAGAATACTCAAAGATTGCACCTACTTACCGCTTAAAAGAAGATATTCTACAAAATCCACGTGAAATTGTAAAAACAATAGCTGATGTTTTAAATATTCCTGATAAAGCAAAGGAAATCGTTGATAAATATGAGCAACGTGTATCCGATTTAAAAGCAAAATTAGATGAATCAATTGGAGACGAAACAGTTGCTGTTGTACGTCTAAATGTCGCAGATAATACATTAGCTTTATTTGGCATTCAAAATCGCTACACTGGCTATATTTACACAGAAACGGGCTTGACACCACATCCATTAGCACGTGATATGACAGAGTTTCATGAAGTCTTATCTGAAGAGGCTATTCCAGAGCTAGATGCGGATCATATCATCCTTTTCCCTTCAAATGGCACTTGGGATTCGAAAGAAAATCAAGAAGCGATTAAATGGTTAGATAGTACACTATGGAAAACAGTACCTGCTGTTAAAAATGGGCATGTCTATATTGCGGATCGAACATATTGGCAGTCTGGAGCTATCACAGCTAACCTGCTGAAATATGATGATCTTGAAAAATGGTTCGTGAAATAATTTTCAAAAGAAAGCTCTATGAGGGCTTTCTTTGCATAGCGTTGAAAAACAAAACCATCCATAAAATTTTTGTGAAAGATGAAAATGGATTTCCGTTGCAGGCTACTTGCTTTCCTGTGGGCGAGCGCTGAGCCGCTTCCTCCGTGCAGGGGCTCGCCTGTCTCGCTATCCCATGGGAGTCAAGTAGCCTTCCACTCCAACCCACAAAAATGGTACCTTTTTAGCAAAGGTTTTCAAATAAAGTGAAGGTGTTTGCTACTTATTTTATGGAGGATGATTGTCATTCATCACTTCTCCATATTGAAAATAAGAGCCTATCCCCTCTAAGAATACAGATAATGGGCTATTTGATCGCTATACTACTATGAAAAAAAGTAAAGACACTTTGCAGAATGGTTGATTGTAGGGGATTTAGCGTCACAGATGAGACCCTGGAGCGAGCGTAAGTGAGTGAAGCGGCTCATCGGACGCCCCCTGGAAAGGGCGCTGGCGGAACGGAAATCAACCTTTCACCTTGCAAATTTGCTTTTTCTGCCGTTGACATCATCTTTTTTCAACAACATGAAAGAAAGCTCTTCAGAGAGCTTTCTTTGTGTTGTTCTCCAAATTCAATTATAAAGGGGTGAATCATCAATGGGTAACTTAACACATGTCTATACGTTACAAACTATTTCTTATGTGATTCAATCAACGAACAAGCAGCAGTTTAATAGTGATTTCTATACACTTTTCATCGTAATGAGTGGCAGCGGAAAGCTAGAAATAGATCATAACACCATTCATCTTAGTGAAGAAAAGTGCATATCGATTCCTCCTAATAACACGGCTAATATACGCATTCAAAACGAGCACCTTTGTTTTTATCAATTACAGTTCAACATTGTCCATCTTAGCAATAAACAGACTACTAGCCCTTTTAAGCGTGTCAAAGAGCAACGTCTCCTCCCCTTTTCGCAATGTCGTAGACTGCTAGAAGCCATTTATCAGAACCGTCTAGCGGAGGATGAGCACACCATCTTTGAGCAGCATGTACACTTTCAAGAGCTGATGTTATTGCTCTTACATCAAACAATACCCAAGCTGGTGCAAAAAAATGATCGTCAATCTGTTGAGCAATCCATTAACTATTTGCATAAACATTTTGAAAAAGAGTGGACTGTCGAGCAGTTGGCAGAGCTAGCTGATGTTCCAAGATGGAATTATACCCGTATGTTCAAAGAGATTACAGGGCAAATCCCTCTTCACTATTTAAATAACATTCGCATTGAAAAAGCCAAGCAATTATTAATGACAACAAATGATCGGGTATTTGAAATTAGTCAGTCTATCGGATTTAATAATGAGTATTATTTCAATCGTCGTTTTAAAGAACATGTCGGCATCTCTCCAGGACAATATAGAAGAAACCAAAGCAGCAATCTACGTGTATTTGCACCATTCTTAGAAGACTTCTTTGTCGCCCTTGGGATTACACCAATTGCTCAATTCAGTCATCCAAAATGGGGAAAACAAGACTATTTAGGTCTTCAAGAAGTGCCTGATATCGATGTACAAAATGGAGAAATGGATCGACTCCTTCACTATAAACCAACATTAATTATGCTAGATGCAGGTATAGAGCGATGGGAATCCTGTCATCATTTAAATGAAGTAGCTCCCATCTGTCATATCTCACATCCTGGAGAGAACTGGCAGTCTACTTTGTTTAAGATTGCTGATTTAACAGGAAAAACCGCCTTGATGCAAGACGTGATCCTACAATATGAGGATAAGGTACAGCAAGCAAAAGGAATTCTTAGTAAATCCGTTTATGGGCAAAGTGTGGCATTTCTTCGCATTTCAGCCATTGGCATTACTCTATATGCGGGTCCTGAATGTGGCTATACGGGGCCAATTTTATATCGTGACCTCGGTTTAATGCCACATCCACTTGTCTGGAGTATTCCGCACAATCAACGTAAAGCACCACTGACATTTGATCAATTGCTGCAATTAGATGCGGATCATTTATTTATTACTTTTGATAAACAACATTCCATTTACGAGAACGAGGAGCGTACGATTTTAAAAACTTCTATGTGGAAAAATCTAGCTGCAGTTAAAACCAACTGTGTATATGAAGTGGATTTTTTAACATGGATGAATTACGGTATTCTGTCTCATAGTAAAAAAATTGATGATGTCTTACATGTTCTCGGCTAAAAGAGGAAGCTCACTTTGGCTTCCTTTTTAAATGATTAGGACAGACATTGCACTGCAAAATAACACCTAAAGACGTTTAGCTACATAAGATAAGATATCAGCTATAGGATAGGAGGAATTACATTGTATTACAATCCTTATCCGTACTTTGTTCATCCTTATCATTACCCAACGTCGCCACTTGCCCAGCAGCTTGCCGTTAGACCTATTCCTCAACATTTAGCAATGCCGAACACTACCCCCTTTCCACCTGTCGACACACATAAATTAAAAATGTCAGCTACACGGATAAAGGCGATCATGCAACAGGCTCAATTGCTTACGGATAAAATTGATAGCTCTCAACAATTTGCACATGATCTAATGAATGCTGCACAGCTTTCAAATAAAACAGAGGTTGATAAATTAATCACATCAACAGGCATTACGATGAAATTTGATGCAAATTATACACCAGACAATTTCAGAATACGTCTTATGGATAATGGTTGTTGTGGCATAACCATAAATTTAAGTTGGTAAAAAAATTTACCCTTATATCTCTATCGAACTTGTAAACTATAAAATTCTATGCTAAAGTGTTTTTATTATTATTTCTGAAAATTCTTATATCACTTTTCTTATCAAGAGAGACGGAGGGATTGGCCCGATGAAGTCTCAGCAACCAGCTCAACAGTATGGTGCTAATTCCAATTGGCAAAATTTTAAGCCTGAAAGATGAGAAGAAGAACTACCGTTGCTTATTCTGGAGTCCTCTTCTAAGGGGACTCTTTTTTATGTTCTACTAATTTTAACAGAAAGCAGTGAAATCAATGTCAAACCAACTTTTACAAGCATTACAATTATTAAAATCAAAACAATGGGTTGATTTAACACATACATTCGGCCCTAATTCCCCACATTTTTTTATGTTTGAAGATGCTAAATTTGAAACATTATTCTCTCATGATGACGGGTTCTTCGCACAACAATTCACGTTCCCAGGACAATATGGCACACATATCGACCCACCCATTCATTTTGTGCGAGACTCCCGCTATCTAGAAGAATTAGAACTAAAAGAACTAGTTCTTCCTCTTGTCGTCATTGATAAATCACGAGAAGCTGCTAACAATCATGACTTCTCGCTAAGTGTGCAAGATATTTTTGATTTTGAAGCACAACATGGAGTAATTGAAGCAGGTACCTTTGTAGCGCTACGTACAGATTGGAGTAAGCGCTGGCCAGATAAAGAGGCATTTAGTAACCAAGATATGGATGGACATAACCATATACCAGGCTGGGGCTTAGAGGCATTACAATTTTTATTGAAGGAACGTCAAATAAGTGCACTTGGCCATGAAACATTTGATACTGATTCAGCCGCTGATTTTCACAAAAATGGTAAGCTAGATGGCGAATACTTCGTGCTTGAACAAAACATCTATCAAATTGAGTTGATGACTAACTTGGACAAGCTACCTGCGAAGGGGGCAATTATCTTCAATATCGTCCCTAAGCCTGAAAAGGCATCTGGATTCCCTGTACGCTCATTTGCTATTTTGCCATAACACAAAGGTCTGTACGATTCATATGTTGAATCATACAGACCTTTATTTTCGTATATTTCTTTTTTTGAATAGATAGTAAACGATGAGCATTACGAGGCCAAACAATAGGATAAGATAAATACTATAATGGGATAAATAATAACCAACAAACCGCCACTTCTCCCCAAGCATCCTCCCTAACGTTATAAATGTGAAAGTCCAGATAAATGCCCCTGTATAGGCAAAAAAAGCAAACTTTCTATATGGATAATTATTAATTGCCGCAATATAGGCTGTCAGATGCCGTACACCAGGTATAAAATAGCCTATTAATAATAAAGTTGGCCCAATTTTAGTAAACAGTTGTTTTGTAAAATCAATTTTTTGCTCCGTAATATGAATTTTGGGTCCATATTTCTGCAATAATGGTAAGCCAAAACGATAGCCGATATAGTAGCTTAAGGTAATACCGCCAACTGCACCAATCATTGCACTTACTAAAGCGGGAATGTGTTCAAGGCTTTCTATATAAACGCTGTAGCCAACATATGTTAGAAAGACCTCATCAGGAAGTGGCAACCCAACAATGCCTCCAATTAGGATCACGATAATACCCAAATACCCGTAATGTTCAATTAGAGATTGCACATGATGTGCCATATAACATCCCACCCAAAATTTATTAAAACGCATTGATTAACAAGTTCCTTCAATAGATCTAAGAGAACCTGAGGCATCGACTTTAAGACCTTCAGCAGCTTTATATCATTTGAAACTGCCGTAAAGCAAAGTCAATACCACCTTCAGTGGAACTCTTTGTAACAAAATTCGCAACTGCTTTTAGAGCTGCACTACCATTTCCCATAGCAATACCTAGCCCTACATGCTCTAACATATCAATATCATTATCCCCATCTCCAAAAGCAATAGCATTCTCAGGATCAATGTTAAAATGGTCTAGTACCGCTTCAACAGCTATCGATTTGGCAACATCCTGCTGTAATACATTCACAATATAAGGATGCCATCGCTGCCAAAATATATGCGGAAATTGGCTAGCATATCTTTTTTCAGCCTCCTCATCTGCATATAGACACATGAGAAAAACTTCTTCATCCACAATTTTTTCATTCACAACCGGAAAATTTCGTAAAGATAGAGTTGCCTGCATCGCATTGAAAGCAGCTGGATGCTGGATGCCATTCATCGATAGTTGCTCTGTAAAAAATGTGAGGCTATGCTGCTGTTCACGTGCAAAAGCTTGTACATTTTGAACAATATCTTTAGCAATAGGTGTTTTATGTATGATTAAATCCTTGTGTTTCACATATGCCCCATTTGCTGTAATAAAGGTTTCAATCCCCAGCGCTTGTATCTCCTGATACATCGATAAAGGTCTTCCTGTAGCCGCTACAAGGTGAATTCCTCTCTCCTGCAAAAGTTGAATGGCCTGCTTTGTGCTTTCTTCCACACAGCCATCCTCGTAATTAATCAGTGTTCCATCCACATCAAAAAATATGATATTATAATTCATCTTAAGCCGCCTTTATAAAACAGTACTTTAGAATCACAAACATTTAATTCATTCCTTATACTTAATGAAAAGTATGAAAGTATTTTGACAAACTTTCAGCAAACTCTATAACTTACATTAACAGCACCGATAAATACTATTACAAGCATAGATTTAATGACAATTAACTATAAAACAGATGAATATTTTTATTTTAATAATTCTAAAGGAGTATACCAAAGAACACAGAATTGTTAAAATAAAAGATATCCACTTAAATACATTGAACGATAAACATTTACGTATAAATAGAGCAAAAGAAACAAAATTTTAGAGCCTGCAAAGGAGTTGATTCTTATGGCATTTAACATTTACTACTATGAAAGTAGTGTAGATTGTAAATTTTGCAAAAAGCATTTTACAACTTATAAAGTACGCCCTAATCGATATAAAATCATCGAGGAGCAAACAGATTTCATGCCTGTTTATGATGGCTTAAATCCTTTGCTGTATGAGGTTGCTGTTTGTCCCCATTGCGGCTATGCCTACCATAAGTCTATGACACGGACATATGGACCTTTCATGCAACTCATTGATGAAATTTACATTAAAGAGCTCCAGAAGCCGATGGATATTTGTCAGGAACGTACAATCGATGATGCCATTGTCAGTTTTAAGCTTGCTTATTTGGTATCACGTGCTTCCATGGAGGAATCCCTTTTAATGGCGAATTTCGCCTTGAAAATTGCTTGGCTTTATCGTTTAAAAACCGATGAGGAATCCGAAAAGCGTTACCTTTTTGCAGCTAGAGACTTTTATAGTAAATCCTTTGCATCCAATCAGGAGGGTGGAGAAAGAATCCAGTTTTTACATGCTGAATTAAGCCTTCGACTCGGTGATATTGTAGAAGCTAAAAAAGGATTCTCACGTTTAATTGCCGATCGAAATGTATCACCAAAATATCGAAAGCTTGCGCGTAATCGTTGGGAAAATTATAAATATGACGAACAACCTATAACAGTTAATGAAATCATTAATTGATTTGACGAGGAGAGGACTAGTTATGTTGCTATTCCATAAAAGAATTGATGTGAGAGAAGAGGACATATTTTCAGAGTTACATCATTTTTTATTAAGAAAAAATAATCGCTACTTAACAAACGATGAGATAGTCGCTTTAACAGGAGTGTCACCTGAACTCCTTTACAAATGGGTAAAAGCAGGAAAGTTAAAAAAGTCCATTTTCCCTAATTTAGGAGCGCCCTGTGAACGATGTGGACAAATTACACAAGCTAAAATTTGTGTGAGCTGCTCCTCCTCCATTGTTGGTACATTAAAGCAAGAAGAAAAGGATCGTGCATGGTTCAATCAAATTCAACGTAACCATGTTAGAGCAAGCACCTATCACTATAAATAATGATAAAACATCTCCACTTTACAAATGGGGATGTTTTTTTGCCAATATAGGCAAATTTAAACAAAATTTAAACAAACTCTTCCTAAGCTTTAAACTTCGCTCCTTATAATAAGTATCAATATAAGAAGAAGGGCTGATTATTAATGAAAAAAGATAGGAAACGTAAGGTTTTATTAAGTATTGCACTGACAAGTTTAATGACACTAAACGGAGTAACTAGTGTCTCTGCGGCTGTCACTGCAAATGAAGAACAGCTCAATATTGAACTTAATTCAACAGTCAAACAGGTTAGGTCTTCTAATGAAACGTTATTAGATTGGAAAAAATGGGTAAACGATCATGCCTATAGCCTGTCCTCCATTCAACCTGAAACATTTAATGGACAAAAAATTCCATCTAGTGAATTTGAGGATTTAGAGATGCTAAAGCCATTATTACATGATAAGCGCATTGTCTTTTTAGGAGAGAGCTCTCATGGTGTTGCACAATTTAATCTAGCTAAAACACGTTTAATACAATTTTTACATCAAGAAATGGGCTATAATGTTCTCGCTTTTGAAAGTGGCATGGGAAATGTGATGAACGCCCAAGGAAAAATTGACAAACAAGCGGCTCTACAAACAATGAAGGATGGTATTTTCGGTGTATGGTGGACAAAAGAAACCCTTCCTCTGTTTGAATACGCCAAAACAACTTATACAACAAAGCAACCCCTTGTTCTCACGGGCTTTGATATTCAACAACAAGGGGCATTCACGAATGGAGATTGGCTGCACAATCCTCAATTAGCTCAACAATTCAGTGAAGCAGAGCAACAACTCGCTGAATGGAGCTCAGGAAAAGATTTAAAGGGCTATCAAAAAGAAAAGGCAACAATTATCAATGTGTATAAACAAGTAAAGGCACAAGTACAGTTAAAAGAAAAAGAGTTGCAAACAGCATATCCAAATGAACCCCACATTGTAAAACTGATGGAGCGTACTTTAGCAGATCGTATTCGTTTAGCAAATGAATATGTTGAACTAACTATTCAGGCCAATATTGACCTTGAACAAAATAATATAGAGTCATTTTTACAAACAATGGAATGGCGAGATCAGGCAATGGGTGAAAACTTACTTTGGTTAGCTGAAAAGGTTTATCCAACAGAAAAGTTTATCGTGTGGGCACATAATGACCATATTCGTAAAGCACAATCGGATGTAATGGGTTCCCCTTATCCAGTCAAATTAATGGGCGAACGTTTACCAGACATCTACAAGAAATATAGCTATGTACTAGGCCTATACATGGGAAGTGGCGAGACAGCAAATAATATGGGTGAACCGATGGCTGTATTACCACCTATCAAGGGATCTATTGAGGATATTCTGTCTACAAAAAATAAACCATATACATTCATCGATATGCGCAATCGTCAAAATGAGCGAGGCAACTCATGGATGTTTGAGCCTCGCATAGGCTATAGCTGGGGCGTTATGCAGGAAAGCTTTGTTCCACGCGATCAATACGATGGTATTCTCTTGATCGATAAAGTAAGTAAACCGCATTATGTAAAATAACCTCTCTTATAAAATAATCGCAAACTAGATTCCCTAGTTTGCGATTACTTTATGTATCCATGGATATCGTATCCCATTCCTCGTCTTGATACCCAATCATCCAAAATAAGCCTCTACGCCTTTCCATCACAACACTTTCATTTAACGCTAAAGGAGCTGTCTGTCCATTAATTCAACTATCTACACAAGCCCAATGCAATCTATAAATTTTATCAGCCTCGTCTAAAATTTCTTCCTTACTGCGCATAATTGTTTGTTGGTAAAACTGTTCAAACGTTTCGCAGCTTGAAACAGCTTGAATCGCATATTCACAATCACAAACATCTTCCGGAAAATCTAACTCTTCCACCATACCTAATGCCCAAATGAGTGTCCAATAGGCTTCATATTGCCATGAAATATTGACAGCCTCTTGCGTACTAGGATGCTGCGCCCCCAGAAAGAGCCTTTCTTGCTCCGTTAAGAATGGTTGTACTTTATATTTATGTAGCATATCGGTAAAGAATTCCCTAGACCCTTCAATATCGCCATTTTGTGCTACGTCACAGGCGAATTGAATAACAATCAATAGGGCAACTGCTCTTCTTGCGATATCCTCTTGACTTTTAAAGTGGAGATTTTCTAATGGTGATAGCTGAGGAAGAGAAGCAGCGTAAGGAATCTCTCGTTCTGTTAAAAAAGCGATCGTTTTATTTTTTCGCACTTCTCCCTGTGCTGATGCTACCTCATGCGTATTTATTTTTCTTGTACAAGCATGGGGTCTAAAGTCAGATGGACCCGATTCCCCGTTAGGATAAACAATCACGCTACCGTTTTGATCCAGCAAAGTACCGTCTGGTAGAAAACCAATACCGCCTATCCTTGTTAGTAGTCTTGTAAATAGCTGCATATGCTCGTCTGTCATAGCCCTATCCATCTCGATTGCAATGACTGTATTGAGCACAGCTATTTGAATCATTACTCGTTCTTTTAGCTGTTCATCTTTAAAGGGAATAGTATCGTAATAGCCCATCATCCCAGGGATATTTTTTGCAAAATAATCAGGGTTCATATCTTCAGTTAAAATGTTCATCGAGCATCTACATTTTTTAAAAAGCCCTTTAGATTTCAATAAATATCCGCTATCTTGTTTTTCAATAGCAAAGCCTTTGGCAAATACGTCGGCTATTTTAGCATGCATATCATCTAGATCATTTTTGGAAGCAAATATCGTAAAATGATTCAAACTACTCTCTCCTTTGTAACATATAGCATTTCAGTATCCAATTTTCCAAACCATTCAGTACTTGGCTAAATAATTGTTTATTTTTTCGTAATACCTCATGTTCCATCCAATAAGCCAGCAAAGAGCGCCATTCTTCCTCATTTATCATTGTTGTTGGTGTGATTCCCTGCTGCATCATATAGCAAACAGCTCGGATAGCTGTCAGTCTCTCTACTTCACTACCATCTAACCACTCAAATAGTGTCCCTGCACTTGGCTGTGATACTGCTAAAAGCGAGTCCCAGCCATCGATCGGAAATGCAACATAGGGCTTCATCCATGTAATAATGTTTGGGTGCTGGAAATGGCGTAATCGATGTAATGCCGTATAGGCATCCATGTTATCTTTTTCAATATCCTGTAGGATAAGAGCCAGCCCTTCGTCTACTGGTAAACAATGCGCCGTTAAATAATCACGTAGCCAGGCTGGAAGTTCAGCATTCCCTTGCCAAAGTTCCTTTACCCATCTTTCAGCCTCGTCAGTACACACCGTTACTAGAACTTCACCCCAAGCTTTTTGTTGTGCTGAAGTCTGTGCTTGTTCAACTCTTTGTTGAAGTGCCTCATATATCCTTACCTTATCAAATTGCCAAAAAGCCTCTTGAATGCTTGTTTCTCTTACGCCATGCATGGAAACATAATGAAGTAAAGATTCTAAGCTTGATTTAGCCTGCTGTAAATTAGAGCTTAAATATTGTTCCAGCCACGTTAACCATATTTGTGACCTAGTCAGATTAACATCCAATCCCTCCCCACTACAAAATTGTTGATGCTGTCCACAGTCTACACCAATACAGCCTAGCGTGGTCGCAATGTCGACATAAGCAGGAAAGCTTAAGGCAAGCAAATTAAATTCATCTTCTTCATGACTCCAATACCAAATCGATTCGTCCTCAAGTTTGAGGAGAAGGGCATCTCCGTTACCTGCCGTAAAAAATTGTAAGTATTGCTGTTCATGCAATTCATCATCCCCTCCAAAATAGGGGAAATCCAAATCATTTAAGCTCCAGCCAAAATCTCCAGAAGGCGTATCCAGCAATTCTGTAGGCAAGATAGCTTCGTCAGGGAGAGACCAATAAATAGTTACTTGCTGCGAGCAATTTAGTAAGAGATGACGGAACTCATTAGGGATTTGTACGCCAAGTCGTGCCTCTACCTGCTGTAAATCATGTTCAGTAGCGACTGCTCGTATTTCAATCGGATGTACATAAGCTCCTTGCCACTTCAATCGCTTTATTAAATGTTGCCAACGCTCAATCCACATTGCAGCTCACCTCCACATAGGCTAAAATGATTTCTTTCGTCTTATTTTTATCGTCAGAAAATCATCTACTGATTAGGTTCATTTCCAACGCAATAAAAAATGCTATTATTTTACTGATATATAAGCCTTCAAATATGCTAAATTACTTAACTCTATACGGTCTTTTTTAGTAAGTAACAGTGAATTATTTGACTTTCTTTACTTCCATCATAATTTTTGTCACATACTCTTCTTCTCGATTTTTTATAACAGCATCATAAACGTATTCCTCATAAACGTATTGACCAAGCTCATAGCCTTTTTCATGCATGACATTAAATAAACGTGTATAGGTCTCTCCAAGCTTCGCAGAGGGCCCAACATGATAACCAATAACGAATTCCCCCTCTATTGCTTTAAAGTAAGGATGACCTTCTCTTGGATTAGGCTGCTCAATATATAAATAGCTGTAATTATCGTAATTGCCAGCTAATACTTGTTCTCTCCTCGTAATCCCTCCGATTGGATAACCTGTATCTAATTGAGAGCGATCTAATTCCTCGATAAAATCCGATACAGCCTTCACAAACTGCTCTTCAGTAGAATCTTCGATATTTTTACTTAGGTATAATGTATCTTCAGGAAAGTACTCAATCGTGATGTCATCAAAATGTAGATGTAGAGCTTCCTCAGTCGTTTTGATTTTGACATCAATAATATTTTCAATCATTTCGAGCTCTCGACGTTTCTTCGCAACAATTTCTTTTTGTTGATGCATCAATTCTAAAAAATTCTCTGGTGATTTCTCTGCCATATACTGCTGAATATCCTTCAAGGACATTCCAACTGCTTTTAATAACTCAATAACACTAAAAAAATCATATTGAGCAAGTGAATAATACCGATAATCTTTACTATCCTTCATGATGGGAGATAATAATCCAATTTGATCGTAATAAATGAGTGTTTGCTTATTAACCTTACAAATTTTAGCAAATTCCCCAGTTGTAAAATATTTTACATTTTTATTAAGCATTTTTTGAGCTTCCTCCCTTGACTATATAGTAACTATATACTTTAAATTGTACCTATTCACAATAAAAATAGAAAGGTTTTGACATTATGTTCACGGAGATTCGTGACATTACAGCTTTCAACAAGAAAGAAATTTTAGCTTTACGCATCGCAGACAATCAGCAACATTTTATTGAAACGACAGACCAATGCTTAACAGAGGCAGAAATGGATCGACGCTTTACTCCTTTAGGTCTGTATAAAGATAACACTGTTATAGGCTTCGCTATGTATGGATTATTCCCTCATGAAGATTACAGTCAACGCGTTTGGCTCGATCGCTATCTAATTGATGAACAATACCAAGGGCAAGGTTTAGGTAAACATTTTTTACAGCAACTTATTCATTACTTAACAGTAAAGTTCAACTGTTCACAAATATATTTAAGTGTTTATGACAATAACGCAGTAGCTATTCAGCTGTATAAACGATTTGGTTTTATATTTAATGGTGAACTAGATGACAAAGGGGAAAAAGTAATGGTGTTGGAGGTGCATGGACATGACAACCATTAATCCTATTGAAACAAGACCACTGAAACCATTATTTCTTTCATACTTATTCCCCGCAATGATCGGTATGCTTTTGATGTCCGTCAATATTTTGGTAGATGGTATTTTCGTTAGTCATGGCGTGGGTCCTACAGCGTTAGCTGGGGTTAATATAGCCGTTCCCATTTTCTCTATTTTGCTTTCTATTTCTCTATGGATTGGTATGGGAGGAGCTACGCTTTTCTCAATTTCTCTTGGGGAGGGCAATAGGCAACGAGCCCATCAGCTCTTTACATTAGCATTTATAATGATGTTACTAGTCGTGCTAACGATTATCGGATTCCTTGCATTCAATTTAAAAGATATTTCTTATATATTTGGGGCAAGCGATGATACGTATCCCTATGTACAGGAATACCTACATGTTATTTTACTGTTTGGCGTGTTTTACACACTAGAAAATCTACTAAGTATTTTTATTCGAAATGATGGTAACCCAAAGCTTGCTATGCTGGGCTTAATTACAACATCAGTATTGAATATACTCTTAAATTATATCTTTATCTTCGTACTAGATTATGGTGTGACTGGCTGTGCCTTAGCAACAGCAATCGCCACTATTATAGGTACGTCTGTACTTTGTCTTCATTTTTTCCGTCCACAATCTGAGTTAAAGTTTGTCTCTTCATTTTTTAATCTATCAGATCTCAGAAAAATATTTGCTATTGGACTACCTAGCTTTATCGTTGAAGCTTCCGTAGCAGTTATCGTTATTTTGTATAATGTTACCTTCTTGCACTACTTAGGGGCAAATGGCGTAACAGCCTATGCAATGGTCAACTATATCCATACTGTATTGTTAACGATTTTCCTTGGCATCGGTATGGCACTACAACCATTAGTGAGCTATCACCATGGGGCGAGATTACTAGAACGATTAACAGCATTATTAAAAATAGGGCTAGCTACTGCATTTATTTTAGGGTTAACGACGGCACTTATCGCAATGCTTTTCCCTTCTCAATTAATGGCATTATTTGGAGATAGCTCCTTTGAAATTCGTAGTTTGGCAGCACAGGGCTTTGTTCACTTTGCCATTGGCTATGTATTTTTAGGAATCAATATGGTGTTCGCAGAATTTTTTCAATCCATTGAAAAAATTCGTATTGCCACAACCATTATGTTACTACGCAGTATTATTTTATTTATCCCTACCCTCATCGTACTACCCAAACTACTTGGCTCTCAGGCCATTTGGTGGACCTTCCCGGTAGCAGAGGGCATTACAGCATTGCTCATTTACTTGTATATTAAAAAAAATCCAAGAACCATTTCCTCTCTAAAAAATGCTTAAATAGAAAGGGGCCTCATCATGGCCCCTTTCTTACTTTTTATTCAAATATTCATCACGCAACATACTCATAATAATCCCATCCGAAAATGCATTGTTCATAAACAAAGCCTGTCTTAAAATAACTTCTGTATTTGAAACCGACCTTCTCATAGGATTTAATGGCTCTACTATTATGGAAATACACCTGTAATTCTAAGCGGTTCAGGTTTAGCTCCTCAAATATAAATTTTTGAGCAAGTTGTACGGCTTCAGAGCCATATCCTCTACCGCACTCCTCGATACTATGTAAGGCTATAATGAAACATTGCTTTTTTATTAGTTAAGTCGATCTCGATAATCGCCAATTACTTGATCGTTGTCAATTGAACAAATAGCAAAATCATAGCGCGAGGCATCTTCTTTAAAACGTTGAATCGCCTCTTTAATGTGTTCTTTTGTAAATATGTTACGCGTTCCTGTCATATACATGATTTCTTCATTTTGAAAGCACCTTGCAATACGATCGATATCATCCTCACGAATGGCTCTTAAATAGACTCTTTGACCTTTTATCATGATAGACTCCTCTTTCACATGAAATAAGGAACCATCTTGTACGTAGATGATTCCTTTGTCAAAACTATTCCATTTACTTTTCATTGGGTATTGGTACCGATTTCTTTACAGGCTCTTCCGAGGAGGTTACACCTAGAATATCGAGCAGGAACATAAACAGCGGAATACCAATGATTAACCCCCATACACCAAGGAAATGCTCTGAGAAGAGGATGACCATAAACGTATAGAAAATCGGTAAATCTGTCTTTGCGGACATCAGCTTTGGATTTAAGAAATAAGCTTCAATGGCATGTAATACCATGACAATGACTAAAATATAGACAATGTACATTAAGCCACCGATACTATATGCGATAATACTTAGTGGAATTAGTGAAATAATAACTCCTGCGACTGGCACTAAACCTAAAATAAAGAGCATAATCCCAAGAGCAATCAGATGTGGAAAGCCCATTATAGAAAGGGCAATCACTGATAACACACAGTTGACAGCAGCAATAATAAATTGAGCCTCAATTACTTTACCAAATGAGCGGATGAAAATTCTTGAAAAATAATGAAGTTCATCATAAAGTGGTCCAACTTTACTATCCTTAAACTTGGCTGTAAACTCAATAATGCGTTTCTTTTCCAACAAGATGAACAAGCTCAATATTAGAGAAATCAAAATTTGCATAATGATTTTACCAATATTCGTAATATTTTTAAGAGTTAAATCCACACCCTGCTCTAAATATTTTCCAAGTTCGATTTTCTCAAAAGTTGGCGCTAAATATCTGGCAATCTCATTGTCATCTGGATCGAGATTAAAGCTGGCAATAAGATCGAAAAGCTGGGTAATTTGCTGGGTTACAATCGGCAAATACTTGTAAATTACCGCAACAATACCTGCGACAAGTAAAAGGTACAATGTTACTGTAACAGCCTTTTCATTCATCGGTGTATATTTTCTTATGCTTTTCGTTGTCTTCGTAGTAAGCTGATTCATCAAATAGGTAATAATAAACGTCAGCAAAATTAAGTTGATCATACTACGCATTAAATACAATGCAACTGCAATCCCAACTAGAAGAATAATACGTTTAAATCCATTACTCCGAAAGAAATTACTCATTTATTCACTCCTTCTACAAAACGGCCTCGCTGCCTCTGCTACCTAGGGCTACACTATCAACTAAACATAAGCAGTATAAAATTGATTTACAACAATACGCATCATTCTTATGTAAAAATTTCCCTCTCATTTAATGAGTATAGCCATCTACCTTCAAAATAAGACGAAATTCATGTTTCTTTAGAAGTGTCTGTATAAAACCTTAGGCGTGGGTGAAGTGAATTGTATGTCTTGTCAAATTAAAAAATCAATACTTTTATCCTTTTTGAAAGCTTTATCAGCGTATAAGCCTAAATTCTATGAATCTATTATAACCCTATAAAACCAGCATATCCAATTTGAAAGTTCTTTTATAATGGTATTTGCATAGAACTTTTATCAGATGGTACATTATGCTATTTTGATTACAGAAACAAATTAAAAATAGACAAGGACTGATTCTATGAAAATTGCGAGGAATCCTGAGAACATTCACCCACCTGTTGCTCCTTATGTACATCAAATTGAAGTCACTGGCCCCCATAGGTGGTTAACCCTATCAGGTCAAATCGGTATGATGGCAGATGGGACTATCCCTGAAGATGCAGCAGTACAATTGAATGTAGCACTAGAAAATATAAAAAAAAATTTAGAAAGCGCCAATATGGAGGTTCAAGATCTGACGAAGATCGTTTTCTATTTGGTAGGAGAAATGGATGCAAGTCAACGACAGCAAATCATCAATAACTTTTTTGGGGGACATCTTCCATGCACAACATTGATATATGTGGTTGCACTCGCTACTCCTGCCTTAAAGGTTGAGATAGACGCATGGGCTTGTAAGGAATTATAAATCATACTATGTTATATATAATCAAGATGTGCTGTAATTATGTATTTTTCTAGTACCCCTTTAACCCTTCTAAAGGGGTACAGTTTCATCTACTTTTACATAGATAGTAAAGTATTATTTAAGTAATGTGAGCGTTGTTGCAATTGCATTATCAACAAAGGCTTTTTGCGGCTGTGATTTCAGCATGACCGTTAATCCGATTAGTGCCACAAGTAGTGCTTGTGCTAAAGATTTCGCATCCGTGTCAGCATCTAACTCGCCTGATTGGATTCCTCGCTCAATCGTCTCCTGAAAAATAACAGCTAAATAAAGTTGATGCTCTCTCGTTAAAATTTCAAATCTCTCGTCATGAGGAGCTAATTCAACCATTGTATTGATACAAAAACAGCCGTTACTAAGATCTTTCGTATATTCAGCTGCAATCACTTCTTCAAAAAAGGTAGCAAATGCCTGCTTTACAGACGTATGGCTTTGGAGTCTTGCTCGTATATCAGCTGCACGAGATGTCGTATATCTTCGAAGTGCTGCTTCGAAAAGCTCTTTTTTGTCACCAAAGGTTGAATAAATACTAGGACGTTGAATGCCCATTCTAGCAGTGAGATCACTTAAAGAAGTAGCTTCATATCCCTTCTCCCAAAATAACTGCATGGCAGCCTCTAATACTTTTTCTTCATCAAATTCACGGGTTCTTGCCATAAAAAACCCACCTCCTTTATGTAAGGATTAATAAGCTGGTCACTACAATTTAAATACCAAACAGTATGTAATAATTGTATAACCTGCTCTTTATATTGTCAATTTCCGTTTTATTTATAAAAATAAATTCAAAAAATACATTGACACAGCAAATAAAACTAAGATATATTTACCAATAATTATTTCATACCGAACGGTAAGTTATAATGACAATTCAATTATGAATGGAGGATATCGTGTGGACAATGATCTGAAGCGAGAAAACGATGCGCCTACTATAAATCAACAGTCTTCCATGTCTCGAGCTATAACATTATTATTCGCAACAGCCTGTGGAATGTCTGTAGCCAATATTTATTTTGCACAGCCGCTGCTCGATCAATTGTCAAATGAGTTTACTATTGATCACTCGATTATTGGTGTTGTTATTACCATCACGCAAATCTTTTATGGCTTAGGTTTATTACTCTTAGTGCCTCTAGGGGATTTACTCAATCAGCGCCGATTGATTATTGGACAGATGCTACTGTCCATAACGGCTTTGGTTATAGTAGGCACTGCCTCCTATAGCGCAGTACTTTTCACAGGTATGGCTTTGGTAGGTCTACTTGCAGTTGTGACGCAGACACTTGTGGCATTTGCGGCTACTATGGCTTCCCCTACAGAACGAGGTCGTGTTGTTGGCATTGTCACGAGCGGAATCGTCATTGGCATACTGCTCGCTCGGACCTTCGCTGGTCTCTTAACTGATCTTGCTGGCTGGCGGTCCGTTTATCTAGTCTCTGCCACTCTTATGTTTTTAATGGTCTGTATATTTCTAAAAGTGTTACCTAAAGTGGAGCGTGAAGTAAAAGCCCTATCCTACTTTCAGCTAATTAAATCCGTATTTATGTTGTTCATTCAAGAAAGAACTTTACGTATCCGCTCGGTTCTAGCCATGCTAATTTTTGCTGATTTCAGTATTTTATGGACGCCACTTGTTCTGCCACTTAGTGCCCCACCGTTAACACTGTCACACAGTGTCATTGGTGCTTTTGGTCTTATTGGAGTGGCTGGTGCATTAGCTGCCGCACAGGCAGGGAAATTTGCTGACCGGGGTTATGGACAAAAAACAACAGGGATTGCTTTAGTGCTACTACTCATTTCATGGTTGTTTATAAATTATCTAGAAAAGTCGTTATTTGCATTAGTTGTTGGTATTATCTTGCTGGATTTGGCCGTACAGGCAATTCATGTCACTAATCAGACGATGATTCTTCCATTGCGTGCAGAAGCGCGAAGTCGACTTACCGCTGGTTACATGGTGTTCTACTCCATCGGCAGCGCTGGCGGTTCAATCGCTTCTACACAGACATATGCACACTTTGGCTGGGAAGGGGTTTGCTTACTTGGAGCTTCTATCAGTACAATTGCCCTTATTTTTTGGGTAATGACTAGACGATTCACAAAATATTGATTTAACTTAGGAGAGATAACAAATGGAAATAGGAATTACTTCTTTCGTAGAAACAAAACCAGATGTTCATAGTGGCGAGGTAATTAGTCATGCACAGCGTTTACGTGAAGTAGTGGAGGAAATCATTCTTGCAGATCAAGTAGGATTGGATGTGTTTGGCGTTGGCGAGCACCATCGAGAAGATTATGCTGCTTCCTCCCCAGCAATGGTGTTATCAGCTGCCGCTCCACAAACGAAAAAAATTCGATTAACAAGTGCCGTGACAGTTCTTTCTTCTGCCGATCCCGTACGTGTCTTTCAGGATTTTTCTACTTTAGACGGACTATCAAATGGGCGTGCGGAGATTATGGCTGGCCGTGGATCCTTTATCGAATCTTTCCCCCTATTTGGCTACAATTTAAATGATTATGATGAGCTGTTTGAAGAACATTTGGACTTATTACTCAAAATTCGCGAGTCAGAAAAAGTAGGATGGGAAGGGAAGCATCGACCAGCGATCAATAATTTAGGTGTGTATCCAAGACCTGTTCAAAAGTCTTTACCCATTTGGGTTGGTAGTGGAGGAAATCAACAATCAGCCATTCGGGCAGGAATTTTAGGATTACCCCTTATGCTAGCAATCATTGGTGGCAGTCCTATGCAGTTTGCTCCAATCGTACAACTTTATAAAAAAGCTGCTGCTCATGCAGGTCATGATTTATCTAAGCTTCGGGTAGGCTCCCATTCGATAGGTTTCGTTGGCCCGAATAACGAGTGGGCAGCAGATACATTTTTCCCATCTACACAGGTGGGCATGAATAAACTGGGCAAAGAACGCGGCTGGCCGTATTATGATCGTTCTAGTTATGATGCTGCACGAAGTTTTGAAGGGGCATTATATGTAGGTGATCCAAAGACAGTTGCAGATAAAATCATTCATCTTCGTAAACATGTAGGGATCACACGGTTTATGCTATACGTACCTTTAAGTACAATGCCACATGATCAAGTCATGCAAGCGATAGAACTTCTTGGAACAGAAGTGGCACCCCGTGTGCGTGAGGAAGTTGCTAAATGGGAGGCGGAAATGGTACTAGAAGGACATCCATTTCTTTAGGATTTCATTATATTTTAAAGGGGAATTTATATGACGATTAATAATCGTGTACTACCAGAATTAAGACAGGCTTACTCACAGTTTCCGGGCTTTCGTCTGCAGGAAGATTTAGCGTGGAGTCGCAGCCTCTTAGTCCAGCCACCATTAGAAAAGTCAAAACTTGTGCACACGACGAATTGCATGATTCCTAGAGGAGATGGAGGTGAAATGCTAGTTAAAATTTATGAACCAATTGAACGAAACCGTGATAAACTTCCAGCTATGCTTTGGATTCATGGTGGTGGTTTCGTTATGGGACACCCTGATATGGATGATCTTCTATGTGAACGTTTTGTTCAGACCGCTAACTGCGTTGTCGTTTCTGTTGATTATCGACTTGCTCCTGAGCATCCTTATCCAGCCGCGATTGAAGATTGTTATGCAGGGTTAGTATGGATGACAGCTGAGGCTCCATCACTAGGCATTGATGTTAAACGAGTGGCAATTGCTGGTGCAAGTGGTGGTGGAGGGCTAACAGCAGCACTAGCATTAATGGCTCGCGATAAGGGAGGGCCTTCAATTATATTTCAAATGCCATTATATCCAATGCTTGATAACCGAAATGAAACGCCATCTAGCTATGAGATTACCGATGCTCATGCAACATGGAGTAGATCAAATAATTTGACCGCTTGGCGTATGTACTTAGGAGAAGAAAAGGACACCAACGAACTTTCTCCGTATGCGGTTCCTTCAAGAGCAGATAATTTAGCAGGATTACCACCAACCTATACATGTATAGGTCAACTTGATTTATTTCGAGATGAAACCTTTGATTATGTAACACGTCTTGCCCAAGCAGGAGTAGATGTTGAAATAAATCTCTACCCTGGTAGCTTTCATTGCTTTGAAGTCTTTGTACCTGAAGCCGAGGTAAGTCAGCGTGCAAGTCAGAACTATTTAGATGCAATGGCTCGCGCTCTTCACCCTTAATCTACCTTACTGAGAATGTGAAATAGCCCTTATCATAGTCGTTAAGTAGTTCAGTTGCAATCATAATTGGTAGGGGCATAATTTTCTAAATGAAAGTTGCTGCTCTTGGAATGTTTGAATATGAAAATTTAAAATGCGAAAATGCTTTGACGGTATTTTCGCATTTTATAATTATAACAATTTAGTTATGATGACTTTGTTGATAAAAACTTCACAGCTATGCAAGTCCAATTCCTCAATTTATGGCAAGTTTATCGTAAAATAAAATAATGACTTTTTTTATCATCAAATGAACTATGATGTTAAAATTACTATAAAGTGATCCAATCAGGAGGTGTAATCATTTGGAAGAAAAATATACTATAGGTGAAACAGCTAAAATAATAGGTTCTACTATAAAAACAGTTCGTTACTATGATGAAATTGGGTTGCTAAAACCTACAAGTTATACTGATGGTGGACATCGATTATACACAGTGAAAGATATATGGCGTCTTGAAATGATTACAAACCTGCGTTATTTGGATTTTGGAATTGATGATATAAGCAAAATGATATCTGAGGAGCTATCAGTCACTAGAATACTTGATTGGCAGATTGAATCGATGGAAACACAGGTTAATACGCTTATGGATATGATATCAATTTTGCGTCAAGCAAAGGAACATAATGGGGATTCATTGCAGTGTATTCATGATTTAGTGAATGCACGAACAATTAAAGCTGAAAATAAAAAACAATTTATCGATAAAAAAGTGCAAGAAATACAATTCTTAAATGGCATTCCAAAAGAGTGGAAAGATTCGTTTTTTTATTATTTTGACAAATACATTATTAATCAGGTGAAAGGCTCCGCCAAACAAACCGCTGCTTGGCATGAGTTGCAGGAGCTCATAAATGATCCGCAGTTTATAAAAGACCTGAAAAATACTGAATTTCTGTACATGAATATTGTTCATCAGCCAAAATACAATGCTACAACACTGGTCAGAAAGCTCGAAAACATCCATGATCGATTGAATAAGGCGTTGAAACAAAAATCGCCTGCCAGCAGTCCGGTTGTACAGGCCATTGTCGATGATACTGCTAGGCTGTATGCGAACTCAGAGCATTTGGACAATAAAGAAGATTACTTCCATTACTTTGTAAAATATATTCAAAGAACCAAAACCAAACGACTCGAACGATGCGAAATATTATGTGCCATTCTAAGTCCACAATACTACCAACTCTCAAAAGCTAATCAATTACTATTTCAAGGAATAGAATGGCGACTTGAACATATGGAAAATTCAGAAGGCGAATAATTGAGGGGCTAAACACCCTCAACTATTCACCTTAGCTGTCAACCTTTCTGTAACGTAAATTCTGGATAATCCCCAATATTTTGCTCTAATAGTTTAAATGGCTGTTGCTTTAAATAATGATTAAAGAAATCCAATGAATAGTCGTTAATCAGATGATAAGCCTTTTGGATGTCGACCCCTTCCATCCGTTCATAAAGTGGTGAAAACAGGTATAAATCAGAGAAGCCCATATGCTTCATATCTTTAATCTTCATCCAATAGTTCCCACCCACAGTTACATACTCATACCGTGGCAAAGTTTCGTTTACAAACTCGATGAACTCCTCACTATCCGTTTCCTTCGCTTCTCTGATTGAGTCATCAGCACTCATCATCATAAATGGCTTCTTCAGCCCCTCCGTAGGAACTCGGAGTTTTCCATATAGAACGCCGTCCATATTAAGAGCTGCTTTTATTCTTGAATCTGTCATTAGCATTTGGGTGCTCGTTGCCCCACCAAAGGAATGGCCAAACATACCTATATTCTCCATATCCATTCGACCTGTAAAGCGGTTTTCAGGATCGTTTTGAGCCAACTGCTCTACTTGATCCAGCACAAATTTAGCATCTTCAACCCAACCCTCATTTGCTTTATCTAAATATACGATTGATTCCGTTTTTTGTGGGACGTAATTTGCTATACGACCATCAGAAAAAACGGAAGTAGTGCTACTATAAGTATGATCTATACCTACCACGATGTAGCCTTGACTGACTAGTTGCTCAATTTGAAAAGTGTTCTGATTTTTATGCCCACTAAAGCCATGAGAGAAAAGGAGTACCGGATAGGTTGTTTCCTGATTAGAAATCTCAGCGTTCTCAATAGCATGTGTCTTGACATAACCAAAATTTGTGAATAAAAACTTCGGTAAATTTAGAATTTTACTATACCCCTTTGCAAAAACAGCAGCATCCGAAATATAAGGAGCCGTATTACCTTTAACATTCGTATCAGCAGGATACCAGATCTGTACCATTAATTCGCGTTTGTCGCCAAGCTCTGGTGTGAGAGTCTCTTCCCTCTTAGTATCTTCCCAATCGTAGGTGACTGTTCCAATTTGGTACGGACCCGCTGGCTTTTCAAAGGTAAATACCGGAAGAACGATAGGCAGACTAACTGCTATGGCAGAATAAAGTACAGCTAATGTTGAATTCAGAACAACGCGTAATCGGCGCATACTTGATTGTTGTTCTTTTTGAACTTTTGGGTTAAAAAAGTGCCTTATCACAACAACAACGAGAAAAAATAATGTCATCAAATAAGTCGGTATCATTTGCCACCGCATCCCTTCAATGATTCCATGGACAAGTAGAAATAGCATAGACATACCACCAGCTATCAGTATTCCTCGCTGTGACTTGTTTCTACCAAAAACTAACCAACCTAGTAAAACAATATTAAAGATGACATAAAACAATTCAATAGACCTCATAATAAAAACCTCCTTGTTTTTTTGATCTTGCTGATTCAAATCAAAGTGTATTACCTCCAGTAAGAGGAGAATCAACAATCAATACAAAAAAACACTGACATTTTTTATAATTGTCCACCATTTTACAAATTTAAGGTTGTATATTATTAAAATAAAAATTGAGCAGTTATAAAAAATTGTCTTTATAATATCAATAAAGAACTATGAATATTTCACAGGTACAGGTTAAATTATTTTAGAAGTTAGGAGAGGACAGAAATGGATTCCTATGAAGTATCGACATTAAAAAAGGGCCTTTTGATATTGGATGTATTACGACAAAAGCATGCTCTTACATTGACTGAAATTATGGAAGAGTTATCACTGAATAAGACATCGGTTTTTCGCATGCTTTATACTTTGGAAAAAATGAATTATGTTAATAAATATAATAAATACTATCAATTAAATCCTCATATTTTTAGAGATGAACATCTATATTGGCATCAAGATATTGAATGGACTTCCCTTGTAGCACCCTATCAATTAGCCCGACAAGAAGAAATAACTACTTATATTGGTATTTTAGAAGATTGTGAAATGGTGATAAAAAATGTCATCAGGGAGCCATTTGAACAACCTTTTTTTCAAGCAATCGATACTCGAACACCCATGCATTCAAGTGCACTTGGAAAAGTAGTCTTAGCTCACCTACCCACAGAAACGCAACATGACATGTTAAATAGTATAAGACTTCATCCACTTACAACAAAAACCTTCTATGATTATGGTTTATTAATTCCTCACTTACAGGTTATTAAAGCACAAGGATACGCTGTTGATAATGAAGAAACCAATCTAGGTAAATGTTGTATTGCAGTACCTATCTATGTCAATAAAGAAGTAATAGGTGCCATTGCCCTACACGGTTCGACGGAGCAAATAAAGAAAGCGGCCATTCGTTCTTTTGTAAAAAAATTAGTCGAGGCAAGTAAAAAATTAACAGCGGAAATTGATTATCTTTTAACATAGTTTTGTATCTTAGAAGATTAATAAGCTATGCTCCTTTGCAATAAAAATGCTTTTGTTTCTATATATGAAACTATTAGTATAGATGTTTGTAAAAATAGGTTTTTATCCTATTCTTGTTATAGAAAAACGAGGAGGTAAGAAGATGAAATTCCATACATTAAAGAAAACTAATATCCGTATTTCAGAAATTGGTCTTGGAACAAATGCTGTTGGTGGTCATAATTTATTTGAAAGCTTAAATGAACAAGATGGAAAGGAGCTAGTGACAACAGCCCTAGATCTTGGAATAACTTTTATTGATACAGCAGACATTTATGGTAAAGGGCGTTCAGAGGAAATCGTTGGGGATGTTTTGAAAAACTATCGTAGGGAAGATTTCGTTTTGGCAACAAAGGCAGCTAAACGTTGGTTTGAAGATGGTACAGTAACAGTAGATAATCATCCAAAATATCTACGACAAGCTTTTGAAAATAGCTTAAATCGCCTCCAATTGGATTATGTAGATCTATACTATTTGCACTTCCCTGATAACGAAACACCCCTTGTTGAATCGATTGGAGAATTATCGCGCTTAAAAGAAGAAGGTAAAATCGGAGCAATAGGAATTTCTAACGTAACATTAGATCAATTAATCGAAGCAAATATGCATAATGATATTTCAGTCTTACAATCTCCTTATAATATGTTAAACCGTTCAGCCGAACAAGATTTACTGCCATACTGTATAAAAAATGATATTTCATTTATTCCTTATGGACCACTCTCATATGGTCTACTTGGTGGCAAGTATACAAAAGATTTTAAACTAGGCGCAGGGGACTGGCGAGTTTCAAACCCCTTATTCCACGGTGAACTGTTTGAACAAACATTAGTTAAAGTAGAGGCGTTAAAGGAAGTAGCAGCAGAAAAACAAACAACATTACCAAATCTGGCTCTTGCTTGGTTATTAGCCCAAGACGGTGTTGATGCCGTTATCCCAGGAGGAAAGCATAAAAGCCAAGTAGCTATCAATGTGGAAGCAACGGATGTCCTGTTAACAAATGAAGATTTAATGAAAATAGAAGGAATTTTATAATAAAAAATGAGAAAAGAGAGGATTTTTGCAAATTCGCTCTTTTCTCATTTTTATTATATTTTAGCTTTGTGCTCTATCGCAATTTTAGCGTAGTTTGACTGTGCAATTCTGCTAACAGCCTGTCATTTTCTTGGATTATTGGAAATTAAGCGACTCCTCTTCTTAATCCAATTTACGCACTTTAATCGGGATTAATGTTCTTTCTAATTGTTCACGATGCTGTTCGTACTGAAGTGGCAACATTAATTGGCTACCCATTGTCTCAGGTGTTTCGTCATGAGCAAATCCAGGAGGATCTGTAGCGATTTCAAATAGAATTTCGCCAGGCTCACGGAAATAAATCGCATTGAAATAATTACGATCTTTGACTTCCGTTACATGCTGTCCATGGTTCATCACATACTCTTGCCATTCTAAATGATCCGTATTATCTTGAGCTCTCCACGCAATATGGTGAACCGTTCCTACACCCATTTGACCACGTACACCTGCTACTGTTTTTAAATCTACAGTATTACCAATAGCTGCACTTGATTTATAACGAGTATAGTCACCCTCTGTCGCTACCTGTTCAAGGCCCATCACTTCTGTTAAAACTTTTGCCGTTTCTTCAGGATGACTTGAGTATAGTGTAGCTCCACCAAAACCTTTAATAGCAACCTCGGGTGTTACCTCACCAAATGTCCATTCATTGAGCTCGCCTTCCGCACGTGCAACTAGTTCAATATGCAAACCATGTGGGTCGTCCAATTGAATGACTTGCTCACCAAAGCGTTCAGCTTTTTGGAAGGGAATCGAGAATTTTGCTAAGCGATTAATCCAAAATGGAAGTGCCCCTTCTGGTACGACATACGTTGTAACGCCAACTTGGCCATCACCAATACGTCCTTGATAAGCATCTGCCCAAGGGAAGAAGGTAATGATTGTGCCTGGTTTTCCACCTTTATCGCCAAAATATAAATGATATGTGCCAGGATCATCAAAGTTTACAGTTTGCTTCACTAAACGTAAGCCCAACACACCTGCGTAAAAATCAATATTCTCTTGTGGATGCCCTACGATGGCTGTGATATGGTGAATACCTGCTGTATGTTTTTTCATGTTAACAAGCCCTTTCGACTATTTTTCTCACCTTTACTGTGCCCAACTACGTCCTACCTCAAACTGGATAAGCTTAGCGAATTGTATATAAAGCTTTAGACCATGGGATTAATTGATCTAACATTTGGTTCACTGAATCTGATTGTACTTCCTTTGGTTTAAAGTCTGTTCCATTTTCAAAATCTGTGAATAAGGATAATGCTGGGTGAACACGTACATCTGCAATTAATAGCTCTCCCATAATGCCACGTAGATGTTCTGCTGCACGAGCTCCACCTACAGAACCATATGAAACGATTCCTGCTGCCTTGTTATTCCACTCAACACGTAAATAGTCTAGTGCATTTTTTAAGGCCCCTGTAATAGAGTGATTATATTCTTGTACGATAAACACAAATCCATCTTGTTTAGCAATAATTTCTGACCAAGCCTGTGCACCCGAAGCATCTTGCCCTGGTTCGCCTAATAATGGCAATTTATAATCAGCAATATCGATCACTGTATAGTTTGCGTCACCACGTAGATCTGCAATTTCCTTTACCCATTGTGCTACTTGAGGGCTTACACGTCCCTCACGTGTCGATCCAATAATAATACCGATATTTAATTCTGCCATTGTTTGTTCCTCCTCTTTTTTTGAACTAAATAATTTATTCAAAAAACCCATAATTGTACCTCCTGACGAAAGCTAAAGGTTCGAATTCATTTATCTTGAAATTATTTATCTTGAATTCGAGATAATAATAACACGATATTTTTATCAACGTCAACAACTTTGTTTTTAAATTTAAAAAGGCAGAGAAAATTAACTCTCTGCCTTCCCTAAAAGCTTATAAACCTGTGATTTTAAATAGCTATATTGCCCATCATTGGTATCATGAAAAGCCTCATTCCTATTTGAATCAATATCCTGATAGTCGATTATGTATGAAAATTGCTCCTCCGTAAAATCCATTTTTACGCCATTAATGACATTATAAAAGTGCCAGCCCTCCTTGAGAAATGTCTTTCTAATTTCTCCGCCAAGAATATCCTGCACCACTAATGAAGTAACGCCACATTGCCCTTTTGCAGGGTTATCCAAGCTCCATTTAGAACTTGATTGGCTTGACCATAATTTTCTTAAAGCGTTTAAAATGTCTTTTTTCATGCTATAACTCCTCTCAAACACTTTAAAATGGGACTTCATCCATTTTTATTGGTGTTGAGTTCCCTGTAATCCAATCATCTTTAATAGCACTATAGACAATACTATCTGTCACGGTACCGTCCTCATTTTCCCAAGCATTTCTTAAATAGCCCTCGTTCACAAAGCCAGCCTTACTAAAGCATTTTCGCATCCCCATATTATCGGCTCTAGTATAGCCCTCAATACGAATCTTACCTTTTTCGCCAAATAGATCAATGAAGTGCTTTAACACCATATCCTTACTTCCACATGAATAAAAAGAATCCCGACTTTTTCCCCTTCCTCAAGTAGCCAATGTGTTTCACGATCGTTCTTATAGTAACCCTCCACATATGCAGCTCGAATGGACTCTTCTTTTACCAGTGGATTCGTGTGATACAACCATTTATTTTGAGTGAGTAACTGTACTAAATCATCAATTTCTTCTTCAAATAATTTGAATTCCATTAATAGCTCCTTTCTTAAATGTCCTCACATATATCAGAAAAAATAAAATTGGTTTTTGTATGTGCATATGGCTGTAATACATCAATAAACTGCTCAACATCAGAAAAAGTTTGAAAATGCCCTTTTAATAAAAAACATGCCTCACCTGATATTCGATAACAAAAATCTATCGTTGTATACGTCTTAATAAGATCTTTAAAATCTGCATAGCGGTTGTTTTTTATTGTCGCCTCAATGATAGCCTCAACTGGATAGCCTAATGCCTTTTTATTAATAGCCAAAGTATATTTTTTTATGACTTCCTGTTCCTCTAATTGCCGTACTCTTTCACGAACAGCTGGTGCCGATAAATGTACTCGTCTCCCTAATTCACTCATAGAAATACGACTATCCTCCTTTAATTCTTTCAGTATCCTTTCATTAATGAAATCCATTATGGCAATACCCCTTCTTTTTAAAAGGAAACGATTATAATTTCCTTCGAATTCGCATGTTAACTTCGTTATTCATATTTTACACTAATGAAAGGAGGGATGTTTGATGACACTTATTCATTTACACGACAAGGGCTTAACGCCATTTCAACAACTATTAGGCTATAACGAGGGAATTCAGCTGCACTGGCAACAGTTGGGGGAGGTACTCGAAAAAGACGGGCATCTATCCGCTTCATTAAAAGAAGAGGTTCGAAAAACATTAGCTCAAAAAAATGGCTGTCAGTATTGTAAGGCAAAAGGCAAACCAGATCCACAATACTATGATGAGAAAACAGCCGTATGTACAGGTTTTGCAGAAGCATTCTTAGCTTCAAAAGGTCACACTGCGGCCAATGTCACAGCTGTATTAAAGGATTATTTAACAGCAGCCGAGATTAGCGAGCTACTAGCATTTATTTGCTTCGCGACAGCACAGCAATATTTTGGTGCTCTTATGCAATTAAAATAACGGAACTAGGGGTCTTCCCTAGTTCCTATCCACCAATTTGAACGTTTTATCCATCACATTTAGTGCTGTATCCACCGCTTTATGCATGCTATCCATCTAAATCGATTTTCTATCGATTTTATTAGCTATATCTATAATAAATTGCTTACTAAGCTCCTCTTTCATATTATTCTCAGCATCCACCATCACTTGTTCAATAAGACAGCCTTGATGATGAAAGACATCTTCATGATCTGAAGCACAACTAAATAATGAGGTTTGTCCTTCAATCGCATAAATCACATCTAAGAAAGAAATTTCTTGTGGACGCTTAGAAATACGGTAACCACCGTTGACACCTGGATTCGACTCAATTAAACCTGCCTTCACAAGCTTTGTTAATATTTTCGAAAGATAGGTTGGTGATAATTTCTGCATTTCTGCTAGAGACTCTACGCTCATTGATTTCCCTTTAGGATTGAGCGTTAAAAACACCATCGTATGTAACGCATAATTTGTTGCTTTTGAATATTTCATCATTAATCACCTCCATTCAGGACTATTACTATCTGTAATTAAAACACATTCTACCATATATCAAGAAAAAAGCATGTTTTGCAGAAAAACACGCTTTATGATTTCTTATTCACGCTGCCCATAGCCTTCTTCTTCAGCCATGGCATCAGCCTTTGTCATATGCACAGTTCCAAATGGATGGTTTGGTGGTGCATAAATTGTGTAAAGCTTTAGCGGTTTATTGCCTATATTCGTAACATTATGCCATGTCCCTGCTGGCACCATAATGGCCATATCTTCAGACACGTGTCTTTGGAAGTTTAAATAATCTTTACTTGGTCCCATCTGTGTAACGCCATGCCCTTCCTCAATACAAATAAATTGATCGACGTGAGGGTGTACTTCTAAGCCAATATCTTCCCCAACGTTAAGGCTCATCACAGTTACTTGTAAGTGTGGCCCTGTCCATAGTACTGTTCGATAATTTTTGTTATGCTTTGTAGTCTCTTCAATGTTGACAACGAATGGTCCTGATCCAAAATCATTCTGGACATTACTTCTTGGCACTCGTTCTTCCTGATTTGGATAGGCCCAATAAACAGGTTGATAACCGTAATTATACAGTAGATAATTACCGTAATAAGGGTGGTACATGTAACTCAATCCTCTCATACATGATAACGCTATATTATGCAGTTGAATGAAAGAAGGTACTCCGTTTGCACGTTGAATTATTAATGGAGTGCTATTTATAAACAGATTGGAGGTAGCTGCCATGTACGCTAGATTAGCAGAAATGCTAGCAAGTACTACGGCGATTAAATGGTTTCCTGGACATGATGTTGAAGATGATTGGATTGTAGAAGCTGAAGTTGAATTAGGGTTCAGCTTACCACCATCCTATTACTGGTGGTTAAAAAATTATGGCAATGGGCAACTGAATGGTGGATCTATTCTCACAATCGGTCAACCAGCATACAGAGACATCGATCATACAGATATTCTTTATATACATCGTCTTAACTTGGCTGACAAGGATTGGTGTAAACAATATCCGAATAGGTTAGATTTATTTGTTCCAGACGCAGACGAACTATATTTTTTTAATACATCATCAAAAGATGAACATGGTGAGTTTTCAGTTATGTGCTTTGACTTATTGAATGACATGATTTATGAATATGCTTCTACTTTCTCAAAGTTTCTCGAAAAACTAATGGATGAACGGAGCTAATAGTGTGAGTTGCCATATCTATAGAGGCAACTCACAACTCAGAAAACTCCCTTTTAAGACGCTTGCGAAACTTATCATCTGTCAGAAATTTCAATTGAAAACTATTCATACTATTAGATAGTTTAATTTGTTCCATTGTATTTAAGTCGTTAGCAAAAAGGGCAATTTCCGTTTGATTCCCTTCTTTATCTTCCGCATAGGCTGCTAGTGTTAAGACAAATGCAGTCGATCCACCCTTTTGACCTGCATGTGTTAGCCATTCTTGATTTTTAGGATTCTGCATCAACTGTTCCATTACGGGATCTAAGTATTTATGTACCTCTGCACTGAAGAAATTTTTATTATTCAATTTTTCTAAAATAGAGATGTAATCGTTTGTAGTGGCCCTTATTAAACGGTCAGACCATATCTTTTGAAAATCCATATTGAGCAGTTTTTGTGCCTCTGCTTTCTCCTCGTAAGTCAAAGGTTGCTCTATCCAACTGGCGTGAATAGACGATGCACGCTCACGATATTCAGCCATATCCATTTCTTGCAAAGCCGCTAATGTTTCTTTTTTCGTTAAATTTTTTTCTTTCAAGACTTGAACCGGGATATGGAGTGCACTGACGATTGGATATAATGGTTCATGATCCTCTACATGTAGCTGTGTAAGCACATCATTAATCGCTTGAAAACCTAATACATGCATTAAATATTCCGTATTCGCATTGGAACTATAAGCAATCATACCACTTGCGACTTCACTTAAAGGCACATGATCCACACCCTGAAGGTTTAACTGCGCTAACCATGCTTCATGTGCACCTCCATCCGTTTTAGGAATATAAAATACCTCTAACTCCTTTAGATCAACCTGTTGCTGAGGATTAATGCGACCCTCTGCTGCTTGCTGTGCATAGGCTATAGCGACGATGATTTTAACTGTACTTGCTAATGGCAGCTGTTCCTTAGTGTTTAATTCCACCCAATATTGTTGATTGCGTTGAATGGCTACGGAAACATTTTTATCAGCTCTATGTTCCTTTATAAATTGAACAATATATTCTGGGTCGTCCTTCTTAATCTCTTTTTGAAACTTCCAAAAGACAATACCTATTACTAACCCTGCACAAATTAAAATGCCACCCATCATCCAATATAATTTTTTCACTTTCATCCCTCCATCACTCGTCTGCTTCCACCAACCATTGCTGCAATGCTGTAGACGACTGGTTTAATTGCAACGCTATTTCTATGTTTACTTCATCTGGGGGCATCACTTCCACGAGTATACAAATAGCGTCTCTTGTTTGATTCAAGGCAAATAGTCCCTCCTCATCAAGCTTTTTCATGGCTAATTCCATTGCTGTTAGCCGGAATGTCAATTCTTGCTGCCATTTTTCACCCCCAAGGACATTGATATTAGGTCGGTCATTCAAGTACTGACATACATTTGTAAAATACTCTTCACCGAAGCAACAATAAGGAGAATCTGCATAAGACCATTTGATAAGAGCAGCCTTTTCAGATTGAGAGTTGTTGCTATTTCTTGCCTGTTTAGTAGCTTCCCGCTCCAATGCTTCCCACGACCAAGCTGAAACGTTCGGAGCATGCCCTTCGCCAGTTGTATATAGCGTACAGTAATAGTCCCGCTCACCATTTTTAAATAAATTCAGAAATGATTTTCTTGCAGCATTAACAATTTCCTCTACTAAAGTCTCCGGTAGGCATCATAACTATGAATATCTCCTTTAACTTGCTTTAGGTATATAGAACGTGTTATCGACGGATAGCACCTTTTTCAATTTGATAGTAAGACACAAAAAACCATCTCTAATCTTCATTTAGGTGGTTTTAAATGTTTCAATTTAGTCATCGACCCTTCTTGAGAAATAAGACTAATGCTAATGAAGCCAAAAAGAATAAACTTAGATGGAAACTAACCAAATTAGCAATGTATTGAATGTAATAATGAGTATTAAGTATTGTACTTTGTTGTCGCATTAAAGTAGAAATAATTGTTGGACTAAATAACGAAATAACAGCGATAACAATTATACAACTTGAAAACATTTTCTTATCCAAAAAATCACCTACCAATTCTGTTCAGAAGTATCTATAGGTTTTTGAATAAGATGCTCCCACTAGTTTTCCTGCAACTCCACTCCCAAGACTCATCTCTCCTATAGTGGTAGCAGCATTTAATAAAGTTTAAGGTCATTGCATTGTAAGCTACATACACTAATGAATTAACGAAGCTCTTAAACTGCTAATGCCATTTTCTAAATATCCTTTGAGGCATGTTAACATATAAACCCAACCCTCTTTTTGCCCCATCATTTTTGCCATAATCTCTGGGTCATGGGCATTAAACCCTGACTCTACTACAGTAATAATGGTTTCGCCTTGTAATTCTTCAAGAGTGATGGTAACCATCGTCACTTCACCATGCTCTTCACCCCATACAAACATAATTTTTTCATTAGCCTCCATTTCCAGCACAGTGATTACACCCTCAGCATGATACTCATCATATCTAAGCGTAATCCTTTTACCCGCTCCCCATCTTTCAGAGCTATCAGAGAACCAATAATGCCCAATTTCAGTAGGAGAAATAATGGCTTCAAAAACTTTATGGACTGGCTGCCTGATTTTTAATTTCGCCGTCACATCCGTATTCATCATCGATCATCATCCTTTTTGTAATATTTATCTACACATTCTTCGCCAAATTTTCCCTTTTACCTCTCTAATAATAAAAATTAACTAAAAAAGTGTGATTCCCCTAATGGTAAAATCACACTTTTATATTGGTAAAATGATCTCAAATGTTGTACCGACATTTAATGTACTTTGGACGTTTACTTTCCCATGATGCTTTTCAACGATGGTTCTGACAATAGATAAACCTAACCCAGAGCCACCCAACTCACGGGCTCGGGAGTGATCGACACGGTAAAACGGCTCAAAAATATAGTGTAGCTGATCATTTGGTATCCCAATTCCTGAATCTGTAATTGTAATATGAGTAGCTCCATTCTTAACCTGTCCACGAACTTCAACCATTCCATTCTTGTGGTTGTACTTAATCGCATTTTCAATCATATTAGAAAAAACTCTATAGAGTAATGTTTGATTTCCCGTTATCGTTTTCACGTCAATATCTACAGAAATAGCGATATTTTTTTCTATACATAAAGGCTGTAATTCTTGTGTAATCGTGTCTAACATTGCTTTGAGCTCAATATCATCAGAAAAATGTTCCGTTTGCTCATAAGCTAATGTTAACAGATCGTTCACAACCTGGATGAGCCTTTGTGTGCCTTGCTCTGTCACCTCTAAATTTTCCTTATAATCTTCTACTGTTGGTGATTTTTCCAGTTTTAAAACCTGGATACCTGCCTTCATGGTTGTTAGTGGTGTTTTCAATTCATGTGCTGCATTTGCGGCAAAGCTCTTTTGGTACAGAAACGATTTTTCTAGTCGATCTAGCATGTGATTAAATGAAGCTGTAAGATCCCCTATTTCATCTTTTGTAGAAATATGTTCGATACGTTGAGCTAAATTATGTTCGCTTATATTTCCGATTTTTTGACTAAGATCATGAACTGGCTTTAAAGCTCGACCAGCCACTACATAAATGGTAGCTATCCCTGCTACAATAATAATTAACATCCATATGACACTCTGATTGATAAATTTCTTTTTCGCTTCTCTTACATCCGTAATCTTTATCTGAGCAACAATATCATGATTCATCTTGGTTTCTACTGTCGCCTCATCTATGATTTCTTTGTGAAGCCTATTTTCTTGATTGAGTATCGTTGTCGTAATAGGTTGAACAATTTTTTCCTCGGCACTATAAATGGATAGGAACGTTAACAAAATTGTAACCACTACAAAAATACAGCCAGTTAAAAGGGTCAGCCTCATTCTTAATGTTAAGTTATTCATATGAACCTCTATCATTTTCTGCAATGATATAACCTTGTCCTCGGATTGTCTGAATCACTTCTATTTCCCCCAAAACATCTGCCATTTTTTTTCGTAATGAATGGATATGGAACTTGAGTGAATTTGAAAATAAATCCGTTTCACTGTCCCATACATGCTCTATCAACTCCTCTGAGCTAATGACTTTATTTTGATGTAGCATGAGATATTCTAGAATAGCATATTCCTTTTTGGTAACATGTATCATCTCACCATCCACTAAAACTATTTTCTTTGAGCTATCAAGTGTTATATTTTCAAAAGATATAATGGCGCTTTTTTGACTAAAAGACCGCCTTAATAAGTTGCGTATACGCGCATCCAACTCTTGAAAATCAAAGGGCTTTATTAAATAATCATTGGCTCCACAATCAAGACCCAATATTTTATCATGAATAGCTGAACGTGCTGAAAGGATAAGTATTTTCACATCCTCGCTCTGAACTCGAATCTGCTCTAACACCTCTATGCCATCCATTTTGGGTAGGTTTAAGTCCAATATAATAAGGTCATATTCATTGATTTCGAATAATTCTAATGCTTCCTTACCATCAAAAGCTGTATCAACGGCATAGCCAGATTTCTTTAACCCTTTAGAGATGATCCTGGATAAGACAGCCTCATCTTCGACCAATAAAAGTTTCATTCGTTCTATCCACCTTTAAAAATCAGACTTTTTTAACGACCCGTGAGTTTCATAAATTTTGCTAACAAACAAGTCCTACCCCTTTGTACTAGAATAGCCTACTTGAATGAGCTTTTAAAATAATTTAAGTCAACTAACACTTGTCTCTTTTACCTTTACATAGTAAGAAGCTTGTTTTGAAAGATCAAAACAAGCTTCCTTTCATTACTTATCCTTTTCCCCGTTATCAACTATTGTAGTTGTCATCATCACAGCACCCTCAGGAATAGCTGGCATTTCACCAGGTTCAAAGGTTTTTACGCTCACTTTGACTGATTCTTTTTCATCTACTTTTGTTTTTTTCATTAACAAGCCTTTAGGAACCTCCTTTTTCTCCCCAGGCTTAAGTATCTTCACATCAGCCTTGATTGATTGTGCCCCTTTTTCATTCTCATCATTTGAAGAAGCTAATGCAGAAAATGAAAAACCACCTGTTAATAAACCTAATGCTAGTGTTCCTACCCCTAATGCTCTTAATTTCATAAATATCCCTCCAAGAAAATGATTTGTAACAATAGTTACAGACCAAGTATATCGATTGCTAGGTTAGAGGAAGGTTAGATTTTATAATAATCGATGATTTCTTTTACATTCCTATAATGTTCAAAATTTCGCTGACACATTTGTTTTGAATATTGATCATCATTCCTTTTTATAGTGTATTGACTTTTTTATATACTCTTCTTATGAATATAAATTCAATAAAAAAAGGTGCGATTCTCCTGCTGATAGAATCGCACCTTCCCATTTAAAATATTTTATTACTTTCTATAGTAAACTGTAAATCTGCTACATTTGCGATAAAATTCTTATCATGTGTCACGAAGATGATTGTTCCCTCATAAGCCATTATAAATTGCTCTAGCGCCTCTAATGCTTGAATATCTAAGAAGTTGGTTGGCTCATCCAGTAACAGTATATTAAAGTTCCCCAAAAACAGATAACAAAGCTGGAGTCGTATCGCTTCACCACCACTTAATAACTTCACACTTTTTTGTATATCATTTCCTACAAACTGCATGGAATTTAGAACACTTCGTAGAAAACCCTCATCGTAATCAGAGCGATTTTTTAAAAATTGGAGGACCGTTTCCTCACTTTTAAATTGGTAGCTCATCTGATGAAAATAGCCTATTTTGGCCTTAGGGGAAATGGTTAACCCATCCCCATAGTTTGCAATATGTTGTAGTAATGTACTTTTTCCACAACCGTTACTACCTGCAAGCGCAATCTTTTTACCTAATGGTATTTGGAAGTTTACTTTATTCAATAGTAGTTTCCCTGGTACGTGTAAAGTGAATTGCTCTGCCATAATCGGAAATTTATTGTGTAGTTCCAAAGCTTTCGATTGTCGAAAAACTATTTTTCTCTCTACCTGTACCGCATCTACTTTCTGAAGCTTCTCTATTCGATGTTCTATCGCTTTGGCTGCACGTTGTACGCTTTTTTGACTCGTACCTTTGGACTTTGTCATAAACATACGATTCGGTTTTGCATGAGCTTCTCTTTTTGACATGCTCCCTGCTTGGGTAATTTTTTCAGCTTTTCTCATTTTTTTATCAACAGCTTGTTCAAGACGACTTCTTTCCTTCAAGTATAAGTCATGCGCCTGACTTTGTTGATCTCGCTCTACCTGCTTTTGCTGAGCATAATTACTATAATTTCCAGAATAAATATTTATTCTGCCCCCATCAACCTCCCAGATCGTTGTGACCAATTCATCTAGTACAGCACGATCATGGCTAATTAGTACAAGCGCGCCATAATAATAACGCAATTCATCCAGTAAAAACGAAATACCCTCTTGATCTAAATGTGTTGTTGGTTCATCAATGAGCAGTGCTTCCTCATAAGAAGAAAGTAATTGTGCTAACTTCAATCTCGTTTGCTCCCCACCACTTAGTCCTTCAGAATATGGAGGAACAGCTAATTTTCCTAATAACTGTGCCTCTACCTCTACGAACATTGGTGCTTCCATTTGTTCAAAATATCCAAAATGAACATGACTCTTTAACATCCCACTCGTCGGCTGAATTTTGCTAGCAAGTAACTTCATTAATGTACTTTTTCCAGCACCATTTTTCCCAACGATGCCGATCCGATCGAATTGGTGAATAGCTAATTTTTCAATGTTTAAAATTTCTTTATCTAAATAATTTACGATTACATGCTCTAATTCAAAGCAAATTTTCTCCATATTGCTACCTCCCGAAAATAAATCATTTCGTATCGATAGCTATGGTATCGATACGAGCTTTTAGTTAAAGCCCGTATCAAAAGAATAATAGCATATGCATTATATCTTCCCCCTTATTGGGTAAATAAAAAACACAGACAATGTGCCTGTGATCTAAGTAACTGAGATATATTAGGAAAGTTGTCTCACTAAATAAAGGCGTGAGCTCCCTTTGTTGTGTTATGAAAGATGATTAAAAAAGGACAGACTATCCCGTATACTCTGGTTTCACAAACAGAGTTATTGACCCTATTCAGTTATTGGTTCAAAACGGTAAAACGTAGTCTCATTGAATAGCCCATTTTTTTAATCCTCCTTAAAAGTGTTATGATTATTATAAATATTTTTCCCAATTAGTCAAGGTCTCCCAGACTAAAGACATACAAAAAAAGGTCGATATATCATAAATGAACATTACAAAAAGTATATCATTTGGTGAAAACCTGATATAGTATGGATTTAAGAAAAAATCTAAATTGATATGGTGGTGTTATGTGAATGAAAAAATACGTAATGGATATTTTAATGATTATGCTTGGATCACTGCTCTTTGCCCTTGCAGTTAACTTATTTGTCATTCCGAATGATTTGGGTGAAGGCGGCGTAACAGGCTTAACAATTATTGCCTATTATCTTTTCGGATGGTCTCCGAGTATTGTCAGCTTTATCATGAATGCAGCTTTACTAATGGTTGGCTATAAATTCCTAAATAGACAAACAACAATCTATACTATCATTGCGGTCTCTTTCCATTCTTTATTCTTACATTTAACAGAATCTTGGTCTATTTCCTCAGATGAGATTATCGTAAATACGATTTTTGGTGGCGTATTTGCCGGGGTTGGTATCGGCTTAATTATTAGAGTTGGTGGTACAACAGCAGGTTCTACGATTTTAGCTAGAATTACCAACAAATATCTTGGTTGGAGTATTAGCTATGGACTTTTATTCTTTGATTTAATTGTTGCTTTTTCATCTTATTTTATCATCGGTGCAGAGGCTTTAATGCTAACGATTATTATGCTCTATGTTGGTACAAAGGTGATGGAATTTGTGATTGAGGGCGTTAACCCTAAAAAAGCTGTTACCATTATCTCAAAGAAACCAGAAGACATTGCTGGACAGGTGACTGCTTATATGAACCGTGGAGTTACAGTTCTTTCAGGTCATGGCTATTATACAAAGGAACAAAAAGAAATTCTGTATATCGTCATTAGTAAACAAGAAGTTGTGAAGCTCAAAAAAATTGTCAAAGAAGTCGATAAAGATGCCTTTATTGCCATTCATGATGTAAGGGACGTTTTTGGAGAAGGCTTTATTGAACTAGCAAAATCTTAAGACAGTCAAAACACCTTTTGTAAGTTACAACAAAAAGGTGTTTTTTCTATTTACCTATTTCTATCGATCTGTAAGGAGCTTTCAATAATACTGTCCAATAGTGCTGGATAACTGATGCCAGCAGCCAGTGCACTTTTTGGTAGAAGGCTATTTTGCGTCATCCCAGGCAATGTATTAACCTCTAACACATAAGGGACGCCATCCTTAATTAACATATCTACTCTAGCATAAACACTGCATCTTAAAGTCTTGTAGCTTAGCATCGCAGCTTTTGCCACACGATCATGAATCGCAAGTGGGAGTTCCACAGGCTCCTCTATTGTAGAAGCATCATCATATTTCGCCTGGTAGTCAAAAAATACTGCCGTATGTTTGATTGAAAGGACTGGCAAAAGCTTCTCATTGAGGATTGGGCATGTAATTTCGTCACCAATCAAGTACTGCTCAATAATGATTTCGTTATCCCACCTAAATACCTCTGCTACAGCAGTCAATAGGGCACTCTGATTATGGACAATTTGAACACCTACACTAGAGCCACCAGCATTTGGTTTCACTACAAGCGGATAACCAATAAGTTCTATATCCTGTAAGGGCAGCTCCTCTCCTTTGATGAGATGTATCCAATCTGGTGTTGCGACACCCTCATAACGAAGTATTTTTTTAGCCATATTTTTATCCATGCACAAGCTACTTGCTAGAAGACCACTTCCTGTATAAGGAATACCCAATGTTTCTAGTACCCCTTGAATCGTACCATCCTCCCCAAACTTTCCATGCAGTGCTAACAAAGCGACATCAATGCCACGCACCTTATCAATTACCTCTTTGTTGTCATCTAAAGTAATGGCAACAACCTCATATTTTTGCTTATCTAATTGAGCGACCATTTCTTTACCTGTCATAATGGAAACCTCCTTTTCAGAGGAAGTACCTCCCATAATTACGCCAACCTTCATTTTCTCAACCCCTCATATCATTTTTCAATGTATCACCTATGATTTGAATACCACGAACAATATCGTCATCTGCTAAACGAGAAAAACCTAAACGAAATGTATTACTGCCTTTCCCATTTGTGAAAAATACATCTCCTGGGTAAAACACTACGCCCTTGTCATAGCACTTCTCCAGTAGCAGACGTGCATCAATTCCCTCTTCTAGCTCTATAAAAAGATGGAGCCCACCATCTCCTGTGATTCTACTAAACGGAATGAATTGCATACAGGTTTGACGAGCAAGCTCATATTTTTTTTTATAGACAGACCTTGCCTTCTTTAAATATTTTTCAAAATAGCCATCCTGCAAATATTGATATAATACCGCCTGATCGAGTGTTGACGTATGAATCGTTCGAGCTCTTTTCATGCTTTCTAAGCAGTCGATTAACGCCTTATCTGCTAAAATCCAGCCAACACGTAAGCCTGGGAAAAGTATTTTAGAAAAGCTGCCAATATAGACAATGTTATTACCTTTACCACTAAAAGCGATCAGCGGCGCCAAATGAGCGCTTAAATACCTTAATTCCTCATTAAAGCCATCCTCTACGACGGGAATTTGATATTTTGCAAAAAGCTGAAAAATAGCATTCCGTTTTTCTGAGGAAGTAACAATTCCAGTAGGATTATGATAAGACGGAATGAGATAGGCAAAATCAAATTCTTTTGCTGCTAAGGCTTTTTCCACCTGATCCATATCAATGCCATCATCTTTCATATCAATGCCATGTATCTCTAACCCATGCAAACGGAAAAGCTTTAATGCTGCGTGGTGTGTAGGATTTTCACATAGTACACGCCCTGATTTTTTAGCTAAAGAGGACAATAAAATATCTAGCCCCTCTGTAAAACCATTTGTAATGACAATATCTTTATTAGAAATGTCTACACCCTTCAATTCCATATAACTGAGAAGATAGTCAATTAAAGGCTTATAGCCCTTTGCATAGCCATAGTTTAAGACAACATCTCCTTCAATCGACATTCTTGTAAGAAACGCCCTTTTGAAATTTTCAACATCAAAAAGCTTTTCTTCCGGGGCAATACTAGTGAAGGAGATCATTCCTTTTTGCCACTGTATATCTTGTCGTAATAAATCAATTTCATCTGCTAATAAAGTGGTTGCATTCAGCCTTTGCTTCCAGTCCATTTCAATAGACGCTGTTTTCAATGGCGTGACCTTCCCTACAAAATGCCCTATTCCCTTCTTTGCATAGATGATGCCATCTAGCTCTAATTCGGCATATGCGTTCAAGACCGTATTTCTACTGATTGATAATAGCTTACTAAGTTCACGGGTAGATGGAAGCTTTTGATGTTCTAACAGATGCCCTTTGACAATCATATCTTGAACATAATCCTTCAATTGTACATAAACCGGACGTTCATCCATAAGCTTAAAATCACTAAACACTTCCTAACCCCCTTGCTTCATTTTTTCATAACCCTTGCCAACCTAAAAGGTCCACCTAATATGTAATTTCCAGTTAGAGTGGTTGTTCCTCTTTCTATCATATTTCAATAGTATGGTGTGTATATCAAAAAAGCCCTACGCTATGTAGCATGAAATATAGGAGTTTAAAATTTATCATATACAGTTAGACAAAGCTAGAAACGAACTGTTTTCATTTTAACAAGAGGAATAACCTCCTGTTTATTATGCTATAGTGTATTTATGGGTAATTTTTCAAAAATTAGAAAGGAGCTATGAAATGGATGAAATTTTAACGATTACGAATTTAACGAAGAGTTATGGAAACAAGGAAATCTTGAAGGGGATTGACCTTCATGCAGCTAGAGGGGAAATCATCGGTTACATTGGTCCTAATGGCGCTGGTAAAAGTACGACTGTAAAACTTATTCTAGGGCTAGAAGGTGATTATGGCGGAGAAATTAAGCTCTTTGGAAAAAGCATAGGGCAAGATCATATTGATTATAAACGAAAAATTGGCTACGTTCCCGAAATCGCTGATGTTTATGACAATTTAACAGGCTATGAGTATTTAACCTTTATTGGACAGCTTTATGGTTTAGAGCTAGAAGAGGCAGCTGACAAATCCAAATCACTAATGGAATTATTCGGGGTTGGTGAAGCATACCATTCTAGAATTTCCTCCTATTCAAAGGGTATGCGCCAAAAACTACTCATCATTGCAAGCCTTATACATAATCCAGACCTACTATTTTTAGACGAACCTATCAATGGCTTAGATGCAAACAGTGTCATGATTTTTAAAGAAATTTTAACGCAGCTGGCTGCCAACGGAAAAACCATATTTTACTCATCTCATATTATGGATGTGGTTGAAAAAATCAGTAGCCGTATCATTCTTCTGTATGATGGAAAAATTGCAGCAGACGGAACATTTGCCCAACTACAAGCAGATAATACCGAAGGAACATTAGAAAGAATTTTTAACCAGTTAACTGGATTTCATGAGCATCAGGAAATCGGAGAGAAATTTGTGTCCATCGTCCGAGGAGTTCAATCATGACAGATTTCAAAACGCTACAATTGCTTGATAAATTCCGACTGCTCTTTGTAAAAATGGGCATTGATTATGACGTGATGAGAAAAATCCTTCATATTAAATTAACGATGGATGAACGTAAAGTACCAACAATATTTAATCAGAATAAAAAGAAAGAGAACCAAAAATACGGCTATATTAAATCATTGTGGATTTATGTTTTATTTGGACTTGTACTCATCCCACTTATGGGATTTGGTGAAAACTTTCTTTTTCAACTGAGTATTGCCTATGCCATGATCATATTTTTAATTATGACATCCCTGATTTCTGATTTTTCTTCTGTACTTTTAGATGTACGGGATAAAAGCATACTTTCAACCAAGCCTATTTCAGCTAAAACAATCAATGCAGCTAAATTTATGCATATTTTTATTTACTTATCTTATTTAACACTTGCCTTAACAGCTATCCCACTGATAGTCAGCCTTTTTACTCAAGGAATTGTATTTTTTATTTTAACGGGTCTTGAGATTCTACTCATGAATTTACTGATTGTGGCATTCACAGCCATTTTATATATTGCTATTTTACGCTTCTTTGATGGCGAAAAACTGAAGGATATGATTAACTATGTACAAATTGCTTTGTCACTCATGCTGATGATTGGCTATCAGGTTCTTATTCGATCCTTTGAATTCGTCGATTTAAATATGACCGTAACATTTCATTGGTGGAGCCTCTTCCTTGTACCGATGTGGTTTGCCGCTCCATATGAATTAATACTACATGGTGATACATCTTTATTAACAGTCATATACAGTATTTTAGCACTGATTATTCCTATAATCTCAATAGGAATCTATATCAAGCTCATTCCAACCTTTGAACGCAATCTTCAAAAGCTACTTAGTACAAGTAAATCAAAAAAAGAGAAGAACAACCGACTTAAGTCCTTTCTATTAACACTCGTGTGTAGCACACATGAAGAACGAGCTTTCTATCGCTTTGCCACTCTTATGATGAAGCAGGAGCGAGAGTTTAAGCTAAAGGTCTATCCGTCTTTAGGTTTTTCATTTATTATTCCTTTTATTTTCATGTTTACGTTTAATAGGTCCGAAGAAGTTGATTATGCTATTAGTATGAGTTACTTAAATATTTACTTTAGTATGCTCATTATTCCTTCTGCTGTGCTTTTTCTTGGTCACTCTGCTAAATATAAAGCGGCGTGGATTTATAAAACACTCCCGCTTAAAGATTATACAGACTTACAAAAAGGTAGCTTGAAGGCATTTTTAATCAAATTGTATATTCCGTTATTTTTAGTACTAAGTGTAATCTTTAGCTATATTTACGGCATTCGAATTATCCCAGATTTACTAGTAGTTTTAGTAACAAGCTGGTTGTATACTATTATTTGTTTCGTCACGATGAGCAATAAAATACCTTTTACTAAACCATATGATGAAGTTGGAGATGCTCAAGGCTGGAAAACTATGTTGTTATTCATCCCTTTAGGTATGCTGGCAGGTCTACATTATTTAATTGCTAGTCAGGTACCATTCGGCTCTACTGTATATTTCATTGTGCTTCTCCTCATCAATATCGTGATATGGAAGCTGGTTTTTAAATCGGAAAAATAACTACAAAACGGCTTGAGTCCCTTAATAGGATTCAGCCGTTTTTTCATTAAAAAGCCTTTCGCTCATAAATACGTATAGACAGTAACCATGACCCCGTATATAAGATAATAATGATGACTGTTGCAATGAGATATAGTTGTAGTTCCTGTACCGCCATAAATTTTTGTACAAGGGCTCTTACTTGATTATTAAAGTCCGGAACAAAATAATTTACCATCACCATATAAATTCCAAATAAAGTTACACTAACAATAGCTAAGTGCTTTGTTTTAAATTGATAGGATATCGGCAGAATAAATGACATCGCAATCATGACTAATCCCATAATTAGTAGTATTTCTTTCCACAGTACTAATACTTCTTGCCCGTTCAAAAGAAAGTCGAGCAGATACGTATAGCACATAAATAACCCTGTAAAAATGAATGCCCCAATATATTTTGAACTGACAATTTCCTTCTTTGTATAGGGTAATGAATTCAGTAAAATATTAGCATTATCTTTTTCATCACTGGAAAATGCATTCATAATAAAAACAATACTGTAAACAAATACGATAAATACTGGAGAAACACTGACCAATAAGTAAAGTATAATAGTAGCTATGTAGATGATAAGCATGTTTTTTTGAATTAAAATATCCTTCAGAATAAGGTTCACCATATCCTTATCTCCCCTTTTTTGTATAATACATAATGTCTTCAAGCGTAGGTTTTTCGACGACAACGGCATCACCAAATATTGTGGCCACTCTATGTTTATGAGCTGTTAGTGCTTCAAAACCTCTGTTTGTTTTGCGAATGGCCAAGAACTCCTGCTCTGTTTCACGATCTAATAGCTCAAGCGTTCCCTTGACGATAGCGTAATCCTCTTCAATTTTATAAAACTCCTTCGTGAAGATATGCTCGCCATTATGAATAAAGGTAATATAATCTGCAATACGATCTAAATCTGTTGTAATATGTGTAGAGAAAAATATAGTTTTGTGTTCATCTTGCATTAACTCATGTAAAATATTTAGAAGCTCTCTACGAAATATAGGATCAAGACCTGATGTTGGCTCATCCATAATGATTAATTCAGCATGATGAGCTAAAGCCATGGCTAATGATGCCTTCATCTTCATCCCCTTTGAGAATGTCTTCATATTTTTGTTCAATGGCAGTTCAAACTGATTAATATAATGTTGAAATGTTTTTTCATCCCAGTTTTTATAAGCTGGTTTAATGATCCTTTTCATATCCTTTAGCGTAATATTTTCATAAAAAATATTGTCATCATAGACAAAACCGATGCGTTCTTTTATTTCCTTTTCGTTTCCCTTATAGGGCTTACCAAAAATAGAGATAGTCCCGCTATCCTGCTGCATTAAATTCATAATCATTTTAATCGTCGTCGATTTTCCTGCCCCATTTCCACCAATAAACCCTGTCACAAAACCCTTTTTAACTTTGATCGAAAGATCTTTTATTTCAAACCCATTAAAGGATTTTTGTATATGTTGTAATTCAATAACATTTTCCATCACTCATCCTCCGTATACAATAAAGTAAGCATTTCCTTTAACTCTATTAAGCTAATATTCATTTCCTTCGCATTTTGAATCGCCACCAACAACTTTTCCTCAATGGCCTTCATTTTTCTTTCCTTCATCATTTCTGTATTTTGTTCAGAGATGAACGAGCCTTTCCCAACAATAGAGTAAATAAAGCCGTTTTTTTCAAGTTCTTCATAAGCACGCTTTGTTGTGATGACACTAATTTCCAAATCTTTTGCTAGTTGACGCATGGAGGGTAATGGTTGGCCCTCTTGTAATTCACCCGTTAAGATTCGTTTTTTGATTTGTGCATATATTTGTTCATAAATAGGCTCTTTTGAACTGTTAGAAATAATAATTTGCATGCAAATACCTCTTTTGAAATATTGTATATATACTTTATATACAATATATACACATTTACAGTTATTTGCAAGTAAAAATTTCCTTTTAGTTAACCTGAGAAGATAGTTACCTGCAAACACCAAAAAAGCATATAGCCTAATGAATGACTATATGCCCTAAAACTTAAAATATAAATGCTTTCATTTCTTCCTCGTCTTCTCATCTGCTAAAAAGATTTCATGAAGACTAATGGTCATGTTTATTCCCCCTTTAATATTAAGGGTTACTATAAACACGGGTGTTAAAATGTAACATTTCACTAAAATTTATGCAGTATTATGTTTAATTTTTCAAGAGTGTCTAACATTTCGGCTAGCTCGTCAGATGATAAATAGGCATGGTATTTTTCAGTAATCTGTTGGTTAAATGCTTCCACTTCTTGTTGATAAAGTAATCCCTTTTCACCTAATTCTATAGAAAATGCTCGCTTATCTTCAACATGCTGCTTTTTTGTAATGTAGCCATCCTTTTCAAGCTTTGCTAACTGCTGACTCACTGCACTTTTCGTAATTGCCATTTTTTCAGCTAGTTCCGAAGGTGAGCAGGATGGATGTCGAATCACTAATGTTAAAAGAACATATTGCTGATTATTTAAGGAGAATTTAGTATAGGCCCTTTCCATTTTCTCAAGGATGATCCAAATATCTTCTATCGTTTGATTAATTTGCTCCGCTACATTGTTAGTCTTCATTTTTTTGAGTATCACCTTTTTCACGCCATTTTTTAGGATTTAGATAGCTTTTAAATTTGTTCGCTACTTCTTTCCCAACAAGTAAAGCACCCAGCCAAAACATGATTTCAGCAACTATAATACTTCCTGGTATTATACCTGCTTTTACTTTTGTAGGTATCGGTGTGAATGGTGTAATGATTGGGATTAACCACAGTGAAAGGGAAAAAATAATAATGCCTATTCCAAGCTTATAAGCAAAGGATTTTTGTGTTTTTTCATTAGAGGTCATATGTCTTCTCCTGTACAATAATTTATTTAAGTTAACTAAACTATATGATAAATTTATTTTTATGTAAAGCCGTTTTATCTTTACAAGAAAATAAAAACCCCTATCTATTTGAATACTGATGAGCCAAATAGATGGGGTTAGACTATCATACTTTAAGTATTTATTATTTCCCAGATGTAAGCGGCACACGTAGCTCTGCATCTGGATCATTCGTAGTATATTTCCAAATATAAATATCGAGCTCTTTATCCTTGAAGTTCTTATACTCATCCACGTGCTTATTATTCCCATTACCAAGTATTTTAGCAATCAGAGGCATTCCATAGTTACGATCTTTATGATCTAGATAATAGGTTTGAGAGACACCACCAAATGTAGGATCAGTGCTAAAGGATTCAACGTAGAGGTTGCTATCTTTCTTATAGTAAGTCCACGTTATTGAATACTCTCCAATCGTAGATGTCTTACTTTGAGGTTTCTCTGATATGTCAGTTAACCGAATCGGTTGTTGATCACCGTCTTTTACATCAACACGATGTTTAGCTACCAATGTCACAGATTGATTCGACAACGAGGACACATCCACTCCCGTCAATTCAAAACGAAGCTCTGTTTTATACGGATCTTTTTCTATATCCCATCTCCCTCCATCCAAAAATACTCCTCCAATATCCAGCTGATAATCAATGTAAGGAATATATGCATATTTCTCCTTATGTGTCAGTATTAAACGTACTTGTGTTGGAGTAACTTTCATTTCATGAATTTTTATCCCCTCAGATGCATTTTCTAAAGGAATATTGACTACTTTTTTAAATGACCCCTTCTTCAATTCTTCTTTGGATAACTTCATCTCTATATTCCAACTATCCTTTGCAATATTTAATGTATGTTCATAAGTTAGTTGGAACTTTGTACCTTTCGCTCGTAAGTTGTGTGATGTGAAAATTTGCTGACTAAAGTATTCACCTGTTGCACCAGGAGTTCCAAATACAGGTGTTTCCTCTTCTTTAATAGGCTGATTTTTATCATCAATAGCCTTGATACGTACCCATTTGTTCTTCATTTCAGAATCTGTAAATTTAACCGCTGACTGAAGCATTACTTTCCCTTCTGATTGTTCAAAGGTTTGTAGAATTACATTGCCGATTCCATCCTTTTGAATAGCGAAATTCTGCGTATGAGAGTCATTAGGGTTGTAAGGAATAGGCAGTTCTTCATCACCTATGGAATGAATGTTCTTCATTAAAAATTTAATGTCCGATTTCTGATCATCTGCTACCCAGTCTGTCTCAAAATACCCTTGGAAAAGACCAAGATCTTCATTCCATCGATGTGAGTAATTCCCTTTAATAAAATCGCCATTAGAATCTTGAAGTCCAATTTGATCAAAGCTCACATTCTTTCCATCCCAAGATGCTTCAGGTTTCAAACTATATAGCAGAAATGTTCTGTTATCATCGATAAACGCTGTATGTACAGTTAGCGTGAACCCTTCCTTCGTAACAGATTGTTCAATCGTCTGCCCTAAGCCTTGTTCTAATGCAGACTGAATACCAGCTCTATAAGAAAGAATATTGGACCAATCATAATTCAGTGCTGCATAGACGGGTGTAGCCATTAAAGCGACAGCTAGTCCCGCAACCAAAACAAATCTTTTTCTTTTACGAGGTCGAAGTTCGATGGGTTCATCTGCAATCTTTAACTTATCCTGCTGGATACTATTCCACATTTGATCAAAGTCAGGATACGACATGTTATGGTCTGCCTTCATTTCATTGTTAAGCTTCTTTTCAATGCGTTCCAAATTGTTTCTCTCCCTTCAACGATAGGTTTTGATTTTGTTCCAACTTTTTGCGCATTATTTTCAATGCCTTATGAAGTCTCGATTTCACTGTACCCACTGGAATCCCTAGAGCTTCAGCAATTTCAGCTAACGATAGCTCACCGATATAGCGAAGGGTGACGACAGCCATTAATTTTTCAGGTAATTGCTTAAATAGCCCCTCCCATTCTTCCTCCGCTACCTTTTCCAATACAATGGTGTCTACAGATTTAACTGATTCTGTAGTTTGCTCATGAAGCAATAGAATCTGACTTTGTTTTTTTAACTGTGCCTGTTTTCTTTTAAGCATATTTAAGCATTGATTCATTGCAATTCGTAAAATCCAAGCACGCGTATGCTCAACATCCCTCCAATCTTGACGAAAAACGGTGACAAATACGTCATGGCAGAGGTCCTCTGCATCTTGGGTGTTCCGTAGCATGTAATAGCAGGTACGGTAGACATCTTTGTTGTATGCATCGAATAATTCACGTTCTGTCAATCTAAGGCACTCCTTTCTGATTGTTCTACTTTATAAACAAATGACTACTAGAAAAGGTTCATCTTTTTGGAAAAAGCCGTTACTTCACTTTAAAGATCCAACACGATAACCCTGCTCTAATGAAAGAGCAGGGTTTATCTACTTGCATTGTTTCTTTTTTGAACAGTGAAACAGGCATTTATAAATTTCTTTTCACTAATCTTCCTACTTGTTTTGCTACTAATTCGATATCACCATCGACCTCTTCTAAAACATAAGACTCTAAAACACCTAAGACAGCTGTTCCTAAAAACTTTAAGATAATATGTTTATCAATCCCCTGATTTGAAGGAGCATTTACATCTAATTTCTTATCGATTTCTCCCATAATAAAGACTAATAATTTTTTTCTAAATGAGAGTGTACTTTCACTTCTAAATAACGATGCAAAAAAAAGCTTGTGCTGCTGAAAGTAGGTAAACCATATAACGGTTCCTTCTATAAAGCCCTTCTCTTTCTTCTGATCACATATTTCTCTCAGACATGCTAAATGATCCTCAACAATTTTGTCTAATAAATCATATTTATCTGTGTAATGAAGATAAAATGTTTTTCTTCCGATGTCCGCTTTTTCACTTATATTTTTTACAGTAATATCATCAAAACCTTCATTTATCAACATTGCTAAAAATGAGGATTGTATCGCCTGTTGAGATTTCGTTTTTCTTCTATCCATTTTTTCCACGTTAAAACCTCCACGTTTTAATACACAGTTTTCATTTTATGTGTCATAACACACAATTTCTTGAATATGGTCATCGTTGTGACTACCTGTCTTTATTATTATAAATATACACGAGTGTAATAAAACTCATAAGTGTATATAAAACGTATAAAGGTGGTCTTCATATGGCAGTTACAAAGAATAATGTAAGATTCAATGCAAGGGGAATAAAGCTTGCTGGTATTTTATACTTACCGGGGAAAGCTAACGAAAAGGAATCAAACCCTGCCATCGTTTGTGTACATCCAGGTAGTAGCTGTAAAGATCAAACAGCAGGTCTCTATGCTGAGAAGCTAGCAGAGTTAGGCTATGTCACAATTGCATTTGATGCCTCCTATCAAGGAGAAAGTGAAGGAGAGCCTCGATATATAGAAGAACCAGCTGCACGTGTTGAAGATATTCGTTGTGCGGTAGATTACTTGACTACACTTGCGTATGTAGATAAAAACCGTATTGGTGTCTTAGGGGTTTGTGCTGGAGGAGGTTATGCAGTGAATGCAGCAATGACAGAACGCCGCATTAAAGCGGTTGGTACAGTCGTTGGTGCAAATATTGGTCGATTAAATCGTGAAAGTGATCCTATTAAAGCGTTAGAGGCAATCGGTCAACAGCGTACTGCTGAAGCTCGGGGCGCCGAGTCCATGATAACAAATTGGATTCCTAAAAACCAAGCAGCGCTAGAGCAAGCTGGGATTACTGATATTGATATTATAGAAGCAGTTGATTATTACACAACCCCAAGAGGTCAAAGTCCAAACTCTCCGAATAAGTTAAACTTTACAAGTATGGGATCTGTCATTGGTTTTGATGCTTTTCATTTAGTTGAGGAATTACTAACTCAGCCGTTACAAATTATTATTGGTAGTGTACAAGGGGCATTCGGGTCATATAAAGATGGTCATGAGCTATATAAAAGAGCAGCTTCACAGAATAAAGATTTACTTGTCGTTGAAGGGGCAAGTCACTATGATTTATACGATCAACCAGAACCTGTTCAAATTGCTGTTGAAAAATTAGCCACATTCTATAATGAGTATCTTTAACTAAAGCTATTAGTTGAACCGAACTCTCTATAGTAAGTACTATCAAAAGTGCTCCTATTCAATGTTCGGTACATCTATCATTAAAACGCAGGGATTACATTCTAAACAATCTCTTTCTTCAAACCCTCATAGGCAGACTTTGAATGCATAAATACATATAAAAGTAGAGAAATAAAAATAGCTAAGATACCAAATACAATACATACTAACTGTAGCGAAAGCCAGTCCGCTAATATGCCTAAAGCTAACGTAAAGACAATCTGTAGCATATTTACGCCCATTGTGGAAACACTGCCGAAGCGACCCATAATGGCTGATGGCACACTCAATTGATAAAATGTACTGTATCCCGCATTACAAAATGACATACATATCCCTAAGGCAATAAAACTAATGGTCCCCATTGCTACATTCGGTGATAAATAAAATAAGGTGTAGCAAATCGTTGTCAAAAGCAGACCATAAATAATATATTGTCTAGTTGAAAACCTTTTAGCATACCGAGCAGCCATTGCTCCACCGATAATCGCCCCAATCCCTGCAATACTAACCATTACACCATATAGACTATCTGAGGCTTGTAAGTTCTGTTTAATAAATGTAGCTTCCTGTGAATCTAATGCAAAAGCAATCATTAAAGCACCTTGAAAATAGAGAAAAACTTTGGCAAAGGCTCGCTCCTTTTTAATATAGGCATAGACAATACCATAATCCTCTTTTAGCATCTGCCAGGTAAGCCGTTGGCGGTGCATGTCCTGACGACCGTCTACTACTGGAAGCTTGAAAATGGCCAATGCACATACAAAGAACGTTAAAGCATTAAACCAAATTGCTACGGATACATCTGATAAAGCAATGATAAACCCAGCCAGTGCAGGCCCAATTAAAAATGAACCTGAGCTAAATATTCCTAGAATGGCATTAAAGGATTGTTTATCTTTGTCTGGCACATATTTTGAAATATAATAGGTACTACTTGGTCCAAAAAAGCTACTCGCTATATTAGATAAAAATAATACGCCATAAATAAGCCAAATAGAAGACGTAAATGGTAACAATAAAATCAGTATCCCACGAATGATGTCACTATAGATCATTAATTTTTGTTTATTGGATCGATCAATAATAGAGCCTGCAAAAAAGCTGGTTAAAATACGAGCGATTGGCCCTACAATAAATATACTAGCCATGGCAGTAGGTGACTCTGTCAAATGCCAAACTAATAAATTGAGCGCAACAAGATTTACCCAATTTCCTAAATATGAAAAACCAAAGCCAAACAGAATGAGACGATATTTCCTAATAATGCGCATAGGTCTCCCTTCTAGCTCTCAAAAATAGATTTTTGGTCATTTTTTACATAAAAGTACTCTTTTAGACAATCATATCTATTGAGGAATATTGGTGCAACTAAAAATAGCAACCCTTAGCTAGGTCCATAGCTTTGGGTTGCCTTTTTAGTTTTTCTTTATTGATAAAATGGTTTTACATTGTATCCGCTTTTCTCCAAGTGATAGCGAATATTTTTATCGACTAGGAAGTGACCAGAACCAACTACAACAAAGTACTTACCTTCTTTTTCTTCAAGTACATTCATGATTTTCTTTGCCATTTGTTCATCACGTAAACCAAATAACATTTTATTGAATTCTGATGATGTACCTTCCATTGCTTGGAAGCTTTTTGCGAACTCCTCAACATTCCCTTTATTCCAGCTTGTAAACCACTCTTTAAGAATTTTTGATTGATTTTCATCAGAAGGACTGATGATACTATCCAACACTGCGACTAATGACTGCTCCTGTGCTTCTGGTGATAATGCATCAAACATATCAACTTGTGCTTTTACTCCTTCTAATTCAATGACTGGCTTTTGTTGCAACTGTGCATTCAATAAGAAGTATACATCAATACCATGCATCGTCATCTCTTGTGGCGTCAATCCAAAGGAATCGTCCATTGCCAGCATTGATAATGCACTAGATAGCATCCAAGGCTTTTGCATTGTCAGCTGATCCATCGGAAGATCGTAAAGCTTTGCAACTTGCTCAAGCTTTGCATATGTTTCTGGTGCCACAGCATCTTTCAATGTTTTACCTTCTGTATACAGTGCCTTTTCTGAATAATATTCAAGTGCTTTTGTATCCAAAATATTTGCCTCAACTAATAGCGCATCCGATTCATTGAACGCTGTTACTAATTTTTTATCGAAAGGATATAAGTCTGGTGTGCCTAGATGGATGGATCCTAATAAGTACACAGTCGTATCCTCATCCTCTACAACCCAGGCCACCCCCTTCGATCCTTGTTCTGCAAGGGCATATGTACTTTTAATGAAACGAACAGCTAGTATAACAGCCTGCTGTGTTGTTGCTTTTTTTTCTAAATGCAGTCCGTTTGGAGAACCTTGTAATATATTTTGTTCTTTCATAAATTGAATGGCATCTTTGCCAACAGGTAAATCATAGCGTGCTACGATATTGTACATGCGCTTCACAATATCACCACGTGTATTATCGTTCTTTACACTCACTGGCTTGTATTGTTTATTTTCAGCTAAACCTAGAGTAGCAATTTTCTTTTCTGTCAAAGCTAGTAATTCATTTACTTTATCCACCGAAATTTCTTCAAGGAAACCATCGTAATACCATTCCATAGGGAAAATACCATATTTTTCTCCCTCATTTAATGTTTCAATAGCCCACGGACTAATCGATGGAACTTGAGGCTGTAATTGCTCTTCAGCATGAATCACAGGTACAACCGTTGTCAGCATTAACGAAGCACCAAGCAATACTGCACTTGTTCGTTTCATCATCTTTTTCATCATACTCTTTTCTCTCCTATCTCCTATTTTATGTATCAACACCGCTTGAAATTATACCATATAAATAACAACTATATTATACTTAAATGTGAAAAAATTAACAAAATTGTATTACCATTAAAGTTATGTCGAAATAGTTATCTATAAGCTACGTAATGCGACGTAGTTAATGCCGTTCACGCAAATAAATAAGACGATGACAGCTATTTATGTCATCGTCTTACTTGTGTATAGTTTATTGAATAAATTTAGGATCTAATATACCTAAACCACTACCTTCAAGTTCAAATTTCACTTTTGAAGCTCCATCTAAATTAACATGAACCTTTACCTTGTCTTTGATTGCTCCACTATCATAAATCAATTTACCATCTGCGTAAATTTTCAAGAAACCTACTCCGAAAGAGTTAGCTGCTAACTTTTTAATTGGTGCCAAATTGGTTTCGAATCCTTTGTAATTTCCATTGGCTAAGTATTCCGCTGTATGGTCTTGAACAGCACCGCCCCCATGGTAACCACCAAGTTGATAAGAACGCTCAAACTTTTCACCCGTATGAATTACGATAGAACTTGGATTATGGAACAATGGGTCCTCATCACGCCCAATAGGTTTTACATCTTTCAAAGAGGTGAACTGGGGAACCTCACCAATATAAACGGATTTTGTTTTTCCGTCCCATGTTACCTTTTCACCTAAAGATTCCGCAACAAAGCGCATTGGAACATATATTGTACCTTGATAATTAAATCCAGATTGACCTTTTTGCGGCACTTTTTCAACCTTATTGACATAGTAATTGATTGGATCCTGATACACGCTGATCTTTTTCAAGTCGCTTGCCGCTTCCGTAGTTGAGAAGTACGTAAACGTCAAACCTCCTAATATAAAAAATCCTAAATAACTTGTTATTATCAATAACTTCTTCACAAAATCACTCCTTAAAATTAATATAGATATATGTAATTATACCAGAAATTTCATATAAATTTTATACCAGGATATTTTTAAACAAACTTTTTTTCTAGTAGAATTATTTTCTCTGTACTAGTTTATTTGTACGCTATTTGAATATTAATGGAAAAAACTCGAACCATAGCTAATGGATCGAGTTTTACAGCAATTTTATTTCTTCTGCTTATCAAATAATGTTCTTTTTGAAAATAGATGGTAGCACATCTAACAACCGTTCACGTGTGATAGGGTCACAATGATTCCATGTAAAATCTACGAAATGAGTCTTACCAGGAGTTAACTTGGCTAAAGTGACGATCTGTGGACATTGAGTAATCGTTTGTAGTTCTTGAGGAGAAGCCAAGATAAAATTACGTTCTCCAGCATAGTGATTTATTTGATGCTGCTGGATTTCTATCCATGCTTGCCCTTGCTCAATTAGGTGCATTACTTTGGGAGTTGGACGGAAGCCAAGTGATTCATACAAGCTAGCAGCCAATCCGGTCTGACACATAACGTAAAATTTTACACCAAGCTTGAGATAAACCGTAGCCGTCTCTCCAGCAACATAAGCATCCACTAATTGCCTACGTACCATTCTTACTTTTTCCTCATATGTAGTAATCCACTTCTCCGCCGCTTTACTCCGCTCAACTAGTTTAGCGATATATCGTAACCGCTCAAACAATCTAAACTTCTTGTCCAGTACAACAGTTGGAGCAAGCGCATCCAGTTCCTGCAAGTCTTGCGGATAATAGCTAAGCAATATGAACTCTGGTTGCAGCTGTGCTATTTTATCTGGATCTGCCCAATCCCCGATACTATTAATATTTCGCAATTTATTGTGATAAACCACGTTATCTCTCATGATGGAGATGGCTGCTCCTATAGGGGGTATGCCTAGAATGAGTAATTCCCCAAGTGTAAATTTTCCATCAGTCACAATACGTGTTGCACTTGTAGGAACAAGAACCCTTCTACCCAGTGAATCAATAACTGTTCTTTCTGGCGTATGAAGATGAATGTTTGCATATTCACGTGGGGTGTTTCCAGTTAATTTATGAAAGCACCGACTGAAATAGTATTCATCTTTAAAACCAATTTGTCGAGCTATTTTGCTCAATGGATCGGTCGTATTACGTAGAAGTTCTTTTGCCTGATTTATACGTAAATGAGCCACATAATCAGTCGGCTTTTTGCCAGTCAACGTTTTAAACTTTTGACTATATTGCCATCTCACCATTCCAGCCATGTTAGCCAGTTGTTCTACTGTCAAGTCCTCATCATAGTGCTGTTCTATGTACTGTACAGTTTTTTGAACCAATTGTATCTTTTCTTCATTCAACAACTCGTTAGCTTGCTCATCTAACTGGACCATCATAGCTAGTATCTGCTGAAGTCTACCTTGCATCATCGCCATTCCTGATGTAGATAGAGAGGAACAAAACTGATTATTTATCCATGCTTCATTTCCTAATACTTGCTTGACTTGAGAAAATAACAGATTATAGGGATAACCACAAAGTAGGGGTGGATGGGCAACCTGGTTCAACGTCATCCCTTCCACTTTAAAAGTTTCAAAGGTAAAGTGTGCCAGCTGTGCCTCTTTGTTACTTGATTCTACAGTGTAGCTTTGTGTAGGTAAAATTAGAATGCAGCTTCCTTGTCGTAGATCAATAGCCATTTTGTCTACATACAGCCGTATGCCATGACTCAGTGCTATTAATAATGCGCATACATTTATTTCATTATCCTTTATTCCCTCATTGTAGCTACTAGCTAGCATTATTTGATCAACTTGAAATCGATCATAATGTTGTAGCCTAATATATAGGGGTGCTAGATTCATAAGCAACTCTCCAACCATTGAAAATGATTCTCATTATCGTTATTGTAACATATAATGACCCTCTATCAACTATTGTTTGAGTATGTACTATTTTAAAATACAAACAGTTTAAAAAATTGATTAGGTAAATACAATTTTTACTGTTTGTGCATCCATTCTGGTAACTTTTTATACAATTGCTCCAAAGCTAATAAATTATCTGTATTCCATTCATTAGGAACAACATAAACATTTCCCTTTTTGACTGCAGGTAAAGTTCCCCATATTGGGCTTTGTAGTAGTCGATCCGCCTCTGCTTCACTTTCACCATCCTCTTGTACAATGACAAACAAATGATCACCAGCAAACTCTGGAAGCACCTCTTCGGAAACCTCAAGGAAAGATACCCCTTCTACATCAATAATATTCTTCTGTACAGCTGGTGGGACGGCAAAACCGTTTTCTCCATATATAATGGCGCCAAAGTTACGATCGCCCATAACATAAAGTATTTTACCTAACTGGTAGAATACCGTTGCGGTCTCCCCTTTTGCTAATTGAAGCTTATCAAACATTTCTTTAGATTGCGTTTCAAACTTAGCAATCATTTTACCCACTTCTTCCTGTTTACCCGAGATATTGCCCATCTCCTTTACACGTTCTGTATAAGGAAGAGCTGGGTTAAAGGGAATAGTCGTTGCGATTTTTGACAATTCCTCGTTAAGATTTGGATCGGACTTGTAATAACCATTAATAATCAGATCAGGTTTTAAAGTCAGAATCGTCTCTAAGTTAGCAGGATTTCCAATATCAACGATGCCTTCAAGTTTATCTCCATAGTAACTTGCAGGATCTTGAGGAAGATTATTACCAACAAGGGGAATATCCATCGCCAAGAAATCACCCGTCGTCTGACCAATATAAACTACTCGTTTTGGATCTGCAGGTATTTCAACTTGTTCGCCTGTAATCGTTGTATATTGAACCGTTGTCTCACTTTCCTCTGCTTGCACATCAGATTGAGCTGTTTTCTCATTTTCCTTACCCTGCGCATCAGACGCACTGCCATTAGAATTACTGCATGCCGATAGCATCAACAGCAACAGAAGGAAACTCCCTCCCCATAGTATAAATTGCTTTCGTAGAAGCTTTTTCACATTTATTACCCCTTTCCTTTTTATCTTCAATTGAAAATGATTATCATTTACAGCACTATTATAGTTTGTATGAAAAGGGTAAACAATGGAAAAAACGCAATGATTTATTTGGATAAATGTCAATAGCTTCCCCCAAAAAACGCACGTTCTCTTATTTCACTTATTAAGTAGCAGAAAGAAGTTTTACATTTATTTAATTATCTCTACACAGCCATGTTTAATGACAATAACCCAGAAGAGTTTCAATAAAGTTGGATACTAATACGCAAACAGCAATAAGATTATTCAATTCAAATTTGATAAAAAATCTTGGGTTTTCTATTTAATTTCCTCAGCCAGCTCCAAAATAATTCCTTCTGGTCCGCGAACGTAGCATAATTTATAAGCATTTTCATAGTTAGATATCTCACCAATTAGTTCTGCGCCTTTCTTTGTCAATTTGGTAACAAGGGCTTCAATATCTTCAACAGCAAAGGCAATATGCTGGATACCCAGCGTATTTGCTAAAGGATGCCGTATCCCTATTTCATTTGTTGGCGCGTTAAATTTTACTAGTTCAATATTTGTATCACCATCTGGCGTTCGCAACATTACTATTTCTAAATTTGCGTCACTATCCGATAGTCGCCATATTGCCGTTTCCTCTTTAACGTCTTGAAGCCCTATTATCCGCTCCATCCTCTTTACCCACTCACCCTCCACTTTTCCTTCCCCTAGCATCTCAAGGCCAAATTCAAGGAAAAATGCTTTTGCTGCTGGAAGATCATTGACGATTATCCCCACATGATCGATCTTACGGATTTTCATATTTCATACCACCTTTCTCCTAATTTTAATAATTTCTTTTTGATTGTTGAATAGCTTTTCCCCTATACTCAACAAACTATCCACCATTGGCAAATATCTATAACTAACATGAACTAATAATCCTAAGTCTTAATCTTTTTCATCGTATATTTATGATAGTCCTTTTTACGAACAAAAACGTTTTTCTGAAACAACTCCATAGACCTTAAACATCTAATTTTTGATTAAGGGTGGTTTTAGAATCTTTTCATTTCCTCCAATAACAATCTACAAAAGAAGCCCATTACTTTTGTAGATTTAATACAGATAAACAATTTTTCACTTGATCATCTCTTTAACCCCTTGGACAATAGATTTTAAACTTATTATGTTAATTTAAAGAGGGAAAATCCCTAATACTACACAGACGATCATCATGACAATGGTAGAACCGAAAGCCCACTTTAAGAAGATACGTTGTAATGTGCCGAAATCCTCTCCAACCATACCTACTAATAAATAAGTAGATGGAACAAGTGGACTTAGAAGATGGACTGGCATCCCTAATAGAGAAGCTCTACCAATTAAGGCGGGGTCGATGCCATATACCGCTCCTGCCTTGGCAAGTAATGGCAGCACTCCATAGTAAAAGGCATCGTTGGACATAAAAAATGTAAAAGGTGCGCTAAGGATGGCTGTAACTACTGCAAAATGAGAACCCATTGCATCTGGAATATAATGAATTACTGAGTTTGCCATCGCATCTACCATTGCTGTTCCTGAAAGAATCCCTGTAAAAATCCCAGCTGCAAAAACCATTGAAACAACTGATAATGCATTGTCAGCATAATTCGCAATACGTTCCTTTTGGTCTTTCAATTTTGGATAGTTTACAGTAATCGCAATCGCAAAACCAAGCATGAATAATGTAACAGGTGGTAATAGCTCCATAATTAACGCTATTAAAAGAATGATTGTTAGTGCATAGTTAAAGATAATTAGTTTTGGACGTTTCAAAGAGTCATCTTCAACTGTAGCAGCAGGCTGAACTGCAGTTTCATAATCATATTCTATAACACCAATTCGCTTTCTCTCCTGTCTTCCGAACATAAATGCCATGAGCAGAACAAAGATAGCGCCGCCAATCATCGCGGGAATCACGGGTGTAAAAACTTCAGACATTTCAAGATTCAATGCTGTCATAACCCTTGCAGTTGGCCCTCCCCAAGGTAGGAGGTTCATAACACCTGAGGCTGAAACGGCAATACCGGCTAATACAATTGGTCGCATGCCAATTCTTTTATAAAGCGGTAAAAATGCTGAAATAGTAATCATGTAGGTTGTTGTACCATCACCATCTAAAGAAATCAGAAGGGCTAATACGGCTGTTCCGATGGCAATTTTTACAGGATCACCTTTTACTAACCTAAGAATTGTTTGAATGATTGGATCAAATACTCCAGCATCAATCAAAATACCAAAGAAAAGAATGGCAAATAAAATCATAATCCCGGTTGGAGCCACACTTTTAATCCCATCCAACATCATAGGACCCATTTCACTTCCGAATCCACCAATAACTGCAAACGTAATGGGAACTACAATTAATGCAATCATTGCTGTAAGACGACTAGTCATAATCAAAATCATAAATACTATTATCATTAAAAAACCTAAAATTGCTAGCATTCTAATCCCCCCAATGACCCTTTTAAGTTATTTATCAATTCTATAAATAACTAATTTTCCGAATATTAAACCTTATAGTAAAACAACATCGAGCAAATGTAATCGTTTTCAAATTAATGTTTATTAATTTCTTTATATCTATTACGTACATTTTGTTCACTAAAAGTAATACCTTCCATTTCAATAGCTTCTTAAGATGCCTATTGTACACATTAAAAATACCTCCCTTATCAAAGGGAGGCCATACATTTTGATGTTCTGTAAGGATTTTTTATTTCCTATGTTTGAACTTGTCTTTTTTATGCCGTCTGCTGTGATATTCCGTAGTATACTTTTATCACAACAAACTAAAGGAGTACATAAATGCTTGATTCTAATCCTAATTGGCTGGCACATTGCACAGAAATAAAAGATTTAGCCAAATCCTTATTTCAAAAGTCTACGATACATCTTGAAAGTGCGGCTCTCTTATTGATTACGGATGGCCAAACCACCCTGTCCATTAATGGGCACAAAGAGCATATTGTTTTTGGGCATTTGATTGCCCTCGAAAATGATGCGGTTATCCAACTTACAAATACAAACCGTCTTGATTTTTCAGGCTATTTAATTAGCTTTGCACTGTATGATACAGCAATGAAATTAACCCGTAAATGGTCTATCAATACAATGAATGGTTACTATATTCAGCGAGTGCCTGAAACGATCATAGCTGATATTCGGATGTCGCTCGCTAAAAATATAGACCCTCTCCATAACACCATTAAACAATTTATTTTATACAGTTTGTTGAAGGAGCTACAGCAAGAGCAATCAACAGATGAATACACACTTGAGGAAAGAATGGAACAGACAGTTATTTATATGCAAAAAAAATATAACCAAACAATGACAAGAGATGAACTAGCAGCCATCGCTGGATATAGCCCATGGTATTATTCGAGAAAGTTCATTGAGTTATATGATAAAACACCGATAGCTTATTTAATTAGTTATCGTATTTACCGTGCGCAAGAAATGCTATTAACAACAGATGATTTATCACAAAATGTCGCAAAAAAAGTTGGTTTTGATGATGTGCAGCACTTTAGTCGACAGTTTAAACGCATTGTAGGTCATCCACCTAAGAAATTCAAAAAGACCGTTGGTGAATATCGTGTTTGCTTTCTATCACCTGCACACGCAGAAATTGCAATCGCATTAGGGGTTATACCAAATTGTGTTACTGTGACGAGCTCCCTCACTCCAAAATATCAAAAGAATCTTTTTCATGAAGTTGGTACAACCATCTTAGAAATGCCTCAATATGTGATTCAACAAGACATCATTGTACAACAGCAACCCGATTTAATTATCGGTGTCGACTTAACGGAAGAGACAAAACAACACTTCCAAACGATCGCACCTGTAATTACCGGGCTACCTTATGATTTAAATTCATCAATTCGTTACTTTGGTGAATTGTTTAATAAAGAGAATGAAGCTACACAAATTATTCACGAACTTACGACACATGTAGATGTTCTAAAAAATAAAATACAACACCATCTTGTAAAGAATGCTACTGTACTTTACTTACGTGTGGAGGAGTTGGGTTATCGCTATGTCGGTGAATCTTCTAGTGACTCCGCTACCCTTTTATATCAGGAACTTGGCTTAAAAATGCCTGAATCATTGCGCACAAATAAAAATAGTTTCAACATATGTTCTTTACAACAATTAGTGGTAGCCAATCCTACTTATTTGTTTATTGAAAAACGCATAATGGATTATTATACAGCCGACCTTAGCTTAGCTACTTTACAAAAAAGTGAGCAGTGGAAAAATTTAGATGCTGTGAAAAATAAACGTGTGTTTTATGTGGATACGGGTTTATGGATAAACAATTGCAGTGTGTTTGGCAAAAGAAAAATTATGCAACAGATTGAGCAGTCGATTTTGGATGGTGTTTGCCCTAAAACACAATAATCCAATTTTTAAGGCACTTTACGCTATAGTAGGCACTCTCATTCCCTGTTATTATTTGATAGTGATAATCATTATCAAATAAAAAGGAGCTATAATCAATGAAAAAAACGATGCAATATATACTTTTTATGTTAGTAGCTTTAACATTAGTTGCTTGCTCAAGTACTAATAAAGAGAGCGGAAATGAGACAAAGGGTCAAGAAGAACAAAGTGAGCCTACAACGCGTATTGTAAAAGATGCCTATGGTGATGTCACGATCCCTACTGAACCTAAAAATATGTTAGTTCTTAGTTCTAACTATGCTGAAAACTTAATTGAAATCGGTGTAACGCCTCAAATGGTGACAGTTGTTGAAGAAATTGAACCTGAGTATCGCTTCAAATTATTCAATGACAACAATGTTAAAATTATTCCGACTGTGCAATATGAAGATAATTTAGAAGTTATTCTTGAAGCTGCACCAGATGTCATTATTGCTCAGGGTGCAGCGATTGATGCTAAGAAATACGAAGCTTTAAGTAAAATTGCTCCTACTGTTGCTGTTGAGGCAGGCGTTGCAATAGATGAATATGTTCCTGTGCTTGGTGAACTGTTCAAGAAAGAGAAAGAAGCTACACTTGCTCTCGAGAAGTATAGGGAAAAAATAGAAGAAACCAAAGAAAAACTACACGATGCTATAGGTGACGAAAAAATTCTTGTATTACGGGTAGAACAAAATCAATACCGTGTACTAGGCACTGAAAAAGGTAGCCCTGGTAGTGATATGCTATACACACAACTTGGGTTAAATATTCCAACTATGTTGAAAGATAATAATGAGTGGTTCACGCCCATCTCCTTAGAGGTTTTACCTGACATTGATGCAGATCATATTTTTGTCGAACAACGTCAAATGCAAAATTATAGTAGTGAACAATCTATGAAAGATTTAGAGAATAGCCCGATGTGGCAAGCAATGGATGCTGTGAAAATCGGCAATGTTTATCCATTAAAAACAGCAGATTACGTTGTAGGTGAAGGTTTAATTGGCTCTCCACTATTCCTTGATTATTTAGTTGAAAAGTTGGTGCCTTAAATGAAACAAGAGATTTATGATGTAATTATAATCGGTGGTGGGCCGGCTGGCATGTATGCTGCCTTTTACAGTGGTATGCGTGAAATGAAAACGAAAATTATCGAAGTAAAACAGGAATTAGGTGGTTTTATGCGCACCTATCCTGAGAAATTGGTATGGGATGTCGGTGGTATTGAACCTATTCGCTGTGAAGAAATTATTCATTCCTTAATCAAGCAAGCTATGACATTTAATCCAACAATCGTATTTGGTCAAGAAGTTGTTGGCATGGAAAAACGCGACGATGGCATTTTCGTCTTAACAGCTAAAACAGGCGAGAAACATTATACGAAAACGATTATTTTAGCTACAGGACGTGGTATTACACGCATTCAAAAATTAACGATTGAAGGCGCTGACCGTTATGAACTAAACAACCTTCACTATACGGTAACGAACATCAATAGGTTTAAAGATAAACGTGTACTCATTTCTGGTGGCGGCGACTCAGCTGTAGATTGGGCTATTGAAATGGCTCCTATTGCCAAAGAAGTATACGTTGTTCATAGACGAGATGACTTCAGTGCCTTTGAATCATCTGTAACACGCATGAAGTCTATCGCAACAACCTATGTTCCGTATACAGTTTCTCGTTTACATGGCAATGGCAATAAAATTGAACATGTCACATTACAGCAGGTTGATTCTAATGATATGACAAAAATTGAAGTAGATGAAGTGCTTGTCAATCACGGATTTGACCGACACTTTGGCGGCGCCATTTTAGATTGGGGCTTGGCCTCTGAAGAATGGGGCATTTCCGTTACTCCCAAAATGGGTACAAGCATGCCAGGCATCTTTGGCGCAGGCGATATTGTAACGAATGAAGGGAAAATAAGACTGATTGCAGGCGCATTTAACGATGCTGTCCTCGCTGTCAATAGCGCCAAATTATACATTGACCCTACAGAATCAAAAATGGCAGGCGTATCTTCTCATAATGACCGCTTCGCTGAAAAAAATGAAGCGTTACAACAAAAGAATAAAGCTGTAACTACACATAAATAATTAGCTAATACCTTCCCCATTAGATAAACAAATCATCTGTTTATCTAATGGGGTTTTTTATTGAAGCAAGAAAGGTCTTCGTGGAGCTTAAGAAAAACGCAACTGCTTGAAGTTTTACTTTATTGTTTTTGTACTAATTCAATAATTTGTTCTGCCATGTGCTCTGCTTGATGGATAACAGAGATTGGATCTGCTGAGAAGAAGTACGTCCCATCGAATGTAATCACTTTATTATTTTTCACAACCTCTAAATTATCCCATGTAGAAGTCGTTTCGTATTTTTGACCATAATCTAAAACACCTACATAATCACCTACATAGTCACCTACCGTTTCCCATGAAATACGTTGCTTCTGCCAATCTCCCTTGCTATCTTCAATTAGCTTTTGTATAGATGTTGGTGCTGTAAGTTTTAACAAATCATACATCGCTTCACCACCTGAGTTACCACTAGGAATCACAACAATCTCTTTGTCTGTTAACGTAAAGAGTGAGAATGTTATGCCTTCTGGGATTACGGCTTTGATTTTTTCTTCAGCTACCTTTGCACGCGCCGTATAATCTGCCATAAACTTCTTCGCCTCTTCTTGGTGATTTAACATTTCGCCAATTGCTAAAATTTCTGCTTCCACACTATCGTAGCTATCCGTACTGAACACAATAGTAGGTGCAATTTTTTCATATTGTTTTATATTTTCCTCTGCAAACGTAATAATTAAATCTGGTTTTAGACTAGTAGCTGTTTCTAAAGATACAGTATCTTCATTCCCAAGATCTACAATGTCCTGCCCCTGATAGTAATCCTTTAAAAATTCACCATAATCAATGACCTTTGTCGTTGAAGCAACTGGTACAATGCCTACAGCTAATACGTGACCTAAATCCCAATCCACAATAACACGTTGTGGGTCTATGGGAACTTCTACTTCACGTCCTACCGAATCTGTTACAATACGTGTTGTTACAGTCGTTGTAGATTCCTTGTCATCCTTTGTACCTTCTGTTTTACTACCACAAGCTGCCATTATTAGCAGTAGACTCATTACCAACATTACTAGAACGGCTTTTTTTATGTATTTATTCATAATCCTTCTCCTTTAAATACTAATTGTTCCCTATTATATTGAAAATGATAATCATTTTCAATTATTGTAGCTGTAAAAAAGTCTGCTCCAATAATATTCACCTATTAGACTTGATAAACAGGAATGATTAATCCAAACATGTTATATATGAATTTCTTTTCTTAACATCCTTTATCCAGTTTTTAATTTGGTTAATCATGTAATAATACCCACCCTAATAATAAGAAGAATTTGCTTCTAGCTTTTCATATACAGCGTAATATAAAAAATAATTCCGATACCATTGAATTATGTAGATTACTGTCGAAATATACCTATATATAGTTGTGGGAGGAAGCAAATGATGAAGAGAATTTTACAGTTACGAAGCATTTCAAGAAAGTTAATGCTACTAATCACAATTATTATACTTGTAACAGTTGTGATTATCGGCTCAACAAGTTATGTTGTTGCCAAAAATCAGCTCTTAGAATCCGGTCAAAGAGAACTACAAAGCATCGTCAAGGGGGCTTATACTTCATTAGAACTGATTAATGAAGAAGTGGAAATTGGCAAAATAACACTAGAGGAAGGTAAAGAACAGGCGAGAATTATTCTAAATGGGCCAGTAAATGGAAATGGAGAGTATGATTATCAAAATTCCCATTTTACTTACAAAGAAAATGGTTATATATTAGCTTTTGACGAGGATTTAGTGTTACAACTCCATCCCTCTAAAATAGGTGGAGCTCCTGTCGATGACCTCAACAGAAGTAATCGAGAAAAGATCGTTGCAGGCGGCAAGTCCGAAAATGAATCAGATCGCTATGTCGTTTATTCTGATAAACAGCCAGATGGTTCTTTTAAAGATAAAACAGCCTATACAGAATATTTTGAGCCTTGGGGTTGGACTCTTGGAATTGCTGTTTTTCAAGATGAATTTTATGAAGGATTAAACATCTTACAATATATTATCTTTGGTGCAACAATTGTACTCATTATTTTAAGTTCAATTGTGTTTTATTTAGGTATTCGGAGGAAATTAAATACACTAAAAGAAGTAGCTGAAGCATCAACAAAAATTGCTGATGGTCATATAATTGTTACCAATCTACCTGAATCAAGTGATGAAATTGGGCAACTTGCGACTGCTTTTAATAAAATGTCACAGCAATTACGTACACTCGTCGAAAAGACTAAAAATACTAGTGAACATTTATTGGATTCAGCGACCAACTTATCAGCAATTTCAGAAGAAACATCTGCTAGTAGTGATGAAGTTGGTAGAGCAGTTAACGAAATTGCTACTGGTACACAAGAACAAGCCCATGATTTGGACAAGATAAACCGAACAGTAGAGCTATTATCAAGTTCTATAGAAACTACGGAAAAACAAAGTAAAGTGATGTACGACATTACAAAACATGCTGAAAAAATATCAGCCGAGGGAATTGCAATAGTTCATCAATTACAACAATCCAATACTGATTCATTGGCAGCATCAGAAGAAGTCAGTTATGAGATTAAAAATTTAAATAGTAAAATCAATCAAATCACACAGGTAATGGAAACAATTGAAACAATCGCTGAACAGACGAATTTACTCGCTTTAAACGCAAGCATTGAAGCAGCAAGAGCTGGTGAGTATGGTAGAGGTTTTTCAGTTGTTGCCGATGAAATAAGGAAACTAGCAGAACAATCGAAAAATGCTACTCACCAAGTACAAGGAGTGGTTTCATCCATTGTTTCAGAAACAACTAAAACAGTTGAAACTGTAGAAGGAACAATGGAGACTGCTAAAAAGTTAAATGATGATGTAGTGCTAACACAAAGTAAATTCAATCAAATGTCTGATTCTGTTAAGCAAATTGTGGAATCGATATTAGCAGTTAATAAAGAAATGGACGTTATGACCTCCTATAATAAGTTGATGAGTGAAGGAATCGAAAGTGCGTCCAGCGTATCAGAACAGACGGCCGCTTCCGTACAGGAAATTGCTGCTTCCATAGATGAGCACATTAAAGCAATTGCTGATGTTGCTAATGCTGCTGAAAAACTAACGGAATTAAATCGTGAATTAAATTCTTTAATGGAGCGATATACTTTATAAAAAGGTAGCGATGTTATGAATATGGTTTAAAATGACTACAAAAGATAACTGGTTTCAATACTTTACAAGGTATTGAAGGTATTCCAGAGTTTTTGGAACTCTTGATGAAACATATAATAGATTATAATACCAAAGCATCGAATCAAATGATTCGATGCTTTTCATGTTGTTGAAAAAAGGTAATGTCAACGGCATAATAAGCAATTTTGCAAGGCGAGGGGTTGATTTCCGTTCCGCCAGCGTCCTTTCCAGGGGGCGTCCGATGAGCCGCTTCACTCACTGCGTTCGCTCCAGGGTCTCCTCTGTGACGCTAAATCCCCTAGGAGTGACGCTGGCTCCACTCCAATCAACCATTCTGCAAAAGTGTCTTTTCCTGAACAAAATAGCCCATTATTTATATTATAAGAGAGGATAGCCTCTTACTTTCAATTTGGAGAAGTGATGCGTGACAACACCCCTCCACAAAAGAGTAGTGAATACCTTCACTTTTTTATGGATTGGAGTGGAAGGCTACTTGACTCCCGTGGGAATAGCGAGACAGGCGAGCCTCTAAACGGAGTGGTAGCAGAGGAAGTGGCTCGGCGCTCGCCCACAGGAAAGCAAGTAGCCTGCAACGGAAATCCTTTTTCACCTTTCACATAAATTCTATGGATGGTTTTGTTTTTCAACACTATGCAAAGCCCAACCTCTTGCTCGATTCCAAGTGCCTTCATCCATATTTAATGTATTTTTGAATCCTTTCTACTTGTATCATCAAAATAAGTTACCCAATGTTATTTTTGAAGGTTCTCAAAAAAAACAATTCTATTTCCAAATGGGTCTCCAATGCAAACTTCCTGAGAATTCCAAGGGGTTGTTTCGATGCCAGGACGCGTATATTTGTATTTCTTTGATATAAGGTTTGAATGGAGTAACTCTAGGTTTTCTACTTCAATTCTTATAGCACCCCCTGGACAGCAATCTCCATGATGCTCTGAAAGATGAATAATACAATTTCCATAAGAAATTTGCATGTATAAAGGTAGATCATCCTCAAATCGATGTTCCCAATCCAATGCAAACCCCAAAAATGTTAAATAAAATTCTTTCGCTTTCTCCTCATTAAAAATACGGAATATTGGTATGGTGCTTTTCATAAATATTTCAGATGTACTCATTACATACATCACCTTTCCTTAATTTTTTCACTAAATGATACCATAAATATTCAATATTACTTGTGATTCTTCCTCCATTAAATGGCCCTATTGCGGTATAGTTAAGCAATATTTTCACCAAAACTTTAAGTAATGAACAAGTGTGTTAATTCCTACAAACTTTACAGCCATAATTGCAATTATAACTATAATACTTAATACTACCCCGGTATGTTTTATACCAAAATTAGCCATGTTATCACCCTTCCTTAAATCATATTTCCTCGTCAAATGATAAATTTATTGGCTCGTCCAGCAGCTCACCATGCATCTCTAAATTAGTTGTTGGAATACTTTCATTCACTTCTTCAAAAGTAAATTGATCTGCCCATACAGTTCCTTGTCCAGACAGAATGATACCAAACGAAATAACAGCACTTTGGGTTGGAACATCTAAAATAATAGAATAATGGTTCCAGTTTGTTGTTCCTTTAATGGGACGATTACTCATATTATCAAATTGAAGAACATCTTCCATTGTGTCGTCTACTCGCATCCACATCCCAGCGTACGTATCTACCTCTTCCGTACGGATGAAACAAGAGAGTCTAATGCGCTTTCCAACAAACTGATTAGCCTTAAATGTTTGCATCATGGTAGCGAATTCAGTTGAATCTAACACTGTTTTGGATTTTAAATAACCTGATGCTTTCCCCTGATGAACAACTTCATGGTCAATTCCCATTTCGTAATTAAATGGATTTGATCCACTTAAAAACCAACCTTTCACCTTTGTATCCATATATGTTTCCTCCTTAATTTTAAGCACGTCTGACATCATTCTGCGATATTTGCCAGGTGGTAGCTTATAAATCTCTTTAAATGCTCTTGTAAATGATTCTTGTGATTCAAACTGATAATATAAAGCGATATCAAGAATGCGTTCACTTGTATAAAGTAAGGCGGAAGAAGCATTAGCCAATCTTCTTAACCGAATATATTCAGTTACTGTCATGCCAATCGTGGATTGGAATATTCGATGAAAGTGATACTTTGAAAAATTTGATTGTGCTGCTATATTTTCCAAAGTAAGTGGTTCATGTAGGTTTTCTTCCACATACAAAATGATTTTCTTAATTATAATTTCATGGTTATACAACGAAGGCACCTCCTTTAAATATAGGATATCAAGGTTCTTCATTCGTTTTTTGATATATCTTGCGAAGTAATCGCTGCATCCTAAAAATCATTAAAAAGAGGTTGATGTAATATCAGCCTCTTTTTATATCTGCAACAATATTGGCCCGATTGTGGAATAAGAAAAGATCCTACGTATCAACACAGGATCTTTAATCAATCTTTATTTTAAATAAGCGAACTTTGTTATAAATGATCAATCTTTTTTATAAAACTACACCAAGAACCTTTTCCATATTAATGTTCTAACCAATTAAATTCATTCCTATAAAATTACCTTTTTCCAAAGAATCAAAAATGACCTCTTCTGGATACCAAATCCGAAGAGGTCATTTTTAACCAAACTTTATTTCAAATGGTCAAACTTTGTTATAAACAATCAATATTTTTTATTAGACTACACTAGCTGAAGAGTTTCAATAAAGTTGTATACTAACAAATGTTCAAACCCGCATTCTTGTGTCTTTCTTATCTTTAAAATGACAATAAAGTCGTATACTTATTTTCATCAAATTAACTTATTTTGCAATAAACTGTTACAAAAAAGTTGTATACCAATACGAAAATTATGTACTTACATTATAGTTTAAATATGTTTCTTCACAGCTTTATTCTATAAGAATTTGTTATTATGGATAGTTACTAAATCCTCTATATATTTTAGTAATTTTTCTCGTTTCTCTATATTAATTCTAATATAGTTTTTAAGATTAGCTGCTTCAATAACCATATTTTTTGTTACAATCTCGTCTTTATATTTGGTATCCATAACAATTTTTATTCTTCTATGCCGAAAATCCTCAACCGTCTCTATATTCGAATTGATATACTTAGTAGTAAGTGGGTATTTTCCACTGAACAAACTATAACTTGCTTTGACATCAAGTAAATTTATTATCCCTGTCCTACTTTTCCTAACCAATCTCTTTAAATTTCCTTCATGTTCTGACCAACTATCTATTATTAATTTTGCTTTGCTTAGTAATTCTTTATCTCTCTCTAAGTAATCTATTTTTTCTCTATTACCAGTACTCCTCAAGTAAGGAGAATTGCGAATTAACCATTCTTTATCATATTGTAAAAGCCATCCGTATATTTTAGTATATGCTTTACCTAAGTCAGAGCGTGAATATTCTGGATTTTCTTTTCGGATTTTTAGAAATTCCTCTTTGTAGTACTCCGTTTTTAATTTTTGTTTGTTCATTAATCCTTCTTTGTTTTTTAATTGAACTGAAGAAAGATGCCCCCTATTCTTAATCCTTATTACTGTATCCCTAGATATATTTGCTAATTCCGCTATTTTGTTCAGTGTTAGATCTTGTTTAAGTAATTCATTAAAATTAAGTTCCCATACTCGGCCTCGCTTTACTATTCTTCTATGGAAATCCCTTATATCAAAAGGAGATTTTTCCCCTTCCTTAATTATGTACTCAAAACCGCAATTACACTTTATGATACCTTGAATTTTCCTATCTGAATTATTTACTCTAACATTCACATTTTTTATATTCTCTTTTAAATAATTCTTGCAAAACGGGTTCATACAAACCCAAGGTCCTTCACCAAAAGGTTTAAATGAGTTCTCCTTTTCAAAATAATTTTTGGCTGATCCACTTAATAATCTCATTAATAATAAGTGTCTTATCGGATGTAACGACCTATTTTCTTCAATATTTATTAAACTAGGAACCCAAGAAAACTTGTCACTTATCTTGAAAAATGAATCTAATAACTCTAGAAAATCTGTTGGATAATATTCAATTATTAACTTTTGTAAGTATTCTCTTCGCTTTTTAATGGGATATGCAAACCCTTTCTTACCTAATAAATCTACATATTTGCTAATATAATACTCTTCAGAAAACGATTTGTAATTCATTCTAATAATGTATTCAACGTCCTCTGCTAGATCGATCAAATATTTCATTAGTTCCTCACTATAGCTCCTAAGTGGTTCTCTAATATCTTCAATTGTTGGAATTAAATAATTTATAAAGCCCATCTCGGATATTTTTAACGAATACTCTAATAACGGAGTCTTATGCCTAGTACAAACAAAAATCCCTGGAATTTGATGAATCCTGTTCCAAAATCCTTCACCATTTGACTTAAGCTGTTCCTTTAAGCATTCTGCACAATAATATAAATATTTCTTGTTTTTTACATTGTATTTACTGTAACTAAATAAAAAAATATATAAATTTTTAAAATCACTTTTATAAATTTTCTCATTCCATTCTTCACTTTTAAAGGGTTTTACAAACGGTATCACTGTATGCTGGTTAATAAAATACTCTTTAGTAAATTCTTTCGAGAATATATTGATTTGGGATACTAAATGAGCGAGTCCCATTGGTAATTCTAAATTAATATTTACCTTCTTTCCAAATAGTTCTTTATTTGTATGTTTTCTACTCAAGTTACCTACATGAATGTGATAACGAGCTATTATACTGTAATATAGTTCATCTTCATATGGCGTTGGAAAATAACCTATCATATCCTTACTCCTCTTATTTATTACAATGTTTTTTCAGTAAAGCTTTTTTCATAAGTAAAAACGCTACCTAAAGTATATTTCAATTAGTAATGATGTCTGTCATCCCAAATCTGTTCCATAAGTTTGTCCATCCCATTTCCCTTAGTATTTTAAAAAGACTGCTAGCTTTCACTAACAGTCAATTAATTAAACTTTATAGAATTCTCCACATTAGACTTACCTATTTTACATTTGTATTAGGTATGTTGTTTTTCTTATCCCAAATAATATATATGGTGAATGCTATAGGTCCAGTTAAAAAAACACAAATCAACCATATTAAATAACATTGCTTACTAAACTTATTTTCCAGATATTCATGTGTAATATATGATAACATTAAGATAATTAATATATATACTCCCACTATAAATAACTGATTTAACAAAACATATCCCCCCAATTAGCAACATGTATTTGATTGATTGACAAGATTAATACTACATACGCCTGTTTCTGGTAATTCTAATTCAACACGTTTCGACGCTTCTTCATCTCCTGATAAATAAGCTGTTATTGAACGAACCTGTTCGTAGCCGGTTGCCATTAAAAATGTTGGTGCGCGTCCATAACTTTTAGCTCCGACTATATAGAAGTCCTTTTCAGGTTGGCGTAGTATTTCTTCACCATGCGCTCTGACTGTGCCACAACTATGCTCATTAGGATCAATTAGTGGCGCTAATGCTTGCACACTTTCTGTTGCTGTATCAATAGATAAACGCAGTTCATTGTTCATGGTAAAATCAGGTCGATTTCCTGCATTAACAATAAGTTCATCGAATCCTGTAAGTACTTTTTGTTCTCCATTAATAGTACCTACAATATGGATATTCTCTTCTTTTTTCACCTGTGAAATATAGAAAGGTGTTACTACCTCAATCTTTCCTGTATCTACTAATTCATGGATGCGAATACCGAGTGCGCCACGTGCTGCCAACGCATCTTTTTCCTCCCCGCCATAGGCTTCTTCTACAGATCTTTTACGCATAATCCACACAAGCTTTGTTGAAGGATTATCTTTTTGTAATTCAGCCAAAGCTAATAAGGTATTGATCGCTGAATGACCACCACCAATGACAGCAACCTTCTTATTTGCATATCTCTTAGGATTCGTATTTATATCTGGAATACCATACTCAATGTGATCTGCTAATACTTTCTCATTTTTCAGCCAAACACCTGTAGAATTTGCTGGGTTTGGGTTCCCCCATGTACCCGTTGCATCGATAACTGCTTTTGCCTCAATAATATCGATGTCATCCTCTTTTTCAACATATATATTAAAGAACTGATTTAATCGATTTTTTGATTTCATTTTATCATTTAATTGTCTTGAAATACCTACTACTTTTGAGTTCAATCGGATACTAGGTTTTATTTGTGTTAACTCTGCCAAAGGTTTTAAATAAAGATCAATTAACTCATGCCCTGTAGGTATTGTTTCTAAGTTAGGTTCTACCCAATCAGACCCCTCTAATAATGATTTAGCAGCTCTATTGATGTTATAACGCCATGGAGAAAATAATGTGACATGCCCCCAAGTACGAATATTGTGTGCTATTTCATTGCCAGCTTCAAGTAAAATAAATGACTGGTTTTGCTCTACTAAATGAGCAGCAGTAGCTAACCCGATAGGACCTGCACCAATTATGACAATCGGTAAATTCTTATTGGAATTATTAACAGTCTCTTGGACTTCAATGTCCTGAACAGGAGTACAACAAGATTGATTTTGATTGATTACTTTTAGTGTTTTCATATAAACTTCTCCTCTTTTTTCTTTATATAAGCATTCCCTTATATAAAATATATTTTTTACGTCTAGCAGTAAGCTAGACGTAATTTATTTAAGCTTTTGTGATAGTTATGAACACACTTCCATTTCACACATGATTTTATCAATTTCTTTTATAGCTTTTTCAAATTGCAACCATGTAGAAGTGCCGTAACGATCCATATCTCCTTTAAAGAAGAAATCAAAAGCAAACTCTTTAGCCTGTATCAATGTGTATTCTCTACTATTCATTATTAACTTTAAATAAGCGATAAAATAATCTTTAGTTAATTCGCTAGCATGGTTTACTGTCATTATTGCATCCTCCATTCAACGGATTGAATAATTGCTACGACAGACAGTATATTTAGGATCACTTGTTAGCAAGATGTCGGTGAGTATCCAACTAATACTAAACCTAGCTCACCATTCTCTTCTTCTGCATGGATCGTAACATCTGTTAATTGCGGTGCAATATCAGGATGAATTGCGACTTCGATACCTTCAATTGTTTGAATTGCATCTTCTTCTGCTGGTGCTTCTAAGCCTACACCTAAATTAACCCCACAGCAGCCTGCAATACCAAAGAAACGAAGCGTTTTAACCTCTGAATCAGCTAATACCTGTTCTAAATAATTTTTACCTTCTAGACTCATTTTCATTTGATTTTCTCTCCTTTTAATTCATGTAAGCCTTGTGTTCCAACCGGTGGCGTTTTTACCCATGGAATGGCCACAAATTGATTATTGCTGATGGATCTAACTTCTTTTAGCCATTTCGTTTCAGCTTGTTGTTTTTGAATTAATGTTGGACTTGTTGTATAGATAGATGAAAACGTTTGATTAACAACCCACCAATCAACAGATAATCCAGCACGGTGTAAATCTTCTTGTAAGCGCGAAGCTTCATAAACAGGTGTTGCTTCAGGAAGAGTTACAATGGCAACACTCGTATAAGAGGCATCACGCAACCTTGGTAACAGGTTAGAAACAGCTGGAGGAATATCCCCTTGTGAACGGCTTATTTCCCGATGATAAGCTTCTGTTGCGTCTAGTAAAAGCAACGTATGCCCTGTTGGTGCGGTATCAATAATAATGACTTCATCTTGATGATTTTCTACAACGTTAGCAAATGCTTTGAATACAGCTATTTCCTCTGTACAAGGAGAAGCCAAATCCTCTTTCACAAATGCTAAACCTTCCTCATTCATCGTTTCACTTGCCTTTGCAAGCACTTCTGCTTCATAGTTTGCCACTTCTGCTTTTGGATCAATACGACTGATCGTTAAATTATTAACGTTGTCATCTCCGAATGTCCAATCGAGGTGTGCGGCGGGATCTGTTGTAGTTAAATGTACATGAGTATCCTCTTCTGCTAATCGTAATGCAATATAAGAAGCCACAGTTGTTTTTCCAACCCCACCTTTCCCCATCGTAAAAATGAGTTTCGGTTTACGTTCTAAATAATCTGCAATCATTTCTTCTATCTCAGGAATCTTAGTTTCTTCATTTGATTCATCTGCATGTATAACTTCTTTGTCAGTCATCCATGCTTGCATACGCTCAATACTTGATAATGAGTACGGTACAAAAGGTAAGTAGAAATGCTCAAATTGATTTAGTTCTTCAGGAATTCTTGCTATTGCATCAGCTTGACGCGCAATGAAAGCCTCTTCGATATCATCAGTAGAATTGGCATTGCTCATATATCCATTAATTAGTAGAGTCTGATTTTGAATGCCTATTTCAAACAATTCGTGAGAAGCACGTGCAGCTTCCTTTAAAGGATTTTCTTCTGGGCGTGTCACTAACATTAACGTTGTTTGATTAGCATTCTTTAAACGTTCAACTGCCTCTTTATAGACTTCACGTTGTGGTTCTAGCCCTTTTAAAGGACCTAAACATGAAGTGCCAGTCGTGTTATCGTCTAGAAACGTAGACCATGCAGAAGGCAACTGTAATAATCGTAACGTATGCCCTGTAGGGGCTGTATCAAACACCACAGTGTCAAAATTCCCAATCACTGAAGTATCAGTCAATAGTGAAGCAAATTCATTAAAGGCAGCAATTTCTACTGTGCAAGCACCAGAAAGTTGTTCCTCCATATTTTGTAATACCACTTCAGGTAGTTTTCCACGGTACGGACCAACCATTTGCTCTTTGTAATGTTGTGCTGCCTGTTCAGGGTCCAAATTTATCGCAAATAAATTGTCTATGCCTTCAATTTTTGTTGGACTATTAGAAAGCGTTTGGCCAAAAATATCTTGTAAGTTGGATGCGGGGTCTGTACTAATTAAAAGTACCTTTTTCCCTTCCCTTGCAATGGCTATTGATAGGCTACAAGCAACCGATGTTTTCCCAACGCCCCCTTTCCCCGTGAAAAACAGGAATGGGGTGTCAGGGAAATGAATTCTTGTAAAGCGTTCCATCTTACGCATCTCCTTTTAGTGACAAGCGTACTTTTGGCTTTTGTAGTAATTCGTCTTCTGAAAGTCCTGACCACTGTGAAAATTGTTCATTTGTTGGATAGATTCCTTTGCAAAGTAATTCTCCATCCACAAACGTTGCAGGTAAGGCATCCATTCCTTCTGACACTAATAGTTGATTGATTGCTTCGTTTTCTACAAAAGCATTTGGCTCGTTTGTAAGATTAAATCTTTCAGCTTCTATGTTTGTTTTCTTTAAATTATTCATAATAAATGACATTCGCAATAATTCTGGGTCTATAGAAGGTCCACATAAGCCTGTAGAACAGCACATTGCTGGCTCATAGATATGAATTTTTTTCAATTTATTTCAGCTCCTCAGCTACAAATTGTTCAATGCGTTTACCAATTGCATCACGAACATTTTGGAATACAGCCCACTTCTCTTCATCAGTACCTGTCGCTTTCGCTGGATCTTCAAATCCCCAATGCTCACGACGAACGTGAGGAGGTGTCATTGGGCATTTATCAGCTGCATCCCCACATAAAGTGACAACTAATGTTGCATTGTTTAATGTCTCAAAATCAATTAAATCGGATGTATGATTTGAAATATCAACCCCTACCTCCGCCATCGCTTTAGTAGCATTCGGATTTACGCCATGTGCTTCAATACCAGCACTTTTAACTGTCCAATTGGTAGGTAGTAATTTCTTTGCCCATCCTTCAGCCATCTGACTTCGACATGAGTTTCCTGTACATAAGAAATAAAGTGTATTTGTCATAGTAATTGCTCCTTATAATTTAATGGTTTTAAAGTATTTTTTCTGCCAACGTAAGGCAACCCATACAAGTCCAATGAGGACTGGTACTTCCACTAGTGGTCCAATAACAGCGGCAAATGCCACGCCACTATGCAAGCCAAACACACCCACTGCAACAGCAATTGCTAACTCGAAGTTGTTGCTTGCAGCTGTAAAAGAAAGAGCTGCTGTGACAGGATAAGATGCACCTACTTTACGGGAAGAGAAGAATGACACAGCAAACATGATCACAAAGTAAATAAATAATGGAATAGCAATTCGCACTACATCAAGTGGCAGTTCTACTAATTGCTCACCCTTTAAAGCAAACATCAACACAATCGTGAACAGCAGTGCAATTAAAGTAAGTGGTGAAATTTTCGGTAAGAACTTTTCTTCATACCACTGTTTTCCTTTTGCTTTAATTCCTATCCATCGTGTGAGGAATCCTGCTGCAAATGGTATCCCTAAGTAAATTAGAACGCTCTTTGTAATCTCCCACATAGAAATGGATACATTGAAATTCTCTAAACCAAACCAACCAGGTAATACATTTAAGAAAAAGTAAGCAAAAATTGAATACGTCACAATTTGAAAAATGGAGTTAAAGGCAACTAAACCAGCTACATATTCACGATCTCCACGCGCTAAATCATTCCACACAATCACCATGGCAATACATCGAGCTAAGCCAATCATAATGAGTCCAGCCATATATTCTGGGTAATCTTGTAAGAAGATAATCGCTAAAAAGAACATGAGGAACGGGCCGAGTAACCAGTTTTGTAAAAGTGATAGTAATAGCACTTTCCAATCCTTAAACACTCGCCACATTTCTTCATACTTTACTTTCGCTAATGGTGGATACATCATGACAATTAACCCTATAGCAATCGGTATGGACGTTGTTCCAATAGACATGGACTCTAACGCTTCCCCAACATTAGGCATGGTGATACTTAATACAACACCTATTCCCATCGCAACGAATATCCAAAGGGTAAGGTAACGATCTAGAAAAGAAAGCTGTTTTGTTAAAGATTCATTACTCATTTATATTTCCCCCTACATGGCAGCAATCGGTTTCACAATTGCACCCCTTTAAAGGCTGAATTTGTTCTAAAATGCCCTTCATCAGTGGCGTTTGATTCTCTACTAAACGGTAATGTTTCCAAGTCCCTACTTTCCGTTCCGTAATAATGCCTGCCTCCTTTAATTTTCGTAGATGTTGACTAACGGCTGGTTGTGATATTCCTAGCACATCCACAAAATCACATACACATACCTCCCCGTTTTTCATGCATGCAAGTAATTTAATGCGATTCAAATCCGCTGCTGCTTTTAGTTGTTTTTCAATTAGTGTGTTTTCCATTTATCTGCACTCCTTATATAACTGTTTTCTTATATATTATTTTAAATAAAATCACCTCGTAAGAAGGTGACATAATCAGTATATAACTATATTCTTATATTATGATTTAATGTTTTGAATTGCAACAGATATTTACCCATTTTAAAAAAATTTTTATACTTTGTAAAAAGCGTACGTTCAGTTACCTAAACGTACGCTTTAAAAGATAATGATAAAGATTAATTTATCTCCATTAATTTTTCTTTAGTAACGAGTTATGGAGAAGGTGTACAACACAAATTTGATTTAGCCATAGCTTTATTTAAGAGTTCAATTGAACGTAAAACAGTTTCTTTTTCGAAGTCATTCAAATGTGAAAAAACTTCATTTAAATAATTGTTTATCATTTCATCAATTGTAGTAGCGAGAAATGTACCCTCCACAGTTAATGACAAAATGTACACTCTTTTATCTGATGTTAGAGGAGTTTTTTTGACAAGATTCATCTTAATAAGAGTTTGAATCTGTCTACTAAATGTAGTAATATCCATACCTATTGCCTCTGCTATTTGTTGCATAGAAGGATTATTTTGTTTGTCGATCTCATATAGAATATGGCTCTGTATTGGTGTGATGTCAATTGATCCTACAGTACAACATGTTTTATTTAGTAGAGCAAACTTTTGAGTTAAAACTTGAAAAAGTTCACGTTTATTTTCCATTTAATCATCTCCTATAAAGACATATATATTATTTATTTGCAAAATACAACTAAAATATATTTAACTTTTTTTGAAGATGTTTTTCCTACTTCAAAAGTTTCTACTTTTCATGTGGTGAAGTAACTTTTTCACAACATACTCGGCATCTTCTCCCACACCTCTTAAAGTTGCAGATGCAAATGATCGTTGTCCTTCTAGTCCCACAAAATATAATCCAGGGATACTGCTAATACCTGCCTTTTGTAAAGGCATTCCTTCCCCATCTAATGCACCAAGTAATTTCATATAGGGTAAATGTGGTCTGTATCCTGTGGCATAGATAATGGTATCTACAGGCTCCCTTTCTCCGTCCGGCCAAATAACTCCATCTTCATAAAAAGAAGTAAACATTAAACGTTGTTCCGGACTCCCCTTACTAATTCGATCTTTATATCCTCCTATATCATTCACAGCATTTGATCTGGGTGCCGTTTTTCCAAAGCGCCAGAAAGGAAAGGTATCAAAACCAAATACCTTCAACCAATAGTGTATGTCCCGTCCAAGTAGACGTTGTTTTACAAATTTTATTGGCTGTCGTACTGAAAGAGTAGTTTGGCTAACCTTAGACAATTCAACAGCAATTTGCACAGCCGAATTACCTCCTCCGATTACGATTACCCTTTGGTTGTGATATGGCTGTGGATTTCGATATTCTGAAGAGTGAAGTGTTTTCCCTTGAAAGACTTCTCTTCCTTGAATGTTAGGAATAAAAGGATTATTAAATGAGCCTGTAGCATTTATGATTGTTCTAACTTGAAATTTATCGCCTGTGACAGTTCGAACAATAAAACCTATGTTATTTTTCTCAATCATATCTACTCTCTGATTAATTAAAACAGGTAATTGGAACTTTTTTTTATAATCTTGTAAGTATCGAATAACTTCATCCCTTTTCGGATAGAGATTCTGGTTTCCAGGAAACTTCATGCCGGGCATAGAGGAAAACCCTGCTGGAGAAAACAATTTAAGACTGTCATAATAATTTGGCCAAGAACCCCCGATCTGATTACTTTCTTCTAATATTAAAAATCGTAGACCTTTTTTCAGTAAATGATAGCCTGCTGCAAGTCCAGCCTGCCCTCCCCCAATAACGATTGTATCAAGAATCCCTTTCATTTTTTATCCCCCTTCATTATTTGCATTTTGCAAATATAAATTCATTAAAAATAATAGCTGTAATTAATAAAACTAAGTAAAACACAAAAATATTCTATCCTTAATAAATATATATAGCAATTTTATTTGCAATTTGCAACTATTATTCAAACTAATAATTATTATATTCAATAGCTAACCTCTAATTTAATGATCTACATTTCTTTTTCCATACATATCCAAAAAAATTAACTTTTTTCAAGCTTAGGCTTTTGCATATACTTTTCTGGTCAAAAATAATAAATTGCATTAAATAAATAAAACATTCAAATAACTGTTTGACTATTTGAATGTTTAAGTTTATTATAAAAACAATCAAATAATCGTTTGAACGTTTGAATGATAACTGGAGGAAAATATATGAAAGAAATATGTGAAATCACCTGTATTCATGAGGATAAAGTAAACTATGTTCAAGACAAGTTAAAAGAAAAAAAATCAATGGATGTTGCTAAAGTTTTTAAAGCACTTTCGGATGATACACGTGTAAAAATTGCCTATGCGCTAACACTAGAAGATGAATTATGTGTTTGCGATATCGCTAATATTATTGGGTCAACAACAGCAACTGCGTCGCACCATTTGCGTTTACTACGAAATTTAGGATTAGCTGAATATCGTAAAGAAGGGAAATTGGTTTATTACGCTATTCATGACCCATATTTTAAGAATTTAATCAGTGTTGCATTTGAAGAACATAAAGAAGGTGAAATTAATGACTGAGGAAAAACAGGTATTCCGCGTGAACGGTTTCTCTTGTGCCAACTGTGCAAGTAAATTTGAACGTAATGTAAAAGAAATACCTGGTGTTCAAGATGCAAAGGTGAACTTTGGGGCATCTAAAATATCAGTTACAGGCGATGCGACCGTGGAGGAGTTAGAAAAGGCTGGAGCTTTCGAAAACTTAAAAGTAACGCCAGAAAAACAAAAACGTGTTACTCCACCCCAAACAGATACTACCTATAGAATTGAAGGCTTCTCGTGTGCAAACTGTGCAGGTAAATTTGAACGTAATGTAAAAGAGCTTCCAGGGGTTCAAGATGCAAAAGTAAACTTCGGTGCTTCTAAAATTTCCGTAACTGGCGAAACAACTATTGCGGAACTTGAAAAAGCTGGAGCTTTTGAAAATTTAAAAGTATCAATGGATACACCTTCATACAGATCTAAAGCTCCATCTTCTGACAATAGTGAGGGGCAAGTTGAAAAGAAAGTACCATTTTACAAAAAACATAGCACACTTTTATACGCAAGCTTATTTATCGTATTCGGTTATCTATCTCAATACGTAAACGGTGAAGAAAATCTTATTACCTCCCTATTATTTATAGCTTCAATTGTAATCGGTGGTTTCAATCTATTCAAAGTTGGTTTCAAAAATTTAACTCGCTTTGATTTTGACATGAAAACATTAATGACGGTAGCTGTCATTGGTGCTGCATTTATAGGAGAATGGGCAGAAGCATCCATAGTTGTTATCCTATTCGCTATTAGTGAAGCTTTAGAGCGTTATTCAATGGATAAAGCACGTCAATCAATTCGCTCATTAATGGATATTGCACCAAAAGAAGCTTTAATTCGTCGAAATGGTCAAGAAATCATGGTACACGTAGATGATATAGAGATTGGCGATATTATGATTGTTATACCTGGGCAAAAAATTGCAATGGATGGCATCGTGGTTAGCGGTCTTTCTGCAGTCAACCAAGCAGCTATTACAGGGGAATCAGTACCAGTTTCAAAAACAGTAGATGATGAGGTATTCGCTGGAACACTAAATGAAGAGGGTTTATTAGAAGTTAAAATTACAAAATACGTTGAAGATACAACGATTTCAAAAATTATACATCTAGTTGAAGAAGCTCAAGGTGAACGCGCTCCTTCACAAGCATTTGTTGATAAATTTGCGAAATATTATACACCAATTATCATGGTCATTGCAGGGCTTGTAGTAATTGTTCCCCCACTGTTCTTCGATGGTAGTTGGGAAACTTGGGTTTATCAAGGTTTATCAGTACTTGTAGTTGGATGTCCATGTGCGCTTGTTATTTCAACACCAATTTCAATTGTTTCAGCTATAGGTAATGCTGCTAAAAAAGGGGTTTTAATTAAAGGTGGCATTTATTTAGAGGAAATGGGTTCGCTTAAGGCAATTGCTTTTGATAAAACAGGTACGCTTACAAAAGGTGTTCCAGTGGTTACAAACTTTGATGTAATGAATACCCAAAAAGATTCAAAAAAGATTCTAGCCATAATTACGGCTTTAGAATATCGATCTCAGCACCCTTTAGCTTCTGCGATTATTAAAAGAGCCGAAGAAGAAAATGTTTCATTCAAAAATATCAACGTTGATGCTTTCGCAGCCATTACTGGCAAAGGAATAAAAGGTGAAGTAGATGGTACTTTGTATTACATCGGTAGCCCAAAATTGTTCCAAGAGTTAAATGTACCTATTCCAGAGAATTTAGAAGGAAACATCCTTAAGTTACAAAATGAAGGCAAAACTGCCATGATATTAGGAACTGAAAAAGAGATTCAAGCAATCATTGCCGTAGCTGATGAGGTACGTGAATCTAGCCAAGAAATTATTGAGAAATTGCATAACATGGGTGTTAAGAAAACAATCATGTTAACTGGTGATAATAAAGGGACTGCGAATGCAATTGGTCATCATGTAGGGGTTTCTGAAATTCAAGCTGAATTAATGCCTGAAGACAAACTTTCCTATATAAAACAACTTCGAAAAGACTATGGCAATGTTGCGATGGTCGGTGATGGTGTCAACGATGCTCCTGCTTTAGCAGCTTCTACAGTCGGTATCGCCATGGGTGGTGCTGGTACAGACACTGCATTAGAGACTGCAGATGTTGCTTTAATGGCAGATGATCTACGGAAATTACCGTTTACAATAAAGCTAAGTCGTAAGGCCTTAAATATTATCAAGGCAAATATAGCATTTGCCATTTTAATTAAACTAGCTGCATTACTATTAGTTATTCCAGGTTGGCTAACACTTTGGATTGCCATTGTCTCAGATATGGGAGCAACATTGTTAGTAGCATTAAACAGCTTACGTTTAATGCGTGTTAAAGAATGAATTAACGCACTTTATTCAATAGATGGGCTTTTTATATGAAAGTCCATCTTTTTATTTCTAGTACTTTACTTTCTTAAAATAGCACTTAATTCATTATAGAAAGAAGAGATAAAAATGGAACTGGTAAATGTTTTTTCATTGATTCTGTTTGCTTTGTTTTTATTTTCCTATTCATTAAAGCTAGTTATTCTAAATAAGAAATCAGGGATAAAAGCAAATGTGTTAGGAAAAGGAAATAAGGGGACATCCGTCGATTCTTCCGAAATGTTTGTTAAAATTTCAACTTTCGTATGGGGAATTGCATGGCTTTTAGAGTCAATATTTGATAATTCGATTGATAATATTTTACCTAAACTATTCACCAATGAGGTTATGCATTACTTTGGATTAATGACAATTACCATTGGTTTACTGTTTTTTATTTTATCAATGATAACAATGAAAACCTCTTGGAGAGTTGGTATAGATAAAGAAACAAAAACCTCGCTAATCACCAATGGTTTATACAAATATAGTCGAAATCCTGCATTTGTTGGATTCAATTTAATGTTTATAGGTCTATTTTTGACATTCCCTAACTTAGTTACATTAATTATTTGTTTACTAAATATAGTTTCAATTCATAACCTTATTCTTCAAGAAGAAAAACACTTAGAGAATATGCTTAAAGTAGAATATCTCTCGTATAAGAATAAAACCCCACGATACTTATTTTTTAAATCTACATAAGTAAAGAAATTTTAAAGGTGAAACTAAAACAAAGCACAGACTCTTAATGGCTGTGCTTTGTTTCGTTGTTATCCATTATTCAACTATTATCTTTCCAAAATACATATTCATTCCACAATGAAACGTATATATACCCGGTTTTTCTGGTGTGAATTCGACCAAGTTATCACCTTTATCAAGATCTTTTTCTATTTGGAAATCCTCTATTATTAAGTATGATAAGCATCCACCTGAAAAACTCTTTTGAAAATGAAGTTGAACTGGGATTCCAGCTTTTACTTTTACATTCTCAGGTGTATATCCAAATGGCTCTTCCATTATGACGGCTTCCTGATAACCGTCTTTTTGCTCTGCTTTTACTTCATTTATTTTTGTAGAAGAATCGTCTGAAACCGGAGTTGTATCACCCAAAAGATCTCTGAAGTAATGAGAAATGGGTTTAAAGAATACAACAGAAACAACTAATAATACGGCAATTACACAAAAAATAACTTTACTCCATTTATTTTTATTTGATATTACCGTTATTGTATCTGTTCCCTTAACTTCTTGTCTAATTAATTTCAATATAAGAATCATGACAATGATAAAAATTGCATCCACAAATATCATCATAACGACAGGATCTTGAGAAAAAACCATTACCCCCAACATTGCACCCATCATGCCGCCCATGATACCTGCTAATAGTCCATCTAATGAAGCCAATAAACTAAAGGGACGCCCAATAACATATCCAATTATCATGCCAAAAAGTACTGAGGAGATTACTGGGACAGTCATTTTCCCTACTAATATTACTCCTAATATGGTTCCTACTACTATGCTAGCCATCATAGAAACAGCCATTGCAATCATCATAGCAGTCATTTCTGATAAGAACGATTTGGCACGATAGGTAGAAAAAATGACGTAACCGGTTAACAAAAAAATAATACTAAAACTAAATATATATATCATAAACAAATTCCCTTCTATCCTATCCAAGCATTTAAAGTTTCGAATAATCCTGACAATATAAAGAAGATTGCAGAAATATTCCTTGATACATTATGGAATGAATACAAAGTCTTCTTCATTGGATTTAATAACCGTTCACTAATAGTCAGTAGTATCACATATAAAATGAGTGGCATTGCTGTTCCAATTGCAAAAAAAATGGGACCTATCAAATTAAATTCTCCATTTCCTGTCGGCAATAACAAGACAAAAAATAACCAAAACAACGTAGGACAGAATAAAAAACCCATAGCCAACCCAAAAGAAAGAGATGTATTTTTCAATTTCAATCCTTTTTGGACTTTTTGGAAGATACGTTGTGATGCAGAGGAATGTACTGAAATATTTCCAAGGAGAGCTAATCCAATTAGAATAAGAGTAAGGCCAAATAATTTACGGAAAAACATTGTTCCAATGAAAGGAATATCAGCAACTGTACTACCGATGAATACAGACATTATGCCTAACAATATGTACACTAAAGATTTGCCTGTAATATAACTCCCTACATTCAACCACCTTTTATTTTTTTCAGTCTCATATGTAATCAAAGCAACAGCAGTAGAATTAGATGTAAGTTGACATGGTGCAGTTGCCCCAACCAACCCTAATAAGAAAGCCTTCATTCCCCATACATCTAGTTTTAGTGCTAATGTATAAATTGGTTCTGCTACTAAATTGGCTAACTGACTTAACCACACATGTATCTGAAGAAGTACCTCATTCATTTAAATTCCCCTCTTCAACTGTTCTTACAGGACAATTTAAGGTGTTGAGGAAATGATTTCATTATTTCGGAAAATGTAAGGACTTTACCTCCGAATCCTTTTACAAAGTTCTCTGCATATTCTTTAGTCTCAAATACCAACACTTGTGGGTAACAACAACGAATATGGACAGTAGTGTCTAAAACAAACCAAGCTAGATGAGCGCTAATCGTTGTCCCTGTTAAAAAATCGGTACAAATTGCTTGTGCTACCTCATCACCTAACTGTCGATGCCGCAGTATTCCACAATGGCTGCAACAAGCATTTTCACGTTCTCCATTTAAAAGAATTATCCTGTAAACCAATCGATCATCACACTTACGATGACAATACACACACTCGTCTTCCTCAACACGATGTATAGATTGATCCCTTATAAGTGTAATCCCACCATATGTCTTCATAATAAGCCCTTCTTCAATCAGAGGTTTTATATCTCGATGTATTGTCATCTCTGATACCTCAAGTGTTTGACTTAATTCTGAGATTTTCAAATTGTGTCTATATAGAATCATGTCACGTATAAGTTGTTGTCTCTCTGAAAGCATAGTTTCCTCCTGAATGTTATAACTTAACAAGATATAACATCATTTTATTACAGCAATTAGAATAATCAATATAAACCTCGGGATATTTTGTTACATAGTTATGTCAATTATCTATAAAATCTTCTGTAGATGCTCCCCCCACATGAATATGAGAGGTTGCATAGTATGTATTGAACTAAAAAACAGAAGCACAGTAGTTTCAATTACTGTGCTTCTGTTGCTAAATAGAAGAATAAATATTGCTTTGATTACAAACTTGTTCACTGTTCAAGTTCTTCTAGTCAATATGATTTGCACAGCATGCAACGTCTTTTTCCAGACAAAAAGTCATCTCATTATGAGCATTGGTGGATGGTTAATGATAGTAATGGGTGTGCTACTCTATTTTGACATGATGACAAAAATTATTGCTTGGTTTACTCCCTTCTTTGGTGGATTCACAGGATTTTAATTTTTCGATTTCAAAGATGAACAACACCATTATGACTACAACAAAAAAAGCCGTGTTTTCAGCTATGAACACGGCTTTTTGGTATCATTCTTTATATCAGAATTTTTGCTTCGCACTTATTATCTGCCTTTTTATTTCTATCTCTAACCCAGAATAAAATCTTTCACTGATTCCTGCTTTTCGCATTATTTTCCAAACTTCAAGTTCTTCATCTTTTAATTGATCTATAGCCCAACTAATACGCCTCTTTTGAAAATTGGTCGTATTTTCTTTAACACTCTCAATATACTTCATCGTATTGGGCAGTTTATTTACTCTTTTTTCTAACAACGATTTATTATTAATCATTTTACCTATACTGCTTACGGTTATTCTAACTGGTTTTTCTTTAGCACTTATATCTTCCACTGCTTTTTTTACCATGCCCAAGATGTGAAGGTCTCTCTGTACCCAATCAACTCTTTTATTAGTAACCCTATTTACTTTAACAACTGGGGAATGTTCCTTTAACCATTCCTTATCATTTCTATAAATTCGCATATAAAGTGATGGGTCTTTTTTTCTAAGTTCTGTTCTTGATAATATGGGGTATTGGTTAATTAAATCAATCCATTTTTGCTTCAAATCACTTTTAATATGATTTTCCTTGTTCATAGGCTTACTATTTCTTTGCTTAGAATACTTAATAATTGTTTTGGTGTCGACTTTTAATATTTTTGAGCATGCTTTATAACTCAACTGTTCTATTTCAACCAATTGATGGAGTTTGCTCAACCAAGTATCACCTAACATCTTAATACGCCCTATATTTGTTTTATCCTCTTCTGTTTTATCTGGCCCCTTACGAGAATAAACAAAGCCACAGGCACAGGAGAAGGTTCCTACCGGCCTTTTAGTATCATAGCAACGAGTAACCTTTAAATTAGTTATTACAGGCTGTAGAAAGTGTTCTGCCGCAGGATTCAAACATAGATATGGCTCTTCACCAAATGGACTATATCGTTTATTTGCATACTGTTCAATTGTATCAACCGATTCACCTAAAAAATAAATGAACAGTAAATGCCGTACAGGATGAAAAGACTTTCGATGTTTTCTTGTTATTGCCCTTAACCAACACTGTCCTTCTACACCACTTGGAAATGATTGCATCAATATTAAAAAATCGACCTTAAACTTCTTAATAAAGTCTTCTTCTAATCGCCTTTGGTCGATTGTGCCGTTTGATTTTACATACCCTTCGCGATCCAATAGGTAATGATAAATCTCTAATAAATTTAACTGATCAAATTTATAATCCTTTTGATTTAAGTTGCTACTTTCTACAGCAAAATGACGTAGCAAATCAAAGTTTACTTTTGAAACATCACTTTTATTGCCCTTCTCTAAACTGTTTTCAATGTTTGAATAAAAATACGAAGAGTTTCCTTGCCTAATTAAGATTGAACTGTCTACAAGCAAGACAGAATGCTTTAAACAAATAAATACACTTGGTAATTGGTGATATGTCCGCCAATATGTTTCTCCATTCACTTGAATATCTTCTTCAAAGCAGTTAGGACAATAGCGAAAATACATAGGCTCTTTTACTGTCCCAGCCATTTGACCTGTTGAATAATGCAAGGAAGTATTGCCACAGCCATATAACATTTTATTTCGAACACTCTGTTTATTTCTTTTGAAGTAAAATTTGTATAGTAGTTATACAATGTATGATAATTTATCCATTCATCAATACTCGAATTTAAAAAAGGATTTACTTTTTCTAATAATATCTCTAAATCAGTAGGTAAATCAGGAATAGTATATGCTTTCTTTTTTCCAAACAAATCTAAAGTTGAATGTTTATTACTTAAATTCCCTGAACGTTTATGGTATCTAGCCAACACACTATATAATAGTTCATCTTTATAAATTGAAGGAAAAAATGCTAACATCTATTTTATTTACACACCCTTACATTATTAAGTCATCTAAAGGATTTTTAATATATCCTTCTTCACATAATGCCTCATAAGCAGAGCGTTTATTCTTCTTTCCTATATCAACTATTGATTGAAGTTTATTTACTGAAATATTGCCTTTCGCTTCATTTTTCTTTTCTTTCTTTCCCTCAATGTATTGGAGTGATAGAGTCATTAGTTGTGGAATTGTTGACTCAGGTGAATTTTTCAGTGCATATTTAGCAGCGTTTTCAGCAATTTTTTCTGAAACATCTAAATTAATTAAGGATAGGATTAATTTTTCTAGTATTGGAAGTTCTTTATTTGTACGATCTTGTGCCATCTTTTCTTTTTTCGCCTGAACCCTGGCCTTAAGGTCTAATACTGGCAATCTATTTAGAATATAATCTTCAATATCCATTGGAACAATATCTTCGTATTTTGCAATGTCGCTTTGATTTCCGGATTTAAGAGCCTCCAACATAGGTTGAAGAAGTTTCAAATCTTCTTTCACTACCTTTTGTATAAGTTTAGGGGTTATTTTTTCAAGGCCAGAATTGATTGCCCTCGCTTGTGCGAGTAAATACAACTTAACAGCAACATCCACAATTCCTTGGCTCTCTTCGTAAATCGTGTTTAATAATTCTTCTGTCAGTTCCGTATATTCATTCGTCCACTGATAATCCCACATACTTGTGATTAATACTTCCCAATCATCATCTTGTTTCATTTGCTGCCATACCATGTCGCCTTGGCCACTGCTTCTACGTGCTTGTCTGAAATCCTTTTGTAATAATGCCTTGGCTTTCATGGTTCCAATAAACATTACTGGTACTCCTATTTCATTCACTAGCGTTACAAAAAAATTCATCATCATTTCTGATGCAGCACCTGATGCAGATAACGAGTGCTGAACCTCATCAATGATTAGAGCGCCTATTGAGTGTAAACGAGCGACTTGCCCCATACGAGTTACCATTGAACTAACTGAATTTGATGGCTTACCATACTTTTCAAAATAATTAGTACCTGTCAACGAATCAACTTTTTTGAAAAAGTCCATACAAAGAGTTTTTAATGATCCATCATGTGGACAATCCAATTTTAACCATACAATTTGAATCAAATTGATTGGATTTTGATGCAATATTACTTGCGGATAAAGAGATAGTACCCTTTCTATCGCAGATGTTTTACCTATTCCTGGATATCCCATTAAAGTGAAACTTGAAGCAGAAGAACGTATATCTGGCGGTAATCCAATTTCCTCTTTATTAACAAGCTTGTTGTGTAAATCAAGTAATGCTTGAACATGTTTTTTATGTAATGGATTTCGATTAACATATCCATACCTAATGAAACCTGAAAAACGCTGTTCTAGATTTAAGGTTTGATTTATAGGCTGATAAAATCTTGATAATCTTAGTAAAGCATGGTAACGATGATGACTTGATAAATTTCTTTCACTATTATGAAACATAGGTATAAAGCTAAGTTGATCAAACGCTTCTTCTTTAGAGAGTATCGGAGGTAACGCTTCAATAAGGGGATTCCCTTTATAATCAATTATTTCTTGTTCACGATACTCTGCCAATAGAACTTCAATACCACTCTCTAATTCAATTGTCTTCCCATTTTTCATTCCTTCTTCTTCCTTCTTTGCTTTTTAAATAATTCCATTATCGTAGATGTTTCAGTTTTTTCATCTTTCTGCTCAGAAGGTGCAAAAGAAATAATGTTTTTATCATTATCAATCTCAGTTACACCTATTTGAAATGCCTCATACTCTCTTCGTAAACTTTTTTCAACTTCCCGATTTTCTCTAATATTTTTTATTTTTTCCGTTTTAGTGATTTTATTATTTTCATCTTGATTTGGTGTCTTAATTGCCTCATCCACTATTCCTTCAATTTTAGAATAAAAATTAATTTCTTCTTGTAACAAACTATGACTTTCAATTTTATATGTGTTTTGTTCAATCATTAATAATTGTTCAATTTCTTCAAGTACTTTATTTTTGTATCTCTCCTGATGATCTAAAAGGAAGCAACTTTCAAAAAGTGATTTATCATTAATGTGCAGATAAATAATGTCCATGTTTCGAGGATCGTATGAAATATCAACTGTCCAACTTTTCTTTGTTCTAGCTTGTACAAACCAAGATTCCTTTATAGCTGTTTCACAGCTAAATAACCTATTTTTAAACTTTATTCCCTTTGAGGTTACTGTAGCTGTATCTCGTGGCAATAAGTAAAACTTTATAGTATTAGGATGTTCCTTCCTTAGCTTACCTGCTCTATTTTTAATGCCCCAATTCCAGAGTTTAAGAGGAGTCGGTTTTACATTTTCCCGTATCATCTGCTCATCTCTTATAATCCTTCATATAGTGATTTTTGTTATAAAATAAAACAAAATTGATTAGAATTTTTGTATATTGATCTATAGTTAACTTAGCTTCTAAACGATAATCACTAGCCCCACGTTCCCTAAAATCACTCTGTATGTAACCTGGTAAGAACGGCTTTATTTTACTTTGTGAAGTATCGAACAATTTTTCCACAATTCCCTTCCAATCTGGTCGAAAAGCAGGATTATTCTCCACTACCAAATCCAACCCTTCAATTAAACTATTCACGTTATATCCCTCCAACTCACCTCTATCCCCTAGAATAATTTCAGGAAGATGCGCAGATGGCCACATTTCATTTGAAATTTCTATACCATATCTACTGCAATATTCCTTTTTATCTGATGCTGCATTTGCTATTGCCATCATCATTCCTGCCCAAGAAGGACCTTCAAATCCGATATACATTCCTGTAATCATATGTGTATATACGTCCACCACAAAATATATAATTGGTTTACCTACAATATAATCAGAATTAAAACTAGATACCAGATACACATTACCAATAGTCGCATCTATTTGATATCGTGATCCTGGCCCCATGACTTCATAAGTTGAAGATCCTAATATTGCTCGATGATCTCGTTCAAATTTTTTCTCACCTTCTCGACTTACTATTTTTTGTTCAATACCAAATTCTTTGTTGTGCCAATATCTAAATTGTCTTAATGAAGGAATTTTATTTTCATCCTGTATTACTATATATTTTGTTCCGTTTTCGTAACGAACTTCATCTGCATAGAACTCCTTTATCATCATTTTATATGCGAATGACAATGAGTTTCTCTTGCTTGTAAAATAGTACCTTTTAATCGATTTACGAAATATTTCCCTTGTTTCATCGGTTACATTTATTCCTACACTGTTAGTGGTTCTAGGTTTTCCCCTTTTCAAAGTACCACTTTTTTATTTCTTCCCTTACCTCCAGAGTTTTACTATAATCCGGAAGCAAACTATTCATAGTTTTTCCCTCTCTGCCAGTACTTTCTCAAATATTTATAAGCAGTCATTTTTGTACATACTTTATTATTTACAAGTTCATTTATTAGCTGCCCACGTTCTTTTTTCTTATAAATTGAAGGTTCATCATTCACTAAGTTTTTGATAATTGCCCACGCTGTGTCTCTCTTTTGTTTCATTCCCTCAGGTAAATTAATGTGGTTAATTAGTATGTTTGTGTGATCAGATTCAATTTGGAAGTATGAATTTTCTATAAATCCTTGATGTATATCTTTAACTTTTAAAAGGAATGGTAAGGCATTGGAATCTTCTATATCAATTGCATATGTAACGATGTTACTTTCATCAATCCAAAGTAGACGATATACTTTATTACACGTCAAGTCTTTAATTAATTCATTAACTGATATTGTAATCAATGTTATCCTCCTTAGAAACATTCATAATAATTTGATCTAAAGTTAGATTGCTTGGGTTAATTTTCTTACTCATATCAATCGAAATATATTTTCGAGCTATAAAATGTTTTATATAACTTAAAGATGAGCCTGTTTCTAAGTTATAATCCTCATCAAATTTATTACAAACTATACTAATAAACTCTCTTCGCTATCTTTTTTTAAAATCAATAAATGCAATAATAAAGTAGAATAGCTTATATCTTCTTCTGCTAAATAATAAGATTTATGTATCCATAGAATATTGTTTGCTAGTTGTTTAGGAATTTCCTTTTCAGTTATGACCCCCCAACTTATTCCTTGTATCTCCCAATACTCTCGTTCAATTTCAAACTTTTCAATTACTCGTTTATCTTCAAGTTGTTCACTTGGTTTTACAGTTCTAGCGATATATTTTCTTTCAGAGTTTTTTACTACTGTTATAAAGAAATCTGTTGTCATATCTATCGGTATACCTGAACTATTATCTTTAGAGTGCTTAATTCCTTTCTCTTCAGCTATACGATGAGTTGTTTCAACATTTAAAGGAAACTGTTCTCTTATGTCTACCACTGTATCTTCCCAATCTAATAAGAGAAAAAAGTCTCTTTCCAAGTTAGACAACAATTCATGCTGTCTCTTCGCGGTCCACCCTATTAATGAGAAGCATTTCCTTGTGACGATATATCTTGTATTTTAATCCAAGGTATATAATTTGATAGTTCCCCTTGACCTCGTCCTTCTTTAATATAGTCATTTCTTTTTTTCTAGACCAACCGTATTTCCTTTTAGACATGTAAAGCACCGCCTCGTCGACATAATTATGGTTCAAAAAAATAATTTCTAAAATTATTATAACTTTTTGACTTACTTGCTGTATTGTAGTTTAATTTATTCCATTTTATAAAAGTATTTATATTACAATCGTTTACACATAAAAAACGTCCTTTAAAGAGTGGACGTTTGCTAATTTTAGAGAAAGAAAATACTATACTTTCTTCGATTCACATTATGTTTTTAACAGCCCTTGATTATATACAATCCACTTCTCCAATTCTCTTTCTACCGCTCGATTTTGCCATTCAAACCAAATCCCAATACACTCACTACAATGACTGTCAACACCGATTTTATTATGCAAATCCTTGACATGTAAAAATGGTCTTTTTACGACACTTATAACAGTAGATTTCAATCTCTTTATAAAATTCCATAAATATTACCTTTCATTTTATTTATATTCATTTCCATTAAAGGGACAAAAAATACATAAAATCATTAAGGTATTCTTTTGTATTAACTAAATAAAAATGTTGTTAAGTTGTTAAAAATTTCAATTGAAATTTTAGAAAAAAGATTGAGTATTTCTATAGGGTAGGTTATTTAATATGAACCACGACCAATAACCCTAGATATAAGAGTTATGTAATAGAAACCAATAAAAAAACCTCCATGGTATTTGGAGGTTTTAATAATCTATTTATATTTAATTTACTTCAACTTGCCCCATCATACCATTTTCTTCATGTTCAAGGACATGGCAGTGGAACATGTATATGCCCTTATTATTAAACTTCACTGCTAATTTAACTGTTTGACCAGCTTCAATTCGAGACAGTATCCTTCCACCCTTTTAAATTTAAAGGAGGTTCTTGACCATCAATCGACACGATTTTAAATTGAGTGCCATGTATGTGGAAAGGATGTGTCATACCAACCCATCATATCAGGTTTCTATTATAAATTTCCCAAATTTCAGTCTCACCCTGCTTTTGAGTGAAATCAATGCGATTCATATCAAACTGGTTTCCATTTATGAAACCATTGTCCATACCAAATAGTTCAAGCTTCTTAGAAACTGGTAAATTTTTCTCTTCTTCAGTAACACTAAAATCATTTAATTTTTCTGAAATTTTACTTGTACTTGTAGTCTTTTGTTCAATTTTAAATGGTAAAAGGGTAGTACCTTCATCATTTATTGTACCTATTAATGCTATATCAGTCTTGTCATCCATTTTTGAAAAGTCCACTATTACCTCTGCTCGCTCCCACCTGGTGTTAAGGTAATTTCTTTCATATCAGTTGGTTGATTTAAGAAACCACCATCAGTAGCAATTTGTTGGAATTATCTCCGGTATTCAATTTAAAATATAATTACGAGCATTAGAACCGTTTAATAAACGAAGTCTTACTTTTTCTTTACCAACTGTAAGTTTAGGATTCAACGTACCATTAATTAATAAAGTATCTCCAATTGTACCATCTCATTAAGGACTGCTTGATAATTTAATTGCTTTTCTTCAGTAAATTGTCTATCTTGGAATACTAATGGAAAATCATTCACACCATATTCATTTGGTACATTGATTTCTTGTAGTTTTCATCATCTATATAAATTAAACCAGCTAAACCTTTATATACTTGCTCTGCTGTAGCACCTTCTGGATGTGGATGGAACCACAGCGTAGATGCTCCCTGATTAACTGTAAAATTTACATCTTCTGTTACACCTGGCTCTAGGACTTGATGTGGGCCGCCATCACCATTTCCAGGGATTTCTAATCCATGCCAGTGAAATGTTGTTGGTTCAGATAAATCATTTTTAGTTCTAAACGTTACCGTTTGATCTTTATTAATACGAATGATTGGCCCTAAAAAGGAACCATTATATCCATATGTCTCTGTTTTAGTTCCCTTAAAGATTTCTGTTGTTCCTTGTTGAGCAGTAATATCAACAATTCCATTTTTAGGTTCAATAATAGGTGGGAGCGCAAGCTCATTTTCCCCATTTGAATTATTTAATGCTAATGGATTGTTATGACTCGCATGACCATTTTCCATGTATATCTTTATTATCCATACCCTCCATGTTTTTCATTTCTTCATCACTCATATTGGAATGGTCCATACCAGACATATTACAATGGTCCATATTTGAATTATTATTAGATTCCGAATTACCCGCACTACATCCTCCAATTATAATAGCGCCTACTAATAATGAAGTAATCAAAAGTTTAGATTTCATTATGTTTCCTCCTTTTATTCTTTACATAGGCACTATAACAAATAAATATGGAGAATTTATGGATTTGAAATTAAATGAGACAAATATTAACCACTCTATCTAAGAAAACTTTGAATAACTTTTTTTATTTCTTAACTTTCCAAAATCAAAATGATAATTGAAATTAATAAGATACTTATTACAATTTCCATATTAAATTTACTTGCAGTAAAACCATATACTGCACCTGCTTCAAAGATTAAAGCTGGTATTTTTCCAATCGTACTAGCAAGCGTAAATGTGCCTAAAGACACCTTAGAAAATGCACTAGTAAAAGTCACAAGACCTGATGACATAAAAGGTAAAATCCTTAAACTGACAATTATCCAAAATGCATCAGAACCTTCCAACTCCTTTAATTTTAAAAGTTTAGGGTGCAATACGAACGGTCTTTTCCATTTATTGATTCCTTTTCTATATAAAATAAAGCTAATAACTTCATCAATTGATTCACCGATAATAGAAATCAGCAAACCGTTGAATACTCCAAAAAACACAAGGTTAGTGGCTGTAAAAAAACACTTGGTAGTACACCTATAATACTAACCAAAGTATTTATCATTAAACTAACCAAAATTGCAAATAATCCAGATTGTTCTAGTAAATGAAGTAATTTTTCTTCCATGATTAAACGCTATCTTTTTTAACCTATTACTTGCATATAATGAACTATTGTTAATAAAAACAACTGCCTATTAGCCTAATGCTTCATAACTATTAAAAAATGCTCCCTTATCCAATGTTATAATTCCCTTACGTGGATCTCATTACTTCCACAGTAGTATCTCCCACAGATAATAGTACCATTGTATGTAAATTTTGATACATTTGATGGTATTACTGTTTCTTCAATAATCAGCCCCCTTTAACCTTTGGTGGTGAGGTCCAATGTTACCCATGTAATAACTGGTATTCCTGTCTAATATAATTTGTTATTTCTTTTATTGTTCTTCCACTAATATTTTTTGCTTGTAAATCTAACTTTCTCTCTGTGATAAAATTATTAGCTGCTTTGACAATTGGTTCGGCAAAAACATATGTACCCGTTTCTAGATTACTTGGCTCGCCGCCATATGCTTGATTAGGATTTGGCCCATACTTTTTTTTTCATTTTGTATTCAAAAGATTGTTTAGGTAAATAATTTTGATCCATTTCTAATTTAGATGTTTCTGCACCATAGTAATTAAGTACTGCTGTAAGAGTAGTTATTTCACACCCATTTGGTAGTTCAGGATTTTGTAGAATTACAGGTACTCCAAATCCTTTATTATGATTTACTGCATATGTTTGAACCAATATGGATTGTGTAGATGACGTATAGTAAATTTTTTTTCTGTTAAATACATCCCTGTTGTAAAATTGTCTGGACTCCCTACTTTTACTGTATAAGTTTCATTTGGTTGTAAATTATAAAATTCTGCCTCACCTTTATCCAAACTAATTGTTGAATCTATTTCTTTCCCTTCTTCATCGAGTAATTCCACATATAGATCATTAAGTGGATCTCCACTAAAATATCAACTGTTAAAACTGCTATTTTATTTGAATTGATATTTTCGTTTTGTACAACCCTTTAAAAAAACTACTAATACTCCCAAAGTGAAGATAATTCCTCTCTTTCTAATTTCCCACGCCTCCTCAGTTATTGTTATATTATTAAAAATGAATATAACGAATAATTATGAGAAATTATGGATTAAAATTAAAGGATATTATAGAATTCAAAACTAAAAAAGATGTCCAATTTGTCAAAATTGACTCGTCGAACATCTTTAAGTATTTAATTTTTATGGAGAAGATAATTCACTTTCCGTTAGCCATTTATGATTTTTTATTTTTTCACCATTAGTAGAAGTGTAGTCAACCACATACACAGTAGTTTCTTCTGCGGAATCAATTTTTGCAGTTACCCCTCCCATACCCTCCATATGATTAGCATTTATAATAACCTGTGTTCCTGGTTCAAATGGCTCTGAACCAGCACCTTCTCTCTATTTCTTCTTGAATGACCCACTTATGATTTGTTACTGGATTTCCACCATTTGTAGGAGCGTAAGATATAGTATAGACTATTGTATCGTATGCCCCTACAATTGTTCTTCAGCTCCATCCATGCCTTTCATGTGATCTGCATGAATTATTGCTTTTGTCCCAACTCCAAACTTAGGATTTTCAGCTTCTTTTAAACCTTCAGGAAGTTCATTTGAACTAAGGATTCATTTCAGAATGGTCCATACCTTCCATATCTTTCTCGGCCATTTCATTTGTCTGCATTTCTTGTTGACTTTCTTTCTTATTTGTATTTCCTGTACATGCAGAAAGCATTAATGCAGCAACTATAGTAACAAGACTCATTATAATTTTTTTCTCCATCATAGTCCTCCTACTCGCAGGCTTGAATTTTTGTATTCCCAATCATCATAAATTTACTTTAGGGATATTTCATACAGTTTTTCTTTATTTAGAATCACCAAGAAAATTTAATATATACATTTTAAAGATACCTTCCTTATTCATTTTTAAAACCTGGATTGTCAAAAATGTTGAAACAGCAAAAGGGGTAAGGGCTTTTTTTAAATTAATTCATATAATGAGATTAACCAATTTTTTAAGGTAGCAGTATAACCATTGATAACGAAGCTTTTAAAACATTTTCTGATTCTCAATTATTAATTGAATCTATTGAAAAACTAGGTGATGAATTATTTGCATTAACTGTGGAAATTGCATTGAATGTCTTAAAGACTGTAAGTAGTGAAGATGGCCAATTTACAAGCGATTTTTCTTCGCCATCAAGTTACTTGCAACAACAGATAGATTATTTGATTTCTGAATTAAAAATGGTAAACGAAATTATACAAAGTAATGAAAACGAAGCAAAATAATATTTGTGATTGTATCCATATGCTTCAAAATTAATACCCTACTTTTATTTTGAGACTAAACATTTTTTATTTCACCGTCATCTTATTTATCAAAAAATAGAGCTTATCTAAATATATAGATATACCTTATGCCCTGTTAATAATAACTGGGCATTTTCAAATAAGTATCATTGTATTTAATTTGACAACTCCATTTGTATATCAATTACAAAATCAAAGCTAATTACTTAATTATAAACTTGCCAACCATACCAAGCTCCTTATGTCCTGGAATAGTACAAACAAATTGATATTCTCCTGTATTAATGGGAGTAAAACTCATTTTTTCTGTATTTTTAGGCCCAACATGGAGATGAATCATATTCTCCTCCTTTTTGTGATGTACATGATTATTACTACTAATAGTATTTGATGTTGGTATTGTAACTTCAATATCATGTTCTATATTATCTTTATTAATTAATTCTAATGAAACCGTCATTCTTCTCTCAAAATTACTTCAGAGGGCGAATACTTCATATTTTCTGTTTCTATAGAAATAATCTTAATCTCTTTCTTTTCTAATTTATTTTGAGCGTTCGAGTGTAGATTATGATCCACTAAAGAAGAGTCTTTAATAAAGTTTATTTGTTTTTCGGCAAAAGGAATGCCCCCAAAAAAGTAGAAGAGTATAAAAACCGAAAAGAAGAAGGGTGTTAAAAAGCCCATTTGACTTTGGAATGTTTTTTGACTTTTACTTGGAAGTAGCGCAAATAAAAAAATAGTGAAAATTGATAGCAACAGAAAAATTCTTATTAATACAATGGATTGCCCGCCATCCACCATTTCACCTAACATTGCCCCCATCATACCAGCCATTAAACCTGCCATTAAACCTTCTAACATAGGTAATAATCCAAAGTTGCAACCACTTAAAAAGCCAATGCTTGCACCGAGAATAATTGAAATAATCGTTGAGTAAAACAAGTTCCCTTGAAGGTAACTCCAAAAAGTATTCCTAATGTTAGCCCTACATTCATACTAAAAAACATTGAAATAGTCATACCTTGCATAGGCTTAATAGTCTTTTTCATAATTCTTGAAACCATTATGACAATTAACAATAAAAACATTAGTGATACTAAGACAAACATTTGATAAAATCCCACATATCCATCCTTTAACAATTTAATTAGCCTGTCTAAAATACACACCGTATACCTTATATAGGTATGCTCGAAGAGAGTATTTATTTTATTATTACTTGATTTAAGTTTTATTTTATCTTCAAGTAACATCACCTAGTTATTATTGCAGTGAGATTACACCGAGTATATTAAGTCACCAATTTTAATATTCTGCACAAATCAGTAATATAAATGAAAAATTCAGTATCTCTATTCCATGCTATTCTTACTTTAATCAAAAAAGCGATTGCTTTTCGAAAGGAGTAAGTTTAGTGAAAAAGAGATGGTTACTACCGGTTTTTGCGTCATTTGTAATTTTTTCAGGAATAGGTATGAATGATGCTGAAGCAGCATCAGTTACTGATTTGACGAGTACAGCGAAAGATTATATAGGAGCTCCTTATAAATATGGTGGGAATGATATTAATACAGGTGTAGATTGTTCAGCATATACAAAGTTTATATTTTCTAAGTTAGGTATTTCTTTAGAGCGCACATCTAAAGACCAATATCAGCAAGGTACTTCTGTTTCTAAAGATAGTTTAAAAGCAGGTGACCTCGTATTTTTTAATACTTCAGGCAACGGCATATCTCACGTTGGAATATACATAGAGAATGGTAATTTTATATCAGCTACTCCAAGTTCGGTGTTAGAATTGATAAATTAAACGATCCTTACTATTGGGGTTCTCGTTATATAGGTGCAAAACGTATTGCAAACTTTACTACAAATGAAATAGCTCAAGCAGAAGTTAAAGGTGAAGAGATAGACTTTTCCATTTATGCCTCACGTGGAGCAGTAGCCATACAGCTTGCTAAAGCTTTAGCATTAGATACAAGTGATACAAACTCGAAGTTTCCCTGATGTTAAATCATCTTCTGAACAAGCTGGAGCTATAGTAGCACTAAAAAAACTTGGAATTTTTAATGGAGATAGTAATGGTAAATTTAACCCAAATTCACCGATTCTCGCGGTCAATTAGCAAAGGTTTTAGTTGAAGCATTTGATTTAGAACAACAAGGAAAGAACCAAAGAATTTTACAGATGTAACGAGTACTCATTGGGCCAAAAATTTTATAGCAGTTCTTTCATCAAATAAGATTACGCAAGGTAAAGGTGATGGCACATTTGGCGTAAACGACAAAGTAACATTAAATCAATTAAATATCTTTATAGAACGATTAACTCGATAAATTTTGTTCGAGGACTTAAATTAAAAATGGCGGCTCATTTATTCAGAGCCGCCATTATAACCTTCCCAGAACTTCTTAGAGTAAAACTAATTTATTAACTCTTCTTTTCCTATCCGTTTTAAAAATTTGAAAAACGTTTCTCGTTTTTTTCCATTCTGTGAATATACATTTATAATCTTTTCTATTTTATCGTACAATTCATCTGGTGTTAGATTCTCTTGCAACAAAGATCCCACCTCTGCATCTTTCCCTTTTGCTTTTCCTCCAACATATAAATTGTAATGGTCTTTAATTTTCATAATCCCTATATCACTTAACATTGGTTCACCGCAACCAACAGGGCAACCTGTGTATGCAACTTTAAGAGTGAATGGTACAGCTTTTCCTGCTATACGATTATTTATTTCTTTTGCTACTGGCATCCCCTCTTCTTCTTCTCCTTTGCAAAAATTACATGTTCTCAAACTCTTTACAAAGTTGCCAACTGGATAACAAGATAAATTAACACGGTTGAATTCTTCAATTATTTCTTCTTTTTTATTTTCCGGAATTTCTAGATAGAGTTGTTGGAAGGTTGTTAACTCAAGCTGTGCGTCGTCTTCCATATATTTGGTGATCGTTAAAAGTTGTTTAGAATTTAGTTTTGCCCCAAATTCTATTCCCCCATTAACGGCAATTTTAATTTTTTTATCTTCATTACTCATACCAATTTTCCTCCATACTTTCCCAAACAATTAAATTTTGCTCTTTACCTACCTAAGGATGGTTTATCTGATGAAATAGTAAGTTAAATTATGTCAGTTAAACTATTGCGTATTTCTTTATAAGTAAACCCAATAGAGTAAAGTTTACAATTGAATTAAAGGGTTATTTATTATCTAATTTTACTCTTTGTAAGCGTAATGCATTTAAAAACTACAGATACAGAACTAAAAAAATGCCATCGCCGCACCTGCTACCCATGGAGCAAATAGACCTATTGCAGCAATAGGAATACCCAAAGTATTGTAGGCAAATGCCCAAAATAGGTTTTGCTTAATATTCCGCATTGTTTTTCGACTCATTAAAATAGCATCTGCAATACTACTAAATCGCCACGAATTAACGTAATACTATATCAGCAGCTTCCATGGCAACATCCGTTCCTGTACCAATGGCCATACCGATATTTGCTGTGGCCAATGCCGGAGCATCATTAATACCATCTCCCACCATCGCTACATTTTTCCCTTGTGCTTGTAGCTTTTTCACCTCGTCTGCTTTACCTTCAGGCAATACTTCAGCGATAACTTGATTCACGCCTACTTCTGTTCCTATCGCTTGAGCTGTAAGTTCATTATCACCAGTCATCATAATGACTGTAATGCCCATATTCTGTAGTCGGTGGATTGCCTTTTTGACGTATCTTTAACTGTATCAGCAACAGCTACTAAGCCTGCATACTGACCATTAATGGCAGCAAGCATTGCTGTTTTACCTTTTCGCTCTAACTGCTCCATTGTTGGTAAAATATTATCAATATTGATTCCGTATTGTTGCATTAATTTTCGTGTACAATGACAACTCCTTGACCTGACACAGTTGCCTGCACACCATAACCTGGAATAGCCTCAAAAAATTGAACTTCTCCTAATGCTATGCCACGTTTTTCTATGCCCTGTACTATAGCTTCTGCTAACGGATGCTCTGACTGTTTTTCAGCAGCCCCAATTAATGATAAAGAACGAGCTCCTCCTGCTCTGAATCTAAAAGAACGTCTGTAAGAACAGGCTTACCATGTGTTACTGTACCTGTTTTATCTACAACCACTGTATCAATACTTTGTGTTTGTTCTAAATGTTCTCCACCTTTAAATAAAATACCAAATTCAGCTGCACGACCTGAACCTGCCATTATGGAGGTTGGCGTTGCTAACCCAAGCGCACAAGGGCAAGCGATTACAAGTACTGCAATTAAGACCTCTAAAGCTGGTGTAAATTCTCCTGGGCGAACCCAAATGATCCAAACTAAAAATGTGACAATTGCAATGCCAACAACAATTGGTACAAAAACCCCCGAAATTTGATCTGCTAAGCGTTGAATTGGTGCTTTTGATCCTTGAGCATCCTCAACCACTTTAATGATTTGTGCTAACGCTGTGTCACGACCAACCTTTGTCGCTGTCATTTTAATAAATCCATTTTTATTAATCGTCGATCCAAATAATTGATCGCCTTGCTTTTTATCAACTGGTAAACTTTCACCTGTAAGCATTGATTCATCAACAGCTGTTGTTCCCTCTATTACCTCACCATCTACAGGTATCTTTTCACCTGGTTTCACTGAATAACATCGCCAATGATAACTTCTTCTAAAGGAACCTCTTTTTTCTACACCGTCACGTACAACAATAGCGGTTTTAGCTTGAAGTCCCATTAGTTTTTTTATGGCTTCAGATGAGCGTCCTTTTGCTTTGGCTTCAAATAATTTACCTAATAATATTAATGTAATTAATACAGCACTCGTTTCAAAATAAAGATTTGGACCATGATGCGACCCTATCGTCACAATCGCTTGATAAACACTATAAAAATAAGCTGCTGATGTCCCCATGACCACAAGTACGTCCATATTAGCACTACCATTACGTAAAGCTTTATATGCCCCTACATAGAATTGCTTACCAACAATAAATTGCACAGGAGTAGCCAATACCATTTGGATCCACGGATTCATAGAAATTCTGGGACATATAAAAATGATGTAAAGGAAAAATGTCCAACCATCGTCCAAAGCAGCGGTAAAGAAAGAATAGCCGATAAATAAATTTTCGTTGTTGCTGTTTAATGGCCTTTTCTCGATGGTCCACTGTTTCCTGTTCATCAGCCTTTTGATGAGCCCCATAGCCCAATTTCTCCACCTTCGCAATGATGTCTACGATTGACACTTCAGATGGATTAAACTCAATCATTGCTTTTTCCAGGGCTAAGTTAACATTGGCAGAAGAGATACCACTTAACTTATTTAACCCTTTTTCAATGCGAGTTGCACAAGCTGCACATGTCATACCTGTAATATCAAGTTCCGCCTTTTGTTTAACAACCCCATAACCAAGTGCTTCTATTTTTTTTTCGAAATCTTCTTCACTTAATTTTGCTGGATTGTACTTAATAGATGATTTTTCAAGCGCTAAATTAACAGTCGCTTGTTCCACACCATCCATTTTATTTAAACCTTTCTGATACGAGTTGCACAAGCTACAAAGGTCATTCCTGTGATCTGAATGCTCGCTTCTTTTAATGTATTACTCATATCTGATGTTCACCTTCCTCATACCCAATAGGGGTATATATTTTTGAAAACAAGAGAGTGCATTTATGCACTCTCAAAAATATTATTTTACCTCATATCCCTGTTCTTCTATTGTTTCCTTAATTTCTCAAGCGATACTTGGGTATTCATTAAACGATACTTCAACTTGTGCATCTTTTAAATTCACGTTTACTTGATCAACACCTTCTAATTTCCCTAAACTTTTTTCAACAGTATTTACACAATGACCACATGACATTCCAGTTACCTTTAAGATTCTATTTTCCATAAAAATCCCTCTCTTTTGAAATATTTTTATAAAATGTAAAAGGGTATTAATAATTTTTTTATATTTCCTTTTAACTTTCGAATTGTGATTTTAACTTATATTGGCTTCATCACTTTTAATGCAGTTTATCATTATCAAACAAGCTTTCTTTAAACGATAAATTTGTAATTACATCATCACCGTAAATTATCAACCTCCTCTAAACACACATTCATGTTACCATACCCCAGTTAGGTATGTAAAGTGGTGTTTTAATTTACTATATGCGTCACTAATTATGCAGTATATGTTAAATATCACGTTTATTTAACATTCAAACACTGTGACTTAATTAAATTTTTTAGCAGTCCATCAAAAAACTCTGCTCCTAAATAAGCAGAGTTTAAAACATTTTCGTGTTAGAAGAATTACTTTTATTTATCATTGATTCTTCATTTATAAAATCAAATCTTCTACACAGCCATTTTTTTACATACTTCAGCGCATCGGTAACATGTTTCTGCACATTCTTGCAATGTTTATGATGTTCATGTTTTTTACAAACATCACCACATGCCTGACAAATCTAGACATAATTGACAAATTTGCTTTACGAATGGACTACCAGACTGCATCGATTTAGCAGAAAATGCACAAATATCGGCACATTCTCTAAGGGTACGAATGCACTAAACATTTTAACATCATCTTCTTCTAGACATTCATGATAACATTTATTACATTCCTTCATACACTCTAGACAAGCTTTAATACATTCTTCATAGCTCATTTTCAATTTTAAATACCTCCTGTTAATTTAGTCTGTCTTATTATAACCACTCCTATTTACTATATACCCCATTCAATCATAACTAATCTTCCCTATTGATATTAAACGGGTCTTCGGAATATATAGTGGAATTACTTTCTTAATAGTTTAAAAACAACTGGTGTTTAAATCGGATTTTCTGGTGGGATGTTAGGATAATCAATAGTATTATATAAAAGTATCAATCACATACGAGTGATACTTTGGGAAAAAAATAAAATAGTCCAATTTACTTGACCGTGTACTATGGTACACGGTTTATAATATTCATGGGGTGAAATAAGATGATTTATCGCATTAGTGAGTTTGCAGATAAATGTGGAGTTAATAAAGAAACGATCAGATATTACGAGCGAAAAAATTTATTACAAGAACCTCACCGAACGGAAGCTGGTTATCGGATATATTCATATGATGACGTTAAGCGTGTTGGGTTTATTAAACGAATACAGGAACTTGGTTTTTCTTTAAGCGAGATTTATAAATTACTTGGTGTTGTAGATAAAGATGAGTCTGTTGTCAAGATATGTTCGAATTTGTTTCTAAAAAAACAAAAGGAAGTGCAAAAACAAATAGAGGATTTAAAACGAATTGAAACTATGTTAGACGACTTAAAACAACGATGTCCAGATGAAAAGCAATTACATTCGTGTCCAATAATAGAAACATTAACATGAGAGATTAATTAACGAAAGGAGCTTTTTTATGAATAAATTTAAGGTAAACATTTCAGGAATGACTTGTACGGGTTGTGAAAAACACGTAGAATCAGCACTTGAAAACAGAGGTGCTAAAAATATTGAGTCTAGTTATCGTCGTGGTGAAGCAGTATTTGAACTGCCCGATGATATTGAGGTTGAAAGTGCAGAAAGGCGATTGATGAAGCAAATTACCAAGCCGGAGAAATTGAAGAAGTATCATCACTAGAAAACGTGGCGTTAATTAATGAAGACAATTATGACCTTCTTATTATTGGTTCTGGTGCTGCTGCCTTTTCTTCGGCAATTAAAGCTATAGAATACGGTGCAAAAGTTGGAATGATTGAGCGTGGAACGGTTGGGGGAACCTGTGTGAATATTGGCTGTGTTCCGTCAAAAACTCTTCTTAGGGCAGGGGAAATCAATCATTTATCAAAAGACAATCCGTTTATAGGTTTACAAACATCCGCTGGAGAAGTGGATTTAGCTAGTTTAATCACGCAAAAGGATAAATTGGTGAAGCGAACTTCGGAATCAAAAATATATGGATTTAATTGATGAATATAATTTTGATTTAATTAAAGGTGAAGCAAAATTCGTTGATGCTAGTACGGTTGAGGTCAATGGGGCAAAGTTATCTGCAAAACGCTTTTTAATTGCAACAGGTGCATCGCCTTCGTTGCCCCAAATTTCAGGACTTGAAAAAATGGACTATTTAACTAGTACAACACTTCTTGAGTTAAAGAAAATACCAAAAACGATTAACTGTAATTGGTTCAGGATACATTGGAATGGAGCTTGGACAACTATTTCATCATTTAGGTTCAGAAATAACGCTTATGAAAAGAAGTGAGCGACTTTTAAAGGAGTATGATCCTAAGATTCAGAGTCAGTTGAAAAAGCGTTAATTGAACAGGGTATAAACCTTGTCAAGGGGCAACTTTTGAGCGTGTTGAACAAAGTGGAGAGATAAAAAGGGTTTACGTAACAGTAAATGGCAGTAGAGAAGTCATTGAATCAGATCAGTTACTTGTTGCCACTGGAAGAAAACCAAATACGGATTCTTTAAATTTAAGTGCAGGTGTTGAAACTGGAAAAAATAATGAAATCCTGATCAATGATTTTGGTCAAACAAGTAATGAAAAGATTTATGCAGCAGGAGATGTGACTTTAGGACCACAATTTGTATATGTAGCAGCCTATGAAGGTGGAATTATTACTGATAATGCTATTGGTGGATTAAACAAAAAAATAGATTTATCGGTAGTTCCTGCTGTTACGTTTACGAATCCGACGGTTGCAACGGTTGGTTTAACAGAAGAACAAGCAAAAGAGAAAGGGTATGATGTGAAGACATCTGTATTACCTTTAGATTATCTTTGAAGAGCAATTGTAAACCGTGAAACAACCGGTGTATTTAAACTAGTAGCAGATGCAGAAACACTAAAAGTATTAGGGGTTCATATTGTATCTGAGAATGCAGGAGATGTCATCTATGCAGCATCATCTTAGCTGTTAAATTTGGCTTAACGATAGAAGATTTAACAGAAACCCTAGCACCATATTTAACAATGGCTGAAGGGCTAAAAATTAGCTGCACTTACGTTCGATAAAGATATTTCGAAATTATCTTGTTGTGCAGGCTAAGGAAGTTTTTTTACAACTCCCTATTCAAGTGAACCAGCTAATGCTTTAAGGGATTTTCTAAGTGCATTTGTGGTCACAAAAATAATTTAACACTGATGATTTCGACATCAAATCTATAATTGATACCTTAACACCGCAGAGTAATAAAGGATGAATAATATGTCAGACTTATTATCCCTACCAGACATTAAAACAATAGAACCGCCACAAGAAAATGAAACCGATATGATGAGTTGAAGCAGTCGGACCACCTGAACGTTGTCCTGAATGTGGTTTTGACAAGTTGTACAAACACAGTTCAAGAAATCAACTAATTATGGATTTGCCCATTCGTTTAAAGCGAGTGGGCTTACAATTGAACCGTAGACGATACAAGTGTCGTGAATGCGGATCTACCTTCTGGGAACGCCTAATATCTGTAGATGAAAAGCGTAGTATGACCAAAAGGCTTTTAAAGTCCATTCAAGAGCAATCCATGTCTAAGACCTTTGTAGAAGTCGCAGAAAGCGTTGGTGTTGACGAGAAAACCATTAGGAACGTTTTTAAGGACTATGTGGCACTCAAAGAACGTGAATACCAGTTTGAAACTCCTAAGTGGCTTGGGATAGACGAGATACATATTATCCGTAGACCTCGGCTTGTATTGACTAATATTGAACGCAGGACTATTTATGACATCAAGCCTAACCGTAACAAGGAAACAGTCATCCAACGTCTTTCAGAAATCAGTGACAGGACTTACATTGAGTACGTCACAATGGATATGTGGAAGCCCTACAAAGACGCAGTGAACACTATCCTTCCACACGCTAAAGTTGTCGTAGATAAGTTTCATGTAGTTAGAATGGCTAATCAAGCCTTAGATAACGTCAGAAAGTCTTTGAAAGCCCATATGAGCCAAAAAGAAAGACGTACCCTTATGCGTGAAAGGTTTATCCTTCTAAAGCGTAAACACGATCTAAATGAACGTGAATCATTCCTCTTAGATACTTGGTTAGGTAATCTTCCTGCTTTAAAAGAAGCCTATGAACTCAAAGAAGAGTTTTACTGGATATGGGATACTCCTGATCCAGATGAAGGTCATCTTCGTTATAGTCAATGGAGACACCGTTGTATGTCCAGCAACTCTAAAGACGCATATAAAGACCTCGTGAGAGCCGTAGACAACTGGCATGTCGAAATATTCAACTACTTTGATAAAAGGCTCACTAATGCTTATACGGAGTCAATTAACAGCATTATTAGGCAGGTAGAGCGAATGGGTAGAGGTTACTCGTTTGATGCCTTACGAGCCAAAATCCTTTTCAATGAGAAGCTCCATAAAAAGCGTAAGCCACGATTTAATTCAAGTGCTTTCAATAAAGCTATGTTATACGATACTTTCAATTGGTATGAAGTGAATGATCACGACATTACAGACAACTTTGGTGTCGATTTTTCCACACTTATTAAGAATTTGGAGAGGGGTGATTTATAAGCCCTTTTCCACCATAAAATCCCAATACCCTATTAAACTAAGAGAAGCTTCATGAGACCTATCATCATACTAATTATGATTCCCATTCCTATGATTGAATAACTAATTACTTTTAAGTCATCTTTTTTTTGCAATCGACAGTATTTTTTATAACTAACTTCTCCATTTGCGAACATAAGACCAAATTGATCAGGTTTAATTGAATAAAATACACCATTCTCGTCTTCTAAAATTAGTTTTGTTATAAGGTTCTCCCCTGTTCCATTTTTGATTATGAGATTGCTTCTCGAGCCTTCAATCCTCACCACTTTGTATATGGAGTTCCCCAAAATCTTTTCTGTTATATGAAAAGCTTGATCTTCTATAAAGTTGTTATTTATACACACTTATATCCCCCCTCGTTCACTAAGCTTCTGATATACTATATGTAAAATTTAATATATAGTTTGGGGTACCGTCAGGAAAATGCAGATTTACAACGTTAAGGAAATTATAATAGAAAAAAGTCCAATTTCTCAGTATCATAAAAATTTATCATACAGCAGATTCACCTCGGTATGAACGAACTAAGTCAGAAGTCATTTTTTGTATGCGAGCTCCTTTATATTTAGTAGTGAGCTTTCCCTAATTGGTAATTGGAAGTAATGGGTGATATACAAGCCTTTCTGTATATCACCCATCATTTAATAAGGGATCACCTAGTTTGAATGTGTTAAAACACCCTAAAATTATAAGTTTAACATTAATATCCGTCTTGGTACTTCAACTTTCCTGAGTTAACTAAATTAACTTTAACTTTTAAATGCTTTATACTATGTTTATTTAAGTAAAACGAGTCTGCTTTCACTTCTTCTTTCCATTTACTTGGGTTTTGTCGATATAATGATTCCCCTAATCTGTAGATATCTGAATTTATTTCTATTCCTTTTTCAAAGGAGTTTAGAATTTCTAACTTTATAATATCTTCAGTTTTTGTAACCAACTCTTTATCATTAATTTCCTTGATTTTCTCATTGATTCCGGCTTGCACTTCAACTGTAATATTAAAAAGTATTGGTTTACTATTCATAATAGGGGTAATGGTAATCTTAGGTTTCTCTACCACTACTGAAACAACAGCGCTATCATTCTAACAATCCACACAGGAGATCCAACGGTTTTTTCATCCATCCATCTTAGACCGTTTAAATCAGTCTCAGAAAGCCAGCCTTCTAGGCGATTATTTCTTATGAAAAAAGCACCATCATTTCTTAATAATGGTGCTTTTTTTGTTCTTCTTTCCAGTTTTCCGTCGAAATTTTAACTGATGGAATTAAAGCTGTTTGTCCCATTGGATCGCTATCTCTAATAAATTGATGAAACTGTTTAGGTTGTATATAAGATCTCTGTTTATAGCTTTCATATGGTTCATGGAGATGGTTTACAATCCCGACAATGTAAAAAACGCTTTTGTTTTAACAGATTTCTCATGGGTTCCTTTGTAGCATATAAGAGAATATTATAGCGTATTTCTCGGTATCGATTAATAAAATCAATCGAATCTTTAATATCTTGTTTTAGGAGTTGTTCACTCAAAATTAGCGTAGAGACATGTCCCCAAAAAAGTCTTTGTTGTGCATCTTTATATAATTGATTTAATGCTTCCGTAATTGTAATGCCTTCCCCTCTTCCTATCCAAACTGGTGGTTGTTTATCAGGTCTTGCCCCTTCTAACTTAGCAACATTAGAAAAGTCAAGTAACTGAGCATAGGCTATATATTTTCCTTCTTTAAAATCTATACCAAGAGCTGCTACATAATAAATATCTTGTACTTCTTTAATATTCCAGCATCCAGATAATATTGTGCTAGACAAGAGTATCATGGTTATTAGTTTTAGTTTGTTCAGCTTCACTCTTTCCCTTCTCCTTCATCAGTTTTAGAACTATCATTGGTCCGAAGGTAACTTACTCTATGCCCATAACTTCTCCACGGTAAGCGAAATAATGCCTTGAAAAAATCAGAACTAGATTTTGGGGAAAACCAAAGCTAAGTAAGGTATCCCAAAGGAACGCAATCTAGAAAGATAAAGAACGATTACAAATCCCCCAAGCATAAAACCATATAACCCCATTAAAATTGAACATAATAGTACAAAGCCTCTGAGTATGGATATGGTCCTGCTAGTAGTTGGTTTACTAGGGTATATCCCGCAATAGCAGATAAAGCAGTAATAACAATCACAGATGGGGAAATAAAACCCGAACGGATTGCAGCATCCCGAATGATTAATAGTCCGCCTACTACTGAAAGGGTTTGACCAAGTGGGGAAGGAATCTTTGACCAGCTTCACGGAACATCTCAAAAAGAAACAAAACAATTATAAGCTCAAGTGGTGCTGGAAATGGTA
>NZ_JCAWSJ010000005.1:0-5256 GCF_059814265.1 Lysinibacillus sp. COL-1 | reverse complement strand
GAACCTTGAAAACTGAACAAGCAAAACGTAATCAATAAAGTTTTTAGTAACTAACCTTGGTTAGTGAACAAAACAAAATTTTGGACATCAAAATGATGCCAGCAAAACAATTTGAGCTATTCAAATTTCTTTTATGGAGAGTTTGATCCTGGCTCAGGACGAACGCTGGCGGCGTGCCTAATACATGCAAGTCGAGCGAACAGAGAAGGAGCTTGCTCCTTCGACGTTAGCGGCGGACGGGTGAGTAACACGTGGGCAACCTACCTTATAGTTTGGGATAACTCCGGGAAACCGGGGCTAATACCGAATAATCTGTTTCACCTCATGGTGAAACACTGAAAGACGGTTTCGGCTGTCGCTATAGGATGGGCCCGCGGCGCATTAGCTAGTTGGTGAGGTAACGGCTCACCAAGGCGACGATGCGTAGCCGACCTGAGAGGGTGATCGGCCACACTGGGACTGAGACACGGCCCAGACTCCTACGGGAGGCAGCAGTAGGGAATCTTCCACAATGGGCGAAAGCCTGATGGAGCAACGCCGCGTGAGTGAAGAAGGATTTCGGTTCGTAAAACTCTGTTGTAAGGGAAGAACAAGTACAGTAGTAACTGGCTGTACCTTGACGGTACCTTATTAGAAAGCCACGGCTAACTACGTGCCAGCAGCCGCGGTAATACGTAGGTGGCAAGCGTTGTCCGGAATTATTGGGCGTAAAGCGCGCGCAGGTGGTTTCTTAAGTCTGATGTGAAAGCCCACGGCTCAACCGTGGAGGGTCATTGGAAACTGGGAGACTTGAGTGCAGAAGAGGATAGTGGAATTCCAAGTGTAGCGGTGAAATGCGTAGAGATTTGGAGGAACACCAGTGGCGAAGGCGACTATCTGGTCTGTAACTGACACTGAGGCGCGAAAGCGTGGGGAGCAAACAGGATTAGATACCCTGGTAGTCCACGCCGTAAACGATGAGTGCTAAGTGTTAGGGGGTTTCCGCCCCTTAGTGCTGCAGCTAACGCATTAAGCACTCCGCCTGGGGAGTACGGTCGCAAGACTGAAACTCAAAGGAATTGACGGGGGCCCGCACAAGCGGTGGAGCATGTGGTTTAATTCGAAGCAACGCGAAGAACCTTACCAGGTCTTGACATCCCGTTGACCACTGTAGAGATATAGTTTCCCCTTCGGGGGCAACGGTGACAGGTGGTGCATGGTTGTCGTCAGCTCGTGTCGTGAGATGTTGGGTTAAGTCCCGCAACGAGCGCAACCCTTGATCTTAGTTGCCATCATTTAGTTGGGCACTCTAAGGTGACTGCCGGTGACAAACCGGAGGAAGGTGGGGATGACGTCAAATCATCATGCCCCTTATGACCTGGGCTACACACGTGCTACAATGGACGATACAAACGGTTGCCAACTCGCGAGAGGGAGCTAATCCGATAAAGTCGTTCTCAGTTCGGATTGTAGGCTGCAACTCGCCTACATGAAGCCGGAATCGCTAGTAATCGCGGATCAGCATGCCGCGGTGAATACGTTCCCGGGCCTTGTACACACCGCCCGTCACACCACGAGAGTTTGTAACACCCGAAGTCGGTGAGGTAACCTTTTGGAGCCAGCCGCCGAAGGTGGGATAGATGATTGGGGTGAAGTCGTAACAAGGTAGCCGTATCGGAAGGTGCGGCTGGATCACCTCCTTTCTAAGGATTATTTCGGAATACAAACCTAGGGTTTGTAAGATTACGTTTTGCGTTCAGTTTTGAAGGTTCATTCTTCTTGAATGAATTACTTCTAATTATGTGCTCCTGTCGCTACGCTTTCGTCGCAAAGCTGCGAGATGTAGAAGCAGGCAGTAGCTTTGTTCTTTGAAAACTGGATAAAACGACATTGAAATTGTAACAAACACATTTATTTTTTAAGTTTTTTTATAGGCTTAATAACATTAGAAGGTTTCAAGACACGAGCAGTTCTAGGAAGCAATCGAGTGAATGAAGGAGCGTACTTGAGTACGTGACTGATTGAACGAGTGAAGCTGACAACGAAATGTGATGTGTATTGAAAGCCGTTAGGTTAAGTTATTAAGGGCGCACGGCGAATGCCTTGGCACTAGGAGCCGAAGAAGGACGGCACTAACACCGATATGCTTCGGGGAGCTGTAAGTGAGCTTTGATCCGGAGATTTCCGAATGGGGGAACCCACTACGTTTAATCGCGTAGTATCTTGACGTGAATACATAGCGTCTTGAAGGCAGACCCAGGGAACTGAAACATCTAAGTACCTGGAGGAAGAGAAAGAAAAATCGATTCCCTGAGTAGCGGCGAGCGAAACGGGAAGAGCCCAAACCAAGAGGCTTGCCTCTTGGGGTTGTAGGACACTCAATACGGAGTTACAAAAGAGCGAGTTAGATGAAGCGACTTGGAAAGGTCCGCCAGAGCAGGTAAAAGCCCTGTAGTCGAAAGTTCGTTCTCTCCTGAGTGGATCCTGAGTACGGCGGAACACGTGAAATTCCGTCGGAATCTGGGAGGACCATCTCCCAAGGCTAAATACTACCTAGTGACCGATAGTGAACCAGTACCGTGAGGGAAAGGTGAAAAGCACCCCGGAAGGGGAGTGAAAGAGATCCTGAAACCGTGTGCCTACAAGTAGTTAGAGCCCGTTAATGGGTGATAGCGTGCCTTTTGTAGAATGAACCGGCGAGTTACGATTACGTGCGAGGTTAAGCTTTAGAAGGCGGAGCCGCAGCGAAAGCGAGTCTGAATAGGGCGAAATAGTACGTGGTCGTAGACCCGAAACCAGGTGATCTACCCATGTCCAGGGTGAAGGTAAGGTAACACTTACTGGAGGCCCGAACCCACGCACGTTGAAAAGTGCGGGGATGAGGTGTGGGTAGCGGAGAAATTCCAATCGAACTTGGAGATAGCTGGTTCTCTCCGAAATAGCTTTAGGGCTAGCCTCGTGATGAGAATACTGGAGGTAGAGCACTGTTTGGACTAGGGGGCCATCCCGGTTTACCGAATTCAGACAAACTCCGAATGCCAGATATTTATACACGGGAGTCAGACTGCGAGTGATAAGATCCGTAGTCAAAAGGGAAACAGCCCAGACCACCAGCTAAGGTCCCAAAGTAATCGTTAAGTGGAAAAGGATGTGGCGTTGCACAGACAACCAGGATGTTGGCTTAGAAGCAGCCATCATTTAAAGAGTGCGTAATAGCTCACTGGTCGAGTGACGCTGCGCCGAAAATGTATCGGGGCTAAACGATTCACCGAAGCTGTGGATTGACATCTACGATGTCAGTGGTAGGAGAGCGTTCTAAGTGCGTTGAAGTCAGACCGGAAGGACTGGTGGAGCGCTTAGAAGTGAGAATGCCGGTATGAGTAGCGAAAGACGGGTGAGAATCCCGTCCACCGTATGACTAAGGTTTCCTGAGGAAGGCTCGTCCGCTCAGGGTTAGTCGGGACCTAAGCCGAGGCCGATAGGCGTAGGCGATGGACAACAGGTTGATATTCCTGTACCACCTCCTCACCGTTTGAGAAATGGGGGGACGCAGTAGGATAGGGTAAGCGCGCTGTTGGTTATGCGCGTCCAAGCAGTAAGGCGTGTGTGTAGGCAAATCCGCACACTGTAACGTTGAGCTGTGATGGCGAGTCCGTATGGACGAAGTTCCTGATTTCACACTGCCAAGAAAAGCCTCTATCGAGGTGAGAGGTGCCCGTACCGCAAACCGACACAGGTAGTCGAGGAGAGAATCCTAAGGTGTGCGAGAGAACTCTCGTTAAGGAACTCGGCAAAATGACCCCGTAACTTCGGGAGAAGGGGTGCTCTTGAGCGTGCAAGCGCATGAGAGCCGCAGTGAATAGGCCCAGGCGACTGTTTAGCAAAAACACAGGTCTCTGCAAAACCGTAAGGTGACGTATAGGGGCTGACGCCTGCCCGGTGCTGGAAGGTTAAGAGGAGTGGTTAGCGCAAGCGAAGCTGCGAATTGAAGCCCCAGTAAACGGCGGCCGTAACTATAACGGTCCTAAGGTAGCGAAATTCCTTGTCGGGTAAGTTCCGACCCGCACGAAAGGCGTAACGATCTGGGCACTGTCTCAACGAGAGACTCGGTGAAATTATAGTACCTGTGAAGATGCAGGTTACCCGCGACAGGACGGAAAGACCCCGTGGAGCTTTACTGTAGCCTGATATTGAATTTTGGTACAACTTGTACAGGATAGGTAGGAGCCAGAGATCTCGGAGCGCCAGCTTCGAAGGAGGCGTCGGTGGGATACTACCCTGGTTGTATTGAAATTCTAACCCATGCCCCTTAGCGGGGCAGGAGACAGTGTCAGGCGGACAGTTTGACTGGGGCGGTCGCCTCCTAAAAGGTAACGGAGGCGCCCAAAGGTTCCCTCAGAATGGTTGGAAATCATTCGTAGAGTGTAAAGGCACAAGGGAGCTTGACTGCGAGACCTACAAGTCGAGCAGGGTCGAAAGACGGGCTTAGTGATCCGGTGGTTCCGCATGGAAGGGCCATCGCTCAACGGATAAAAGCTACCCCGGGGATAACAGGCTTATCTCCCCCAAGAGTCCACATCGACGGGGAGGTTTGGCACCTCGATGTCGGCTCATCGCATCCTGGGGCTGTAGTCGGTCCCAAGGGTTGGGCTGTTCGCCCATTAAAGCGGTACGCGAGCTGGGTTCAGAACGTCGTGAGACAGTTCGGTCCCTATCCGTCGTGGGCGTAGGAAATTTGAGAGGAGCTGTCCTTAGTACGAGAGGACCGGGATGGACACACCGCTGGTGTACCAGTTGTCTTGCCAAAGGCATCGCTGGGTAGCTATGTGTGGACGGGATAAGTGCTGAAAGCATCTAAGCATGAAGCCCCCCTCAAGATGAGATTTCCCATTACGCAAGTAAGTAAGATCCCTCAAAGACGATGAGGTAGATAGGTTCGAGGTGGAAGTGTGGTGACACATGGAGCTGACGAATACTAATCGATCGAGGACTTAACCAAAAATGTTTGAACCATTCAATGAACCGTTTATCCAGTTTTGAAAGAACAACTCTTTCAAAAAAGAGAGCTTCAAGACACCATTTATTTTGAAGCTGATATAAAGGAACTTCTGCTAAGAACGCAACATCCATGTTGCAACGCAGAAGCCAGCACATCCATGTGCAAGTCTAGTGATGATGGCAAAGAGGTCACACCCGTTCCCATACCGAACACGGAAGTTAAGCTCTTTAGCGCCGATGGTAGTTGGGGGCTTCCCCCTGTGAGAGTAGGACGTCGCT